>JAWSVA010000006.1:0-136221 GCA_033852155.1 Gammaproteobacteria bacterium | reverse complement strand
CCTACACCCATTACGTCAAACGTTATTCTGGTCTTTTTATGATTTTTTTCAAGCTCCTCCACTAAGCAGCTGAAATACTGGCGTTAATTACTTTGGAATTTTAAGTGATTTCGTTTTTCTAACTCATAGAGTGCATACACTTAATTACTTCACACCTAATTGAGTAGCATATTTTCAGTGAAGCTATATGAATCTGAGTTGATCATAGCAACCCCTTCTGAGTGCTTAGATAAAAATTGCAGCAGTGAAAACCCAAGCTCATCAGGTTTCTCATAAATAACTGCATGCCCAGCATCCTGCATAATTATTAATTCAGCCCCAGGAATTTTATCATGCATCATTTTAGAATATTTTATTGGCTTTATTATATCCGCCCCACCTGCAACGATTAATACGGGGCAACTGATTTTATTTAGGTGCGGCGTAAGCTTTTCATCTGAACGCAAGCGCAAAACCATATCACAAAGTTTAATGTGCCCCTTAAAAAAAGGAAGGTTGCATATCTCACTAAAAAATTTTCCTCGACTATCAATCAAATCTATATGATCTTCCATATATTTATTACCATAAATATCCGGCAAAAATCCCTGATAAAATTTGCAGCCAACTTTCTTCATTGTTGTTTCTGGATCTTTGGATTCATTCATTAGGTTTACAGCATCCTGAGCCTGACTTTTCCACCTCCACACTTGCCTTTTAAGCAACTCCGAAGTTTCTGGTGCTGACGCTATAACAGATAAGCTTTTTACTTTTTGAGGATGAAGCAGTTGAAACCATAATGCTATTTCACCACCTAAACTAGTGCCTACAATATGTGCATTTGGAATATCTAATTCTTCCATTAATAGATATAGATCTTCTGCCATCGTCCTAAAGGAGTATCCAACACCTTCAGTAACTTCTGAAAACCATTGCCCTCTAAGGTCATAATTTAAAACTTTGAACCCTTGATCCATATATATTTTAACTTGATCCCAAGACTCGAAGGGATTAGCTATTCCATTCACAAATACAACGGTCTCTTTTGCTTCTAGGTTGCCAGATATTTCATATCTGCACTTAAAATCATTGACTCTAATTGTTGTCATAGTAATACCAAACCAAAACTGAAATATTGTTTAATATTAAAGCAAATGCCCTTTGCAAGGAATATAGCTTAACAACAACAATTAACTTATTTTTTGTTGACCAACTGTTAACACCGCTACAATTATTTTGTCACTCACATATTCATAATAAAATACTAGCATTACAGCAATATAAACAATCACCATTGTTTACCACTACCACTGCCACCAACACCCAATAGGTTTTCACTAAGTATGTAAATAGATATCAACCAAGCCATGGTGATATCCCGTGACTTTTATATTTTATGGAATTTAAAGATGAGCTAAAGATCTGGCGTCATTGACTAACATTAAAGCTATAAATTTAATTCTTCGATGTGCCTACATTTCGGAAATCCATCACACCCCCAAAAACTCTTCCCCCTTTTATTTCCATTACGTGCCTTTTTAATCACCATACTGGACAAGCACTCTGGGCACACTTTTATTTGCTCCTTCTCTACGCCAAGCAAATCTTTAACTTCAGCTGGGGTTTTATTTTGTGTATTTTCCGGTAAAAACTCGGCAAAGATGGATCGAATACTTTTTATTGAATATGCACGTTTAGCATCTACCTGAAGAAGTGGTAAGTTTGCAGCACTACATATACGCCTTAAAAACTTATCTCTTTTCTTTCTATCTGGTGTCTCATGAGAACTATCATTTAATTCAATTACACATAGCACAGTTAAATTATTTTTATCGCACAACACAAAATCAAAATGTTTTGCAGATATTTTATTGAAAGCACGCTGGCGATCAGGTGCACTTATCCCTTTAACTGTAGTTATAACATCCACAACTCTAACTTTTCCGAAAACATTTAGATCTCCACCAACTGATTTTATCAACACCCCTAAAAAAGACCTTTCTGCAATGGTAAAAAGACTGCCAACTTTCTGATAAGGCATGCCGTCATATCTATTCGACTTATTAGCTTTTAAAAGAAATATAAAACAAATAACAGCTACAGCTATTATAAAAAATGTAACGGCTAGCATCATCAACACAATCCTTAATTAATCCGCGATAACGAACACATTGGTTGCGATAATACATCTTTTACTTATATTGTTGATACTGGGGTTTATCCTAATAAGGATATTGAAAATATAATTGATGGTATAACAATAATGAGTAACCACCGCATAAAGAATGGTGTTGAGCTTATAACTCAATAATTTAAATTAACTTTTGTTTCTGCGTTAACTATTTGGAAGCAATTCAGTTAACTCACCTAGACCTGTTACACACATATTAAGGTCTTGAAGTATTCCATCCCTGATACTATATATCCAACCATGTACTGCTAATTCTTGACCGGATTTCCATGCATTTTTAACTATGGTAGTACTGCAAATACTTTTTACCTGCTCTACAACATTTAATTCACACATCCGCTCCAGCCTTTCTTTCTCTGATGGCAATGAATCAACTTCTTGTTTATGCGAAAGGTAAATATCTTTAATATTGCGCAACCAATTATCAAGCAACCCATATTCATTATCATCTAAGGCTGCATTTATCCCTCCACAACCGTAGTGTCCACAGATTATTATGTGTTTCACTTTTAAAACTTCAACAGCGTATTGAATTACAGAGAGACAATTAATATCGGTATGTAAAACAAGATTCGCAATATTACGATGAACAAATATCTCACCAGGTAACATTCCAACAATCTCATTTGCAGGAACCCTGCTATCAGAGCAACCTATCCAAAGATATTCAGGACTCTGCTGAGTTGATAGCGTTTCGAAAAACTGTGGGTCAGATTTCTTAATCTCATCTGCCCATTCTTTATTATTTTCAAAAAATTTATCTAGAACTTTCATAAATTAATCTGCCACAAAGTTTCCACCAATACATAGCCTGACAGGATATCAGGAAATTTAAATTATACCCACTAGATTTATTTATTGGCCATTTTTTAAAATTAATTTAATATTGATTCCAACTCGAATCACTTAAAATCTTTATTCAACAATCAATTATTCACAACAATGCATGAATTCTATATACCCCAATCTAATTATTCTTCGATATATTCATACAAAAAAGCCCTCAAATAAATTAAGGGCTTGAAGTTAGCCTTACCACTTTAAGAGGGTAAGGCTTGGAGGTAGAAATAATTAAAATTGGATTTGGTGGTCACCAGCAATATCAGTTGTATTGATATACTGGGTAGATCCAGTTACAAATAAACGGTAATCTTTAGTCCAATAATGGGCTGTTGAATATAGCTCCACTTCTACAGTTAGAGTTGAATTTGCTGCCACAGGGATCTGTATCCAATCAACAAAGTCACCTGAGTTTGAAGACGCCACCACATTACCTTCAGCATCTTTAATAACCATATCAAAATCATCAAGTGTGTATTCAGGAAGAAGAAGTATCGTTACATATTGAGCTGTATCAGAGTTAATTGTGTATGTGTCTAGTTCAGAGTACGAGTGGCTGATATAACCTTCTACCATGAATGATGTATCATTATCAGTCTTATTTTTTGCATAATCTTCATCATAGTTTTCAACTAAACCGTAAGTACGCACACCACCTAAATATGGAACACTCACAGTTCTCATCACAACACCGTCATCAACATAGCTGCCATCACTATCTGTAGCGTAACCATGCGCACCAATCGGACCCAAAGGACCTAGTGGACCTAAAGCGCCTAATGGACCCACAGGACCTAATGAAGCCCAAATGCCGCCAGCTTGTAACTGCTTGCTAAAGTCATTGATAGCAGGTAATTCATAGTTATACCCTTGATTCCCCAGTGGACCATTTGGGCCAAGAGGACCAGCTTCGCTAAGAGGAGCATCATGCTCAGACATATCATCAGACCAATCGCCAACAGCGCTAATCCAGTTTGAAGCATTCCAAGAATTGTCACCAATTGGACCAAGTACTCCAAGTGGACCATAAGAACCAATTGGCCCGAAATAACCAAGTGAACTATCATCATCAAGATAATATTCTACATTTGAAGGCGTATTTACTGCAGGAGTTACTGAAACCAAACTACTATTTAGCATCTCTACTGAACGTGCAGAAACATAATGGTCGGTAGCGAAAACTGAAGTTGAAAATACAAAAGCTAAGACAGCAATTGCTGAGATTTTACGTATGAACGTTAAAGACATATAGTAAACCCTTTGATAGATAAGCAATGACTAATATGACGATATACTAGTCACCCCGACTAGTTATGTCAATACTTATATATGTAATTCACTACATACTAATAAAATTAACACTGCAATAGCACACGCCTACTTTTCAAACACTTACCTATTTTTCACCGGATAATCTTTGTACCATGCGCATTACCGCACCTAGTTGCGCTCCATCTTTTGTTGCATAATTTAGCCCTCCTTTTTTGGCATATCCCCAAAAATCATAGCAGGAGCGAGGGTTAAACGATTTCGTGCTTTTCTTTAGCTGGGGATATAACACTACGATATTATTTGCACCTGCAATTTGATTAAAACCAAGATTCTCTACAAGAGTTTTTCCTATCTTTTGATAAGGTGGGCTATCATATTTTGGATTATCATTTTTCCTATCTTTAGGCACGATACTATAGCCTTGCTGACACCCATGAAAGAAAACATGAACTTTGCATTGCTCTTTTTTGCATTGTTTAGGTATATATACAAACCCACTGCTAGCCATACCATTTAGCTCATCACCAAAGAACTCCGTTTGATCAAATTCTATTATTTCACCTTTAACGCTATCTACTGCAGGTTCAATATTCTCAAATAGATGAGACATCATTGCCTGCGCTCCATCATATTTACAATTACTAACCCATGGTGGCTCAGTATCAACCTCACATTTATTCCCAAACCCATTAGTTGGAAATGCATGGCCGGCACCTTTGATTATTTTCAAATAGATATTTTCTTTTTGAACTCCTGCCAGTTGATACCACAACTGAATTTTATTAGCCGCTTCTACCTTTACGGTTGGATCTTTATCACCATGATAAATAAAAACCTTATCGCTTTGCAGATTAGAAATATTATCTATCTTACCTTTAACTGCAAGCTTGCTAGTTTCCTGCACTAGTTCTTCAATATAACTATCAGTTAAGCTATTAGCGGAAGAGGAACATTTACTAACAGCAGAACCTAAATTACCGCGCGCGCAAAGATATGGACCCGCAGAGAATATTCCAACCCCAGAAACTTGGCTGGAAAAAGCAACATGAAATTGTCCAGCCATAAAACCACCGGATGAGAGCCCAGAAACAGTGATATCATTTGCAGATACTCCAATTGCTGGAAGGGCTGGGTATACCCATGATTTAGGCACAAAGGTCATACTAATTAGCAATAAGAAAACAAGGATTATACGAATTTTTGATATCAATATCTTAATTTTCATATACAGCACTCCTTGCACTAAGGTTAACTGCATATAAACCTATTAAATAAGTGAATACCGAACTGAAAACAAGGTATTCCCCATTATTACCATTTAAATTCCAAAGTCCTGTAAACATCTGTCCTATTGCAGACAGCATTATAAGTACTTTCATCAAAACAAAACTTTTATTCACTAATGAGTAAAACCACCTTTTTATAGTCTGTTTTATCTTATTTGGATTTATGCTGCTTACACCAAATTTATCAAGATCACGTAATTTACCAACGATTCCAAAACGGAAGTAATACACACTGAATATATAAAATAATCCTATATATAGTGCCCAGCGATTTTTGGTAAAAAACAATCTAATAGGAACAATCTCTGTATACTCTTCGAGAATAAAAAATGGGTCAGTTAAAACCATCTGCATTTTCTCAGGAAAATCTGACTGAAATAACACATCAAGATAAGAGCTTAGATAGTTCTCCATCAGAACTATCACCACAACACCGATTACAGATCCATAAATAGAGCTTTTTCCTCCAACCATTACAACGATGAGAATCATCAGCATTATCTCTATATCTAGAAATGAGTTGGGAACGGCAATCTTAATCCAGCTGGCATAGATAACGCCTGCAACAGCTGCAATCATAGCGGCAAGAATAATTGCAATAGCCTTATATCTATTTACACGATAGCCTATAGCTTTACAGCGAAACTCATTCTCCCTAATAGCCAGCAACACTTTACCAAATGGAGAACTAACAATTCTTAACGTAAATAGCAATAAAGTCAGTGATATAAAAAAGATTAGGTAGTAAGCATATATTCGATATTCACTTCCCCCCATGATTTGCATCTTCGCATTAAGTAATTCCGGCATTCCTGTATCAAATGTCAAACCATCCAAGCCACCAGTTACATCAGATAGTTTTACTACGAAAGATTGAGCCCCAAAGGCAAAAGCAAATGTAACCAAGGTAAAGTAGATGTTTTTGATGCGTATACCAACTAATGCCAATACTCCAGCAAGGATTGCGGATATTAGTCCTGCAGAAATCAATGCTAAGAACACATTCCCCCACCCTGGATCTGCTCCCCGCATAATTATTGCTAATGCATATGCCCCAATAGCAAAAAACACGCTATGACAAAGGGAAATTACAGCTGTATATCCGATCAATAAGTCATAACTTGCACCAAGAATGATGAACACCATAATTTGTACTGCAGCTTTCATTGCACGTTCACTATGATTTATACCAATTATTTCAAAAATAAATGGAGCTCCTAGCAACACCAAAAAGATCAGACCAAGAAAAACAGCTAAAGGCCTACTACCAATTTTCTCTCCAGAAAGAAATCTAATCATTATGGTTCTCCCCTACTGAATTAAGACCTTCTGGACGCCAAAGCAATATCACAATCATCACCAAAACAGCAGACATCCCCCCCGCCAAAGGGGGATAGATTCCGTTCATATAGTTTTGCGCAAGCATCAACAATATTGATCCTATTAAACACCCTTTAATTGAACCAAGACCACCAATAATAACTGCAACCATAACAACAAGAAGAAGATCATCTGATACTGCAAGTGATACTGAACCATTATTCAATGAGTACAAGCTACCGCCAATAGCCGCATATATATTTGCCATAACAAAAACAAGAATAAATATGGTTTTAACCTTATAACCAAACGCTTCAACCATCTCTTTATTCTCAACTCCTGCTCTAACTAATAAGCCAAAACGAGTTTTTGTTAGTAAAAAATGGGTGGATATAAAGATAAATAAACCGACACCTCCAGCTAGCAACCTTGAATATAGAACCCCAACACCACTATCCCATGATTCAAAAAGGGTTAGTTGTCCACGTAAAAACCAAGGTTTCCAAATTCGTGGTGTACTTCCCCCATAGAACACCATCAATATCTCAATCATCACCACTGCAACACCGAGGGTAATTAGTATCTGCGCTGGCTGATCGCCATATACCTTACTGACTATAAACTTTTCGTAAAACCAACCTGCAAATGCAAGCACTGCAGCCGCAAAAGCAACACCTGCAACCAATAAAGCAACAGAAGTTAACCAACTAGCCCCATAAAACATCCCTTTTGTTGCTACAACAGTTTTCTCCACAGGAGGAATCACTCCAGGCATAGGGGTCCAGTAAACAGTTTCGATCACTTCTGTTAATTTGTTTATCTTGAGAATAAAGTGCCAACATATGAATGATCCAAAAGCAATAAATGCTCCATGAGCAAGATTAACCACCCCAATAAGACCAAAAATCAATGTCATACCAGATGCCAGAATAAAAATTAAAAAGCCCATAGTTATTCCGGCAAAGGTTAGTTCTAACCAGTTTTTGCTCCAATTTGAAAAAACCAATAAAAAACCTATATCCCCACCTGAATGCAGCAGCTGCAACACAAGTCCTATAAAATATGCACCAAGAGATAAATATAAAAAAGTCAGAGTATTCCTACTCCTGAATATAGATTTCAGAACACCTTGTCCCATGCCCACTCCATTCTTATTTAGAATAATTATTATTTTAGTTACGACTAAGCTATTAGTATATCTAAATTGGCAACAGTGCCAAAAGTAATGATTTTAATTTTCAATCACCACTAAATGACATGAGCAATAGTTTTATTCCGGTTCTAATGCACCCATTGCAGGGCTAGCCATATCCCTTGAATTCCCAGCAATATCTAAGTCAAATCTAAAATCGGAAATAATATTGAGTAGACGCAATAAGTCCATCTGAAATATATGATTCTGTATCAGAAGCGGCAATAGCTATCTGAGAGAAATTATAACCATCGATACTGCGCTCAACCAAAAAATTCGTAGCTACGCTATCGCGTATTTTCCCAGTCAAGCTGGATTAAGTCACTTCCCAAAACCTGAACTGTTAGATTTTGTGGCACAGTTAGACTTGACTGTTGTTGCCCACCTTGTTCACCACCGCCCTGACCACCAACATCAGGCTCACCTCCGCCTCCACAACTAAACTGCAGAAGTAAAAAAACGAAGCAGCTGTAACTGATATATTTTTTCGGGAGGATATTTGATGCATGTCCATGCCTTTTAATTATTGTGGTTTTTTACTTTAAACCAGAATACATAAATTCAAGGTGCATCGATATTAGACGAAGGTAGGGTAAAACCAACTATATAAATATTTTTATAACAAAAAAAACCAAGGACGATTGGAGTTATCCAATCGGTCTTGGTCTTTACAATACTTGTCGCCGAAAGCCATCTTGATAAAAATCAATCAACAAAATAAAGCTAATAAGTTATAGCTATTTAGGCTTTGCTCCCAACAAAGGGGACGATCAAAAAGAGGTTTATACCTTCTCTTTGATTCTCGCTGCTCTACCACGTAGGTCACGAAGGTAGTAAAGTTTAGCGCGGCGAACATCTCCACGACGCTTAACAGTAATGCTGTCAATCATATGACTGTATGTTTGAAAAACTCTTTCAACACCTTCGCCGTATGAGATTTTACGTACAGTGAAAGCAGAGTTAAGCCCACGATTTTTAATTGCGATAACAACACCTTCAAAAGCCTGTAGTCTTTCACGGTCGCCTTCTTTAACTTTAACTTGAACAACAACAGTGTCACCAGCAGCAAATGCAGGGATCTCTTTGTTCATCTGTTCTTTTTCAAGTTCCTGGATGATGTTACTCATTTTCTTAAACCTCTGTGTGTTTACCGTATCAATTGGCAGTTGTTTTCCTGTAAATACTCTTCCAACAACTGCTTGCTTTTTTTATCCAATTCTTCACGCGCTATAAGATCTGGCCTTCTTGTGTATGTTCTACCCAATGCCTGTTTCAGCCGCCACTCATCAATTCTTTGATGGTTACCACCGAGAAGAACATCAGGAACTTCAATCCCTTCTATCTCTTCAGGCCTCGTATAGTGCGGGTGATCTAACAACCCTTCCATAAACGAGTCTTGCTGGGCTGACTCTGCATCTCCAAGAGTCCCAGGAAACATTCTGACAACAGCATCAATCATCACCATTGCAGCAAGTTCACCGCCACTTATAACGTAGTCGCCTATCGACCACTCTTCATCAACTTCTGTCTCGATGAAGCGCTCATCTATACCTTCATACCTGCCAGCTATCAAAATCAAGCCTTCTTTAGCAGATAATTCCTTAACTCCTTGCTGATCGAGTTTTCGACCCTGAGGGCTAAGATATACTACATGAGCATTTGGGGCTGCGGCCTTTGCATTTTTTACTGCATCACGGAGTGGTTGATATTTCATAACCATTCCGGGGCCACCGCCATAAGGACGATCATCTACAGTCTTGTGACGATCTTCCGTATATTCTCTAGGGTTCCATAATCCTAGTTCTACTATACCTTTTTCAGCAGCTCGTCTTACCACTCCGTGTTTGATTACTGTTTCAACCATTTCCGGAAATAGAGTGACTACATCTACTCTAAAGGTCATTAGAATTCTGGATCCCAATCAACCTGCATCTCACCAGCTTCAAGATCAATGTTTTTAATAACCTGTCCCTGAATAAACGGAACAAGCCTTTCTTTGTCACCCTTAACGACCATTACGTCGTTTGCACCGGTTTCAAATAAACTTTCTATTTTACCGAGCGAGGTTCCATCAATACATTTAACCTCAAGACCTTCAAGATCAAACCAGTAGTATTCATCTGGCTTCAATCCATTCAACTCATCTCGTTTAACTGCTATATCACAATTAATTAACTGAGCTGAAGTTTCTCTGTCTTCATAACCTTCTATTTGGACAACTACAGTTTTACTGTGTCTTTGTCCATGGAGAACCTCTGCCTTTACCCACTCACCAGACTGTTTTAGATACCAATTTTTATAACTAAGGATATCTTCTCTTTGCCTAGTATGGGAAAAAACTTTGACCCACCCTTTCACACCAAACAGTGCTGAGATACGTCCTAAAATAATATATTTTTCCACGTTCTCAGCCCTATTAAGGTGTTTTAAGCAGCAACTTCTTCAGTCACTACTGCAGCTTTCTTAGCCTGCTTAATCAGCTGCTTAACACGATCTGTTGGCTGTGCCCCCAGATCGATCCAGCCTTGAACTTTTTCAAGATCAAGCCTTAAAGTAACTTCTTGACCCTTAGCAACTGGATTAAAAAATCCTAGACGTTCAATGTAACGTCCGTCACGACGAGCACGTACATCTGCAGCTACTACATGATAGAAAGGTCGCTTTTTAGCGCCACCTCTTGATAAACGAATAACGACCATAGTCTTTTTGACCTCTTTATTTGTCGAATGTCGACACACCGAAACTCTCGGTCCGTACCGAAATAGACGGGGGATTCTACTAGATTCTCACCAAATGTGAAGACCTAATTGCAATAATCTTCCGTTTTTTAGTGTGTTTCTCTTTTTTTCATACAAAACCAAGCTTTAACTTAAATAGTTTCTAAGTTAAAAACCCATCATTCCGCCAGGTCCACCCATGCCTCCAGGAGGCATTCCACCAGGCATTTTACCTGCTAAACCACGCATAAGATTCTTCATTCCACCTTTGGAGAATTTTTTCATCATCTTCTGCATCTGGGTAAATTGCTTCAGTAGGCGATTTACATCCTGCACCTGGGTTCCAGAACCCATAGCAATTCTTTTCTTTCGCGATCCTTTGATCACATCTGGGAATTTTCTCTCTTTCTTGGTCATTGAGTTTATCATAGCGATCATCTGCATGGTCTGCTTATCATTAACCTGACCTTTAACCTCATCTGGAACCTGCCCCATTCCTGGCATTTTATCCATCAAAGAGCTAATTCCACCCATCTTGTTCATCTGTTCCAACTGATCCTTAAAATCGATAAGATCAAAGCGCTTACCTTTTTTTAGTTTTTTAACCAGTTTTTCAGCTTTCTTCTCATCTAAATTCTGCTGAGCATCTTCCACAAGAGAAAGAACATCACCCATTCCAAGAATTCGAGAAGCCATCCTATCAGGATGAAAACGTTCAAGAGCAGCAATTTTTTCACCGACACCAAGGTATTTAATTGGCTTACCGGTAATTTCTCTAATAGATAGAGCCGCACCGCCTCTCGCATCACCATCAGTTTTGGTTAAAATTATTCCTGTCAGCGGTAGTGCGTCATCGAATGCTTTAGCTGTATTAGCTGCATCCTGACCAGTCATGCTATCTACAACAAACAAGGTCTCAACAGGGTTAATTTGTGCATGCAGATCTTTTATCTCATGCATCATCTTTTCATCTACATGAAGACGACCAGCTGTATCAACAATTAGTGCATCATAAAACCCTTTTTTAGCTGCATCTATAGCCGCTTTGGCAATGGCAATTGGGTTTTCTTTTATATGACTTGGGAAAAACTCTACACCAACCTCTGCGGCTAGTGTTTTAAGCTGCTCGATAGCCGCCGGACGATAAACGTCGCAACTAACAACCATAACCTTTTTCTTTTGGCGTTCTTTCAGGCGTAATGCAAGTTTTGCAACACTTGTTGTCTTACCAGCACCTTGCAAGCCTGCAACCAGAACTATGGCTGGAGGGCGCGCATTAAGGGCAAGCTCTTCACTTTCAGTGCCACCCATGATCTCTACTAGCTGATCATTTACTATCTTTACTAGCGCCTGACCTGGAGTAAGGCTTTTTATTACCTCTTCCCCAACTGCCTTCTCTTTAACCTTGTCGACAAACCCCTTAACGACTGGCAAAGCCACGTCTGCTTCAAGCAGGGCCATTCTAACTTCGCGCAGGGTATCCTTGACGTTATCTTCTGTAATCCTACCTTGACCACTAATCTTTTTAAGGGTCGAGGAGAGTCGATCAGTCAAATTCTCAAACATTTATTCCACCTTGGAGTCTTCAAAGCTCTTACATATAAACGCATACTTCATATATAAGCGATAAAATTATGGTGCAAATATTACCATAATTATTTATTTTTACCTGTTTTTATTAACTATGTGCGTTTTTTTATTTTCCATATGGTTTTCATGCTAATATCAAAACATTACTCAGTTACTTAGGACCACCTTTTTTGAACAGCATCCCCTCTGAAGTTATCTTTTTCCTTCTTATTCTATTGGTCATATGTTCTGCCTTTTTTTCTGGCTCTGAAACTGGGCTTATGAGCCTTAATCGTTTCAAACTAAAACACCTATCAAAAAAAGACCATAAAGGCGCAAAGCGCGCATCAAAACTCTTAGAAAGGCCCGATAGATTAATTGGTGTAATTCTGCTTGGAAATAATTTTGTAAATGTACTCGCCTCCGCTCTTGCGACCATACTTGCGATAAGAATCTGGGGCGATGAGATGGGCATCCCTATCGCAACCGTTGCACTAACACTGGTAATATTAATATTCTCTGAGGTAACTCCAAAAACTCTCGCTGCCCTCCACCCAGAAAAAGTCGCATTTTTATCTTCTTTTATTCTGCAATTTCTTCTTAAAATTCTTTACCCACTTGTGTGGCTGGTAAATTTTATTGCCAATGGAATACTCGCAACTTTCAATATTCACTTGAGCAAAAAACAAGGGCAAGCATTAAGCCGCGATGAACTGCGAACAGTCGTTAAAGAAACCGCCATAATGATTCCCATGCGCCACCAACAAATGCTGGTCAACATCCTTGATCTTGAAACGGTAACAGTTAATGACATAATGATTCCTCGCAATGAAATCTTTGGCATCGACCTTGATGACGAATGGGATGACATTATTGAGCTTTTAAACCACAGTATGTTTACCCGGATACCGATCTACCAACAAGACATCAATAAAGTTTGTGGTATTCTTCATATGCGCAAGATCATAAACAAACTCGCAACCGGTGATTTTACCCGTCAAGATTTAAAAGAATCGATGCGCAAGCCTTATTTCGTACCTGAAGACACCCCTTTAACCACTCAGCTTGCTAATTTTCAAAGACAAAAGCGCCGCGTTGGGTTTATCGTAGATGAATATGGCGACATTTTGGGGATGGTTACTCTTGAAGATATTCTTGAAGAGATCGTAGGCGAATTCACCACTGACCCAAGCAGCACACATAAAGATATTTTCCCTCAAGATGACGGAAGCTATCTCGCCGATGGAAGTACTAATATTCGCGATTTAATCAAATTACTAGACTGGGAAATCCCGCTCGATGGCCCCAAAACCCTTAATGGACTTATACTTGAGCATATGCAAACCATTCCTGGAGCAGGAACAACTTTACTGCTATTTGGACGACCGGTTGAGGTTATTCAACTCCAATCAAACGCCGTCAAGATGGTTAGAATCCAACCAAAGCTGAAAGAATAATTAAAATATATGGGAACATTCAAGGTTGATTACTTGCAGCAACTAAGTTGTTCAACTAACTTTAGATATAGGACTTTAAAATCAAGAGGTAAGTGATGCCAACTAATTCAGAAAAAGAGCGTAGAAACTATTCGCGCATTACATTTGACGCGCCAGCTAAGTTAACTCTACCTTCTGGTGAGACTATTGAAACCGTAATTCACGACCTTTCTTTAAAAGGGATAATGATAGAGGTTGATACTGATAATAAATTTGAAAGGGGAGCTTACCGCTTATTACTCACTCTTTCTGATGACGTATGCATTGAGATGGATATAAGCCTTTCACATCAAGAGATGAAGTATGCCGGTTTTATATGTAATTACATTGACGTAGACAGCATGACTCACTTGCGCCGCCTTGTTGAGCTGAACATGGGCGATGTGACTCTATTAGATAGGGAGTTCCACCAACTTGGCAGTCAGGCAAAAAAATAACTCTCTGAATCGCTATACGCAAACTTATAGCTAAAGACTTGCGATATTCAGCGCCTGCTCTAAGCGGTCAACAGTAATAATCTCCATCCCTTTTATCGATGTACCTTTTGATGGCGTATTTTGCTTAGGAACATATGCCTTAGTAAAGCCATGTTTTGCGGCTTCTTTTAATCGATCTTCGCCACCTTGAATTGGACGAATCTCCCCTGAAAGCCCCACCTCACCAAAAACTATCGAGTTTCTTTCAAATGGACGATTACGATAGCTGGATAAAATAGCTAAGATCACTGCCAAATCACTTCCCGTCTCGCTTACCCTAACACCACCAACTACATTCACAAATACATCCTGATCATACATTGGTACGCCTGAATGCTTATGCAAAACCGCCAACAGCATTGAGAGGCGATTTTGATCCAAACCAAGCGTTACTCTGCGTGGATTAGATTGGTGAGTTTCATCCACCAAAGCCTGCACTTCAACTAGCATAGGCCTGGTACCTTCACGAGTAGCCATAACTACGCTGCCAGAAACCTCCTGCTCATGACGAGATAAAAATATTGCTGATGGATTACCAACTTCTTTCAAACCAGTTTCAGTCATTGCAAATACACCAAGCTCATTTACCGCGCCAAAACGATTTTTTACCGCCCTAATCATACGGTAACGGCTACCACTATCAGATTCAAAGTAGAGCACAGTATCCACCATATGCTCCAAAACTCTGGGTCCAGCAATTGCTCCATCTTTGGTAACATGGCCAACTAGAAAAATAGTTGTTCCAGTTTGTTTAGCAAAACGTACTAGTTGCGCTGACACTTCACGCACCTGCCCTACTGATCCAGGTGCTGACTGTAACTCTTCTGAATACACGGTTTGAATTGAATCAACCACCATGATTTTAGGCTTTTCCTGCTGCGCTATGGATATCACCCGCGCTACAGATGTTTCAGTTAACAGTTTTATCTTTTCTGCTTCGAGATTAAGCCGCCTTGCACGCATACTCACCTGACGCAAGGACTCCTCTCCAGTGACATAAAGCACTGACTCATCCTGAGCTATATTCGCCATGGTTTGCAGAAGAATTGTTGATTTACCAATCCCAGGATCGCCACCGATCAATATCACCGATCCTAGCACTAGGCCTCCGCCAAGAACCCGGTCTAACTCTGCCATTTTTGTACTTATTCTTGATTCTGGAGACAGCGAAACATTGGCCAGTGATAAAGCGCCCTGCTCACCAGCATAGCCACGAAAACGAGGGTTTTGATCTTTTTTTGGATCATCTTTAACTGATTCAACTAAAGAGTTCCAAGCACCGCAGTCCTGACATTTACCCGACCACTGGTATGATTCAACACCACATTCAGAACACCTATAACAAGTCTTCTTCTTAACCAAGCTGTTTCTCCACTCTCAATTTATTACTGGTATACGGCAAAAAGTCACTTATTTTACTTTAAATTCAACTCTGGAAGTCACACCACATAAAAGCTCATAAGCAATTGTAAAACAATATTCAGCTACCTCTTCCACTGCAATATTCTCACCCCATAACTCCACTTCATCACCGACAGATGGGTTTTCAATTTTCGATAGATCTATACAAATCATATCCATAGACACTCTACCAATAATTTTTGCACGCTGACCATTTACAAAAACTGGGGTTCCAGAAGGTGCGTGACGCGGATAACCATCACCATATCCAATAGCAACAACACCAATTTGTATATCTGCAGGGCATATCCAACTTCCTCCATAACCGACTGCATCGCCTTCACTACAGTCTTTAATGGCAATTATCTGACTTACAAGTGTCATAGCTGGATTCAAATCATCACACTTTTTTACGAATGGCGAGACACCATAAAGCATTATGCCTGGGCGCACCCAATCTAAATGTGAATCTTCCCACCCCATTACACCTGCGGAGTTAGCTAAACTCAACTGCCCAGATAAACCACAAACGGTCTGCAAAAACATCTCTTGCTGATGCATTGTTGCCTGATCATTTAAATCATCAGCATTAGCAAAGTGAGTCATGTAATTTATGTCTGCTACTTTTGTGGTTCGACACTGACACAGCATCTCTTTTACTTTATGCACATCTTTAGGAAAAAATCCTAAACGGCGCATACCCGTATCGATCTTGATCCAAACATCAATCACAGCATTTACTGTTGATCTCTGTAACGCTTCAACCTGCCAAAAATCATGTATTACGCAATCAAAACCATTTTCAATGATTATCGGAATTTCATCAGGGTTATGAAATCCTTCAAGAAGAACAATCCTCTTCTTTACTCCAAGCTTACGCAATAAAACAGCTTCATCAATACAAGCGACAGCAAATGCATCGGCACCGCCAAGCGCTTTAGCTGCACGCGCCAACCCATGACCATAACCATTTGATTTTACAACGGCCATAACTTTACTATTTGGAGCATACCCTCTTACAACCTGAAGGTTTTTTTCTATAGCCTGTTGATCAATTATTGCGTAAGTATGCCTACTCATTCCCATTCACCACAATTATTCGTAACCAGCATCGTCGTAACCATCACTAATCCAGCTTTCAAACCTAGTATATTGACCAAGAAATGTAAGCCTATCCTTTCCAGTTGGACCATTACGCTGTTTTCCGGTGATGATCTCAGCAGTACCTTTATATTCACTGTCCTCGTTGTAATATTCATCACGATAGATAAACATAATTACATCGGCATCCTGCTCAATAGCTCCAGATTCACGCAGATCCGACATAATCGGGCGTTTGTCCGGCCTTTGCTCTAAACTACGATTAAGCTGTGAAAGAGCGATGACGGGCACGCTAAGCTCTTTTGCCAAAGCTTTCAGGGAGCGAGAGATCTCGGAGATCTCGTTGGTTCGATTCTCTTTATACCCAGGGATCTGCATCAGCTGCAGGTAATCGATAACAATAAGACCAATATCATGTTCACGCTTTAATCTTCGAGCACGCGCACGCATTTCACCTGGAGACAAACCACCGGTATCATCAATAAAAATCTTTGCATTGGAAAGAAGGCCAATAGCAGATGTAAGGCGCGGCCAATCCTCATCATCCAATTTACCAGAACGCACCTTGTTCTGATCGATACGCCCCAAGGATGACATCATACGCATCACCAATGATTCAGCAGGCATCTCCATACTGTAAATAGCAACTGCCTTACCGCTTTCAATTCCTACATTTTCGGCAATATTCATTGCAAACGATGTCTTACCCATCGATGGTCTAGCAGCGACAATGATTAGATCCCCATCTTGTAGACCTGAGGTTCTTTTATCTATATCGGCATATCCGGTAGATACTCCGGTTAACCCCTCATCCTGTTCAAACAGCTCCTCAATCCTATCAACTGTTTTTTTCAACAGGTCGTTGATCCCTTGAAAACCGCTCTTCTCCCTGCTTTCCTGCTCAGCAATCTGAAAAATAGATGACTCAGCTTGTTCTAACAATTCTTTACTATCACGCCCTTCAGGGCTGTATGCGGACGAGCTCACCTGGGTGCCAACCTTGATAAGCTGGCGCAACACTGATCTTTCTCTAACTATATCGGCATATGCCTTAATATTAGCCGCAGTTGGAGTTTCCTTGGCAAGAGTACCAAGGTAGATCATACCGCCAATATCTTGCAACTCTCCCCGTTGATCAAACCACTCTGAAACAGTTAGGACATCATGAGGTTTATCCTGCCTTTCACTCAGATCTTTTACCGCATTAAAAATACGAGCATGATCATGGCGATAGAAGTCAATATCAGAGACTTTATCTGCAACATTATCCCAAGAGTCAGGATCGATAAGAAGACCGCCAAGCAGAGCCTGCTCAGCCTCTATCGAATGCGGAGGTACCTTTAAGTCTTCTATAGAAGCCACTTCATCCATCATATATTAATTCCGTTTGCCTCTTGTTTTGGAGACCTACATTTAATCACAATCATATAATTTATAACAACCATATAAACCATAACAACATGAAAAAACAAAAAAACCCGAGGCAATAACCTCGGGTTTTTCATTTAAGCAGCTTGTTGAATTATTCGCCCATCAGGCATTCAGCAACTACTTTATAAGATTTATTAGTTTTTAGGCTATTAATCTTCAGCAACAACCACAATTGTAATTACTGCATCTACATCAGTATGCAGATGTATGCCAACTTCAATTTCGCCAGTTACTCTAATTGGACCTTCAGGCAATCTAACTTCTTGCTTCTCGATCTCTATACCAGTATCTGCAAGAGCAGCAGCGATATCAGCTGCTCCAATAGAACCGAATAACTTACCTTCGTCACCAGCTTTAGATGCGATGGTTATTGTAAGATCTGTAAGCTTAGATGCACGAGCCTCAGCTGCTGCCAAAGCTTTTGCAGCGGCTGCTTCAAGCTCTGCTCTTTTCGCTTCAAATTCAGCGATATTTGCTACTGTAGCTGCTTTTGCTTTACCTGTTGGCATTAGGAAATTTCTTCCGTAACCCGCTTTTACTGTTACCTTGTCGCCAAGGTTACCTAGGTTTTCAACCTTTTTTAATAGAATTACTTCCATCTCTAGACACCTTAATATTCTGTAATATTGTACGATTTACCGTAAAAAAACAATCAGTTAGTGCTGATCGGTATAAGGAAGAAGCGCAATATAACGTGCTCTTTTGATAGCTGTAGCCAGCTGTCTTTGATAACGCGCTTTTGTTCCTGTGATACGACTAGGTACAATTTTACCAGTCTCAGTAACATAATTTTTTAAGGTTTGTAGATCTTTGTAATCGATCTGGGTAATACCATCTGCGGTAAAGCGACAAAACTTCTTTCTTCTGAAATATCTTGACATTGTTAATACCTTACTAAGTTATTCGATTCAAATTACTCTGCTGGAGCTTCTACAGGTGTTTCTGCTGCAGCTTCTACAGGTGCTTCTGCTGGAGCTTCTACAGGTGTTTCTGCTGGAGCTTCTACAGGTGCTTCCGCAACCTTTTCTTTTACTTCTTTTGCTTCTTTTACGCTGCTTTCAGCAGAAGTATCTTCTGATCTAGTATCACGCTCATCTTTTTGCTTAATCAGAGGAGATGCTTCAGTAATAGGACCATCACATAAGATAACAAGATTTCTAATTACAGCATCGTTAAATTTGAACGCTGAACCAAGCTCTGCAAGTTCTTCTTTACCACATTCAATATTCATTAACACATAATGCGCTTTGTGAAGTTTTTGAATAGGATAAGCTAACTGACGACGACCCCAGTCTTCTAGACGATGGATCTTTCCGCCATTTACTTCAATAATTAAGCGATAACGCTCGATCATAGCGTTAACTTGCTCGCTCTGATCTGGATGTACTAAAAATACAACTTCATAATGTCTCATTAACAAACCCCTTTCGGATACTTAGAGCCAATGCTCCAAAATAGTTTTTTGGCAACCCAAAAAACAAGGAGATCAATCTTTATTGATCTATAAGGATCGCGGATTTTACAGGAGTAGGTAACAATATGCAATGGGAAACAATAGCTTATTTTGTAGAAGAATCAAAAAACTCACACAAAGAGCATTTCTTCATGAGTAATTTCACCCGCCCCCTTATAAATCGAACTTTCATGATTACATTTGATCTGTATTCAATAAATCACATGGAAATTCCAACTCAAACTTGGTTCCTTCCCCAACAGCACTGAAACATTGAATTTTTCCCACAAGAGTTTGAGTTACCAGATTATAAACTATTTGCAATCCTAACCCACTTCCACCCTGACCACGCTTCGTAGTAAAAAAAGGTTCGTAGATATGTCCAAGATCCACTTCCGATATTCCACAGCCAGTATCTTGATAAATAATACTAACGACTTCACCAACCTTCTGAACATCAATAGTAATTGTGCCTTCATCATATCCCTCGAAACCATGAAGAAGAGAGTTCATTAAAAAATTAGTCATAATCTGAGAAAGAGCTCCAGGATAGCTATTTACAGTGAATTCCTGAGGACAATTTACAATTATCTTATATGGCGCCTTTTTAAATTTTGAGTGAACGCTAATCAAAATTTCATCTATATAGTGCTTGATCTCAAATTTACGCAACTCTTCGCACGATTGGTCTACGGCCACTTGTTTAAAACTCTGAATCAAAGCTGCTGCGCGCTCTATATTAGATAAAATAATCCTGGTACTTTCTATTGCTAAATTAATATAATTATTAAAATCACTACTTTTTAATGTATTTAGATCCCTAGATTGTAGAATCTCCTTTGTTCTGTCCTCCAGATATGAAGCCGCTGTTAGACAAGAACCTATCGGTGTATTAATTTCATGAGCAACTCCAGCCACTAACCCTCCCAAAGCAGCCATCTTTTCTGTTTCCACCAAGCAATCTTGAGTGCGCTTAAGATTCTCAAACGACTTGTTAAGTTCAAGAGTTCTTTCATCAACTAACTCCAAAAGATGTTCTTTATGCGTCATTAATTGCGCATTAGCGGCAAAAAGTTCTTCACTTTTTAATTTTAATTCTTGCTCATCTTTTTTACGTTTAGTGATATCGCGCGTCACACCTCTATAACTTATAACTTCACCTGCATCATCAAACGAAGGCACGCCGTTGGCTTCAGCAACAATGTAACGACCGTCTTTATGCAAAAATGTTTGCTCAATTCTATCGATAACACCTCCTTTAAGTACCGCTCGTGCAAATATCCTCTTAACGCGTGCAGATTCTTCTTGGGGCATAAAGTCAAATGGGGACTTATCTATCATATCCTTAGGCTTATACCCTAAAATATTTTCCATCTGTGGGCTTACATACTTAAACACACCGACATTATCTACCTCCCAAATAATATCACTAGAAGATTCAACCAACCCGCGAAATTTTGCTTCACTCTCTTTTATAACCTCCCTAGATTGAGATATAGAGAAAATCATATTACGAATTGTGTTACTTAACAGCTTAATCTCATTTGTTCCCGTGACAGGTATATTACCGACAGGAATACCGTCTTTGCCTGTTTTACTAATTGCATGCATAAGAGTATTCAACGGATTGGTTATACTTTTTGATATAAGAAGCGCGATCATTAAGGATATCGCAGAAAAAAAACTGAAAAATATAACAATGGCATTTATAAGCTCAGAAATTTTTTGCTCCAGATCTTTTTTATATATTGATGAGCAAATATACCACCCCAATGGTTCATAATAAGTAACGTAAGCTTTTTTTAGGAATATATATTCATCTTTATGCCCTGGTCGATCCCACAAATATTCCATAGAATGGGACCTAGTAAAAGCAGCTTCTTTCAATTCTTCAGCCAATCTATTACCCGACATCGGATTGATCATATTATTCACATCTGAACCTGCAACATTTGGATGAACAAGCATCTGATTTTTTTCATTAAGAATGAAAAAATATCCGCTATCACCTATTTTTTGATTGTTTAATGAGTCATTCAGATCTTCAATAACGGCATCAATTCTGCCTTGAACATCTTTCTCAATATCATCAATATAAACACCTGTACCAACAACCCAATTCCATGGCTTAAACTCTTTCACAAATGAGATCTTTGGCTGCTGTTCAGTAAGACCATCAGAGGTTGGCTTAGGCCATAGATAGTCGACATAACCTTCATCATTCTCACGAGTCACATCGACAAATGCTTTAAACAGATTTTCACCCTTACCAAGCGCGCAATTGAATTTTGGATCATCCAAAATTTTTCCATCCAATTCAGGAATGGTTGGATGCATTACCATTCTTGGGAAAGGCGTAGCGGTATCATTAACCCAAAAATATCCAATACCATCATCATAACGAAGTTTATTAAGATAAAATATTGCATGTTGCTTAGCATCTAGTTCACTAACATGACCAGCTTTATATTCCTGATGCAACCTTTCAATCATTGCAAATGCAATTATTGTATTATTTTTAAGCTCTATCTTTCTGCGCTCAAGCATTACTGTTTTATGATAAAGAATGCTCTTGTATTGTGACTCAACATGCTTTTTTGTCGCTTGTAACAAACCATGAGCATTACTTTCAATTTCATCTGATAGTGCGCTTTTTGCTCTTTGCTGGATAAAAAAAGTTGTTACCACCAGTGACATTGCAACTACCCCAGTAATTGCAATAACGATACGCCACTTGAGTGAATTTAAAGCCATTTAATACCCTTAAAAATAAAAGTTATCCTGCAAGAACATTTAATCCAAAAAGAATATCTCCCCATCAGAATCAACCTCTTTAACCTTTTTGCTATACTTATTCTCTTGCTCAACTATTGCATATGATTCCGAACGATCAATTTTCTTTACAAAAACATCACCCGACGCTGGAATATAAAAAATTTTACGGGGGTTAATACCGCCAACATCTTTGCTTTTAACTTGGATGGACTCATAATTCAAATATTCCTCAGCAAATTTAATGTTTTTCTCGCCAATAGTTGACTTTATATCTAATACACTTGCTCCTCCAAACACCTTTGCCTCAAGGTTTTCTCTTTTTCCACCTTTTTTAATAATGTCGTTAATTAACAACTCCATTGCGTTACTTCCATACCTGGTTGATGCCATATCATATGACTCAATCCAATCTGACTTTATCTCTCTTGTGTCCTCGGCTAACATAAAGTGGTTCATACCACCTATACCAGACACATAATCTCTTATACATACAGACACACATGAACCTAGCACCGTAAGGATCATATCGGAGCCAATAGCCACAAAATATTCACCCGGAAGAAGTTTGTGTACTACCCGTTTGAACCTTTCATCATAATAGGCAGTTACTCCAACACTAGAGTTTTCAAACGATGTCATTTAAATGATTAACCAATTACTTTTTTTAGTACTTCTAGCAACTTATCAGGTCGAAACGGTTTTACAATCCAAACTTTAGCACCAGCATCCTGCCCCTCTTTCCTCATCTCTTCAGATGATTCGGTTGTAAGCATAATAATTGGCGCAAACTTATTATTTGAATGAGCTTTGGCGGCCTTTATAAACTCAATGCCATTCATATTGGGCATATTAAGATCTGTAATTATCACATCAAAACGGCAGCTATCTAAAAAACCTAAAGCTACTTTGCCATCTTCAGCAGTTTCAACTTCATAGCCACTTCTCTTCAGTGTCATCCCGAGAACTTTTCTCATAGATGCTGAATCGTCAACAAATAAAATTTTCTTTCCCATTTTATTCCCTCATCATAAATATGTTATTTGATCATCGTCTGTGTCATTTTCAACAGATGTTGATTCTATTCCGTGATAATTTTCTCTTTCTTTTGACGTAGTATAAGTTGCAAGACAGTCGACACCTGAAGTTTCAACTTCAAAACCACCAAACTCATCTCTTATTACCTTATTTGCCTCAAGCAACTCACCAGAAATCTTAAGCAAATCACTTTGAACATGTTCCATTATCTGTCTGGTTGCATCCTGGAACTGCAAAGAAAATAAAATTTCATCAATTTTTTCATGGATCTTTGCGACATTAATTTGGGGGGCATCATCATTTACAAGGTCATCTGAATATAGTTTATCTACAATCTCATTAAAGCTATCACCTAAAGACAAAATCGCTTGCTCAGTTGACTCAACAACATGTTTCATTTGCTTACAATGAACTGGTAGAATTTTTGCTGTATAAATCGACATTTTCATCAAGGGCAAAATCTTTTCCCTTATATTTTTTTTATATCCACTTATAATTTCATCATCACTATTAGCCATTTTTTCACCTTACAAATGAAACTAAAACGTTATAAACAATTACCCTTAAAATAAATCCATGTACCTTAAATCGATGAACCTTTGCTGGCATTTAATAGGGTATAAGGAACTATATCCAAATCGACCTGAGCTTCAGCGGCTCCCATTTCCCAAGCCTCCTTCGGCATACCATATACAACACATGTTGATTCACTCTGAGAGAATGTACGGGCACCAGATTCCCTCATCTCTTTTAACCCCACTGCTCCATCAGCACCCATACCAGTAAGAATACATCCAACTGCATTTTTGCCCGCATATCTAGCCACTGATCTAAATAACACGTCAACCGAAGGTCTATGTCTATTTACTAAGGATCCTTCAACAAGTTCCACATGGTATTGTGTGCCACTTCTTTTAAGCAGCATGTGCTTATTACCAGGGGAAACAAGTGCAACCCCTGGTGTCAAACGATCATTATTGCTCGCTTCTTTAACAGTTATTTGAGATATCTTATTAAGATTTTCAGCAAATGCTTTTGTGAACTGCTCCGGCATGTGTTGAACTATCAAAATTCCAGGTGCATCAAACGGCATATTGCTTAGGACGTTTCTTAGTGCCTGTGTTCCACCGGTAGAAGCCCCTATCGCAATTATTTTTTCAGTGGTTTCTATATTTACAGCTGATGATTTAGACAGCACTATATCAGCTGAATGTTTAGGGGAAACGTCAATCACCCCCATACGCTTAGCGCTAGTTTTATCAGCACCAACTTCTAAGCTGCCTACCTTTACACCCGAACTATTTTTAAGATTTTTTAACCTTGCTTTCGATGCAGCCTTTACTGCATCAATAATTCTAATGCTTGATTCCTCCAGGAATCCTTTTACTCCAACTTCTGGTTTAGTAATGATATCAACAGCGCCATATTGAAGAGCTTTTACCGAAACATCAGCCCCTTTCTTTGTTAAAGATGAGCAAATAACAACAGGAATTGGATTCTCTTGCATTATTTTCTTTAAGAAAGTAATGCCATCCATTCTTGGCATCTCAATATCAAGCGTAATAACATCCGGCATCTCTTTTTCCATCTTTTGCATTGCAAATATTGGATCAACTGCCTGAGCAATCACTTTAATATTAGAATCTGACTCTAAGACTTCTGTCATAAACTTTCTTACTAAAGCAGAATCATCAACAACAAGAACTTTTATTTTTCCAGCCATTTACATATATTCCAATTTAACTATTGTTTTTTCCTATAAACTGAAGGGAAAACAGGCTGCAGAGATTCACTCATACCATGAAGAGACTCCGACCTGCCTGACACAAAATATCCATCACCAACTAAACTATGCAACAACCTATTTACTACTTTCACCTTTGTTTCTTTATCAAAATAGATCAATACATTTCTACAAAAAATCATATCAAATGGTTCTGTTGGCAAAGGTGACTCTATTAAATTATAGTTAGAAAACTGAACTTTATTCCTTATTTCTGGAATAACACAGACACTGTCACTATGAGACCTAACACCTTTTAATAAATATTTATGTCCATACTCGGGAGAAACAAATCTAGCACGATAAGAACTATATATTCCTATCCTGGCTGACTTTAATACCTTTGTAGATATATCTGTCGCCCATATTTTCCAATTACCGTCTAACCCCAGGTATTTGGCCAAAATCATAGCTATAGTATATGGCTCCTCCCCTGAAGAACTGGCTGCACACCATATTTTAAGATTTTTCCCTACCATAAAAGCTGGAATTATTTTTTCAATAAGAAAGTCAAAATGCTGTGGTTCTCTAAAAAAATAGGTTTCATTCGTTGTTAATTTGTCTATACAAAACTGTAACTCACCTTTCCCAATACCCTCTTCACTAATAACGAAATCGTAATATTGAGAGAAATCCTTGAAGTTAAGTTGATTAACCCGCTTTCTCAATCGCCCTGCAACTAGCGGTTTCTTTGCTTCGGTCAGGTTTATACCGGCCTTTTGATATATAAGATTCTTGAAATTGTTAAACGCCTTATCAGATATCTCATTCGCAAGATCATACCTACATATAAAATCTGATTCACTCCCAGACATATTCAGTCCTTATTCGATACTAGCAGGTATAGGTATAGACTCAGCAGTGTTCCTGTTTGCTAGCGAAAGTCCGTCAAAAATATCATGTTCTTGATTTATAGCTCCTTGAATGAGTCCTGGAACATCGAGTATTAAAGCGACATTTCCACTACCTAAGATAGTAAATCCAGCAGATCCTACCGCCCCTTCAAATACTCTCCCAAGAGGTTTTATAACTGTTTGAATCTCGCCATACAAAGCATCGACAATTAATCCTGCTTTACGCCCTGAATACGTAACGACAACAATATTCCTATTTTTAGCTGTTTCATTAGAAGTTGAGCTTATCTTTAAAAATGACTTTAAATCTATAAGCGGAAGAACATCTTCCCGCAGTTTTATATAATTGTGATGTGAAGCCTCATCATTTAGTGCATCACTCATTGATATGCACTCGACTACCATATCTAAGGGAAGTATAAAGGATTCATTAACAACTCCAACATGAAACCCTTCAATTATCGCTAAAGTTAATGGCATGTGAATCTTTATTTCTGTTCCGCTTCCATACTCACTTTCTATTTCAATATGCCCTCTTAGGGATTCAATATTTCTTTTAACTACATCCATTCCAACCCCCCTTCCAGAAAGATCAGTTACCTCTGCCGCAGTTGAAAAACCTGGTTCAAAAACCAATCCCCAAATATCTTTGTCTGAGTAGTTTTTACTTATATCTATTAATTTTTTCTCTTTAGCCTTCTCTAGAATTTTCTCTTTGCTAAGCCCTCGTCCATCATCTTTAACTTCTATGCATATTGCACCAGTTTCATGAAATGCATTCAGGGTTATTGTTCCTTCAGAAACCTTTCCTTTAGAAATTCTCTCATCAGGTGTCTCAATGCCATGATCAATTGCATTTCTAATAATATGCATTAATGGGTCACTAATCTGATCTATTACACTTTTATCAAGCTCGGTCTCCCCGCCTGACACTTTTAGATTAATTTCCTTACCAAGCTTTGACGATGTATCCCTAACTACTCGTTGAAATTTATTAAATGTTCCTGAAAGCTGAACCATTCTAAGTCCAAGAGCAACCTCTCTGATCTCTTCAAGTGTCTCTGTTATCTCAGAAACTGCCTCACCGAGCTCATCATCGGAATATTTTTTAGTCAACTGATTCATTTTTGCACCAAAAATAACCAGTTCGCCAACCAAATTAACAAGTGAATCAAGCTTAGAAGCATCAATCCTTATAAAATCAATCGCCTTTTTCTTTGCCTGCCTGGTCTGTTCTTGCTTTATTAAAGCCGACTCAACAACAGCTGGCTGAACAGCTCCATTTTGAATTAGGATATTGCCAGTTAATTCACCTGTTTCTCTATTTTTTAACAATGCTTCATCTAATTCTCGTTGCGTGAGTGTTCCAACATCAATCAGTATCTGCCCAATTGCCTTGTCTTCATCCTCAGGTAAATTTGTAACCATATCCTGATAATCTGGTATAGAAGACTCTGGCGGTAAAATATGAACACTGGTTTCATCCAAATATTGGAATACTTCAGCAATTTCACTTTTACTGCAATTACTTCCCAATACAACAAACCACCCCATATAACTATCCTCAGGCAAATAATCATTTTCTTCTGGGAACTTATCCAGATGAGGAGTGGCTGAAATAATTTCACCTAATTCAGCCAATTCATTCATAAGAACTACAGGAGAAAAACCTTGCTTAAAAGAATCTTCTCCAAGATAAAAAGAGATATGATATTGTGGAATAGATGCATCTAATTGAGATTCTTCCTCTGCCACCTTTACAGAAGAGTCATCTTGCACCTCCGCTATTGATGTTGACGTTTGCCCTGTTTGATACAACTTAAGTAACTCGGTTAACCTTGTACTTTCTTCCTCGTCTACCTCACCATCTGCCATCAACGCATCAATATATTTTTCTATTTGATCCTTACACTGCATAAAAACTGTAATTATGTCGGCAGTAACTGGGATGAGGCAATCTCTAACGTCATCTAATACATTCTCTAGCACATGAGTAAATTTGATTATATCTTCAAAACCAAAAAGACCGGCAGATCCCTTTATTGTGTGAACCGAACGAAATACTTGGTTAATCAAATCTGGATCATTCGGGTTTTTCTCACACCCCAGCAAAGCAGATTCCATATCTTCCAGAAGCTCTTTACATTCTGAAACAAATATCTGCACCCCTTCATCCATCTCCATTGTTTACTCCTTATCTGCTACTGACCCATATACCATTTTTGAATCTCCATGAAGATTACATATCTAGATATTCAACCAGATATAATGCTCTTACTGACTCCATAACTGAATCAGGCACTCGCATAAACCGCAGCAGCTTGCCACATTTGGTTGCTTTACGCTTAAGCAAAACTAACATTTGAATTAATGACGCATCAAAATCGGATATGTTTTCCAAATCTACTTCTATCGAGCTAACCTCAGTACTAAAAACTGACAAATCAATCTCCGTAAAACGATCACCAATTTCATAGATACTACAATCACCAGAAATACTAATTATTTCATTATTCCCAGACTCAGACATATTCATCCTTCCTTAAGCCTTATCTCCATTATCAGATGCCTTTCCATTACCAACATTCTGAACTTGAGCTATTTCGTCCACAGATAAAATTCGGTTGATATCAAGAATAACAACAATTTTCCCATCTATCTTAGCCATTCCCTTAATGAAATCAGTTTGGATAGTTGCTCCAAAGGTAGGAGCCGGCTCGATTAAATCATCGTCAATATCTTGCACCTGCAACACTTTATCAACAACACATCCCATTAATGTTGTTTCTCCATCAAACTCTATCTCAACAATAACAATACATGTTCTTTTGGTTACATCATTAACCTTCATTCCAAATTTCTCTGCCAATCCAATGACGGGAACAACACCACCACGCAGATTAATCACTCCTTTAATAAAGGATGGAACTAATGGAACTACAGTTATCTCGCAATACTCAACAATCTCTTTTATCTGAACAATAGGCAAAGAAAGCTCTTCACCTGATAAAATAAATGTCAGATATTGATCATTATCCATTTGGCATTGTTCGCTTAAATTATTTACCTCAACAGACATGCTTTATCTCCATTATTTTTCTGCAATCACTTGATTTAGTTCAACAATAATCTTATTGAAGATAGAGTCCAGCTCCAACCCTTCATCATAAAGAGCTGTAACTTCAGTTTTTTTATCTTCAAGTAGCTTTATCATATATTCTTGTTGATCATAACTCAGATCTATTGATAGAAATCCAGCTTCCATCTCCTGAATAAGCCTTCCCAATAATGTGTCAGCCTTTTCCTTCTGAGCATTTATTTTTTCTTGCATCACTAATAATGACTCATGTGTTTGTGCTACGACCCGCTTCATACCAAGACGTTTTTTTCTTAACGAGATTGCTGATTCAATAGCTAAAACTTTGGCATTAGCCCCATTAATCATAATTGGCAAAAGATCTTGGAAACGCCCTTTAGCCTCTGGATCTTCAATTGGCATATTTTTTACAAATAAGGTTACATGTTCAAAATTAACAAACAACCTTGCACCTATTTCAAAAAGCCGGCCTTTATTAGCTGCCCTTGATAACAATTCAAGTTCATTTGGAGAACAAATACCGCCTGCACAATAATTACTGACGCCATTTTTATATCTAAATTGAATAGAGCATGAAAGATCTAACGAGGTTGTTACTGCAAAAATCAACTCAGCCAGTTCCTCATACGTTTCACAACTTATCGATTTATCAAGAAATTGCAGGGTCTCTCCAAATTCACCGGCACTACTCATTGCTTCCATAGCAGTGGCCCAGACATTATCAACCTCTTCTTTTAAAGAATTCTTTGCGTCAATTGTGTCTACAGTTACTTTTATTTTTGATAGAAGCTCTTCGGGTTTAAATGGTTTAACTATGTAATCATGACAACCAACCTCATACCCCCTTACCCGTTCCTCAACAGAATCTTTAGCTGTAACAAATATTACCGGGACATCGGCATATTCAGATTTATTCTTAATCCATTCACAAAACTCATATCCATCCATCAGCGGCATAGCAATATCCAACACTATAATATCTGGATTTACCGTATCAATTTCGTCCTTTGCTTTAAGGGGTAATTCATAACTCGTGACATCATAATCACCAGACAGCAAAGTTTCTTCTATTAATAACAGATTTGTTGGTTCGTCATCAACGATCATTATTTTTTTATTCTCTGCCATTTATCATCACCACATTTTTCGTTAAAACCATGACTTAAAATTACGCATTAACAACCATTCATGACTCAATATGTTCAGGTATCTTGACTATTAAGCACAAACCAATGCCATTTGTTGGAACAACTGCTGACATTGTTCCATTATGTGCTTCAATAATTTCCTTACTAGTTGCCAATCCAAACCCAGCACCACTTGCAACCATCTTTTTACAGTTAGATCTCTGACTAAATTGTTCGAAAATATCGGCAACCTCTTCAACAGGAACACCTATACCTTCGTCCTGAATCCTCACCTCAAAATAATCATCATTTTTTCTTACGCTAATATCAACTAAGCTTCCAACTGGTGAAAATTTGACGGCATTATCCAAAAGATTACGAAATACCAAGTTTATTTTTTCCATATCAACAAAAACATTACAGCTTTTTAAAGAAGGAGGGATTAAAAGTTCAACTTTTCTTTTACTCAAACTACCATTCATTGAATCAATTGCCGCTTTTATTAAATGCAATAAATTTACTGTTACTAATTTATACTGAGTATTCCCAGAATTCGTCCTCGAAAAATCAAGCAGATTCTTTAATAAAGAAAGGAGTTTATTTCCGCTATCGCCGATTACTTCGAAATATTTTTGAACTTTTTCAGGGGGTAAGTCTTCATTATTCCCCCCCCCTAATTCAGCAAAACTTAAAATACCATGTAATGGTGTCATCAGTTCATGGGTAATATTAGTTAAAAAATCTGACTTTGCTTTATTTGCTGCCTCTGCCATCTCTTTAGCTTTAATAAGGTGAATTGTTTGCTCTTTTACTTTCAATTCAAGATTATCTTTTAGCTCCCTTAATTCCTCTTCTGCTTTTTTCCTCAAAGTAATATCTCTGATAGTCCCTTCAATACCAATAACCGCACCTTTGTCATCATAGCAATATGCAGAGTTAACACTTGCAACCAAACTACTTCCATCATATCGAGTCATATTAATTTCATAATCTGTTATCTTGCCAAATGTTTCCCTTAACTTTGCGGCCTGCTCTCTATCTTCAGGGTTGTCAAAAACCTCAAGGATCGAACGGCCATAAAGATCTTCGATTGATCCATCAAACTTAAAGAAATTTTTAATACTTGGTGATAAAAACAGCACTTTCCCTTCTAAATCAGCACGAAAAAAACAATCCTGCATATTGTTAAAAATAGACTTGATTTTTTCTTCATTCTCAATTGCCTTTATTTCATTTTGTTTTTGCTCAGTAATATCTTGTGTATTAACAATAATGCCGATAATGTCATCGTTTTCACATAACACTGGTTTCATTATTGACAACAACCACCTACTTCCTATTTCTGGATAATCAACCATATCAATATATTGCTTAACCTGATTTTCTTTAGCTACATGAGCAAACCTCTGCTTAAATCGCTCTGCCTGATAATCATCGAAAATATCTGAAACATTTTTACCAACAGCATTTGTACCAATACGAAATAACTGAGCAGCTTGTTTATTGATAAAAGCAATATCACCATCAAGAGAAAATATCGCTACTCGAACCCCTGAATTCATTACAATCTTTTCGAAATCGAACTTCTTTGTATTCTCATCCATACTTCTATCAACCAACAGTTATCGCCACCAAACAACCTACACATCATAAATAGCCATATATTTGGCTAATATTTTTCAAAATCCTTATACACATCATCACTTGGATTTACAGGTGAAAATCCCCTAGCGGTTCCTTGCACAAAAGGTTTCGACTCTCCACTATTAAAGGCTTGGCTTTGTTGCTGTTGCGTTAAACTTTCTTGACGCAGGGGAGAATTCTCATTTTTATGCGCGACAGAACCCGCCGTACCAGAGTTTGAACCTGTTGTATAAAAATCTCTTTTTCCAGAACTATCACTGACAACAAAATTATCCATTAAACGATTAAGCTCTTCTGTTTGAGCGTTCATCTCCTCTGCTGTTGCAGCTAACTCTTCCGCCAGCGCAGCATTACTTTGCGTCACTGTATCTAACTGCCCAACAGCCCCATTAATTTGTCCAATACCACTTGCCTGCTCCTCACTTGAAGCGTTAATTTCCTGAACTAGGTCTGCTGTTTGTTTTATCCCTGGAACAATCTCTTCAAGAAGCTTTCCTGCTGTTTCCGCAATTGCAACGCTATTTGATGCTAACGTACTAATCTCTCCAGCAGCCTCTTCGCTTCGCCCTGCAAGTTTTCTTACTTCTGCTGCTACAACGGCAAATCCACGACCATGCTCCCCTGCCCTCGCAGCCTCAATTGCAGCATTCAACGCTAATAAGTTAGTCTGATAAGCTATGTCTTCAATTATTCCTATCTTTCCAGATATCATTTTCATTGCATCAAGAGTTTGAGCAACTGCCTCCCCCCCCTGTTCAGCCATTTTAGAAGAACACGTTGAAATCTTTTCAGTCTGTCTGGCATTGTCTGCATTCTGATTTACGGTTGCACTCATCTGCTCAAGAGACGCTGATGTTTCCTCAACACTAGCGGCTTGCTCTGTGGCTCCGCTGGAAAGATTTTGCACCCCAGAACTAAGCTGGTTATTCCCTTGTGAAATGTTCATTGCAGAACTTTTTACATTAGAAACGATATCTTTTAACGATTGAACTAATCTGTTAAATGAATCCGCACATTGTCCAATTTCATCTTTAGTATATACATTGGTATGCACCATCAAGTTACCTGTTTGCTGAACAGTTAGCATTGATGTATTCAGCGCCATTATCTGCCGATTAAACGAACGAATAAATATTGCAGCCACAACTGATACCAAAGCAATAATGCCTAAAAATATCACAATCATCCTTGTTGCAGACTCCCAGAAAATTGCATTTATATCGTCAACATATATCCCTGTACCAATAACCCATCCCCATTGTTTTGAGCCTTTAACATATGATATTTTTTCTACTGGCTCTTCAGAACCAGGCTTTGGCCACATATAGTCGACAACACCCTCTCCCCCCTTACCGACTCTTGCAAACTCTTTAAAAATAAACTTGCCACTAGGATCCTGGTTATCAGAAAGGTCTTTACCATCAAGTTCTGGCTTAATTGAATGCATAACAATGACTGCATCATAATCATTAATCCAAAAATAGTTGCCGTCATCATAACGAAGATTCTTTATTGTATCGAGAGCGCGGTTTTGAGCTTCTTTTTCTTGTAGCAAACCTTTTTCTTGCATGTTTTCATAATATGTAATTATGCTATATGCGGTTTCAAGGGTGTGCTTCGTCTTAACCATACGATCTTCAAGAAGTTGAGATTTCAATGTATTCAAGGAATCCATTGATACCACAAACAATCCACATAAAAAGAAAGCGCTGAACAATACAAGTTTATATTTAATCTTCATATCAAATTCCATGTTAATACTTCTTAACACATGCATACATATTCAATAAAGATCTATGTGTGCACCAAAATAACCATGTCCAATAATAAGCTTAGTCATGATAATTAAAATATCTACATACAATCCAAAGATAGGGACAGAACAAGCAATATACCTACAATACAAAAGCTTATAATGCGGCAGAACACATATTAATTCACCAATATAGCTATGGGCTTTTCATTAAAGGTTGTTAGAAAATTAGAGGATTATTTTATTTTGAAATTTTCCAGGGCAGCACAGGCTACAGCTACCCCTGATTAGCAGCAATAACTGGCCCCATACGCCCATCAAGAGATGGAGCAGTGCCTGTCATTCTCCAACCAAATACTACGGAGAATGAAAGAACAGACTGGGTGTATCTTCTGGTTTCTTTAAATGGGATTGTATCCACCCATATATCTGCAGGTAGATCATTATGCTGTGGTAACCAGCGCAATACATTACCAGGGCCTGCATTATATGCTGCAGTAGCTAAAATCATATTTTCATCGAAACGATTTAAGAGCATAGAAAGGTACGCGCTACCGATTCGAATATTTTTGGAAGCATTTAACAAATCATTGCTGCGCCTAAATGAAGTTTTAATTTTTCTCGCTACACTTCTGCCAGTTGCAGGCATAACCTGCATAAGGCCTAAGGCTCCCACAGGTGAGCGTGCATCTTGCCTAAACGCACTCTCTTTACGCAAAACTCCCATTACCCATGCTGGGTCTATTTGATTTCTCACTCCATTTCTTTCAACCTCTTTTCTATAAGCCATTGGAAATCTGAGTTCTAAATCATTATCAGCCCCGCCCAAGTTAGCTCCCCGAATAGCCAGATCATGCCATCCCCACTTCATGGCTTGTACAGCAGCAATCTGCTGATCCTCTTCAGTCATTCGGCTTGCAGCATACTGCCACTCTAGCCTTGCCCACTTCTCCATTCCAACCTTACGTAACTCACTAGCCCTCAACATACCAGGGTTACTGCGAAGCTTATTTAAATTAACCTTACTAACATCAACTGGATCATGGTTCATTCTATAGGGCTGTCCAAGAGCATCAGCAGCCAAAAACCCATAGTATCTTCGCTGCTGAGAAAGTAACTGCCATTTTTTTACGGCCTTATCGCTATTCCCGGTTTTACTCAGCGCACGAGCATTCCAATAAACCCACTCCGGTCTCTCCTGTTCTACCTGAGGAAGGTCACCAATATTCTCAATAACTGATTTCCAATCCTGCTGCCTTAATGCAGCCCTTACCGACCAATCACGCAATGTTTTATCTTTATCAGCAGCAGAAATAGCGCTCATTAAATCAACAGCATCATCCCTGTACTGCAACGCTGCATGCAGGGCTACTTTAGATCTTACCTGCAACTTTTGACCTGGAGTAAATGCCATCTTAGCTTCAAATTTCTGCCAATATTTATTAGCAAGTCCAGAATCTCTTGATGCCAAACGCTTAATACCATGAACTATTATTTTTCTATCTTCCTTCCCAATACTATTGTATTGAACTCTATTTAATTCATTTTTTGGATTGCGGTGCATCCGCGACCAAAATGCAAATCTCTTTCTATCGCTTTTAGAGTAGAGTTTTTTTGCGAGATATTTAGCTAGCGTATGATTATTACTATCCATTGCCAGCTCAACTCTTCGCCAGATATCTTTTTGACTTACATCCCCTGTTTTATATAGCCACCCAAATACCTTGTCACACGATTTTGGCTGTGAAACCCCTACCATCCATAAGTTTTTTGCCCCTCTCTTAGCCTCATGCATATCTCCACGTTTTATGGAAGAAAGCGTTTTATAACACGACAAACTTTTATCTCTACCAACCCCACCGACATTACTAACATACAATCCATCAAACTCACTCCAGCTACCTTTTTTAGCTAAATGATATAACCATGTCTTTTGCAGGTAACCGCTCAAAATAGAATCAGAATATTTATTTGCGTAACTTTTAATATCTTCAGTTGTTGCTTTATGTAAATTATTGCGCAAATCAGCATATTCAAGATATTGAACCAGCGGGTAATTATGAAGGCTTCGAGGAATATGCTCTTTGGTTAATCTCTTTTGCTTAATGAGCCTACGCACATTTTTAAACTCTTGCCTTTGCTTAGCAACAGAATATTTTGACTTCCCGTTAGAAGCAGATGCATCTGCCGAATAGGAGAAGGACAAACCAACAACCACACTTAACACTGCTAAAAATCTCATTATTCCACCCAATGCACTTGACCCCATAACAAAGCCATTTATAACCATTTAGTTTTACAGGCTATTTACCATCAATTCCTTTGACCGTAAGTTTAGAATAATAATTCATAATTTTCTTATTTTCGTAGATGTAAACCACACTATTTATAGTAAACTTTTAACTAGTTCACATTAGAAATTGATTATTAAGCGTTTTTTACAAAAACGTCCCCATTCACACCAAACCATAGAATCAAGCCTAAAAGCCCACCCAGCAGCAAAGATTTCCGCTCTCAAGCACTGCATCACGCTATATGAACAACAACAATAACCATAAATGGCTAACTTCCACCTTAAACAAAAAACTTCTATTAAAAAAGGGGCATTAAGCCCCTTTATATAAAACTCTCATCAAAGCTTAATTCAGCTACAGCTGTTCTGCATTTGCTGATATTCATCCTCATAAAAGAACTTTTCTTCGCCAAACGCAGGTTCTAGTTGATCAAGCCATGTTGCCTTTTCATCATATTTGGCAAAGAACGGTTTTTGAACCCATTCAGGATTTCTACCCTGAATAAAGCGTAAAACAAATACTTTCTCGCCCTTTATCTCAGCAACTCCCTGGATTTCAATCTTACCTGGGCCAGCGCTCATAGATGGACCCCTGGCTGTTCGACTTAAACCTGAAACCTTGCTAATAGCGTTACGATATATCTCCCAAGCTTTATATAACGGAACTTCAAAGTATTCTTTAGGCCCTGTATCACGCTCAACAAACATATAATATGGAATCAAACCAAGCCTTACTTGCTCATTCCACATTTTAACCCATACAGCAGGATCATCATTTATCTTAGCCACCAAAGGAGCTTGGCAGCGAATCTCTACACCAGCATCGCGCAAGCGGCTGATAGCCTGTTTTACAATTGGAGTAGAAAGCTCTTTCCAATGATTAAAGTGCGACATAATTGCAACATGCTTACCTGAAGCAATCAGCTTCTTAAACAAACCTAGCAGCTCATCCGCATCACTATCACTTACAAATCTTTGTGGCCAAAATGTAAGCGCTTTAGTTCCAATCCTGATAGTCTGGATATGGTCAAATTCTGGCTCAAGCAATTTTTCAAGATATCTAGCGAAGAACTTTGTTTTCATTACCATCGGATCACCGCCAGTAAGAAGAAGATCTGTCACCTGCTTATTCTCTAAAAGATAGCTGTGAAGTGACTCAGCCTCTTTCGAACCAAACTTTAACTCTTCATCTCCAACAAACTGTGCCCAGCGAAAACAGAATGTACAAAATGCATGACAAACTTGCCCCTGACTAGGGAAAAACAATACTGTTTCACGGTATTTATGTTGAATGCCCTCAATAACCTCGCCATCCTGTTTTGGAACATTCATCTCCATTTGCCCGGCAGGGTGAGGATTTAATCTTTGGCGAACCTCTTTTACCGCAGCATTAAGCTCTTCTTTTGTGGCTCCACTCTTAACCAAAGATGACAACTTTTCATATTCTTCCTGATGCAGCATCTCTTTTTGAGGAAAAGTGAGCTGAAAAATTGGATCAGCAGGGATGTTATTCCAATCAATTAACTCATCAATAACGTAGTTATTTACCCTAAAAGGGAAAACCATTGCAGCAACTTTAATATCAAAGCGTTGCTCTTCAGTTAAAGCATCAAGGGCTTCAATTTTATCGATTGTCTTTTCTGTATATGCTTTAAACTGCACCAATGCACCACCCTCTTCTGTACTAAAATCTATGTAAGCAGGTTGATTCACAAGGAAAAACCTCTTTTGAACTCTATTCCCCCAATCATTCAAGGGGGTACGTATTTTACCACAAAACAGCTACACTTTCCCAATTTGATTCATTCACATTAGAAACAAAAGGTTACGCGCAATAAGCACAACATTAACGCACTATGATAGTGCGCAACGAGACAAAGGCAAAGCTGCAATAAAATTATCAAGAAAAAAATTAAAAACTATAGGAGTACCATATTATCGCGATGTATAAGCTCTTCCTCATCTAAGAACCCCAGAATCGCCTCAATCTTATCACTGCTCATTTTAGTTATTTTTGCAGCATCTTCTGCTGAATAATTAACCAAGCCACGAGCCACTTCTGCTTTATTTTCATCCATACAGGAGACAACATCACCTCTTCTAAACTCACCACTAACAGAAACAACCCCAACAGGAAGCAGGCTTTTACCGGAGTCTCTCAGCATTCTAACTGCCCCGTGATCAATCACGACCACTCCACACACTTGCATGTGATTTGCCAACCACTGCTTTCTAGCAACAAGCGGCTCACTATTTGGAATCAATATGGTGCCTATATCATCACCCGAATGAAGCGCAAGCAATACTCCAGCCTCTCTCCCATAGGCTATTGCAGTTAATGCTCCTGAGTTTGCAGCTTTAGCGGCAGCTTTTACTTTAGTTAGCATTCCACCACGCCCAAGCTTTCCACCACCACCTGAAGACATAACCTCAAGCTCTTGGTCACCAGCACTTGCCTCACTTATTAATTTAGCATCACTATTATTACGCGGATCCTTATCAAACAACCCATGCTGATCGGTAAGAATAACCAACACACCAGCTTCAACTAGATTTGCAACCATTGCAGCCAATGTATCATTATCACCAAAACGAATCTCATCAGTAACAACTGTGTCATTCTCATTAACCACAGGGACAACATTATGCTCCAGCAGGGCTCTTATTGTCCCTTTTGCATTAAGGTAGCGCTGACGATTTGCAAGGTCATCATGAGTCAACAACACTTGAGCCGTATGCATACCATGCTTTTGAAACTTTGACTCATAAGCTTGAATCAATCCCATCTGCCCAACCGCAGCTGCAGCCTGCAACTCATGTAATTCTCGCGGGCGCTCACTCCAGCTGAGCCGCTTCATCCCTTCCGCCACAGCACCAGATGAAACTAAAACGACTTCAACGCCAAGCTCTCTTAACTTTGCTATCTGATCAACTAAGGCATTAACAAAATCTTCATCCAACCCTTCGCCATCAGCTGTTAGCAAAGCGCTCCCAACCTTCACTACCCATCTTTTTGATTGACTTAGACGAGTTCGACTCATTATCTATGCCTCTTCTTTATTTCTATGCTGGTAAAAAAATAGGGCAAAAACTACTCCGACCCCTCTTCCTTAATTAATTCAAGTCTTGCAGCCAATCTTTGACAAAGATTTTCTGTTCCAAACCCTGAAACCGCAGAAATTTTACAGATTTCTCCTTTCCAATCTAAAGCGTCAATGACACGCTGACAGATCTCATCCTGCTCATCTTCCATCAGAAGATCGGTTTTATTAAAAATCAACCAGCGCTCTTTATCCACGAGGTGATCTCCATATTTTTCCAGCTCAATGATAATCTTTTTTGCCTCATCAACAGGGTCAACAGCATCATCCATAGGAGCTATATCAACCATATGTAGCAAAAGGCTTGTACGAGTCAAGTGTTTTAAAAACTGTACTCCAAGGCCTACACCTTCAGAGGCTCCCTCTATTAAACCTGGAATATCTGCAATCACAAAACTTTGCAAAGGACCAACGCGCACCACCCCTAGATTAGGATATAGCGTTGTAAATGGATAATTCGCCACCTTTGGCTTAGCTGATGATACAGTTCTGATAAAAGTTGATTTTCCTGCATTTGGCATCCCCAACAGACCAATATCTGCAAGAACCTTTAGTTCTAAGGAAATTTCACGTCTATCTGCCGGAGTGCCAGGAGTAGACCGGCGCGGAGTTCTATTGGTTGAACTTTTAAAATGAACATTGCCCAACCCATGAACACCACCCTTAGCCACTAAGAGCCGCTGCCCATCCTCCACCAAATCACCAATAAGCTCGCCAGTATTTATATCTTTAACTATAGTTCCTATTGGAACAAGAATATTATTGTCTTCGCCCATTCTCCCGGTGCATTCCCTACTCATGCCATTTTGGCCGCGCTCAGCTGAAAAAGTTCGCACATGACGAAAGTCTACAAGAGTGTTTACCCCTAGGTCTGCAACTAGAAATACACTGCCGCCGTCACCGCCGTCACCGCCGTCTGGGCCACCAAATGGAACATATTTCTCTCGACGGAAGCTGATGCAACCACCACCGCCATCTCCACCAATAACCTTTATTGTTACTTCATCAACAAACTTCATTTTCTTAGCACCAAATAACCTTGCCTAAAGCTTCATTAAAAAACAGTACGAAAAAAAGCCCCGCTATGAATAACGGGGCTTTCGCATTCTTATTGGAAAGCTATTTTTAGGCCGGCAGAACGCTTACAAATGTGCGCATCTTCGGTCCTTTCTTTTGAAAAGTAACTTTACCTTCTGCTGTTGCAAATAAAGTATGATCTCTACCAAGACCAACATTATCACCAGCATGGAAGTGTGTTCCGCGTTGTCTTACCAGGATATTACCCGCAAGAACAACCTCACCACCAAATCTTTTTACCCCAAGACGTTTCGACTGGGAATCTCTACCGTTTCGGGTACTACCACCAGCTTTCTTATGAGCCATAATTTACTTCCTCGTTAATTCTCTTAAATACAAACTAATAATTATCCAGCATTAATGCCTGTAATCTTTAGCATTGTATAAGATTGTCTGTGGCCCATACGTTTCATATGGTGCTTACGACGCTTAAATTTGATAATATCGATTTTTTTACCACGACCATGCTCTTCGATAGTAGCTGAAACTTTGCTACCCTCAACAATTGGAGCACCAATCTTGATATCGTCGCCATTAGCAACCATCAATACTTCATCGAAATCGATTGTTGAACCTTGTTCTACGTCCAACTTCTCTACTTTGAGGACATCGCCCTCCGAAACTCTATACTGCTTACCGCCAGTCTTGATAACAGCGTACATATTCTTTATTCTCTCAGCTGATTATTCCAATAAGGGCGTGGATTTTATCCTTTGATAAAGGTTTCGTCAAATGATTTTATCTTAAACCAAAAAAAGATAGATCACCGAAGGATTAAATGCAGCCAAAGCCTTTGATACTTTTAGATAATTCATTTTTCATGTCTTAATTCTTTCTAATTAATAAGTGTGTCATTTATATAAAGTGACACGCTTATTAATTAGACCACAAAAATTTAATGCAAATCTTGAGCTGGATTTGCAGGCATTCTATCCAATAGATGCCTATATCTAAATATTTTTTTATGCTTTGCAAGAAACTTTACAGCTTTCTCCCACGCTCCTTCCCATCCATTACTAGAAATGGAGTATGACGTACCAACTGGCTTACCTATAAGATCTGATTGGCAGGACACTACAAATGATAAAGATGAATAAACCTTACCATTTTTTGTGTATTCTTTATTTCTAAGAGAAATCCCTCTAACCCCTGTTGCTGACTTAGCCCGCGAGGTATGCTTAAGCTCCTTCTGCCTATCTTTAGCACTTTCTTTTTGCTTGCGCTCTAGAGTTCTATCACAAGACTCTGCAGCCCTATGTATGCGATCTTTTTCCCAACCAGCTATCCTTTTTCCACCTTTTATCAGTGAAAAATACTGCTGCACAGTCGCACCATCAACATAACGTCGCGCCCTAAACCCATAAAAGCTATCATTATCTATTAGCTTAACACTCATAAAGTCCTCCTTTACTATTCCCCACCTGCTGATTTTGACCGCTGCCACTCGAATTAAGGTGCTTTACAACCTTAGCTCCATACCTAGACCAAGCACCAGTCAAAGACCATTTCCGCTTAGGCTTTGAAATTTACAAAACACTCATGTTTCATAAGCATGTTCCATTATATTTATTTTTAGCTTACTTTTCTGTTATTTACAAGATTATTTAACGTTAAAATCACACCATTATTAAATTTTATTGACAAACGCATCGAGTATCACCTGGCATTAGCATATAGAAAAGACCTCCGTAGCACCGCAGACACTGGCGCACCGCAGTTTTCACAAACTAAAGAGCAATCAGAAAAAAAGTAATGGGTACGGAGTTAATTATTATTTAAATAACGATATTTTGTAGCGTCAGGGATTCCTGCTGCCTCAAAGCCAGCACGGCGCAATCGACACGAGTCACACAAACCGCAAGCATGACCTTTACTATCAGCATCATAGCATGAAACCGTAACACCATAATCGACCCCCAGATCTGTTCCAAGCTTGATAATTTCTGCCTTAGTAATGTCTATGAGGGGGGTATGAATAGTGACCTGCTCACCCTCCACACCTGCTTTAGTAGCAATACGAGCCATTTTCTGGAAAGACTTAATAAACTCGGGTCTGCAATCTGGATAACCAGAATAATCGACTGCATTTACCCCTATGAAGATATCATTTGCATGTAACACTTCAGCATAACCAAGAGCAAATGATAAAAATATTGTATTGCGAGCAGGAACATAGGTTACAGGAATACCTTGAGTTTCTGTCTTTGGCACATCGATAGAGCTATCAGTTAGAGCCGAACCACCAATCTGACCTAGATCAATATTTATTACTTTATGATCTATAACATCATAAATTTCGGCAATTTTCTTTGCAGCATTCAGTTCTGCACAATGTTTTTGGCCATATGAGAAGCTAACCGCATAACATTCATAACCTTGTGACTTAGCTAGTGCTAATGTAGTAACTGAGTCCAATCCACCTGATAACAAAATAACTGCTTTTTTCATTTTCTTGCCTTTTACTTTTACCAAATATAATCCATCTCATAAATATCAAAAACGGGCTGCACACCAATCAATTTTTTTAATTATACACCTTGCTTGTCACCCCATAGAATTTTATGGAGTTGCAATTGAAGCCTTACTATCAATTGATCATCAAGTATCCACTGCGCCAGTTCAATTGGCTTAAGCTGTTGGGTATTGGGGGAAAATATCACTTCAAATTTGGTTAACAAATTATCCCGAGAAGCAACGCCTTTACTCCATTCGTAATCACCCCGATCGCTAATCACGAACTTTATCTGATCCCCCGCTTTTAAACGTTCAAGATTTTCATATAAATTGCGAGATTCCTCTCCAGAACCAGGGGTCTTGATATCCATAACAATTGACACTCTGGAGTCAACCCCGTCTAGAGAAAGAGCCCCCGATGTTTCAAGCGCAACCTGGTATCCCAAATCAGAAAGCTTAGTCAATAGCTGCAGACACCCTCTTTGAGCCAGCGGCTCACCACCAGTAACGGTTATATGCTTAGTTTTATATGGGAACACTTGCTTCAATATTTGCTCAACAGTAAGTTTTTCGCCTCCAGAGAAAGCGTAATCACTATCGCAATAGCTACAACGAAGAGGGCACCCTGTTAAACGGATGAATATAGTTGGCAACCCAACCGTTAAGGACTCACCCTGCAAAGAAAAGAAAATCTCTGTCACCTGAAGCGACAAAGATTCCGTATATTCTATATTCAATATTTTTACCTGAGCCTATAAATAAGGCCATTTTTTTAAATGAGTAGCCCTTGAAAAAAACATATACTTTCAAGCAATCCTATCTATTTTCGCGCTTCATTCTCATCAGACGATTATTCGCCAGATTAGCAGCTGTTGATTGAGGATAACGATCTTTTAATGCCTGCAAGTTTTTTTCCGCCTCTTTCCAATTTCCCTCTTCGTAGTATATATAACCTATCTTAAGCATTGCATCTGCTACCTTTTGGCTTTTAGGGAAATCCTGAACAACTTTTTTAAAGTCCTGTTTTGCCTGTTCAAAATTCCTTACTACGTAGTTTGCTTCACCCAACCAATACTGGGCATTATCCGCATATGAACCACTTGGATACACTTGTAAAAACTTGGTAAATTTATCTGCTGCAAGCTGATAGCGACCTTCACGCAACAATTCAAATGCTGCCTTATATGCTGAAACTTCAGACCCAATATCTACTCCACCTTGAGTTGCCTCGCTATGCTGAACTTTACGCTGTTGCATTGTTTCAACTGGTTTTTCTTCACCATCACGATTAATTGGTTGAACATTTTCACGAACTTCACCAACTTCTAACTTATGCAATCTACGGTCAATATCTGAATACAGCTCTTTTTGTCGCTTCACTACTGCATCAAATTGGTTGTTTTGGTTGCTTTTGATCTTAGATAACGTTTGAGCAGCCTCATCAAGCTCACCCCTTAATTTTCGCATCTCACTTTGCAACTGCTGAATCTGATTGCTCATTTCAAGAAGGAGTTTAGAGGAAACCATACGCTCTATACGATCTACCCTTTTCTCTAATGCCTTATTATTTGGCTCTGCCATTACAACCCCAGAAACCAGCATCGCAACACCTGCTATCAGCAAGGTAGAAATTCTTAACCCAAATTTACAATTCATATCTTTTTCTCGCTACTTCGTGTGCCAACTACTTTTTAGAATATACAATTACTGCTCTACGATTTTGCGCTTGTGCAACTTCGTTTGGTTCAGAATCTGCTAACTTCTCTTCGCCATAGCTTACCACTTCAAGCTGTTCTGGAGCTACACCACTCAACTCCATAACCTGTTTAACTGAATTAGCACGCCTTTCACCTAAACCAATATTATATTCTCGCGAGCCTTTCTCATCTGTATGCCCTTCAATTGTGATTTTATAATCGCTATTTTGTAATAAAAATGCGCTATGCCCTAAAACAATATCGTTATACTTTTCCGGCATTTGACTATTATCAAATTCGAAGTAAATTATCCGCTGTGATAGTGGGCTCTCTGCATCATCAAGAGCTTCTGGGTCAAGACTATAACCAACACTTCCTATCTCTCTTGATTCATAATCAAATTTTGGTTTACCAACTGCACCTTGTGCCTTTGAATCTTCATTTTCATCTGACATACCACCCTGATCAGAGTAACCATTTTCTTCCTCGCTACTACCCACTTCTTCAACTGGGGCCGGACCTGGTTTCGTTCCACCACCACATCCATTCAAAGCAAATGAACCTAAAATTAATATTAAAATTGTTACGTTTCTCATCTATCTCTCCCGTTTTTCAAATGGTGCCCAAGATGGTTGTCTATAATCACCATCTTTTACAATTTGAGTTTCTGCCAACCCATTACGTCCAACTGTCTTTAAAACCATGTGTTTCACCCCTTTGGCTGCGTATAAAACCATGTCGCCATTGGGTGAAAATGAAGGGGACTCATCCAGCGGGCCATCACTAATAAGCCGCATCTCTTCAGTATGGGTATCTTGGATAGCGATTCGATAATTGCGACTTTGGTCTCGATGAACAAAGGCCATATAACGCCCTTCTGGAGAAAATACTGCCCTAGAATTATATCTTCCTTCATAGGTTAGTCTTTTAACTTTACCTCCAGTTACAGGAACTTTATATAACTGAGGACTGCCACCACGATCAGAGGTAAATACTATAAACCTACCGTCTGGAGTCCATACCGGCTCGGTATCAATACCGCTGCTAAAAGTAAGGCGCAACAATTCATCGCTGGCAATATTAAGCAGGTATACCTCTGGATTACCATCCTTCGAAAGAACTAGAGCTAAAGCCTTTCCATCTGGTGACCATGAAGGAGCACCATTAATCCCTTTAAAGCGTCTAACTAACTTTCTTTCTCCAGTCTCAACACTTTGAATATATATCTGCGCCTTTCCACCTTCAAACGATACATAGGCTATTTTACGGTGCCTTGGTGACCACGCAGGTGACATCAATGGTTCATAAGAGCCAAATACTGTTTGAGGAAATTCGCCATCTGAATCTGCAATTATCAGTTCATATAGTTTTTTCTTCGATCCATTTTTATCATAACCGGCCTTTATATAGGACATCTGAGTGTTAAACGCCCCTCTTTTCCCAGTGATTTTTTGATATACGATGTCAGAAATATAATGCGATGCATTACGTAATTGCGATCTATCAGGAATTGATATTTGAAAATCCCCTAATAGATTGCCTTTAAATACGTCGAATACATCAAATTCAATCACTAAACCTTTTTTAGCGTCTGGAATTATTCGCCCTAGCACCAAACTATCTGCGCCAAGAGTTCTCCACACTTTAAAACGTACATTTCCACCAAATGTAGGATCAGATAAAAAATCACTTTGGGGGATAGGCGCGAAAACACCTGTGCGTTTTAGGTCATAGGTTATTACCGATGCAACATCAACAGTTGGCCTTTTGCCCATTCCTTCCCAAACAAATGGTGCTATTGCAATAGGATGGCGACTGTATTGCCCTTTAGTAATTTCAATTTTCAGAGGCTCTGCAGCAATACTTAGTGACCAACATAGCGCAGTAACCATTAAAATCTTTAATATTTTTTCAGCCCAATAACTCATTATTTCTCCGGGTTAAATGTGAATTCTATCTCCTTGAAGAACTCTTTCAGATCAAATTCATTTGGCAACGGTAATGGTGATGCCTTTAAGATAGCATTCTCCACCGATCTATCAAATACTGAATTGCCGCTACTATTTATTACGCTTACACGGTTGACCACGCCAGACTCATCAAGCCTTATCGAAACTGTACATTTAAGGCCTTTGAATGATGGCTGTTGGTTCCAGTTTTTTGATACTTTATTTTTTATCAACGGAGTATAGTCATTAAGCGCTCTTACTGCTCGGCGGCGCCTTGCTTGCTGCTTAAGTTTTTCCTCACGCGCACGTTCTGCTGCGGCTTCTTTATCTGCGGCCTCTTTTATCTCACGCTCCCTTTGCGCTTGTTTGCGCGCCGCTTCAGCTTTTTTGGCTCTTTCTTCTTCGCCCTTGCGCTTTTCCTCTAACTTTTTCAGCCGCTCTTGCTCTTTACGCTCACGCTCTTTGGCCGCCTTTTTCTGTTGCTCTATCCTTTTTTTCTCTTTTTTTCTTTCTACTTTAATTTTTTCTAAGCGGGCACTCTCTTTCTTTTGCTCTGCCTTTATCTTTTCTAAGCGTTTATTTTCTGCAGCCTCTTTCTTCTTTTGTTGCTCAGTTTTCTTGCGTTGCTCCTCTTTACGCTTTGCATCATCGCGTTTTTGCTTATCTTTTCTCTGCTTATCTGCTTTTGCCCTTTTTTTATCTAGTTCTTTTAGACGTTTTTGTTCTTTTTCTCGCTGCAATTTGGCTTTTTTTGCTTCTTGCTTAAGTTTATTAACTTTATCCTGCTCAGCCTTTATCTTGGTCTCTTCATGATTGCGCTGTCGCTCGATCTCCGCAGTAACCTCTGCGTCATCAAAAGCTACAGCATCTATAGTTTCAATGGGGGGTAATTTGGGCTTGACGACATCCTCGCTGTCATATTCAGCCAATAGTAATATTGCAACTATAACCAGATGCAAAATCACCGAAGCAGTGATTGAAATAGCTGTAACCTTACTATCCGCATTGACTTTCATCTTCTCAGCTATCACCAGGTTGAGTCATTAAGCCAACCTTAGGCACTCCAGCGCCCTTTAGCTTAACCATTGCTTCTACAACTTTTCCATACGGAACATTTTTATCACCGCGCACAAGCACCTGAGCCTTCGGATTTATTTTTATAAATGCGGCTGTTTTAACCATTAATTCTTTAGAAGTGATGCTAGATGATGGAGGCTGATTAATGCTAAGAAAATAACTGCCTGCTGCATCAATCTCAACAATCAAAGGTTCTACCTCTGAATCAACAGCCGTTTCTGCACTTGCAACTGGCAGGTCTATTTCAACCCCTTGTTGCAACATTGGAGTGGTGATCATAAAGATAACCAATAGCACTAACATTACATCAATATATGGTACGACATTGATCTCTGCTATTGGTTTACGTTTTTTACGATCCCTTCTCATCAACTATACTCTTCTGAGCCATGATCTTGAGAACCATCACTTTGAGAGTTATATCCTGCTGCAACATCTGCCTTTGCATGAGCCTGACGCTGTATAATTCCAATAAACTCTTCTACAAATATGTCATACCTACTGATTATCCTCTCCACCTTTGTAGAGAATCGGTTATAAGCTATAACAGCAGGAATAGCCGCAAAAAGGCCAATGGCTGTTGCAATAAGAGCTTCAGCAATACCAGGAGCCACTGTTGATATTGATGCTTGTTTTATAGCTCCAAGAGCCATAAATGAATTCATTATTCCCCACACTGTTCCAAACAGCCCTACATATGGGCTTGTAGAACCTACTGTAGCAAGAAATGGTATTGTCAGCTCCAGGGAGTCAACTTCACGACTCAACTCAACCTGCATAGCACGATTGGTTGCACTTATCGCTATCTCAGGATCTGCTGCCCCTCCACCAGAACGACGGATATGAGAGAACTCTTTAAATCCTGCGAGAAATATTCGTTCCATACCTCCTACATCACCCTGCTTACGATTGATGGAGGCATACATCTCACTTAGATCTCCACCAGACCAGAATTTTTGTTCAAAGCTATTTGCAGACTTTACTGCTAACTGAAGCTGTTTAATCTTACGAAAAATCATTGCCCAGGAAACTATCGATGCCATTAGCAATGAGAACATCACGAACTTAACAATAATTCCTGCATCACTAACTATATCGAAAAACGACGGGACCTCATTCACTCCATTCTCTCCATATATCCTTTACTTAATATCTTTCTGGCACCTAAGATGATCATAGCTAACCAAAGTGATCATAATATAACAGATTTCATTTTTTTTAGTTCAAAAACCAAATCTATTTTTTCTTAATAAAATATGACTAAATATTTAGTTATTGGTTCAAATTTCCAATTAAATATAGGCATTATGTCAACCAAATGAATACTACATCGTTATAAAGATATAGGGTTTTACGGTTTGGCATTATGAAACATGAAGCTGCTTTATATATTAATACTGTGCAATATATTAATAAAATAGACTTTCTACTAGGTAGATCTATAGTTAATTTATATTTGCCTTGGAGCTGCAACCTGACTAATTCAGCAAATAGAGAACGGCTTAATATCTTTTTAAAGAAGGTCGAAAAAAAAGCTTTTAGAATCGTTATTTCATACACTTATGACAATGATGAGGCGCTAGATATTGTCCAAGACAGCATGATCAAACTTGTAAGGTCTTATGCTAATAAAGGCGAACCTGAGCTGACTCCTCTTTTTTATCGCATTCTTTACAACACAATAAAAGATTGGAAACGACGCAGCTTCATTAAAAATAAGTTTATCAGCTTTTTTGGTGCATCTAGCAGTGGCGACGAATACGACCCTATAAACTTAGTTGAAGATAGCTCTCAAAATGTAGAAAGAAAAATATCTAACCATCAAACTCTAAATAAAGTAGAGATTGCAATCACTCATTTGCCAGAGCGCCAACGCCAAGCGTTTGTGTTAAGAATATGGCAAGATCTCGATGTTAAACAAACTGCAAAAGCTATGTCCTGCTCAGAAGGGAGCGTTAAAACGCATTTATCAAGAGCATTAAAAAACCTTAAGAATTATTTAGGGGAGGCGCGCCATGAACCAACATGATGAGAAGTTCATATCTGAGCTAAAATCAAATCTTGAGAAAGATGAAGATAATATTGATGCCCATACAAAATCATCTTTGAATCAAGCACGAAATAGTGCTCTCAAAGAACTGGATAATTCTATACATAACAGTTGGCGCTCACCTATGTTTGCTGCTGCTTTTGCTTCAGTTTTATTGTCTTTATCTGTTTGTTTTACAGTTTATTTTAGTGGAGGCATACAAGAAAAAAATGAATTTATTTTCGATGAAGTGGAGTATGCAGCTTTTATAGAATCTTCTGATTTCTTGGTTGATAACCTCGAAGAGGAGATAGAATTTTATGCATGGTTAGATGAGCAGGAGCCCTCATAAAATGCGATCTATCATAAATAACGCGATGACTTATAGCTCTTACTTTACTCCAATTATCAGAGCATTATCCCCTGCTATATTCTTAATTATTACTGCAGTAGCATATCAACCTCATGCGTTTGCAGATAACCATCAAATTGCACCACCTAATAGTCCCCATGCTCAAAAATATCCACCACATATGCAAATGGAGCATCGACAAAGGCACAATAATTCACTGCAAATCAAGCAGCAAATTGACTGGCAGGGTTTAAGCGCTAAATCAAAGGAGGTTCTGCACCCTTTAAATGGAAATTGGAATTTAATACCTGTAAATATTCAGCATTTTTTACAGCGTATTAGTACTAACTGGGATCACATTCCAACACATCGACAAAATAAGATACGTACCAAAATTAAAAAGATATCCAATATGTCAGAGGATCAGCTAAAAGTCCTGGAGCAAAGACGCAAACATATGAAAGGGCTTGATCCAAAACAGCGAAGAAAACTAATACAACAGCGTCGTAAATTTTCTGATTTAAAACATGAAGAGCGCATGCAGTTGAAAAACCGCTGGGACAATTTTTCTGATGATGACAAAAAATATATTCAAAGCCGCAGACACGCAATGAGAAGCATATGTAACTCGATTTCTAAACTTGAAGGTTTAGAATTTAAACCAAATGATTTTTCAACAAATAGCATCCCATCGCAGCTAAAAGATGAGCTTATAAATATTGTAAAGGTAGATGCCTCTATCCCCCCCAGATTAAAACACAAATTCATGCAGGCTTTATCTGACTGGGGGAACACCCCTGAACACAAAAAAGAAAGGATTGTACATTTAGTTAACAAATGCGCAAAAAACTAATCAGCCTAATTGACCATGGCTCCATTCATCTTGGTTTCAAATTATAATTATGCTAATTTGTTCCAAAAATCTATGGTGATCCAATATACCCTTTCCAATCTAACTTCCATCGATAAACACATTTATTCAGCCTGCATTTAATCTCCGGTATATTAACCGCTGCTGCATAAGCATACTCTATTGCATCAACAGAGCTAGAAAGTACATCATGTTGTTTGCTGTGCATACAAGCCAGTGAGGCATAAAGCATCGATTCAAGCGCATGAAAATGATGTGGCAATGCCTTTGAATAATTTGACAGTTCTTTTAATAGCTTATTCAAATATAGCACTGCGGCTCTTCTAGTTGGCTCAGCCTCGCATGTAACAACAACCATGCAAAAAGAGAGATCTTTATTGCCGAAATCATTTTCATATATTGGTGTTAATTTTCTGGCCACATCTACAGCAAACTCCTTAACCGCTATAGACCCTTTATTTTCTAACATCCTTATTATTTCTTCTCTTTTCATGATGCCCCTCGATATAACGTGTCCATATATAATTGCAGCATGGCAAACATACTATTCACAACTGTGCTTATACGCCCCAATGCGAAACAAGCAGCTTAAGTATTATTATCGTATTAATTAAGCTGGGGATATATAGCAATAGCGGTAGATATTAGGCTGCTTTTGTTAACCATCAGTTAACATAAAGGCAAAGACTAAAACAGCACAATATCAATGACTTATATAAGATGCCCGTTATACACTTATAACTACAATAACTTATAAACTAAAAAACTGTAATAATTCAAAATACAATCTATTCATATCAATTACACCAACACGGTTATTACTGACAAAACCAAGCAATAACCACTATGATAAAACGCAAGCTATTGTTACTTTTGATTTAAAATCATATATATAAACAAATATATCTTTAACTATTTGTTATGTCGATTTTTATTTAAAGCAAGATAGTTTACTTGAGGTTAACAATTTAAACCTTCTTATTAGTACTTTTAATATATACCTACGTAACCACATATAGAAAAATGTAAATCTAATTACTAACCTGCCACTATGGATATCGGCACCCTGCCTTACAAAAACAACTATGTCAGGGTTATACAAACAATGGACTGGGTATTAAATCATGAAGAAAGATGAGATTTTATCAGTATTAAGCAACAAAGAAGTCAATGTCATAAAAGAGTTCACGGCTGATATTGCTAGAAAACTCACAACTATATATGAAAATGATCACGGCTATAAAGGTCTCTACTTTTGTATGCTCACCATTATCTCTTCAGACAACTCTTCACGCAAAACTACAGAAAACCACCTAAAAGAACTATTAAGAGATCTGAAGAGAAACGTTGATTCATTACCGCACCATATCGCGACAATAGAATCGATGCTGTGTGCAGCGCAAGCAACACTTAATGAATCAAAAGACGATGTCTTATCCAAGTCTATTGAATCAATTCAACATGCATTCACTGCGGCAAGCCATATACCAGAGATAACAGACAACCTTTTGCTCTGTATTGAGAGATGGAAAGACAGCTGGAATAACCCATTACGCTCTATTTAATATAGTCAAATACTAAGTCCAATTCATTGACAAATTAGCTCGCAGCATTTTTTTTAGAGCGCGAGGGAGAAATATTAACGCGCACTAGCTAATGATATGAAAAATCACCTTCATCACCCATACTTTTTAGCTTCTCAAAATCATTTGCATATGCACAATTGTAACGTCAACAAAATTGACACTTACCGTGACCACTGGTCAATTAAAAACCTACAGTTTAATGACAAAATAATTCATATCCTTACTATTCATTACGACAACACAACGCAACAGATAACCCCTACTGCAATTAATATACGAAGGTAATAAATTAATTTTAACCCCCCAAATGCCATACCAAGCATTATGTAGGTTGCACCTAATGCAGAAATCACTTATATTCTAAATGACACATTTCTTACACTGTTAGACACATTTTTTTATTCTACACACCAAGTAAGCTATTGTTATTTAAACCAATACACATCAAAACCACTCAGCCAATCTAACACACCAATAATACTACATAGTCTTTTTTTATAAAAAAAGTTAGATTCCGGCAAAAAAATCCAGGATAATCAAACATCAAGACGTTTAAAAAAACATATAGCGTCTTTATGTTATGCAGTTAACTTCGCATTTAATGATCTTTATAGATTATTTGGGCACATGCGAAAAAAATAGATGTTGAGGATAAAAGCAAATGCCAATTTATGAAATTACTGAGCCAGGTGGCGCTCAGCGCCTTCGCGTGGCTGTAGGCGTTAACGGTGAGCTCCGTCAAAAGTACTTCACCCTAACCAAAAACAATAAGCGTGTATCTGAAGATGCTGAGCTTAAAATTTGGAAGCAAGCTGAAAAGCTTAATACTAAATGGGAAAAAGAAAAGGATGAGGCTGCTCGCAAGAGAGCTATCGCAGCACAAACCACAAAACGCGGAAAGTCTGTATATGATACAGGTGTTCGTGGCCTTAAAATGGTTTGGGTTGTTAAAAAGCGTCCTAACAGTGTTCACTATAGACCTTCATTTAAGATCCATGTAGCTGAAGGTCACACACAACAAGGTGTATTATCTGTTGGACATAAAAAAGCATGGAAGCAAGCTGTGCAAAAATACTGTGGCATTAAAAACATTCACAGAAACTCTCACTTAGTTGAGAGAATGCCTTCAATCCAGAAATGGGAAGAGCTAAGACAGTACTACAACAAAGAGCTTGGCTGGGAAATCCCAGAGATTGCAATACCGGAGTAGTTACTCCTGTTGATCAATCTAATATTAAAAAGAGGCTTAACAGCCTCTTTTTATTTGCAATATATCTATTTTGAAACTTAATTAAAATCCATCGATTTTTTTCTGAATACGAACGACCAGGTTAAAGATTGCTACCCACCTTGGACAAAAATGATGTCCTTGGCAGGCATTGATCTCAGATATCGCTCTATAAATTGATCTACTCTTAGAGCGTACCATAACCGAATAAAATGCATCACAAATTGCCATGATTTTCGCACCATCACAAATTTCATCGCCTGAAGTTTTCTCAGGATACCCACTACCATCCATCTTTTCATGATGTTGATAGACTATCCAAGCAGCTTCGTTCCACCCTTCCATTAAGTCCATATTTTCAATCACCCATCCAGGGTGTGAACGTAATAATTCTCTTTGTTCTTTAGTAAACCTGCCGCTCTCATCCAAAAGATCATTTGGTAAAAACCTCATACCAACATCATGAAGGTATACCGCAGCCTGCATCTGATAAAAATCGACACAGTTTCTAGCAATGGCGTTCATTCCAAGAGCAATTGGCATTATAAAACTTGTCCGCCCTTTCCAGTGTTTGTGTATTAGATCGACCTCTTCAGCAAGACTTCTAAAAAAGTCCATATCCTCATCAAGCTTAGCGTTCTTTTGCGTTCTATCAGTATCGACCACATGAATGCCGTTCTTTGAAAGGCCTGCAACCACCTCTTTTACTTCTTCATCTTGGGCAAATAGCTCAATATCTTTATCGAGTTTTGCCGTACCTCCAGTTAACGATTCAATAGCTTTTTCTGCTACAACACCCTCATCACCTTTTTTTATTTTCAATAGTGGGCTTAAGGCATGCTGAACTGCATTAAAAGAATCCATTCTGACGAAGCCAAACTTATATGCATCCTCCCCCATAAACACTAAGCGATCCAGAATCATCAATATAGCTTCAGGGATACGATCACTAAAATCTATCCCTATTGATGACAATTTATCCATTACATTTTCAATAGAGGATAGAATCTCATGAATTGGCTCTATGTCGGCTGCATGCGCTCGGTTTTTTAGTGTGTCAATTTGGCGGGCAAATTCCTCTGTGTAATCTAAGGCTTCTTGTAATGGGATGCTACCACTATCCAGCGCTATTAAGAGTGGTTCAATTTGCTCCATTACATGCACCAATGACTCGTGGTAATCCTCTAGGATTTCACGATCTGCGCTGAGTTCAAATACTGGCTCCACTAATAATTCCTTTTATATCCATATTTTCTGGACAAACTAATTATAAGTATAGGACATATATCATCTATCTTATATTTCATACTCATAATAATTTCAATTAGCTATCGACTTTAACTAAGTAGCTTTTAATTTTGCTGTTGTTTTTCTTTTTCCGTCACTTCTATCTTCTCTTCAGACTCATCATTATCTAAAGAAACCGCTTCTTGCTGGGGTTGCGGCTACTCCAAAGGCTTAGGTTTATTTGCCGAATCATCATCTTGCTGACCATAAAGAATCATATCAAGATATTTGTTTTTATATTCTGCTCCATATACAAACATTTTCGCAGTTAGTGGCCACCCTTTTTCATCTGTAACCATGACCGTCCATTTACCCTTTTGCTGCTCACTTAGTTTCTTACGAGAGAAAACACGCCAGCGCGGACCACCAATATCAAACGAGACTCGAGATATCTCTTTCCCTTCATACTCCCAGCGATGTATAACTTTATGTCCAGTCATATAAAGTATCTCTGAAAAGAAAAAAATCTCTACAGTTGAGTCATCAATAAAAACCACATCATCAACTGGCTCTCTTTGGTCCATTTTAGTGGCAAACTGAGCTCTAGAAACTTTTCCACCATGATCCTTACCAGCAGGAGCAGCATTAACCTCCTGCGTTCCACCACTTAAGAAGACCAAAACTGCTAAAACAAAGGCCAGTTTATTTTTAATAATACTAGTCACTTAAACACCTCTAATTACGATACTATTATGTTCTTTTAACATCATTATCTTTGCTAATTAATATTAAGCATAATGGTTTAGTACCTACTTAAAATAAAACACAAAACCCTTTTATTCGATTTAATAGAAAGAATATCAGCAGCTAATACAATAACAACCATTTTTTATCTAACTGCATAAGTTTTTATGCTACTATTTCGATTATATTAACTACAACTAAATATGGAATTCTTAAATGATTTATTCCAAAATGCCACCTGTTGTTCTTGTTTTTGCTGGTTCAGATCCAACTGGCGGAGCCGGAGCCCAAGCTGCTATAGAATCAATTGTAAGTGCAGGGTGTCATCCAGTAACTGTTATTACCGCAATTACCGTGCAGGATACACAAGATGTTCACGGATATGCTCCTCTAGATCACGAAATAATAATTGAACAGGCTCGCACCGTTTTAGAAGACATTCCTGTAAGTGCCATCCATATTGGCATGATTGGCAGCGCCGAAGCCGCTGAAGCAATTCATAGTATATTAATTGATTACCCTGACATCCCTGTAGTTCTTGACCCAATTCTATTTTCTGGTGGCGGTTCACCGCTTGCTGACGATGAAATTGCTGAAATCATGATTGGCATGATACTTCCTATTTCTACCATTATCACGCCAAATAGCAATGAAGCATATACCCTTTCACCTGGTGCTGACTCATTAGATGCATGCGCAAATTCAATGTTAGATTACGGTTGTGAACATGTATTAATTACTGGAACTCACAGCAGCACAGCAAATGTTGTAAACACACTATATTCTGCTGACACAGCAAATGTAATAAAATTTGAATGGGACAGATTACCAAATAATTATCACGGTTCTGGCTGCACTCTGGCTGCGAGCATAGCGGCTTATATTGCCTTGGACGAACCAATTGAGATTGCAGTAAAGAAAGCCCAAAAATACACATGGAACTCCCTAAAGCATGGTACGAGGATGGGAATGGGACAATATATTCCAAACCGCTTTTTTTGGACATCAGGAAACCAGGATAATAATTAGCCGTGAATAGCATAAAAGGGCTTTATGTATTAACTGATGAAAAACTCATTACGGAGTCGGATCTAAATCACTGCGTAGAACAAGCGATAATAGGTGGCGCGAGCGTTGTTCAATATCGAAATAAAAACACCCCGTATCAAGCTAGGGTTGCTCAAGCTGAATCATTACTACAAATATGCAACCTGCATTCAGTTCCATTGATCATTAATGATGATATTGGTTTATGTGCAGATGTTGGCGCAGATGGGGTACATTTAGGACAAAGTGATTGTGATATTGCCGAGGCAAGAGAACACCTTGGGTCAGATGCTATCATTGGCATAACTTGCCATAACTCAATCAAACTTGCACTTCATGCTCAAGAAGCTGGAGCAGACTATGTTGCATTTGGGCGTTTCTTCCCATCAAGCACTAAGCCTGATGCTCAACCAGCAGAGCTTACAACTTTGGAGCAGGCCAGAAAAATGCTTGAGATACCTACGGTCGCTATTGGGGGGATAACTAAAGACAATGCTGCAAAACTAATTAAGGCAGGTGCATCCTCAATTGCTGTGGCTGGATCTATATTTTCTGCCCCAGATCCCAAGGCGCAAGCTGAAAAACTATCCAGCCTGTTTAACTATTCAAACTAACCAAGTTAGGCTAATCACGCGCTCTTCAATTATGCGGAGCATATGAGAAACCTTTTTTAATCGAAAACTACTGTTTTGTTTCCGTGAATCAACACCCTGTCTTCCAAGTGGTACCTTAACCCACGCGAAAGCACCATCCTTTCTACATCCTTGCCTAATCGGATCATATCCTCTTTAGAAACACTATGAGAAACCCTCACGACATCTTGATCAATAATTGGCCCTGCATCTAACTCTTCAGTCACATAATGACTTGTAGCTCCAATAAGTTTCACCCCTCTTTCATAAGCCTGCTCATATGGCTTGGCACCAACAAAGGATGGTAAGAAACTGTGATGGATATTGATAATCCTCCCTGCATATTTAGCACATAACTCTGGAGGTATAATCTGCATATAACGCGCAAGCACGACGACGTCGCTTTGATACTCTTCAATAAGCTGATTTACTCTTGCGAAAGCTTCTTCTTTTTTGTTTTTAACGACAGGAACATGATGATATGGGATACCGTACCAACCAGCCATCTCCTCCAAATCTCGGTGATTTGATATTACGCACTGAATATCGCAATTTAACTCACCACTCTTCCAGCGATGCAAAATATCAAGCGGACAATGCGGGTCTTTACTTGCCATAAGAATAGCTTTTTTCGGAGCGTTACCATCAATCAGACGCCAGCTCATCTCAAATCCTGCAGCCAAATTGGAAAACTCTTTGCGAAAGCCATTTTCATCGAATTTATTGATTCCGGAACCAATTTCATAACGCATAAAAAACCAGTTATCGATAAACTCTGAATGCTGACTTGCCTCACGAATTGAACCGCTATACTTGGCAATCAGGTTACTAACCATTGCCACAATTCCCACCTTATCAGGGCATGAAACTACTAATCGATAAATATTTTCCATCAATGGAACCTCTGTTATCCCAACTTATTTAGTGCTGCAATTTTTTTATACGCACAATGCATGTGTTAGAGATATCAGTTTTATAGATCTATCTCAAGATGCTTTGCAACAAATTCTGCATTAATTGTAGCATTGAATGGAATTTCCCCCAGAAGTGGGGCTGAAATCCTTTCTGATATGGATTGTTTTTGCTCTTCAATGCATAGATCTTTAGGACTAACATAGTTTGCTACCCATCCAGCAACACGCAGCCCCTTGGCTTTAATTGCCTCATAGGTAAGCAATGCATGATTGATACAACCAAGGTGAATTCCAACCACGAGAACAACTGGTAGATCCAAAACATGTGCCAAATCATCCATTCTGGAGGTTTTACTTATTGGAACTGCCCAGCCCCCAACGCCTTCTACCACGACCACTTCTACTTTTTCCGCAATCTGCCGATAACAATCAAGAATCACGTCCATCTTGATCTCTATATCATTTTGTTGTGCGGCTATATGGGGTGCAATCGGATCTTTAAAGGTATATGGATTGATCAGGTCATAGGATACTTCGGTATTAGCCGCAGCAATCAATTTAAGTGCATCGCTATTACGCAGGCCAAAATCAGTTTGATCACAGCCAGAAGCTATTGGCTTCATCCCCACAACTTGATAACCCATTGAGGCTATCTTATGGATTATCCCAGCTGCTATCTCTGTTTTTCCTGCATCAGTATCGGTGCCGGTTATAAAAAAACCTTTCAATTGCAAATCCTTCAATTACATTTTTCTATTTATATCACTAGATCACTCAGTCAAGCCGGATATCATCTAAACCAGATCTAATAAAGCATAAGTAAGCGCAATAGCTTTATTTCCAGGCATGCGCATAAATAATGTCATAAGTCACCGGAATCCCGTCTTCTTCACGCAACTCTTCATATTTAGATATCATCTGCTGCATTTTTGTTTTGCCAGTCAGAACGCGCGATCTACCATGAGTCCTATTATTAGCCCCAAGAGTTTTAAGTTCACGCATTAGTGGCATTACATCTGGATAATGCAATTTTATCTTATCACTATCGACCACAACATCTACAAACCCTGCTTCCAGCAACATATCACCAACACCACCGATAGAATAAAAACTATTAACGTGTGAGTTATTAACATCTACAGCTTCCCACGCATGCTTCAACTCTAATAACGTTGAGGGGCCAAAAGTAGCAAAATGGAGCATCCCTCCGTTACGCATTATTCTTTGGTATTCATCCAGTACCACTGGTAAATCATTGCTCCACTGCATAGCTAGATTGGAAAAAATCATATCTACAGAATCAGACTTTATTGGCATATTATGCATGTCAGCAACAGAGCATCCTGCCAAACCTGGCCGATTTCTATTACGATTTACTTGCAACATTCCATTAGCAATATCAACTGCCAAAATTTGTGTTTGTGGATACCTTTTAATTAACTTACCAGTTGGAACCCCTGTTCCAGCGCCTACATCAACTAGAACCTCTGGATCAAAGTTAACATGATCTAATCTGCTTAATAGACGATCTCCAACATCACGCTGCAACGCGGTTACGGAATCATATTCAGCAGCAGCTCTATCAAAAGAATCTTTAGTGTTTTCTACATCAACATGATGTTTATCTATGCGCTCAAAATCTTCCACTATATATACTCTCTTGCACTACTTATGAATTGTTTTACAGTTTGAATAAACTCTTGCGGCTGTGATAGAAATGGCAAATGAGCAGCATTATCAAGAATCTTAATTGCAGATTTTGCTGATATTTTTTCCAATACACCAGGGATCATTTGATCATTTGCGCCATAAATCCATAGAATATCTATTGCAGATTGCGCTATCTGCTTACGCAAATCAGTTTGGTGTAGGACCTTAAGACTATCGATTAAATTAGATCGGGATATTTCACCAGGCAATAACTTAATAACCTCTTTAACTATCGACCTTGGTTTTGGCTCCATAGCTGCTAACTGCAAATAAAATCCTTTCAAAGCATCACTATGATTTTGTTCGACCTGCTTATTAAATTGACCTGCTAAATCTGGATCAACAGCTTGCTTCCAATCATCTTTTTGAAGAAAACACGGAGTTGCGGCCACCAATATCAATTTATCTATTAGTTGTGGAAAGTCGATTGCTATTTGCTGGGCAACTAACCCTCCCAAAGACCAGCCTAGCAAGCTAAGTTTTTCTCCATCTTCACCATTAATTTTTGTAACAACATGCATGGCGACATCTTGCAATGAAGTTGGGAACTGCTCGCTTTCCCTTACTCCGTAACCAGGTAGATCAATAAGCTGAACATCAAAATCATCATTTAATGGCGGTATTATTTTTGCAAACACTTCACTGGAAAAACCCCAACCATGCAGCAACACTAGCTTTTGCCGACTCATACACCAACCTGCTCTATTGAACGCTCCAGTGCATCCAAAAGTTTATCCAGCTGTTGCTCTGTATGATTAGCGCTAAAGGTCACCCGCAGCCGTGCAGTACCATTTGGCACTGTTGGCGGTCTAATGGCAGTAACCATCACCCCCTGCTGTTTGAGGCTATTTGAAATCTCGACAGCTTTTGCCGTGTCGCCAATCAATATTGGCTGGATAGGAGTATGGGAATCCATTAGATTCAAGCCAAGTTGCTGCGCTCTTGTACGGAATTTAGTTATTAGGTTATGTAAGTGATCTCGGCGCCATGATTCAGATTCAATCAGATCTATGCTCTTTATAGTTGCCATCGCGACTGCAGCTGGCATTGCCGTGGTATAGATATAGGTTCTAGCCTTTTGAATCAAAAACTCAATCATATCCTCACTGGCAGCAACAAATGCACCAGCGGTTCCAAACCCCTTACCCAATGTTCCTAGCAGAACATCAACATCACAGGAATCTATACCTTGCTCTTCAATAGTTCCTCTACCAGTAAAACCTGTAACCCCTAAACCGTGAGCATCATCAACCAATGTGATGGCGTTATGCGCCTTTGCTACTTCCAGAATTGACTTTAGTGGCGCAACATCACCATCCATACTAAAGACACCATCTGTAGCGATTAGGATATTTCCAGCTTCACTGTTCTCAACCCTTTTCTGCAGATGGTTTACATCTAGATGGTTATAACGCACAAACTTGGCATTAGATAATTGCGCACCATCTATCAACGATGCATGGTTTAGCTTATCCTCAACTATGAGGTCACCTTTGCCAGTTAGGGCCGATATAACCCCCATATTTGCCATATAGCCGGTGGAAAATAACAACGCGCGCTCTGTTTTACAAAAATCAGCCAGACGTTCTTCCAGCTGATGGTGCGCCTTAGTATGCCCTAATACCAAATGAGCAGACCCACTCCCAACCCCATAATCTTTAACCGCTTGAATAAAGGCAGAGCAAACTTCAGGGTGATCGGAAAGGCCAAGATAATCATTACTGCAAAATGCGAGCACCTGCTGACCAGCGACAACAGGCTCCGTAGATGAAGCCCCTTCAACAATCTGGCGCGTACGGTACAGGTTGTCTGCTTTTATCTGCTGCAACTGCTGCTTGATATAGATATTAAAATCGGAAGACACTATTTTTCTATCTCTAAGCCTAATTTTGCGAATAGAGCCATATCATCTGCCTGCGATACATTATCGGTGGTTAATAACTTATCACCATAAAAGATACTATTAGCGCCAGCAAAGAAACACATAGCCTGCGTTGATTCACTCATTTCACCTCTTCCTGCAGAAAGGCGAACATGAGATTCTGGCAACATAATTCTGGCAACTGCAATCATCCGCACAAAGTCTAGGTGATCAACATCTTCAACTTCATTCATCTGCGCCCCATCCAGTTTAACCAACATATTAATCGGCACACTATGAGGATGCTTAGGTAGATTTGCTAAGGTACAAAGCATGCTAGCTCTATCATCTAGTATTTCACCGAGGCCAACTATTCCACCGCAGCAAACATTGATATCAGCATTATTCACATACTCCAGCGTACGTAAACGATCATCATAAGTTCTGGTGGTAACTACGTTAGGGTAATGCTCACGCGATGTATCAAGGTTGTGATTAAAATAATCCAATCCTGCTTGTTTCAGCTCGTGCGCTTGCTCCTGAGTCACCATACCCAGTGTCATACAAGCCTCAAGCCCAATCTCTTTCACTGCCTTTATGATCTCTATTATGTGCGGCATATCCTTCTGTTTTGGATTACGCCACGCAGCCCCCATACAAAGGCGAGTAAGGCCGGCATCTTTTGCTCTGTTTGCTGATTCAATTACCTTTTTCAGCTCCATCATCTCTGACTTTGCACTTTCTTTATTGTTATGCACATTCTGTGAGCAGTATCCACAGTTCTCAGTACACCCACCCTCTTTAATATTAAGAAGAGTACTAACCTGTATTTTATTCGGATTAAAGTTTTCTCGATAAATGGTATGAGACTTAAAAAGAAGATCATTCATTGGAAGAGAAAATAGCTTGATAACCTCATCCATAGCCCAGTCGTGTCGAATCATATCTATCACCAGTTAATAAAGCCGTATGCAAAGCAAAGCCTTGCAAGTTAATCATATGCAAGCAGGATAACTACAAAAATCCTATTGTCAACTTTTCCGCTCAAACAAAAGTTGACGATAGTAATTTTACTATCCGCAGCAGTTATTTAATAATGAGAGGAAATATTGTATATAAAGCTAAAAATGCAAAACACTATGGGGATCAAAATATGGCCAAGCTATCCAGCTCTGCGCTGCTGAAACACACCTTAAGCAGCATTAGCAAAACCTTCTATCCTGATATCTGCCACAACTGCAACACACCAACTCTTCCTAATGATATGAGGCTTTGTAAAGAGTGTAGAAACGAACTGAAACTAGTTTTAAACCCATGCCAAATATGTGGTGAAGAACTTATAGGGATCACATCTACAGAGTCTATCTGTGGCAGATGCCAGAGGGAGAAACGTTATTATGATAAAGTGATCGCTCCATTTCACTTCTGCTCCCCTTTAGATGGGATGATTCATAAAATGAAGATCTCAAGGAAAATTAGTAACTGCTCTCTTATCGCAGACCTAATCTATGAGCAGATAATACTACACCAGGTCGAAATGCCTGAGTGCTTAATCCCTACTCCAACCAATCCCGCAAAACTAAGGCAAAGAGGGTTTAATCAAGCCACAGAGATTGCTAAACAGCTTGGAAAGAAACTGGGAATAATTACACAAAATGATCTAATCATTAAAAAAGGCAACACAAAAAGACAATCACAACTTCAATTTACCCAACGCCAATCTAATCTTAAAAATGCATTTATAATAAACAAACCGATTCGATATGAACATATAGCGATTATAGATGATGTAGTCACGACAACTGCAACTGCAAATGAATTAGCCAAAATTGCCCGTCAAAATGGGGTAAAAAAAATACAGATATGGGCCTGCGCCAGAAGCATTAAACAATAATAGATCCGGCTTCAATTACTACTGGGTAGTTTATCCTGAAAAACTCAGTAAAATAACTAATAGGCAGATACAATTTAGGCAAAATATGACTCCAGAAAAAGCAACTACTCAGCTTAAGAAAGCTAGTAAACAATGTGTCAAATGTGGATTATGTCTGCCACACTGCCCAACTTATAAGCTTTTTAATATCGAACCAGAATCACCACGAGGGAGAATATCCCTAATGCAGGGTTACTGCGGTGATATGCTTGAATTCAGCGACAAACTTGAAGAACGCCTAGAGCATTGCCTTAGCTGTCGCGCCTGTGAAGCCGCATGCCCTGCGCAAGTTGAATACGGTATGATGATTGATACTGCAAAATTTCTATTAAACCAAGACAGCAAAACTCCGTTCTTCCAAAGAATTCTTAAACGTGCCGGCACAGGATTATTAACCGGACCAAAATACACACTGGCACTAACCAGACAGCTAGTAAACATCTATCAATCTAGCTATCTACGTAAACTCACACAAAAAACAAAAATACTTAATATTTTCAATTTAGATAAAAGTGAAAAGATACTCCCTTCATTTCAGCAAAAAGCTGTGTCTATCCCAAATTTAAAGCATGACAGCCCACCAAAAGTATCTCTATTTAGTGGCTGTATAGCTGAAGTTGTTGATACTCCAACGCTTCAAGCAACTGTCGATGTTTTAAGCGCCTACGGATTTCAGGTAGATATATCCAAACAACAAGGGTGCTGTGGAGCAATATCATCTCATAATGGAGATATTGATGGAGCAGACAAGTGTAAATACAAAAACATCGATGCATTTGGTGAAGCTGACACCCCAATTGTATACGTAGCCACTGGGTGTGGAGCTCACCTGCAGGAGTATCTACCAGATGAAGAGGATGCAAACTCAACTTCTAAATTCACATCCAGAGTACAAGAGATATGTGCATTTCTAACCAAGTGCAAACTCCCAAATAATGTTCGAATAAACCCACTACCTGAAAAAGTCGCCCTGCATATACCGTGTTCACAAAGAAATATTCTTAAAGACCTTGATTCTACCAAAGAGATTCTTGGAATGATTCCTGAACTCGATATTATTGATATCCCAAGCAATGACACATGTTGCGGTGCTGCAGGAACATATATGCTTAATCACCCAGATATTGCATCTGAGTTATTGCAGATAAAACTTGATGACATATCTAATATTCAGCCAAATATTGTTGCTTCATCAAATATTGGCTGCGCACTGCATATGCAGGCCGGACTGGCTGGCCATGGATCTACAATTAAAGTAAAGCATCCAATAGAAATATTGGCACAGCAGATTGAATATATAGAAAGTTAGATACATTAAAGAATGTGAGGAAAATTTACCCAGGCTAAACACCCCCGCTAGCCTGGGTTCCAATCAATTGCATATTTTGACGATTGGTCAAAGTGTTGTGTCAATATGTAGCCATATTTAACAACTTACTCTGAAACTTTACTGTTATGCAGATTTGAATCAGAGTATCGATGTTGATCATTAAAGATTATCAATATTAATAAACCTTAACAATTAGACTTTAGTCTAATACACCCAGCCATCAGCAAATACATTTATAAGATTAAAAATGACTTTTCAACATAAAAATCAGCGCATTACGCAAACACACAACCACTAAATAGCAGCGCTTCAAAAGCAGCTATAAATTTCACAACACAGCTTGTCACAAAGAGTTATAAAAAAGGTGGTCAATAGTGAACGAAATTTTCTTATTACACAGACCTGTAGAACGGATGAGAATAAGAGCCTATTTAACCTTTAGTTTTGTCACTCCAGTATCATAATCAACATTCTTACCTGGAATCTCTGCAGCAACAGCTGTATCTACATTTTCTGTTTTTACGGCACTAGGTATATATTTAGGGTCGGTATAGTTAACCACTCCTGACTCATCCACCCATTTTTTAACGCTATTCTTTAAATCATTACCGGCATCTTTTGTATCTGTAGATATCTGCTCAGGCAGTGCTTTGATATCATTTTTAAGGCGCTGCAAACCCGACACTGACTGGGGAAAATTAATCATTGCAGCCAATACTGAAATTATGGCCGCAAACAGGATAATTAATGAGACGAAATACTTCATAATAACTCTTCAAAGATAATAATTTTACTAACTTAACTATAGTTAAGTTATCCACTTAAGTCACTTCAACCAAAAACTCACATTACCGCCTATTCGCCCACGCTTAAAAGCAGCCTATATTTTGCTTAGTTTTCTATAACGATAGTAGCCGATATTATTTGGATGCTAGTTAAAGTTCTTTCCATAGAAAATCTCCAACATCTCATTCTCAATCTGCTGTCTGATCTCAAGCTGCTTTTCTGCAGTTATATTTTGCAGGGATTGATTAAAAAGATAATTCTGAAGGTCTAATTCTTTCAGCATCATTTTGGTATGAAAAACATTTTCTTGATAAACATTAACATCAATCATCTGATATCCTTGAATTGTATCATCACTCAAGTAGCTTTGAATCGAGGTAATATCATGATCTTTAAAGTGCTTTTTTCCATATATATCACGGGTAAATCCCCTGACTCTGTAATCGAGTGTTACGATATCAGAATCAAAAGAGTGGATTAGATAATTAAGTGCTTTAAGAGGAGATATCACTCCGCATGTAGAAACATCTATATCCACTCTAAATGTACTTACACCTTTATCTGGATGAGTTTCTGGGTATGTATGCACTGTTAAGTGGCTTTTATCAAGATGAGCTAAAACAGTATCTGGAAGCGGCCCTGGCGTTTCAGAAGAGATATCTTCTAACGTCCCATCAATAACTTCATTTTCCGCAATAAGGACTGTAACACTTGCCCCCTGAGGATCGTAATCTTGATGTGATACACTGAGGATATTAGCCTCAATGATATTGGCAACTTCAGTCAAAATCTGTTTCAATCGCTCAGAATTATACTCTTCATCGATATATTCAATATATGCCTGTCTCTGCTCAGCAGTATCTGCATAGCAAACATCGTAAATATTAAAACTTAGAGTTTTTGTAAGGTTGTTAAACCCATGGAGTTTGATCTTTTCTTTCAATGCTATAGTCCCACAAAAAGAAGCCTGTAAAAAATTAAATTTATACTTTTTTCCCAATGCATGTCAATCTAATTTTAACCAAGCATTCCACGCAGATTAGCCAAATGTGCCTTCCCCCTATCACGAGTTTTTTGCGGGTCTTTATCTTCATTATACCCTTCCCACTCCAACTCATCCTGCGGCATTTCAAGCAGGAACCTACTGGGCTTCCTCTCCACTATTTCAGCTCCAACCCTGCGCCTGCGGCTAAATGTCATGGTAAGTGTTTTTTGCGCGCGCGTTATACCCACATAGGCTAAACGACGCTCCTCTTCAATTCCATCATCGTCCATGCTTGACTTATGCGGCAGCAAATCCTCTTCCATTCCCACCATATATACATGAGGAAACTCTAGTCCTTTGGATGAATGCAGGGTTATAAGCTGCACACTTTCAATATCATCTTCATCCTCATTTCTTTCCAATAGATCTAATAGGCTCAAGCGGGCTATCTGATGATCTAAGGTCTTCTCCCCATTCTCCCCTTCAATATTCTGAACCCATTCAATCAGATCGCTAATATTTCCCATCCGTTTCCTGGCACTAATAATATCTTTACAACTATCTGTTAGATAACTTTCATAACCTACGTCACGGATAATATCACGCAGTATTTTATCCCCTTTTTCAACCTGAGAACGGGTACTAATATCTTTGAGCCACTGTGCAAACTCTTTAATTCGCAATGCTGACCGAGCAGGTAAAGCTTCACTAACATCATGATCAATAATTGCACCATGCAAACTAGACTTATTTTCTTGGGCAAAATCACGCAGTATCCCAACTGTTTTGGCTCCAATCTCACGCCTGGGTGTATTTATCACACGCAAAAATGCAGCATCATCATTTGGGTTCACTACCAGACGCATATAGCACATCAGATCCTTAACCTCGGCGAGTGAAAAAAAAGAGAAACTACCACTTACCTTATATGGAATACGGTGTGCTCGCAGAGCTTTTTCAAATGTTCTTACTTGATGATTTCCGCGAAATAGAACAGCAAAATCATTAAAGCTAGCCTTCTCAATAAACTTCTTATGCAGTATTTCCGTGATAACTCTCTCTGCTTCTTGATTAGGGTCATCACAAGCTATCACTTTTAGCGGGTCTCCGAACCCTTTATCGCTCCACAGTTTCTTCTCGAAAATATGCTCATTGTTTGCAATAATATGGTTAGCCACCTTGAGGATTCTTCCTAATGAACGATAATTTTGTTCAAGCTTAACCACCTCAAGAGTCGGATAGTCACTAACCAATAAACGTAAATTCTCTGGCTGAGCCCCCCTCCATGCATAGATTGACTGATCATCATCACCAACAACGGTAAACGCATTTCTAACACCAACCAACTGTTTAACCAGCATATACTGGCAGGCATTGGTATCTTGATATTCATCCACCAATAGATAGCGTGTCTTATTTTGCCAACGATCAAGTGATTCTTGATTTTGCCTGAATAGATTTACCGGAACCACTATCAAGTCATCAAAATCAACAGCATTATAAACTTTTAGGTAGTCATCATATGCTTTGTAGATTCTTGCTGCTTGAAACTGTAGATCATTTTGCGCTTTCTCAGCAGCATCTTCATGTGAGATAAGAGCATTTTTCCAAGCGGATATCTGCCAGCGAAACTGATCAGCAAAATCTGGAGAGACCTTCTCAATACGCAACACCTCTTTCATCAAGCTGATACTGTCTTCAGAATCATAAATGGTGAAACCACGTTGATAAGGTAAGTTTTTTAATTCTGCGTGAATTATTTTTAGCCCTAGAGTGTGAAATGTCGATACGTTTAACCCCGACACCTGATCTTCACCAAGCGTTTTGGTTATTCGCTCCCGCATCTCACGCGCAGCTTTATTAGTAAAGGTTACAGCAAGAATATTGGCAGGTTTGTATTCACACTTTTGAATTAGATAGGCTATCTTCTCGGTAATAACACTTGTTTTACCACTTCCAGCACCAGCCAATACCAGCAGAGGATGGCTAATATTTTTAACTGCCTCAGCCTGTTTTGGATTTAGCTTTCTCAAGATTTTACCTACACCGCATCAATAAATTGGGTCTAAAGTATATGGAAAACATTCTTGAGTCTCTATATTTATATTTTAAGGGTGAAATATACACCAGCATTATAAACGCAAAAAGCCAATTTAATAATTGGCTTTTTGCGCACAAACTTTTTAACTACAGTTAAAATCGATAACCAACCCCTGCACTATAAGTATTTATCCCTTCTCCATCTAAATTAACTCTTTTTAGAAAGAAACTTGAATAGACATCATTGGTAATATTTACTTCGATACCAGCAGCAAAGGAAAAATCTGTCCCTGAGTCTTTAAATGTTTTCGATACTGTTGCACCAGATATACTGTATTTTGATCTCCACTGAAAAACCCCAAGCGCTGCTGTAGCAGTAAATCTATCATTTATTGGGTATTTAAATGCCTGTGTTATTAGAAACCCTTTTGCACTACTCGGATGCGCTCTTTCAACAGACGTTAAAAACACATCTAAGTCAGCGGTATTGCCGTTAATTTTGGTTGATATATCCCCTAGATCAAGATATTCAAGTTGGACCCATAATTTTGGATAATACTGATATCCAACATAAAAGTTGTATGCAGTCCTTTCCCCGTCATCGCTTTGAACAACCGTTGCGTTAACACCATTTGATTCCAACTCATTATTAAATTTTGACATTGACTCATCGCCATCGGCTATTCCAAGGTTAAAGCCAATTTCAAAGTTTTGACTAACGGCATTAGCGCTTGGAGAAAATGATCCAAACGCAACAATAACTACAAACACCATTGATACAGGGGTATATCCAGAAAGCTTTTTGCTTTTTGCATACCTACGCACAGCAACCAATCCAAACAGGAATACAGCAAAGGCAAGTAGTTTTGGGTCGACTGATCCCCCACCACCACCTTCGACGGTTACATCATGATTTTCCAATGCAGCTATGCCACCAGGATCTTCAACAACCTGATTAACAGTTCCATCAGCATCATTTGGTCCACCATCTTCAATAGTTAATTGAACACACCAATATTCTGGCGTCAATCCAGCCTCATATGCAGAGTCACCAGGAGGGGGGCAAAACCCTTCTGCCCCTGGAGCAGATGCAATAGAGTTATTCGCATCTTCTACAAAGGTAATCCAACTTCCAGAAATCAATTTTCTGTAAACAGGCATCTGAGGAATTTGGGCTTGCTGAGGAATAACTATCTGTACAGATTGTCCTGCCACAAGAAGCCCTTCAATAACAAAATCAAAATAGCCACCTACGTTTGCAACCTCATCCTCTGGAACTTCGGCAAATGTTACAATATCAGAGTTACCTACCTCTGCAGCAAAATCACCTGTTTGCAAAGCAACCTCACCAAGCCCTATATTAAGTCCAGGATTGGTTTCGATAAGGAAGCTATCTCCTGTTGCTGATAGTTCTGGTAACACATTAGGCGCGTCATTTGCATCTAAGTATGCTGGCACCCCGTCACCATCAGCATCATCATAACCTTCAGCAAGATCACTTTGTCCATCACCATCTGTATCCACAGAACCACTTAGATTTGGTTCTGAATCCATCACTAAAATTTTCATAGATACCGTATTATTCAGAGGTGACTGAGCATCATCAGAAACAGTAAGCACAATATTGTAAACACCAGCATCAAGCCCTGAAGGGTCAAATGTAAATGTGGCATCTGCTGAATCAGAATCTACCAGCGAACTATTAGTAGCTGACCAATCATAAGTATGAGAATCCTGCTGATTTGGATCAGTCACCGTTGCTGTAACAGCAACGTTGCCATTTCCTTCAACAACCGAAGTTACAGCCTCACTATCTTGCACAGCACCTAAGCTTACAACCGGTGCCACATTAACCTCAGTAATGATTACTGTATGTGTATTCCTTACACCGGCCACACCATTTGTAATGCTACCCATAGTTAAAATTACTGTTTCACCATTATCACCAAGACCATCATCAATTACATCAAAGCTAATTGTAGCTGAGGTACCACTGGCAATTGTTACTGTACCAGATGAAAGATCATGATCTTCTGGATTAGTCGCTGTTCCACTTATCGTATAAGGTATTTGTACAGGATAATCAGCAGCTATGCCATTTAGATATACGCCGATAACTACAGTTGGTCCTCCATCTTCTCCAACAATCTGATCTTTACTAAAATCAACTAAAGGCTTTACCTTTACTGTTTGAGTAGCCTGCCCGGTATTACCAGCAGCATCAGTAGCACTCCAGGTTACTGTATGTGTTCCCGGCTCAAATCTACCTGTTTGGCTAGCTGTTGGTACAAGATTCCCATCAAGAGCATCAATAGCAGTAGCTGTACCAAGATCAACCTGGGTAAACAGTTCTTCTGAATTTATTTCAAGATCTGCAGGGGCTGTTACTACAGGAACAACATCATCCTGAGTTGGATTTTTACTTGCCGTATATTCATCAAGATTACTTAATCCGTCACCATCAAGATCTGTAGCAGCATCAGAATCATCTCTTGGATCTAGACCATGTGTATTTTCAAAGTCATTAGGCATTCCATCCCCATCAATATCTGTATCTGTTGTATCTGGGGTGCCGTCACCATCCAAATCTGCCAATACAGTTAATGTATAGCTATGATCAATTTGATTAATGCTATCGCTTACTCGTACAACAATAGCATGATCATCAACGGCAGAGGCTGGAGGAGTCCCTGAAACCTCACCCGATACACTATTAACAGACAACCATGTCGGTTTAGTTATAGCGCTAAAGGTTAGCGTGGTTGCTTGATCTACATCAGTTGCAGTAATCGTATAACTATATGCCACTTCTTCCACAGCAGAAGTTATCGCGGCACTGGTAATTACCGGGGTATTATCATTAACATCTGTTATTGTTACCGTAATAGTTTGAACATCTGTATTTGTAGTATCACTTGCGGCTACTTCAACCACGTAGCTTGATTTAACTTCCCGGTCTGGTGCACTATTAAAAGTTAATACTCCAGTAGCGCCAACTATGCCAAATGAAGCCTGATCTGCCCCGCCTGAAATACTATAAGTTACTGTACTAGTTGAATCGGCATCAGTAGCAGTAACCGTGGTTACCGTTGTTTGATTTTCTGCAGCATCTATTGCGGCTGTCGCTCCACCGCCATTAGAGGTAATAACAGGGGTATTATCATTAACATCTGTTATTGTTACCGTAATAGTTTGAACATCTGTATTTGTGGTATCACTTGCGGTTACTTCAACTACGTAACTTGATTTAACTTCTCTGTCTGGGGCACTATTAAAGGTTAATACTCCTGTGGCACCGATGATGCCGAAGGAAGCTTGATCTGCTCCACCACTAATTGAGTAGGTTACTGTACTGGTTGCATCTGCATCTATAGCAACTACGGTTGTAACCGCTGTTTGATTTTCTGCTGCATTTATTGCTGCTGTAGCACCACCGCCATTAGAAGTAATAACAGGGATATTATCATTAACATCGGTTATTGTTACCGTAATAGCTTGAACATCTGTATTTGTGGTATCACTAGCCGTCACTTCAACAACATACGTTGATTGCGCCTCTCTATCTGGGGCACTCTGGAATGTTAACACCCCTGTAGCACCAACTATACTAAATGATGCCTGGTCTGCACCACCAGTTAAACTGTATGTTACTGTACTTATTGCATCAGCATCAGTAGAAGTAACGGTGGTTACCGCAGTTTGATTTTCTGCAGCGTTTATTACCGCTGTTGCACCACCACCATTTGATGTTATAACTGGGTTATTATCATCTACATCCGTAACCGTAACCGTAATGGTTTGTGTATCAGTTAAATTCCCATCGCTAGCTGTTATCTCAACCACATAACTTGTTTTTGTCTCATAATCTGGCGCACTATCGAAAGTTAAAACACCACTGTTCTCATCTATAGAGAATGAAGCTAAATCAGCTCCGCCAGTTATTGAAAAAGTAGGCGTTTGCTCAGGATCTATAGCCGTTACTGTCGTAACAGCAGTTTGATTTTCTGCAACATCTATTGCAGCTGTTGCTCCACCACCATTTGAAGTAATCGTTGGCGGAGTTTCATTATCGATGCAAGTAACAACAATATTTCTGGGCAATTGATTATTAAAATCAGCATCAGCACTTGTTGTACTACCTGTTATTATCTGAAACTGGATATCATCATCATCTAGCGCATCATCCACACCAGTAACTGTAAATGTTTGTGGCACATTCCAGTTTGCTGCAGTGAATGTAGCTGAGCTTGCAGATATGGTTCCTTCTGTTGTATCAGAAGAGGTTAGTGAAAAGATTACATTTGCAGTAGGCGCCTCTAATAAAACAGCAGTAAAAGTTGCTGCACCACCTGACTCAGTAACATCACCTGATATTTCACTAATCTTTACAACTGGAGGAGTTGTCGCTACTTCAAGAACATTTAACCAACCACCATTTTCTGCTCCATTTGGGGCTGCGTTATACCAATCCCAAGCAAAGAAATAAACCGCTCCATACCCTTCGCTTTTATAGAAGAGTACTGTTTCATTAGCTCCATCACCATAGAGGTTTAACGCTCCACTAGGAAGAGAGCTAACCAATAAAGGCAACGTCAAACTATACCCTGGAATTGATGCTGGACCACTTTCAAACAAGGTACCAGTTGTATCTGATTGTTTAGGAAAGAGGGTTCCATCCGATAAAGATTGCCCTCCCTGCAAAGACCACCCCCCAAATATGCCGTTTATTACACTCCCACCTTGATTACTGCCATCATTATTTACAAGCAATATCCCACCAGCAGTTACCCAGTCATTGATCACCTGCTTGGCATCTGCTGCCATGGCTGCATTGAGATCACCAGATTCCATTTCTGGCATAGCTAAAATTGATTTACCAATTAAAGCTGTAGTAACTTCAGCTGCTGTTATCCCGGTAAAAGTTGTTACTGTATGCCCAAAGCTTTCAAGTGATAATTTTAGGTTGTAAGGTTCTGAACTAGAACTTGTTCCTGAAGAATCAACATAAGACGTATTAAAAAACAGAGCTACATTTTCAGCAGCTGATGCTGTTGCCACAAAACCAACTGACAATACAAAAACTTTTATTAATCCAATAAGTAACTTTTTCATTTGTGTCTCCATGAAAGCCTATTCCAAACTATAACTTTCATCATTCAATTCTAAAAACATTTAACTCGAACAAGCATTTAACTCGAACAAGCATTTAACTCGAACAAGCATTTAACTCGAACAGGCATTTAACTCGAACAGGCATTTAACTCGAACAGGCATTTAACTCGAACAGGCATTTAACTCGAACAGGTAATTAACTCGAAGGTAAATCACATAAACATGCATCCTTGCACCATACATTAATATTAATCAGTTTAAATATTTTTTCAGACCACTAGGTCTCAAAACAAATAAATAAAGTAACGAAGCAAATTGCTCTACAGATCAAAAGATTATAGCCACACAGGAACTCTAAATTACAACATTTGGGAACTAGCTCACATAAACCAAGCTAATTTATGTTCTTATATTTTTGGAATAGCAAGCACCACAAGGTTAATCTATTTTTAAAGGCAAGAATCAGATGCTGCCACTAAGAAGTATTGCCTCCGCCTTTTCCAACTCTTCCGGTGCACCATAAACCACCAATATATCCCCACCTATCAACTGCACATCACCGGTTGGATCTGGAACACGAATATTTCTGCGCCTGATACTTGTTATAGTTACACCTACATCCCCCAGTTCCAGATCACTAAGCTGCTTCCCAATAGCATAGGCAGTAGCTCCTAAGGCTATGGTGCGCAATTGCTCACGACTCCTCGCACTACCTTCGATATTCTGTGAACGCTGACCATGAAAAAAACCTCGCAACTGACTATAACCATTCTTGCGAAATTCCCTTGTATGCCGCAAAACTCTAGACATCGGGACACCCAACAGAGGCAAACTATGTGATGCCAACATTAAACTAGCTTCAAATATCTGCGGCACAACATCATTTGCTCCTTCCCGCTTATACTTATCCATATAAGTATCATCATATGCCAACACGCATATTGGGATATCCATTCTGTGCTTGCGTATATTACGAATCACTTTAATCGTATACGATGGATTCTCAATGGTAATTACCACTAATTTTGCCTTTTCAAGCCCAGCGGCTTCTAAAATTTCATCTCTTGTCGCATCACCATAAGTTACCGACTCACCTGCAGAACGCGCATGTTTAATCCTTTCTGGGTCAAGATCAAGCGCTAAATACCTAATGTTTTCAACATCAAAAAATCGAGAAACGTTCTGTCCATGCCGCCCATAACCAACAATTATCGCGTGTCCATCAAGGGTTTTTGAAACCGACTCGATCATATCTACTTCACTTACAGCATCAAGCTTATTACCAGAGAATGTTAGTACGTTAATTATCCATGTTGCTATTCTTCCATTAAAGCGGATAAGAAATGGAGCAAAAACCATTGAAAGAAAAACAGCTGCTAATACAATCTGGCTGACCTCCTCGCTTATTAGGTTCGATACCAGAGCGATAGATATTAAAGCAAAACCAAACTCTCCCCCTTGAGATAATATCAAACCACTACGCAAACAATTCCTCTTCTCCCCACCCATAATTCGCATAATTCCGAAAACGAGCAGAGTCTTTACCAACATAATTGCAATGAATACTGGAATGACAAAGTACCAATAATCCTTAATTTTCTCGATATCTAAGAGCATACCGATAGTTATAAAAAACAATCCTAGTAACACGTCTCTGAATGGCCGAATATCTGATTCAATCTGATGCCGATACTCTGTCTCTCCCAACACCATCCCTGCTAAAAATGCCCCCATCGTAAGTGAAAGTTCAGCAAAGTGTGTCGCCCAAGCCGCAACTATAATCACCAACAATACGGTTAGGGTAAATAATTCCGTAGAGCGGGCCAAAGCTATCTCATGAAAAAGGGGACGAATAATTAACCTGCCAGCCAATAACATAACCACAAATACAAGGGCGCCTTTTAGTAAGGCCGTAATTAAAGGCGCTGCCATTGAGCCTTCAGCACCACTTGCAAATATCGGGATTAAAATTAAGAAGGGGACAACCGCCATATCCTGAAAAACAAGGACTCCAACTGAAGTCTTTCCATGATTTTCGACCTGTTCCCCTTGTTCATCAAGTTGTTTCACCACCAGAGCCGTAGATGACATAGCTACAGCTCCGCCTACAATAAATGAACTAACCACATCTAAGCCAACAAAATAGCCAATGATCATAGTAAGTCCAGTAGCGATTAAAACCTGAGCCCCTCCAAGACCAAACACTATCCATTTCATCGAAATAATTTGCGGCAATGAAAACTCTAAACCTATGGTAAACAGGAGAAATACAACACCAAATTCAGCTAAGATGTGTACACTTTTATCATCTTCAACCAATCCCAAACCATATGGTCCAATCAATAAACCAACATATAAGTAAGCTAGAATAGGTGGAAGATTCATGCGTCGAAACAAACCAACGATGACAACAGAAGAGAAAAGCAATATAACTATATCAGCAAAACTTCCCAAACAAGATCTCCAGTTTATATTTGCAGCCAAGAATAGCTTTTATAATTTGCGGCATTAGATACTTCTATTTTAGGGCATAAACCATAAGTTTTCCTTAATGATATAATGAATAATACCTGCGGTTATAATTTAAGCAGTTTGGTGATTTATAAAAACGGGAGGGGTTAATAATTATTTAATATATATCAAGCTAGCAAACCTACCAGTATCCCCATCTCTTCGATATGAAAAATAATTTTTAGAATCTTCGTAACAGCATGTGCCATTTATAGATATAATTTCAACACCAATACCTTTTAAATTAGCGACAGCTAAGCCAATCAGGTCCGCCAATAGTTTACCATTGCCCGTTTTACAAAAAGAAGATTCCACATCAAAACCGCCAGATAGAAATTCATCTCTGACACCATCACCAACTTCAAAAGCACAACGACCAATGCTAGGACCAATCCATACGATTAAATTAACGGGATCGTCCTCCATTGCAACAATGGCATTTTCAACAACACCAGTTGCCAATCCACGCCAACCAGCATGTACCGCAGCAACTTTTGTTCCAGTTTTGTTTGCTATCAAAATTGGGATACAGTCTGCAGTTAAAACAGTACAAACCAATCCTTTCTTATCAGTCCAACTTGCATCAGCTATAGGAGGATTGTCATTTTTTCCATCATTATAGACAACTCGACCACTATGTATCTGCTCTAACCAAAGAGGCTCAGATGGAAGTAAGGCTTGCTGTAATAATAGGGCACGATTTTTCGCAACAGCATGAGGATCATCGCCAACGTGAGTTGCTAAATTCATAGAATCAAAAAGGGAGCTACTGAAACCACCGTTTCTATTGGTAACTATGGCCTCTACATTTGCAGGAAAAACATGCTCAATTCTCTGAAAGAATCCAGCCTTCTCTTTAGACATCAATGAAATCCTTTCTTATATCTTCTCTAGACATCTGCATTCTACCTATTCCTGGGTAGCCAAATTTATGCGCAAATTCAGGTATACGTTTTTCATCAACGAGTTCAAATCCGAACTTTTTATATGCGTTAGTAGCCGGATGATTTCCTAGTGCATAAGATATTTGGAAAACTTCACAGCCAGTTGTCTCATAACCAATCCTAATTATACGGTGTAGCAGCATCTCCATAACCCCCATACGGCGAAACTCTTTTTTTGTAGCTACCCACTCAATAACCCATGAGTTATTGGTAAAGTCAGGAAAACATTCCAGGAAAACAGATGTGCGAGAACGCGCCTCTTCAACCTTTTTAAAGCTCCAATGCAGCTTCGATTGAACATCATGCAAGGCAACAGCAAACTGTTGTCGCGTTATTTTTGATGAATCATAACCAGCCAAAGCAGCTACTGGCTCACCTTCAACTTCAGCCAAAAGAAAATTTGAATAGTGACACAAGCTCCTACTGCTTGCTTGAGCCAATTCCTGAATAAATTGCAGCTTTTCTTTTTCGTTATCAGGAATCATAACTTCCCACAAACCAATTTCATGGCCTGAATGCGCAGCTTCAAGCATAACCCATACAATAAAGGGTATATCCGATTCTTGCGCTCTTCTTATGCAAACTTTTCTATCCATAGCTACTATTTCTTATCTTTTTCTTAAATTTATCAAACCAATAAATGCATGGTCAATCTAAAAACAAATACTGCACACATATTCTCATAGGCATTAAAAAAGGGGCTTAAAAGCCCCTTTTTTAAAACTCAATAATATTTACAACCTATCTTCAAAGATATGAACTTGGCTTGCATCACGCAAACTCTTCATGAAGTTTACAAATGAGTATTGACTAAGCTCTCCAGTTCTAGAGAAAGCAGCTTGCTCAACACCTTTCTTCACAACATCACTATCAGCGATAATCTCTGCATTAATAACTTCTTTCAATACAATAACTGCGTAATCACCATATTGTAATTCGACACCTGAAACAGTAACGGCCTTTTCTTGCCCTTTAACCATCTCAAAAGCAGCTTGTACAACTTCTCTTGAGTATTTAGTAGCATCTCTTGGTAGAGGCTCAACCTCTGTCACTTTTGTTTCAACTTGTGCTGCAGCATCAGCTACTGACATACCTTCTGCAATTAACGTTTCCAGCGCTGAACCTTTTTCTTTAGCCATTACCTTAGCTTTTTCTGTCTTCAAAAAGTTTTTGATAATCGATTTAACTTGCTCAAGAGGTTTAACTGTAGCGGATTTATGGTCAACAACACGAATAACATATGCCATATTCCTTCCGATATTTATCAGATCACTATTATTACCCTCTTTTAGAAGGTCATCTGAAAATGCAGTTTGAGCTACTTTCTTATGCTTTAAGATATCTTTTCTTGATTGGCTTGATGCAAAATCAGTCTCTTTTATCTCAACACCTGCAAATTTAGCAATCTCCTCCAGCGAGGTAGGATCATCATATGCGATGTTGCCAATTTCAGTACCGTTTTCGGTTATATAAGCACGAGCCTTTTCAGCAGTAATGGTCTGCTTAATCTGACCTTTAATACTGTCATCAAGAGGTTTAGTGTGCTTATCTTTTATATCAACCAATTTAATTAAATGATAACCAAATGAAGTTTTAACTGGCTTACTAACTTCGTCTTTTTTCAAAGTGAATACAGCTTCATCAAATTCAGGAACCATGGCCTTTTGACCAAAGAAACCTAAATCACCACCATGCTTAGCTGAACCTGGATCATCAGAAAACTCTTTAGCTAAATCAGCAAATGACTCACCTTTATTGATTCTAGCGGCTATATCATCAATCTGTTTTTTAACCGCTGCTTCATCTTCTTTTGACGCATCTTTCTTAACATTAAGAAGAATATGACTGGCCTTACGCTGCTCATCCTGTTGATAACGTTCGATATCAGATTCGTATCTCTTTGTGATCTCTTCATCTGTTGCCGCAACTTTATCACCTAATGTCTCAACTGAAAGTTCGATGTATTCAAGTTTCACCTGTTCATCAGTAAGGTATTTTTCATTATTGTTTTTATAGTACTCGGCAACTACATCATCAGTAATTCCAATATCTTTTCTAAATGTATTTTTACTTACTATAAAGTAATTAAAAGAGCGTTTCTGGTTTTTAATCTTATATAACTGCTCTGCTTCTTTACGCGTAGTAAATGCTGATCTTGAGATCCCATTCATAAGGTCATTTTTATTCAAAGAAAGTGGAACAATACTTGTAACAAATTCATTCCTAGAAAGCCCCTGCGACTGAAGTATTCTATTTAACATAGCTTCAGAATACTTACCATCTTCGTAGAATTGAGGAGCTTTTTTAATCTCTCCGACAACTCTTGGAAGTGAAATTTGCATATTATTTTCAGACATCCACTGTTGCTCTAACGCCTTATCTACAAGGCTATTAACAACACCTATCTTGGTTTCTACGTTATCAAACATGGCTTCATCATATTTATCACCAAGATCATTTCTCCACTGGTTTTTAACACCTTGGAGCGCATCTGAATATTCTTGCAATGAAATTTCTTGACCATTTACTGTAGCAGCGCTAACTGCGCCTCCGCCAAATGCATATTGATTAATACCCCAAAGAACAAAAGGGACAGAAACTACACCGACAAAAACCCACATCACCCAGCCTACGGCTTTTTCTCTAATTTTCTCAAGTACCATAAGTTTTCTCACCCTTTAATTTATTGTTCTTCCTAGTTTGCATTCTTAACTTAAATTCAACAAGCAAATAACTTAATTCAACATGCAAAAAAAAAGCGCCGTTTTAAACGGCGCTTTCTTTTTTTCAGTGGCGGAGCGGACGGGACTCGAACCCGCGACCCCCGGCGTGACAGGCCGGTATTCTAACCAACTGAACTACCGCTCCGTTTTCTTGGTGGGTGCTGAGGGGATCGAACCCCCGACATCCGCCTTGTAAGGGCGACGCTCTCCCAGCTGAGCTAAGCACCCAATAATTTCGGCTAGTTTACAGCATCCTTTAGAGCTTTACCAGCTTTAAATGAAGGAACTTTTGACGCTGCAATCTCAATAGTTTCACCAGTGCGAGGATTACGGCCTGTGCGAGCTGCACGCTCACGAACAAGAAATGTACCGAAACCAACTAGTGTAACTTGACCACCTTCTTTCAACTCATCACTTACTGCTTGTACAAAGCCATCAACGGCTCTAGCTGCAGCAGCTTTTGAGATATCAGCTGCCTGAGCAACTGCTTCTACTAATTCTGACTTATTCATCGACTCGCCTCCTTACTGTTCTAAATACTTCCTAATATAATCATCTACGATGATAACGTAACGGAGTCATGTAGTGAATAGAACCTAGGCTCTTTTTCTTTCACACCTGCTTTTATCCAACAGGATGTCTACGATCCTCTTTATGACTATGAGCTGTTTAAAACTGTAACCTAATTACTAGGTCTTAAAACCGCCTCAATGCGTTGCCATGAGCGAATTTATACCAATCTTGCCTCACACCTGTCAACAAACTTTTTTGCATTTTTTTACATACTTTTTATAAAAAAACTACCCATGCAAACTGGGCTCTTAAGCTTATACTGAAAAACCAACAAGATAGGGCTGGCAATTAGCAAACACTTCGAGTCTTGTGACGTTAGGCTTTTACGCTAAAAACATAGGAAAACTATATTTTCAGCGTCACCTTTTGCAGTATACTTTTTGGCCTTTTTTGGCCTTTTTTGGCCTTTTTTGGCCTTTTTTGGTCTTTTATTGCACTGTCACACCTGGTTTTCTTACAAAAGCTATTTCAACAACCTGGTCAAACCATCTCACCGGCTGAATATCCAATGCGCTTTTTATATTTGCAGGAATCTCAACCAAGTCTTTGCGGTTCTCCTCAGGGATAATTACTGTTTTAATTCCACCCCGATGAGCAGCTAATAGCTTCTCTTTTAAACCACCAATTGGCAGCACCTCTCCACGCAACGTAATTTCACCGGTCATAGCAACAGTAGATTTTACGGGAATATCGGTTAGCGCTGAAATTAGTGCCGTACACATACCGATACCAGCACTCGGACCATCCTTAGGGGTAGCTCCTTCAGGTACATGTATATGAATATCCCTGTTTTGATGAAAGTCTGGATCAGTTATTCCAAGCGATTTAACTCTACTTCGAACAACTGTCATAGCTGCTTGAATAGATTCTTGCATAACTTCGCCAAGCTTACCGGTATGGGTTAGCTTGCCTTTTCCTGGAACAACCGCCGCCTCAATAGTTAACAGCTCTCCACCTACCTCAGTCCAAGCCAGCCCAGTAACTTGACCAACCTGATCATTTTCTTCAGCTATGCCGTACCTGAATTTCTTCACACCAAGATATTTAGTAACATTGCGCGAGTTTACTTTTATCTTCTTATCCAGTTTTTCCAGTTGAATATCTTTTACCACCTTACGGCAGATTTTTGAAATCTCTCTATCTAGATTTCTTACACCGGCCTCTCTGGTGTAAAAACGCACAGCATCGCGAATAGAACTTGAAGCAAATTCGATCTCGTCATCCTTTAAACCATTGGCCTTAACCGCTTTAGGGACAAGATATTTCATCGCTATATTAATCTTTTCGTCCTCTGTATAACCTGGGATACGGATCACCTCCATCCTATCAAGAAGCGCGGATGGAATATTCATACTGTTTGCTGTTGCTACAAACATTACATCAGACAGATCAAAATCCAGTTCCATATAGTGATCATTAAAAGTATTATTTTGTTCTGGGTCCAATACTTCCAATAGCGCAGCTGCAGGATCACCCCTAAAATCAGAAGCCATCTTGTCTATTTCATCCAATAAGAACAGGGGATTCTTAGTGCCAACTTTTGATAGATTCTGAATAATTTTACCCGGCATTGAACCAATATAAGTTCTTCTATGCCCTCTTATTTCAGCTTCATCTCGCACACCACCTAGTGACATTCTTACAAACTTTCTATTTGTAGCTCGAGCAATTGACCGACCAAGAGATGTCTTACCAACACCAGGAGGACCAACAAGACAAAGAATAGGACCTTTTAGCTTTCTTACTCTTTGTTGTACCGCCAAATATTCTAAAATTCGCTCTTTTACTTTTTCTAAACCATAGTGATCTTCTTCTAATACATCTTCAGCTGCCTGCAGATCATGCCTAATCTTGCTGCGTTTTTTCCACGGAGAGTTAACTAACCAATCAATATAGTTACGCAGCACAGTAGCTTCTGCTGACATTGGCGACATCATCTTGAGCTTATTTAACTCTGCTGTTGCCTTTTTCTTTGCTTCTTTTGGCATTCCGGCCTGTTCAATCTTTTCTGCCAGCTCCTCAACCTCATTGGGAACATCATCCATCTCGCCTAGCTCTTTCTGAATGGCTTTCATTTGCTCATTCAGGTAATATTCGCGCTGACTTTTTTCCATCTGTTGTTTAACACGACCACGAATTCTCTTCTCGATCTGCAAAACATCAATCTCACCTTCAATCTGCCCCATCAATTGCTCTAGGCGCTTACCAACATCTTCAACATCAAGAATTGCTTGCTTATCTTCTAATTTAAGCGACATGTGCGCAGCAATTGTATCTGCCAATCGGCTTGGATCATCTATACCAGACAAAGATGACAATATTTCGGATGGTACCTTTTTATTCAATTTTACATACTGATCGAACAACGCCAGAACGGAGCGCACTAAAACCTCTGTTTCACGCGCGGGATCTTCATCTTGATTCATCAGATGAATCTCAGCTGAAAAACAATCTTCTCCATCAATCAACTGTATTATTTTTGCTCTTTGCCCACCTTCAACTAAAACCTTTACCGTACCATCAGGTAATTTCAATAATTGTAAAATATTTGAAATTGTTCCGACACTAAATATATCATCAGCGCCAGGATCATCCACTTCTGCACTTTTTTGCGCAATAAGAAGTACTTTTTTATCCTTCTTCATTGCTTCTTCAAGTGCATTGATTGATTTTTCACGACCAACAAAAAGGGGGATTACCATATGCGGATAAACAACCACATCTCGCAACGGCAATACGGGAACATTTATTATCATCTCCCCTTCTTTAACCATGATCTCATCTTGCTCCATAGCAATATTCCTCAAACGTTATCTTTCTTAACTTACACACCCACAAAAATATGGGCTACAACAAACAATGGAGATTCTCTTCAAGTTTTTCAAGTATGTGTTACATATAAACACCTAAAAAGTGGGTTTTTCTACATTTAACACGTAATTAACGATAAAAAACGCCTTAATTGAGTTAAGATTAGCAAAAAAAACTAGTAATAACCGCAAAAAAACCGCTTTTTTACTCTAACAGGAAAGAAACAGTTAGTTACAAACAAAAATAGCGCCATTAAGGCGCTATTTTTGTTTGTAACTAACTTTAAAATGGATGTTAATCTGATGAAGCAATCTTTTGCTGGTCACCGCCATCATAAATCATCAATGGAACAGAGTCGCCATTAATAACTGAGCCATCAACAACAATCTTCTTAACATTATCCATCGATGGTAAATCATACATTGTATCTAGCAATACATGCTCAAGAATCGTACGTAAGCCACGAGCACCAGTATTTCTATCCATAGCTTTCTCAGCAATAGCCAACAAAGCATCTTCCCTTAGCTCTAACTCACAATCTTCCATCTCAAACAATTTCTTATACTGTTTAGTTAGTGCATTTTTAGGTTCAGTAAGAATTTGTACTAGCGCATCTTTACTTAACTCTTTAAGAGTCGCAACTACTGGCAAACGTCCAATAAATTCTGGTATCAATCCAAATTTAATTAGGTCTTCTGGTTCTACACCCTCGAGAACTTCTCCAATACTTATCTTTTCGTCCTTTTTCTTAACTTCAGCAGAAAATCCGATCCCACCCTTTTCAGATCTTTCACGGATGATCTTATCGAGGCCAGAAAATGCACCACCAACGATGAACAACATACTATCTGTATTCACCTGTAAAAATTCTTGCTGCGGATGTTTTCTTCCGCCTTGAGGAGGAACAGAAGCAACTGTCCCTTCAATCAATTTAAGCAGTGCTTGCTGCACACCCTCACCAGATACATCTCTGGTAATTGATGGGTTATCAGACTTTCTTGAGATCTTATCGATCTCGTCAATATAAACAATACCAGTCTGCGCTTTCTCAACATCGTAATCACATTTTTGCAGTAATTTTTGAATGATGTTTTCTACATCTTCACCAACATAACCAGCTTCAGTTAATGTCGTAGCATCAGCAATAGCAAATGGCACATTTAACAACCTTGCTAATGTTTCAGCTAATAACGTTTTACCAGATCCAGTCGGGCCGATTAAAAGGATATTACTTTTTGAAAGCTCAATGGTCTGATCTTCAGATCCACCAACTTCAAGACGTTTATAGTGGTTATAAACCGCTACAGAAAGGGTCTTTTTTGCTCTTTCTTGATCAATAACATACTCATCAAGCTCTGCTTTGATCTCATGCGGTTTTGGCAGATGAGCTCCACCATCTTCAACCTGCTCCTGCATCTCTTCTTTTATGATATCTTCACAAAGCTCAACACACTCATCACAGATGAATACTGAAGGTCCAGCAATAAGTTTTCTTACTTCGTGCTGACTTTTCCCACAAAACGAGCAATACAGCAACTTTCCGTCATCACCATTACCAACTCTATCATTACTCATTACTAAACCTCGTGATTTCTATCTTCCTGCTCTCATTATGAGGAAGTTGCATAACTCTGTCCAGTCCACTCAGAAGAATAGCCATTTCATAACCATTTATGCGTTCACATCAAGTAATACAAGATATGTTGCTAAAGTTATTAACTCTCTTCTTCGAACAGTGTATCTCTACTTTCGAGCACCTTGTCTATCAAGCCGTATTTTACCGCCTCTTCTGCACTCAAAAAATTATCCCTGTCTGTATCTGACTGGACTTTTTTCAGAGTTTGGCCTGTGTGCTTAGCCATAATCCCGTTTAACCTAGATTTTAGAGAAAGGATCTCTTTGGCATGGATCTCAAAATCAGATGCTTGCCCTTGGAATCCACCAAGAGGCTGATGAATCATTACACGTGAATTTGGCAAACAGTATCTTTTACCTTCTTGACCTGAGCATAAAAGCAGAGCACCCATGCTTGCAGCCTGACCTATGCACATAGTGCTCACATCAGGCTTAATGAATTGCATGGTGTCATATATCGCCATACCTGCGGTTACTGAACCACCAGGTGAATTGATATATAAATATACATCTTTATCAGGGTTTTCTGATTCCAGGAATAATAGCTGCGCTACGACTACGTTTGCTATGTGATCATCTATTGGACCGACTAAAAAGATCACTCTCTCTTTTAAAAGTCGCGAATAAATATCATAAGATCTCTCACCTCGAGAGGTCTGCTCTACAACCATTGGAATCAGATTTAACATCTGTGGATCCATTGCACCGGCAAACTCGCTTCCACTCATTGAATATTCCTTATCCCTTTTAACTATGCCATCGGAGCTTTTACAAGCTCTTCAAAATTCATTTCATTCTCTTCAACATCAGATTTTTCAGCTACCCACTCAACAACCTGCTCTTCAAGAACCGCTGCCTCGAAATTTTTCATCATTTCAGGGTTCTTTTCATAATAGGACATAATCATCGCTGGGTCACCATAAGAAGACGCAACATTAAACAACATTTTTTGCACTCTTGATTGGTCTAGTTTAATTTCATTCTCTTTTACTAGCTCACTAATTACTAAGCTCAGAGTAACTCTTGAACGAGACTCTTTCTCGATCTTGTCACCGTCAACTTCTTCTTGACCATTTTGTTGCGCCTGCTGCTGCAACTGAGTGATCTCTTGATCAAGTAGAGCTTTAGGTATATCAATCTCATTTTGCTCTTCAAGTCCTTTCAGAACTTGGGCCTTAATACGCGCCAAAATCGCTTGGTCACGCTCTCTCTCAAGATTTGATTTAACTTCTACTCGGAAATCTTCCAATGTTTTATCTTTCAGGCCAATAGCATCAATAAACTCTTGGTTAACTTCAGGAAGAGCAGATTCCATTACTTTTTTTACATTAATTTTGAAGCTTGCTGTTTTACCTGCAGTCTCTTTTGATGGGTAATCTTCAGGGAAATTAACTTCAATTACTTTTTCATCACCAGCTTTTGCTCCAGCAAGGCCTTTTTCGAAATCTTCAAGCATTGATTTTGCACCAATAACCATCTCGAAATCTTCAGCTGAACCACCTTCAAATTCTACACCATCAATAGTACCAGCGAAGTCTATTATTAACTTGTCATCTTCAGATGCTGCTCTTTCAACATCGCTCCAATCAGCCTTATGTTTTCTAAGGTTTTCAATCACCGTATCAATATCTGATTCTGCAATCTCTACTTTTGGTCTTTTAACTTTGATCTTATCTAGGCCTTGAACCTTAAATTCTGGAAACACTTCAAAGGTTGCGGTGTATTCCATACCTTCTGTTTCTTCAAGCTCTTTTGGTTCAATCTGTGGCATACCTACTGGGTATAGTTTTTCTTGTTGAATAGCTTGACCATAAGACGACTGAAGTAACTCACTCATCACTTCTGCACGAGCATGCTCACCAAATCTCTTTTTGATCACTGCCATTGGGATCTTACCAGGGCGAAAACCGTCTAATTTAGCGGTATTTTTGATCGAGTTCAGTTTCTCATTTACTGCAGTTTTAACCTTATCCGCAGGCAACTGCACAGTCATTTTTCTTTCTAAACCGCTTGTTGTTTCAACTGAAACTTGCATCTATATATCTCCAAAAAATTAAATTTAGTCGATTATCTTTTGTTTTTACGCAGCCAAACCAAAGGTGGCACAGTGAGTCTATCTATATTGCGCAAATCCAATAAAGCCATCCCAAATAAAATAATCCCGGGCCATAGCAACTATGTCCGGGATTAGGAATTCTCTACTCTAATAGATTCAGCTAAATATTTTTTTACATTTAGCCTTTGAAAGATGGTACGAAAGGAGAGACTCGAACTCTCACGGGTTGCCCCACTGGAACCTAAATCCAGCGCGTCTACCAATTCCGCCACTCTCGCACGTTTTTCTTTCATCTATTATTTCTTTTACACTTTTGGAACTTAATCCAGGTCAGACAGCTTTCTGCCTTGTGTTCTACCTTTCTTATGTTAAATTTTACATGATATAAAATTTTACACAAAATCTGGGGTGGACGATGGGGATTGAACCCACGACCGCCGGAATCACAATCCGGAGCTCTACCAACTGAGCTACGCCCACCATAATTCTGCAAGTTATCTCTTTCCGAGATATGGTGCGCTCGGCAGGACTCGAACCTGCAACCTACGGCTTAGAAGGCCGTTGCTCTATCCAGTTGAGCTACGAGCGCAAGTCTCGAAAGCTGCTGAGACAGCTTTTGGTCGGGGAGGAGGGATTCGAACCCCCGACCCACTGCTCCCAAAGCAGTTGCGCTACCAGGCTGCGCTACACCCCGAACCTGTCAGTCTCACTCTTTAAACAAGAGCTCTTCCAACGAGGCGGCAATAATACTTTTGGAATTCCATTTCGTCAATAAAAGTTTTATTCTTTTTATCTATTTTTTCCACCAGCAATCTACTTGCCGCACTCAGTTTTCTGCAAATACCTTTTATGCTCTTATAGATAGAAGCATTCGATATCTCAGACCTATCTCTTCAAGATAACTTTTTTAAAATTATTTGCTCAATTTATAGCTCCATTACAGCAAGACTAGCCATGCTTACCGAAATGCAACCAATAAAAACCACGCGCAACAACACCTTAGCCCGAGAAAACCCAGTCACCACGCCGCTTCAGCCCAATCAAGCGCATGTTTTTTCACCATATGTAAGTTTATACATAGTCTTTATTATACAATGACTTGCAACCAAATTCACACCAACTTTGTGACGCAGTTCACATTATTCACGAGCAGCTTTATGCATCATAGAACACACAAATAAAAACATGCTTCAGTTGGCATTTAACAAGCGAACAAGTCGACACAACAAACAACAACTGCAGCGAATAACAATAATAAAAATTATAACTATACGTTTACGGGAGTATCTCTATGAAAATGCTAGGCGGAGTGATTTTATCACTATCAATGCTTGCTGGTACTGCATATGCAGGCTCACTTACTGGATCAGGCGACATAGACAACCACACATTTAAAGCAAAATCCTATTCAGGTTCACGCGATAGAAACTATAAGGTTTATGTTCCTAAGTCGTACACTGGTAGCGAAAAAGTTCCTATGATAATGGCTCTTCATGGCTGCGCCATGGACAATACCGACGCACTAAACAACTGGAACCTTGATCTAATTGCAGACCAAAACAATGTGATCATTGTTTTCCCTCATATAACCTCTTATACCGGCATGCGTAATGACAATTGCTGGGGTTACTGGTTTGACGCTGAGATACACGAAGGCGCTGGAGAAGTTACCGACCTATACAGCTTAGGTAAAGAAGTTGAAACAAAATATAGCATTGACCCTAACCGTAGATACATTACTGGCCTATCTTCTGGCGGCGCAATGACTGTTGCAGCCGCTATTGCCTATAACGAATACTGGGCCGCAGCTGCTCCTGTTGCCGGATTAGCGTATGGAGACTGGTCTTCTTCTGTTTTATCTGACATGTTCAAAAGCCTTTCACAACATACTGATGCAGTAAAAAGCGAGCTAGATGACGATCGCCCAATACCTATGCTAGTAGTTAATTCAACTAGAGATGAGATTGTTCAAATTACTGCAGGTGAGCTAATTCGTGATTCACACCTTGATGCATTTGGCATAAACAAGAGCGCTGATGGTGTTGAGAGCTGTGACGCTGAAGGTATTAACTGCGATTTAACCTCATACAAAGACTCCAACGGTAACGTTATTGTACAGACCATGTTCTTTGATGGCGCTACATACGGCCCCAAAGAGGGACAATATGGCAAAGGGCATTACTGGGGTGGCGATGATTCAGGTTATGAGCAATGGGCATACGATAAAGGCCCGAGCACTAGTCAAGCATTATGGAACTTTTTCCAAGACAAATCATTTGATGGCTCTGAAGTTGTAAATAATTCTGCCGAATGTGATGCTGATTACACTGCACCAGCAGCACCTTCAAATTTAAAACTTTCTAAAACATATGATAATTACGCTACTTTAACTGTTTCAACTAACAATGAAGCAGATCTAAAAGGTTATAAGCTATATAGAAGTGATGGTTCTTCAATTTCTGGAGTTGTAAACAGCACTACTCTTACTGCTTCTGGACTTTCTTCACAGTCCAGCTACACAATTTATGCAGTAGCTGTTGATTATTGCGGCAACGAAAGTCAACCTTCAAATCAGATCACCTTCTCAACTACTGCTCCTTCATATGTTGCGCCATCTAAAACAGATACTGCGGTTAATTTTTATGTGGATAAAACTCTATCTCTTAACGAGTACCTGGACTACAACGCAAAATATGGAAGCACACCATTCACCCTATACCAACTAGTAAACGGATCATGGAGTGATGTTAACCCTGGCGGCACAAACAACACTGGTGATTCAGGATCAGACGGCGATTCTAGCGATAACACTAACAATGGCGGCGGATCTACTGGTGACGTTGATGTAAACTCTGGCGACATCCCTGCAGGAAGCTGGTCTACAAAAACTATAGCTGGCATGCAAGTTCACATATACCTACCAAAATCTGCCCCTGTTCTTGCTGGCAAGCGTGCACTGATGATTAACATGCATGGTTGTGCTCAAAAAAATGAAGACATGAAAAACTATGCGAACTGGCAGGATGTTGCTGATGCATATGGAATGGTTGTAGCTACTCCCGACGCTCCTAATGGCGGTGTAATCGCCGGATGCTGGGACTACTATGACTCAAACCACAGCAGAACCAGACCTAGCAGACATGATGACAACCTACTGGATCTTGCTGAGTCACTTAAATCCGATTCAAGCCTAAATATCGATGCGGCTCAAGTTTACATCTCAGGTCTTTCATCAGGTGGTGGCCAAACTCATGTAATGGGATGTCTTGCTCCAGATGTATTTGCGGGTATCGGCATCAATGCGGGGCCAACTATTGGCACATCTTCTGGCCAAATCGGTTCTGTTGGAACTAATGAGAGCTCCACTGTAAGCCTTTGCAACACTTTTGCTGGATCAACCAAGGATTCATTTGATACTCAAATTACCTCAATCGTACACGGCACATCTGACTACACAGTAGCAACGGGTTACGCTGATCTTAGCGCTGAAGCGATGGCCAATATTTACGGTGCGGCCAAAGATTCTGGAACCATGAGCATTGCAGGTGGCGGAACTGAAACGACCTATAGCGATAGTGAAGGTGTACGTGTTTCTAAAATCATGGTTTCAGGCATGAGCCACGCGTGGCCTGCAGGTGACGGTGGTTCAGGTGGCAGCTATATCGACCACAACCATGTTGACTACCCTACATTCGTTACTCAGTTCATGTTTGAGAACAATCGCAGAGTAGTTAGAGATACCGATACTGATACTGATACTGATACTGATACTGATACTGATACTGATACTGATACTGATACTGATACTGATACTGATACTGATACCGATACCGATACCGATACCGATACTGATACTGACTCAGGCTCAACAGGAGGAGTATTTGATTGGACTTCAATGTGGAGCAGCTGGAGCTGGTTCTAAGCCAACCATGATAAAACAATAACACTCACTTTTTAACCAGCCCCTGCCTTGCAGGGGCTTTTTTAATAATCTATACAACTACCCTCTTATTTCAACAATGTTTTCTTGCCCCCTACTTCCTAGCGATAACCACCTAGACCACCATCAGAGCGAACCACACAATGACAATATATCAGTAGCGCAACATTATTAGCATCTTTGGCTTAGCAACAGCTCTTACTGCCGATATCATTTCAATGCTTGATGCAATTTTCTTATAAGTTGTTGTCGCTCCAGCTGGAATAGCACATAGCTCCACCCCAACCTTTTTTGAAAACGAGCCCAAACAGCTCAATACTTTGAAGCTGCTCACCTTCGCTTATCAGGCAGCCTTATACTTTGCCATGGGGAAATATGAACGTGTTCTTACCGTTGTAAAAAATGCGGCTGCCAGGAATATTTTTGAGGCCTATCTTGAAATATTGGCAAAAGAACTTGCCAATGACATGAAATCCGAAAAAATCTATCTGCCTTATCCAGGCATCTTGTTAAATTAACCGTAGGGACTGCATTAAATGCCGAGACATAGGATCATCTGGAGATGAAAACCATCAATTTCATCGAAAATAAGTACTTTTATTGTTTCTGCAATTATTTTTTTTGAAAGGGTATTAAAATACTCTAAAACCAAGCTTTAGAGTATTTGAGGCTTTTAACGCATTTTACACACAGTGTTTGAACCGTCTGTTATCCACATTACATTTGATGTACTTCTTTTTATCCATTTTTTAAATTTCTTCATTTGCGAAGAAGTAGGCCATACAGTTTCCCCTCCACAACTCACTTTGTTAGTACAGCTAGAAAGATTACCAGTAGCTCTATGACACACCGCTCTACTTGTTGCAACTTGAGTAGCTGAACTATAGCTATCACTAGTTGTTGCAAATTTTGCATTATAATAATCTGCTGCCATCAAATTAGATGATACCCCAGCTAATAAAATTACCATAAAAATAATCTTCATGTTTACTCCTTTTTAAGTATTAAAAATTGCATCAAGTTTGATTTTCTTTACATCAATACCAAAATGATAAGTTACATTATCAGGCATTACTACTCCATGAATAGTAACATTGTCTCATTTCATTGCTTTTAATAGTGTGTAATGAGAACTCCCCCCCTTTAAATGATGCAAAGCATTTTATTAACGAGATACTTTTTAAATAAACTGATTACTTTTTGATGCTCCTCAACCATGAATTCTTTTGAAAAAATAGGACATTGTTTTTTAAAAACAGGTTTTATTCCTGCAATTTCACCTCACTTTCCAACAATGCTTTCTTTACCTCTCCCCCCCAACGATAACCACCTAGACCGCCACCAGAGCGAACAACTCGATGACAAGGTATCAATGGTGCAATATTATTAGCACCTATGGCATTAGCAACCGCTCTTACTGCCGATATCATTCCAATGCTTACTGCAACTTTCTTATAGGTTGTTGTCGCTCCAACGGGAATATCACATAGCGCCCTCCAAACCTTTTTTTGAAATTCTGTTCCAATCAATTCAAAGCACTGCATTTGCTCACCTGTTTCACTAAGGACAAAAGCCCTATCAAACACATTTCTCACAAACAGGTAATCAGGTTCCATTTTTATTTCACCCAATATTTTGCGTTTGGCAAATCGACCAAACTCCTCCAATCCCTCTTTGATACGACCAGTAGCTCCACAGTAGGTATCTGATTTTCCTCCAGCGTCATCAACATAAACAAAACAAGTAAAAATCAACTTTTCAGCACTACAAACCACAAATATATCGCCGGCGGCAATATTCAATACTTCATATCTATACAGCATAAAATTTCATCATAAATGTACCAAAACGCAATCCTAACAGGAAAGGTGCTTATTTACACAGCCTGCAACAAGATGATTTAACAAGTGAAATTTAAAACAAGATTTTTAAGGGGGATATATCCTACAAAAGGATAGGTGTTTTCCGGATGTTTTGTGATGCGATTAGCATCTAACCTAGCTAAAGCTTTAGGTGCAAACCTAGAGAGATCTGCCAATTTGCATCACAGGAGGTCTAGCTATAGGCGCAGTGTAAATTGGCAGGGGGCCTAGTACTCTTATATTAATCACTCTAATCGCTAGGCCTGATACATCAAATGCCTGCGACTAGGGTCATTAATTCTATTCTTGATATCCATTCTTAATTATTCAAAGTAGGCCTATCGAAGCTCATCACTAGGAGGTTTAGCATGGGCGCAATGAACTTCGACAGGGGTCTAGTACTCTTTATATTAACTACCTTGGTCACTTAGTTATGACCGATACTTGAACTAAGCGACCAAAGTAATTAATTCAGATCAAACTTTTTTGGAGTAGGCCTACCGAAGAGCATTACGAGGAGGTCTAGCATAATTGCAATGAACTTCAGCAGGGGTCTAGTACTCTTAACTCAGCGCCAATTAATTTAAACTAAAATAGCGCCTTTTAAACTTTTTCTATTCAATTAACCTACAGGCAGAAGAGCGGCATCAAACTGCTCATTAATCACTTCAGCCATTGCCAAGTAGAATGCCGAAAGACCACATAAAATACCCTCCCAGCCTGCAATTCGACCAAGAATTTCTAACCCAGTAAAATCTTTTGCCGCTAACAAGAAGAACAATACTGTCGCCAAAAAGAAAACCAAGCGCAATGCTTTATTTGCTTTAAATGTTCCAATAAACATAAACAGGGTAAACATTCCCCATAGAGTCAGAAACCACCCCATGAAGCCATTTGGAGTTGCCTCAATCCAACCCATTTTAGGCATAAGAATCAATGCAACCAATGTTATCCAAAAGAAACCATAAGAAATAAACGCTGTCATCGCAAAGGTATTGCCTTTTTTAAACTCAAGCACTCCAGCAACTATCTGCGCCAATCCACCGTAAAAGATTCCCATTGCGAGAATCATCGCACTAATTGGAAAGAATCCGGCATTGTGTATATTTAGCAGAACTGTTGTCATTCCAAAACCCATTAAACCTAATGGACCTGGGTTAGCGTAATTGTTTTCGCTCATTTATCTTTAATTCCTATTTTGCACTTAATCAAGTATTACACGCATCATTAATCACCTAAGTAGCATCAGCCATCATCAGGTGCTAATAATTTTACATTTTGAAATTTAATAGGCCTATCGAAGTGCATTACAGGGAGGTCTAGCATGAGCGTAATGAACTTCGACAGGGGTCTAGTACTCTTTACAGCTACCGCCCTATCATTAGAGCGACTTAAACAAATATCTTACAACCTAGCCAACAGGCAGTAGAGCCGAATCAAACTGCTCATTAATAACCTCAGCCATTGCAAGGTAGATAGCACTTAAACCACATGCAATACCTTCCCACCCAGCTATGCGCCCAATCAATTCAGAACCCGTCCAATCTCTTATCGCCAGCAAGAAGAACAATACCGCCAATGAGCCAAATATAAATCTTAATGTCTTATTCGCCTTGAGTGTTCCAACAAACATAAATAGAGTAAATACACCCCACATAAATAGGAACCAAGCCATGAACCCATGAGGAGTTGCCTCAGTCCAACCAAGTTTTGGCATCAACATCAAAGCAACAAGCGTTATCCAAAAGAAACCATAAGAGATAAATGCTGTAACACCGAAGGTATTACCTTTTTTAAATTCAAGCACACCTGCAATGATCTGCGCTATACCACCGTAGAATATACCCATTGCTAATATCATTGCACTAATAGGGAAAAATCCAGCATTATGGATATTTAACAAAACTGTTGTCATACCAAACCCCATCAAACCTAACGGCCCAGGGTTGGCGTAATTTTTTTCGTTCATTATTGTTTACTCCTATTCTTATATAAAATCTGTGCAACTATACGACCAGATAACACTTACTTAGATTTTGATCATCTCGCTCCGGCCTGAGATAGGTTTTCCTGAATAGAGGTGATGCCTCCAGGGCTACCAGAATCTCGCGCCTGAGCTCCTCCTTGCTCAAATTAAGTAATTTTTCTTCTCCGATTCTTCTTGCACACTCTTCAATTATCTCTGTTTCACTTACTTGAACTGTTTTTGCATCCAACTCAGCAAGTAACTCAACCATGCATTCGTCTATCATTTTCTTCACAGACCCTTATCGCTCCTACACAACGATGTTGCGATGTCTAGCCCGAATATTTTAAAAAACATTCAGCGAATAACTAGTCAATATGCGTGCCAACAATAGATAAGAAGCCATATACTGCTGAAATATCTGATGAAATTCATCATTAAACTTTTCTAACGATAAAAGCGCGCCAATATGCAGATGGGACACTTATGTCTCACATCATGGCGAGCTAATACTGTAGATTACTAATAATAAAGAGATTTTACATTGCGGGACAAATCTGTCCCACATAGAGACTATTCTATCCCAAGTTTTTGCATCCTACGAAACAGTGTACGTCGCGAAATCCCTATCTCGTCAGCAACTGCCCGCCTATTCCAGCGCCCATCATTTAACATTTTTAGAATATATGAGCGTTCAAAGCTATCCATAGCGTCGACATACCCAACATCATCCGCAATAGCTACCCCGCTGTTAGAACCATCATCACTTGATTCCACAACCACCTGGTCTCTAAACTCAAGAGTATTGAGAGTTACATAACGACTAACGCTATTTTGCAATTCCCGCACATTTCCCGGCCAATGATAGTTATACAGAGCATCCATCACCTTGCCCGGCAAAGGAGACTCCCCCATATCAAGACCCACACCTTTTAGAAAATGATCTACCAAAAGAGGAATATCTTCCTTCCTATCTCGCAGCGGCGGAATATTAATAGGAATCACATGGATTCGATAATAAAAGTCTTCTCGGAAATCACCTTTGTTTACTTCATCAAGCAAATCTCGATTTGTAGCTGCGACAATACAAAAATCTGATTTTTTAACCGTAGCCTGCCCAACAGGAGAGTACTCTTTAGCCTCAATAGCACGCAGCAGTTTTACCTGCAGATTAATATCAAGTTCACCAATCTCATCCAGAAACAATGTGCCGCCATCAGCCTGATCTAAAAAGCCAGCCTTGGCTTGATACGCACCAGTAAAAGCGCCTTTAGCATGACCAAAAAATGCACTCTCAAGTAAATTCTCTGGGATTGCCCCGCAGTTTACCGCCACAAACGGCTTATCATGACGAGAACTCATATCATGCACCGCTTTAGCAACAAGCTCTTTACCTGTTCCTGACTCACCATAGATAACCACACTAGCGGACTCGGAAAGGTTAGCAGATGCTTTGACAATCATATCGTAGACATTCTGCATAGCAGAACTCTTACCGATGATATTACTAAAACGGTAACGCTCTTGGATTGAAGACTTAAGCTTAGTATTCTCTTGCTGTAACAGTTTAGATTCGCGCTGCATAGATGCTTCACGCAGCTTTTGCTCGGTAACGTCCTGCAAAGTAGTTACTGCGCCCGTCATAATATTATTATTATCAAAGATAGGTGCGGCTAAAAAATAGATATAGCGCGGCTTTCCACCCATATCTTCAAAATAATCGGTAGCCTCCCAAGCAAAGGGGACGATTGGAGATTTACCAGGATCCTTTCCTTCATACAGTTTCTGAAAACCGATAAAATCCTGCTCGAGAATAAGGTCAGCCAAAACCGGACGTGGGTTATCATAGAACAAGCGCCACTGCATATCAGTATCAACCACCTCTTTTGCAGAGAAACCAGTCAACAACTCACATGCGCGGTTAAGAGAAACGATCTTATGATCTAAACCAATCGCAAACTGTGCAATCGGGGTACACTCCATAAGATTTAGCATCTATACCCTTTGACCTCCCACCTATACCAGATACAAAGAATTATACACACTATCAAAGCTTATCTCCTCTATTGAGAGATGGTTTTTACGAAATTATCCACCACTTAGTATGATTTTTCGCTATAATTGCACCCAACAGATAAAGACCATCAACCTCTGATATTCTTAAAACCAACACTGAGGACACCCCCATGAGCGCAACAATAATCGACGGAAAACAGATCGCAATAGATCTAAAAGAATCAATCAAACTTGAGGTTGACTCTAGAGTCGAGCAAGGATTACGCAGACCGGGGCTAGCAGTAGTCTTAGTAGGGGACGATCCAGCATCAGAGGTTTATGTAAACAGCAAAAGAAAATCATGTGAAGCTGCAGGCTTTATCTCCAAAGCATTTATCAAACCAGCATCCATGACTCAAGATGAACTATTTGTACTGATTGATGAATTAAATACAGATGACGAGATCGACGGCATCCTGGTTCAACTGCCACTACCAGACCATATAGATGGCGACCAAGTTATCGAACGCATCCTACCGGAGAAAGACGTAGATGGATTCCATCCATATAATGTCGGCAGACTAGCATTAAGAATGCCGCTACTACGCTCATGCACCCCTAAGGGAATCATGACTATGCTGGCAAAAATCGGCATCGATCTAGTGGGACAAGATGCAGTAATTATCGGCCAATCCAACATTGTCGGCAGACCAATGGCACTAGAGCTACTAGCTGCACGCTGCACCATCACCGTATGCCATAGTAAAACTAAAGACCTTGAAGGAAAAGTACGCAACGCCGACATCGTAGTCGCTGCAGTTGGCGTGCCGAACTTCGTACCTGGCGAATGGATTAAAGAGGGTGCAATCGTAATCGACGTTGGCATCAACAGACTAGAAACTGGCAAACTGGTTGGCGACGTAGACTTTGCAACCGCTAAAGAGAAAGCGGCCTGGATAACACCTGTTCCTGGTGGCGTAGGTCCAATGACTGTTGCCACTTTGCTGGAGAATACGCTGGAATCAGCGAAGATGCGGGATAAATAAAAAGTCGATTGAGGCATCCATCAACTACTCTCAGTAACCAGGAAATCACTTTTTAATTTTGCATGCATTCCCACGCAGAGCGTGGGAACGAGTAAAAGCTACAGCCTCTTTTTATGCTCCTGCCTACGCTTGGCATTAAGCTTAACAAGTTGCTCGCTAGGTCCTTTGTAATCAACCTTTAACACTTCGCTCATATTTATGATTGTTGCATAGCCTTTCTTTTTATCGTATATAGCAAGTACATTTTTTGTACCTCCAATTACAGAAACACCTTTTATTTTCCCATTTCTCAATTCTAAATCACAAAGAATAAAAGCCCCATTTTTAATCTTATCTGCTTGCTGGCTGACTGCAAAAAGAGGAAAAATAGAGCATAGACAAAGAATTACTACAACAAAAGGGTAAGTTAATGAAAATCTTTTTGGACTTTCCTCATTACAATTTTCATTGTATTCAGCCTCTGCTTTTCTCAGAATAACCGCCATATAAATTCCAATCACACCAAAAAATGGAACGACAAAAACTTCCCATTCTCTTAAGAGAATTTTAAAGTAATCAGCAATATCAAAATACGGCGATATTGACAAACTAAACGCGCCATAAAAAATTAATGTTGATATAAAAGCCACAAGATAAATATAAAATGTGGATAGTGCTCCGAGCAAAACCCAGTGATTTTTTAACCAACTAACTGCTAATAAAATTTTCTTCATGATTTTTTACTCATATAAACATGGCATGCAAACTATTACACCGTAACAATTCAACCCATTAAAACTTTGATACAGCGCAATCAATATTATCACAAACACAAAAAGCACGACAATTTGGTTCATCCTTCCAACACAACTGAGATTTGCAGAATTCCCGAGAGTCTAGATATATTTGAAGCAACGTATGCATTCCCACGCAGAGCATGGGAACGAGAGATTGCGCATGCACAATCTTTTTAGCTAGTTTTGAAAAATACGATTGCTCTATTTATCAAACAGTTACCCAAAACAGCAAATTGTCCACACGTGTGGACAATGTTTAAAAACCGTAAATTTTCGCATAAGAAAGGAGCAATGCGCTCCCATGCGAAGCACGGGAACGAGGAATTTTCTGAATTGCTAAAGATGAATTTTCCACTCAAGTGGAAAATGTTTAGGAACGAGCATTATGCCGGCGCTCCCAGAGAAAAGCAGGAACTACTCTCTACGCCAGCTGGTTCCACCAGCGCCATCTTCAATCACTATGCCTTGCTCTTTTAATTCGTCACGAACTCGGTCAGCTTCAGCCCAGTTTTTATCTGCACGCGCTTGATTACGCTGCGCGACAAGCGCATCGATCTCTGCGGCAGCTAATCCATCCGCATCACCTTGAAAGAATTCATCAACATCGTGTTCCAACAACCCCAGAACATTTCCAAGCGCTACCAAGGTTGCAGCTAATTCACCGAACGAATCACTACCTGCATCCCTCGCCTTGTTAACCTCAACCGATAACTCATGCAACACTGCTATGGCAGCTGGAGTATTGAAATCATCATCCATAGCGGCAATGAAACGATCTTTATATTCAGACTGCCCCGGCGCCTTACCAACTTCAATACCACGCAGAGAAGTGTAAAGTTTTAACAATGTTTGCTTTGCTTGCTGCAGATTCTCTTCGGTGTAATTTAATGGTGAGCGATAACCGCTGGTTAGCAGGAAGAAGCGTATCTCTTCCGCCTTGTATTTTTTCAGAATCTCACGAATGGTGAAGAAGTTACCCAGTGATTTTGACATCTTCTCCTGGTCAACGCGAACGTGGCCATTATGCATCCAGTATTTAGCAAATGGTTTTTCGGTCACGGTCTCGGACATCGCGATCTCGTTCTCGTGATGCGGGAATTGCAGATCTAGACCACCACCGTGGATATCAAAGCTCTCACCCAACTCATCAAATGCCATTGCTGAACATTCGATGTGCCAGCCAGGACGACCTTCGCCCCAGGGAGAATCCCAATGCGGCTCACCCGGCTTTGCCATCTTCCACAGTACAAAATCAAATGGAGATTCTTTCACCTGGTCTACAGCGATACGTTCACCGGCACGCAGCTCATCAATGTTCTTACCCGAAAGTTTACCGTAGGATTTAAAACTCGCAACGCGAGAATATACATCTCCGTTAGACGCCTGATAAGCAGCACCTTTATCGATTAGCTTTTGAATCATGCCGACAATAAGATCGATAGACTCTGTTGCCTTTGGCTCGGCATTCGGGCGCAGCACACCTAGTGCATCTGCATCTTCATACATCGCCTCGATAAAGCGTTCTGTCAGTGCATTTATCTCTTCACCGTTCTCGATTGCACGCGCGATGATCTTGTCATCAACATCGGTAATATTCCGCACATAGTTAACGTCGTAATCACGATAGCGCAAGTAGCGCACCACCATATCAAATACAACCATTGCACGCGCATGCCCCAGGTGACAGTAGTCATAGACCGTCATTCCGCAAACATACATTTTTACCTTTCCCTCTTCTAATGGTTGGAATGGCTCTTTTTTCTTGGTTAAGCTGTTATAAACGTGCAACATATTATCTTTCCGCTTCTCTATTTTTAATGCCGTAAGGGGCAATATTACCTAAATCCTAGAATAAACGAAAATGGTACGTGCAAAACTCCCCTTATAAAAGTATTATTTGGCTCTAAATCTGATGATTAGAGGTTTAAAATGTTATTAAGATATAAGACACTATTCTTTGCAATATTCGCTCTTGTTTCATCTTTGGCTATTGCTGATGCAGCAAAAAATGCCGAGATTAAACCTGCTGCAGATACTGCAAAAACTACTATGAATAAAGCTGTAGAAAAAAAAGGAGCTTCCAAAGTGATTGTAAATATGAAAACCAATATGGGAACTATCGTTCTTGAGCTTGATGCTGAAAAGGCACCAGTAACAGTTGAGAACTTTGTGAACTACGCAAAAGAGGGCTTCTATAACGGCACTATCTTTCACCGAGTTATCCCTAGTTTTATGATTCAAGGTGGCGGTTTTGAGCCAGGAATGGGTCAAAAAGAAACTCACGATAATATCAAAAATGAAGCTGACAACGGTCTTAAAAATGATCATGGCACTATCGCAATGGCGAGAACTCCTGACCCACATTCAGCTTCTTCACAGTTCTTTATAAACACTAAAGACAACGGTTTTCTAAACTTCTCATCTCCAACTCCTCAGGGTTGGGGCTATGCTGTTTTCGGTAAAGTTACCGAAGGTTTAGATATCATTGAGTCTATCGAAAAAGTTAGAACTGGATCAGCTGGCGGTCACCAAGACGTTCCTGTTGACGACATTTTAATTGAAGAAGTTACCGTAGCAGAAGCTGAATAAGTCTTTTGCCAGTGACTTCTACCCTATTTGTTTCTGATATCCACTTGGATATCAGAAACAATAAAAGAACTGATCTTTTCTTATCATTCCTTGATAAGGCTGCTTCTAAAGCTTCCTCCCTTTATATCCTTGGCGATCTATTTGATGCCTGGATTGGGGATGACACTTTGCATAACTATCCAAGAGTCATTGATGCTTTTGCCAAGCTCAGCCTGACGACAGATATTTTTATCATCAAAGGTAATCGCGACTTTTTGCTCAGTGATGATTTTATCAATGCAGCCAAATGTAAAATTCTTCCAGACACATTCAGCAGCTCTATCAATGGTAATAAAACCTTGTTATTGCATGGGGACACTTTGTGCACTGATGATAAAAAATATCTGCAGTTTCATGCAATGGTGCATAATCCTGAATGGCAGAAGGATTTTTTATCCAAACCATTTGAAGAGAGAATCGAGTTTGTTAATCGAGCTCGCGCGGCAAGCATAGAGAGCTACAAAAACTCTGACCAAGCTGCTGAAGTTACTTTTGACACCCTATTCGCAACAGCTGAACAACATAACGCGGATACTGTTATCCATGGTCATATCCATAGAGAAGGTTTCAGGCGTCACGAGTCTGATGCCAGTAGCTTTGACCGTTTTGTATTAAAGGACTGGAATGATACAACTGGTAGCGTTGTTATTGAGGATAATGGCTTCAAACAGGCTCGATATTCTTTAGATAATGGCCTAGAAATTTTCCCAGAAAAAGTTCTTTTGAATCAAAAATAATTTAAAAAATAAATATTTTAGCCCAATAAAAAATTCCCACTTGCGCAGGAATCCTTTAATTAATTTGGATTCACATCGAAAAGATTATTTAAACAATTTGGTCCGCACGCGTTTCAGCAAACCCTCGTTATCTTTCTCTTCTTGAATATGAAACTCGCGAGCTCTAACCCCAAGCTCTTTTGCTCTACGCTTCTCTTCTTTAACTAGGTTTCTTCTGATGCGAGTTAACTCATCTCTGGATAACTCCTGACGCAAAAACTTATCATCTTCACGCAGTACATACCGCCCTAGCTTATCCAAAAACTTATCATCAATATCTTCAGTTTTAATGGTTCTTTGATTTAATCCAAGCCCGTCAAAATTATATATTTTCAGATAAAGTTCAGCTTTTTCAATACTTACTTCAAGTGCGATGGTCACAGGGATTGATGATTTTAGTTTAAACCTGCTCTCTGTAACACTTGCATTTAATGTACGCTTACGCTTCTGTTCAAAATCAAGCTTATGGCTAAGTAGATAACTAATTTGCTGCTCAACAGCTTTTTCACCCTTTACATTAAATTCAATGATATCTTTTTTAAAGCAGCGGAATGAAACTGCAACACGCTTCATATTCTGCGTGCTATCAGTAGCTACCTTATAATCAATCTGCAGCAGATCATCTATATCACCAACTCCGTCAATTTTGTACGAAGTGTAAATTTCACGTTTAAGATAAACTATCGCTTTAATTAATTCATCAAGATAGTTATATACCTTAATCATCCGCGGCAGCGTATGCTCCCTATAGAATTGCTCTTTTCTTTCCACGCCACGAAGCTGGGCAAGTTCCTCTTGCCTTCTATGATTCGCTTCCTGTTTTAACTCTTCCAGAAGTGACATATTAACCTCTTGACCCTTTGCAAAGGCCATCACCTTTTGCGTAGATCATATTTTCAGTCCAATTATACTTTTTCGACGTCCCTAGAAAAACGTAAATTTATTAATACTAGTTTAGCTTTTTTATTTTTCTTTTTATGCTGTATTTATAATATAAAATTTCGAAAAGCCGCTACGGGACGCTATATTTACAAATAATAACAAAAGATTTCAAGCTGTTCGACAAGTAAAACAGTTAACAATCAACCTGCTAACTTATCGAACTCAATACAAGCATACGCTGAATGATTATGAATTGATTCAAAATTTTCTGACTCTATCTTATATGAATCAACATGATCATCACCATTAAGCTTGACTGCGATATCTCGCACTAGGTCTTCTACAAACTTTGGATTATCGTAGGCATACTCAGTAATATATTTTTCGTCTGGCCTTTTAAGCAGGCCATATAGTTCACATGATGCTTCTGATTCAACCATCTTAATCAGCTGATCAACAGATAGATTATCATGCGCCTTCACTGTCACTGTCACATGGGAGCGCTGATTATGTGCACCATACGCTGAGATCTTCTTCGAACAAGGGCATAGGCTAGTAACCGGAACCACTATCTTCACATATACGTTTTCAGCACCATCCTCTATTGTTCCTAAAAGGGTTACATCATAGTCCATAAGACTATTAACCATCGAAACTGGAGCTTTTTTATTTAAGAAATATGGAAAATTAAATTCAACCATTACATCCTGAGCTTCTAGACGGGAAGCTACATTCTGTAGAATACTACGCAATGACCCCACTGATATTGATTTATCATTATCATTAAGAATCTCTACAAAACGCGACATATGAGTTCCCTTCACATCTGCAGGAAGATTCACATACATATTCACATTTGCAACGGTGGCAACTTCGGTTCCATCAATATCCTGAACCTTAATTGGGTGTTTTATATCCTTAATTCCAACCCTATTGATTGCTACTTGTCTTGTATCTGCGCTACTTTGGACATCCTCTATCTGGGTAGCATTAGTATTTGCTGCATCTGTCTTCGCTGACAGAAACTCAGCTGGGGTCATTTGACTCATTAAATATAAAACCTATCTTTGGAATATTATTACGAATATCAGCGGGATATTATACGATGTAACCAATTTTTACAATCCTGGCTTTCAAGGAAGCTATTGATTGCACTTTTAATTCCTTGAGCATTTAGCCCGATTTCAGCCAACATCTCTTCTCTAGTTCCTTGCGGAATATATCGATCTGGAATGCCTAAGTTGAGGATCGATAATTTTTTACCAGTTGCCAACAGGAATTCATTTACTCCACTGCCTGCACCACCAGCAATTGCATTTTCTTCAACCGTTACGATAACTTGATGATCTTCTGCTATTTGCAATAAACGTTTCTCGTCCAGTGGTTTAACATAGCGCATATTCACCAAGGTATAGCCTTGCTCATGAGCCACTTGCTCACACTCTTTTAACAGTGAACCAAATGAGAGGATAGCTATTTCACTACCTGTGTTAACCACTTCAGCTTTACCATATGGAATAGTCTGAGTTGTAACTTCAAGCTTTTCACCTGCTATCTTTTCACGCGGATAACGCACAGCCACCGGAGCATTTAGACTAAGTCCCGTATTTAACATCAGCGCGCATTCATTCAAACTTGATGGAGCCATAATCACCATATTCGGCAAACAGCGCATAAAAGAGATATCAAAACAACCGTTGTGCGTCGGACCATCAGCACCAACAATGCCAGCACGATCAATTGCAAATAACACGGGGAGATTTTGCAGTGCTACATCATGCATCAACTGGTCAAAACCACGCTGCAAAAAAGTAGAGTATATAGCCAATACTGGTTTTATCCCTTCACAGGCAAGCCCAGCAGCAAAAGTAACTGCGTGCTGTTCGGCTATCGCTACATCAAAAAATCTTTTAGGAAACTTGTTTGCGAATTCAACCAAGCCTGAACCTTCGCGCATCGCCGGAGTTATCGCTACTACTTTTGCATCACGAGCGGCAGCATCACAAACCCACTTACCAAATACCTGGGTATAAGTTAAGTCGGTTTCACTACCTTTAACCATCCCTTTCATTGGATCAAATGGCGTTACGCCATGATATTGAGTTGGATTCTTTTCCGCTGGTTCGTAACCTAAACCTTTTTTAGTTACCACGTGCAGAAGCTTGGGACCATCAACTAATTGGATATTTTTAAGCACTTGTAACAGTTGCGGTAGATCATGTCCGTCAACTGGGCCGATATAGTTAAACCCCATCTCTTCAAATAGGGTACCTGGGACAACCATCCCTTTTACATGTTCTTCTGCCTTGCGCGCCAATTCCATCACACTATTCGGCATCTTCTGAAAAACTTTTTTACTGCCTTCACGCACGGTGGAGTACCATTTGCCGGAGATAATCTTGGCAAAGGAGCGCCCAATGGCTCCTACATTTTCTGAGATAGACATATTGTTATCATTGAGTACAACAATCATGTTCTCTTTCAGATCTCCAGCATGGTCCAATGCTTCAAAAGCCTCACCAGCAGTCATCGCACCATCACCAATAACGGCAATACACTGTCTCTCCTGATCTTGAATTGAAGCAGCAACAGCCATTCCCAATGCAGCACTAATCGAGGTGCTAGAATGACCAACACCAAAGGCATCATATTCACTTTCGCCCCGCTTAGGAAAACCAGATACTCCATCTTTTTGGCGTAATGAGTCCATTTGGTCGCGACGACCAGTTAGGATTTTATGAGCATATGCCTGATGACCAACATCCCAAATAATCTTGTCATCCGGGGTGTTAAATATATAATGCAGAGCTATCGTCAGATCGACTGTTCCTAAACTTGGAGCAAGATGCCCACCAGTTTTTGATACCGACTCAATCATATATTGACGCAACTGCGATGCTAACTCCTGCAGTTGCTCAGGATTTAACTTCCGTAATTCAACCGGAGAGTCAATCTTCGCCAACAATGGATATTCTTTCTCTAGATTCATCGATAACCTTCTGGGTTAATATCTGCTTTCTTCTCGGGTTTATTTACAAAACCCTTTTCAATATGCCGTTTTTCTCGCGCCTGCTTTTTCGAAAGCCTACTAATTCTTTCTAGAGATAATGTACTCAGCCAACCAACGCAATGGATCAGCTTTTTCATCAAAACTACTAAGACTATCAACCGCATCTTGAATAAGCTCTTCAGCCAATTGTTTTGAATCGTCCATTCCCATTAAAGCTGGGTAAGTAGGTTTTTCAGCATCTTGGTCTGAACCCTGTGGTTTACCTAACTCTTCGGTAGTGCTTTCGACATCAAGGATGTCGTCCTGAATCTGGAATGCCAACCCAATACATTTGGAGTAATGATCTAAGGCCATTCTCTGCTCTGATGTAATCTCTTTGGCACACAATGCTCCTAAAAGAACGCTGGAACGAATCAATGCTCCGGTCTTATGGATATGCATATTTTCCAGCTCAGCTATATCGATTTGCTTACCTACTGCTGCCAGATCAATCGCCTGACCACCGACCATTCCGCGCGAACCACTGGCTACAGCAAGAAGGCTTATCATCTCTAGCCTGGTTTCAGCGGGTAAATCCATAGTTTTATCCGCAGCAAGAATCTGAAATGCAAGAGTCTGCAACGCATCTCCGGCAAGAATTGCCGTTGCTTCATCATATGCTTTGTGGCACGTTGGCTTGCCTCTGCGCAAGTCATCATCGTCCATTGCAGGCAGATCGTCATGAACTAGTGAATATGCATGGATACATTCTACGGCTGCAGCTGCAGCATCTAAGCTTTCAAGATCATTACCTAAGGCCTCACCAGCAAGATAGACCAGTAGTGGGCGTATACGTTTACCACCATTAAAAACTGAGTATCGCATTGCTTGATGCAATGTGTCTGGGGTTATCTTTTTCGTTGGCAACCAATAGTCAAGAGCATTATCGACACGCCCTCTGTACTCTTTCATCAGCTTTTTCAGTTCATCCATTTTTTTACTCTCTGTTCCTTGGCTTTTCAGGTATTAGCTTCAAGTTTCATTCTAGCTTAACTGTTTACACTAAAGGGCCTTTTCATCGATATCAAAAGGCTGTTCGCTATCATCCCCGCTTTTCGTTGATAATAGTGCGACCTTCTGTTCCGCCTGCTCTAAAGCTGACTGACATAAACGAGTCAGCGCTACCCCTTTCTCAAAGTGTTTCATCGATTCTTCCAGGGATAGATCCCCGTCTTCCATCTTATTAACTATCTGCTCAAGTTCAGACAGTGACTTTTCGAAGTTTTTAGTGGTTTTAGCAGCCATTTTTTACCCGAATTAATTGCTTAAATTAAACTTAATTTACAAATATGCGCCCATTCTAACCCAATCACAGCCTGATTATAACCACAATACGCCATTATCTGTGGGCTAGCGTATTATAATAGCTTCAGTTACACTCTGATCACGCATATTTCAGTACGGATGAAAGGCTTTAGTTAATGAATAATGTTTATGATGCGGCAAGCATTGAAGTATTATCTGGATTGGAACCAGTTAAAAAAAGACCAGGGATGTATACCGACACCTCCCGCCCAAACCATCTTGCACAAGAGGTTATCGATAACAGTGTCGATGAGGCAATGGCCGGTTTCGCAACAAAAATTGACGTTACCGCTTATGCCGATGGATCGGTCGAGGTCAGGGATAATGGGCGCGGAATGCCTATCGATATCCACCCCAAAGAGAAGATTCCAGGGGTTGAAGTTATCCTAACCAAACTTCACTCCGGCGGTAAATTTTCTAATAAGAATTATCAATTCTCCGGTGGTCTGCATGGAGTTGGAGTCTCGGTGGTTAACGCCCTCTCCAAAAATCTTGAGATCTGGATCCGTCGTGACAGCAAGGAATACAAGATCTCCTTCGGTGATGGCTTCAAAAAAACCGATCTGGAAGAGGTTGGTAGCGTTGGTAAATTAAATACCGGAACAACTATCCGTTTCTGGCCGGATGAAAAGTATTTCGATTCCCCCAAAATTTCTATTGGCAAACTAAAACATATCCTCAAGGCCAAGGCGGTACTTTGCCCTGGTCTACTTATCCGTTTTAAAGATGATGCATCTGGCGAAAAAGAGGAATGGCAATATCAAGATGGCCTAAAAGATTATCTTGAGAGTTCACTTGAGGGTTTTGAGGTACTACCAGATTCACCATTCATTGGGACATTTAAAGGTGGACAAGAGCAGGTTGAATGGGCCGTAGCCTGGTTGCCTGAGGGTGGCGAATATATAAACGAGAGTTATGTAAACCTCATACCCACGATTCAAGGCGGAACTCATGTAAACGGTTTACGCACCGGACTTACTGAGGCGATTCGTGAGTTCTGTGATTTTAGAAATCTGCTGCCACGCGGGGTAAAAATTAGCCCTGAAGATGTATGGGAAAGAATTTGTTTTGTCCTCTCAGTAAAACTAGAAGACCCACAGTTCTCCGGTCAGACCAAAGAAAGATTATCATCTAGAGAGTGCGCTCCTTTTGTATCTGGCGTGGTTAAAGATGCATTTAGTCTATGGTTGAACGAGCATACAGAAGCTGCTGAGCAAATCGCCAATCTAGCGATTCAGAATGCACAAAAGCGTCTACGTTCGAGCAAGAAGGTGGTGCGTAAAAAGATAACTAGCGGACCAGCGCTTCCCGGTAAGCTTGCCGACTGCTCTAGCCAGGATCTCAGCGTCACTGAGCTATTCCTGGTGGAGGGTGATTCTGCTGGCGGTTCGGCTAAGCAGGCGCGAAGCCGTCAATTTCAGGCGATTATGCCTCTACGCGGTAAGATTCTAAACACCTGGGAAGTTGACTCAGGACAGGTTCTAGCCTCGCAAGAGGTGCACGATATTTCGGTTGCACTGGGGATCGAACCTGGCTGCCCTGATCTAACCGGGCTACGCTATGGCAAGGTATGCGTCCTTGCTGATGCTGACTCCGATGGTCTACATATCGCCACCCTATTGTGCGCGCTATTTCTACGCCACTTTCCGGCCCTGGTTAAGGCCGGACATGTATTTATCGCCATGCCACCACTATTTCGTATCGACGTTGGTAAAAAGGTTTTTTATGCATTAGATGAATATGAGAAACAAGGTGTTCTAGATCGCATCCATGCCGAGAAGCTCAAGGGGCAGATATCCACCACCCGTTTTAAGGGTTTGGGAGAGATGAATCCACTGCAGCTACGGGAAACCACAATGGAACCAGATACTCGAAGATTGGTGCAGCTGACGATTGAAGAGGATGACGATACCTATGAAATCATCGATATGCTGTTGTGTAAAAAGCGCTCCTCCGATAGAAAGAGCTGGTTGGAACGCAAAGGTGACCTGGCAGACGTTGAGCTTTAATTATTTAAAAGATTAGCAAATCATTTTCCCGCCCCCTGAGCGTAGTCGAAGGGCAGGAAAATGAAGCAAATAATAAAAAACAAAGATGGTTTACCTTGTCCTGAGCGTAGTCGAAGGGCGCACAACCTACTTGTTTTTTTCAAAAATTTAAAAGAGTACGGTATTCATGGAAACTACTGAACAAACCTTCATAGAGCACGAAACCACAGCGATAAAGGAATTTACCGAAAAGGCATACCTTGACTATTCGATGTATGTAATCCTTGATCGAGCCCTACCAAATATTGGTGACGGCCTTAAACCGGTACAGCGGCGCATTATTTATGCAATGTCAGAACTCGGCCTAAGCGCATCATCCAAACATAAAAAATCTGCACGTACCGTTGGTGACGTACTAGGTAAATACCATCCGCATGGTGACTCTGCTTGTTACGAAGCGATGGTATTAATGGCGCAAAACTTCTCCTACCGTTATACATTAGTAGATGGGCAAGGAAACTGGGGATCACCCGATGACCCTAAATCTTTTGCCGCGATGCGTTACACCGAATCCCGACTAACAGGATACGCAAAAACCCTGTTGGCCGAGCTAGGCCAAGGCACTGTAGAGTGGGCTCCAAACTTTGATGGAACCATGAATGAACCAATATTACTCCCAGCAAGGCTTCCAAATATTCTACTCAATGGTAGTACCGGAATCGCAGTAGGTATGGCGACAGATATCCCGCCGCACAATCTGCGTGAAGTAGCCAACGCCTGTATACAACTTTTGGAAACTCCAAGCACATCGCTCGATGAGATCTGTGAAATAATCCAAGGGCCAGACTACCCAACCAATGCAGAGATAATCACTCCGCGTAACGAGATCATCAACATGTATGCCACTGGACATGGTTCCATAAGGATGCGTGCTCGTTACGAAATTGAAGATGGCGACATCGTTATTACCGACCTACCACATCAAGTTTCTGGCAATAAAATCCTGGAACAGATCGCGCAGCAGATGCAGGCAAAGAAACTGCCAATGGTTTCTGATCTACGCGATGAATCGGACCACGAAAGTCCAACAAGATTGATAATAACCCCAAGATCAAACCGCATCGATATAACGTTATTAATGAGCCACTTGTTCTCTACCACTGATCTGGAGCGCACCTATCGTGTGAACCTGAACATGATTGGATTAAATGGCAAACCGCAGGTTAAACCACTGATGGAGATCATCTCTGAGTGGTTAATGTTCCGTATCGAAACGGTTAGAAAACGTCTGCAATGGAGGCTAGATAAAGTACTCGATCGTTTGCACATCCTTGAAGGTTTCCTCACCGCATTTCTAAACATCGATGAGGTTATTGCCATCATCCGCAGTGAGGATGAGCCAAAACCAGTATTGATGGAGCGCTTTGCTTTATCCGATATACAGGCAGAAGCAGTGCTCAACCTTAAGCTACGCAACCTAGCAAAGCTGGAAGAGTTCAAGATAAGGGCGGAACAGGAAGAGCTGGCAGCAGAGAGAGATAAACTGCAGCTGATTCTTGGATCAAACCAGCGTCTGAAAACCCTGGTCAAAAACGAGATTAAAGAGGATGCAGAAAACTATGGTGACGAGCGCCGCTCTAAAATAGTTGAACGTTCTGCAGCCCAAGCGCTAAAACAAACCGACCTGGTTCCTAGTGAAGCGGTAACCATAGTGATATCGGAAAAAGGTTGGGTAAGAGTAGCCAAAGGGCATGATATAGAACCAGAAGGGCTCAACTACAAATCCGGTGATGACTACCTTGGTTTCGCTCGCGGCCGCAGCAACCAACAGGCGGTATTTATCGACAGCTCGGGCAGGTCGTATTCCACCTCCGCGCACACCCTTCCTTCTGCACGCGGACAAGGGGAGCCACTAACGGGCAAGTTCACTCCGCCGTCAGGAGCAAACTTCTGCAATACCCTACTCGGTAAAAGTGATGACCAATACCTAATTGCCTCCAGCTTTGGTTATGGATTTATCACCAAACTAGAGAACCTATATTCCAAAAACAAGGCCGGCAAAACATTGCTTTCACTCCCTGCAGGTTCAGCGGTAATGCCTCCATTAAGGGTGCAAAAATTGGAAGGCTACAACATCGCCGCGATATCCAGCGCAGGCTATCTGTTGATATTCCCAGTAACCGAACTACCAATCCTCAGCAAAGGCAAGGGAAATAAAATAATCGGTGTACCACCGGCAAAACTAAAAAGCGCTGAAGAAGTCGTCACCACCTTCGCCGTATTCCCAGAAGAATCAGCCATAACCCTACACTGCGGACAACGCCACCTAACCATCAAACCAAATGATGTGGAATTGTATAAAGGTGAACGTGGAAAACGCGGAAAAAAACTACCGCGTGGATTCCAGCGGGTTGATATAATCACCTTCTCCGATGCTGAACTAGAAGAGGACTTTAGTGAGGAACAACCTGGGGTATTAGGCGAAGTTGAACCACCAAAGTTTGATTTGGAGTAGCTTTACAGGTCTAGAGTAGCGTGGGCACTTGCCCGTGTTACTCTAACTGCTTAATGATACTTTAATGAATTTGGAATCTGAGCCCCCAAAATCTCAGGCGGAAATCCGTCTTGATGCATCATCAGCAACCCTTTTTCTTCATCATAAACAAAGTGTTTACGTGAGAGCGGATCATAAAATCCATCCAAGTGATTAGCGATATAATCATTTACATCCTCTGGTTTCACTTTGTTTTTATAGAGTTCCAAATAAGCCAATAGAGATTTTCCTCTTGAGCCACCAAGAGCAATAATATAAAGCAACGAACCTGCATTTAATGAACTTGGATTCAAAAGCCGGCCAAATGTTGTCTTTCTTTTAACCCACCCCCTAAGAGTACCTGTTTCACTATTATATTTAGCATTCAATTCCTTACTTTCAAACTCTATTATTGCTGGATGCACACTTGCAAGTTCGATAAATTCTTTAGAGAAGCGATAATATCCCGTTAAAATTGCATTTGGCTTAATAAACCACCATTTGATATTACGTAAACAATTAACCTCTGCAGCTCCATAACCCTGCACTCCTCGGCAAAAAGCACTATTAACAAGATAAAACTCCGCTTTGGCAACCTCTGCAAAAGGAACCTGCAAACTACTATCAAAAAGTTTTTCAAGCTCAGAATATTTACTTAAAGCAAACTCTGGATGATCCTGAACCAAACCTGCCATCTGCTGCCAATATATTGCACGTGCAACTTTGAATATGGCTAAATCAATAATAGTCACCCCATTGGTTAACATATTCTGAAAAAACTCAATATTTTCATATAGTATCTTATATGCTTTTTCTGGCCTCCCTTGGCTTAAATACATTCTCACCTGCATTGCCTGCAGTTTTGCAAGGTTAATCATCTCTTGCAGTTTAAAACCAGGAACTTTTGAGTGGTACTCTTTATAATTATGCAGCTGCTTAAGCCTACCTATAAAAACTGAATTTCTATCTACAAGCTGCTGGACCAATTCCTCATTAATGCAACCTGTTTTATTTTTCTCCTTACAATCATAATAATCTATCTCTAAGTGTCCGACAGCATCACTATCTTCTTCAGATATACTTATGCTGTAGTCAATATAAAAATCAGATAGATTCAGTTCAGTTTTAGATCCAGCACTTTCCTGAAGCCGTACAACAAAATCATTCCAATGCTTTAGACCATACGCATGTATATCATCTACTTCAGCTGGCGCAAAAAAACCTAAAAATGCAAAATATGCATTATCCTCATCAGCAACTATTTTTTGATCTTCAAAGAAGAATGCTTCAGCCTCTTTATCAACTGGATCTAGAAAAAAAAGATACAAACTAAGCACAACTGCAAACGAAAGAACCAAAAAGAATAACCCCAAACCCAACAAAATCTTTTTCATTAACCATTTCCAAATTTCATTAAAAATAAATACCGTTATCTTTCAAATTCTATACCATTTTTAAAAAGCAACAATCGCAAGTAATAATAGTTTTTATAACCTATTGGGACGAAAAAGCCACTCCCCCGATGGAAAACTGACCACTCATTTCTTATACTTTTAGAATGATTGAAATAATTTAAGCAACAGGATTTAAGATATGGACAGACAAAATAATATTAACTACATAGAACTACCTTCAAAAAACATTGAGGCAACAAAAGAGTTTTTCTCTAGTGTATTTGGATGGGCATTCACTGACTTTGGAGCTGAATATACTTCTTTTACCAACCAAGGCATTAACGGTGGTTTTTATAAAGCTGATAAAGAGTGCCGCACAGAAAACGGATCTCCATTAATAGTCCTTTATAGCGATAGTCTAAAAAGCACCCAACAAACAATTGAAAAAAATGGAGGGGAGATTATCAAACCTATATTTTCATTCCCTGGGGGGTACAGATTTCATTTCACCGATCCTAATGGAAATGAATATGCGGTTTGGTCAGAGAGTAGCTAAAAAATCTATAAGTTAAACCGGAACATTGGAAAAATACTGGATGGAAAACAGGTGGCAATAATGGAAAAAACGCTACGTACAATACTATTTATTATACCGGCTCTATTTATCTGCACCTCTTTGGCTCAAGCAATAGAATTCGATCATAACTACGCGGCATTCAATACCACTCTTCATACCTATGTTAAAGATGGGATGGTAGATTATCAAAGCATTAAAACTACTCCAAAAAATCTTAACGCTACTTTAAAAAAATGGGGGGCAATCACCAAAGATGAATTTAACTCCTGGAGTGAAAAACAGCAACTTGCATTTCTCTTCAATATTTACAATGGGGCAACCATTAAACTTATTGTAAATAACTACCCTATAGACAGCATAAAAGATATTGGTGGATTTTTTAAAGGTCCATGGGATCAAGATATTGTGCAGCTCTTCGGGGAAATTATTACTCTAGATCATCTAGAGCATAAAATATTACGCAAAAAATATAATGAACCACGCCTTCATATGGCTTTGGTGTGTGCAGCAAAAGGGTGCCCCCCTCTTCGCAGTGAAGCATACACAGCAGAAAGTTTTGATGCTCAGTTAGATGATCAAATCAAAGAACTCCTCAGCAACCTACTAAAATTCAAAATTAATTTGAATAGTAAAACTGTTTATTTGTCCTCTATCTTTAAATGGTATGGAGATGATTTTATTTCCAAATACTCACCAACCACTGGTTTTGATGATTTATCTAAAAGAGATAGGGCGGTTGCAAACTACATTTCCAAACACCTTCCCGAAAAAGAGAAGCAATTTTTACACGCTGGCTACTACACCGTTGAACACCTTTATTACGACTGGTCGCTAAACAGCCAATGATTCAAATGTTTTCATCCATGCACCCTGTGACAATGGGGTGTTACCCTATCTTTTGCATTTTTACACTTCCATCAGTTTCGAACAAAATTTGTTCCGACTCCAACTAATATCTGCTATTATCTGACTGAAATAACTTCCACCGCTAGCAAATAACCCGCTCCAATTGTTACCACTAAGATCAGAGAACGCCCTATTATTCCATTAACGTTAATAGCCTGGAGCAGGTATTATTCAAGGAATAAATGATGCACAAAATCAACGGATATAACTGCTTTCATATACACCGTATTTATCAATCTGATACAGACACCGTTATCTTTATGAATGGAATCCTTAACTCTTCATTCTCATGGACCGAGCAAGCTAAAGTTGCCAAATCACTTGGGTTCAACACTTTACGCTATGATTTTCGTGGGCAATGGGATTCCCAGACAACTCCTGGACCATATAGCATAGAACTTCTCGCACAAGACCTAGAAGCCCTAATGGATCATTGCGAGATTAACAATGCTCACTTTTTCGGTATAAGCTACGGCGGATTCATTATGCAAAAATTTGCTGCACTGTTTCCTGAAAGAGTTAAATCTATGGTGATGATAAATTCCACCCCAATTATTCAAGGCAAGCCAAAACATGTGGTGCAGAACTGGTGTGACTTAAATGAAATGGACGAGATAAACCTCTATTTCGATGTAATGGCAACATCTGTTTTTTCTGAATCATATTTTGAAGAACAATCAAAGTTAATCATAAAATCCAAAGAGTTCCTAAATGTAGGAATACAGAGAACACCTGATTTTTCCAAAGGACAATATTTACTTAATGCAGCAAGTTTAAATGATTTAGATGGAGATGGTCTTATTCCAGACCTAAGTAAAATTGAATGCCCAACACATATTATCTCTTCAGAAAATGATGTCCTGTATCCTACAAAATACTCAAAGATTTTGGCTGAAAATATCAAGGGCTCTGAGATGACAGTAATACCCAAATACGGGCATGCCGTTGTAAATGAAAGCCCGGATACAATAAATAAGATACTAAAAAACCATCTTGAAAAGCACGTCAATTAATCAATATGTCTTGGCAAATTGGTTATAGGGGTATCAATTCCTCTATAACCAAATACAAACTATACAAACTATACAAACTATACAAACTATACAAACTATACAAACTATACAAACTATACAAACTATACAAAATAGTAAATCAACAGGTGCATTACTCCAAGAGAAAATAACCCCGCAACAATATCATCAACCATAATTCCAAAACCTCCCGAGACCTTTTTATCTAGGATTGATATGGGCCAAGGTTTAAGGATGTCAAAAAAACGAAACAAGACAAATCCAACTAAAATCCAATACCAAGTCACTGGCACCAGTATCATGGTGATAAGGTATCCAACAATCTCATCCCACACAATACCAGAGTGGTCATGTACACCTAAGTCTTTAGATGCCTTACCACAAATCCAAATTCCAACAACAGAAAACAGCGCAGTTACTACAAGATAAACCGGTAATGATGCTAGCAGGCTTAATAGCAAATAAACCGGAATAGCAGCAACAGTTCCAAATGTCCCTGGCGCCTTAGGAGCCAACCCACTACCAAATCCAAATGCCAAAAAATGGATAGGATCACTCCAAACTCTTGGTTTATTCACTATATCACCTCAAAGAAATACCTAATATATCGACAAAAAAATCAATTTCAGCCATGACTGGTGGTATCATAGCATGCCCTGCTAAATTCTAAATGGTTGTAATATGGATACTATTAAAATACGAGGTGCTCGCACCCATAACCTTAAGAATATCGATATAGACATCCCTCGAGACAAATTAATAGTTATCACCGGACTATCAGGCTCAGGAAAATCTTCTCTCGCATTTGACACCATCTATGCCGAAGGGCAACGTCGCTATGTTGAATCACTTTCAGCTTATGCGCGTCAATTTCTTTCAATGATGGAAAAACCAGATGTAGACCATATAGAGGGGTTATCCCCAGCCATCTCTATTGAACAAAAATCCACATCCCACAATCCAAGATCGACTGTAGGAACGATTACCGAAATCTACGATTATCTGCGCCTGCTTTATGCTCGCACCGGGATACCAAGATGCCCCGTACATAACCATGAGCTAAATGCCCAGACCATCAGCCAGATGGTGGATAAGATAATGGATATGGAAGAAGGATCGAAAATCATGATCCTTGCTCCTGTTGTCAACGAGCGCAAGGGTGAACATATCCAGCTTATGGACAACTTTAAGGCACAAGGTTTCATTCGCGCCAGAATCGACGGAGTTATCTATGAATTAGATGTTCCTCCAACTTTAGAGTTACACCAAAAGCACACCATCGAAATTGTAATAGACCGCCTAAAAATTCGCCAAGATGACGATATAAAAACTAGGTTAGCAGAGTCTATTGAAACCGGACTTAACCACAGTGAAGGATTGATTCGTATTGCCTTCATGGATGATGATAACGCTGATGACATCACCTTCTCTGCAAAATTCGCCTGCCCTGAATGTGGTTATAGCATAAATGAGCTGGAACCAAGACTATTCTCATTCAACAATCCTGCAGGTGCTTGCCCAACCTGTGATGGCCTAGGGCAAAAACAATTCTTCGACCCCAATATGGTGATAACCAGCAAAAGCATCAGCATAGCTGGTGGCGCTATCAAACGTTGGGACAAAAAGAATGGCTACTACTTCCAGATGTTGCAATCGATTGCCATGCACTACGATTTTGACCTAGAAACTCCATTTTGTGACCTGCCACAAAGATTTCAAGATATCATCCTCTATGGCAGTGGCAGCGATAAAATAGACTTCACCTACAACAATGAAAAAGGTTTACGCTACAACAAATCCCACCGTTTCGAAGGTGTCATCCCTAACATGGAACGTCGTTTTAGAGAAACAGAATCAAATACCGTACGGGAAGAACTAGCAAAGCAGATGAGCACACAGATCTGCCCAGATTGTAGCGGTGATCGTCTAAACCTTGGAGCAAGAAACGTCTTTATAGGGGAGCACAACCTCCCATCAATAACATCAAAATCGATCGGTGATGCACTTTCTTTATTTGAATCCTTGCACCTTGATGGCAAGCGGGGGCAGATAGCAGAAAGGATCCTGAAAGAGATTAGCAGCAGGCTAGGATTCCTTGTCAATGTTGGTCTAGATTATCTATCACTAAGCCGCAGCGCTGAAACCCTATCGGGAGGAGAAGCTCAACGCATTCGCCTTGCCAGCCAGATTGGAGCAGGACTTGTTGGAGTGATGTATGTTCTTGATGAACCATCGATCGGATTGCACCAAAGAGATAACCAGCGCTTGCTACAAACCCTATTTCACCTACGCGACATTGGTAATACTGTAATCGTAGTAGAGCACGATGAAGAGGCTATTGAATCAGCTGACTTCGTTATCGACATAGGGCCAGGGGCTGGAGTACATGGTGGCAACATCATCTCACATGGCACACCAGAGCAGATCAAAAACTGTAAAAAATCCATAACCGGCGATTACATATCCGGCCGTAAACGCATAGAGATCCCAGCAGAAAGGGTAAAACCAGACCCCGAAAAGCATATCAATATCAAGTGCGCCAGCGGCAACAATCTACGTAATGTCGATGTAAAGATCCCTGCCGGAATAATGACCTGTATAACCGGAGTCTCCGGCTCAGGCAAATCAACACTTATCAATGACACATTATATAAACATGCAGCCAATATTCTCAACAAAGCATCACACACACCATCCCCCTGTAAACAAGTTGAAAACCTTGAACAGTTCGACAAGATTGTAGATATTGATCAAAGCCCTATTGGTAGAACACCACGCTCAAATCCAGCCACATATACTGGTCTATTCACCCATATACGAGACCTGTTCTCCGGCACTCAAGAATCCAGATCGCGCGGATACAAGCCTGGGCGGTTCAGTTTTAATGTAAAGGGTGGACGCTGCGAAGCTTGCCAAGGTGATGGCGTAATAAAGGTAGAGATGCATTTCCTTGCTGACATATACGTTCCCTGTGACGTATGTAAAGGTAAACGCTATAATCGTGAGACCCTAGAGGTACGCTACAAAGGGAAAAACATTCACGAGGTACTAGAGATGACGGTTGAAGAAGCCAACTTATTCTTCCAACACATCCCTGTAATCTCCAGAAAACTCGTAACCCTTATGGATGTAGGACTTTCTTACATAACCCTTGGTCAAAATGCTACCACCCTATCCGGAGGGGAAGCACAACGAGTGAAGCTTTCTCGCGAGCTATCAAAAAGAGATACTGGCAATACTTTATACATTCTTGATGAGCCAACAACAGGTCTTCATTTTCATGACATCAAACATTTGTTAGATGTATTGAACCGCCTCAAAGAACACGGCAATACTATTATCATCATTGAGCATAACCTAGATGTTATTAAAACTGCCGATTGGATAATTGACCTCGGCCCAGAGGGTGGATCAGGTGGAGGAATGATTATTGCTGAAGGTACACCTGAAGATGTCGCTGCCACCAAAGGGTCATATACTGGTGAATTTTTACAGCAAATGTTGAGCGTTAGCTAAATACAATTAAGCCCTGTTAAAATACTGGGCTTAATTCTTATAGAATTTGATCTATATTTGTTTAAAACAGCATAGATCGAATTAACCTTAACTTAACTCATTCCCATTCCCATTCCCATCATCAAGCCTATAATATAGAGGCTAACTCATTTATTATACGAAATAGATTTTGCATAAATGCCCTCAAAAACCGCTCATGATCCAAGTTACACGCAATGCATCTATAAACATCGCAAACCTAACAATACAATTATATCTATAACATGATTGACACTGCATTCAATCTTCAAATAGAATGCATCTCTTAATAAAGGCACATGGGAATCTTCATGCCTTTTTATAACGTTTATACATAAATTTTCAAAGGTAAAATTATGAAAAAAACTATTGTCGCATCAGTAATTCTTGGATCTATAATTTCAATGCCTGCAATTGCAGCCAAGAAGTCTTTTGATTTCAACTCTTATATGCCGGTTAAAAAAGGAGAGCTTCAAGAAATTATTGCTCCAATAAATGAAGCCATACAAGCTAATACAACTGCCATTGACAACCTATCTGTAACTGTAGAAGCCAATTCCATCACAGCTACTGAAAACAGCTCAATAATTGAGCAAAATACTACAATAATTACAGATTTACAATCAAACACCCCTAATCTTGATATTATCAATGCTCCTGACTATTTTGCCTCCAATCTTAATAAAGTTACTTATAAATATACTAGTAATAATGGTGTATCAAACTACGGTGAAATGGAACTTATTCGTATTGAAAAGCAAGATGAAAAAGGACCAACAGTATCTTGGCAATTTCACTTACCATTTGTTGATTCTAATGGTAACCAAACTGCATACCTAGATGGCGACACTTTATTCAGAGTAGTTGATAACAGCCTAAATGTTGTTTCTGGCTCATCATCTTACAATGGTGGCGCAGTTACTACCAAAACCTACTCGCCTGAGATTGTACGGATGAAGAATGGTTCCATTGTTGGCATGTATACCGGTGGCACAACCGTTGAAACAACTGGAAACACTTCTAAATCATTAACCTATACTGTTTTACCAATATTAAAGGGCTCTATTACAGTTCCTGCCGGAACATTTGATAATTGCATACTTGCAAAGTATGAAAATGATCCACAAACAAGAACTGTATGGAGCTGCCCTGGTAAAGGTCGTGTTAAATGGGAAAATGAAGCTGGTACATGGGAACTTACTTCTTTCGAATAAACCTCACATACCTATGCCGTGCCAGTCATTAACTGGCACACTTTTCCCCTTCCCTGTTGAGTCTTAGGTATTATCTAGTTAATATTAACCCTAGCAATAAATTTATAATTGAGGGATACAAATGAGCCTACCTGTAAAAATCGATAGCGCACTAGAAGCGCTTCTATTCACAGAAGATGACTGCACAACCTACATAAACAAAAAAACTGGTGAGATAGCTTCAGTAAGCGATGAAGAATCAAATTTTGCCCATCAAGAATTAGATGAAACTACTCCTGAATGGGTCGTAGCAGGAATACCCCGAATTAAACTCATACTTGAGTCAGAAGAGTATTTAGAAATGCCATCAAAATATGATCTACATGAAGAAAAGGTAATGGCTCAGTTCTGCGAAACCGTGCAAAAAGAAGATATAAAAAACTATCTACTCAAAACCCTTAGCGGTAATGCCGCTACTGAAAACTTTAATAAATTTGTTAATGAATTTGAGCTACATGACTCGTGGACAGCCCACAGAAATAATGCTATCAAACAAATAGCCATTGATTTTTTTACGAAGCACTTAATTCCATTTGAAGAAAAATAAAGCTTATCGGTGTAAATATGCCCCATAAATTAGAACTAGAAGTTCGCGACTACGAATGTGATATCCAAGGCGTCGTTAATAATTCTGTGTATCAGAACTACCTTGAGCATGCGCGTCATAAATACCTATTATATCTTGGCGTCGACTTTGCTGAATTAGCCGGCCAAAATATAAACCTTATGGTTATTCGTGCTGAACTAGATTATAAATCTTCGCTTAGACCGGGGGATAAATTTACCATTGAAAGCAATATCATAAGGCTTTCTAAGATTAAATTTGCCTTTCAACAGAACATAATCAATGAAGATGGAAAAAAAGTAGTAATTGCAAATATTATTGGAACAGCTCTCAATGAGAGAGGCCGACCATTTATGCCTGATTTTATCGCAAAATTATTAGATCGAGAGCCGGTATAACCAGCTCCTGACATTTATTCAAATTCATTATTAATATCAAAGAAGATCCCTAATAATATCTCTTTCAGCGAGGAGTTCCTTCTCTGAGATTCGTATCATCTTTTCACAGAACTCATTAATTTCAAGTCCGCCGACAATCTTATAGCTCAATTCGCTATCACAGGTAACAGGGAACGAATAAAACAATTCATCAGAAATACCATATGGATTCCCGGTAGAATAAACAGCCTTACTCACCCAGTCATTATCATCAGTACCATAATACCAAGATTTAAAATGTTTAATGGTACAAATCGCTGCAGATACAGTACTAGACATTCCTCTAACTCTTAGAATTTCAGTGCCTCGCTGCTGCACACCAGGAATAAATTTATTTTCATACCAGTCAAAATCAATAAGATCAGCTAGAGGCTCACCCTTAATTAACGCATGAGATATATCAGGGAATTGAGTATTTGAATGGTTACCCCAAATCATAAACTTAGTTATGTCGGTAACATGACAGTCAAGCTGACTTGCAAGCATACCCATCCCACGATTATGATCGAGACGAGTTAGCGCAGTAAACTGAGAAGGATCGAGATCTGGAGCATTCTTAGCGGTTATAAGGGCATTTGTATTAGCCGGATTACCTACCACTACAACTCGTACATCTGGATTAGCGTAGTCGTTAAGAGCCTTGCCCTGAGCAGGAAATATCTTTCCATTAGCTTCAAGTAGATCACGTCTTTCCATCCCTTTCCTGCGAGGAAATGCCCCAATAAGAAATGCCACATCAACATCCGCGAAAGCTTCATCAATTTCTGTAGTTACTACCACGTCTTTTAGAAGTGGAAAAGCACAATCACCCAACTCCATCATCTCACCTTTAAGATCAGGCAAGGTATTTTCAATGTCATATAAGTGGAGAATTACAGATTGCTGTAGACCAAATAGATCACCTGCAGCAACGCGGTAAACTAAAGATGAACCAACGTGCCCAGCAGCACCAGTTATTAAGACCCTCATTGGCTTCATATTATCTCCTTTTTATAACCAGTTAAGCACACACATGAAAAAACCGGGCAATGCCCGGTTTTTATGCCATAAAATGACTATGACTTAATCTTCATCATCCTCAAAATCATCTTCTTCAACGATTTCAACTGGACGATCAACAAGCTCTACAAAAGCCATTGGTGCTTTATCTCCAGGGCGGAAACCGCACTTGAGAATTCTTAGATATCCACCTGGACGCTCTAAGTATCTAGGGCCAAGAGTTTCAAAAAGCTTTTTAACTGCTTCTTTACTTCTCAATCTAGCGAAAGCCAACCTTCTTGAAGCTACTGAATCAGTTTTAGCAAGAGTAATCAATGGTTCAACATGTTTTCTAAGTTCTTTTGCCTTAGGTAGAGTAGTCTTAATTAATTCGCACTCAATTAAAGAAGCACTCATGTTTTTGAACATTGCTTTTCTATGTGAACTATTTCTATTTAGCTTACGTCCTGATTTACGATGACGCATAATAAAATTCCTTAAACAATACTAACTTTAAACAAACTGACCTACGCTGACTTCTTATCTGAACCAGCAAGGATTGATGGAGGCCAATTTTCTAAACGCATACCTAGAGAAAGACCATGAGAAGCAAGAACATCTTTAATCTCAGTCAGTGATTTCTTACCAAGATTAGGAGTTTTAAGCAACTCAACCTCTGTACGTTGAACTAGATCTCCAATGAAGTGGATAGTTTCTGCTTTAATACAGTTAGCTGATCTTACAGTCAATTCAAGATCATCAACAGGTCTAAGCAGAATAGGATCAATATCTGGTTCCTCTTCCACAGGTTCTTCTTCAACATTGCTCTTCAAATCAACAAATACGCAAATCTGACCATGAAGTACACCAGCAGCTTGCCTAATAGCCTCTTCAGGATCTATGGCTCCGTTGGTTTTAAGATCAATGACAAGTTTATCAAGATCAGTACGCTGTTCAACACGAGCTCTTTCAACATCGAAAGAAACACGTTTAACAGGACTGAAAGAAGAATCAACTTGAAGACAACCTATCGGTCTTTCATCATCTTCACTTAAAGTTCTGGTGTTCGCTGGTTCATAACCACGACCCTGACGGACCTTCAATTTCATCTCAAGCTTGCCACCTTTAGTAAGGTTAGCAATAACAAGGTCAGGGTTATAAATCTCAACATCGTGATCTGTTACAATATCTCCAGCTGTCACAGCACCAAGGCCAGACTTAGATAGAGTTAGAGTAGCCTCTGTTTTAGTGTGCAAGCGAATTGCCAGACATTTAAGATTTAGTAAGATCTCAGCAACATCCTCTTGAACACCTTCAATAGCCGAATACTCATGAAGAACACCGTCAATCTCAACTTCAACAACGGCATAACCGATCATTGAAGAGAGAAGAATTCTTCTTAAAGCAGTTCCAAGAGTATGACCAAAACCACGCTCTAAAGGCTCTAAAGTAACCTTAGAGTGGTTCACACCAACTTCTTGAACATCGACAAGTCTTGGTTTTAAAAATTCAGTAGGTTTACCCTGCATGAAAACAAATCTCCGTTAGAATTACTTAGAATACAGCTCGACTACCAGATTCTCATTGATATCTGGCGGTAGATCAGATCTTTCAGGGCATGCTTTAAACACACCTTCAAATTTCTTAGAATCTACTTCTAGCCACTCAGCAAATCCTCTTTGCTGACAAATATCCATAGCCGCTTTTACACGAAGTTGCTTGCTGGATTTTTCAGTAACTGAAATAACATCGCCAGCCTTTACTTGAGAAGAAGCAATATTACAAATTCTTCCATTAACAAGAATAGACTTATGACTTACAAGCTGTCTCGATTCGGCTCTGGTTGAACCATAACCCATGCGGTATACAACGTTATCTAAACGCGACTCAAGAAGTTGCAAAAGTATTTCACCTGTTGCGCCTTTCTTAGAAGAAGCCTTTTTGAAGTAACCACGGAATTGTTTCTCAAGAACTCCATAAATTCTACGAAGCTTCTGCTTTTCGCGTAGCTGCAGACCATAATCTGTAGGTCTTCCACGACGCTGCCCACTTGTTGAACCAGGAACAGAGTCAAGCTTACACTTAGACTCAAGTGGTCTAACACCACTCTTTAAGAAAAGGTCTACACCTTCTCTTCTCGATAATTTACACTTTGGACCAATATATCTAGCCATTACTCAATATCTCCAGCCTAGACGCGACGTTTCTTAGATGGGCGACAGCCATTATGAGGAATCGGTGTTACGTCACTGATGTTAGTAATTTTTAAACCGATATTATGAAGAGCTCTTACAGCAGACTCACGACCTGGACCAGGCCCCTTAACAAGTACTTCAAGGTTCTTCATGCCAAACTCTTTAGCCACATTGCCAGCTTTCTCTGATGCAACCTGCGCAGCAAAAGGAGTGCTTTTTCTTGAGCCTCTAAAGCCTGACCCACCTGCAGTAGCCCAACATAGGGCATTGCCTTGCCTATCACTTATTGTGATAATTGTGTTATTAAAAGAGGCGTGGATATGGGCTACGCCATCCACAACCATCTTTTTGACTTTCTTTCTAGTACGTCCAGCTGATTTCGCCATTTTATCTACCAGTTAAAAAATTAAAATTACAATACAAATTACTTCTTAATAGGACGACGAGGTCCCTTACGAGTTCTTGCATTAGTACGAGTTCTCTGACCACGCAAAGGTAAACCTCTACGGTGCCTAATTCCTCTATAGCAACCAAGATCCATAAGTCTCTTGATGTTCATAGTAACTTCACGTCGCAAATCACCTTCTACAAGAAAGCTAGAAACTTCGTTACGTATGGCATCTACTTGCTCTTCAGTAAGATCTTTAATCTTAATTGAAGGCTCTACTTTAGCTGCAGAACAGATGCTCTGAGCTCTGGTACTTCCAATACCGTAGATAGATGTTAATGCAATAACTGCATGCTTATTTATAGGAACGTTAACGCCTGCAATACGGGCCATCGTTTTATGTCTCCCAGACCGAAAAAAAATTAACCTTGTCTTTGTTTGTGTCGCTTTTCTTTGCAGATAACTCTTACAACACCATTACGGCGTACTATCTTGCAATTGCGACAAATCTTCTTTACTGAGGCTTGAACCTTCATCTCAAACTCCAAATACTTTTAGAAAAAGCGCGTTATATTACCAAAAAAAAAACAGAAATGGGAGATTATTTAAAAAATAATCAAAATCATTTCTTAGTAGAACCAGTTTTACCCTTCGTCTTTAGATTAGACTTAGATAAAAGACTGTCATATTGATGCGACATTAAATGCGCCTGTACTTGAGCCATGAAGTCCATAACTACAACTACAATAATAAGTAACGATGTTCCGCCGAAATAGAACTGAACATCCAAACCCATTCTTAAAAACTCTGGAAGTAGGCAAACTAAAGTAATATAGATTGCGCCGACCAAAGTCAATCTTGATAGAATTCCATCAATATACTTTGCAGTATTCTCGCCAGGACGAATACCAGGTACAAATGCACCAGATTTTTTCAAGTTATCTGCAGTCTCTTTTGAATTAAACATCATAGCGGTATAAAAGAAACAAAAGAAAATAATTCCTGCAGAGTAAAATAAGATATAAAGCGGTTGCCCAGGGGCAATTTTCTGCGTTATATCACCAAGCCACTGCATACCTTCGGTATTAGCAAAGAAATTTGCAATGGTGGTTGGAAATAATACTATCGCTGAAGCAAAGATCGGAGGAATAACTCCAGCCATGTTCAGCTTTAATGGCAGGTGAGTACTTTGAGCAGCGTACATCTTTCTACCTTGCTGTCGTTTAGCATAATTAACAACTATGCGACGCTGACCACGCTCAACAAAAATAACAAAAGCAACAACTGCAATAGCAATAGCCAGCAATACAAATAGCGTCAACACACTCATATCGCCATCAGAGGTCTTTCGTAATACAGACCCAACTGCACCAGGTAAGCCAGAAACGATACCAGCAAAGATAATCATTGAGATACCATTACCAATTCCGCGCTCTGTAACCTGCTCACCCAACCACATAAGAAACATGGTTCCAGTAACTAAGGTTATACAACCAATAAGAATAAACTGCATTTTTGTAACATAAACCATTTCTGGATTGTATAGAGCAAGGCACATTCCTATTGACTGGAAGACAGCTAGTACAATCGTAAAGTACCTAGTGTATTGCGTGATTTTATGCTTACCAGCCTGACCTTCTTTGCTTAGCTGCTCCAATGTAGGAACAACCTTTGTCATCAACTGAATAATAATCGATGCCGAGATGTACGGCATGATACCAAGGGCAAAAACACTCAGACGCTTCAATGCACCACCACCAAACATATCGAACATGTCGATAATCCCTTTTGGTTGCTGCTTGAACATATCAGCTAGGGCCGCCGGGTTAATCCCAGGAATTGTCAAATGAGCCCCAAGCCTGAAAACAACTATAGCAATTACGAGAAATATCAGACGCTGCTTAACTTCTTTTAAGCGCCCTTCATTAAACACGGTCCCTGCTGCTTGAGCTGTAAGATTATTTTTAGCCACTTTTATTCTTCTACCTTTCCGCCCGCAGCTTCAATCGCTTCTTTAGCGCCTTTGCTTACAGCAAGGCCTTTAACAGTGATCGCGCTAGCAACGGTTCCTGACAAATATATTTTAACAGTCTTAACATTCTTCTTGACAACGCCAACTGCTTTTAGTGATTCCAAATCAACAACTTCAGCTGTAACTTGCGCTAGATCACAAAGTCTAACTTTAGCAGCAGTAGTTGAAACTCTTGAAGAAAACCCAACCTTAGGTAGTCTTTTCTGGATAGGCATTTGCCCACCTTCAAAACCAACCTTATGGTAACCACCAGAACGCGAACGCTGACCTTTATGGCCTCGACCACAAGTTTTACCAGAACCACAACCGATTCCTCTGCCAACTCTTTTTGAATTTTGCTTACTGCCTGCAGCAGGCTTTATACTATTTAAACGCATTTTATACTTCCTCAACCGCAACCATATAATAGATCTTATTGACCATTCCACGATTCTCAGGTGTATCTGCAACAACAACTGATTGATGCATTCTACGTAGCCCTAAACCAGATGCACAAGCTATGTGACTTTTTAAACGTCCATTCTTGCTGCGCACTAATGTAACCTTAAGCGAATTTGGTGTGCTCATATCTTAACCCAATATCTCTTCAACAGTTTTTCCACGCTTAGCAGCAACACTTTCAGGAGTTGTTATCTGCTTAAGACCATTAATTGTAGCCCTTACAACATTGATAGGGTTTCTTGATCCAATGCATTTTGCTTGAATATTCTGAACACCAAGCACTTCGAAAACAGCACGCATCGCACCACCAGCAATAATACCTGTACCTTCAGGGGCTGGCTTCATGAATACTTTGCTAGCTCCATGATTCGCAGTAATTGCATATTGAATTGTTCCATCAATAAGAGATACATTGATTGTATTTTTGCGAGCAGATTCCATAGCTTTTTGAATAGCCATAGGAACTTCTTTCGCCTTACCATAACCAAAGCCAACCTTACCTTGACCGTCTCCTACAACTGTAAGTGCAGTAAAACCAAATTGCCTACCACCCTTAACAACTTTAGCAACACGATTTACGTGTACTAATTTTTCTTTTAAGCCATCAGTAGATGATGTATTTTCGCTAGTCGCCATGCTTATTGCCTTGTATTAAAATTCTAATCCAGCTTCACGTGCAGCATCTGCTAGTGCTTTCACGCGGCCATGATATTTAAAACCTGAACGATCAAAAGCAACATCTTTGATGCCTGCTTCAATAGCTTTCTCAGCTATTTTCGTACCAACTCTTTGCGCAGCCTCAACATTACCTGTTGATTTTAAACCTTCAGCAACTTCTGCTTGCACAGTTGATGCTGAAACTTCTACTTTTGACCCACATTCTGTGATGATCTGAGCATAAATATGTCGCGGTGTTCTATGAACTGTAAGTCTTCTTTTGCCAGAAGAAGCGATATTACATCTAGTTTTCTTAGAACGACGAATTCTTGAAAGTTTTTTATTCATCTTTTAAACCCTAATTACTTCTTCTTAGCTTCTTTACGAATAACTTGCTCATCAGCATATCGCACACCCTTACCTTTATAAGGCTCTGGCGGTCTATACGCTCTGATTTCAGCAGCTACTTGTCCAACAACCTGCTTATCAACACCTTTAATAACAATCTCTGTTTGACTAGGTGTTTCTATAGTAATTCCTTCAGGTACTGGATATTCAACTGGGTGCGAAAAGCCTAAAGTAAGATTAAGTTTCTTACCTTGTGCTTGGGCTCTATAACCAACACCAATAAGTTGTAATTTCTTCTCAAAACCTGTTGTAACACCAACAACCATGTTGTTGATAACAGCTCTTGACGTACCTGCCAACGCAACTGCTGGCTTACTCTTAGGGTCTTTAGCAGCAAAAGTAATTACATTACCTTCGATTTTCATATCAACATCGTTATGTAGATCGTGCTCTAACAGACCTTTTGAGCCTTTTACTTTAACAAGTGAGCCATCAACTTTTACATCTACACCTGATGGAACTTCAATTGGTTTCTTTGCAATTCGAGACATCTTTTTCTCCGTCTATGATACTACGCAAAGAACTTCACCACCATGGCCTTTGCTTCGTGCTTCTCTATCACTCATTACACCGTGAGATGTAGAGATGATAGAAACACCAAGACCGCCATTAACTTGTGGTAGTGATTCTTTATCTTTATAGCTTCTTAAACCTGGTCTACTAACTCTCTGAATACTATCAATTACAGGTTTCCCTTGATAATACTTAAGAGCGATAGTTAAAACAGGTTTGACTCCTGATTCAACAGAATAATCTGCAACGTAGCCTTCATCTTTAAGAACTTTTGCTATCGAAATTTTTACTTTAGACGACGGCATACTAACTTGCGCTTTATCAGAGCTTTGCGCATTTCTTACTCGAGTTAGCATATCTGCTATCGGATCACTCATGCTCATAAATATTCACCTTTTACCAGGTTTAAACAACCTAATTTACCAACTTGCCTTAACTAGACCTGGAATATCACCACGCATAGCCATTTCTCTTAATTTGTTTCTACCCAAGCCAAACTTGCGGTAGTAACCGTGAGGTCTTCCAGTAATTTTACATCTATTGCGCTGACGACATGGGCTCGCATTTCTTGGAAGCTTTTGAAAAACTTCTTGAGCTGCAATCTGCTCATCTTCAGTAAAATTAGGATTTCCAATAATTTTTTTCAGTTCAGCGCGCTTAGCAGCGTATTTAGCAACAGTTTTTGCTCTTTTAACTTCGCGCTGTACCATACTTGTCTTTGCCATGGGTAACCCTCTTAATTCCTAAATGGGAAGTTGAATGCGCTTAATAGTGCACGTCCTTCTTCATCAGTGCGAGCTGAAGTTGTGATAATAATATCCATCCCTCTGATCTTGTCTATTTTTTCATAGTCAATCTCAGGGAAAATTATCTGCTCTTTAATACCCATGCTGTAATTACCACGGCCATCGAAAGATTTAACATTCAAACCACGGAAGTCTCTTATACGCGGAATTGAGATATTAATCAAACGATCTAAGAACTCATACATCTGTTCTCTACGCAAATGAACCTTACAACCAACAGGCCATCCATCACGAATTTTAAAGCCCGCAATTGATTTTCTTGATAAGTTTACCACAGGTTGCTGACCAGCAATCTTGGTCATATCTGCTACCGCGAAAGCCATAACTTTCTTATCAGTAACTGCGTCGCCCACACCCATGTTAAGGGTAATCTTAGTGATCTTAGGTACTTCCATAGGATTTGAAAGACCTAATTCCTCCATAAGCTTAGAGCGAATCTCTTCATTAAATAGTTTCTTTAACCTTGCCATCAGGACACCTTGCTATACATCAACAGCTTTGTTGTTAGACTTAAAGAATCTGATCTTCTTGCCATCTTCCACACGAAATCCGACTCTATCTGCTTTGCCTGTTTCTACATTAAACAAAGCTACATTTGAAACATTAAGAGCCGCCTCTTTACCCACAATCCCGCCACTAATGCCTTTTTGTGGATTTGGCTTAACGTGATGTTTTGCAATATTGATATCTTTAACAATAACCTTATCGTTCGACAGCACTTTCTCAACTGTACCGCGACGGCTTTTGTCTTTACCAGCGATTACAATTACTTCATCACCTTTTTTAATCTTACGCATCTCGATTCTCCGAAATCAAAGTACTTCAGGTGCCAAAGACACAATCTTCATGAACTGTTTACTACGAAGTTCGCGTGTAACAGGGCCAAAAATACGAGTTCCAATAGGTTCAAGTTTTGCGTTCAGTATAACTGCTGCATTAGAATCAAATCTAATAACAGAACCATCAGGCCTTCTTACACCCTTTCTAGTTCTTACAACCACTGCGTTATACACTTCACCTTTCTTTACACGACCACGTGGGATCGCATCTTTAATACTTACCTTGATCACATCACCAATTCTAGCGTAACGTCTGTGCGATCCACCTAGGACCTTGATACACATGACTTTCTTAGCACCGCTGTTATCGGCCCCCTCAAGGACTGTCTGCATCTGAATCATTGTTAATTCCTGACGTACTTTACTTGTTAACTAAGACTAACCATTTACAACTTCAACAAGCGTCCAAGACTTAGTCTTCGAAATTGGCTTGCATTGCTTGATTAAGACCACATCACCTTCTTTCGAAGAATTTGCTTCATCATGAACATGAAGTTTTGTTGTCTTCTTAATGATCTTGCCATAAAGAGGGTGCTTTACCCTTCTTTCGATACCAACAACAATGGACTTATCCATCTTGTCGCTAATAACCTGACCCGTTAGGGTTCTTTCTATCTTTTTATCTTCGCCAGACATCTTATTCACCCTGCTTCTCTTTTAGAACAGTATTGATTCGAGCAATTTCTCTGCGAGCCTGCTTAAATAGATGAGACTGAGATAGCTGTCCAGACCCACGCTGCATGCGAAGATTGAACTGAAGACGTAAATTGTCAGTCAACTCAGACTTAAGCTCTTCAACTGTTTTTTCTCTTAATTCACTAGCTTTCATTACATCACCGTCCGAGTCACGAAAGTTGTACGCACAGGTAGTTTTGCTGCAGCCAGTCTAAATGCATCTCTAGCGATGTCTTCATCAACACCTTCAATTTCATAGAGAACGCGACCTGGTTGGATTTTAGCTACCCAATATTCAACGTTACCTTTACCCTTACCTTGACGAACCTCAAGTGGTTTCTCAGTAATCGGGCAATCCGGAAAAATACGAATCCAAAGTTTACCACCACGCTTAACATGTCTTGTGATTGTACGACGAGCTGCTTCAATCTGTCTGGCAGTTATTCGCCCCCTGGTTGTTGCTTTGATACCATATTCACCAAAGCTAACTTTTCCACCTCTAATCGCAAGCCCCCTATTACGGGATTTCATTTGCTTGCGAAATTTTGTTCTTTTTGGCTGCAACATCTCTTATGACCCTTTCTTTGCTGTCTTCGCAGTCTTCGCAAACTTGCCAGGCTTTCCAGACTTACCTTTACCAGCTTTTTTCTCTTGCTCTGCAATAGCTTTTTGATGCTGATCAAGTGGCCCGTAGACTTCACCCTTATATATCCATACTTTGATACCGATAATACCGTATGTAGTTAAGGATTCAGCGGTACCATAATCGATATCGGCTCTTAGCGTATGAAGAGGCACACGACCTTCTCTATACCATTCTGTACGAGCAATTTCTGCACCGTTAAGACGACCAGCAACAGCTACTTTAATACCAATTGCACCTAAACGCATAGCATTCGTAACAGCTCGTTTCATAGCTCTTCTAAACATAATACGCTTAGCTAGCTGCTGAGAGATATTCTCAGCCACCAAATTAGCATCAAGCTCAGGCTTGCGAATCTCTTCAATATTAATATGAACAGGGATATTCATGATACTTGAGACTTCTTTTCTCAAACGATCTATATCCTCACCTTTCTTACCAATAACAACACCAGGTCTTGCTGAAAAAATGGTTACAACTGCGGTATTAGCAGGGCGCTCGATGCGTATTTTACTAACAGAAGCGTGAGAAAGTTTCTTCATAATGAATTTTCTTACTTCAACATCAGCAAGCAAGAAGTCAGAAAAATCTTTTTGACCTGCATACCATTTTGAATTCCAATCAGCTGAAATTCCTAGTCTAAAACCTATTGGATGAACTTTTTGTCCCATCTCGGCCTACCTTCGCTTAACAGTCAGCAACAGTCACAATAATGTGACTTGTGCGTTTGAGAATTCTTGCACCACGACCTTTTGCTCTAGCGCGGAAACGCTTGAGAGTTGGTCCCTCATTGACACAGATTGTTGAAATCTTAAGCTCATCAATATCTGCACCTTCATTATTTTCAGCATTAGCTATCGCTGAGTTCAACACTTTAAGAATGATCTCTGCGCCTTTCTTAGTACTGAATTGCAAGATCTCTTGAGAACGCTCTACAGATTGACCTCGAATCTGGTCTGCAACCAATCTAGCCTTTTGAGCTGAAATCCTTGCCTGACTTAACTTTGCAGTTACTTGCATATTAATACCTACCTAGATTTCTTATCGGCTACATGGCCTCTAAAGGTCCTAGTCAGGGAGAACTCACCTAACTTATGACCAACCATATTTTCATTAATCAATACTGGAACATGCTGCCTACCATTATGTACAGCTATTGTTAACCCTACCATATCAGGGCTAACCATTGATCTTCTTGACCAAGTCTTGATTGGTTTACGGCTATTTGCCTCAACCGCTTGCTCAACCTTCTTTAGAAGATGAAGATCAATAAAAGGACCTTTCTTAATCGAACGTGGCACGATTCAATTCCTCTTTCGTTACTTACGATTTCTGTGTCGAACAATCAAATGATCTGTTCGCTTATTACTTCTAGTTTTCTTACCTTTCGTAGGCATACCCCATGGAGACACAGGATGACGACCACCAGAAGTTCTACCTTCACCACCACCATGCGGATGGTCAATTGGATTCATAGCAACACCGCGAACTGTTGGACGAATACCTCTCCAACGATTAGCGCCAGCTTTACCAAGTGATCTAAGGCCATGCTCTTGGTTACCTACCTCACCAATAGTTGCCTTACATTCACATAAAACCTTTCTCATCTCACCTGAACGTAAACGAAGAGTTGCATAAGCACCTTCTTTCGCCAAAACCTGAGCCGATGTGCCAGCACTTCTTGCTACTTGTGCACCTTTAGCAGGCTTAAGTTCAATGCAATGCACTGTTGTACCAACAGGAATATTTCTTATTGGCAATGCATTTCCAGGTTTAATTGGAGCCTCAACACCAGAAACAAGCTCTGTTCCAGATGTAACTCCACGAGGGGCGATAATATACCTTCTTTCGCCATCTTTATAAAGTATTAATGCAATATGAGCGCTTCTATTTGGATCATATTCGATGCGTTCCACTACTGCAGGGATACCATCTTTATTACGCTTAAAGTCAATGATTCTATAGCGTTGTTTATGACCACCACCAATATGACGAGTGGTAATTCTGCCCAAATTATTTCTTCCGCCACTCTTGTTTTTCTTTGCAATAAGTGGCGCATAAGGTGCACCTTTGTGCAGATCTTCAGTTACAACTTTTACAACAAACCTTCTTCCAGGAGATGTTGGTTTTGTTTTTACAAGTGCCATTTTGATAATTCCAAGTCTATTTAGTACTAGTCAACCAGCGTAAAATCAATACTCTGACCTTCAGCAAGCCTAACAATTGCCTTTTTCCAATCACTACGTCTACCTGTAACGCGACCAAAGCGCTTTTGCTTACCTTTGGTCTTGATAACATTTACAGACGTAACAGCGACGTCGAATAGAGCTTCTACAGCCGACTTAATCTCTTTTTTATTCGAATCAATAGATACCTTAAAGGTATACTGATTTGAAAGCTCAGATCCAATAGTGGATTTTTCTGAGATATGCGGCCCAAGAAGAACTTTATATAATCTATCGCGTATCATGAAAGCACCTCCTCAATTTTGCGCAAAGCACCTTCAGTAACAATCACTTTTTCATATGCAATAAGGCTAACAGGATCAACCTCTACCGCATCAATGGTATCAACCTTAGGGATGTTGCGACTAGCAAGAAACAGATTAGCTTCAAGCTCTTCTGTAATGATTATTGCATCAGTAATATTCAGATCAGCTAATCTTTTGACAAATGACTTTGTCTTTGGATCATCAACAGTAAACTCTTTAACTACAATAAGTCTATCTTGACGAACAAGCTCAGATAATATCGAACACATTCCAGCACGATACATCTTCTTATTTACTTTTTGCTCGTAGTTACGCGGTCTTGCTGCAAAAGTAACTCCACCTTTTCTCCAAATTGGAGAGCGTGAAGTACCAGCTCTTGCGCGTCCAGTACCTTTTTGACGCCAAGGTTTTGCACCACCACCACTAACATCAGAGCGGGTTTTTTGAGCCTTAGTACCAGAACGAGATCCAGCCATATAAGCTGTAACAATCTGATGAATCAACGATTCATTATATGGACGATCAAAAATGGTTTCATTTGCTTCAATAGAACCGTTTTCGCTTCCAGTTTGGCTACATGTAATCTTAAGATCCATTATTTAGCCTCCCTTTTAATCTTAACTGCTGACTTAATCATCACATCTCCACCTTTTGAACCAGGTACAGACCCTTTGATAAGCAGTAAATTTTTTTCAACATCGATACGCACAACTTCAAGGTTTTGAGTAGTTCTACGAACATTACCCATTTGACCTGACATCTTTTTGCCTTTCAGTACGCGACCCGGTGTTTGACACATACCGATCGAACCATTTGACCTGTGAGACAAAGAGTTACCGTGAGTAGCATCTTGCATGCTAAAGTTATGACGTTTGATGCCGCCCTGAAAACCTTTACCGACTGATATACCAGTGACATCAATTTTCTGACCTTCTTCAAAAAGATCAACTTTAACTTCACCACCAAGCTCCATACCAGCCTTCTCTTCAGCAGTAGCACGGAATTCATATAGTGCTCTGCCAGCTTCAACATTTGCCTTAGCAAAGTGACCAGCGGCAGCCTTAGTTACACGCGTTGGACGGCGTGAGCCAACAGTAATCTGTAGAGCCTCATATCCATCAACTTCGTCTGTCTTTAATTGCGTAATGCGATTAGGCGTAACCTCGACTACAGTTACAGGTATTGATTCACCTGCTTCTGTAAATACGCGTGTCATACCGCATTTACGACCTACTAATCCAATTGACATTCCAAAACCTCTTTCTTTAAACGCTAAACAGTTACTTCAATTTAATCTGAACATCAACACCAGCAGCAAGATCCAATTTCATTAACGCATCAACAGTTTTATCTGTTGGGTCAACTATATCTAATAGCCTTTTGTGAGTTCTGATTTCATATTGATCACGTGCATCTTTATTAACATGCGGCGAGACTAGAACCGTAAAACGTTCTTTTCTTGTTGGCAATGGGATAGGTCCTCTAACTTGAGCTCCTGTTCTCTTTGCTGTTTCAACAATCTCTTTTGCCGATTGATCGATTAATCTATGATCAAAGCCTTTTAAACGTATACGAATTGTTTGATTTTCTATTGACATTTTTATTACTCAATAATTTTTGCTACAACACCAG
>JAWSVA010000018.1:0-42129 GCA_033852155.1 Gammaproteobacteria bacterium | reverse complement strand
ATTAGCGCCGCCTCTACATCAGCTTCAACACAATCCACAATCGGCGCTACTTTGCCGCCGCCACCAAAACTTATATGCCCCTTATTCTCAATTAATTTTGCTATCATCGAGCAGCCTGATTGCAAACAAACGTTTCCCGACAAACACCACCTTGCCCAAGCTTCAAATATTTGATCCAACCCCTTGCAACTCACGATATAAATTTCCTTTTTAGCTGCCTAATAACACAGCTTCAGCTCTTACTTTTCGGCCTACCCAACCTTTGAACTGCCGCAGTCATGCAAACATCAATAGCCTTTAGCCAATAACAAACTAAAAGAGCTACTTCTAATAAATTCGATCACAAGTACCCCGCAGCTTTTTATAATGTATCTGTTTAGCCTCGGAATACATTTCTTCTGGTGTCAAAAAATGACGGGAATGACAATTTGAATTAACCACATACAGATCACCTATTTTAATCGGCACCACTTGAGAGATTTGCCCTTTCACCACAGCAAACAGCGCTCCCAATTCCCTAAGCGCCTCCGCCTCCGCGATACTAGTAATAGTTGGCAAGACCAGCGTTTTACCTAAACCCACACCGCGCTTCACCACCACATCACGCAGTTGCTTTACCCGGCCCTCTGAATCTCTTGGATAATGCATATCAAAATAGGTAATGCTCGATGATATGCTGCAAATTCGATCTGCAATCTGCCCCCGGTTTTCTACGCTGCCGCCAATAAGGCCAATAATCAGCACTTTTGATCCCCCTTTAATCTCCAACCCACTAACTCACGTCCAGCCACGCTCAGGCGAGCAATAGGAAGATAGATATCATTAAAATCCACCTCCCGTTCGCTTTTAACCACGATGTTAATTGCCGACGAAAGCAACGGCGCCCGCTCAGCACGAACCCAAGACGCCACCGTGCGCGGTTTCTCCTTCAAAATCCTTGCAGCAGATGAAATACCACCCACTTTTTTTACCCAACTGGGAAATTCCACCAACAACCCCTTGCGTTACACTCTTGGTGCAATATTTACACCCAAACAAACTTTAAAGCAATGCTTTTTGCTGTTTTAGTCACTTTGTGTGTAAAATTACACTGCAAACATAATTAAGCACTATTAAAGTGGATTTTATCGGGCACTCTATTTTTTGCTTTGCTTGCAACATGAGCGCCAAATAAAGGGAAAAGTCGCTGCTAATTGAAGCATGGACTACAAGGACTTAGCACTTGGACAAAATAGCGATACAAGCAACTACAATCGCCATACAGCCTAAGCGCTAGATATTAATCATCAACTAAAGGACAACTTCATCATGCCTGAGCTAAACAAACTAATTGGCGCTAGATTAGCGCAATGCCGCAAAGAAAAAGGCTGGACTCTCCAATACGTCGCTGGCCAGGTCAAAATCACACTGCAGCGATACCACAGCTGGGAACTAGGAAACCGTCCTGTAGGAATAGACTATCTGCACGAGCTAGCCGCATTCTATGACAAAAACGGCGGCTGGATTTCTGGCTTTGATGAAAAGCCAGATGCCGCAAAAGGTCCGACAATAACAATCAGCGACACACTCATGGACCCTGAATTAAAAAAAGGCGATGAGGTGCAAATTGATAACTCCATCACACTGCCGACTACCACAGATATGTTTGCCATAGAAGTCAATGGCCAAACATGGGTGCGCTGGATACGCCCAGAGCTTGATGGCAGTTACACAATCAAAGCTGCAGACGTCAAACAATGTCCTACGTTAAAAGCAGATAATCTTAATGAACTCAAGAAGCTAAAGATAATAGGGCGGGTTTATCAAATAAAACGTCATGTTTGAAAAAAAGCCGCCACCAAAAAAGTTGTAGTTTTTTATGGTAAAAACTACACATAAAGTGTAACTTTACTCCTCGTAAAATGTTTTTTTACTCTCGGAGTACAACCAATGACTAATGACCAGCATGACACCAATAAGACTACGACGCTAACACCAAATAACAAGCTAGCGCTTACGCCCCCGGAAAAACAAGGGCTAGCCCTCACTAATTTGCATATTTTCAGCTCCTCTTGCGCTGGAATGGCTGCGCTTGCCAATCAGGCCATCGACAATGGCGAGCTAACAATAGAAACAGCACAGCACCTTGCTAATTTAGCAGAGAAGCTACAACAAGAATCCAGCACTATTACACGCTTACTATCAGATCTTTTTTCTTAAACGGGGTTAGATATGAACCTGGTAGGAAATGACATAATCTACAAGCCTGGGCAGAATCTGACCGAAATAGAAGGGCGAGTACTATATAGGCTAGCAGAAGGCGAAACCCCAACCAAAATAAAACAAGCCATTAAATGCGACAGCCCAAGTTTAAGAGACATTGAAATTAAACTCATGAGAAAGCTTGGCGCCAAAACTAAAACCCATATTGTAAGCCGTGGATTTACTTTAAATTTGTTACTCAGTCGCTCCATATGCCTCATGCTAGCGCTAATACTAATCTACCCAGCCAACAATTCAAAAGATTGGACGCGCCTTGCTCGCAGCAGCCGCACAGCTCGCACAACAAGAATAAGAACAAGGAAGGACTCATGATAGTAGAAAATTTCAGCACTCAACTTGGCCCACCACGCGCAGGCATGTGTAACTACCACCAATTAACACAACACAACAAGGGAAATACAATGGATTTTTCAAGAACATTAACAACAGTCGATCCAACCGATCTACTTGAAGCGTTCATACACAAATTTAACGGCGTGATCGAAGAATCAGACGAGCAAGCCCACCAAATCAACACTATTAACAGTCAACTAGCAGGATATATACGGCAGTGTCACGCGCAATTCAAAGAAATTACACAATTAAAATCTGATAACGCCCAGCACGAAACCGCATTAACTGAAGCGGACGACATAGCCAAAAAAGCTTTAGGCATGAATGATGAGATCCGCCGCCTTAAAATGCAGCTAACCACCGCACAGGAGCAGCTAAAACGATACAAAGGGGAAGGAGATCCCGCCCGCCTTAAAAAACAAATTAAGCGCCAAAAAGAAAGCGCAGCGGAAAATAAAAAGCGCATCAAATCACTGGAAAACACCATTAAAAAAGAGCGCACCGAACACAAAAAGGCACAAACAACTATTGACCTGGCAGCCAATAAAATAGCTGAACTAAAAAGACAACTGGCCCACGACACGGGTAGCGGCTTATATCACAACGGCGAGCACCACCTAATTATCTGGCCTGAAAAAACCAAGATGCAAGACAGCGAGGGGAGCATATTCGAGGGGCGATCTCTTCTTTATCTACATCAAAGTGGACGTGGCGGACTCATTGCCTACAACCAGGAAACCAACCAAGTAAACATGTGCGCCGCACCTAGAGGTGGGCTGCGACCAAGCTTAGAATGCAGAGAGTTTGCCAAAGATTGGCTTTACAAGATAAACGAAATACAAGAAGGCACCATCAAAGATGAAGATATGATACCCGTAAATTACAACGGGAAAGACTTCTAAAACAAAGGACTACCCCTGCTTTATTTGATGCCCAACACCTGCCACACCATCCTTTTTAATATTTCGTGTTTTCGTGCTTTCTTTCTTTCTTGCCTTTTGCTATGCTTGCATCATCATTTGCACGAAAGCACGAAAGCACTAAAAAAGGAGTTAAAGCAATGGGCCATAAAATTAGCGTTATCGGTCAAAAAGGAGGCAGCGGTAAAAGCACCGTATCCCGCGCCATCGCCTCCTGTTATGCCGCATCCCAATGGAATGTAAAAATCGCTGACCTTGATATCAGCCAAGCAACTTGTTTTGAATGGCTGCGCCGCCGTTTACAAAATCAAATTGAACCCACTATAGCCGTCGAGGCGTTTGGCACCGCTGCACAAGCACTAAAACAAGCCGACCACCATGACCTGCTGATCCTCGACGGCGCACCAACCGCCAGCCGAACTACCAAACAAATCAGCCTTGAATCAGATTTAGTGATTATCCCCACAGGACTAGCCCTTGACGATCTAAAACCTTCTGTAGTGCTGGCAAATTCTCTGCGCGAAGAGGGCGTGGATCACAAACGTATTTGTTTTGTATTCAATAGAGCCACGGGCAGCAATTCAGAATATGAGGCGGCTTGCGATTATTTGCGTCAAACCGATTATTTTCTAATTGACGGACGGATTGAGGACAAACCATGCTACCGCCAAGCTATGGACATAGGCCAATCAATAACCGAAACCCGCTTTAAGCAACCACGCGAAAAAGCGGATCGAGTAATTCAAAATATTATTAACAGACTAGAAACATTAACAGAGGGCGCATAACAATGGCTAAACCAAATAAACCACCACCAACATCAAAAAACAAATTAAACAAAGGGGCGCCACCTACAGATAACAATGAAACCGCTGCCGTTGGCAACAACATCAAAAAACCAGCGTCCGGCGAATACAGGCCGCTAAATTTTAAAGTAGATGCTGAATTTAGTCGTGAGTTCCGCACATTCGCCGCCAGCAACGATTTAAAGCTAATCGTACTACTGAGGGAAGCATTTGAACTGTACAAAAAACACAAGGGCGGGTAACAAAACCAAAAAACTTTCAGGCGGCTGACTCTCTCACCTTTCAGCCGCCTGGGTGCAACATAATTAACTAATGGAAATAATCATTATGTCACAGGAACAATATAAACTAATCAATCAATCACGTCTAATCGACTTGCCAACTTTACCAGCAGGACAAGTGTTTCAATGGCTAATAACAAAACCGGAATGGATGCAGCATGGCATTATCAAACTACTAGCCAATCAACAACAAGCCTAAAAAAACATAAAACCTAAAAGATATTGAGTGGCGAGCAACTTAATAGTACTCGCTACATTCCACTGATTCTTTACCATTTATCCTAGATTGTCACTTTGAAAAATCAATAGCGTTTACTTGACATAGAATAAGCAACGGATTAATTTACACAAATAAGCTGTAGTTTAGCTTGTTTTTAAAGTGTAAACCAAATGATCGTTTGATTTACACTTTGACAACCCAATCAGAATAACAAAAAAGAGATTCAAAAATGTTAATTGGCTATGCTCGCGTATCAAAAAACGATAATACACAAGTTACAGACCTGCAGGTCGATGCCCTAATTTCTTACGGCGTTAATAAAAAAGATATCTATCAAGATAAAACATCTGGTAAAAATGATGATCGCCCAGGCCTCGACTCTTGTTTAAAAGCTCTTCGCCCTGGTGATGTTTTAGTAATCTGGAAGTTAGATAGGTTAGGCAGAAACTTAAAACACCTGGTCAATACGGTTCATGATTTATCAGCCCGCGAAATTGGCTTTAAGGTAATAACAGGGCAAGGCGCTGAGATAGACACTACTACCGCCAGTGGTAAGCTGGTCTTTGGGATTTTTGCGGCCTTAGCTGAGTTTGAGAGGGAGCTTATTAGTGAGCGCACAAAAGCTGGGCTAGCAGCCGCCAGAGCACGTGGTCGCAAAGGTGGTCGCAAATTTCAACTAACTAAAAACCAAGTAAGGTTGGCACAAGTATCGATGCGCAGCAAAGACACCAGTGCCAGCGAGCTATGTAAGGAACTGGGAGTTGCTAGGCAAACTTTATATAAATATGTAGCTCCTGACGGGGAACTAAGAGAGTATGGGAAACGTGTATTAGAATCCTAGCGCATTTCCCAGTTAATTCTTACGCAGCTATTTGAATGCTTATATGCAACCCAATTCTAGTTGCAAAATTAACCAACGCATCCAACCTAAAGTCTTCAATTTTACCTTGAGCAAGAGCACTAACCCTTGGCTGTGTTATACCAAGTAATTTAGCGGCTTCAACCTGGTTTAATTTTTTCTTTTGAATGCACTCGTTAATTGCCATCATTAAAGATGATCTAAGCTTCATGTTTTCAGCTTTTACTGGGTCATCTTCAATTGCATCCCAAACACTATTAAATTCATCTACACTATTCATCGCGGGCCCCTACTATTTTGCTGTATGCCTTTGCAGCTATTTCAATATCTGCCTTGCTGGTTTTCTGAGTCTTTTTCTGAAATGCATGCAATACATATATTGTCTCTTCAAATTTGGCGACATAGATCACTCTATATATCCCGCCTGCATCTTTCACGCGAATTTCATTAACCCCTGCACCAACATTTTTCATTGGCTTCCAATCATTAGGGCTTAGGCCATTTTGAACTTTGTCTAGCTGATAGCCTACTTCCCTTTTTGCTTCGTGCGGAAAGCTTTTAATATTCTCTAATGATCTGCCAAAAAAGTTAATCCGTTTCATGTCTTACATTATACATGTACTTATATAATATACAAGTACATGTATAATAATTACCGATCGATTTATCTAGATGAACAGGTTGTTAGAAGCTGTTATCTGACACTGCCAGATAACGAATAACCATCATCTCCACCAAGCAAAATATCGACCTCTATACAATATTCTTCTTTCTTGAGCTGTGATAATACCGCTAGACCTTCTTTCGTTAATTTCGACTCATTTATGTTCACTTCGTAATACGCACATGATTTGTCATCATAAAATACAGAGTCAACTGCATGGAACAGCGAATCAACCAAATAAAAACAATTAGTTGGAATAAACTTACTACAACCATTTTTTGTAAGTGGAACTTGATATTCACCAGCTTCGTGAAACATCTTGTCCGCAAGACAGTCAACAATAGCTAAGACATTATTATCCACTTTACCTTTCTCTAGCGAGAAAAGATCATCGTCTCCCTTGCGGTAATCTATTGCAAATTCAATTCCTGATGGTAAATTTTCTCTAAGAATTCTTAATTTTTCCTGATCATATGTTCCGCGCACGGTAATCTCCTTGTAAACTTCTATAGGAATCAATGGCTCAGCCAGCACATCAATCGCTGAAACACTAGGCTCCTCCCCAAATACAACATTTCCAGGTTTTTGCTCATAATCACAAACATAAGTTATTTTAAATCGATGCTCGTGGCCTTGGCCATCAAGATAGATAGTATAATCCCCAGCTTTATAATCACGATCATTGTTTCTTATTTCAAACAACTTCCGACCTGATAGCTTTGCATCTAGATATTCTTTTTCTATTTTTAGTCGGTGTTCAGTCATAATTTCTCCGTCGCTATGCGATTTATATCGCACCAGGATCTTTTCTTACCACCAAAATATTCATAGGCCAGCCCAGTGGATATCAACTTTTCAGCCAGGCTTTGGTCATCCCCAAATACATCTGCCACGACTCTAAAATACTTGCCGCGCTTAATATTGCGTAGCTCAACTTTTTTAGCTGAGCGCAAAAAATCCACCGTAACCTTTTTAGCCTTTCTAGCTAGTTTAATTTCTTCTCTACACTTACCTTTTAATTCAGCCGTATCAATTCCATTAACTCTAATAGGCACTCTTTCCCCTATTAATCTAGGCCAGCTGGCTATATTGACGCGAAAGGTATCACCATCATATATAGATGTAACTTCAGAAATAATCACATTACCAAAGTTTTTATCGTTAATACCTGCAATGACACTATTACTTAAAACACACAAGCAAAGCAGTAAATATCTATATGAAATTATCAATTTCAGTGTCGTTATACGGCACATGCCACACCTTCATCCTTTATAACTTTTTTTGTTATCACTTAACTGATTATATTTATTAATCACATTTGCAACATGATTTACTTTTGAAAGCGCTCTTTCAAAATTAGGTCGCGCTATGTTGTTTAAGCTAGCCGCCGCAGCCTCTGGAAACCCACTGCATAAATGATCTTCAATAGCATCCATGATTGGCTCGCTGCTAATCTTTGTGAGCCCAAATAGTAAATCAAGCTTTTCCTTGGGTACATATCCGCGCAATAACCTCATTATTATCACCTGCCTTTTTCCGTTAATTTTGAACTTTGTAACTTCCCGCTAATTAGATTCGTTTGGCTGAGATTTTATAAACCTGATTTCGATCTCGCTTGCCAACAGCAACAACTGACACAATAATTTCCGTGTCGCGTACTTGATAAACCAGCCTGTAACCCGCACTACGCAATTTAATTTTATAGCAATCTTTCAGTCCGTTTAACCTTGCAGATTCGATGCGAGGATTAATTAATCGCTCTTTTAATTTTTTTTTGAATTGAGACTTAATTGTTGAATCAAGTTTTTTCCATTCCTTATCTGCATCTTGTTTAAAAGCAAGCTTATAAGTCATCAATATCAACCTCAATTTCAAGCTGATCTTTTCGTTCTTCAACTATTTGCGCTAATTCTATATCTTCTAATTTATTCATTAAAAGCTCATAGGCCGCAGCTGGTACACAATAAAATGCAGGTTGATTTCTATTTAATACGGCAACTGGAAATCCATCGCCTTGCTCGACTACTGCCATTGGATTTTTTTTTAATTCGGAAATGCTTGTTGAGCTATCCGCTAATATTGGCCTTACTTGCATGATTACACCTTTTCTTTGATGACTGCTTAATAGTGTTTATTATAGGTCTTTTCGCGGCAATTAGCAAGCAAAAAGACCGGTAAAGCAGTCTTTTACTTAATTGCTGAATTTTAGCTCTATTTGCGCTATGGCCTTGTAGGAAAGGGGTCGCTGTTATTTCAATGTTGTTGCTGAAGTTGAAGCAGATAAATCAAACTCATGTATCACCTGTTTTCCGTCATTATTCTTCATCATCAAAATTACAACTTTCAAGCGAGTATTTATCCGCGATACGTTGTAATTCAGTATCGTTAGCCACTGGCAATGGGGTGGCATGAACACCATCATCTCCATACCCAACTTCAAAAACGTTTTGAAGCATGTCCAAGTAGACGCTGTAAGCTGTTTTCTTGGATGGATTCGCTAACAGATCATTTAGATAATCATCTTCGGCACCACTACCTGTAAAATCGTTCATTCTCCCGTAGTTGCTGGTTACGTAGCGCTCATCAGAACGTATTGACTCAAGATCTTCTTTAATTCCCATGATCTTTTTCACCATTTTTCCGGTTAACTTTAATTTGCTTTGCGCTGCTTTTGCCAAAGCTCATAGGCTTTCTTTCCTTGTTCTTTTGTAATTGGCTTAGAATAAGCTGCTGTATTTTTATTATATTTTTTTGGAGTTTTTGCCTTACAACTATTTCCCTGCGATGTCCAATTACGAATAATTCCAGATTTATCTATTTTAAATCTAGTAATGCATGTGTTTTTTATGTATGTAGTTGGGGTCTTTTTTTGTACATAAGCCGTAGACGTTCCAGTGTACTGGTATGAATTTCTATTTGAGGTATTACCATATAAATCACGCTGATAAACATTCCCCTGGTGATATATTGTTTGTGGCTGTGTATATGTATAACCGCCTATAGCTACATTCTTCTGATAAACATATTCAATTACTTTTGAACCATCGTTATTCACATAACTTGAATTTGGTATTCCCCACGAATTAACAAGACCACTTTCGTTCATTCCTATCCATGAATTACATACTTGACGATAACCTTTATACGTTGCGCATGATGTAATAAGGAAACAACTAATAAGCAACAATATTTTTTTCATGACTCTTCCATTTTTTCCGATTAATTATTAATGGCTCGAAACCAAATAACCCCAGCTAAAATAAATATTCCACCCATCATTATAAGAAGAAATGGGCTTGGGCATGGGCCTAGAGTGTTACCACAGCGCTCCATAAAATAACTTGGGACTGAATATCCGAGTTTCCAGGCCACCCCATAACTAGCCGAGATAATGCCAAACAAGAGGATTGCAATTCCTATCGTATAGGACTTTAATTTGTTTTTAGGTTCTTTATTCATTTCTGCTTTCCGGTTAAGTTTTTCAGTTATTCGCCAGCAACAACAGCTGGCGGCAACCACTTCAAAATATACTTTTGTTCGTTATCTCGCGGGCCTGTCCAGTATCCATGCCAGTGCGCTCTACGAATATGCGGTACAGGTCCTTTTTTCAACCCACTCTCACCATTTTTATTACAAGCCATTCGCAATCTATCCCCTGTTTCTTTACCCAAATCCCAAAACCTCGGTTTCTGAGCAGGAAAAAGCTTCCAGCCTTTTTTTGTACGTTTTGCACTTGGAATACTCGGTCTATCAGACCCGCCATACTCCACCCCGTTACTGCACACGTAAAGCAGAAGCGAAACCAAAGGGAAAAGCTCCGATGACAAATGTTCTATATAATCACTCGGCAATATTTCTGACAAATGTGGAGCATTATTTTTTGATTCTTGGACAGCGCGATCAACCGCTTCTGTAACCGTCCATTTACCCAAATGCAAAATTTGCGGGATTAGTAATTCATCGGCATCAAGCAGCAAGCGTAATTCACTCCTGCTGGTATTTGCATCCCATTCTAAATGCGCAAAAAAGCCATGCAAATCTTTATCAAACCACTTCATACCTGGTGTATCAATATAGACGCACCATTCCGGCATTCTGTATAAAACATCGCATGGCAAAGAACCGCTTGGAACTGTACTTGCAATAGCATTCCGCAGATCACTATCTATACGATAGATTGATTGAGTATAACGCCAGCTTCCTAGCGCCCCCAGCTTTGCAACGTCAGCAATATACAGCTCACTAACACGATCAACCTGCAATTCTGCGCTAACAATTGAGTACCAAGCAGCAAGAGGCATAAAACACCAATCCGGCCAATTAGGTAAATCTTTGCCCTTATCCTGACGAAAAACATCGAGTTGACTCCAAGCATCAGGATAATCGTCTTTGATTGCATGTAAGTGCTGTAGAGGGCGTGGCATACGCCCTCTGTTTGGGTGATTAGCCATTATTGAACTACCCATGGATTTAAACATGGTAGCGAATCAACCACTCTATACTTACCTTTGAAACTCCCTTCTATGCCACTTCTTGTCCACAAGACCACCTCAAAACCCTCACCCTGATCCGTTTCCGGTAGCAATCGATCTGTTAAGCTTGTTGTTATATGTATAGAAAACGGACAATCAGTATTATCCTCAAACAGCAATTCCAGAGCATCTTCACCTTGCAAAATGCCTCGTGAGATAATTACTTCTTTTGCTGTTTTCATCTCTTTAATCACAACTTGCTGGTTATCAGGAATCAAAAGCCTCGCAGCTCCTGCGTTCCAACTCAGATAAAAATACCCCTCTTTAGCTTTTTGAGTATCCCAAAAATTAGTTTTAACCACTTTTTGATCTTCGTTTGATATATGTAATAAATCATTCATATTATTTTCTTAACCTTAAAAACCGCCGCTCCAAGCTGCTAGAGCGGCTTTCTATTAATTAACTTTCAAAATCCACATCAACTTCAGCATCAAGACCTATAAATTCCAATATATCTTTTGCGATTAAATCAAGTATCACATTTTGATTGGGCCACAAAAGGAATTTGGTGTCGTTTTCATCAGTAAAAGCCAAACCTTTGTTTAAACTGTCTCTGATAATCCAAAAAACATAATAAAATAGCGTAGGAAAAATTTGATTGGTAGATAGGCGATCACCAGCCATATTTTTTAATGAATCATTTATTTTTTTAGGCAGCATTTTCGGATTGCTTTTAAAGTGTTTTGCAGCTTTATTTATCAAATCTACAATATTAGGATTAATACCTCTGTAGTAAGCGGAATACCCAAGCGGCCTATGTTTTTCATTTTCCCTGAATATTTCAAAATCATCTAAGATACTATCCAACACCTTAGCAACTTCTTCCAGATTATTACCATTAACAATAGCTTGCTCTGCTATCTTTATTTCTTTCAAGCGCTTTAAAGAGTATTCAACACATTCTTCATATACTTCAAGCTCTACAAACCAACTTTTTTCCCCGTTAAGCTCACCAAATTCTGCACCAAACCTCTCTTTTAATTCGTCTTTGATGTCATAAACACCAGAGACATCAACGCGAGCCATGCCAGCAAGCTTATTTTTTTTTGCCGTTTTTTTCTGTTGCGCTTCAATTATTTTAGCTTCATGCCCAGACACCCAAGCACTTAATTTTTTTCCAGAACGAGAGCCTACACACCATTCTTTTGTGCTCCCTTCAAATTTCGCTGAAGAAATAGCCTTTTTAAGAAGATCTTTTAGCTCAAACGGAATTGCTATATAAAATTTCCCCTCACTTTCTCTTATTAAAGAATGTATCTCTGTATTTTTTAACTTTTCTTTTTCATTAATTTTATCAATCTCTCCATCTGAGATATAACCACACATGTTTTTATTGTCATACTTAAAAGCAACAACGGTTTTATGGAGTTTGGGGATATAAGCAGACTCAATAAGTACATCATTTACTTTGAAAGATTGCACAGATTCACCAGGGTATTCCTCATCTTTTAAAGCGCCATCTATTACTTGATCAGGAGTCCAATCACCTGTTTGTCTAAAGTTAATTTTAGACTTTCCGCTTTTCAAGAAAGATTGAATCATATTTTCGATAATTTGCTTGCTCATTTTTATCACCTTTTGTGATTTATGCCCCTGAACACCGAGGCGCATGTCGCGGAATTTTCCGCTGTTATTAACTTAACTGACCTCTATTATAATCTCGGACGGCCGATGTTGCAAGCGTTATTTGTAGCTTTGTTCAAAAAAATCTAAAGCCTTAAAAATAGCTTCTTTTTCATCTCTGCTATTGGAAAGCTCTTGTATTCGTTTAATTTGCTCTTTTCGCTCAAAAGTACACCTACCTCCATAGCGAGGCAATGCGGCTGCTTTGCGTTTTTCTTCATATCGCTCATCAGCTTTACGTTGAGATTCACTTCTACTTTTTGTCATTACGAAAGGACTCCTGCTGCTATTTTTCCCATATCAATAGGATCTCGACTTAACATGCTTTTTGTTGTCTCAATGCTTTTATTGCCTAAAAACTTGTGTATGACAAATATATCAACACCTTTGTTTTTTAGTGTCATTGCAAAAGTTCTGCGACCAGATAAAACACTAGGGTTTTCTATGCCACCTTTTTGCATCAACATTCTAAGATGCGTATTAAGTGCTACACATGAATAAGATGGAGAACCGCTGTCAGTTTTCCTTACGCTTACACTAAACCCTCTTCCTTGATTGGTATAAAATAATGGCTCGTCTGGATCAAGACCAAGGTATTGATCGGGGTTATCACCAAGCCCTATTTTTTTCTTAACTCTATAATCTAAATAGTTACATGTAAGATTACACAGCAATTTATTAGTTAAATAAGCATCTCTCTCTTCACAGTTCGTGCTACGAACAGAGAACTTCTTGTTTAACTTACCAGACTTGTGCAAAACATCTTTAAGTTGCAACCTGTTTATCTCTAATGTTGTCATTGCAGTACCTAAGAAGTAGCCAAGCAAGCACAAATCCCGCGCAGGCTGCAAGCTAATTTCTTCGATTACTTTAAACAACCATTTTCTATCTTTTGGTGTAATTAATGGTGGAAGCGCCATTATTTGTATATTGCCTCTTGAATGGAATATACACACACCTTAATTGAGATTAACATAGAAATCAACTCGCAAAACTATACGAAACTTAGGTTCCACGGAAAGTATAGATTAAGTACTGGACGCGACTGCAATTAGAAATGATTTAAAGAGAGACAGCCCCATCGTCTTGCTCGCTTTCTGTATCTTCATCGGCAGGCTTGCTAGAAAAATTAAAAATAAGATCCGTAACTTTCCTACCTTTGGTTATTGAATCAAGCTTAACCTCAATATCGGTATACTCATTGATCTCATTAATAGCAGGTTGAATAACCCTGGATTTCAAATTATTAAACCTTGGGTACTTATCAACAAGCGTTAACCGCTCTCTGAATTTTTCCAGGCTTATTTTTCTAAAGTTTTTTTCTTTTGATGAATTATGAACCTGCATTAATAGCTCATATAATCGAATGGCATACGGAGACTTAAGCTTTGAAACATTCTCTATGTAATAAGAAGTAAAATTATTCTCCAAAGCAACCAGGTGTTTTAGTATCTTTTCGGTAAATGTAACTTCAACACAGGCCATATCTTCAAGATATTTAACCCGCGATACCCAGCGGAAACGATCTATAATCTTTGAGTTTTTCCCATAAATAACGATCTGCTTTTCAAAAAGGCTATCTGCTGAAGCGCGCAAAGACTCGAAAGAGGTACTTTTGGAAACATTAAAAAGAGATGCATACTTTGCAGCTGAAATTCGGAACACCCCTTTACTCTTTTGAATGCTTATAGGCTTTCTACTATCGATTTGACTTATTGCAGCCAAAACCAAGCGCTGCTCAACCAAAGAAAGTTTATAACCTGCTTCAACTAACTCATTACTTTTAGTTACTCTATAATCAACTAAATTTATAATACCGGGTGTACCCATGCAAATCTCCATATTTGAAAACAAGACTACTTTTGGTGTAGTCGATAGTCAATAAAAATGTGAATAACGGTCGGAATCTGTAGCTTAAAGGTCGGAATTTGTAGTTTAAAAGGTCGGAATCTGTAGCTTAAAGGTCGGGATCTGTAGTTGATTACGCGCATAACACCATGATTATGAAGATGAAATCACACCCTAAAAACAAGTTAAAAACAAGATAAAAACAAGTTAAAAAGCAAATCTCTTGTGGATAACTAAAAATAGATCGGAATCTGTAGTCGATACCTTAGTATTTACACACCTATTTCGATGTAACTTATTATATTTACTAACTTTTATTTGCATAAAAACAAGAATAGTTAAAGGTCGGAATCTGTAGTCGATAGGCCATTAATAACACGCTAAATACAATGTAAGTCATTATATTTTATAAGCTTTTATTTATATACAGGAAAGCATAGCTGTTGGTCGAAATCTGTAGTTGATAGACTATCAACCATTTACTTAACATTTATGTAAGTCATTATATTTATTACTATTTATTTATATAAAAGCATACATAACTGCAGGTCGGGTTTTGTAGTCGATACAATATAAAGCACTAAAATAACACAACATAAGTCATTATATTTATTGGTTTTTATTTACATAAAAGTGAACCTAGTTAAAGGTCGGAATCTGTAGTCCATAGGATTTATTAAGCACTTAGTTTAGACCAGGGTTTAGTGTTTGATTTTTGATGTGCAAATTTTAACCAACACATAAAATCCTACACAACAACTAAAGTTACACCAGTATTGCTAGCTGTTATCCACAGATTTTGTGGATAACTACAGCAAGTAATCTTTTAATAGTGGAGATACTGTCAAGGGTCTTTATGGCCGCTCTCATACCTTTAAACCACTGCCTTACCCTTGCTATAGAAAAATATATTTAATTCCGTATATAGGTTAAAACGGCCATCCCTTGACTGGATTGGAGCGTAATAGCCTTGACTCAGGAGGTTGGCTTTAGGCCGTAGGCCGTGCCATCCTCCTGAGACCCCGGCGGCGAGGGGTCCCCCTTTGGGGGCGGAGGGGGAATTTACTGGCCCCTAGCGATAGCTAGGAAGTGGCCAGGCATTATTATCTTTTCCCCATAACTCACAGAAAGTGAGGCATAGAGTAGTTATGTTATTGATAAAAATGAAGAGCGGGTTTTGCATATAACATAGATGCGATAGCAGATAAATCAATCTACTGGTTTGCAGATAATTGTGGATAAGTGGATCAGCCTGCAAAGCAAGCCGGAAAAAGCGCTTTAATTGCGTTAAAAGCAAAAGAAGAGTGGTTGGAATGACTGGCGATTTTACCAAAGTATGGGGCATGGGGACGACGAACACCGGGCTGTGCCCGGCTATATTAATTAAGCTTGATTAAGCTATTGAATACTGTCAGGCGGCGGACTAAGGCCTATATTCATGCTGTTCAGGCGCTCCCAAACAAGCTTATTGAACTGCTTACTATCCAGCTGAGCCAGCTCGTGGCTTGGCATCGATTTAACAAGAGCCGCAGCAACATCATACTTACGATCATCAAGGGTCTTGGATGCTAGCTTATTGCGATGACGCTGTGTGCCAGCGTTCTGCTTACGGGCCTCCCATGCTCGCTTGAAAATCTGCTTACGCTTGCGCATTCTGGCAGAAGATACAGAAAGAATCTCTCCCTCTTCAGTAACACCCTGGTTACGCAAAGCCAGCTGCTCTTCGCGCTGAATATTTAGCTTTTCAATATTAGCGCCTGATAATCGATAGAATTCATCGGTAAGAACCAGCACTTTAGGGAACCAAAAACCATTGGCCTGATCCCACACCATGCCGCTTTTTGGACTGATCTTATCGCCATCTGAATGCACATAAGCCAAACCGAACGGAATCATAACTTCATCAATAAAACGGCTGATACGACTTACAGTCACTTTATTTTCAGCAATGTATCGCTCACCTGTTTCAGGGTCTGTGACCCACATCTTGGACAATTCCTTTGCCATATCTTCTAAATCTATACTGATAATCCCCGTCACCAAATCATGACGAGATAAACATAACTGAAATATAGGATTGATTAGATTGCGACGAACATCTTTAAAATCACGCTGACGACCAGCAATTTTACGCAAATGAACAAAGTGAGGATCACGGGAGATATCACGCTTACAGCAAAATCTAAAGGTTTTACCTAGCTCACCCGGTAAGTTTTTCCATGACTCAGGACGCACATAAACAGGCCTGGGGTTTAAGCAACAAGTGCTATGCGCACCACGCTTGCGTTTGTCAAACCGACCGCTTGAGGTCGAAATTAAATTTTTTATCATTTTCTCGCCTAAAAAATAGGGGCGAGGCTTGCAAATCGTGACACAACAAGTAAACTTAACCCTAGATGTGGAGGGTTTTACTTGTGTTTTTGTTACTTGTTGAACCACTTTAAAAGAACCTTGGTGTTAGCGCACCGGGGTTTTTTTATGCCTGTAAGCCTGTCCTTGTTACTCTCTCATATCAATGCTGAACCGCTTGGGCTCCTGCCCTTACTCATGTCCAACTTTGTCAATAATACACGCGAGGTGTAAAAAAGCCACCTCAACTTCTAAAATTCCTAATTTTTTACCAGATTAGTACAACACTAACCCGCTTTACATCCCGCCTGCAGATTTTGCAAAGCTTCACAAATCAACTGCATTGATATATGCAACCCACGCTTTTCGGGATCGCTCTCGAGTGATTCAGATACATGCGCCGAATAATCGCAAAGCGCGTCAATCATGTCAGCTTTGTTTTCATGAATCAACGGATTCGTTCCTGCGTTATTATTTTTCCCAGGCATTGGCCAAACATCTCCTCTAGTTATGAAACTGCATATATATTTTTGTGTATACTTTGACTTCAGATAAATCAATTGCGTTCACTTATAAATCAAGCAACAGCCCCTTTTGCCGTGGTTTCTGCAACAGAACCAGGCTCAATCGCGTGGCTTACACTCTCCACCAGCCACCGCCCATTTGCATTTTTTTTATGCCGACTGACCTGCAAAAAACCCTCGGCTATAATCAAAGGGTTCAGCGGGCGAGTGATATTTAACTGAGCATTACCACGCTGCAATTCGGCTAACTTGGCATTAGCTGCTCGCTGTGCCGCCGCTTGGTCAGCATGGGTTTTTCTGATAACAAACTCTGGCTTTCCACTTCCAGAGCGTTCAACTTGTTTTTCTTGGGCCATCTCATCAAACCAATGCGCCACTACACTTTGATAATCCTCCCTATCTTGAACCGTCACCGTGCCGCGCGAATGCTCAGGGTCGGTGATCTCTATAACGGGCAAGTCTTTCCCGCTGGCTGTTTTACCTTTTTGTTTTGGCACTAACAGCAATTTATTAGCCGCAACTTTGAACATAGCCCCGTTCTCACGCGCTAACCGCGTAATAATGTTGCTATCTGACTCTGCCCGCTGATCAAGATGAGAAAAGTGAATCCCAGCCAGTGACGACTCCACCCGTGCTTCATAGCCATGTCGATCAGCAATCTGCGAAACCAACTCACCTAGCATAATATTGCTATAACTCTCATCACGAGGGGCTTTAAAACTACGCTTCATTTTGACTGCCTGCGCACTAATTGTGAGAGTGTCAATCTCCAGCGGCTCACTGAACTCGTCTACAGTATATGTGCCTTTAAACACCAACTGACCCACGTAACCAATATAAATATCAAGCTCTGCCCCCGTTGGCGGCGGCACAATAGCTTGGTCGCGGTTATCCAACTCTATTTCTGCTGTGTCGTTCTCAATGCCAGCAGCATCTTGCAGCGTAAGCCGCAACAATCTATCTCTAATTTTTGCAGTTATATCGTTTTGATTAGCGATTATTTGAAAATCAACTTGTTTCATTAGCAGTTAATCCCATAGGCTCACTGTGCTTTGTGTAGCAGGTTCCAAATCCGGCAGCTCAATAGCGATACTAACAGGCAACACTAGGCCAGCCTTTGCCAGCCCGAGGTTTGCCTCCAGCACTGCCTCGGTTGCTCCTGCTCGCCCCTGATAATATCGATGACAGATTGCATCAAGCATTTCACCCTCTCCAGTTACATATATCAAAAATGATCCTCCCCATACTCACTAATAGTGATTGAGCCGACCATCTCCAAAGCCAAGCCATTATCTAAAAATTGAGCTTCTGTTAAATCAAGTTTTTCAATTACCCACAATCCTAAATCCAAGGCGGCACCGCTCACCTGCCCGTCACTTTTTCGCAGCGCCCCACCCACCAGCCGAACTGGCTCCCCCTTATCGGCTATAGCTTGTACCTCATCAAACTGGGTTAAACCCTCCGCATTCTGCGGATAATGGCTAATATTGAATGTCTTGCTGACCCCTTCCGAACCATTGAATTGACGAGCAGGCTTGCGCCCCACCCTATCCATTTTACTCCAGCGCCACCCCATAGATGTTTTAAGGGTTTGATACTGCATAGTATTTATACTGAACTGAAAACCGCCCAACGCCATCATTACAGCCATGTTTCACCTCTCTTGCTTTCGTGCTTTCTTGCTTTCGTGCCAATTATTTTAGTCTATCATTGAAGTTCGACTCTTCCGTTCAGCCTTGCGTTTTTCAGTGGCCAGTTGTCGCGCCACCTCCTGCGCCACCTCCTGCGCCACCTCTTGGCTGTTCATGCCTGGCGCCGCTTGAACAACAATATCACCAAATTGATGATTAACATTTTGCGTAGCTTGGCTACCGGATCTTATACGGTCGGTAGCTTTCGGTTTCTGGATAGGCTCCCCTTTGGCAGTAATTTGAGCAGCTGATAAATTAGAAAGGGCTGGCACCTCCTCGGCCACCCTTTTTACCGTATGCGTAACCTCTTCCCCATCGCCACCAAACAGCATATCCCATGCCGCCCCAAGGGTGTTTTTTAAGGCTTCAATAGGTGCTAACACTATTGATTTAATCCAATCCATAGCACCAGAAAACATGCCCTTAATACCTTCCCACATACTACCGAAAAACCCCGTAAGCGGTTCCCATGCCCGAATAATCAACCCCAGTGGCGACCACGCAAACAGGATTTTGATGAACTCCCACCCCATCACCAATACGCTTTTAATGCCACCCCAAGCCCCTGAGAAAATAGATTTAACACCATCCCACAAACCAGTAAAGAACCCGCTAATCGGTCCCCACCCCTGAATGATTAATCCAAGCGGCGACCACGCAAACAAGATTTTGATAAATTCCCAACCTATAGAAAACGCACTTTTAATGCCATCCCATAGGCCACAAAAGAAATCACCAACAACACCCCAATCATCAACAAAAACCGCCGCCAAGGCTATCAACCCCGCCACCGCCAGAATTACTAATCCTATAGGGTTTGCACTCATAGCCGTATTCAAGGCCCACTGCGCCGCGGTCACTATACCTGAACTGGCCGCATGGGCTTTTTGCGCTCCGGCAAGAGCAAAAGTAGCCGTTACAGCCGCTAAGGCCCTCACTCGGCTGACAGCCATTATAGCCGAGCCTTTTATCTGAGCAGCATTAAGCAGCCATTGCGCCTTTTGACCAAATAGTAACGAAGTAGAAAAAGCTATATGAGCCAAACTACTGGCTATACAGACCGTTTTAAACGCAATCAGTCCCACCACCGCAAATGCCAAGACCTGAGATAAAAGCGGAAAATTCTCAGTAAATGAGGCGATGGCGATAGCCCCCTGACCGATCACATCACTGACAAATACCATCGCTGGAGCAAACATCAAGCCAATAGCCGCAGTCATATTACCTACTTGCTGAGTCATCAGCTGCATAGATTCAGCTGGGCCACTGGCGATACTAGCGGCCATTTTATTAACATTTTTGCCGCCATCCAGCAAAGCCCCATTCATACCGCTAATGTTATCCTTAAGAGTGTCAATCTCAGGGTAAAGCTGGGTAATCAATGCCATTGCCTCATCTGAACCAAAGGCTTTTTTTAACTCCATTTTATCCATGTCGGTCAGGGTCTCCCCGTACCTATCCCGCAACTCTTGCAGAATCTCCGGCATAGATAACAGCTGCGCATTCGCGTCTAAAAAACTGAGCCCTAGTTTTTCAGATGCTATAGCTGCCGCATTCAGAAACGCTTTATATTTTGTCGCAGCCTCGCTACCGCTCATAGTAGCCTGTAACTGTCCTAAAATGCTGAGCTGTTCAGCAAAAGGGACGTTTGACGATGTAGCAACCGCACCGAGCTGAGAAATAGCTCTTTGCATTTTACCGCCATCTGTTTTGAACTGCTGCACACTCGCAGCAATACCGTCACTAAAATAAGTCCCGAAAGCGGCGTCTTTTTCTGCCTGGCTCATCTGCTTCCAGCCCGCAACAGTTTTGGCTCCGAAGGCATTAAACTGCTTATTATAAATACTATAACCTGTCGCAAATAGCTCGGTCATTTCGCCCACCGTGGACTTAGTAGCGATACCCGTTAGCGCAGCAATCCTAGTAAACTCTCCCACCGCCGCCGCTGACAAGGAACTGATCCCGGATTTAATATCATAACTGGCCTTAATAAATTCAGCCTGAGTGGTGCCCGCCCATATGTTTGAAAAATCCTTGGCTTTTTGGGTAATCGCGGCTATTTCAGCATCATTAAGCCCTAGTGAGCCTATTTCGCCCTGGGCACTGTTAATTTCACCCTGCGCATCTACCAGCTTTTTTACCCCAAACACAGCAACACCTACACCTACCGCATCCGTAGCTGCCTTCGATTTAAGTTTGCTGTTTCGATCTTTAACCCGCCCGATTCGCTCTTGCTGTTTAGCAATTTTATCCAGCTGCCTTTGCTCTTTTTTCAGCTGCTCAGTATAAGCTTGCGTCTCTTTTTTAATCTTACGAGTTGCGGAATTAAGTTTATTAGTAGAAACACCTGCCGCAGTCAATTTACTCCGCAACTTTTGCAGCTGATCAACTTCACCTTGCTGCTGAGCTTTCAGCTTGCCAACAGCACTTTGGGCCTTATTAAATTCCGCTGTCATTTTGCGCGTTGGCTTGGTCGTGCTCTGCATCTGCTGCGCTAAACGGTTAGCCTTGTTTTTGGCCTCTTCTAGCTCTTTACTTGTTTGAGCTGTGGCTGTTTTCAGCTTTCTAAAATGTTCAATATCACCACTTTGCTGCCCTAATTGCCTAAGGCTATCTTGGGTGGCCTTGATTTTCTCTCCAGCCTTGGTGGTCTGCGTGGTAACTTTCTGAATCGGCGCAGTGATCTTATCAACCATGTCCATTATTAAACTGAGCTTTAACTTACTTTCAGCCATCTCCTGCCCTCATTACAAACAAAAAAAAGCCCCAGCGGCACCCCTCAAAAGGGCACCACTAGGGCGTTATCCGGCATCACCACCCTCGCCCTTTTTATGACGAGCCATTGCGATTTTATGCCAGCGCATCAGCTCAGGGAGCAACATACTAGCCGTGGTGCTAATATCCCAGCCTTGAAACACGATAAACAGATCAGCCTCGACCTCCATCACGTCTTCAGGTAGGGCTATTCCATGAAAAAACCAACCACCTTGTTTTGCACTGCCACCAAGTCTTTAGGGCTGAGCATATCAAACAAGTTGACATCAATGTTTGAGATCCGAGGCACTAAGGTGCGATGAGTATTAATATCCATACGCAACACGCCGAACATCTCCAACCCGCGCAAACTGCCCGTATCCGGCTCACGGAACGTCGCGATAGTAACTTCAGTTTCACCCCGTTTGAGGGGTTTATTCAACACCAATTCAGTGTCGTTAACTTGTTCTGACATAATCTTTTATCCATAGTTGTGCGCCCACAAAACCCCTGACGCCTTTGCAGGACTGGGGTTTATGGACGCCTCGTGCAGTTTCTTTCTTTCGTGCTTTCGTGCTTTCTGGCTTTATTACTGCGCCAGTGCTTCACGCCATTTCTTGTTTCGATCTTTACCATTAACGCGATAAATATTATTCATCTTATCGACATGAATAATCTCTTTCTCATCAATCTCAAAAGTGTACACCTCCACGGCTATAGCAAACTTTAGCGCCGCTTCTTCTTCCGGCTTAAATTCGCCGCCGTGCTCCATCGATTTCCAGAACCCTTGCATTTTGACTGCAACACTCATATCACCAGAGTTAGTATTTACATAGCCGCGCACGATAAACTGCTCATCACGACTAGACCGATCACCTACAAGATCAATAATTTTACTGTTGTAATCGACAACGGTTACTTCACACTCAAGCTTTTCCAACTTGCCAATATCGCGCTCAATATCACCAGCTACGCCCGCAAGCACCTGGTCCACGGTCTTGATGACAATTTTAGGAAGAGTTACCGTATTGCACAAGCCAGCGAACGACTCATCAGCAAAAAAGCTGTTAATATCTACTAATATAGATGGTAGTTTTGCCATGACTTACTCCTTAGTTAAAAATGGCTTCGTTATAGCGATCTGTGACATGCTGCCTGAACGTCATACGCTCAGCTATGTCATAAAAGCCTAGATCATAATCCCAATAGACTTGCGATGTGCCGATAGCTGCGACGTTTAGCTCTTTATCCAACCAGCACTCACCACCACTGATCACACTACGTGATACAAGGCGGCGCAATAGCGCATTCACTCGCCCCTTTACACCATCCACATAACCCTTGGTTACGTTACGATCCAGCATTCTTTGATGAGCGTAGAGGATTGAGTCACCAACAATATGACGAATACGCTGGTGCGGTATCTCGGTGCCATCAGCCAGGCGATTACCATAAAAAAAGCAGCCGCCCTCTTGTTGCACAATCACGCACACGTTTTGCTCGTTATATAAATTGGCCTTTGAGGTTGAGGAACCAATCACATGATCAATCGGCTCACTAGTACCGATAATCCCGCCAATCATTTTGCGGCTAGATGGACTATTCCAATAGCCCTCAAGATTATCAACCCGCACAATATGACCAGCGACAAATGCGCTAGCTTTGCGCGTAACCACATCACCGGCACTATCCAGTTTTTTAATGCCGCAGTTAACAAACAGAGCAGAGGAATAGGTTTTAACCTCAGATACCACGCTACTAAAACCACCTTCACTACCATCAATGATGGCAATCGCATTAAGCTTAATAGCTACGCTTTCCAGCTCTGCACCCACACCCACTTTATGACTGTACCCTGTGGCAATCAGCAAACGCGGACGAACACCCAAGACACTCTCCGCAAATAACAAGCCTTTGATGCCGCCGTAGGTGCTTGTCTCGTTATCGAGCTGTCCCACTACGTTTGCAACCTCTTGCGCCTCGTCTGCATCTTCAGAGACACGGATCACGATAACCACAGCAGCACCATGATCATAAATATCTTGCAAAGCTGTTTTCAAGGTTCCCGTAGTTCCAGCCTTGGCAATCTGGCTTTCAAGGTTAATCAGCACCGGGATATCCAGAGGAAAAACCTCAGGGTCGGCATCATCTGCCGTACCCACCAACCCAATAGTTGATGCTGCAAGCACCTCAATAGGGCGGTTCATGTTTTCGAGATAAAGCATCTCTACGCCATGTAAATAATCTGCGGCCATTTTAGACTCCAAATTTTATATAAAAAAGAAAAGCCCCAGCGCATGACGCCAGGGCTTTGGATTAATTTCAGACACAAAAAAACCGCATCAAGCGGCATTCGTGCTTTCTTGTTTTCGTGCTTTAAACTATTGGCTTGGTCGGCCACACCACACTATCGGGGTCATCAACCGACTGCGGCAAATCACGCAACGCCTGGCGATAAACCGCAAATTCAGCCTTTTTCTCATCCAATAACGGACAATCAGCCATTTGAGTCCAATCAACCATTTTCATTAATTGCCCTCGCTTAGTACGCACGGACGCCCACCCTACAATCTCAAGCGCTTCTTGACTCAATACAACTTCAACCATTTTTTACCCCTTAAAACTCTACCGTTTCAGCTAACGACATCTTCACATCAAGCGAGCCTCGCTCAAATAAAACACCTCCAGACTCGACACACATATTGTCAACACGAACCGTAACAAAATACGCAACCGGCAACTTAATTCTTAAAATCAAATTACCTGCAGAATCAGCATACGAATCAGGAAACATATCCCCAAAAGAAGCTTTATTCACAATACTTTTTGTATCAGCATAAACATACCCAACAATAGTTTCATCAATTATTGAAGATGAACCATAGCAATACCCTTTAATATCAAACCTATACATTCGATCAGAAGTATTAACATTTAAAGGCACCTTAAAATGAACATAAACATTATCACTAGACCCTAAGTCAGAAACTTTACCCTCAAAACCTCCGTCACCACCAACCCCAAATGGAGCCCCAACCCCAAACAACAGCCCCTGAAAAATACCCACCCTCTGAGTGCCATTCGCACCAATTTCACCAACAATATCTTTTTGCTGAAGCCACCCTTCAAACTCTTGCTCAGCATCACCCACTCTCTGATCAATCTGACTGATCTTATCTTTTACCACTGCAGTGAGGGCATCAGCCGCCCCAACCAGCGCGGCAACTTCCGATTCTAAACTCATATTTTGTTAACTCCCAATTGCATTAATTCACACCCCGCCATCGCTAAATGACGCGGCAAGTTAGTATTAATTCTGCTTAATGAAACCACTGCGATTTAACCCGCTTTCTCCATATCATTGACCCTAAATAGCAGCTCAACATGGCGAGCCATATTTGCAACACTCGCCGCCGCTAACGAGGCGTGCTGCTCTGCAAAAGCAGCAAGCGATAAATCGGCCCCTGTACCCACCACAGTAACGGACTGGGCTGGCAATGCCTCCAGCACCAAATCAAAGGCCAGCAATATTGGGACATTGGCCGACTTATACGCCAACGGATCATCTTCATCTGACCACACCGCTAACATAGTGCCATCTTCAAGCATAAAACCGATTTCACTCACCCAAAACTTAGCATCACCATCCGCCAGCGCTGTAACGTGAATTTGATGATCATTAACCCGCTCACCATCAGCGACGGGAATCCGCATTCTCTCATTGACCAGGCCTAACTCCCCCTTACTGGGTGTCCGACCACTATCACCCAGTGCAATATGAGTGATCTTGGCAACCATCCCGGTGTTCTCTGCATTAAATACAGCTGACAACCCTCTGGTTGTAATAACAGGTATTAACGTGTTCACACGCTTGCCTCCATATGTCGATAAATAACTGAATAGCCCCAACACACACCTGCTATACCACAGCGGCTTTGCCGTGGGGCAGCATCAAGATGCAACTGCTGAATACTACGCGATAACGCAACCCCGGACGCAACCCCGGCAACCCCAATCAGCCCCTGACTATCCAGCGGTTCTTGCTTGGCATTGGCGGTGCTTCGGGCCAGCGACGCCATACCGGACAACGCCAGCGCCATTGCGACTCGCTGCGGGCCAAACTTCGCACCCACTTTGAAATCAAAATGACTACGGGTGTTTTTTGAATTCACAATGACCCGGCGAATCTGCTCGTACATTTCCGAGTTCAACACCCCTTTTTCACCAGGCGTGATATTTTCATTTGCCCAAGCTGTCACTTCAAAAGTGCCCGGCACCCCTTCCGGGTTTTTTTCAAACCATTCGACCAGATCAGTGCTCACACCCAAATCACTGAGCGCTTTTTCTACTGCTGGGCGCGTACCTTTGATGCGGTGAACATCTAGCGAGTTAGCAACCACTCGCCGCTTAACCGTTTCCGGCCAATCTGAGCGCCACAAATCCACTGACAAAGCCCAAGCCAAAAACGGCAGCACCTCCAACGGGCACTCCCACGGGCTCCACAATGTGGCAATAGGAATCTCTACTTGCTCGATCCGAGCCAGTGCCAGCTCCAAATCACGCTCCAAATCGGACACACTAGACGGTAATATTGAATCAGGTTCCATTAGTCCACTAGCTCATAAGAAGTTATTATTGACGTGCAAAAAGGCGCTTGAATTTCAGAGCAGATAACATCGCTCCAACCTTCCAACTGAACCTCTTCCACCCCTTCAACCGTTAAAACAGCGTGAATCGACGACTCCACCACACGCCCTTTAAACCGATGCATAGCAACGACGTATTCCTCCAACTGAGTTTCTGCAGCTTGGCGCACTAGCTCAGAATCGGGACCAACATTAATAAATAACGTAGCCGTTACGGCATAGGTTATTACCTCTGCCGCCCTCACAGTCAACTTATCTGTCAATGGCCTGAATGGCTTGATATAAGCATCTACAGCATCAAGCGCCGACTGATCCGGCACCCCTTGACCGCTATAACTAAGAATATGCAAATCTACTAAAACCGGGGACGGGCTCGATACCGCTGCAGCCTTTACATCAGGATGAGCGCTACGGGCGTGGAATTCATACGCACCATCAGGCCCAGCAACCGAAAGCCCCTCGGGAGACTTTTGCAAGCGATCACGATAAGCATCATCACTTTCACCATCAAGCCGCATAACTGGTGAGCCATCCGGGTGGCTATAATACGTCACACTAATATGATCAAGCTGCGGCCCTATCGCATAAGCAAGCATCAAACCACGAGCTTGCTCGTTAGCATCCTGCCGAAGCATAACCTCGCGGTAAGCATTTGCTAGCGCCACTCTATACGCTGGATCACTGGGGCTGGCATTTTCCAGCCCTGCTTTTGCGGACACATCTTCAATAATGGCCTCATAATCAATCTGTTTAACCACATCAAGCTTTGGAAGCAAAGCAAGATTAATACCCTCACCCATATTGCAGCCCCTTCATCGTTACTGGATTGCCATCATCAAGATAACCGATAATAATCAAACCATAATGAGCATCACCTAACTTTTCGATCTGCATCTCCTTTAACTTAAAGTCATCCAGCCCGTTAGCTGGGTTATTTATGGCTTCCGCCAGTAGCACATAAGCATTCATGTAAAACGCTTCGTTGACGTTACGATCAAGCAGTTCGTGCATCCGTGCCCCAAAACCACGGCGACCCACCAGTGAACCCAGCGGGGTATTAATCACATCATTGAGCCGCTGCCGCAGATAAGCGACACCACCCAAAGCCGCGCCTGTATCGCGATGGGTTCCTGTTTTCATTTCGTTTCTCGTTAGTTAGAAAATACGTTGTGGCTACCAGCGGCAACCACGGAGCCACAATCAACCGGATCACCCACCCGGCCAATAGCTTGACCATTGACATAAACAGAGCCTGAGCCAGCCGCCAAGCTACCACCATGACAGCTTGGTGACGGATTACAGTGAACCGCCCAACCATCACCGACTCGATGGACAGGTATCCTGTTTACAAACACGGACGGGCTGCCTGTTATTGAATTTCGCGGAGGAAATGCCCCATGCCCAGTGCATTTATCCCCCTGCCTCGTTACCGCTGGCATGGCTCATATACTCCAATAATTTATCTCGCCCGCTGCTGTAGTCATGCAAAACCACACACAACCATGATTGAGATGCACTTTTCTCAATCTCCAAGCCTGTAGTGCCGTCCGTTTCCGTGTAATTTACTGTTACTGTTAAGGTGTATTCACATTGAGTAATACCACTAGGGCGGAACTCAACCACATCCTTACTAGCCGGAAGTTCGGGCCAGCTATCCACTCGCTTAATTTCTTCGCCATCCCGATAATCAATAAACTGGATAGGAAAAAGACCCGCTAAAGTTTCAGCAACCAAACGAACCCCGGAAAGGGATTGGGTAATAGTGAATAATTCCGGCACGGTAGGCCCCATAACCCAACTATAACCGCTTACTGCCTGAGCACTTTCTGGTTGAAAAGCACAAAGATAATCCAGCTCGGTAGCTGTATCAGGGAGCTGGAACAATATTGAACCGCTCGGCACCCAACTTATACTCATTAGTTAAAATCAATCCTACTGGCTATAAGCTCTATATTTCCTTCAGCTTTAAGAACCATATTTGCATCGGTAGTAAGCTGCATATTGCTGGCTGCTTTCACTGTAAGTGTTTGCTTTGTTTCCACTGTAATAGCACCTTCCGCATTTACGATCACATCCCCTTGATTCACTACCACCATTTTATGAGTACTTCGATTATGACTAACCCGAGAGCCATCACCAAAACACACCAGATACTCATCCGGGTTACTACTTGGGGCTGGAAACTCAGCATGGTAACTGCCGGGCAATATCTCACCCAGCGCCAGATCACCTTCACTAATCACCGTAACGCCTTCGCTTACCTCAGGGCACCACCAAGTAATTGCCCCCCCTGTTCTCGATGGCTTCCATTGCAGCCAGCCCGTAAGCTGCTTACCCTCCGAGCCATAAGCTACCCGCGCCACATGCTTAGCCGGATCAACCTCGGCAATCTTGCCTCGAATTACCATTTGACCCATACGCCGCTCAAGCTCTTCAATCCGCTGCACTAACTTTTGATACTGACTCATGCGCTATTTTACTCGCTTGGCTCGGTTTCAGTCAGAACATAATCATCTTCATGCTCTGCACCAATATTCGCAGCTTCACCGATATAAACCCGGGTCGGCAACCAACTATCACCCAGTTTAACCTCGCCCAAGTGAAACTCTTGCTCCCATGACACCACCCAACTTTCAAAGCCTAATCGCTTACTGAACACACCGGGAAAGGCGGAAAGATCTACAGGGTGAATGGCGTACTCCAGCCCCCAACGGTTTTCATTTACGATCTGCAACACCCTGGCCGCAAGGTTGCGGATTTCAAGTTGCACTTTTTCAGTCTTCATGCTCAAAACACAATGAGCAGCAAATTCAATAGTTAAGGCTAAACGACCACCAGACACTTTTCTGCCAGGCTTGATTTGCACTGCTTCCAACAGCACTGCCGGGCTTGTGATAGCGGCCTCACCTTCCAGTAATTCCGGGGCATAAGCATCTACCTGCTTGAGCATCGGCAGAGCCTCCTTGATACAAGTCACCTGCGCATCGTGTATCAAGCTTAAATTATCATCTTTCATTCGCCACCTTTCTTACTTTCGTGCTTTCTTGCTTTCGTGGTTTATTACATAATTAAGCTCTTGCTCAATCAGGGTTTTAAATCTGTCCAGCGCTCGTCTATCCAATCTTCTAAATACCTCGGCAGCTACACTTTTCAGCTCTATCCCTATGCGCTGTACTGGGAAACGTCCGGCTAATTCTGAACTTGGGCTACGGTGGTTTGCTTTTCGGGTCCGGCTCAAGGTCTGATAACCTTGCTCACGATTACGCCGGGCACGAATCCACACGTTTTTTTCAGGGTTGTAAATACTGCGTAAAAACGCACCGTCAAACTTACGGTTTCCAACTGTCACCCCTTTCCGAGTCTGCCGGGCTTTACCCGCCAACTCTGCCGACATTGGGGCCACACCCATCCATAAGATATGCGCCTTATTCATCCCTTTACCTACACTACGCACCATCAAGCGAGGCTTAAGGCTCTTTTGAGGGATGCCTAGCTGTTGGCTTAACTCCCGCGCAATTCGCCCGGAAAGCCAACGCATGGTTTTCTTTATAGCTCGCTCGCTCGCAACTTCCATCTGCTTAGGCGTGGTTTGAATCACAGCTGTAACATTACGGATTGTTTGAGCAAAATTCATTTGTACTTCAACGCCACTTTCCGCCATCGTCCCGCTCTTCCTCATAATTCCGGTCGGGCACAGGATCAGCCAGCGCAATCACCATACATCCCGCCCCATCATTAAATGACTTGGAGGGCACCGGATAATATTCTCGTTCATCAATAAAAATCCGCAGTTCTTTATTTAACTCCGGGCACTCACTACTAAGCACTGTAAGAGTGGGCACATCGACTTTTAGAGTTAACCCGCCGCGCCTGCCTTTAGTGATCACTTCTTTTTCTGGGTGGTCAAATACGCCTTTTATTTCAAAAGACACCCCATTATCCGTTGTCATAACAACAAGCCCGCCTAACCGCCGGATAATCCGGCGGCTGGCACGTTGGAACGGATCACGCATTAAGCGCTCTTAGTGCCGACTTTTAAGCCAACCACTGCACGAGGTGCAGAGCTAATACTGATCGTGTTGGACTGAGCTTCAAGCTCATAACCTTTGCCAAACTTCATCAGCTCAGCCTTAGCATAATACGGCAAACCTAGAGTGTTTACGGTTTCTTCATAATCTGCCGGGCCAAAATAGGTGTTATACATACCGCGAACACCTTCAGGCACCAATAGCCCCTCATCCGGCTTAACAAACTCTTGATCGCCAACCTGGCCTTCATATTCTTCCCAAATACATGAGCCAAATGAAATGCCGCTTGTTACATCATCACGTAAAGCACTACCGCTGTCATAACGCTCATACGCACGCTTGAAATCGTCATGCTTCAGCATCTCATCCATTAACTCTGGCCCAGCCAGCACACGATAACGCGGTGCTTTGATTGCCCCCTGCGCTTTTTTAGATTCACGCTTGGCAGCAACTAGCTGAGTGCGCAACTCCTTCGTGAAATCTAATGTTTTGACATAACGGGTCATCCCAAACTTTTGAAATAAATCAACCAGCTCTGAACCGTCGTGATCCAAGATTTTCCCTGTCAGAGCACCCATGCGCTGCCACTCAATAGTGACATCAATCGAGCCGCGCATTCTGTCAAGCTCATCATCAATCTTTGCTTGAACCATGCCATCACGGGTTTCACCGCCGAACGGTTTAACATTCTGCACGGAATCAGCCAGAACAGCTCCAACCATTGGCAAATGAACCAGAGGGAAGTTTTCACCCTTGCGATTGCTGTTATCCAATGGCGTACCGTCTGAGCCACGCGGCTTCGATGGCACTAACATAATCGAGCTGTTTTTTTCTACGATATTAACGCTAGTTGTATCGATACGTTTTTCTTCAAACAGCCCTAGATCACCGATACGCCCCGGCGTTTGATCAGTGCGATTGATTGATTCAGTCAGATTTTCGACAGTAAATAAATTATCCATTCTTTTTTTCTCCGAACGGTAAAAAAAAGGCCAGTAAACACTGGCCGCAGTTTAGGTGTTAGCAATAAAGCGATTTAACGCATAACAATATGATGCGATTCCAGCTGCTTAATCGCGGCGGTTTTCTCTGATTCAGTAATACCCTCAGGCCAAACCAAAGATGATGCGCGTACAGCAGTAAGGCGAGCATTTACCACACCATTTACAGGCGCAGTGCTGGCATCAACGCCACGATACAAGATAGCAACAGCTGCCTCACGACCATCACTTGCGGCCGGATCAAGCCGAACCAAATCCCCGCTTAATGAGAGCCTACCCAATACCGTTGCCGTCAAGTATTCACCGCCAGATATCTGCGCTGTATCACGACTTAACCCGGAAACCTCGGCGAGAATGTGGCCACCCACATGTGCATTTTCACTAATCATTATTTACCTACCTGTTTACGTTTTGCCATGATGGCAGAGCCATCAATTTTAGCGACCTGCTTCTCTTTGCCGATCACTTGCCCTTCAATTTTACTATTATCATCTTGCGCCGCTTGCGCCTCATGAATGGCCTGTCCTGCCAGTTTCACCGGATCATCAAGATGAGCCAGCAAACCCACGGCACTATCTTCAATACCTGCAGCCGCACACACATCTTTTAAACCACTAGCTGCAGCAATCTGACGCTCTGCACTGGCTTTAGTTACATCCGACTTAAGCAAACTAGCCACTAGCTCTGGAAATCCTGCGCTAGCACAAGCAGCAGCTATATCACCCGCATGATCCACGGCCATAGCCTCTGGCTCTGGTGATGGCTGTAAGGCTTCAAGCACATCAGGACGCTGCTCTTTAATTGCCCCGATTAACACATCAACACTGGTTTCGGAAGCGGACGGCAACGCAACCGCACTGGAATTTTCTTTTGTCATCTTATACTTTCTCTCTGCTAGTTGACTAATCACGCCTTCAAGGCTGCCCAATCTATGGGCCATACCCTGTTCTACAGCGTTTTGACCAATCAAAACGCCACCCTGCCCAAAATCGGACAACACCTTTTCACGGGACACGGCCATATTTCGCGCCACCCGTTCAATAAATACATCTGCCATTTGATCAAGACGCCCCTGCCAATCGGCGCGACCTTCCTCGCTAGCCGGATCAAGGCGTTTTTTTGGCGACTGGCTAGACACAAACTCCAACCGTTCCACATTTTCGTCCGAATCCTTGTAGCGATTCAAAGTAGCAACTACACCGATAGACCCCAGCATCGCCGTAGCATCGAGCACCACCTCATCAGCAGCACAGGCCACCCAATAAGCCGCACTAGCTCCCGTCCCACCAACATAAGCCACAACGGGCTTAGTACCGCGAGCGGCGTGAATCATTTCCGCCAACTCATGTATGCCGTCAGCCTGACCGCCAGGACTATCAACATTAAGCACAATAGCTTTCACACCGGGATTATTTAGCGCTTCGCTAAACTCTTTCGCTAACAGCTGAGTTGACACACCACCACAAATAGACTGAAACCATGTTGCGTAGCGACTAATCACGCCATTGACGTGCAGCACCGCCACACCGCCTTCGCGCAGCTCCAGGCAATGCCCCAAGGCTTCGCCTTCTTTCGCCATAACAGCTTGATACTGCGGCAAACCCTCAGCCGTGGCCTCCAATTCAGACAAATCAAGACCATTCACATCACGAGCTGCTAACTGCCCCATAACATTTAATAAACGCTCATCAAGCGCCCAGGCAGTACTAAGCAGATACTCAAGAGCCATACTTTTTTTCATTCGCTGTTGTCCTCCTTATTTTGTGACGCTGCGGCATCTTCCGGGACATTAAAAAGCCCGGTTAAATTACTGGGCTTTTCAATCCCCTCTTCCTCACAAATGGTTTGCCAGCGCTTTAATGCCTTGGCATTCCGGCGCATATTCTCATCAAGATCTCGCCCAAACTCTGCGGCCTCTGCGTCGATATTAGATAGTTGATTCGAGACTGCTTTCTGTCGGGCGTTAATGTCTTGCTCAGGATGAAGCCACTTAAACGCATCCGGACGGATATCAACTGCCAGATAATAATAAGGATTATCTGCATAACCAGGGGCATCGAGCTTACCTAGCAACACAGCATCAGCTAACCACCACTGCCAGATCTTAAAAGCAACTTGAAAGCCGCTGAGATTTATCTGATCAAAGCCAATACCCCTCCTATATTCATTAAGGAATGCCCGTACCAACCGATCATTCAAACCCGCCCAATCGCCCGTTAATAACGGATAAGGGATCTCCTGCCCTGCGGCCATCTGCAAGGCTTGCCACCGAACAAAATCACTGTAACCACTACCTGTATTGTCTCCATCAAACAGCTGCAGCTTTTCGCCAGCGATACCGCGCAACATGGTTCCAGCTTTCACTCGCTCCACTGACTCTACAGATTCGCCATCATCAAACAGCGGCTTGCCAGTTTGAGGATCATATTCAAAATCATCAGAATCAAACGCCTCTCGATATAAAAAGCCAGTGAAGTTGCTGCGCTCTTTTTTTCGCACAAGCTCAGCGTCATCATAATCGTGAAACGTGCGATCTTTGAGCAGCACCGCTGCTGGATCAGGCTCGCCTCGAACCTGGCCGGGTCGCAACTGTTTAAAATGATGAATCACGTCATTAGCTGGGATTCGCTCCAAATCGCCCAAACTGACCACATCCACCCCATCCTGAGGATGATGCTTATAAAACCAGTAAGCTACCCGAACTTTTCCTTGAAACTCCACCGATTGAACTATTCGATTGCCGTTTTTAAGCTTACGATTAAACTCCACCGGACACAGATCTGACTCCAATACATCCACTTGCATCGGCACCGCCAACCCGGAAGATAGACGGCGACGTAAACGACGAATAAATACTTCACCACTCATGCGCCTTGCCCGCACACACAGATCCACTATCGCACCAAAATTTTTGACGCCATCAGGATCAAGCTGGGCACTACTCCGCTTCCACAGCTCATTTGCAGCAAGTCTAAAATCATCATTCCGGCAGGTGCTGAGCAGCGAAAAACCACGCCCCACCTCATTACTAGTATTTTTATTGATGGCGCTGCGTAACAGAGGACTGTTTCGATAAGCATCACGGCTACGGTTTCTCAGCGGCCTGATAGCTGAAGCCAACGCGTGATTTGGGCCTGCTGCCGAAGCCGACCAACCAAGCGAACGAGATGCCCTTGTCGCCCCTTCATATGCGGTAGCCGAAACTGTTAACGGCTGCCCGTCCAAACCAACGATAGTGCTATTTCTCATCGAACACCCCGATCACCAACAGTAACAATGCCAGATAACGGATTGTGACGACGACCCGCCTGTTTTGCCATCACTTGACCAATATGACGCTTTGCTTGCAGCAGATCTTTCATACTGCGATAAGTTACCTCTCTACCGTTAACCCTCACAGTAAGTTCACCACTGGCTATACTTTCATCTAGCGCATCCAGATCATCTTGAGTAAATGCCATTGTGTTCCTTTTCTAAGTTTTCCGCCTGCGGCGGCGTTTGGGTTGTTCTGATATCTCTCCCGCGCCTGTTAGAATCTCACTATTTTCATCAATCGACTTAGCCCACGGTGGTGGGTTGTCCCAGTCCAGCCGGTCAACTTTGCGATCAAAGATAATGGCCCAACAATAAACAAATAGATCAAACGCCTCATTGCGAGCAGAATTAGACGGCTTATACCATTTTCCATTTGAACCGCGAGTTTCACAGCTCAGCTCATCAAAAAAGCTCTCTGGCAGCCAATCAGGAAAATGCACATAACGCCGCCCCGGCTCCTCACGACCCAAGGCATTTGCCACTATATCTTTAATTTTGTCAGTATTAAGCAACCACACTGGCACATCACCAGCTGCACTAGCCTTGCGGTCATTACGCTTGGTATTGTCTGGATAGCTCTTTTTAATTAACGGGGCAGTTATACGACTAGCCCCTTTAATCAGCATGAATCGCCGGGAAAGCCCTGTTTTTTTCAGCTTGCGGAAATAGTTATAAGCGTTATCAGTCACACCCTCTTCACCGCCTGAATCACATGCAGTGAGCAAAATAGGCATGTAACGCCCTGTTTCATCATCAATCTGATAAGTCTTATTAATCACTTTATCAGTAATCTCGTCCCAATCTTCCAAGTAGCTGGCAGGATTAATTCGGGCATAACCACTGGCTGTTTCTGGATCTTTGCGCTGACTCTTGGTCAAAGCATAACGATCTATCACGATATGCTCTAAATCCTCACCCCAACCCACAACCTGCACTTCAAAGCGGGGCGTTTTTTTACCGCCCTGCACGTCAATGCCTGCGGTCAAAAAGCGCACCCAATCCGGCACCACTTTAACGCCCAGATCCCTGCGCCTATCCATCAGATCATTACTATTTCTGGCCGTATTTCTCGGCGCTGTAAAAGGCTTGCCTTGGTCGGTATTGGTTGTTGCCTTGAGGTTTTCAAGACTCCCGGTCCGCTCATAATCATTCAGCGCTGCGAGGTATTTATAAACCAATTGATTCCATGTTTGAAACGCTGCAGTTGGACCTTTTTGCCAAAAACTTGCAATCCGACTTACTCGCGCCTCACCATGCACCTGTCGATTCTGATCCAGACTGCAACCTTGCGGCAACCAAAGCCCATCACGGTTAAATTGATGCTTTAATCTCTCTTGATGCACCACCCCACAATGAGGGCAGCCCAGAAACACTTCCCGGCTTGCTTTCGTTGGGTCGGGTTCATTAGTGTCATACACCAGCAGTTCAAAATCTGGCTCAAACCAGTCTCCACAATCTTTGCACTGCCAATAAAAAAGGCGTCGGTCCCCCTGGTTATACAGAGCCAAAATACCTTTGGTTGGCGGCGCTTCATGCGGACTTTCTGGTCTATATGTAGGGTCAATAATGTCAAAACCCGGCGAACTTTCAGCTAGCACCATGCCGCTGCTCATAAATGTCTGAGTACGCTTACCAGCTAACACCCAACCGGAACCCTCACCACCTACATCTTGCTCCATGCGGTCATAATCAGTAAGCGCTACCCGCTTCCAATCAGACGACGCAAAAATGTTTTTACTTGGCCAACCTATCTTAAGGTAATGTCCAGCCTTAAAAATCTTGTCATGCACATTATTATCATGGGCACGGGGCGATAATGCCGCCCGCACTTCAGCGTTGGATTCAAAGCTACGACTCAAACGCTTCTTACTATACTCCCGCGCTTTATCTTCTGAGATCTGCACGACTAACATATCAGACGGATCATTAACCACTGTGTGCACGATCCACGCATCTAGCAAACTAACCGTTTTCCCAGTTCGCGCCGGACCAACAAACACCACACCGTCAAAATACCGAGATTGCAAGCAATTCATCGGCTCATACATATACGGAATCAGAGGACCATCCCACGGCACCATCGCCCCGCCTTGCTCTACATGCAGCAACCGAGCGGCACTTTCCGACAATGGCTCACGTTTGGGCGCTCGCACTAACGCAGTCACCTCACGACGAATCTTTGAGGCTTTGCCGTAGTTACTCATCCGCCACATTCATCAATTCATTGTAAAGCTGATCACGAAACACATCAGTAGCCTGTTCCAATGCATCCAATTGATCTGGAGCAAACAACCTGGTGCGCTCCATCTTGTCTGTTAAACCTTCAAAAAATGCCACATTAGCCTTTAGAGCTCTGACTTGATCAGCCCTAACCTCTTCCGCCGGGACAAGCTGTCTTGTTTTTTCTTCAAATTTCAACCGTTCATTTTCAGATTGAAAATAATCTTTCCGGGCTTTAGGATTCAACTCATCCGGTTTGTATGCCGTCGGTATCGCACCGACTTCACCAGCAAACAGAGCCAGGCCGACTTCTGAAAGCGGATAAAGAGGCACACCCCTCACTTTTTTCACCGGAGCAACCCCAGCGACATTTAACCGTTTTCGAACTGTGTCACGAGACACCCCGAACGCTTGAGCAATTCGGGTTATGTTCCACAGATACTCATCCATTTTTGTAACGTCAACCACACTTCAACGCCACCTCTTTTCGTAGTAATCCACTGACGATTAAAATCGTCAAAAAGAATTAGATTTTAGTCAATACCTTCAGCTCTCAGCCCTTGCAAACATTGAAAATGACCAAGGTGCTGCTGACGACCATAGAAAATCCGAAAACTAGCCAAACCCCGCGAGCCTACCGCCCGTGGTAAAGCTTGAATTGCCCAGGGTCCCCTGCAATCCCGCGCCAGCACTAAGCTGAGCGGTTGTACACTCCCGAAGATCATGGATAAAGTTCATTAACTCACCCAGGGAACGCGGCGGAATATAAGCCCCTCCGGCCTCTGTTTCAGCATCACCATTGGCCGTTGTCACACGACCGTCAACGGTCTCTATCCACTGAAGCTGCGGAGGTGTTAGATTGCACTGCATCGCCTTGTTTATCGGCTGACTCCCGCACCCCATCAGACTCAGAAGACTCAGAGCCGCCAAACATATCACCAAAAGCCTCACAGGGGCGCTCAGCCACTGCAGCCCGGCGCTCTTCAAGCTTCCGCTGTTTTCGTTCATAGTTATATTCATCAAGTTTGTCCAGTAGTCGATTAGACAGCTTTGCGATAACTGTCAGGGTTGTTAGTATCTTCATTGCCTGCCCTTCTGTAGTTACCCGCCAACACTTCCATCAATTTAACCAACCAACGCGGCAACCTTGCCAGCCAATGCAGCGGAAGCCATGCTCGTAACTGAGTGAATCCATACCCCACCAAACCTAGCACCATTAACCACTTTCCAGCCTGCTCATTACCAACAAACATTGCCAACAACTCCATCAACGTCACAGAGTGATCCGGGCTCGGCCCCAATTCGCCTGCCACTACAAACTGAGGCATTGCCAGGAAGGCCACTATCAGTACAGCCAGACACCCCAGAAACACCGCTTTAAAATTCTTAGTTTTTCCCATCTTATTTACTCCAAAAAAAACAACGGCTCGAAAGCCACCAATCACCTACCCACATTAATTAAAAGGTGGGGAAGTGCTCTACAAACTCCTTGACCGTACCCGCACCCAAATAGGTGTTGTAATGCTCCTTCCAATACGCAGCCAGACCTATTTCATCCCCCGCTTTCGGAAGCGGCGCTTTAACCCGCAGGTAATGCACTCGACACATTGCCACCGCATAACACAAATTCCCAATCAACTCATTAACATCCGGCATTACACCGTTATCAAAACACTCAGTACTTGCAAGCCTAATAATGCTGTTTGCTAACGTATATTTATAAGCTAGATAGTTGCGCCAGATATCATCATGAGTAGCAGGCTCCATCTGAGCTAAACCCAACGCTGGACCACCACCCACCTGTTTAATGTATTTGCCACGTGATTCCTGCCAAATAGTACCAAGCACCAGCTGTTCTGCTGCCTCACTATGTAAATCAATCTTTTTCAATGTTGGCCTAATCACCAATTCCAACAACTGTTTTACATCCATTAGCTACGCTCCTTTTGCTTTCAATACCGCCACGTCTTTTTCCAACTCATCTACCCGCCGCAACACCTCGCGATTATCCGCTGTGGCACGTCGTGATTCTTCACCCAGCTGAGCCACCTGCACCTGCAACTTGCCAAGTTCAATTTGGTTAGAGTTCAGTGTTGTCCCCACCCAAACCAGCAACGCAACAATGATGGCTGCCACGACGCCTAACAGCACCCGATCTGTGCTGCCCATTTGCATTTCACTCTTGCCCGCTTCTTCCATACTTCTCACGTTTCCACAACATAAAAAAATAATACGCCCATAAAAAAACCCGACATAAAGCCGGGTCCAGGGAATATGGGGATAATGTCTAGCTCTTTAATATCTAGGCTGTTCGTAACACATCAACACCACGTTAGAACTAACAATAGAGAAAACCGCCACTATCGTCAAGCTCTAAGTGTAATTAATAAACTCTCAGTGTAAAACAAGCCGACTGTTCATCTACTTAATATCCATTCTTAACACCAACTTCAAACACTTAATTAATCGTTACTTATAGCAAAAACATTCTCCTCTGTGATGATTTATCCGACACCCAGCGAAAGCCCGCCATTAACGCCTTGCGGGCTATTTGCCGCCGCAGGCTGTCTCGGCATTGTCTCGGCGCTGGTTTTAAGCCAAAAAAATAAACCTTGGCGTAACAGCCAGGCATGATACTGCTCTAATGCTTGGCGCTTCTGAGCCTCAGCAAAAGTGTGAATATACGTTTGATCAAGCTTGCTCATGGCATGATTAAGCAATAACTCACCCACCATGTAATCCACACCTAAGTCCATCCAAATGGTGCGAGCCACTTTACGCAGATCATGGGCTTGCCATTTACTTTCACTCACTGAATTAATAAGGTTGTTGGATTGATTACCATTTAAGGGGTTACGCCTGGTTGAGTTCGGAAACAAGTTCACACCATCATAGCCCTTTGCTCTTTGCTGCTCTCGATATAGATGCAACAGCTCCACAGCCTGATCCGTTAAGGGCAAAATGTGCTCTTGCTTGGTTTTGGTGTGCTCTGCAGGGATGAACCAACGGCGATCTGACAAACTAATATGTTCCCAACGTGCCCGGCGGGTTTCACCAATCCGAGTACCATGCAGCAACATCATCAGCGGCAACATCAATTTGTCATATTTCACAGGCCTTAGATCGGATAACAGGACCGCAATTTCATCGCCACGCAGAGCTGACGGCTTTGGAATAATCGGGGATTCAATGAAATCACTGAATTGATACCCGGCCACCGGATTGCTTGCCATCATCTTGAGCTTATGCGCCCGCTTAAAAGCTTGCTTGAGCACCGTCCAGATTGAACGCACATAAGACAGTGAATATTCAGACTGCAACGGCCAAAACAGAGATTCATCCAGTTTAGATTGATTTAAATCACTAATTAAGCAATCTGCCAATCGCGGCAACAAATGCCGACTAATGGCCGATTTAATAGCCGATTTTCTAGTTTTACTTAGATTGCGGTCAGATACTGCCCGCGCTTGATACCAGCTAAGCAGCTCGCCCACCATTTTGAATGACTGAGAAACATTCTTACTGTCCAGATCACGAGCCAACTCCGCTTGAATCTCTGGCAACTTGCCTAAAAGAGCTTTAGTAGTCAGATCCGGCCAGTTCCCCAGCTTACGCCAAACTGTACGACCTTTGCCATATCTCACAACAAACCAGCTGGCTGCGGTTCTGTCTAAATGAAAGCGTAATCTAAGAGGGTAACGAGGATCTTTTAATTGCCTAATACTTGTATCATCTAAAAGACGCTTAATGACAGCATCTGAATATCTAACTTCGCGGGTTTTAGATGTCATTTTATTTTCTTCTTTGTTTTGTTTTGTTTTTTCTTTTGCTATAAGTCACTGCAGCGCAGTGCGATAGCCCTGGAGCTTATTGAATTACTACTTACCCCATCGAACGGGCTTTAATTTTTTTATTGTAGGGCTCTACATACTCGTTAACAAACTCGTCTTTTATTGCCTGAGTCGAGCATAACTTCAAACCCACAACAATAAGCGCACGTTCAAACGTATTAAAACCATCAATTTGATTTTCATGAAAAACCCCAGCATGACCATAAACACAACAATAACCACTCACTAACCGATACACTGAATCACATTTTTCAACCTTAAACTCTGTGGGAATACCGCGATAATTGCCTGACCATACGACCAAAAACTTTTCTTTTGAATAATAACCAGCATCAATATCAGAAAATTGACCCTCAACATCCTCTACATTAAGATAACGCCTTACTTTTTCAAGAGCCCGGGCCACACTGGCCGTCACTTCCTCGACCGGGATCGTTAAGTCTTCCACAAACCACCTTGCTTTCGTGCTTTCGTGCTTTCGTGCTCTCTTTCTCTAATTCGATCTTTCAACGCCTCAAGTGCCCGCTCAACGTGCTGAACTGCTTCAGCGCTATATCGACAAGGAAAAGGGCCTTTTTGGAAGCTGGTTAAGCGATCATGACAAACAGCCAATAATGTTTCTAGCGTTACGCCGTTGTGCCCATACTCATCTGATGGGCCGTTTTGAAACTTAATAAAGCCCAGCGCCTGAGTTATATGCCCACCATCAGATACCACAGCCATATAATCATTTTGAGCGCCAGCCAGGTTTGCCGGGCCGTGAGAAAAGATGCTAACACCCTCCTCTTTAGTGACCCGATGAATAGTGATTTCTCGCATTACAACAAATCCTTTCTAAATTCAATTATCAAAGTAGCTTCTCCAGCGGCAGAAGCTTGTAATCACAGTAATGTAAAAAGCGATCCGAGCAACATTGTTCTGTATCAATATCATCAATATCATCAATATCATCAATATCATCAATATCATCAGGACGTTCAACAACATCCACCTTGGTTACAACCCGCGAAACCTTGCCAACCCTGATACTTTCAACATCCACATCCCAAGACTCATCCAAATAATACTGAACTGCAGTCTCAGCGGCATCTATAGCCTCTTTTTCAGTCGTGAAATATTCATAATCATCACCATCGAAACAAAACCACGGATAATTAATACTTGGACAATCCGCATTGCTTTGATTGTTTGCACTACTCATTGCTTTTCTTTCCTTATTTTAGTCAAAACATGCTTACGGCCTTTAGCCAACCGCCTTTCATACGTTCTTAGACTCACCCCTAAGTGGTGAGCCTTGCGCATTTGATTTAGTGGCTTACCATCGCTGATACCCACAAAAGAACCCAGATATTCAAAGCGCACCACCTCCACAGTGATAGGATCAACTGCAAAAAGCTGC
>JAWSVA010000005.1:0-151285 GCA_033852155.1 Gammaproteobacteria bacterium | reverse complement strand
GGCCTTCGCCGGTATGACGTAGTGTATAACCCGGTATGACGTTTTATGGTGATGACGAAAGGGTGCGGGAATGCCCAAATATTCGCTCCTCATTTTAAATTATCTCCCGTTTTTGCGGGCGTTAGTTATCATCTCAACTGATATTGTATTTTATACGGCAATGCCGTATAATAATAGTTATGTTTACTGTAATAGAAACTCCAATATTTTCTCGCCTTGTATCTGATTACTGGTCTGAAAGTGAACGTCAAGACTTCGCTGTTTATATAGCCAATGATCCTGAATCTGGTGATGTAGTATCTGGCTCTGGAGGCATAAGAAAGGTTCGATGGTCACGCAAGGGCACAGGTAAGCGTGGTGGTGTAAGGGTTATCTATTACAACAAGCTCAAAAATGGTGAAATCTGGTTACTCCTAATCTATGCAAAATCAGCCAAAGAGAGTATTCCTGCTCATATACTCAAGGCAATTAAAGAGGAGATTGAAAATGGCTAAATCTGAAAAAGAACTACTTGAAAGAGATGGCAATAGGGATATCGGTGCTGAACTTTTGCAATCTGTCCTTGAAATGAAATCTGGCAACAAAGGGCGCACTACCGAGATTTCAGTTTCATGGGTTGTTGAAGTAAGGCACAAAACCAACTTATCTCAATCTGAATTTTCCAAGCTACTTGGTGTATCTGTTCGCACTCTTCAAGATTGGGAGCAAGGGCGTCGCAAACCTTCAGGCCCTGCAGCTTCACTACTTCGTATTGCTGAAAAGCACCCTGAAGTTTTTGTAGAACTTGCAGCTTAATTGATAGCTAACATCGTAATCAACTATCGCACCTTCGGCACTGGACTCAAAACCACGCGCGGTTTTTCGCCGCTATGACGCAGTGTATAACCCGGTATGACATTTTAGGGTGATGACGAGAAGGAGGTGCGGTAATGACGTATGCTGACTTTGTCAGCAACCGTTTACTACAAAACATGCTTCACCTTACATACCCCACCCAGTACCACATATTCACTTTCTCCCTTGAGCATTTTAGGTAGTAGCTTATGGAAGAAGAATATCTTTGCTAATGGGATATCTGCTTGTAATACATAATCCCCAAACTCTTCAGCTCGTTCTCGTTGGTCAGTGAATGAGTTTAGATTGTTCAACAGAATTATCCGTTTTCTTTTATCAATCTTGTGTAACAGCTGATACTGGTCTAGGCGATTAACACCTCTATACAGCCGAAGATGAGTCCTGCCTTTAAAACGACGTTTAAGCTCCGATTGAGTAAATGAGTAGAGGAGATCTAGTTGGGTATCCAGAGCATTAGTATTGTATATACCCGTGCTACGCATCTCCTGATATTTTAGATAGGCTTGGCAGTCAGGTGTTGGAATCGGCTCGATGTGAAAGCGTGGCATCAAACCAAAACGGGATTGTACCCACCCCTTTAAAACAGCTGCTTCGCGTCCATCGGGATCGAACGACCATCCACGTGCCATCTTCAGATAGTCGGCTTTTTTTCGGTGTTTTTTATTCTCTGGGTTGCACCCTGCTATCTCTAAATCATGCAGGGAGAACATCACATCCATATAGTCGAGAAATAGCTGTGCGCGATCCTCTTCGCTCAATAAAAGGCCAAGCCTGGTAAATAACTCTTCATATATGGTGGTTACGCTATCTAGGATTATATCGGTTGGATTTTCCTGGAATGTAAGGCTGCCAATGATGTCAGCAGAGAGGTTGCAGCGGTTGATTGGCATGCGTGCATCGCGGGGCAGGTGAATCTTTATCTTGGTGTCTTCCATGTGCAATTTATACCCCAATCTTGTCAAAACCTAATCCATTCACAAACACAGCCGCATCGGAATCATGCTTGAGGAGGCAAATCCTTGCTTCTCGTAAAAGCGTTGTGCCGCTTGATTAGTTTTGTCGGTGAGAAGGGTGATGCGTCCACAACTCTCTGACTTTGCGTATGAGATTGCCCCGGCTAACAGTTGAGTTCCAACTCCTGTACCACGGAAAGAGGCAGTAACAACCATATCTTCCAGCAGCGCGACCCGCTCACCAAGCACTGTAGAAACTGTGAACAGCAGGTTCACCATGCCAACTATTTTTTTATTCTGCCTGGCTAAAATAATGATACCTGTTTCAGGGTGGTCAATGATTTTGGTTAACCCTCTAATCTGAGCCTCTGGATCTGCTTTAAATTCCTCCTCCTGAGTGAATAGCACAGATAATAACTCAGCGAGGGCTGGGATATCAGCAGGTGTTGCCTTATCAATTTTGATTGGCTTCATTGCTTTCCAGTAGTCCCTCGGGGATTTGTAGTAAGCGACCTGGATGGGCATCGAAATGGATGTGGTAGGCGACCTTGTCTGGCGGTATGCGCAGCACACGGATGATTTGCCCAGAACTGCCCTGTGGAATGACGAGCCCATCGTTAAGAGGGATCTCGCATACTGGGCGTACCCACTCGCGAAACTCGAAGCGGGATTCAATCCATTCATCTTTGATATCAGCCAGTTCTTCGGGGCGACAGCCGATGACGCGATCTCCTTCCAGGAAATGTACTGAATAGATAGTTTGATCTTGTAGGAAGGTACCGATGTCAACGATATTACCGATGAGACCGCGCCGCATCAGCAGTGTTCCCCGGTCCATGCCTGGATAGGTGCCATCATTGCGTACATTGCGCACAAGGCGGACGGCATCGCCACATTCCCAGCGGCTGTCTGTTTTTATACAAGGGGTTGATGTAGAAGGGGGCATCATTTAAAGATCTCCTCAATCGGTGTAAAGGTGCTGGTTCCCCCTTCGGCACGGGGAGAATCGCGAAATACACGGAACACTTTTTCTGTTAGCGCATCTGATACCACAAAATTCTCGTAAGCTTGCACCAACCACTGACGCAGCCAAGTATGCTGCTCCGCTGCCGAGGTAGGCATATCACCAGTATGGCGCCTAACATAATCATGAAAACGCTGCAAAATATGGAGGCGCTTTACCTCGACCACTTTCTGATCATAGGCAACGGCAAAGAAGTCGAGAAAATCCTCAGCCGATATCAATGGACTAAGTTCCTCAGCCAGAGATTGATGTATATCCATGGTGCCTCCTAACAGCTAGATTCACAGCTAGAACAGCTGTTCTTGGTGATGTTCGGGTTGTCAAAGGTGAAACCGCTTTGAGCAGATTCTTCGATAAAATCCACCTGGGTATTGTCAACCATCGGAAACGTTTCTGCATCTATGAATAGTTTGATTCCATCACCCAGTTCGATTAGCTCGTCGTTTGATTGAATCTCGCTTTCTTGGCGTAGAGTGTATTGTACGCTGGAGCAGCTTTTCTTAATCAGCAGGCGAAACCCTGCATCGGGCGATTCTGGTAAATTGCGGCGTAAAACCGCAGTGGCAGATGGGGTGAAATTTATCATGGCACTCTCCAATTTATTTATTACTACTCTCTTTTTTCTCTTAACAAAGCAAATTGCAAGCTGTGTGCCAGGTGTGGTAGTTGGGGTAAGTGTCCGATTTCTAAGGTTATATGTTTGTGTAAGGTTTGTAGGGTTTGCGACAAAATGCACTATGATGTTACAAAGAAAGCAAATTGATACTCTCATATTTTAGTAGGGTGGGCACTGCCCACCATTGGTTGGAATCATGCAAATGGTTGTGCTATGTTGATGTTTGGTTATAAATGATTTGCACCGTCTACCATGAATTAGAATTGAAGCGTGTTTTTTTGTGGGCAATGCCCACCCTACGTCTGGGATGGTGTTATAAAAAACTATGGGGATTAGGGAATGCCGAATTATCGCCGGGCGCGAACCTTGGGTGGAACATTTTTTTTCACGATTGTGACATATCGGAGGCAACAAATATTTGTAGGTGACGATGTGATAAATGAATTGAGAAATGTAGTCAAAGAGGTGAAACAAAAACATCCATTTCAAATCGATGCATGGGTATTGTTACCGGATCATATGCATTGTATATGGACGTTACCAGAAGGTGATGATGCATATTCAAAACGGATAGGGATGATAAAAGCAAAATTCACATCGCGTGTAAAACACAAATTTGAACGAAGTGAATTTATAACCGAATCCAAAATCCGTTACCGTGAAAGCACAATTTGGCAAAGAAGATTTTGGGAGCATGAGATAAGAGGCGAAAAAGATTTTGAGCATCATATCGATTACATTCATTACAACCCTGTGAAACATGGGATTGTAAAAAATGTATTTGATTGGCCGTATTCGACATTTCATAGATATGTTGAAAAAGGAGTTTATTCGCCAAATTGGGCAGGTATAGGGGTCAAGGAATTCACAGGGTTTGGAGAATAGGTAGGGTGGGCACTGCCCACCAAAAGTTAAGAAATATGAAAAGGTGGGCAGTGCCCACCCTACAATTTTGTTAAACTTCCTTGGGTGCAAAAGTGAAGCTATTTTTTGGACACATGCGTCCGCAGGCACCGCAACCAATGCAGTCATCGGTATCTTTTATTATCATCTTGGCTGCTGCACTTGCATCTTCGTCATCATCATCGTCGCTATCGACAAAAGTCAGAACATCGCGAGGGCAGACTTTGTAGCAGCGCCCGCAGGCGATGCAGCTTTCCGGATCCAGCAATGTTACGAACTCTGGTGTCCAGGGCGTGCCGCCCATAGTCATTGCGGAATATTGGCTCATGTTTAACTCCTTACTAAGTTAGTAAATATTTTTAAACTTATGTAGGGTGGGCATTGCCCACCAAAAGTTCGAGAAATATAAAAAGGTGGGCAGTGCCCACCCTACTTGATTGCCTTGCTGGTTTTTAGGTCAGTGGCATGTGTTTAGTTAATTATGTATCAATCCTCCGCAGCGCTAATCCGTCGTGCCCTAAGTGATATGGGCAGGCGCGCCGGCTTGGCGATCGGGTTTATGTGATAGATACCACCATTTTCCAGGCGGAGCTCGCCACCCCATTTTTCCGGGGTGTCGAACTCGATGGAAGCAATGTCTGCTTCGATGTCGCGCTTGGGCAGATAAAATACCAAACTACCGCTGGCATTCTGACGGATCATGATATTGGCCATGACTCATCTCTCTCTTAGCGCACTAGGTCGAAGTTATAATCGGTATCGCCGAGTTTCATGGTTTGTCTATCCAGCTGCTCCAGCACTGCATTGGTCAGTGTGGTTAGGATCTGCATCCCGCCTTCATAGCCCAAAGTAGTATTACGGTGCAGGTGGTGACGGTCGAAAATCGGGAAGCCTAGGCGGATTAGCGGCACTTCGCAATCCTCGCCCTTGTGCAGGGTGTCGCGCTGGATAAACTTGCCGTAGCTGTTACCAATCAGGAAGTCTGGCTTGTCGGTAAAGCACAGGCTGCGCATATGCCACAGGTCGGCCCCTGAATATAGCTTGGCGTTGGCACCATAAGGTGATGCATCCAGAATCTTCTGCATCGCCTTTTCCCAACGTTTGTTACCATTATGGCAGACGATATGTGTAGGCTCGATACCCAGTTCAAGTAGGAAGGCGGTAAGCCCAAGGGTAAAATCAGGATCTCCATATAGAGCGATCTTCTTACCGTGTAGCCAGGTGTGAGAGTCTGTCATCATGTCAACCAGGCGTCCGCGCTCTTTGGTGATTGATTCTGGAATCTCTTTGGCTGTGATCTCAGAAACTTTCATTAAGAACTCATCTGTAGCTGTAATTCCCATTGGGATTTGCAGGTCAGGTACCTCATGGTTCCAGGTGCCTTTGACATACTTTTTGGTTTTAGTCAGGCTAAGTGGCTGTAACATGATGGTATCTTTTGCATTTGGTGCATCCTTGACTTCCTGCTGGGTAGTGCCGCCAGCGTACATACGGAATTCGCCATCAGCTGGTGTATCTAACACCTCTTCAGGGTCAGATATGTAGGTGTAGTCAATATCCATCTCCTTCAGGTAACGTTTGATGACGCGGAAGTTGCCAAGATAGGTCTCAAAGCCAGGTACAAGGTTGATTTTATTGTTCTGGCCGACCTCTTTGCCTTCCATATGGTTTAAGGTGAAGTATTTCAGTATACCTACTGCCATATTATCCCAGCCGGTGATGTGCGAACCGATAAACGATGGTGTCGCAGCATGTGGTACCGGAAAATCCTTAGGGATGTGACCTTCATTCTTGGCGTTGCCTATAAAGGCATTGAGGTCGTCACCGATAACTTCTGCGATGCAGGTTGTTGACACCGCGATCATTTCGGCATCATAAAGCTTGTGAGCATTGGCCAAACCTTCGTGGACATTGTTCTGCCCGCCAAACACGGCTGCATCCTCGGTCATCGAATCGGCAATGATGGCGAACGGCTCTTTGAAATGGCGGTTAAAGTAGGTGCGGAAGTACGCTACGCAGCCTTGTGAACCGTGGATATATACCAGTGTTTTGTGAAAACCTACTCCGCAAAGTGCCGAGCCCAGTGGTTGGCAGGCTTTAGCTGGATTGACAGTCAAGGCCTCGCGCTCAAAGTTTAGATCCTGATACTCCTGAGTGGTGGTCCACTGGAAGACTTTTTCCACCTCCTCTTTGGGGTGTCGCTCCTCCCAGTTTTCTCGTTTGTTTTTGAGCAGTTCCTGGTAGTTATCTTCCTTAAATAGGGGGTAACACGGTTTAATATTGTCTTCTGTTTGCATATCTTTTCTCCTTCGCCCTTACCAGCTATATATGGAAAGGGCCAAAGTTGTAAAATGATCATTCCTGCGTGTGCTTAGGCGGTTTTTCTCATCCCTTCCGGGGTGGTTTTTGCCCATGGTGCGACCAGCTTGTTCCAGCATGGGTTGTTCAATGTCATGTCCATGTCGCGCGCAAATACCGCGAAGCCGTCGTAGCCATGGTAAGGACCGGAATAGTCCCAGGAGTGCAGCTGTCTGAAGGGGAAACCCATCTTATGGAAGACGTATTTCTCTTTGATTCCCGATCCAATCAGGTCCGGCTGCAGCTTCTTAACGAACTCATCCAGCTCATAACCGGAAGCATCATCGTAGATCAGTGTGGCATCTTTCATATCCTTAATGGTGCGGTCATAATCGTCGTTGTGGCCAAATTCGTAGCCCGTACCAATCACTTCCATACCTAGATCTTCATAGGCACCAATCACATGGCGTGGACGCAGACCACCTACATACAGCATCACTTTTTTACCCTTTAGGCGTGGCTTGAATTTGGCGATGATTGCCTTCATCGGTGCTGTATATTTCTCAATCACACGCTCGGCGCCTTCTTTGATGTGATCGTCGAAGTGACTGGCGATATCGCGCAATGATTTAGCGATCTGTGTCGGACCAAAGAAGTTATATTCCATCCAGGGGATGCCGTATTTCTCTTCCATGTGGCGACTGATATAGTTCATCGAACGATAACAGTGCAGCAGGTTCAGCTTCACATTCGGGGTGTTCTCCATTTCCGCCAGCGTGCCATCACCTGACCATTGAGCAACTACTCGCAATCCCATCTCTTCAAGCAGGATACGTGATGCCCAAGCATCTCCACCGATATTGTAATCACCGAGAATCGCTACATCATACGGTGTCTTCTCTACGGTCTCTTGGCCGTCGCGGTTGGGTAGAACCCAGTCGCGCACCGAATCGCAGGCAATATGGTGACCCAGGGATTGCGAGACACCACGGAAACCTTCACAGCGCACCGGTATTACTGGCTTACCGATCTCGGCAGAAGTTTTCTTGGCGACCGCTTCGATGTCATCGCCAATCAGGCCCACAGGACATTCAGACTGGATTGAGATAGCTTTGCTCAGCGGAAACAGAGTTTCCAGTTCACCGATTAATTTGGTCAGCTTCTTATCGCCGCCAAATACGATGTCTTTTTCCTGAAAGTCTGAGGTGAAGTTCATATCTCCAAAAGCGTCGATGCCTGTGGTGCCAGAGTAGAAGTTGCGTCGACCACCGCGTGCGTACTGGCCACAGCCGATGGGTCCGTGTGAGATATCGATGATATCTTTGATTGGACCCCATACAACACCCTTGGAGCCGGCGTAAGCGCATCCGCGCATGGTCATTACACCTGGTTTTGACTTACGGTTGGAGGTGATACACTTCTTTGATGACTCCAGCTTTTTGTCATTGACCATCAAATGCTTAGCACGGTCTATTTTGGTTTTTTCCGGATAAAACTCCAACACCTCTTTAATTAGGGCTTCGTTTTGTTCGCGGTTAGGCTTAGTCATGGGATTTCTCCTTGATGCTAGTAGCTAAGTTTTTCATGCGGCGGCTGGCTCGTTAACAGACTTACCGATGATGGTTTCATCTTCGACTTCCATGATGCCAAATTCCATAAGTAAATCTTCGAGTTCCTCCATCTCCAGCGGCTTGGGGATGACGAAGTTCTTGTTGTCGATAACTTTTTGCGCCAGCGTGCGATACTCGTTAGCTTGATTGGCCTCAGGGTTGTATTCGATCACCGTCATGCGGCGGATCTCCGCGTGTTGTACCACATTGTCGCGCGGCACAAAATGAATCATCTGGGTACCCATGCGTTCCGCTAGTGCTGTGATAAGATCATCTTCGCGGTCAGTATTACGGCTGTTACAGATAAGACCGGCCAGACGCACACTACCTGAAGTGGCGTATTTGCCGATCCCCTTGGCAATGTTATTAGCCGCATACATGGCCATCATTTCGCCGGAGACGACGATGTAGATCTCCTGTGCTTTGTTCTCGCGGATCGGCATGGCAAAACCACCGCATACCACGTCGCCCAGAACATCGTAAAAGACGAAATCGAGGTCATCTTCATAGGCTCCCTCTTCTTCAAGGAAGTTGATAGCGGTGATCACACCGCGCCCGGCACATCCCACACCAGGTTCAGGGCCACCAGACTCAACACATTTCACGCCACCATAACCAACTTCCAATACGTCTTCCAGTTCCAGGTCCTCAACTGACCCTTGTTTGGCCGCCAGGTTCATTACACTGGTCTGTGCCTTGGAATGCAGGATCAGGCGGGTCGAATCGGCTTTTGGATCGCAGCCGATAATCAAGACTTTTTTGCCAAGCTCGGCTAGCGCAGCCACCAAATTTTGGGTCGTTGTGGATTTGCCGATGCCACCTTTGCCGTAGATAGCACATTGACGCAATTTAGCCATGATATTAACTCCTATATATTTAAGGTTACTCAGCAACGGAATCCGTGCTGGTTTCTTCAGTTAGACCAAGTGCAGGTTGCGTGCCATGTTCGTATGTTGTCATAAGTTACTGTATATAAAGAAATAACTGTTGGGTGTGGGTTGGTGGTTTGTGCTACATTGCTGCGACAAATTGTTGGAAGGGCTACAAAAAAACAACAACATCTCGCTGCAACAAACGCGGGTTAATCCACACCTTTATTTATATGAATTTTTGGTGAAGATGTTGTCTGTAACAATAATATGTAGGGTGGGCACTGCCCACCTTTGGTCATCCTTTATACTCATCTATTGGTGGGCGGTGCCCACCCTACAGAGCTTTTAATATGTCTCTGTTTTTTGGTGGGCGATGCCAACCCTACAGAAAGGTTCGTGTGTATTGTTGTGATTGCTACACATTGTCGTAGTTTTTGGTTTGATTGTTATGTTTGTAACAGCATACAACATGATTGCATCCTCATAAAAAACAATGACTAAAGGCAGTAGTCTATATTTGGCACGCCATTTGTAATAGTACTTGAAACTGTAATAGTTCTTTTAGCTGTATTAGTAATAGAAGTTATAAGAACCCTGAGATCAAATTCCTGTAGTGGAGGTATGATATGAACGATTCAGCCATAGATGTGAACACCCATCGCGACATTGCATTGCGTATTGCACTTGCAGCTCGCGTATTGCCAGAAACAGATCCGCAGCGTCTATTGAAAGTACTTGATGACTGTATCGGGCTACCATTGACACAGGATGGTTTGGATCGTCTGACACCGGGGGAAATGAAACGGGCAGCAAATGCAGATATGAGTGAAGTGCCGGGCTCTATGCTGCGTCAGGCAATCGCCTTTCTCAAGGGTGATATAGAACTGAATCAAGAGCCTTTGCCGGAAATCGAACCCTATTGTGACGATGACATGCCAGGGGCGATCAGGGTTGCCTGTGCCTCCAATTCAGCCCAGATCATAGATGGCCACTTTGGATCGTGTGCGAGGTTTCTGATTTATCAGGTATCTCCAACTGAGGTGCGCTTGATTGATATTCGTTCCGCTTTGGTTGCCGACGAGGCGCCAGGTTTGAATACAGACCGGGCAATGCGCAGGGCAGAGCTTGTTAATGATTGCAATATGTTATTTGTTTGCTCTATAGGAGGTCCGCCGGCAGCTCGTGTTACACGAATGGGTGGGCTCCCAGTAAAGATAAGTGCTCCTATTGAAGCAAGAGAGAAACTGTTTGAATTGCAGCAGCGGTTGCAGAAGTCACCTCCTAGATGGATGAAAAGAGAGGTGCAACCATGAGTTTAAAAAATGCCGAGATAAAAGAGTTACGCGACGAGCCATCATGTGATTCTAATAAAGGAAATAAAGAAGGCTGCGCACGACCAACACCTGGGGCAACAGCAGGGGGATGCACCCTTGACGGAGCCCTAATAGCCCTATTGCCAATTACTGATGTGGCGCATATTGTCCACGGATCGATAGCTTGTATAGGAAGTGCGTGGGGAATTAGGGGTTCCGGCACGACAGGTGAAGGGTTGTACAAAATGGGTATGACCACCGATCTCAACGAGGTTGATGTGGTTATGGGCAGAGGGGAGGCTCGACTCCTGCACAGTATTCGTCAGGCGGTTTCAGGTTATTCTCCCAAGGCTGTTTTTGTTTATGAAACCTGCCTGACGGCTTTAATTGGTGATGATGTAGAATCCATCTGTAAAGCCGCAGAGCAAAAGCTAGATCTGCCAGTAATTCATGTCCCTTCAGCAGGGTTTTATGGCAGTAAAAATTTCGGCAACCGTATAGCTGGTGACACAATGCTTAAGCATGTAATCGGAACAGCTGAGCCAAAACCGCTGCCGGAAACAACTCCAGAGGGCCATAAAATACACCATGTAAATTTGATTGGTGAATTTAATATTGCTGGTGAGTTTTGGCATGTGTTACCGCTGCTTGATAAGCTCGGGATAAATGTTAGAGGAACTATGTCAGGTGATGCGCGTTTTCATGATATTCAGCATATGCATCGTGCCGATGTTTCGATGGTTGTTTGTTCCAAGGCATTGATGAATGTAGCGCGTGGTTTGGAAACACAATATGGAATCCCTTGGTTTGAAGGAAGTTTCTACGGGGTGCGTGATACATCCAATGCTCTGCGCTCTTTTGCATCAATGATAGGAGATGATGATCTGATTGCACGTACTGAGGTGCTCATTGCCGAAGAGGAGCAAAAGATAAATCAAGACCTCGAATTCTACCGTGAAAAATTAGCGGATAAGAGAGTACTGCTCTATACCGGAGGGGTAAAATCATGGTCAGTGCTATCAGCCCTGCAAGACGATCTGGGAATGAAAGTTGTAGTAACCGGGGTGAAAAAATCTACGCCTGAAGATAAAGAGCGAATCAAGATGATTACCGGTGATGATATCCAGATGATAGACAACGGTAATCCAGAAAATCTAATAAGACTATGTGATGCCTACAACGTTGATGTGCTGGTTGCTGGTGGGAGAAATATGTACACAGCCTTAAAGGCACTCATCCCATTTTTGCATATCAATCAGGAGCGCGAACATCCATATGCTGGTTATGAAGGGATGCTTATTCTAGCTAGAGAATTGGATAGAACCATCAATAATCCACTTTGGAAAGCAATCGCCGAACCAGCTCCGTGGGAGGCTATGTAATGAATATCTCTTGCTTAAATATTACATCAAAAACAACTGGCTTCGACTACGCTCAGCCTACTTGTTTTTGCGAATGTATTAAGTCGGCTGAGCGTAGTCGAAGTCACTTAATACATATGAATGATTCCCCGGAGGCAGCATGGCTAAACTAATCAAAAAAACCAAACCAATGACTGTAGACCCAGTAAAGGTAAGCCAAACCATGGGCGCCTCCCTTGCATTTCTTGGCCTGGATAAATCTATCCCGCTACTGCATGGTAACCAAGGGTGTTCCGCTTACGGCAAGATCCTCTTTATCCGTCACTTCTATGAGCCTGTGCCGCTGCAAACCACCGGGTTAGATCACCTAGCTGCAGTGATGCAACCGGATCAAAACCTAAAAGATGGTTTGTTAAATGTATGTGAAAAAAATAAACCAGAAATTATAGGGGTGCTAACAACCGGGTTATCAGAAGCAGAGGGTACAGATATCCATCGCATCATCAAAGAGTTCCGTCTTGAATACCCTCAGTATAATGATATTACGTTGGTGCCGGTTAATACCCCAGATTACCAAGGGTGTTTAGAGACTGGATATGCCAAAGCGGTAGAGATGATTATCGATAACTGTGTGATAAAAGCTGAAAATCGTCTAACAAGGACATTTCAGGAAACTAAGGGTAAAAAGGCAAAAAGCAAAGACCTCGTCATCTTGCCAAGTGCAATGCATACACCGGCCGATATAGAGTCTATTAGACTGACTGTAGAACTATTTGGTCTCAATCCAATATTCCTGCCCGATCTGAGCGGTTCGCTCGACGGGCATTTAGCTGAGTCGCGCTACAGTTCGATAACCTACGGAGGTTGCAGCAAAAGCTTATTTGAACGCATTGCAAATGCATGCGGAGTAGTATCCATCGGGCTATCAATGAAGAGTGCCGGCACGTTACTGCATCAGCGTGCTGGCATCTCTTTTTCCCACCTCGATGGGTTAGTGGGGCTAAAGGCTAACGATGAATTTATCTCCACTTTGATGAAGCTGTCAGATAACCCAGTTCCAGCGATGTTGAAAAGACAGCGCCAATGTCTTCGAGATGCGTACCTAGATGCGCATTTTTATCTGGGGCAGTGCCGACTGGCCGTTGCATCTGACCCAGATCTTCTTATTCCACTGCAGTCTTTAGCGCAGGAAACAGGGTTAGAGTTGCAGTATGCAGTCACTACAGAGCTAAAAAGTGGGTTGGCAGAACTCGAATACAAAACAATACAGGAGGGTGATCTAGAAGACTTTAGAAAACTTAGCTATGAATACTCCGTTGACATGGTTGTGGGCAACTCATACCTTGCAGAATTTTGTGAAAAACAGGAGCTACCACTCTATCGTGCCGGATACCCAATCTACGATCGCATGGGTGGTAGTCGCGTGTGCCGTGTAGGTTACGCAGGCACTACCGATATGGTTATAGAGCTGGCAAATTTGGTGTGGCAACATCGACCCGAAGGTGCAGATCCATATGTGTCTGTCTTTAAAAGAGGAAATGGTACAAGGAAAGGAGGGGCCTATGATAAATCGGAGGCGTCACATGCGGCTCATTGATTGCACAAATGGGGATGTTGAGCAGCTAAAAACACAGAGAAAAATAAGGGTGGCATTTGCCAGCATTGGCCTAAAAGAGGTGAATCAGCACTTCGGACTTGCCGATGGTTTTGCTATCTATGAGATCTCGGCAGATGGCTATGCAATGCAGGAGGGGGCAGAGTTTGACCCAGCAAAGAGTTATGAGCCAGGGCATAGTGAAGACAAACTCAGCGATAAAATAGATTTGATAAAAGATTGTGTAGCTGTTTATAGCAATGCTGTCGGCCCACGTGCGGTTACACGTCTTTTAGAACAAGATATCCACCCAATCAAAGTAGATGAAGGCACATCAATTATCGAACTGGTAGAAGAGTTGCAAAAGCAACTGCAAAGCGAAGAGCTACCGGGCTGGATGAAACGGGTGTTAATGAATAAAAAACGCCATAACGGTGAAGAGGACAGTGACAGGTTTGCAAATATGTTAGAGCAAGAGTGGTCAGATATTGAGTCACTAGGGAAGTGAAGTTAAGCCAGCTATTTAATCCCCGTAGGTGATTTTGTCTAAGTCCCCCAGATTAATTAGATATAAATCGCCAGCATCTTTAAAGGTGCGTCTTAGGGACAAACAAAAGTTTGTCCCTTTTTTTATGGATTACCCGAACAAGTCTTGCAATGACATTGTTACAGTGTTTTTCCATACCCCACCAACTCCTCAAAAAACTCAAAAAACTTTTCCTCTAGCTCTTGGTAGTTATTTTGTAAGTCATTCACTGCTTCTGGAATCGAATTTTCTTTAGATATTCTTGCAGAGATATTATCCAGCGCATAGCCGATCACTTTGATTTTTTTATATGAGACAAACCAGTTGTTTCTTATCATGCTTGGTAATACGGCTTGGAAGGTGAGGGGTAGAGTGTGTTTATTCTTTTCAAGGATGGAGTAGATATGCTGAGCATGTTGCTCAAGCGGTATCTGGCTGTATTTGTCCCAATTCATGGCGAGAAAATGATCGAAGAATATATCGAGTATTACGGCAGCGTAACGACGGTTTTCATCAGATATGTATTGTTTGCAGGATAGGAATATAGGGTGGCTATCTGTGTAGCTATCTATTTTGCGGTGGAATTCGATTCCGGCAAGTATTTGTGGAGGGTATTGCTGTTTTAAACGTCCTTTAACGAAATCGGCGATCATGTTACCGATCACCGATTCGTCGTCATTCTTAGATAAAAAAGAATGAGCTAGGAAGTTCATGCACCGCGAGAGGCTCTTTTTCTCTCACTCTCTTTTAATAGTCTTTTACGGATACGGATGAAGTGTGGTGTTACCTCAACTAGCTCATCACCATTTAAAAATTCAATGGCTTGTTCTAGTGAATATTTGATATGAGGGGTTAACACGATGTTTTCATCTGTACCTGAGGCGCGAACATTGGTTAGCTGCTTACCTTTCAGAGGATTAACAACTAGATCGTTGTCTTTAGCGTTAATGCCGATGATCATCCCTTCATAAATATCAACACCTGGTCCGATCATCATTTTGCCGCGTACTTGTAAATTAAACAGGGCGAAGCCAACACTTTTACCTTGTCCATTGGAGATCAGTGAGCCATTTCTGCGACTGGTAAAGTCGCCTTCAACTTTTGGTCCATAGTGGTCAAACACATGATAAAGAAGGCCAGTTCCTGAAGTTGATGTAAGGAATTCGGTTTGATAGCCAATAAGTCCACGAGCAGGAATGACATAATCCATTCTTACGCGGCCATTGCCATCAGGAATCATATCTTTAAGTTCACCTTTGCGTGAACCTAATCTTTCCATTACGCTGCCTTGATGTTGTTCTTCAACATCAACGCTTAACTGCTCATAAGGCTCTAGAAGTTCACCATCAACCTCTTTAACGATCACTTCTGGTTTAGAGACACCCAGTTCAAATCCTTCACGACGCATGTTTTCGATTAGGATACCTAAATGAAGTTCACCACGTCCTGAAACCTTAAATTTATCTGGGTCTACTGTATCTTCAACCCTAAGGGCAACATTATGCAGAAGTTCGCGATTTAAACGATCTCTGATTTGTCTGCTAGTTATAAATTTTCCGTCTTTACCTGCAAATGGTGAGTTATTAACCTGAAAGGTCATAGTTACGGTTGGCTCATCAACGCTTAGTGATGGTAGGGCTTCAACACATGATGGATCGCAAATTGTATCTGATATTCTAAGATCCGAGATGCCTGTGATAGCGATGATATCACCAGCTTGAGCCTCTGGGACCTCGACTCTTTTAAGGCCTTCAAAACCTAATACCTGCAGTATTCTGCCGCTTTTAATTTTAGCGTTAGCTTCGATAACCTTAACGGCTTGGTTGGTTGCAATTTTGCCTCTGGTTACTTTTCCAATACCGATTACGCCAACGTAGCTACTGTAATCCAATTGACTGATCTGCATCTGAAATGGTCCATCGATATCGACCTTAGGTGGAGATACATGTTTTACAATGGCTTCAAGTAGAGGAGTCATATCTCCTGATCTTACATCGGAATCAAGAGAAGCAAACCCTTGTAGGGCTGATGCATAGATAACTGGAAAATCTAGTTGTTCTTCGGTAGCGCCTAATCGATCAAAAAGATCAAATGTTTCGTCTACAACCCAATCTGGACGAGAGCTAGGCCTATCTATTTTGTTAACAACAACGATAGGGCAGATTCCCATGGCAAATGCCTTTTGGGTAACAAACCTGGTTTGTGGCATTGGGCCTTCAACCGCGTCAACTAGAAGTACAACAGAATCTACCATTGATAGGATTCGCTCTACTTCCCCACCAAAATCAGCATGTCCTGGGGTATCGACAATATTGATATGATATCCATTCCAATCAATAGCTGTATTTTTTGCAAGAATGGTAATTCCACGCTCTTTTTCAAGATCATTGGAATCCATAACTCTAGATACAGGCCCAGATCTTTCACTGATACTGCCAGATTGTTTTAAAAGTTCATCAACAAGGGTAGTTTTACCATGGTCAACGTGAGCGATGATGGCAATATTTCTTAATTTATTAATCATAATTACATCTAATGTAGGAAGGGAAAGTCGGGCGATTATACCTGATTTTTATAAAAAAATAAGATAAAACTATCCTTTAGCATCTTTATTGAAAAGGATGACCATTTGCATGGTGAAGACTCATTGATAAGACAGGAATATATTGAGGCAATATTTAAGTATGTTTTTGGCCATTTATGAAGCTAGTAGACTATAAATGCATTTGTTTTTAATCAGTTTTATCTCGTTCTTTCTGCAGCTGCTCTTGAACTAGACTCCATGATTTTTCCCCATTATGAGGGAATGTACAGTTGGAGCAGTCCTTTATCTTATTATTAATCATTGTGTAATTGCCGGGACAATCAAGAAAATATAGAGGGCAATAACAAAATATGCAGTTTAAATCACCGCTTACTTCATGGCATGGGTAGTATTCGCACTCGTAATTAGTAAAACATTTGAATTTAGTCATGATTTTCTTCGGCAGTCTCTTCTTAAGATAAATTATACATCTTTTCTATATTATACAGTTACTTATTTTGAACTTACATGCTGATATTTGACTTGTATTTTTGTGACCAGCTTTCAGTTAAATTGGTATTTAAAAACATAGCTATAAAAAGGTGAAGCTGTTCAAGTATTAGTTATTTCGAAATTGCTTTATAGCATTTAGTGAACCATAGTATTAAGTAGAATTAAGAATAATGTTTTTTTGGATAATAAAGATATTTTAAGGTGTTGTTTTGAAAAGAATTATTTTAATAGAACAAAGCGATCTCTTGCGCAACTCTGTTGCAAATGCTCTTGAAGAGAGTGGCTACGAACTTCAACAGGTAAATTCTTATGTTGAAGCGGTAAAGCTTATGTCTAAGTCTTATGAGGAGATAAGTTTTGATGCCATACTTCTTGGTTGGCCTACTGAAAAAGATGATACTTTTCAAGATCTGATACGCTATCTTTGTGATGATCAATTCATTAATATCCCTATTCAAATTATTGCCGATAAAGCATCTGAAGATGTTTTAAGTTTCACTAATTCCAGAATGAATACCGCATTATTGCTTTGGGATACTTGTTTGGAATTTATTAAATATCATATGAAGAACCTGTTAGAGCGTTCTGAGATTAAAAAAATTGGGAATTTAGTTGATGTCGTGCAGACATCCCCAATTAGTATTATTTTTGTTGATGATTCAGCCACTATTCGTAGTAAGTATTCGATATTACTGGCTAAGAATGGTTATGAGGCTGTTTTTGCTGAGAATGTGAATCAAGCTATGGAGATAGCAGAGACATCTTCATTTGATATTGCAATTATTGATTATCGCTTAAATGGTGAACTTGGCAGTACTCTGTGCCGAAGCCTTTCTGAGAATTATAAAACTAGTAATATTGTTTCGGTAATTTTGACTGCTAGCTATGATGAGCAAGTTGTAAAAAACGGCCTAGAATCTGGTGCTGTTGATTTTATGTTTAAAGATGAGAATGATGACCTCTTTCTTGCTCGTCTTGCTTCTGCATCTCGTGTGGTGAATGCTGCAAAACATACTCAGTCGGAGCGAAACCGGTTGCTTGGGATATTAGAGGCCGTATCTGATGGTGTGTTTGGTATTGATCATGATATGCATGTTACTTTTATGAACTCCTCTGCAAAGGATATTCTTGGTCTTGAAAATGATAGAGATCTTTTGGGTAACTCAATTCTGAATAAGATCAATTTCCTCGGAAATGATAAGATTGACCAAGTTGAGTACACGGTCCCTTTATTTCAGGCTCATAGACGTGGGCATTTTATCAATAAAACTGAAATTACCTTTGTTAAATCAAATGGAAAAAATATTACTGTAGAGTGTGACCTTTATCCACTCGAGATCGTTGGTAAGCACGAAGGGTCAGTAATAGCTTTTAGAGATATTTCTGAGAAAAAACTATTCCAAGATGAACTACGTTGGCAGGCCAATCATGATTCATTAACTAAGCTATTAAATCGACATTATTTCGAGCAGCAATTGGAGCAGGAGGTTAGTAGGAAGCTGCGTAATCCTGATACGGATGACGTAAGTGCTTTACTCTATTTTGACCTTGACCAGTTTAAATATTTAAATGATACCGCTGGTCATGTTGCAGGGGATCAGCTTTTAATTGAGGTTGGTCATCAGTTACAGACTAGCTTACGCTCAGCAGACACTCTTGCCAGGTTAGGTGGGGATGAATTTGCAATCATTTTGCGCGATATAAAATATGAAGAGGTTTTTGTAGCTGCAGAGAGGTTTAGAATAATTTTGGAAAGTCATCGCTTTCAGTTTGAAAGTAAGAATTATCCTGTAAGTGCTTCAATAGGTGGAGCAGTTATTTGCTCAAAAACTACTGGTGCAGGAGAAGTATTGGCAAATGCTGATGTATCTTGCCATATCTCTAAGAATAAAGGGCGTAATCAGAGCCATATATATGACCCTGCTTCAGATGCTAGATTGGTTATGGATAAGGAGCTAGGTTGGTCGACGCGGCTGCGTGAAGCTTTAGGTAATGATAAGTTTGAGTTGGTATTTCAACCAATTGTTCCTTTATCTATGCTGGAAGGTATAGAGTTATCTCGTGAAGGTTTAATAAATGAGATATCTCCATGGGCTACGTTGGGACAAGATGGTAGAAAAGAAACTATCGTTTTTGAAGTTCTTCTTCGTCTTTCAGAAGAGGGTGGAGGGGTTGTAGCACCTGATATGTTTTTACCGACTGCAGAGCGATTTAACATGATGCCTGAAATTGATAGATGGGTTATTCGTAATGCTCTGAGACGATTGGCACAGGAGAGAAGTACCGGAAGAGATATAAGGTTTACTATCAATCTGTCAGGCAGCACAATGGTTGATAAAAACATAAGCTTTGATATTAAGCAGATGCTGGCTAATTACAATATTTCAGGTGATTTGATAACTTTTGAGATTACTGAGACATGTGCCATTACTAATATCGATGCAGCTAATAAGCTAATATTAGAATTGAAAGAGGTTGGATGCTTTTTTGCTCTTGATGATTTTGGTAGTGGTTTCTCCTCTTTTGGTCATTTGAAACATCTTGATATTGATTATGTGAAGATAGATGGCATGTTTATTCAGGGGATACTGTCGGATAATATGGATAAGGCTGTTGTCCAATCAATCAATGAGATAGCTCATTCATTTGGTAAGAAGACAGTTGCTGAATATGTTGATAATCGTGAGATTGTAGAGTTATTGGAGATCATTGGTGTGGATTATGCCCAAGGATACTTTATCTCTAAACCGAAGCCATCCTTAGGCTTTTAGCTTTTAGCGACATTAATTATTGAAGGGCACTTATAAAGTGCCCATATGGTGGTTTGATTATAAATCTTTCAATGGGTGCTGGTCTGCACTCCAAGGTGATTTAAAAATATCTTCTATAATATTTTGTTCCACTTTATTTAGATTATTTGGCGACCACTTTGGATTATTATCTTTTTCAATCAGAAGAGCTCTTACCCCTTCAGTAAAATCACTATGTATAGTCATATTAACTACCATATCTAATTCACGCATAAATACTTGTTTTAAAGATAATGATTCACTTGGATCAAGTTGTTTAAATATAACTGCAAATGATGTTGGTGAGCCGTTAATCATTGGTGTGACTGCATTTTGCATCCATGGACTGTGCGCTTGTTCTTCTATTATTTGGTTGTAAGTAGTTTCGTGATCATCAAGTTTGATGATCTCTTCAATTTTTTCGAAATGGGCTTCAATCTCTGATATTTGCAGTTTTGAATGCTGTGGTGATAGTTCTTCAAGTAGCTCTGTAATAAGATCATGATTTTCTTTGTTATCACCACTAAAGCTTATTAATGTAATTTTTTCAATGATAGATTCATAAGTTGATGAAAGTAGGGTGTGATCAGCAAGGTTACATAGAATTGCATCAGCCGCATTCATCCTTAATCCTGTAAGTCCGGCAAATATTCCTGATTTGTCTGGCATGTTGTTTAGGAAGTGTGTGCCGCCAACATCGGGGAAAAGACCAATGGTTATTTCTGGCATAGCAAGTAGGGATTTTTCGGTAACTATTCTATGGCTTGCACCCTGCATTAGCCCCATGCCTCCACCCATTATAATACCGTTGCCCCAAACAATGATTGGTTTTTTATAGGTATGAATTAGATAATCGGTGCTGTATTCGTTAATAAAATATTCGCTAGCGGGGTTTAATTCACCATGTTTCGCTGATTGCACAAATGAAACAATCTCAGTTACATCTCCTCCTGCACAAAATGCTTTGCCGCCAGCTCCGTCGAGCAATACCGCTGCAATTTCATCATCAATAGAGATATATTCAAGTTGTTGTTTTAGTTGTTTGATAACTCCTAAAGACAACACGTTTAATCGAGTAGGGCGGTTGATTGTTAGATGAGCAACTTTTTTGCCGCTAACTGTAGAGATATCATTACGTAAAACCAGCTGTTCCATACTATTTAAGCCTTATAGTTCATTTGGGATAAAGTTAGATTCGTTCGATGATAGAGTCAAGGTTCTCGATGATAAATTTGCATTGGTTTTTGCCAACAAAATTTTCAAGCTTATTATGTAGACTTATTTTGGTTTTATTTGCAGAAATATTAGTTAATAGTTCTCGGATTACAGTGCTACGGATTTTTCTGCGTTCATCTACGGTGGTTACTGTAAATTCTTTTTCGATCTCTTTGTGTTTATAAAATTTAGACCATGTTTCGGCAGCTGCGTTATCAGGACCAATGATAAGGTGATATTCAGCAGGATTCTGTAGATTTAGTTTTTGTAAAAGGTGATAACTATAGACTGGCTTGTCTTCACTGGACTCTTTCAATATTTCAAATTCAACCAATGATACTTCCACCTTTTTATCATTAGGGAAATAGTCTGCAAGGATTAGGTTAAGCAGTTTAGCTCTAGTTTCAATTGGAAGAGTAGTTTTACCAAAAGCGTGTGCAGCACTCGGGACTAAAAGGATTTTATCGAACTTGCATTTAAGCTGATCGATTACATCCATATGGCCACGGTGGGGTGGGTTAAAGGCGGAGCCAAAAACAGCGATCTTCATATTATTCCTTTAATAACTGCTGGCTGAAAGGCAAGTCGGCTGAGCGTAGTCGAAGCCATCTTGAGTTTCAGAAAATTCCCTTACCTTTCGATCTTGGTTTATCGTGAGCCTTTCGACTACGCTCAAGATAAACCGAGGGCGAAGGGTTCAGGGGGATGGAAAAATTAAGTTAAAAAAAACGGCTCATGGAGCCGTTTTTTTAGTTCTTATGGATTAATTAAACAATAAATCCAACTCTTTTTGCTTCCTCTTCTAACCAATCTCTGAAATCAGGGTGGGCAATAGCGATTAGGCGTTTGGATCTTTCATGGATAGAAACACCTTTAAGTCTTGCTACACCATATTCAGTTACAACATAATCTACATCAGATCTGTGAAGAGTAACTGCAGCACCTAGTGCAAGGTGAGGAGCAATTTTAGAAACAGTTTTTCTTGTTCCGTCAGGTTGCTTGATGCTTGCTGTTGAATAAAGAGCGATAAATGATTTACCCTCTTTAGACATTTGTGCGCCAATAGCTGTATCCGCTTGCCCACCAGTACCACTGAACTGAACTGGACCGATACTTTCAGAACAAACCTGACCTGTAAGGTCGATCTCAAGGCAGGTATTAATAGATACTTGCTTGTGGTTTCTTGAGATCACATATGGATCATTAACCCAATCACCACGCATAATCGCAATCGCAGGGTTTTCATGTAAGAAGTCATAAAGTTTTTGTGTTCCTAGTGCGAAAGTAGCAACCATTTTACCTGTAAGAATTTTCTCACGTACGCTTCGTGGAACTGTTCCAATAACACCAGCGTTATATAGGTCAACCATGCCATCTGTAAACATCTCTGTATGGATAGACAGGTCTTTCTTATGCATTAGTTCTGCTGCAACAGCATTTGGGATGCCGCCGATACCAAGCTGGATAGTTGAACCATCTTCGATCATGTCTGAGATATAACGGCCGATCATACGGTCTTTATCAGAAACGGGCACTTCACCAAGCTCAGGGATTGGAGCAGTATTGTCGATTAGGTAGTCGATTTCATCGATGTGAACGATGGTGTCACCATATGTTCTTGGCATATTTTCGTTAATTTCAAGAATTACCGTATCAGCAGCTTCAATCATTAGTCTTTCATAGGTAACGCCTAGTGAAAGTGAAACATAACCAAATCTATCAGGTTTGGTACATGTTCCAATGAACATATTTGGTTTGTGGCTTTGAAGTCTGTCTGTTCCAGAGGCATGAAGATGGTTTGGAATGAATGAGCATGTACCAGCTTCTTTATGCGCTTTTCTAATAGCGGGTCCATAGAACCAACCTTCATTAAAGAAGTGACCCTTCATTGCTGGATCTGTGTACCATTTGTATGGCTGCATAGGAAGGCATGAGCAGACAGATACATCTTTTACTTTAGTTGCAGTTTCATGAAGTCTTGAGCAAATTCCTGTTGGCTCAGAAGCTGCCATTGCAGAAACAATGCTGAAATTTGATTGGATCATGTTGAGTGCATCGTCAACAGTGATTAGTTTCTTTTTTACTAAGTTATCAGAATTCATCATTTCTTTCTCCTGAGGTACCTTGCGGTATATTTTCTTCAGCAATCGGTGCGTGTATTGGAAACTTTAAAATGAGCATTAGTTGTTAATTTTGCTCGATTTTGTATTCAAATTATCCTTGCTACCTATAAATATATTGCCGTGGTTGCGGTTAATAAGATAAAGCTCTTAATAAGATAAAAGCCCCTGTGGGGCCATATAATACGCTAGAATTTAAGGCGAATTCAATTAATTCATCTATTTGAAACTTATAAGCATCATGTCTGTCAGTACAATGTATGGATGAATTGGAATTTGTATTTCGTGAGTATAGATTTGTCGGTAATACTCAGGGAAATAACCTATACTTGTTTATGCTTGTTAAGGTTCTGAATTTGAAGAAAAAGTTTGTTTTTTTAGTGGCTAATAATTATATCAGGAGTTTTGGTTATGCGACCAACACATGGATTGTATTTTTTTTTATCAATATTTTTATTCATAGTTAATCAGTCAGCATTAGCTGGAAATGTTGGGTTCAATAGTAAACTGACGTCAGCTAATTCTGTGAATGAGATTGGAACAATTGAGGAATATGCACTAGCAAAAAATCGTAAAGCTGTATTATCTCAACTTGTGCCAGGAACTCGTGACTATTATTTCTTTCATATTCTGCACTATCAAAATACTAGCGTTAATAATATTAACCAACTAGAAAAAGCTGCGCAGATTTTAAATGAGTGGGAGTTAGCCCATAAAAGAGATCGAAACATCATAACAGAAGGGTTGCAGGAGCTAAAAAATCGCCAGGCATTGTTGATGTATGATGTTGAGCCTACGCAGACATTAAAATACTTAAAGAAAGAACTGGGACTTAACTTTAATCACTTTAAAAAAAGAGGTGCTAAAGAGAGAAGTTACCCATCAAATCTAGAATCAAATTTAATCTCTACTGATGAATTATCAGCAAAGCTGCGAGATAGGAAAAATGGGAAGTTGGATGGGTTTACTGAAGCGGGGTTGTATAAATTAGATACGGGAATTTTATCTCTCGCCCAGGTAAGAGAGCTTATGGGTAGAGTGGTTTCACCAAATTTTCCAAATATTGTTCAACTAATAACAAGAGATCTTAAAGGTAAAAATAGTAGGGGTTTTGGTGTTTATCAAATTCATAAGAATTTAACTTTGGCACAGATGAATCAACTGAGAAAGAGGGTTAAAGGCCTTACTAGTAATAATTCTTTCGTTACTTCGTATATGAAGCGCATCTTGCCAAAAGAAGTTAAGACAAGTAAAGATCATAGCTATAGATATAAAAAAATGATGCAAGCATGGGAGTTTGTATCCCAGCTTCCTGATATCCATAATTCACTGAAATTACACTTGTTATATGATCTTTTGAAATCAGGTCAGAGGATTAATAAGTACAATAAAGATCTATTTATAAGTTATTTAAAAATTCCAAAATATTCAATCTTTGCAAATCAACAGTATTTGAATAAGCGTGGTAGAAAGATAGCATCATTTAACACTAGGACTGCTATGCAGTCAGGGTTTAATAAGATATCAGATGATTCAAATCTAGTTGAAGAATACCTGCATAACTTTCTTGTTGATGCAAAAGGGTATAGTGAATACTTGCCATATCTGGAAGAAAAATATTTAAAGCACCTTTTTGCTGAAGTAAAAATTCTTAATGGAGTAGGTGATAAAAAGAGTTGGTTTGCTCAATTACCAGCCGATAAGTACGAAGAATTAAATAGTAGGGTAGAACTTAAAATAGTACCGGAAAATAAAAGCCAATTTAAATCTAGTGATAAGGTTGAACTTGAGCTTGCTCTGAAGAATATTGATAAGTTAATGGTTAAGGTTTATCAAATAAATACCCTTAATTACTATAAAAAATTCTCCGAGAAAGTTGCTGTATCAATCAACCTTGATGGGCTTGAAGCTAACAGTGAAAAGTTGATTGAATTTAGTAAACCATCACATTTGCTTCATAGATTTAATTTGTCGATTCCAGAAGCTAAAGAATCAGGCGTATATGTAATTGATCTGGTCGGTAATGGTATCAATAGTCGTGCAGTTATAGATAAAGGTGGGTTGAACTTTATTCAAAAAGAGGGGGTTTCTGGTCACTTATTCCGTATATATAATGAAGATAATCAGCAGGTAAAAAATGGTTCTATTTGGTTAAAAGGACATAACTATACGGCTGATAAAGAGGGGAGAATTATAGTCCCTTATAGCAAGAACGCAGGCCAACAGAAAATTATTGTAACTGCTGCTGGAATATCTACTTTGCATAACTTTTATCATAATGCAGAACGATATCAATTGCATGCTGCTGTTCTTAGCAATAAAGAGTCAATGATTAGATCTAATCCAACAGAAATTGTTGTAAGCCCGCAATTATTACTAAATGGAAAGCCTGTAAATATAGATGTTTTGAAGAATATCTCAGTTGAAATTGCACTTTTGCAAATTCCACCAGGGGATAATGAAATACTGGATAAGAAAATCTATACCGATATCAAACGTAATAAGAACCAAGATATCGTTATCCCATTTGATCTTAATGCTGATATTGGTATTGCAGCTTATGAGATAAAAGTTTTAGCTAAAGTGGAAAATATTAGTCAGAGTAAAACAGATGATTTAGAGTTTGTTTTTCCTGGGCTTCTGAATAGTGATTCATATAGCAATAAAACTGCTGATGCTTACCTAAGAAAAAACAGTGATGGGTATACCGTAGAAGTTCTAGGTAGAAATGGTGAGGTAGTCGCTAACCACTCTTTAAACTTTAGCTTTAAACATAAGCAGTTTAGTAGAGATATTAAAACTAATCTTCAAAGTGATGCTGCAGGTAGAATTAATCTTGGGAAATTAGATCAGATCGAAAAAGTGCGTTTGCATGATGGAAATGGGATTTCTCGAGTCTGGGATATGCAAAAGAAGCAAGCCGATATACCCAATACTATTAATGCTTTTGTTGGTGAAGTATTAATAATTCCTGTAGTGAATAATGAACGTTTAAGTTTATTCAAACTGGCTGATGGGCTTTATCTTAAAGATGAGAGTGACAAGATATCTGCTTCAAGTAATTCGATAAAAATAAAAGGCCTTAAGCGAGGGCAGTACCAACTGTTAGATGGTTTGCAAAGGATCATTGTTAACGTCACAAAAGGTGTCGTTAAAAATGGTTTTATATTATCTGATAAAGAATATATGCAGTATTCCTCATATCAACCGCTATTTATCTCTGATATTAGTGAGAATGGTTTATTCTCAAAAAAGTTACAAATTAAGCTTGAAAATTGGGATGAAAAAACCCGGGTGCATTTGCTCGGATCACGATTTGTGAGTGAAGATTTATCTAATGGGTATAGGTATAAAACATCTGCTTTGAGTGGCCTTATCCCAGTAAACTACGGGGATTCAAAGTTTAGCTCTGGAAGGCGTTTAGGTGATGAGCTACGTTATATTATGGAACGCAAGCTATCAGGTAAATATCCAGGAAATATGCTTAAACGACCTAGTGTGTTAATTAAACCATTAGAATTTGGCAAGACCAGTGTAAGTGGCAAGAGTTTTGAAAAAGGTGGTATGTGGGATGGAGAGAGTAATGTTGAAGGTTTTGCCTCCCCTTCGTTTGCAGATGCAAAACAGGATTATGGTTTGTCACGTCACTTTACGCATGATTATAACTTTCTAAATGACGCCTCGTTTATTTTAATTAATCAGACTCCGGATAAAGATGGTTTGATTGAGATTGATATAAAGAAGCTAGCTGGGATTCAGCAGATCTCGGTAATCGCATCTAATGGAAAAGATGTCTCGTATGGTTATTATGAGCGTGAGCAAGTTAAGATCAAAACGCGTGATATTAGACAGAAACAACAGTTTGCTGATGGTGATCATTATCGGCAGGAAAAGTCTATTAAGAGCTATCAAGATCTAAACAAGTTTAATGGAAATGACAAAGCTATTTCTCAGTTTGAGATCTACTCTTCAATAGAAAAGGTTTTTGCCCTGTATCAAACTATTGATAGTGATTCTGATTTGGATAAATTTAGGTTCATTCTTAACTGGGGTTCACTGGAGAAGAGTGAACAACTTCGTTTGTATTCAGAATACGCATCACATGAGCTTAATTTTTATCTTTACCAGCGTGATATAAAGTTTTTTGAGCAGGTGATAAAACCAGCTATATCCAATAAGCTGAAAAAGGATTTTATCGATGAATGGTTGTTAGGTAATGATCTGTCTAGATATGCGCAAGCAGAAAAATTTGAGCAGCTTAATGTGATTGAAAAGGCCTTACTTGCTAAGAGGGTTAAATCACAAACTAAATCTATAGTGACAAACTTTAAGAATAGTTTGATGGCTAAAGATGTTGATCTATATAAGCTTGATAGGTTATTTGCTTTGGCTCTTACAGGCGGTGCATCATCGGAGACTAATGTGGTTACAGGTGTGGCCGATGATTTATCGATACAAAGAGAGATTAGGGCTAGATCTAAATCAAAAAAAGAACGCAAGTTTAGTCGGTCAATGAAGCCTCAGGCCGCGCCAATGATGAAACAAATGTATATGGCTGTTGGTGAAACTGCAGATTTTGATGAAGAGTTTGAGCTTGAGCAAAGAGCAAAAGTAAAACAGTTTTATACAGCACCTGATAAAACCAAGTCTTGGATTGAGCAAAATTATTACAATACTCTTCCAGCAAAACAGATAAAAGACCTGGTTGAGTTAAATGGATTCTGGATTGATTATGCTCAAGCTAAAAGTGGAAAAATCATTTCGCGGTATATGGCTATGCCATCAAACAATTTGACCGAGATGATATTTGCTTTAGCTGTTTTGGATATGCCAATAAAAGATGACTCATTTAATAACGCTGCGGCTAAAGGAAAAGGGGTTGTCTATGCGCAGTTAAATCATAAGAGTGATTCACTAAAGCAAAGTGGCAATATATTGTTGGGACAAAATATTTTCCCTAAGGATGAACGCTATAGATATATAGATAATCGAAAGCAGGAAAATTTTATTCAAGATGGTTTTGTTAAAGGCAAAATTTATGGGATGCAAACAGTTCTAACCAATACCTCTTCAGTACAAGAGGTGCAGGAGCTATTTATTCAGATTCCTCAAGGTGCTATCCCAGTAGGTAATGGGTTCTTTAGTAAAAGCGTAAAAGTACAGTTAGATCCATTTGCTACCCAGACGATTGAGAGTTATTTCTATTTTCCTAAGTCCGGTAAATTCAATTTATATCCCGCACACTCATTTACTGCTCATTCATCTAAAAGTGGTAATGAGATGTCGTACGCTAAAAATATAGAATTTACTGTGCATGCTGATGAAGTGATAGGGGACAAAAATTCATGGGATTACATATCGCAAAACGGTAGTGCAAATCAGCAGATAGAGTATCTAAAAAGAGAGAATACTATTCGCCTTGATCTGAATAAAATTGCCTATCGCTATAAGAATAAAGATTTCTATCAGCGTTTTATTAAGGTGCTTAGTAATAAGCATAGATATGATGCAACTGCATGGTCATATGGGATAAAACACAATATGCCACAATTGATCGCTGAGTATTTACATCTCAATGGCTTTGCAAGTAAGAGTGGGGATTATCTGGACTCTAGCCTTATTAAGATAAGTGCTATTGATTCTGGCAAATATCTACATAAAGAATTTTGGCCCTTGATTAATAAAAGGGTGTTTCAATTTGGTAAGAAAAGATATATCGATAATAAACAGCTTTTTGAACAGTATAATAGTTTGCTGCGCCTTTTAAGTTATAAAGGAAGTATTGGTAACTCTGAAAAGCTGGTGATTGCATATTATCTTTTACTGCAGGATAGAGTTGGAGAGGCTATGGATTGGTTTGCTAGGATTGATAAATCTAAGGTAGCTGAACAGATACAATTTGATTATATGGCGGCGTACCTTGCATTCTATAAGTCTGATATAAAGCAGGCATATTCTATTGCTGAGAGATACTCAGGCTATCCAATTAAGCACTGGAGAGATATGTTTCTTGATATCGTGTCACAATCAAAACAGATTAATGCTGATGATATGGAACAGGGTTCGGGTTCGGGTTCGGCTACAGCTACAGCAGTAGATAAAAATAGAGAAAGGAGGATGTTTAAATTTGCATCTAAAGATCCTTCATTAGACCTTAAAACAATTGATAAAAAGGTGCAGTTAAGGCTTAAAAATATAGATAGTTGTGACCTTAATTTTTATTCTATGGATTTAGAGGTTTTGTTTTCTAGAAATCCATTTGCAATGCAGCTTTCAGATCAATTTGCTTTGATAAAGCCAAATCTATCTATTGTTGTCGATAAATCTCAAGATTTAGTTGAGATCGATATTCCACAAGAACTAAAAGGTAAAAGTTTATTGATTGAGGCTAATGCATCAGGCGTTTCAAGTAGTATAAATTATTATCCCAATACGCTTGTTGCTCAGATTAGTAAAAACTATGGAATAGCTAAAATCTCATCAGCTGTTTCAAATAAGCCTTTAAGCTCTGTATATATAAAAGTGTATGCAAAGATGAAAAATGGCGATGTTAGTTTCTATAAAGATGGATACACAGATCTGCGTGGAATGTTTGATTATCTCTCTCAAAATGCTGATGATCTGCAACAGATTGAAAAATTCTCAATGTTGATTTTAAGTGTTGATAATGGATCTTTGATTAAAGAGGCTTATCCTCCAAAGATATAAACTGGATAAACCTAAAAAAGGTGGCTTTGATGGCCACCTTTTTTATGCGCTGAATTATTTACAGGGTCTGACAGTACTTAATCTAAATCATTAATCCACTCAAATGTCTTTTCTGGATTACCTATTTCGCCAAACACCAGATGGGTTGGGAATTGTTCACACCAAAGAAAAAAGCTGTAGGCGGGTGACGCTTTATTTTCAGCGCTCATTACCCACTTATGGTCTCGTTCATATGCTTTGCTATTAATCATATATGCTTTATCAATAGGGATATCTTTTGGACCGCGCGTCATGTGCGGCTTAATAGCATCTTTTTCATCCATCGGCATTGAGCAGAAGAAAGTTGGCCATGTTCCTGCTCGTGGTCTTATCTCTACCACACATAAACCACTGTCCTCAAACTCATGGTGGAGTTTTACTACATATTGTTCGAGTTCATCAGTGTATGTTGTCATTAACGGCTCCAAAATTCTTGTATATAAGAAAAATATAGATGAAACCTAGTAAAAAACCACCTTTTAAACAAGAAAGTCCACTTAGGTATTAACCTAAGTGGACTTTAGTATAAATAATTTTAATTACTTATTAATTACAGCTTGTAACTAAACTCCAAACTCCAGTAGAAGTTTCTTCCAGTGAAGTAGCAACGCTGTAGTAAACAGAACCATACAAACCTAAGTCTTCAGCTGATCCAGTTGCATATGCATATAGGTTAGATATACCGCCTACGTAAGCACGACCAGCTTCAACATGATTGAAGTTTGTGTCAGTGATACATATGGTTTCAACCTGCTCTACAAACTCTACGCTAAACGGTGCAGTTTCTGCTGTGTTTCCTACGCTGTCTATGGTGTAAACTTTGAAGTTATATGTACCTACTGGATGACTTGCTAGATCACATGTGTATTGATCTCCACCGTTGTTTGTACAATCTAATTCACCGATTTGGTCAGAGTACATTAGTCTTACAAGAAGAATGTCATCGTTTGCATCGGTTACGTTTGCTGTAACAATCATGCTTTGACCGTTAATGGTGTAATTTAAGTCGCTAATTACAGGGGCAACTGGATCAGTAGGACATGTGCCAGTGATGTAACCATTTTGACTTGTTATTAGAGTTACAGTTGCAGAACCATTAGTACCAAGGTTTTCATCTGAACCTTCTGCATACCATGTAGTTGTAGTTGTTCCGCCCCAACAGAATGTGCCGTAACAAGTTTCGCCTGTTGTCTCTGATTGAGAATATGCTCTGCTAGCTGATTCGTGATTTGTAACTGTGTCAGTGAATTCCTGACATGCAGGAAGTTCAACAACTTCAATAGTTCTAACTATAGATGATTCATTTCCAGCAGCATCAGATACAGTATATGTAAGCTCGTATGTATCAATTGTACTAGTATCAACAGAGCCTGTTACAACAATGTTAGCTGTAATGTCACCATCAATATTGTCATCAGCGGTTGCGCCAGCATCAGTGAATGTTGAACCTTGATTAATAGTTACTGGGTTACCACCTAAAAGAGTAATAACTGGAGCAGTTAGGTCAGGACCTGGACATACGCCTTGAGTAAATACGCCATTAGAACTTTCGTGTAGAGTTGTTGTGGCTGAACCGATAGTGCCTAGATTGTCATCAGAACCTTGTGCATACCATGTAGTTGTAGTTGTTCCACCCCAGCAGTATAAGCCCATGCAGGTTTCGCCAGTGGTTTCTGATGTACTGTAAGCGCGGCTTGCAGTTTCATGCTCTGTATTTGTTGCAACAAACTCTTCACACTGGAAATTAAAGAAGCTATCAAGTTCTGTAATTGCTTTCTCAAGGTCAGGAAGTGGACCAATGTTTTTGCTAGTGTCGATAGTTTGTGCAGTACCGGTTGTAGCAAGAAGATTTCTCATCTCAGCAGGAGTAAGAGTCTCTCCATAAACGTTTTGCGCAATACCTTGAATACTTGCTGCAGCACCTACAATTACCGGAGAGGCTGATGATGTTCCGCTGAATGTTCCTGTATACCAGTAATCATCATTAGCAGTGTCATCAGCATTTTTGTGTAGGTTGCCATATGCAAGTGTAGTTACGTTTTCGCCCCAACCTTGTACATCAACGCGAGAACCATAGTTAGTCCAGCACATTGGTGAACGGCTTCTTGAAGATCCGCCGCCAACTAAGATAGCTCCTGAATCTCTAACAGAACGGTTGAATTTACCTTCATAAATTGTATCATCAAGATCTGCAGAACCGTTACCTGCCGCTTCAACAACAATTACGCCATTTGCAGTAGCAGTAGCAATTGCATCATATTCAGCCTGCCAATACTCAACGGCAATGTAGTTACATTGGCTATCATTGCAGCCACAAGTCTCTTGAAGTGTTGGACCGTTTTTATGAACTTCGATCAGAACAATACCACCTTCACCTACAGATGCAGCAGCACTTGTAATAGCTGAGCTTGTTCCTTGCGAGATACTTGAAACACCAAGATTAACCTGGTTAGCAATACCGGTAATACCAAAGCCGTTATCTACACCAGCAATAACACCAACCACAGCTGTACCATGAGGAGCCCAGCTTGATGAGTATTCCGTGCCGATATATTCATAAACAGTAGGGAAGTCTTCGTGATCTGTATTCCAGCCACCTTCAACATCCATTACATTTACACCTTCACCGTGGCCACCGCTGAAGTTCCACGCATATTTTGCATTGATGCCGTCAAATTCAGAATCATCGTCAGCAGTTGGTGCATCAAGATATCCTTGGTAACCGTTGTTTTCTGCAGAATAGTCTTGAAAATTAGGGGTTATAGCAGCAGCAGTTGCTTCAGGTTCTGCATAGGCAATCTCGATTGTGTCAAATGCATTTAGAGAATCAATAAAAGTTTGGGTTTGATTTGCATCGAAGAAAGATGGGATTGGCAATTTAAAATAAAGATTTAGGTCTGCAAGCTGCTTGCCAGATTTAAGTTCGCCTTGCTCTTTTAAATCTTTTAAGGCTTCTTCGCCCATTGTATATAGAGAAGACAGATCAACTCCACTAGAAGAAACTGTGCTTTGTATGCTTTCAAGCTGAGTGTTAAATGCAGACCAATCAAGATTGAGGCTTGCAGGCATCTCAGGGTTAGAAACTATGCTTGTTAATCCCACATTACCAAGTCTTATTCCAGTTGTTTCTTTAAATTTAACAATTATTTGCTTGTATTGGACATTGTTAAATATCTGAAATTGTGATGAAAGCTTATCCGCAGGAATTCTTGGAATCAGGTTGTCTGCGGCAAAAGTGCTACCTGCAAATGCAAGAGCTCCAGTAAGTGCCAATATTTTCCCAAGAGTGCTAAGGCGACGATTAGTTGTCTTCATATTTAAAGGTATCTCCGTATGGTCCATGTTGTTTTTATAAATAAAATGCATGCCTTTAGCGTGCACTCTTATTAACGCGTAACTGGGTGTGAACTAATTTGCTGAGTTGTTATTTTTGATCCGTGACAGCTTATAAAACGCTGCTTAATATTAGTTGATTATTATATATTAATTATCCTGTTTGGCAATCTTTTTTTGAACTTGGTCACAAAAACACCCGTCACTTAGTAAGGCGTATCCACTATGTTAAAATAAAAAAAGCCCTTAAGTATTACTAAAAGGGCTTTCTTTTGCTGTTTCCGTTCGGGAATGTATCTAGTTACAGCTTGTTACTTTTGTCCATACACCTGTTGAAGTTTCTTCAAGTGAAGTACTTACACTGTAATAGATAGAACCATATAACCCTAAATCATTATCTGTACCGTTTGCATATGCATAAAGGTTAGATATCCCACCTACATATGCACGTCCAGCAGCAACATGATTGTAGTTTGTATCTGTGATACAAACGCTGACCTGTTGCTCAATAAACTCTGCAGTGAATGCTGTTGTTTCAGCTATATTGCCTGCTCTATCGGTAGCGGTAACTTTGAAGTTATATGTTCCAACTTCATGATAAGTAAGGTCACATGTGTATTGAGTTCCAGCTGTATTATCACAATTTATTTGACCAATATCATCGGCATACTCAAGCTTAACCGCTGCAAGGTCACCATCTACATCAGTTACATCGACAGTAACAACCATGCTTTGAGCACCAACAGTGTAATCAAGGTTTGTGATTGTAGGAGCAGTTCCAATCTCTTGCTCAGGACGAGTGATGGTAAACTGCTCAATGTTTGAAACTACTTCACGTGAATCATATGCAGCTAGTGAAACTCCAAACTCAACTCCAACTTCGATTGGATAATCTGTGTAGTTAAGTGTGCAGGTAAAGTTGGTTGTTCCTTCACAAATAATGCCTGTTGCTGCACCAAGGCCAAGTACAACACGGTCGATATCACTATCTGCATCTGAAGCAGTACCGGATATTATTGCTTGATAGTAGTCAAGACTTTCGATTTGATAAGATTCGATAACTGGTGATTGTGGGTCTGCAGGGCATGCGCCTTGAGCAAATACACCTGAAGTAGATTCAGAGAGAGTTATAATTGATGTTCCACTAGTACCTAAGTTTTCATCTGAACCCTCTGCAAAGTAAGTAGTAGTTGTAGAACCACCCCAGCAGAAAGTACCCCAGCAAGTTTGCCCAGTTGTCTCTGTTACACTGTATGCGCGTCCGGCTGTATCATGAGCAGAGTTGGTGTCTGTGAACTCGGTGCAAGCAAAGTTGAAGATTGTTTCAAGTTCAGTGATTGCATCTTCAAGATTAGGAAGAGGGCCGATGTTTTTAGCCAGCTCAATAGTTTGTACAGTACCAGTTGTAGCAAGAAGGTTTCTCATCTCAGCAGGTGTAAGAGTTTCACCATAAACGTTTTGTGCAACACCTTGAATACTTGCTGCAGCACCTACGATGATAGGTGAAGCTGAAGATGTTCCACTGAAACTAGATGTATACCAGTAGTCATCATTTGCAGTGTCATCAGCATTTTTGTGTAGGTTGCCGTATGCAAGTGTAGTTACATTTTCGCCCCATCCATGTACATCTACGCGAGAACCATAGTTGGTCCAACACATTGGTGAACGAGATTTTGAAGCACCACCACCAACAAGAATAGCGCCAGAGTCTCTTACTGAACGGTCAAATTTACCCTCATAAACTGGATCATCAAGATCTACAGATCCATTACCAGCAGCTTCAACTACGATTACACCGTTAGCTGTAGCAGTTGCAATCGCATCATAATCTGCCTGCCAGTATTCAACCGCAATATAGTTACACTGGCCTGTATTACAACTACAAGTTTCAACCTGTGTTGGACCCTGTCTGTGTACCTCGATTAAGACGATGCCGCCCTCACCAACAGATGTGGCCGCAGTAGTGATTGCTGTGCTGGTTCCCTGAGAGATACTTGAAACACCAAGGTTAACCTGGTTAGCGATACCTGTAATACCAAAGCCGTTATCTGCACCAGCGATTACACCAACTACAGCAGTACCATGAGGAACCCAGCTAGATGAGTATTCAGTACCAATGTATTCATAAACAGCAGGGAAGTCTTCGTGGTCAGTATTCCAGCCACCTTCAACATCCATTACATTTACGCCTTCACCGTGGCCGCCACTGAAGTTCCACGCATATTTAGCATTGATGCCGTCGAATTCTGTATCGTTTGTATTTGGAGCATCTAAATAACCTTGATAAGCAGAGTTATTTGCATCGTAATCTTGAAAATTTGGAGTTGCTGCTGCTATAGCAGGTTTTGGTTCTGCATATGCGACCTCAATAGTCTCAAATGCATTTAATGAATCAATTAATTGCTGTACTTGGTCTGCATTATAAAATGATGGAATTGGCAGCTTAAAATATAGGTTTAGATCAGCAAGCTGCTTGCCAGTTTTTTGTTCGCCTTTCTCTTTAAGGGCTTTTAAAGTTTCTTCATCGAAAGAGTAAAGAGAGGAGAGGTTTACACCATTGGCAGAAATTGTATTTTGAATGCTATCTAATTGGTTAGTGAAAGCAGACCAGTCAAGGCCGAATAAAGAAGGCATCTCTGGGTTTGACACCATGCTAGTAAGACCCGTGTTACCAAGTCTAATACCTGTAGACTCGTTAAATTTCACAATTATTTGTTTGTATTCAATATTATTAGAAACAAGGTAATGATCTGAAAATTTATCGGCAGCAACCCTTGGTATAAGGTTGTCAGCAGCAAAAATACTGCCAGAGAATAATATAGCTGAAGATAGGGCCGCCGCTTTTATCGTTCGGGAAGTGATGTTTTTAGTGATAATTTTTGTCATAAGTCCACCGTAGAAAATAAATAAAATAAATAAAATAACTAATAAATGAATGATCCGTATTATGCAAAATATAACTAGGCACTAATATAGTGAAATTATTAAAAGTTATCTGTATTTTGTGGACTAGAGGTTAACACGGAGTTTTTTCTGTATTTTACCTGCTGTATTGTATATATATAGTTGCCATTAATTTACTAGCAGGAATATGTAACAGGCTTGAATTATATCTAATTATATAAAGTTTATAGTGTCCAGTTGATGGGTTTTTCACCTATAGACTTTAAAAAATCATTGGTTTGTGAAAATGGTTTGCTACCAAAAAAACCACGATAAGACGAAAGTGGTGATGGGTGTGCAGAGGAAATTATTTTATGATGCGGCGCTATAAATTTCTTTTTAGCCTCAGCATTTTTACCCCATAGGATGAATACTAAAGGTTTTTCCCTGGCTCCAAGAATTTCAATTACTTTATCTGTTAGCTTTTGCCAACCCAGTGATTTGTGGGAGTTAGCTTGGTCTTTTCGCACTGTTAAACCGGTGTTTAGGAGGAGTACTCCTTGCTTAGACCATTTTGATAGGTTTCCAGAAAAAGGGATGTCTACAGATAGGTCATCACGTAGTTCTTTGAAAATATTTTGCAGTGACTTTGGGAATTTCACTCCATCATTAACAGAAAAGGACAAACCATGTGCCTGACCTGGTTGATGGTAAGGGTCTTGGCCGAGGATAACAACTTTGGTTTTATCGAAAGGTGTAGCCTTAAAAGCATTGAAAATATTTTCTTTGCTGGGGTATATAACATATTTGTCATATTCAGCCTTCAGCTTTTCTGATAACTGTTTGAAATATTGCTTTTTTTGCTCATTAGCGAGTTCTTTGTGCCATTGTGTTAGTTCTGTGAAGTTGATCATAAGATTTTATAAAAATATACTACACTTTTAATATAGGTTGAGGCCAATAATTATAGAAATAAGATTCAAACTGCATTGTATAGAAGAAAGAATTAAAAACAATGAGAATAAAATCAAAAATGTCATATAAGAAAATGTGTGGAAGAAGAAGTTGTTTTATCAGAAAAATATTGGGGAACTGTGATGCTAACAAGTGATGCAGAGTATGAAAAAGCTCGGTATCAATTATTAGATCAGTTAGTTGTTCAGGAGAGTGTGGACTCAGTACTGAATATTCTAGCTTCTAGAATTTTAGAGCTATCATTTGTTGATGGGATAGTTATCAATATAATTGATGCTAAAGAAAGATACCTTGTGTGTAAGCATATAAAATTACCTGATGATTACTCTGGTATTGAACGAGCATATAAAAAATTCAAACATAGGCTTTCAGATAGAGCAAGATTAAAAGGGCAAAAGCCAGATATAAATATCTATTCTCTTCAACAGAAAAAAACTATTTTCGTAAAAAAATCTGAAGCTAATGAATATCCAGAAAGTACTTCCGAGCGCTTTATAAGGTGGGGGTTGGAGCAGTTAATAAACGTACCTATTATCCATGAAGGTAAAGCTCTCGGAACGATAAATATTCTTTTGCAAAACAAAGAATTTTGTCAGCAGGAGTTCGAATCAGTATCCTCCTTTTTTAATGACTATTTTAGAGCAATTAATAAATTAAGAGAGTTTTCAATACTTGCTGAAAAAGAGGCGAGAATTCAGGATATTACTAGTGAACGTGAAAATTTTCTTGAATTTGTAACAGAGATAAACAGCGTTACTTCCAGTGAACTTATTTATGAAATGCTTTCAGCAGAGTTTCTAAAGAGGTTTTCATTTGATGTTGCTCTTATATCTATGGTAGTAGACGGGGAAATTAAGGGTACAAATAGTATATGTAATAACAAAGAGTATCAGAGTAAGTGTGCAGCATGGGATAGATTTTTCAGTAAAGAGCATTACGATGTTGCTGTTTCTTCTGGAGCTGTTGGTGCTGCTGTTGCAAATAATATTCATATTGTAATATCTGAAGTGGATAAAATTATGCATCTGCCGATGTCACGCCTTGATAGGAAGGCGCTTGACATAATGCAGACAGTAAAATCTATTGCACATGTGCCTATAAGAAAACACAATGATGCTATTGGTGTGCTGTCGCTAATTAGCTTGAGCGATAATGTATATCTTATGGATTCAGAGATAAACCTTATTGAATTGCTCTGTTCATTTATTGGCACTGCCATTATAAATGCAGAACTATATACAAAGGTTGAAGATCAGAAAAATCAAATTGGAAAAACATTTCAGAAGCTACAATCAACACAAAATCAGTTAATTGATACTGAAAGAAAACGTGCAGATGCATTAAAGATTGCTAAAGAAGCTGCTGAAGCTTCTGCTGATGCTAAAAGTAACTTTCTTGCAAATATGAGCCATGAGATTAGAACCCCTCTTAATGCAATAATTGGCCTTTCTAAACTTACCCTTGATACGCCATTAAATGAAAAACAAGAGGATTATCTACAAAAAATAAGTAGTTCCTCGCATACTTTACTTGGGGTAATTAATGATATTTTAGATTTTTCTAAAATTGAAGCCGGTAAACTAGTGATAGAGAATGTTAAGTTTAACCTTCATGATGTCTTAGATAATGTCTGTGATATGTTTGCTGGGATGATTTCAAAAAAACAAGTAGATGTAATTGTATATGTTGGTTCTGATGTTCCTTCAGGTTTGATTGGCGATTCATTAAGGTTAGGGCAGGTTTTGATTAACCTTATTAGTAATGCCATTAAATTTACTGAAATGGGAACAATTTCAATTAAAGTTGAAACAACTGAGTTGAATGCTTCACAAGTAGGCTTACAGTTTTCAGTATCTGATACTGGTATAGGCATCCCAGAAAAATTAATACCAGACTTATTTGAATCATTTACCCAAGTTGATGGATCGACAACGCGAAGATATGGTGGCACAGGGCTTGGTCTAAGCATTTGCCGCTCATTAGTTGATACTATGGGGGGATCTATTCATGTAGAGAGCAAAGTTGGAGAGGGTAGCTCATTTATTTTTGATCTCGAATTCGAATTATATGAGCTAAAGATCAAACAGCAATGCTTATCATCCGATTATCATGGTATGAAGGCTATGGTATTAGATGATAATACCTCTATGGTTGAATATCTAAAGTATGAGTTAGTACAGCTTGGGTTTGAGGTCGATGCTTTTACAAGCATAGCTGGCGCGTTAGATAAATTGCAAGATAGCGAAGAAGATAAGTCTAAATATGAACTGTTTATCATAGACTATGGAATGCCAGAGCAGGACGGGATTAAAATTGTAGAAGATATAAAATCAATAGTTGATCCTCGCCCAGCAAAATACATACTAATGACGGCTTTAGATCAAGATAAAGAGAGAGCATATGCAGAAGAATATGGTGTATATGATTTCTTAGTTAAACCATTTAATCAGCGCGCCCTTGTAGAAACTGTTATTCGCAGCATAAGTGGGTATGAATCTACAGAAATTAGTAAAGCGCAAAAAACAGCTCCTGATGAAACTTTGATACAAAATATTGGTGGGGCCAAGGTTTTGCTTGTTGAAGATAACCTCATTAATCAACAAGTGGCGACTGAGTTTTTGCAAAATGCAAAGATTCAAGTTGATATAGCATCTAACGGAAAAGAGGCATTAAAGGCGCTTGAAGAAGCTGCTTATGATGTGATTTTAATGGATATCCAAATGCCTGTTATGGATGGTTATAGAGCAACTGCTGAGATAAGAAATAATCCATCTCTTAAAGGTGTGCCAATAATTGCCATGACTGCTCATGCAATGGCTGGATATAAGGAAAAGTGTTTGAACGCAGGCATGGATGATTTTGTTACAAAACCTATAAATGTTGATGACCTTTATGCTGCTTTATCGAGGTGGGTTAAATCACCGGTAAATAGTACTGAAAGCCTTATAATAAAACCGCAAAAAGTATCAGAAGTTCTATCAGAAATTATTTGTGATGAAACTGGAGTGCTCGATATAAAAGCGGCCCTTAAGAAATTGGCTAATAACCAGCGGCTGATGAAAAAACTATTAAATGAGTTTAAAAATGATTATCAAAAATCTGCTGAAGAAGTTACAAAACTATTAAGCTATGGGAAAAAAGATGATGCAGCTAGAATTGCCCATACAATTAAAGGTCTGGCAGGGACAATAGCAGCAGAAAAGTTAAGAAGAATATCAACAGAGCTAGAAATAGCAATCAAGCAAAATAATCATGACCTGCAAGATAGAATAATAGAATTTGATAAGGCTATGAACGAGGTTGTCTTTGCTATTAATCTTATAGTTAAAAAAGAGAAAGCACGTCATATAGTAATTGAGAACACGGTTAAAGAGATCACAGGTAAATTTGATTTGAATAAAATGGTATTTGTGATGAATGATGTGGTTGATCGGTTAGTGGTAAATGATTTTGAAGCCAACCAATCATTTAAGAGATTAAATGCAGAGAGCGCAGAGTCTCCATACCATAAGTTTTTTGAAAAAGCAGAAAGTTTTGTCCAGAAATTTGATTTTAGTAATGCTCGAGTAGCTTTAATGGAGTGTATACAAAAGATGCTTATGGAGAGTAAGAGGCAAGATTTAGAGTCATATACGACAGAAGATGGAACACCTGTTGCTGTAAATTTGAGCGTCATGTTAGCCAAATTACTAAAAGCATGATGATTTAGGTCACAAAAACAAATACTACCTAGTAAAAATGCTTATCCAGGGAGCTAATCTTCAAAGATTTACTATTATATAGTGGAAGATAATTAGTTTGAGTTATTTCAATACTAATTCAAATGAATATATTTAATAGATTAGGAAGTTAGATGGATAACAGGCAGGAGTTAATTAAGCTAAAGATATTAATTGTTGATGATCAGCCAATTAATCATGAATTACTTAATGGAATGCTTAGAGAGGTAGGTTACTCCAGAATCAATGACATCATTGATTCCAGAGAGGCTGCTGAAGCTTATAGCAAGTTTAAACCAGATCTTATAATTCTTGACCTTAATATGCCCCATATGGATGGGTTTGATGTTATGGAGCAGATATTAGAAATAGATCCAGATGCATATGCCCCAATATTAGTACTAACTTCAGAGACAGACCAAGAATACAGAGTAAAGGCTCTTCAGTCGGGTGCAAGTGATTTTTTAAATAAACCGTTTGATTTTGTTGAAGGGTTAACCCGTGTAGAGAGTCTTCTATCAATTAGATGGATGTACAACCAACTATTAGAGCAAAATAGAAACCTGGATATTTTAGTTAGTGAAAGGACCCAGGAGTTAGAACTTGAATCCCAAAATCGTAAAGAAGCGGAAGAGCGTAATATCTATCTTGCAATGCATGAAACAAGAACTGGATTGCCAAATAGACTTTTGCTTGAAGATAGGATGTCTAGGATTATAGAGGGAAATGTTGGTCGTTCATTTACTCTTTTCTCAATCTATCTTGAACGTTTTCATGAAATCAATCATACACTTGGCCACCATAACGGAAATGTATTGTTAGGTAAAGTTGCTAGTCGGCTAAGCGAACTTGGGCATGCCATTGAAGATTCCATGGTTATAGAGATTTCTGAAGGTCAGAATCAATGTTTAGCGGTTTTAGAAGGGGTTAATTTCGGACTGTTAATCGATAATCAAGCAATGCTAGAACTAGATGGTCAAGCCAAGCCAGCTAGACTTAATGATATAGCAGATAGAATTTTGCATAAGATGCAGGAACCTTTTGAATTTCAGGGGATGTCATTAGATATTGGTGCAAATATCGGTATGGCTGTTTATCCAAACCATGGCTCTGAACCGAGTGCTTTATTGCAGCATGCGTATATAGCCCTTGAATTCGCACAGAGAACAAATGAACATCACGCAATCTATTCAGCAGAAATCGATCCATATAGTGCTCGAAGACTTACCTTGATGGGAGAACTGCGTACAGCAATTGATAAAGATCTGTTAAAGATGGCTTATCAACCACAGGTAGATGTAATAAATGGAAAACTTGTCGGTGTCGAGGCTCTATTAAGGTGGAATCATGATGAATTAGGTTTTGTGCCTCCTGATGAGTTTATTCCTCTTGCCGAAAAGACGGGTGTTATTCAACCACTAACCAGGTGGGTGCTAAGCACAGCTATTACCCAGTGCGCTGATTTTCTCCGACAGGGAATGGCGATCAGAATGGGAATAAATTTATCAGCTCGTAATCTGCAAGAGAAAGAACTAAGCCAATATCTTATTAACCTAGTAAAAAAGAATAATGTACCGCCAGATCTTATAGTGCTGGAAATTACAGAAAGCGCAATGATGGAAGATCGTGATCATGCTCTTAAAGTGTTGTGTGAACTTGATGATATAGGATTCAGAATATCAATTGATGACTATGGTACTGGTTACTCATCATTGGCTTATATTCGCCAATTACCAGTTAAAGAGATCAAAATTGACCGCTCTTTTGTAATGGATATGATAGAGCAGAAAGATGACATGATGATTGTTAGAACCACAATTGATATGAGTCATAACCTTGGATTACAAGTTGTTGCTGAAGGTGTTGAAAATCAAGAAGCGCTGGATGAACTTAAAAACATGGGTTGTGATGTTGCACAGGGTTATTTCCTCAGCCGTCCTGTTCCTATTAGTGATTTGTTGGAATGGATTAAGGAGAGTAGCTGGGAGGTAGAGAAACCAAAATTGATATAACACTGTAGCGAAGGTTGTGGAAGTCTGCTCTAAAAGGAATTGATTTGTATTATGAGTGAAAATAAAACCTTTTCTGAGAGTGGGGACTCGCTAAGTGAAAGTTTGGATAAACTTTCATTTGAACTTGAAAATGAGAAAAAAGAGAAAGAGCTATTATTAAAAATAGCCTCATCAATTTACTCCTTAGATGAACTTCTGCAGGAGATACTTGCATTTGTCCAAGAAAAGTGGGGTTTCAATGCATTTTTAATCCAATTAGTTGATGAAAAAAGAAATACATTAAAATACCAGTGCCATGTTGGTTTTGATATCACAGACCCATCTGTTAAAAATGTGTTAGAAAAAGAGGTTGATTTAAGTCGTCCTAAGGTATCAATAAGTGCATTGGTTGCAAATCGACAAAAATCTTATTATGCGCGCAGGGATCATATTCCTGAAGTTGCAAAGATGCCAGAGCTTGATGCTCAAACTCTAAAAATATTCGATGTTAAAGAGAACTTACTAATTCCAATTATAGATGATGGCATAACAATAGGTGTGCTGCATCTGTTATCAATGCATAGTGCACTTGATTTTTCGAATAAAAAAATTGCCGATATTGAAAAATTTATCACCAGCTTATCATGTACGATAAAGTCACTTAAGCGGCATCTTGATACCGAAAAAGTAAAACAAGACCAAGAAAGAATCATCAATCTAGTTAATCAGCTTGGCGCCAATATAGATCTGAAACAAATTCTGCAAATATTTGGTGATACTGTCAGTGCTGAAAATGATTATGATGGCTATTTGATCATGTTGGTAGATGATGAAAATAAACAACTTCATTGTGAGAAGTTATCACTCCCAAAAGAGTATTCCTGTATTGAAAATACCTATAATGGGTTTCACGTAGCGGTAGATTTTAATAATCCTTACTCAGATTGCTTTAATACCCATAAGCCGGCAACTTTCTATGATTCTGAGATTGAAAATTACTCTAAATACGTTCAGCACCAATTTGAGATATGGAGGCTAAAGTCATTTTTTGTTCTACCAATTGTTAATGGTGATAATACTATAGGAACAATTATGTTCTTTAGTCAGGAGCGTAATTTAAATAACACCGAATTTGAAAATGTTCAGAAGTTTATGCCTTTCTTCGCATCGCGAATTGAGAACTCTTATTATTACGCAAAGATGAAATCTAAAGAGGATGATGTTAATCGCTCTTTTGAACTAAATAGTAAGTTTTTAGATTTTATTTCAGCAGTAAATAACATAACAACAATAGATAATATATATGAGCAATTCTCACTAGAGATTCTTCGGCGCTTCGATTTTGATTTTGCTGCAGTTTTTGCAGTAGTTGAAGATAATATGGATTTTATCCAACTAACAAAAAAAGACGATAGTAAAATCGATGACTATAAATTACTTAAAAAACATATAATTAAAAATGACTATCCAAAAAATAAAAAAGGTGGGACGTTAGCATTAACTGCAATTAATGATACAGCAGTTTATATTCCTAACGTACAGAAGATCAAAGACCTTCCAATGGCCACAATTGATAGAAAAGCTATAGAGCTTTTCGATAATTCGCGTACAGTATTTCAAGTGCCGATACGCAAACAAGAAAAAGTTATAGGTGTTCTAAGTTTATTAAGTTTTGATAATGAGTCTAATTTATCGGAAGTATCGCAACAGATTATTGAAAGATTGTGTGCATTTATGGGAACAGTAATAATTAATGCGAATCTTTATAATACAGTAGGGCAACAAAAAAACAAGATCGAAAAGACCTTTCAAGAGTTGAAAAACATGCAATATCAGTTGGTTGAGACTGAACGCAGCCGTTTAGATGCCATGCAACAATCTTTGGAAATAGCAGAAGCCGCTAGTGTTGCAAAAAGTAGTTTTTTGGCCAATATGAGCCATGAAATTCGCACTCCATTAAATGCAATAATGGGCTTGACAGAACTGCTTTTAAAAACTGATCAAACAATCAAGCAACAAGATTATAGCGATAAAATATTTAGCTCTTCAAAATCATTGTTAGGGCTTATAAGCGATATTCTAGATTTCTCAAAAATTGAGGCTGGAAAGTTTGATATTGAGAGTACGTTTTTTAATTTAAATGATGTAACAAATAGAGTTGCAGATATGTTTGCAACAAAAGCTAGCGAGAATAATAATCAATTAACAATTTCAATTGCAGATAATGTCCCAATTCATCTTATAGGGGATCCATTACGTCTATCCCAAGTGATAATTAACCTAACTAATAATGCTTTAAAATTTACCAAGGATGGAAATGTACAAGTAAAAATCAGTTTAGAAAAACTTTCACTTGATGAGGTTAAAATTAAATTTGAAGTTTGTGACACCGGAAGTGGTATTCCAAAAGAGGATATGAATAAACTGTTTGATTCATTCACGCAGGCAGATAGCTCAACTACGCGTAAGTTCGGAGGTACAGGCCTAGGGTTAGCAATTAGTAAATCAATAATCGAGCTAATGGGGGGAAGAATTTGGGCTGACAGTGAACTGGGTAAAGGTAGCACATTCGGTTTTTCAGTTATATTTTCTACTTCATCAGATGGAATTGAAGCCAAGCTAAAAAATAATGTTAAAGGTAAGAAGGTAATTGTTGCTGATGATAATGAAGCAATAAGAGTTTACTTGTCTTTTGAGCTAAAAAAAATAGGCTTAGAGGTAACCGTGGTAGATGACGGGCAAAAGCTTGTTGATGAATTTGAACGTATGCAACAATATTCATCATACGATCTTGTAATTACAGATTGGAAAATGCCGCAAATGGACGGTATTGAGGTTGTTAATAAAATAAGGGAATGCTCCGCTGGAAAAACGGTACCTATTATTTTCGTTTCAGCATATTTCGACAAAGAGCTTAAAGAAACAATTAAAACAGTTGGAGCAGATTACTCTTTATCTAAGCCTATAAGAGAGGCAGAGTTGCATTCAATTGTCAGTAAAGTATTTATAGATGCAGACAAGAAAGGTGATTTAAATAGTAATAAAAACCAAACTGATGCTCTCGATATTATTATAGGAGCAAAATTACTTTTAGTTGAAGATAATCATATAAATCAGCAAGTAGCTCAGGAGATGCTCGAAGGGATGGGGCTCAAAGTTGATCTTGCTGATAATGGGGTAGAGGCATTAGAAATACTTAAAGATAAGCCATGTGAATATGATGCAATACTTACTGATATTCAGATGCCAGAGATGGATGGATATACTTTTACAAGAAATTTACGCAGATTAAAACAGTATGACCATGTGCCAGTTATTGCAATGACTGCAGATGCAATAACAGGGGTGAAGGATAAATGTATTAATGCTGGGATGAATGATTATGTTACGAAACCAGTTTGTTATCTAGAGCTTTGTCAGGTTTTATCGCGCAGCATTAAGCCAGATTTTGAAAGAAGCGAACAAGCTAAGTTAAAGCTAATAAAATCTAATAACAAAGGGATATTTGATATAGAGTCAACAGTTAAAAAATTAGCTGGTATCGATATGAAAAAGGCTTTGTCTAAATTAGCTGGTAATAAGAAGTTAGTTAATTCAATGATTTTAACTTTTGCTAATGATTATAAAAATGCAGCTGAACAAATAAAAGTTAGCTATAAATCAGGGGATTTTGAACAGGCTTGCAGAATTGTTCATACAATAAAAGGGTTGGTGAAAACATTTTCAACTCATGAAATTATAGGGAATACCTTGGCTTTAGAGGCAGCACTAAATGACAAAAAGTCAGAGGTGATTTCTGAGTTGCTAGTAATTTTTTCAAAATCAATACAGCCAATCTTTGAGTCAGCTAATTTATTGAAATTGATTGAAGAAGCAGAACAAGATAAAACTACATATGTAGTTGCCGATGAAATTTCTGAAAGCTTAATTAAGGAAAAAATAGTAAATCTTGCGAATTCAATCCATAGAAATGATTTTCTTGCCCGAGATCTTTTGTATGAAGTTGAAAGATTGGTTGACCCTGATAAATTTGGTAGTGACCTTGAAGATATTTCAGAAAATCTTAGTAAATTTGATTTTAAAAATGCCTATAATTCTCTGAGAAACATTGCTGAGAATAATGGTGTAAATCTTTCTGTACCGGTAGAAAAAGAGTAACGATATATGTGTAAAAGAGGCAAAATACTTATAGTTGATGATGCTCCAGCAAATATTAGAGTATTAGGCTCAGCGCTATGTGAGGAATATACAGTTCAGGTCGCTAATAATGGCAGAGACGCATTAAAAATTGCAGTTTCTGAGAATAAACCTGACCTAATACTCCTTGATATTATAATGCCGCAAATGGATGGTTATGAAGTTTGTAAAAAGCTAAAAGAGAAAGAATATACTAAGGATATACCGGTAATATTTATTACAGCTAAATCAGAAGATGCAGATGAAGAAAAAGGGCTAAATTTAGGAGCCTTAGATTACTTTACTAAACCATTTAATATTACGATTGTTAAAAATAGAGTTAAAGCTTATTTAGAGTTGACCAAGCATCAAAAAATAATGGATATGATTAGCGAAGATTGTTTCTCAACTATTGATGATATAAAAAAATGTTATTTTAGTATGAAAGAATAGTTAAGCGGTTTTATTTGCAGCTTCCTTGCTTCTGATTAAAGCAGTTCTTAAACTTTAATCGCTAGAGTGGAAAACCCTTTCAGCAACAACAACCTGGTCCATGCCTGCATTTTTAGCTCGAAAAGTAGCGCTTACTGCTGCCTCCATAAGTTCTTCATTTGTATCAGCATGATTAGGATAATTGCAAATGCCAATTGATGCTGTAATAGCTGGGAGTGGATCCCCCATATATTTTATATTTAACTCACTGATCCATATACATAGCTCTTCAGCTCGTTTCAGCGTATTTTCTAATGATGCTTCTGGTAGAACTTGGACAAACACATTATTGCTATATCTGCAGCTTATATCATGCCCACGAAAGGTGCCTTGTAAAAGACCTGAAACTGATGACAGTACCTTGTTACCAGCTTCAGATGTATAAAGTTCTATAAGCTCATCAAATTTATCAATATCAATCATGAGAATACCAAGAGGGTAGTTACATCTATGAGCACGATGTAACTCACGCTCAATGGTATCTTCAAGGTAGCCTTTATTAAAAAGTCCTGTTAATGGATCCCTTACCGATTTTGTCATTATGCTTTTTCTCGCCCTGATGTTAGAAAGAGCAAGAGCGGCAATATTACAAATCATGGTTAAAAATTGATTGTCATCAGAGCTAAAAGATGACGAATTGTGCTCATTATTCCAAATCCTTATCTCTCCAAAATTTGTATTTTGAGTGAAAATGGATTGCGAAAAGCAACTTGTCTCATCTCTATTTTGAGCATCAAGGCATATTTCATTAACTTCGGTACTTCTATCTGATTCAGCAACATCATTAATTATTAATGGCTTTAACTCTTTATCCCAAACTGAAAAAATTGTTGCATGGTTTTGATCAGTATTTGTTTTAGAGATTAGGCCGTTATACCCTGTAAAATATTTATTAACTGCTGCGGTTAGCCTGTTGAAAATAACGTCAGTATCAGTTATATCTCCGATGTTATATGATATGTCATTAATTATCTCTGATGTGCAAATAATTTTATTGCAATAAGTGTTTTTTTCAGGGGAGAGTAAAAGTGATTTTGTAAGCCATCCAGAGATAAATAAACATGTTCCGGCTATGATAAACTTGAATAAGTTCGAGGTGTCTAAATAATTACAAGAGTAGATGGCTAATGTTATACATGATACAGCAGTAATGATTTCTAATAGTTTAATAATCAATGATTTATTGTCAGAACCCATTTTTATCCTCCACCATGATCTAGAAATTACTAAATACCCTTATTTGCATTTTTCTCTTTATCGAGCTTTCTTTTTTTTCTTTTCTCTGCAAGCTGTTTTCTAGCTTTTGGCAGATAGCACATTATTGGTGAGCTAATTGCAAGAATAGCAATAACCACATAGCCAATAGATTTGCCCCAACCCGGTAATATTGGCCAGATTGCAGTAACTAAATAATAGATTACAAAGGCATAAAAAAATACAATGCCCATAGCAAGCACAAATGCAAAAATAATTTTTGATACTTCTTTAAGTTTAGACTTAATATTAGCTTGTGGTGAATTCATGGGGTAACCGTTAGAAGACAATTGATATCAAATCATACCAGTTAGCATAAAAAAAGCATAAAACTCTTGTGATAATTTTATCAAATTAGAAGTAGTTATTTTGTATCTAAATTGATATAACCCCTGCTAGTATATATGACTTAGTTCCCATTTCATTACATCTAAATAGAAATAAAGTATAAATTAAACTAAATTTATAGGTGTTAACAAGTAGAGAATTTATGTCAGTTAAAGAGATCAATACAACGGATTTAAAGCCAGGGATGTTTGTCGTTAAAGTAAGCGCTTCATCTTTGTCATTGCCTCAATCATTTCAAAATTTTTATATTAAAAGTAAATCCGATATTGCTAGATTGATTAAGGCGCAGATTAAGAAAGTTTATGTAGATGCGGGTAAATATAAAGAATTTGAACCAAAAATAGAACCGAATAAAGATCAGCTGAAACCAACTGTAGAAGGAATATCTGCAGCACTTAATATAGAGCTTCGAGCAGCTAAAGAAGTTCAAGAAAAAGCTAAAGAAACAATTAACAAAGTTATGGATATGGCTCTGCAGGATCAGCCGGTAGAAGCCAAAATGCTAACACCTGTAGTAAACCAAACTTTTGAAAGTTTAACCAGAAATGACCAAGCACTATTAACTTTAATGCATATGAAAAGGCATGGTCAGGTATTGCTCTCTCATGCATTTAGTGTTTTAAGTTTAGCTACAGCCGTAGCAAGTCGATTAAAGTATTCTTATGAAGATATAGAGATTCTTGGTATGGCAGCCATGATGTACGATGTTGGCTGGGTAAGAATGCCTGCGAATTTAGTTGCCAAAGAAAAACCATATACCGAGAAAGAACTAAAACTAGTTCAACAGCACCCCGTATTTAGTGAAGCGATAACCAAAAAAAGTGAAGACTTACCGGAAGAGGTTATCAGGATAATTCGCGAGCATCACGAGCTCCTTGATGGCTCTGGGTATCCAAATAATCTTCAAGGTGAGCAAATATCCGAGTTGGCGCATATTCTTTGTGTGGTCGATTACTATGATGCAATGGTCCATGGTTTTATGGGATATCAGGGCAGAACTCCTAATGCTGCCTTAAAGGTTCTATATAAAGAGTCCCAAGCTGGAAAGATAGATACCAGACTCATTGTCCCATTGGTTCAAGTGTTAGGTGTCTATCCGTTAACCAGTGCCGTACAGTTAAATACTGGAGAGCGTGGCATAGTGATAGAGATGAATCGTAAATCACCTGTCAGTCCTATAGTAAAAATCTTTTATGATGGAAATATTAAACCGTTAAAAAAGCCAATCGTTATTAACTTAGCTGAACAGCATGATGTGGATGAAAATAGGAAAATTGAAGCGATAATCGATCCAAATGAAGAAGGTATCGATCCATTTAGAATTTTAAAAATGGATGAAGAGGTATCTTAATGGAATCATCTAAAGATCAATGCTCAAGAAAACATGTTTACTGTGACTACTGTACGGATATATTAACCCAGTGGCCTGATGGAGTTGTATTTATCTCGCTTGATGGGAATATTGAAGAGATGAACTCTAAAGCTGAAGATCTTCTCGGGTGGAATTTTAAGAAAGTAAAAGGAAATAATATTCATGAGCTTCTGTGCACAGATGGTATTGATGAGCTGCATGGTCCAGGTGAATGTCCATTTGAATACAGTGAAGAATCTGACTTAAATGAGGCAAAAGAATCTGTTTGGATAAAAGAGGATGGCTTATTTCTTCGTGTTGAATATAGATTGTTCCCATTTTCAGACGGTGATGAGCGTAAATTTTACATAGTCGTATTTAATGACGTATCTTCATTGGAATACAGTAAAGAAGAATCAGAGCAGCTAGTTTCATTTGCAGAGTTGCATCCATCACCAATCGCAGAGATGGATGAAACAGGGGCGATGCGTTATGTAAACCCAGCCATGACTGATTTGTTAGTTGATTATGGTTATGATGATTTTGGTATACCGCATGTATTTCCTGATATATTTATGGAGATCATTGAAAATTGTAGTACCACTATGGAGCCTATTCTTGATGTTGAGAGCAAGGTTGAAGATAAATGGTTTCTTTGGCACTTTCATTACATGGTTGAGACTTGTGTGACCAGAGCGTATGGCGCAGATATTACTCAATTGAAAAAAACACAAACAGAGTTGGAGGAGGCTAAAGTAGTAGCTGAATCAGCCAATGAAGCTAAAAGTGCATTCCTGGCAAATATGAGTCATGAGATTAGAACACCAATGAATGGTGTTTTAGGAATGTTAGCTCTTGCCCTCGATTCTGAGCTTACAGTTGAGCAACAAGAGTTACTTACAATTGCTAATAACTCTGGTGAAACTTTACTTGAAATTCTTAATGATATTCTAGATTTTTCCAAGATCGAAGCGGGAAAAATGGTATTGGAAAAGAGACCATTTTCTATATCGCAAGCTGTAGAAGAGGTCGCAGAGATACTTTCAGAAAGAGCAGTAACAAAAGGATTGGAGCTTGGAGTTAAGATTGGTAAAGAGGTTCCTGGGTTTGTTCTAGGTGATACAACGCGTTTTCGTCAAATCGTTACAAATCTTACCGGTAATGCAATTAAATTTACTGCTGAAGGTTATGTCGCAATTGAGGTGGATTTAATAGATAGGAATGAAAATGGTGCAGTGCTTAAATGCCAAGTAAAGGATACAGGTATAGGTGTACCTAAAGAGCAACATGAAAATATATTCGAATTGTTTACACAAGCTGATGATTCAACAACAAGAAAATTTGGTGGGACAGGTCTTGGCTTAGCTATTAGTAAGCTGCTAATAGAACAGATGGATGGAAGTATCCATGTTGAGTCAGAACCAGGTGAAGGTAGTAATTTTGTATTTACTATCGAAGTTGGCGAAGATAAAGAGCATGAAGAGCAAAAGATAAACCCTGAGCTGAAGAGTAAAAAAGTTATTATGCTCTCAAATGATGGAATTGTTGAAGAGGTATTGCATGAATACCTTGCTGAGTGGGGCATAAAAGTTAAAAGTGTTCATGAATTCCCTGAACTCATGCGACAGATAGATAATCATACGTATGACGTTATTTTGGTTGAAGATAAAGTTATTGCCAAAATTGCAAAAGATGATGTGGATTTAATAAAGCTAACTAACCTAAAAGAGCCCAAAAGGATAAATCTAATCTCAAGGTCTGTAGCGAATGATGCAGCTCATAGAGTAGAAGGTGGAACAAGTATCTTTAAGCCTATTCGAAAGCAAAACTTATACTACGAGATACAACAAATTTTTGGTCTTGAGCAAGCTGGCGAAGTCGTATCAACACAAACCCAGAAAAAAATGGAGAGTCTAGGTAGAAAAGCCAAGGTATTACTCGCTGAAGATAACTTAGTTAACCAACAGGTAGCGCTTGGTATGCTTCGTAAACTTGGGGTTGAAGCTGAGGTGGCAAATAATGGGCGAGAAGCATACGAAAGTGTTATAGCTAAAGAATATGATTTAGTGCTAATGGATTGTCAAATGCCAGAAATGAGTGGCTTCGAAGCTACTGAATCAGTAAGAAATATAGATGGGGAAAAATCAGAAACTACCATCATAGCGCTAACCGCAAACGCGATGGAAGGTGATAAAGAGAAATGCCTGGCATCTGGAATGGATGACTACTTAGCAAAGCCATTTAAGCCAGAGGCGTTAAAAGAGATGCTAGAAAAGTGGCTTCCACTTGATAGCGTTGAAAAGTTATAAACAAAATCCATAGTAAGTTTACTTGAGCCAGTAAATAAAACTGTAGCAATTGATTATTTAACTGGACTATTCTGCACAAATTGCAGTTTACATTGTATTATCTTAATACCTGATTAAATTAGTAAGGTATTGCTTTTATTTGGAATTCTGACTGGTGGTGAAAATTACCCGACTAAAATAGTCAGGAATTTCTTTTTATACATAAACACTGTGCTAGAATCAAACCATACAAAACTTAATCAGAGGGAAAATTTATGGCTACAATTACATTAAAAGGCAACGCAATAGAGACTGTTGGTAATCTTCCACAAGTTGATTCTAAAGCGCCTGAACTGACTCTTTTGACTGTTGACCTTGGTGAGGTTAGTCTTTCAGAATACACTGGGAAAAAAGTTGTCCTTAACATCTTTCCAAGTATTGACACTCCAGTGTGTGCGACATCAGTGAGACGATTCAATGCTGATGCTTCACAAAAAGAAAATACAGTTGTACTTTGTATTAGTGCTGACCTACCATTTGCCCATAGCCGTTTTTGTGGAGCCGAAGGTCTTGATGATGTCGTTTCTCTGTCAACATTTGGGAATGCTGCATTTGGTAAAGACTACGGTGTTGAGATTGCAACAGGACCTTTGAAAGGTATGATGTCTCGAGCTGTCGTTGTCATTGATGCAGAAGGCAGTGTAAAGTATACCGAACAAGTTCCTGAGATTACTCAAGAGCCAAATTATGATGCGGCTCTAGCTGCTCTATAATAAAGAATAAGTAATATAAAATATGAGAGGCGGCTGTGAATAATACAGCCGCCTTTTTTAATATCTTCATTGTTTGAGCCGCGTAAAATTAATGTTTGTGATTTTGAATTTTCAAAGAGTTAAGACAAAAAGCAAATTTGACTGATTGAATGGAATTTAATAAAACTTGTTAGGGATAAGGAACTTAAGTTGAGCAGATTTGATTATTGGAAAAATAAAGGTGACGAACAAATAGTTTGCTACTGCACTATGGTGGATAAAAAAACTATTGTAAAAGCTATAAAAGAGGGGGCTAATTCTATAAGTAAAATTCAAAAAGCAACTTCGGCCTGTACAGGAAACAGATGTAAAGAATTAAACCCATCCGGGAAGTGTTGTTCAGCAGATATTAAAACATTAATCCAGATTTATTCGAAAGAAGAGCAGGGTGACAGTAATATCGATGGTGCATGTTGCAGTGATGGTGGCTGTTGTGGTGGAAGTGGTGGAAACCCAAAGTGACTTTGAATTTTCCATACGTGTGGAAAATATTTAAAAAATAATCTCTAAGATTTGTTTCGTTGCTAGGCTGTTAGCTTCAAACTCAAGACTCTTCAGCATTAAAAAAGGCTGTCTGAATGTTCAGACAGCCTTCGAATTCTGTAGAAACTATAGAGCTTATTAAAGAAGGTTTACGTTTACAGCTTGAGGGCCTTTTTGACCTTGCTCAACTTCAAACTCAACTTCTTGACCTTCAGCAAGGGTTTTGAATCCATTGCCGTTGATAGCTCTAAAGTGAACAAAAACATCTCCGCCATCTTGTCTTTCAATAAAGCCGAAGCCTTTCTTTTCGTCGAACCATTTCACACGGCCATTAGCGTTTGACATAGGTAATCTCCTAAAATTTATTGTTAATAACGCAGATTGTCACGACAGTTGCGTTGTATGCGGAAAGATGCAGGAATTACTTACGAACAAACAAGTGTGATAGCAGGTGTGTATCTGAATTGCTAGGACATATTAAAACCGACTGTAATCTTTACCAGCGCATTAAGTTTAACTTAAAAATTATCAAAGTAAAGGTTTGTTTAAATTGGAATATATTGGAAATATTGAGAGAATTATAAAGAGAAAATAATTGTAAATATTCAAAGTCATACCTGCTTGGAACTAGTTATTTGACAACTTATAACCATAAACTAGAATTCTAAATAGTTTTATTAAAATGCTATTTTTTACAACAAAAATATAAGCCATGTTGTAGAATTTAGTTTGTAAATTCTACAAGGACTGTCTTAAATGAAAAAATATATAATACTTTTATTATCAATTTGTTTTGTACCTACTTATGCTTTTGCAGATACTTTTTTAGGTGTTTATTTAGGCGCAGGTGTATGGAACCAAAAACACGAAGGCAAGGTTCAATTTCTAGGTTCTGATGTCGATCTTCAGAATGAATTTGGATTAAGCAGTAGTACAAATGAAATATTCTATATTGCTTTTGAACATGCAGTACCTGTTCTGCCGAATATAAAATTACAATATTCAAGTGTGAGTACTACTGGTTCAAAACAGTTAAGTAAATCAGTTACATTTGATAATACAACATATAATGTTGGCGATACGATTAATTCACGATATGCTCTGGACAATACCGATTTCATTTTATACTACGAAGTTTTAGATAATTGGCTTTCACTGGATTTAGGGGTGGATATTAAAGTATTTGATGGTGAAGTTGCTATGAGCTCAACAAATACTAGCAATAGTAGTGTCCATGCTTTCGATGAACCTTTACCAATGCTTTATGCTAAAGCGCAATTTGATATTCCAATAACTGGGTTTTATATAAGTGGTGAAGGTAGTGCAATAAAAACAGACGACTCTAAAGTCGCTGATTTTAAGCTACTAGTTGGTTATGAGTCAGATCTGGGTTTAGGGGGCGAGCTTGGCTGGAGAAAATTGTCTTTAGATGTTGATGATGCCGATGATATGTTTGCAGATGTTTCTACAGATGGCTTCTTTGCCAATATAACTTATCATTTTTGATGTGGTATTTTGAATATCTATGGTCTTATATAATTAGTTCATATGAGACCAAAGGTATTCATCACAAGATCTAAAGCTGTTATTTTTTAACATGAATGAAACTTTGCCTGGTGCAATATCCAGAGGATTATCTCTGTTTAAAAATGGCAGTGCTGGAGTCCTTCTAGTATCCAGTATTTCATAGAGTATATCGAGACCATCGTGATCACTACCTTTATCAATAGCCTCAATAAATTTCTTGTTATTAAAATTTTCGAAACCATTCATGAAATTTTCATCAAACTCAGGCAAATCTGAATAAAGCTGTCTAAACATGTGAATACCTAAAATATATTTATTAGAATAATGCATGCTGGTTATTGGAATTTTCTTAGATAGATAGATTGAATTAATATTATGCTTTTGAAATTGAAGTAGGTCATATATAATTTGCTCAGTTTTTAAATACATTAACCCAATAAATTTTGGAGCAGATGATGACAAAAGAAGTACTAGTAAACTTATCAAACCGTCATATCCACCTTTCTCAAGCAGATGTTGAAGTTCTATTCGGAGCTGGCTATGAGCTAAAAAAACTTAAAGATTTGATGCAGCCAGGACAGTTTGCTGGTGAAGAAGTTGTTGCAATTGCTGGTGATAAAGGTCGTATCGAGAAAGTTCGTGTACTAGGTCCTTGTCGTCCAGAGAGCCAATGTGAAATTATGCAGTCTGATGCTGTAAGGCTAACAACAACTCAAGTTCCTGTTAAAGAATCAGGAAAACTTGATGGAAGTGCAGCTTTTGAAATTATTGGCCCAGTAGGATCAGTGAAAAAAGAAAAAGGTCTTATGATTGCTAAGCGTCATATTCATATGGACCCAGCGAGTGCTGAAAAGTACGGCGTTGCAGATAACCAAGTTGTTAAGTTAAAAGTTGGCGTTGCAGGACGTGAAGCTGTATTTGGTGATATCGTAGCTCGTGTAAACAAAGCATACGCTCTAGAATGCCATCTTGATCTTGATGAAGGTAATGCTTGTGGTATCGGTAACGGTGCTATGGGTGAAATCATTATGTAATCCCTTTTTGGATTAATAGATTTCAAAAGAGCCTGGTTAATGCCAGGCTTTTTTTATGGGAAAAATTAAATGTCTCTTGGTTTTCGGTGCTTAGTTAGTAGACATGCTAAAACTTCATATATTTAGAGTCTTATTAAGCTAAACTAATTACTAATAGAAAATTGATAAGGCATCTTAATTGTATAACCCACTAGCAACAGAAATACTCTTTTTTATAAATCAGTATCCAGGTGGAACTACTGAATATGAGATTATTAAGCACTTAGAAAATTTGCATCTATTTCAAAATTTAGCTGATGAGGATGAGCTTGCTTTGTTTCAGAAGCACTTTATCGTTATGAATTCCCTATATCAGTTACAGGTTGATATGTGGAGAGACGATAATATCTTTCTGGATATCTCTTCGGTGCGAGTACGTTTTATTATTAGTGAGCTTGAAGAAATTGGTGGTTCGGCTGCCAGATCTATTTCTGATAATCGTGCGTTAAGTGGATATTATCTTGATTGGGAAAATTTCAGATCAACTGATCAGGAAAAAGTGGTTGAGATGCTAAATGGATTTTGGCAGCTGTTTTTTAATAAAGATAAAATCTCCTCCGCTTATCAAACTTTGGATTTGGCCATAAGTGAGCCTTTAGATATAGTTACAAAGCAGTATAGAAAGTTAGCAGCTATTCATCACCCAGATAAAGGTGGAAATCGGGACGATTTCATTGCTATTCGCCAGGCATATGAAGTGATAAAACAATCTAATAATTCGATAAGAGATATTTGAGTAGGAATAATTTATGAGTTTAGAAGGTATCAAAGGAAAGGTTGCTGTAATTACAGGTGGAGCATCTGGAATAGGCAGAGATGTTGCGCTTGAGTTTGCAAAGAATGGAGCTGCAGTTGTTATTGCTGATATCGATGAGATTGAAGGTGCAAGGCTTCAATTTGAAATAATCAAAAGTGGGGGAAGGGCGCTATTTAAATATACTGACGTAACAAAGTCGGCAGATATTGAGCAGATGATATCTGAAACGCAAAGTAATTTTGGTAGTATTGATTTTGCATTTAATAATGCAGGAATAGAATCTGGGTTTTCTGGATTTACAGCGGATTATGATGAAGCGTTGTTTCTAAATGTAATAAATGTGAATTTAAATGGTGTTTGGCGCTGCATGAAGTATGAACTTGAGGCGATGCAGGAGCAAGGGACAGGCGTTATTGTTAATAATGCCTCTGTATTGGGTAAAGTTGGTTTTAAAACTGCATCACCATATACAGCAGCCAAACATGGCGTAGTTGGTTTAACTAAAACTGCTGCGCTTGAATATGCAACAAAAGGTATTCGAGTTAATGCAATTTGCCCTGGTTTTATTGAAACCCCAATGCTTGAAAGGATGGGGGTTGGAGAGAATGATAAATTAAAACAAGGTCTGGAGCAGTTGCATCCAATGGGTAGAATGGGAGCTCCAAGTGAGGTAGCTGCTGGTGTTTTATGGCTATGTAGCGATGGGGCATCATTTGTAACCGGGACTACTTTAGAAATTGATGGCGGCTATTTAGCTGGATAATTGTGAGCCTGTAATTAATAACTATGTATTAGTTTGATTTGCTTTATACGAACTAAATTTGGATATGATTTTTTCCATCTCATCATCATCAATAATATTTGCCCCACCAATTTTGAGTAACTCACAGTATTGTTTAGCAAGTAGTTCGATCTCAGTTGCAAGATCAGCAGCTGATTTAAGGTTCATCCCTGTGAGCACAGCCCCATGATTCGCCATTAGGCAAGCTTTATACCCATCTATAGAAGATATAATATTCTCTGATAATTTTTGCGATCCAAAAGTTGCATATTTAGCACATGGAATTTTTTTGCCGCCAGCTGCCGCAACCATATAATGGAATGCCGGAATTTCTCTGTGAGAGCAGGCTAGGGTAGTGCAATAAGTTGAATGAGTATGAATAACAGCGTTAGTAGTTTGGTTGCTTGTATATAAATCTCTATGGATGCGCCACTCACTGGAAGGTTTAAACTGAGTTTGATTTTTCTCATCCGATGATTCGCCGTCCATTTTTACGAAAACAATCATCTCAGGAGTCAATTCAGAATAATCTATTGCAGATGGTGTTATAAGAAAGCCGTCTTCAAATCTGCAGCTTATATTGCCAGAAGTTCCAATTATTAGCCTTTCTTTACAGAGTCTTTGTATTACATCAATTATTTGTTTCTGAGCTGCATGCTTCTTCATTCTTAATCATCTCTTGTAAATCTAATAAAGACCTTTTATTAGCTTTGAATATACCTTTTTCAGTTATAAGCCCGGTAATGTATTTAGCTGGCGTAACATCAAAGCCAAAGTTAGCTGCAGGGCTTTCATTTGGAGTTATTCTAACAGTTCTAACTTTTCCACTGCTATCAACTCCTGCTATAGAGCGTACTTCTTCTGCATCGCGTTGCTCAATAGGGATCTCTTTAATACCATCAGAAATATTCCAGTCAAATGTAGAACAAGGTAGAGCTGCATAGAAGGGTATATCGTTATCGTGTGCAGCCAATGCTTTAAGGTAGGTTCCTATCTTATTGCACACATCTCCCCTTGATGTTGTTCTATCAGATCCTACAATACACAGGTCTACCATACTATGCTGCATAAGATGTCCCCCAGTATTATCAGGGATAATTGTATGATTTATACCTTGTTGGTTTAATTCAAATGCCGTAAGGCTAGCACCTTGGTTTCTTGGTCTTGTTTCATCAACCCAAACGTGAATTGGCATTCCTGCTGCTTGTGCCTTATAAATTGGGGCCAGTGCAGTCCCCCAGTCTATAGTGGCAAGCCACCCAGCGTTGCAATGGGTTAAGATGTTAATAGCTCTTTTTTCAGGTAGTGAATCATATATGTCTTTTATGATTTTAAAGCCAAATTCCCCTATTGAAGAGCAGTTGGTAATATCGTCTGAGCGTATAGATTCTGCAACGTTAATTGCCATTTTAAAACGCTCTTGATCAGGTAACCTCTGGATTTTAGTTAGAACTTTATTCACAGCCCACTGTAGATTTACAGCTGTTGGTCTGGCATTGGCAATTGCACATGCAGCTTGTTCGATGTTGTTTTTTGATGAATTTTCTTTGCAGGCAAATGCAAGTGCAAATGCTCCTGTAACACCGATAAGCGGTGCACCACGCACCTGCATAGACTTTATGGCATGAATAAAATCAGAAAGCTGTTTTAATTCAATACTCTCAATAGCGTGAGGAAGTTTGGTTTGGTCCAGAGTAACAACGTTATTATTGCTTTCGTCATACCAGATCGATGTTTGTTGGATGCCATTAATTTTCATTATGAACTTATTGCTTGTTTATGTATTAGTTTTGCTACACTCATGGCATCTGCCATGAGCTTCAACAACTTTTGATAGCACAGTAAAACCTGCACTTTCTGCATATTGATCAAGCGATATGCACGCTTCAGGAATAGGGACTGCATCAACCTTGCCGCATTCATCGCAGATTAAAAGCTGAAACTCACATTTTTGATCAACTTTAGGACAGCTAAAAAATGAATTAATACTTTCTACTTTATAAGCAAGTCCACTATCAATTAGAAAATCTAATGCTCGGTAGACAGTTATAGGTTTGGCTGATTTATCTTCTTTTTCAAGAATTTCTAGTATGTCATAAGCTTTAATAATGCGACGGTTTTGCCAGATTATCTCTAGCACACGTTTTCTTGTTTTGGTAAGGCGTATTTTTTTGTTTTTGCACAGTGCTTCAGCATTTGCCATTGCCTGATCAAGATCAATTTTATCTATCTCATCAGAAATATTATTCATGTGTATTCCGTTGTTTACTAGACCCGAACACATAATCATATCATGCAATTTAAATATTGCATAAAAACAGTTCTAAGCTGGTTTATTAAACTTTAAGAAGGGAATTGAAAGTTGGATTTTATAGATGCAAAAATATAAAAATCACTACTTATAAATCGTAAGTTTGATTTACCATTTGTGAATTTACATTGAAACTAAAGCTGTTTATATCTTGTACATTGATACCACTACTTCTTCCTAATAAAAGTAATTAGACTTCAGTTTTGTAGGTGGTTTTGTAAGGACTATATGACCATTAGATACAAACAGCTCTAATATCTAGCTATTAATAACCAGATGCAGCGGCAAGATTATGAACTTGGTCGCTTGGTTTTTGAACTTCCTGATTATGTTCTTGGTCGTTTGGTTTTTGAACTTCCTGATTATGTACAATTGTACAGGTTATACCTTTAAGAGCCTCCGGTATTTTAATGTCATCACCGATAATAGCTAAAAGTCTTCTCACGCCATCGCTCTTCTTTGCAATTTCATTTATTTGCTCTTGAATTATGCCCTTATCAAGAGATTGTTGGAAATCGCTTAGAAAGTAAATGCCAAAATGACGAGCTGTTTTAATGTAATTAGCTAAATCAGTATCACTTTTAGTGCGTGGTATAAGAATATGTTCGAATCCAACTCGGTGTAATCCATTGTTGTTTTGCCAGTTATAAACAGCACAACCAGTTTCATGATTGAAACGTTGAAATATATCGAGAATTCTATCTATATCATCAGTGTTGATATGTACTAGGGTGTAATTTGAATCTACTAGTTTTTGAAGTAGGTTGTTATCAGCCATTACTTCTTTCTCCTGCTACACTCCGCATGTATTGGTCGGTTACCGCTTTGTGTAATATGCTCGCATCAATATCTATATTATTTTTTTATGTTATTTATAATTTGATTATATGTTGTTTTGTGACGAATTTCTAATTTTTAAGTGATATTGTTCTTATTACTTTTGTGGCACAGGTTTATCTTAATGAATAAAATCTCTAGAAATAGGTTGCGGTACACCTGTCTTTTCGTTAGAAATTCGCTTGATTGCAAACCTGTCAATTTTCTCTAATCTTTCTTCTGTGGCTCTGGCAACTGCATCTACAAGAGGCTCATATTTTGTATATGTCTTATCTTGGTTTTCATCTTCTAGTAACTCATGTGCTTCTAAATAAAGTTGGTCAAGCATCCACCCAGCTTTATACGGGGCATTAATTATGCGTACTTTTGTGCCTTTCGGTACGATTTTAAAAAAATACTCTATATCTTCTGGGTACATGCGTACGCAGCCATGGGTAACTCGCATTCCGAGCCCTTCCGGCTTGTTTGTACCGTGAATAAGGTAACCAGGAATTCCAAGGCGCATGGCAAAATTGCCAAGGGGATTGTTAGGCCCAGGTGGGACACGAATTGGAAGAGGGTCACCATCTGCTTCATGTTCATCGCGGATTGATTTTGGTGGGTACCAGGCTGGGTTGGCAACTTTGGTGGTGATAGTTGTTTCGCCAAGAGGTGTATCCCAATCCATTCTGCCAATACTTACCGGGAAAGTAGTAACAAGAGGCTTTTGCCCTTTTTTCGGTTTGGGGAAGTAGTAAATTCTCATTTCAGAAATATTGATAATTATCCCTTCTCTTGGGCCAGGGGGAATTATAAACTGGGTTGGTATTACTACATCGGTTCCGTTTCCAGGTACCCACATATCTACGCCTGGATTGGCTGATTTAATCTCATTGAAGCCGACACCATAGCGTCTTCCGACATCAAGTAACGTATCTTCTTCATTTGTTTTGATAGTAAATGTTTCACCAAATAGATCAATTCCATCTGGTGGTAAAATATAGGTTCCAGCATTCGCATTAAAAGCTATCATCAGAACATAAAAAAATAGATGAAGTTTTTTATTCATTTGAAATATTACTCAGCACAGAATGTAGGATCGAAGAATTCTACTTATTGTTGCAATTGAATGCAAAGCCATCTTGGTTTTGTATAAGTAAGTTTATCTCTTTGTTAATTCGATCTTGGAATAAATAAAAAGTTTCGCTTTGATTGTAGTTATTTATTTAATAGTTTAATTTTAACTCTAAATTGAAGCAAAAAAAACCCCAACGTAGTTGGGGTTTTTTAAAAACTTAGCTACAAGTTGAGTTACTTGTACATAGCTTTTTTGAACATACGATCAATCTTTTTAGAATTTCTCATAGCAGTAAAATCAGCTGCTTTAGCCATGCCGCCAGCTTTACCAGCTTTAGCATTAGCTTCTTTAGCAATGATTAGAGCTTCTGTTGCTTTAGCATCTGCATCATCAGCTGTGTCTTGAGCTGTCATAGCTGCTGCATTAGCTTCTTTAGCCATTGCTTCAACGCTTCCATCTGAAGCACAACCAACCATTAGGGCAAATGAAGCACCAAGTACTGGCCATTTAAGAACGTCTATAATTTTTGACATTGTTTTCTTCTCCTTAACGTTTCGGATTTTTCCGAACTTTTCCAAAATTAACACTCAACCGTAAGTGTAGGCATAAATCCTTCAGTAATAAAGGTTGAATCTCTTATTAACAGACAAAAAAGTAACTTTCAATGAATTTTGCGTATTTAATCAAACGCTAAATCACTTAATTATTACAATTGTTCCAATATTTATATACTTACGAAGTTTTATTATTTGTTTATTTGTTATGGCTACGCATCCCTTGGTCCAGTTTAGTTGCTTATGAATTTCTGGATCTGCTTTCCCTAAACCATGTATGCCTAAATATCCACCTAGATCAGTGGTTTGCGGAGGCGTGCCATTGTTTTTAAGTGCTCTTGAAATTGCTGAATAAGTATTTATATCGATCTTTTTAGATAAATAAGCTTGTTTTGCATATGAGCTTGTCGGGTAGTTTATTCCAAAAAAAAGCTTATATTGGCTGTTATTTTTAATTCTATTGATCTTGAATTTTCCAATTGGTGTTTTTTCATCATTAACGATTTTATCGGTAGTTATTCCATTTCTACCTATCGAGATGTTATGAAAAATCAGTTTTGGTTTATTATTGCGCATAACCGAGATAGTTTCTTTGTTGCTATCAATTAAAATCCATTGGCCCTTGGCTTTTTTTTCATCGAACATAGAGTAGTGATCGATGTTTGCATCGGGGAATGAAATTTGTTGTTGATAAACATATTGTTGAGCATCTGTAGAAACGCTTTTGTCAACCATGGTTACCTGTATCGATTTTTCATTTTGAATCTTATCAAATTTTTGTGGGCTGACAAATTGGTTTCTAGATTGACCAATATATTTTTTAGGTGGCTCTTCAGTAATAAGTGATTCTATAGATGTGTATACAGGAGCGGATGGCTTGGTTATTGGAGTTTTATTTAGAGTTTTTTTAAAACTTGTATCAGCATAAGCAACATGAAAAAAAGCTGCGCAAACTAAAGCTGCGCTGATTCTTTTTAATTGTTGTTTTTTGACACTTAATAACTTCATTGCGCTTATCTTTTTTCTAAACTTGTGATCGTGTTCAAAAAAGCAGTTGGTGTATGTACTACTTTCTTTTGATCATAATCAAAAAAAACTATCCCAGTTTTAACTTCAGCTACAACCCGCTGTGATTCTTTTTCTTGAATTTGGTAAATTATATCGCATCCATATTTATTATGATCTTGCGTTGAAATATTAACAGTAAGGGTTTCCCCATAATGAGATTCAGATTTATAAACTATGGCACTATCCGTCATAATTATGCCAAAACCGGCAACATCTAACTCTTTAAATCCCATGGAGTGAAAAAAACGACACCTTGATTCGTGCACGATTGAAAGTATGGAATCATTGCCAACATGATTTCCATAGTTAATATCAGAGATTCTTACGTCAATATTTGTTGAAAAAATATAACTGTCTGGAAGGTTGATTTTAATTCTAGCCATTATTCAATCCTGCTTAATCCGTCTATGGCTGCTATTTTATATGCCTCTGCCATTGTTGGGTAGTTAAAAGTGGTGTCGATAAAGTATCTTAGGTTATTAGCATTGCCCTGTTGCGCCATGATAGCTTGGCCGATGTGGACGATATCAGATGCCTGATAGCCAAAGCAGTGAATGCCAAGTATTTGTAAGCTTTCCCTGTGGAATAAGATTTTAAGGATTCCAGATTGTTGATTGCGTATATGGGTACGTGCAAGATCTCTAAAATGGGTGCGCCCAGTTTCGTATGGAACCATTTCATCAGTTAATTCTTCTTCAGTTTTTCCAATGCTGCTTATCTCAGGAATGGTATATATTCCTGTTGGGATGTTGTTGTGTGCATCAAAGTTGCATTGACCTTTTATTAGATGCTCTGCCACGAAGCGGCCCTGTCCATATGCTGCGCTGGCTAAAGCTGGCCATCCTATAATATCGCCGATAGCATAAATATTTTTATTCGATGTAAGGAAATTATTATCTACAGATAACTGTTGTCTGCCATTGGATGTTATTCCAGCTTGGCTCAAGTTTAATGCTTCTGCATTGCCTGATCTGCCATTTGCCCACAATATGATGTCAGCTTTTATTACTTTTCCAGATTTTAGGTGTAGTTGTACTTGCTCATCCTGAATTTCAAGTTTTGAATATTCTTCGTTGTTTCTAATGGAGATGTTTTGTTCGCGCATATGAAAGCTGAGAGCTTCAGATATCTCTGTATCTAAAAATGAAAGAAGCCTATCTCTGGTATTGATAAGTTCTATTTTACTGCCAATTCCCGCAAATATGGATGCGTATTCACTTCCTATTACACCAGCGCCGTAGATGATGATAGATTTTGGTGTCTCATCCAGTTCTAAAATTGTATCGCTGTCGAATACTCGATGATGGCTAAAGTCGATATCCTCTGGATGATATGGATGCGATCCTGTCGCAATAATTATTTTATCGGCACAAATTTCAATAGTTTCTGTAGATTTTATTTTCAGCTGATTATTAGATATAAACTCTGCTGTTCCATGATATAGATCAATACCATTAGATGTTTTAAAAATAGCTGATTTGCTTTGCGTGATGTTGTCTATGATCCTCTTTGTAGCGTTCATTATGTGCTTAATGGTGTTGTGACAGTTCGTTTCTGTATGGTGGAAGAGAGGGTTGGTTTCAATCTCTTGCATTCTTTCAACTGCGTGTCTTAGTGCCTTAGATGGAATAGTCCCATAATGAGTGCTGCCACCCCCAATAGTTTGGTTTTTTTCAATTACAGCAATTTTTTTACCTTTATTTATCAAAGATGCGGCAGTAGATTCTCCTGCTGGTCCTGTTCCAATAATGGCTATGTCGTATTTTTTCATTCTATTGCTCGTTAGGTGGAGGAGTGCTTTAACTTAACTCGGTAATAAATATTCATAAATATTATATTATTCTGTTTTAACTAATGAAATAGCTAATATCTTTGATATTCAATAATATATCTAAAATACAAAAAAGTTTCTTATTAAGTGTTGGTTTAATTGGTTTAAAATCTCTGTAGAATACATGAAAGATTAAATTTTTGAGTTACACTTACTACTGATAAAGCTTTAAAAAAGGATTATTTTAAACAGATGAATGACCAGGCTGGCGCGAATAAGTATCGTATTTTAGTTGTTGATGATGAGCAGTTGATGCGCTCTGTAATTGGGGGCATATTAACTGATGCAGGGTATGAGGTTATTGAAGCATCAACTGGTGAAGAGTGTATTCAAGTAGCAACATTTGAAAAACCAGATCTTATTATTCTTGATGTAATTATGCCAGATATGGATGGATTTCAGACCTGTGAGCAGATGAAAAATCATGAAGAGACCTGTTCAATTCCTGTGATTTTTGTTTCTGGGCTTGATAATAGATTTAGTATATTAAAGGCGCTACGTGTTGGTGCTACTGACTACGTAATTAAACCGATAGAGGCTGATGATGTTTTATCAAGAGTTAGCTCTCTATTAGCTACTAAAAGCTTGATTCACGATAAAATAAACCTTTTGCGCCTTAATGAAGCAATGGTTGATCAGGTTAAGAGTTTTATTAATGAGCTCTCCATTATTAGTACAGTTGATAATCTTAAAACAGATATCGCAGATAATAGTGTTACCACTCTAGATTCATTATGTACGGTTCGTGAGTGCATCTCTAATTATGATGAGGATGGCGCCCTTGCTGCTGTTACTCAGGCTGAGATGTCATTGCAATTTGCCGATAGAGTAAGTCAGCAATTAAACGAATTCGCTAAGATAGTTGACCAGATCCATAATATGATGACTGTTTCAAATGCAGAGGTTTCTGATGAGCTCTATTTATCTGAAAGTTTAAATAAGGCTAGTAGTGATTCTGTCTTAGGTGACAAGGCTAACCAGGCAGAAGTTGATGATCTTCTAGATTCACTTGGTATTTAGTGAATATTGCTTGATTTGCAATCATATTTATTCGGGTTTGCCTGTAATTTTATATCTGCGATAATAAGCACACTAAAAATTATGTGTGAGAATTACTTTGAGTCGATCTATTCCTGAATTACTAGCGCCAGCTGGTACAATTAAAAGTATGCAGTACGCTTTTGCCTATGGGGCTGATGCAGTATATGCAGGACATCCCCGTTATAGTCTTCGTGCTAGAAATAATGACTTCTCTATGGAAAATTTGGAGAAAGGAATTTCTTATGCCCATGAAATTGGTAAAAAAGTATATATAACCAGCAACATATTTCCGCATAATAACAAAGTTAAGACATATATTGAGCATATGAAGCAGGTTGCTCAGATGAAACCAGATGCTTTTATTATGGCAGATCCTGGTTTGATTATGCTTGCGCGTGAAGCTTGGCCTGAAATTCCGGTGCATCTTTCTGTACAGGCTAATACCATTAATTATGCTTCGGTTAATTTTTGGAAATCTGTTGGTGTTTCTAGAGTTATCCTTTCTCGTGAATTAACTCTTAAAGAGATAGAAGAGATCAGGCAGCTTTGCCCTGATATGGAGCTGGAAGTATTTATTCACGGAGCGTTATGCATCTCTTATTCTGGAAGGTGTTTGCTCTCTGGTTACTTTAATAAACGCGATGCAAACCAAGGTACCTGCTCAAATTCATGTCGTTGGAAATATAAACTATATGAAGAGCCAGCAGATTATCAAGGAGCTCCACTTGTAGATGAGTGTGGTGAGCAGCGTGAATTAGTAGAAAAAGAATTCTTCCTTGAAGAGCAGGAAAGAAAAGGACAGATGATGCCTGTTACAGAAGATGAACATGGCACATATATTATGAATTCCAAAGATCTAAGGGCAATTGAATATGTTGAAGATCTGGCCAAAATAGGGATTGACTCTATTAAAGTGGAGGGAAGAACTAAGTCCCATTATTATGTTTCTAGAACGGTTGCTTCGTATCGAAAGGCATTAGATGATGCCGCTGCAGGGAAAGATTTTGATCGTGATCTATTGCGTTCATTAGATGGTTTATCTAATAGAGAATATACAGCTGGATTTATGGGAGGTTATAGCCCTAGTGAAATGCAAAATTATGATACTGGTAACTCTAATAGTAAGTATCAAAAATTTGTTGGTGAGGTTATAAGCGATAATATAGTTAATGGATATATAACGATAGATGTAAAAAATCGTTTTAAAGTTGGTGATTCAGTAGAGCTATTAACATCAGCTGGTAACTACCGTTTTACAATTGAAGAGATAGTATTGGATAAAAATGAGGAGCGTCTTGATGTTGCTCCAGGCTCTGGTTATGTAGTTCGTATTCCATTCAAAGTTGATTGTCAGGTTAAATTTGGACTGCTGGTTGTAGATATATCTGATTAATTTATAACTGTATTTTTTAGTTTGCTAAAAGTTAAAAAGGGTACGCCATGCGTACCCTTTTTAACATCCAGTATAAGATTACTTTGCTGCTTACATTCTCATGCACAATGGGTTGTAGTTTCCTGTGAGGCTATAGCCTCCGGTGTCCCCGGTTGCCGCTGCATTGGCTGCAATGATTGAACCTGTTCCAATATTTTCATCATCGCCACGAGCTTCTAGAGCCTTGGCAACATCTCCTGCGATATTGCCGAAGCAAACCCAAACCCTATTGCGCCCCATGGTTGCAGCATATCGAGTGTTGTATCCTGCAAGGCCGATAATGCCGCCGTATGCATGTGTTGGCTGTGCATAGCTCTCTGCATCATTGCTAACTGGACCCGAGATAAGGCCGGCACCTCTTAGGTGTTTCCATACTAGTCTTGATTCATTAGTATCAGTAATAGAGTCCCAGTTACCGGTAATTAGACCATTGCCACTTCCGTTATCAGCACCGCCAGCCCATGTTCCTGTAAATCTGTCTTCTGCATTGGCATCATCACCAGGTATGCGATTGAATCTATCTTGATAGGTGTAGAAAGCTGCGGAGACGCCACGGAAATCACTTTCAATTTTCTTGATCTTGGCGTTTGTGATCATCTCTTGACCTTTAAGTACACCGCCTAATAATAGTCCGATAATAACTAATACGATTGCGATCTCTACGAGTGTGAATCCTGATTGTCTCTTTTTCATTATGTTATCTCCAATAAATAAACTATTAATCTTTACTAAATGGATAGCATTAAGTGTGCCAAACTTAGTCAGAAATTATTTGTTAGTGCTTATAATTAGAAATATAGAATATTGTGATTCAATTGCACTTTTTGAAGGTGTAATTTGTGGACTGGTTATCGGTTATATTATAATTATAATTAAACGTTAATGTTATGAGTTATTAGGGCTGTTGGTAGGCTAACACCTGTCTATTTTTCGACAGTTTTTTGTTCGATTTCAGACAATTTTTTTTTCAAAAAGATTAATTCTTTTTCATCTTTTACTTGTTTGCTGGATATTATTCCACCTAAGAGGATCTGGGCAGCTTGATATTCACCAATATCATCAAGCAATAATGCTTCCATTTGCTTTGCCCAAGCTGGTGCTTCAGTGGCGTTTTCTCTAATAGCTTTTGCAAACTTAATGGCAAGATTGAAATCATTTAGCTGGTGTTTTGCAATAAGTGAGCATTGAGATAACCAGCGCCAGTGTTTATTAGGGTTTTGAAGAAATTCTGCATAAACAAATTCAAGCATGATCATCTTTTTCTCAAGATCTGGAGTCATTGTATAAATTTGAGATGCGAGAAGGAGTGGATAATCACTATTTGGATTGAGTTTTAAAATAGCTTCAAGCCATTGAGTTAATTTGTGGTAATCAAGCTCATGGTACTTTATTTTGACTCCACTTTGGCTGTCAAAAGCTTGTAACCACAGCAGTGATATTTTTGCTATTGCGCTTTGTTCACCCATGCTCAAGATTGATAGATAGCTAGTGGAAGGAGGGGAATGTAAATTTTGTATCGACCTGTCGGCTTTCACCTCTATATGGTGAGATGCAATTTGAGCGCAAAACGTGATAGCTAAGAAGATAAATACTTTATAGTTAAGAAACTTAATTGGTCTTGCTTTGATCCTCATATATTTTTTCTACTGAAGTCAAAAATAGAGACGGCTATTAACAGTGCAGAAAATATCAATGTTTGTAATAAGATAAAGCTTATAGAGCTGAAATCAGAAATATTTCCGGTTAGCCAGTCGCTATTAGCAAATTTATGCAGCTGCGGGGTCACATATGAGATAGCTTCGATCATATTGCCAATGACACCATTTGCAGCAGAATCAGTTGGGCTACTGTTCGCCATCATCACGATAGCGCCCATACTTCTTGATAATATATAGAAACCGAACTGCAGGATAATGGAAAGGGTAAGATTGTTAATGATAGTTGCAAACATTAAAGCTGATGTCGTCATTATTATTATCTCGGCAAAAAGCGAGGTGGTCCAAGCTACAGTAGCCATAAAACCTGCAAAAAACAGTAGTATTATTGCTATGGCAAGACAGACAAAGAACCCGATCAGATAATATCCGAGCAGCTTTCCGATAAAGTATTGGGTTCTGGTTACTGCGGTAGATAGTATAAGTTCGTGGTTCTTATCGTTAAATTCTCTGTTTGCTCCAGATATAACTAGCAATGAGCATATTATTACAGATCCAAAACGATAGATTAGCCCCATTATCTGAGATTGTGTTTCATTTACTTCTATTATTGATAACCCACCAGCGAATAATGCAGCGCCAATAGTAAGAGCAATAAAAATAGCAATTATATATAGAAGGCGGTTGCGAAATGCCTCCATAAGGGTATACGATGCGATGACTTGTAGGTTTTTTTTCATTTTTTTAGAAATATCTGCATTAATAATTAGTAACTTGATAAACCATAATTGGATTTTAAAAAGAGATGGATCTCCCTTTAAGTAGTTTACAGGATAAGCATAGATATAGATTGTTAGCATTGCTACTATGTTTTTTTCAACTTTCCGTTAGTTATTCGGAAAATCAAAAGATATCAATAGCATTATTAATTGTTCACTTTGGACTTTTTCTATTCTGGCAGCCTATATGGAGCCGTAAACAAAAAATAGATCTCATTCCTTTTTCTATATTCTCATTATTCATCGGTTGCTTTATCTGGATATCACCGCTTTGGTTTTTAACTTTATGGGGTGGTGTTTTGATTGTTTTGATCGAAAGCACCTCTGTGGCAACCAGAAAGGAGCGTTATGTTCAGTTCTTCGGCACAGCATATGTGATATTGGCAATTAATCTGATTATTATCCCTAAGATATTTTCAATAACTCTTTTCGACAATTTTGCAGGTGAGGATTACTTCAAAGAATTGTATTTCTTAATACCTTTACCTTTACTAATTTATTCATCAATACAAAATCTACAAAAAAAACAAAACCTGGATTATCTGCGTGGATTAATTATTGCTCTGATAACTATAACCATCGCCATCACAAGTGTACTTAAGATGCTGCAGTCAGATATCACTTATTTAGTATCTTTGATTGAGGTATTTGTTGTATCTGGAATAGCTATTATATTTTTGTCATGGATATGGAATCCTGGTTCTGGGTATAAGGGGCTGTTTTTTATCTGGAATAGGTATTTGCTCAATATAGGCACACCGTTAGAGAATTACCTTACAGAGCTTACGACACTTACGCGAGATCATAACGACCCGCAAATGTTCTTAAAAGGATCGATGCAGAACTTCGTTAAGCTTAGTTGGGTAAAAGGCTTAAAGTGGCATTCCGCATCAGGTTCTGGTGAGTTAGGGGAGAAATCAGTTAATCCTCTTCCAATTACTTTTGGTGATTTGCGCTTATCAATTTATACAGATAAGGCAATGAGTCCCGCATTGATAATCCATACAAAGTTACTAGTGCATATTTTGGCTTATTTTTACATAAGCAAACTCAGAGAGAGAAAGCTATCGCAGCGTGCTCAACTTGAAGCTATTTACGAAACAGGTTCGCGCCTGACGCATGATATGAAAAATGTACTGCAATCATTGAGCACTTTGATTGGAATTATCGAATCGAGCGATGACTCACAATCTCAGCAGGTTCTTGATCTTGTGAAAAGACAGTTGCCAGCACTTGGTGAGAGACTGTCATTAACCTTGGATAAACTAGCTTCTCCGCAACATGAGACTGTAACAAATATTGCTATTAATGATTGGTGGCAACGCCTATTAGACAGAAATTCTGGTAGAAGGATCGATTTTATTTATGATGTTGAGCAAGAGATTGATGTTGTCCTAGAAGTGATGGATACGGTTGCTGATAATTTGTTGGATAATGCTCGGATAAAACGTATTGAAGAGAATGATATAGATATTATAGTTTCCCTGAAGATGGCTGGAGATAGGTTTGTGTTTGCGGTAGAAGATACCGGATGGCAAATTTCATCTAAGATTGCTGGCCATCTATTTAAAGAGGCTGTTGATTCAGAAAATGGTTTGGGTATAGGGCTATATCAGTCAGCTAAACAGGCGCATAAGTTTGGCTATAGATTGTATATAGCTGAGAATCAGCAGGGAAAGGTGCGTTTGGAGCTGACTCAAGCTAAGCATAGCTGTTAGATAGATCTAGTATTGAGTTTTGGATCGTGGTTTCAAGTAATGAGTGCAATTTAATAAATTTGGGTAAAAACATGAGTAATAAAAAACAGGCTTCAATGTATTGGCACGATTATGAAACCTTTGGAGTTAACCCACAGCGTGATCGCCCTGTTCAGTTTGCCGGAATTAGAACAGATGAAGACCTTAATATCATTAGTGATCCACTAATGATCTACTGTAAACCTGCTGATGATTTCTTGCCTGCTCCTGAAGCGTGTCTTATTACGGGAATAACTCCGCAGCAGGCATTGAGCAAAGGAGTATGTGAAGCTGAATTTATTAAGCAGATTCATAGGGAGTTTTCTCAATCTAAAACATGTGTAGTTGGCTATAACAACATCCGTTTTGATGATGAGGTCACCAGATATACCCTATATAGAAATTTCTTCGATCCATATGCACGCGAGTGGCAAAATGGGAACTCGCGTTGGGATATCATCGATATGGTGCGGCTAACCAGAGCATTGAGACCAGAAGGGATAGAGTGGCCAAATTATGACGATGGCACTCCATGTTTTAAGTTGGAGGAGATCAGTAAGGCTAATGGAGTTTTGCATGAGGCAGCGCATGATGCCTTATCAGATGTGATTGCCACAATTGAAGTTGCCAAGCTGATTAAAAATGCACAGCCAAAACTTTATGATTATATCTACACCATGCGGGATAAGCGTAAGGTTCAATCTATGCTTGATTGCAGACAAAAAAAACCAGTTGTTCATGTCTCTTCCCGCTATCCTTCATCACAAGGGTGTCTTGCTCTTGTGATTCCTATCGCGCAACACGCAACCAATAAAAATGCCATCATCGTTTATGATCTGCGCGAAGATCCAACAGAGATGCTTGCGATGAGTGCCGAGCAGATTCATGCACGTATATTTGTAAGTAATGTTGATCTAGAGCAAAGAGGGGAGAAGCGTATACCTCTTAAACTTGTGCATATTAATAAGTGCCCAGTGGTTGTGCCTGAAAATGTAATGAGTGAGGGACAGGCAGAAAAATATGGGATAGATAAGGCAAAGGCAAACCAATACATAGAACAGATTAAAAGGTGCCTGGATATCGAACCTAAACTACAGCAAGTTTTTTCAATGGCGGAATTTAAAGAATCTAATGACCCCGATCTGATGCTTTATGGAGGTGGATTTTTCTCTGATGCGGATAAACGTAAGATGGATCTTATTCGTGGTATGACCCCTGAAAGATTGCAAGGATTTGAGACTATATATGATGATAAACGTATCCCTGAGATGCTATTTCGCTATCGTGCGCGTAATTATCCAGAATCATTATCGGCAGAGGAAAATTCCCGTTGGCAAGAATACCGAAATAATAGAATAAATGATGCAAGTTATGGCGGATCTATTATATATAAGGATTATGTACAAAGGCTAGATGAGCTACTGCTGGAACAAACACAGCAGGATAAGGTTAATATTCTGCATGATCTAAAGGAATACGGGAATCAGTTAATTATCCTGGATTAGAAAACATGAAGATAGATCCAAAGTACGCAAATATTTTAATGACGTTATTCATTACTCTGGGGATGAGTTTTGTTATGTCGTTTGCAATGGTGGCTATCAATGCTGGGTTTACTGATTATTTTTTATTTGCTTGGATGAGGGGGTGGGCAATCGGTTTTCTTATTGGAATGCCAACCTCTATGGTTATGATATCCATGTCTAAGAAGATAGTGCGTAGGTTAACAGGGGTAGTGCTAAAGTGAATATATCTTACCGTTAATACTTTTTTTGGTTTTACCAAATTAGCTTTGCATTAACGGCAAGATTTATTTTATGAAAACTGTTACAGACTCTCTTGATATTTTCTGTAATTATCAACGCTTACAAAATAATCTGGATCTTCTAATACATTCACATCGCATATCTTTTCAGCCTTTCTAATCAGTTTGATGCAATCTGAGCTAAGGTGACGCAGATGAATATGTTTTCCAAGTTGTAGATAATTTTCTGCAACCTTATTGATAATCTCAATGGCTGATTGATCCATGATTCTGGATTCTTCAAAATCGATTACCACTTCATCAGGGTCATCATTAAAATCAAATTTACTCATAAATAGGGTAGTAGATCCAAAGAATAGTGGTCCATAAATTTTATAGTGTTTAATACCGTGTTCATCGATCTCTTTGCGGGCACGAATGCGTAGTGCATTTTGCCAAGCAAATATCAGTGCAGATATGACCACTCCACTAAGAACAGCGATAGCAAGATCAAACATCACGGTAAGAGCTGTTACTAGTATGATAACTATCACATCAGCTTTTGGAATCTTATCCATGATTTTGAATGTACTCCAGGCGAATGTTTTTATTACCACCAGGAACATAACACCAACAAGCGCTGCTATTGGAACGGCTTCGATGTATTCAGATGTGAACAGGATGAAGAAGAGGAGAGCAGCGCCAGCAACGATCCCAGATAATCGTCCACGGCCACCTGAAGTGATATTAATGATGCTTTGACCAATCATTGCACAGCCACCCATGCCACCAAAGATGCCGTTTACAAAATTAGCAAATCCCTGCGCCATACATTCACGGTTTCCGTTGCCATGTGATTGGGTCAGCTCGTCGATTAGGTTAAGAGTCATCAATGATTCTATCAGCCCTATCGCTGCTAATATTAAGGCATAAGGTGCGATGAAAATAAGAGTATCTAAAGTAAAAGGTACTTGAGGAATTGCAAAAGATGGAAGACCAGCTTCGATCCCGCTGCCACCATTTGCTTGGATAAATGACAGTACGGTTTGGGTGTCTATGCTAGTAAATGCAACTAGGATAGAAACACCGATAATAGCGATAAGTGCGCCCGGTGCCTTTTTGTGAACATATGGAATGGCGAAAAGGATTCCCATGGTCAATGCAACAAGACCAAGCATAGTTAACAGTGGGGTTCCTTGCAGCCATTCGCCGTTGGCTTTGAACATGTTTAGCTGGGATAGGAAGATAACGATAGCAAGACCATTAACGAATCCCATCATCACCGATCTAGGTACCATGCGTATGAATTTACCCAGGCGTGCGATACCGGCTATCCACTGGAGCAAGCCAACTAGGAGTAGTGTAACAAACAGGTATTGAAGTCCAGCTTGAGATCCTACAGCCCCGAGAGCATTTCCCTCTTTTACTAGGCTTACCATTACAACTGCCATTGCTCCAGTAGCACCGGAGATCATTCCAGGTCTACCACCGAAAATTGCAGTGATGATACTCATCATAAAAGCGCCATAAAGGCCAACAATTGGTGATACGCCAGCTACAAACGCAAAGGCAACTGCTTCAGGCACAAGAGCCAAGGCGACAGTAAGGCCAGAAAAAATATCGCTCTGAATGCTACCTTTAGAAGGTGGCACCATAGAATGGTCTGAATTCATTAAAAATCCTCATAAACATAAATGTATATAACAAAGTTATATACCGGTTTTTAAATTGGTGAGGCAGGGTGTATCTGTAGCGGTTAAGCTTTTATGTACCAGCAACAAACAGTATTCACAACACTTCCAATATGCTTGCGTGATTTAATTTTGATGGGGTTTAAATTAGCTTTTCTTTAACATCTAGTAACTGCGCAAATGGCTTGCACTATAAGTTATTGTCTTTGCATTTATGCTTTAAATATTTAAATGCTTAATAACAAGTGGCTAACCATCTCATATATAAGGGCTGAATTATACTTTCTCTTTAAATTATGTATAGTTATTTATGATGTTTTATGTGATTTATAAACTAGCTGCAAATAGTTGAACTATAACATTTAAAACTTATTCATTTTTCTCAAGAGTGATGTTGTGAGTTATTGGTGTGTCTAATCCTATTCCTGCTTTGATAGACTCATCTAAAGAGATCCTGTTTATTAAAAAACGAGCATCATTCATCTTGTAGATTTTTTGTACGGAGTAAAATAGACGCCATTTTACCGCGTGATTTCCATTTTCAATCACTTTGAGGTTAAATCCTCTATCGATATCAAAATACTCTTCAGTTTTAATGGCTTGTTGCCAAATTTTTTCAAATAACTGTTCTACGTCTTCACTTTTAGTCTTATATCCAATATTAAAATCAATATACTGACGGATGGCTCCTGTTGCGCTGCTATTAAGTATTTCAATTTTAGTGTTTCTGAACTTGGAGTTGGGAATTACTATTTGATGTCTTAATGCAAGGTCTCGAAAGACTGTTTGAGTTAGTGTAGTACGGATCACAATTGCCATCAGATCCATCTCTTTAACTTTTATGATGCTTCCAGACTCAATGTTTCCGTTATAAAGCAGAATTAGGCCATTTATATTATCAGGAGCCCAAACATCCTTAGTAGAAAATGCAATGATTGCTAAGCCACCAATAACACTGGTTACCTGCAATAATTCAGTCATATCCCAGATGTTTATAATTATAAGAAAAGAGGCAACAACAATAACTATCATGCTTATCAGAGCAAAAACTTCAGATTGATAGGTTTGTATTAAGATCTTTTCATCTTCAAACTCTTTTTCTTTACCGTATTTTCTTACACAGTAAAAGTTAGATAGTTGAGATGTTATCTGCATTAGTAATAGAACTAATCCCGTCTGGGATATATTGCGGATTAATTGTACTGTACTGGCATCTTTTAAAGAGAAATGCCCAAGCAGTACAGAAATCCCATAAAGTATTAACAGAATTAAGTTAAGAAAACGAAGAGACCAAAGCTTGTTGCGGTAGGTTTTTTCATCCTTACCTTTGCATAGGGTGCTGGTTATCTTGCTTGAGAAGATAAAGATAAGGATGTTAATTACGCTAACAAAATGTTCGATATTGCTGACTGCTGATAGCAAGGTGAAATTATTTTCCATCTATAACCTGATTTGATTTTTATTGAATTATTAGTATATACAAGAAGCTATTGTTATTCACTTTGATTATCATTAGTAATTTCTTGTGGGCGTAACTTTATGATTTCAGAATGAGATAAGTCTTCCATCTCCAGTGCAAAACGATTTAATAGTTCAGGACAATTAAATGCGCTTAGTGGCACATATAAGGTAATGCCGTTAAACATGATGTAGAAAGAATCGTTGGTTGCATATGTTTTTTTTAGGATTCTCCAATCAAAAAACATATCGTAGTTTTCAGCTGTTTCACGTAAACCTTCCTCTGTTAGCAATACAGTTATTTCTCCCTCTTGTTTAAATGTTTTCTGGGTGCTGGCTTGATGCGCAAAATTGGTGATTTTCAGGAAGAAGTGGTTTGCAGCAAGGGCTATAAATAACATCATTGAGACAACCAAAAATATATTTTGAACCCCTTTTTGCGGGGAGAAAATTGCAATTGTAAAAAACATTACTGCAGTGGTAATTGAAAGCCAATATAAGATAACAAGATACTGAACAAGACCATTTACTGATTGTTCAGTGTAAATGATATTTTGTATCTCTCCGTAGGCTTTACGCTCAAGATCAATAGTGTTTTTAAATGTTATTTCCATATCCGATACTTTTTTATTTATGCATAATTAAAAGGTTAGACTATTAATTAGCGTTATTCCTCATGTTAAATGACATATAGGTATTCAAAAGCCACTTTAATAGGTTGGTTTGTTCTTATTATTAAAATCAAAGACCCTGACAAAGTGCTGAATATTCGACATAGCCTAACTATAATTCCCATATGAAAAACGAAATAACAATCACCCAAACACCAAGTATTGAATTAACTCCAGAAGTCCAAACTCTAGCAGATACAATCCGTAACGAGATAGAAGAGGGCAAAGAGCGCGCAATTAACGCGATGGAGCAAGAGAAAAGGCAGATATACTGGAATATAGGCAAGCACATAAAAGATCACTTACTGCAAAACGAAGACAGAGCAGAATATGGTGACAGCCTAATAATTCAACTAGCTGGTGAATTGAAATTATCCAAGACCCTTTTATACGATAGCGTGCATTTATATGAAGAATATCCAAACATTTTCCACTCGAGTGGAAAATTGACATGGACACATTTTAGAGTATTGATCCATGTGCCGGAGAAGCAGGCCAGGCAAGAGTTTGAGGCGAAAATCGTTGAAGAAAGTCTAAGTGTGAGCGAATTAAAAAAACTCCTTCAAAACGAAAAAAAGCCCCAAAAAGAGCCTGAAGAACCGCAAATAGAAGAGCCAGAAAACCAAGAAGAGATAGCCTCAGAAGAGCAAATTCAAAAGCCGGTTTTAAATACAAAACGTGGCCAACCATACGTCTACCGTATACAAAAGGTACAAGAAAAAGCCATGGTTGATCTGGGCTTTATGACCTATGTTGAAAGCCCATATCAAGAGGTTAAAACAGGTCGCCCGCTAAAAGAAAATATTGTTCAAGTAGAAAAGAACCAGCAAGAATATCAATTCACCAATATGGACAAAGGGGTGGCGCCACATTACACCTACAAAGCCTACGTGATAGAGGTAATAGACGGCGACACTATATGGGTAAATATCGACTTAGGTTTTAGCACCTGGACCAAACAAAAACTAAGGCTAAGAGGAATCAACGCCAAAGAGATAGAATCAACTCAAGGGCAACAAGCAAAAGAATACATCGAAGCCAGGCTCAACCAATGCAAGTTCATAGCAGTAAAAACCTACTGGCGCGATAAATTCAGTCGTTACCTTGCAGATCTCTTTTATATCAAAAGAGAGACAGATATTTATAAGGTAGCGGAAGGTGGAGAATTCCTGAATCAGGAGTTGTTGGATAAAGGGTTGGCAATTATTTACTAGCTCTCCCATCTACGTCCTTCCCTCGAAGGCGCTGCTGTCCGGTAAAAATATTACTAATTGCTGTAAAGTAATGTTGGGCATGATTTGGAAAGGTTCAGTCATCTTGTTTTTACTTTTGAATTTCCCCGGACAGCAGTGTGCACAGGCGAGAATCCAGTTTTAAATTTATGTTCCAATTTAATCAATAGGTAATACATGTCATACTTAGATAGGTTTTGTGTTTTTGATTAGGCGTTATAAATGACGCTTAAATTTAGTTATGTGTATTCGGTAAATTTGAGTTAGGAGAACAGTTTGGCTAAAAAGTATTATGTTGTTTGGAAAGGTCGTGAAACTGGTATTTTTACAACTTGGGCTCAGTGTAAAGCGCAAGTAGACAGCTTTTCAGGCGCTAGCTTTAAGTCCTTTCCAACGCTAGAGGAAGCTGAATCAGCATTTGGTAGTACATCTAAGTTAAAAGCTCCAAAAACAAAGGCTAAGGCAGGTGAAAAAACTAACAAGCTAAAGTCAGTTCCGCTTTCGCAAGAACAAATTGATGCAATGCCGTTTGACATAAAGATATACACCGATGGTGCTTGCGAGCCCAACCCAGGTGAGGCTGGCACTGGACTTGCCGTTTATAAACATAACGAGTTAAGTGAGCTTTGGTATGGCTTGTATCAGTCATTTGGTACGAATAATACGGCAGAGCTTCACGGTTTAAATCAAGCATTACTACTCGCAAAGGAAAAGCTGCCACATGGAAATACAGTTGGTATCTTTTGTGATTCAAAGTATTCAATTGACTGTATTACCAAGTGGGCAACAGGTTGGAAGAAAAAAGGCTGGACTAAATCTGGTGGAGAAATCAAAAATTTGGATATCATCAAGCCAGCATATGCTCTTTATCAAGAAATCGCCTCCCAAATTACTGTTCATCATGTAAATGGGCATGTGGGCATCGAAGGCAATGAGTTGGCAGACAGAATGTCCATTGTTGCAATAAAGTCTCAAGATGAGAGTCTTTCGCTCTTTAGGGAAACCAACGATATATCAGAAATCCTAGCTTTACGCACTGGTTGATAAATACACATAACATCGTAATTAACCACCGTGCATTTCATGCACTACACTTCAAATCGCAAGCGGTTTTCGCCAGTTATTTCTGGCCTTAGGTATCAATAGGAAAATAATGTTTAAATTTTTAAAAAGAAAAAAATCCTCTGAGAGCAGAGATCTAGAACAAGTAATTTTTGATTTTGCTAAACATAATCGCGTAGAAGATTTCCAGGTGATGTGCAAGCTATTAAGGGATCGTGAAGTGTACTTACCGGTAGATATTGATTCACTTCCAAAAGGGTTGGCATCAGGTGAAAAAATCACAGTAAAATCTGCAGCTCAAATAAACCTTAAAACTGTTACAAGTCCTGATGGTCATTCATTAGCTGCAGCCATAACCACTGATTCATCGGAAATGCTAAATGAAGGCTACCTGGTAATGGATTGGCCCGATTTTATTAAAATGGTGCTTAAACTCAAGGAGCTTTATGGCTGTTTAATCCAAGGAAGTACTTCATGGGTCATCCTCGATAAAGAGAAGATTAAGTATGCTCTTTCTAAGCATGCTGCCTAACGTCACTATCGATTAATATTCACGCACCAACTACGTCATACCGGCGCAGGCCGGTATCCAGATAATCTTGTTATAAATTTAGGTTCTAATTTAATCAATTGGTATTACTCGATATGCTTAGAAATTCAGGCTTACTTCTTTCAATCCTTCTCTTTCCTGCCATGGTACTTGCTATACCCAAACTCTCAGAACTTCAGTGCCAGAATCAGCTGGACTATGAAAAACTCACGCTCGAAACTTCTCAAGCGGAACTACAAATGGGGTTGAGAAGTGTTTGGGAAGATGAAAGCTTTGCACGTGAGGTGTTGAATTCTGCTTATGACAGCAGCTCTTACAGTAAAGAAGACTTTTTCTATATTTATAGTAACTGCCGCACAAAGTTGCCATTGTTGACTATAGAAAAGGTACGCCAATATAGTGAACAGTATGAAAAGATAGAAGAGCAAGCGGGCTGTGCTATTCGTGTGGTCGAATTCGCTGACACTATGGAAGAGCTGAATAAAAGTGTAGTGAAGTACAATGAGAGTCTTTCCAAGCTTCCTCCTGATATGGTGAAAATCTCTGGCGAGTTGACTCTAAGCGAAGTAAAGGGCGCTGATAAGGAGTTTTGGCAGATTTATAGTTACTGTAGGAGTGATGAGATTGGCTTCTATAAGCTTAGCAATGATCTCTACGATAAATACAGGCCAATGCTGAGTCAGATGGAAACCTTTTTTAACGCTAAGTTTGGAGATAAAAAGTAAGTCAGGAAATAGTTAATGTTGAGTTAAGAAGTCATTTCTAAATTCAACATGTGCAAGATAAAGTGGCGTCCACACCAATGCTGATGCCCTATCGAATCTAAGTGAATCAGAAAAAGCAGAATATACCTACTTTGAATATTTAAAACACCATACCAGTGTAGGGGCGAAAAATCTTTCGCCCTTTTTAGAACTGTGGGAGAAGTTATTCCTCCGCAACCATGCCTTTTCCGAGAAGCAGCCCACCATTTTTTTCTCTCCCAATTCTGTGACTCCCAACCGTCATTCCCGCGCAGGCGCACTAGTGTCCGGGGAAATCCAAAAATAAAATCAAGTCGGTTGAGCGCAGTCGAAACCATCTTGTTTTTATTGGTTTTTTCACTCCCCTTCGACTGCGCTCAGGCAGCTTGAAAAAATCAAGTCAATTTTAACAGAGTTCACTTGTGAACCTTACGTAATAAGGCTTTATAGGCATTAGCCCAATTTTTTACGGACACCAATGCACGCAGGCCGGTATCCAGAGAATCTTGTTATAAATTTATGTACATATTTAATCAATAGGTAATGTATGTCATACTCAGCAAAATTTTTATATTTTGAATCAGGTGTCATAAATGATACCTAACTATAGTTATGCGTCTAGGAGAAGTATGTGAATAAATTTCTTGTATTACTTTTTGGGTTAGTTCTAGTTTCAGGGTGCGCTGATTCTACTAAAATTATGAGCCAACTGAACGAGCAACCTTCAAAGCTATCTAGGCAGTCAACCGCATATATAGCATTGCCAAATGATGGAATATACGGTTCCCATTTATATCCAGGCTCTGGAGCCACAGTAACTAAATTACTTCAAAGCGCTTTACTAAAACATCTAGTTCAAGTTGATACGGCAAGCACACATGAAAATTTTGAAAGTGCTAAGTTATCTGCCCAAAAAGGCAATTATGACTACTTAGTATTTCCAACAATATTACACTGGGAAGATCGAGCTACTGAATGGTCAGCCAAAGCCGATAAAGTGCAGATTAAAATCATCATGTTCGAAGTAGCCAAATCAAAAATAATTTCATCCGTAACAATCGATGGAAAAAGTGGTTTAGCTACTTTTGGTGGCGATCATCCACAAGACTTGTTACCCCAACCATTTGCGTTGTATATTAATGGCATGTTCAAATAGGCCGCATAACATATCAATCAACTGGAACTAAAACCATTGTCGGCTCTAATTCTTCCTTTTTCCCAGTTGGCAAGTGTGTGCTATCTTATCGTTTTAATTTTATTAACGGGTTTTAGTCCAGTTATTTCGAGCGTTATGTTTCATTAATGCTAAGAATCAAATATAAGTAAAATTTAGGGGGTTAGTTATTTTGTCAGGCTTAATAGCTGTCTTTATTTGTTAATATATAATATATATAGGAAATTTTTATGAAAAAAGTAGTGGGTTTGTTCGTTATTGTGGTACTTGTGTTAACTCAAGTAGGGTGCATGCAGTTTAAATATAAACCGTCATTATTTGAACTAGAAGAAGGTAAAATTAGTTCTTTTGATGTTAAGGGTGAAGTTTTGTATGAAAATGCACAGACTGGAAAAAGTAAGCAACTTACTAAGCAGGGTGGGCATACCTGGGAGTATAATTACAATTTAATTACTGATGGATTTAATAGACAACTTGCTAAAGAAATTAAATCTATGGGTGAACAGCTTGATGCTGCTGACTCCAAAAAAACTTTTAGCTCAAAAATAACAGCATTTAAATGCGATGTTACATTTGGATCGTTTGTTCGTAATTGTAGTTCATCAGTTACTGTAACAACTGGAGATGGGGAAATTATAGCTATTGAATCATCTCAAAAATCACCTATTTTTGCTACTATGGAACACTCTCTAGATGGCACAGTTGCTACTGCAGTAATTGACGTTCTAAGCAATGATAAAGTACTTGCATACTTGGCAAAATAAAAGTTTAAGATAAGTATGGAGCAGTATGTGCTCCATACTTGTTTAGATGTTTATTACTTAGCTACATAAAGAACTTTTCTATAGCTTTTAGAGTTGTATCCAACATATCTTTCGTATGAGCTGCGGAAATAAAATTCGCTTCATACTGTGATGGTGATAGATACACGCCACTATCCAACATATGTTTATAAAACTCTCTAAACCTTTCAAAATCACACTGCTGCACATCTTCAAAGCATTGTGGTTGCTGTTTACTGAAGAAGATTGTGAACATCGGGCCGATGTGGTTAAGGGTTGTTTCTGCTGGTAGGTTTTGAGTTAACAGCTCAATAAAGTTATCTGAGTTCTTTTTAATCAGTTGCTGTGTTTCTGGCTTAATCAATGTGCTAATTGCTGCTAGACCAGCTGCCATGGCAATTGGGTTGCCAGAGAGTGTTCCTGCTTGGTATACAGGGCCGTTTGGTGCAAGTAGGTCCATTATCTCTGCTTTGCCGCCAAAGGCGCCAACAGGGAAGCCGCCGCCGATGATTTTTCCAAGACAAGTCAAATCAGGCTGAATATTGTAAAGCTCTTGCGCGCCACCTGGTGCAACTCTAAAGCCGGAAATTACCTCATCAAATATAAGCAGTGACCCTTCTTGTTGGGTGATTTCTCGTAGCGATTCTAGGTAGCCTTCTTGTGGGATAATAACGCCCATATTGGCAGGGATTGGTTCTATAATTACGGCTGCGATTTGCCCTTGGTGTTTGGCAAAAACTTCTTTTACCAATTCGATATTATTGAAAGGAATGCTAATGGTATTTTTGATGATGTCTGCTGGAACACCCTCTGAAGAGGCCTCATTGATTTGGGTAACGCCTGAGCCGGCTGATACTAGCAGTGAATCTGAGTGGCCATGATAGCAGCCGTCAAATTTAACTATGATATCGCGTTTGGTGTAGCCACGAGCTAAGCGGATTGCGCTCATGGTTGCTTCGGTACCAGAGTTTACGAAGCGTATTTTATCCATTGATGGATAGCACGAGCAGACTAGGTCTGCGAGTTTGGCTTCGTTTTCACAACATGTGCCGTAAGAGATCCCTTTATCTAGTGCTTTCTTAACTGCTTCAATAATATTTGGGTGGTTGTGCCCTAGAATATGCACACCCCATGAAAGGCAAAAATCGATAAAGTTATTACCATCTGCATCGATAAATTCAGCCCCATTTGCCTTTTCAATAAATATTGGGGTTTCACCAATATCTTTAAATGATCTAACGGGACTGTTTACACCACCGGGTAATATTTGTTCGGCCTGTTTAAAAAGCTTTGTTGATATCTCTCTATTCATTGGTGGTTTTCTCAGTCCTTAAAGTATTCTTGTAATAGGTATGGGGTGAAGTAGGAGACGATTCTATCAGCACCAGCACGTTTGATTGATAGCAAAGATTCATGGATTATATCTTCGTTGGCCCAGCCAGAGTTAACTGAATGCAGCAGCATTTTATATTCTCCTGAGACATTGTAGGCAACAATTGGAATATCACTATTCTGCTGTAGGCAGTGTTCTTTTGTGCGATAGATAATATCCAGGTAGGAGAGGGCAGGCTTAATCATGATTTGATCCGCGCCCTCTTCCAGGTCTGCATTAACCTCTGCAATTGCCTCATCTGTATTTGCATAGTCCATCTGATAGGATTTCCGGTCTCCTGATTGCGGAGCGCAGTCTGCAGCATCACGAAATGGACCGTAATAATTAGATGCATATTTAGCTGCATAGGAGAGGATTTTGGTATTGCGCAGATTATTCTCTTTTAGAGCTTCATTGATATAGTGAACTCTACCATCCATCATGTCTGAAGGTGCAACGATATCAGCTCCAGCTTTCGCGTGGCTTACTGCGATTTGAGCCAGAATTTCACATGTCTCATCATTGTCTCCGATGTGGCAGTGGCCATCTGCGGTATAGGAGCATAGGCATACGTCGGTAATCACCTCAAGCTGAGGTAGAAGGCCCTTTATCATTGCTATCGCCTGTTGCACCAGCCCTTTCTCAGCAAATGATTGTTCAACACCTTTGGTTTGCGGCACGCCAAAAAGGAGGACTGATTTAAGACCTAGATCTACTAGATCCTGCAGATCTGGCAGTAAGCGATCAAGCGAGTAGTGAAATACATTGGGCATTGAGCTGATTTCATTCTTGATATTACTACCAGCTACGATGAATAGCGGAAGAATGAAATCGTCACGGTTGAGTTTAGTTTCGCGGCATTGAGCGCGAATCTCTTCTGATATTCTTCGATCTCTAAATCGCTTGAATGTCATTGGTGACACCTTTTTTGTTAAGAACTCTTTGGCTATGTTTTCCATAAACATGAATTCTTATGTGTTTTGGGATCTCGTCATAAATATTGAAGAATGCATCAACAGTGGAGCCGCTGGAGAATACAATCTTGTCGAAATTATTTAGGTCGATCTTGTCCTGTTTGATAGGTGTAGTGTGGTAGCAAATTACCGGAGTTACGTTATCAAGTTGATGCAATGCATTGTTTGATTTGTCAGAGCATGGATACCCCAGATTTTTAAACTGGAGTTGGTTTATCAGCTCAACCATATGATCTGAATCAGCAACTGCTGGCATATAGTCGGTCTTTATGCCGTAATTATTGAGTTCTTTTTTCGTTATATTGCCAATGGCAAATATCTTCTGATCTGAATTTAGTTGGTACTTGCTCAGAAAGTGCCTAACCGAGTTTTTACTAGTGAAGATAAAACCATCAAATTCAGTTGGATCAACAGAGCAATGGCATGGTGTGGTGGAGATGAGAGGGTAGTGAAATATCTCCCCCGTGACTTTGCTATTATATGGGTTGATTCCGGTATAAAGAACTCGTGGCCTTGGGTTTTGTTCGGAAACCACATCTCCGATAATAATTATTAAAGGCGATTTGCATTTGCACTGATCCATCTCACCGATGGTGGTTATGATCTTTTTTTGTTCTGCAGTATTGGCATCTTGAATCAGAGCAACTGCCGTCGTACTTTTTCTATCTTCTCGTAACAGCTCTTGTTTAATTTCTGAGAGATTGGTTGCTCCCATATAATAAACTAAAGTTTGTTTGTCTTGATTGTTCTCTTGGTGATCTGGAAATGTTGCTTTATGGCCGGTACGAAAAATCAGGCTGTTACTGATATTTCTAAGTGTAAGCGGAATTTGATTATTAGCTGCTGCAGCTTGCGCTGCTGATATCCCCGGGACAACTTCTGTATTGATGCAGCGTTGTTGGAGAAAATGCATCTCTTCACCGCCGCGACCATAAATAAATGGGTCGCCGCACTTTAGGCGCGCAACATTTTTCCCTTTGCTTGCTGCTTCAAATAAAAGTTGATTGGTATCTTCCTGTTTGACGTGATGTTGCCCTTTACGCTTTCCGACATAGATTTTTTCACCAGGGTAATCATCTAACATCTTTTTATCGAGCAGGTCATCATAGAATATTTGATCCACTTCCTGCAGGATTTTATCTGCCTTGATGGTTAATAGATCCTTATTGCCAATTCCTGCGCCAAGTAGAAACACTTTTCCATATTCCATGCGGATATCTAGGTGTGAGAATAGTGATGCCTTTTGAAAGTTCTTATGCGCTACTATTGCCAGGTTTCCCTGTAACGGGTGTGTCTCGAAGGGGAGTCTCTGTGAAATTTTATGTTGAAGACCGAGGCGTTCCATAGCGCATGTGGCAACTATAAACGCATCGATTTTTCCCTCATCTATCTGCGCGATTCTTTCCTCGATGGTTCCTCGAATGGAGATGATTTCAAGGTCTGAGCGTTCATCGAGTAGTTGTTTGCGGCGTGAAGGTGAGCTGGTGCCAATCTTGGCTCCTGCTGGCAATTGCTCAAGAGTATAATCATGCTTAGATACTAGTGAATCACTTTTGTCAGCGCTGGCAAGTAGGCAGATGATCTCTAGCCCTTCTGGAGGAGGAAAGGGGAGGTCTTTGGCTGAGTGGATAGCAATATCTGCTTGCTGATTAAGTATTGCATCATCAAGTTCACGGGTAAAAATATCTGCTGCAGGGTTATCCATTAAGCAAATTTGCTTGTTTTTATCCCCTAAAGATTTTGTGGCGACTAATTCGTAATTAAGATTTTCTAGCTGAGAAAAAACCTCATCAACCTGTTTAAGTGCAAGGTTGCTATCTCTGCTTATTACCTTAATTGTAGGCTGGTGCGTGTCGTTGGCTGAACTCATCTACTTCTTCCTCTATGATTCTGATAGCTGCTTCCAGATCCTGTTTGCGAATATGGTGATTGATATCAATAAAGTTCTCGATATCTTCAATATTGTATAGCTCTATATTGCTTCTGCTATTGATGATTGGGTCAATGTCGCGTGGGCACGCGAGGTCAAAAACTATCATCTCTTTTTTAGTGCAAAAATGTTGCTCTTTCAAAATAAGATGTGGGGCTGAAGTTGCTGATATCAGTATATCGATTGATGGTAATACCTGAGCTAACGAGTCAAAAGAGGTGACTTGGCAACCATATTTTTCAGCAATAGATTTGGCCTTACTATAGGTTCTATTGGCAATGTAAATGGTGTTTTGAGTTTTGCGTGATAGGGCACGAGTAACCACTTCATTTAGATTGTTAACGCCAATAATAAGGATGTTACTTTGGCTCAAGTCTAAGTTATGTTTGGCTAAAATTTCAGGAATTATTTGGCTATGCGACATAGCCCCGGCTGAAATGCTGGTATTAGATCTAACAATCTTCCCAACACGAAGTGCGCTTTGAAAAAGTCGATCAAGCCCTTTTGAGAGATGCTTGTTGTTGAGAGCATCGATATAAGCCTGTTTAACTTGGCCCTGAATTGACGTCTCGCCAACTATGGCAGATTCTATACCGCTTGTTACCTTGAATAGATGAGAGATGATTTCCCTTGAAGCAACCCCGTCACCGCTATAAAGCTCGACTCTATTACAAGTATTCAGCAGCACGAAATTATCATGCTTATGCTTGAGGTTTCTCAAGAATAATTCACGCTCAGTTAAACTGTAAGCAAGATCTTTATGATTAAGTTGTATCACTTAAATCCCTAGCAAAGTTTGGTTGTTTACTTGTGTAAAAATGGGATGCTGATATAACGCTCACCAGTATCGGCAAATATAACTACTATCATTTTGCCTTTGTTTTCTGGTTTTTTGCATAACTCCTCAGCAGCACAGACAAGTGCACCAGAGGATATTCCCGAAAGGATCCCCTCTTGTTTTGCAAGCGCCCTTGTATATTCCAGAGCATTGTCATCGTTAACGGTTATGATGCTGTCTATAACATTGGTGTCGAGTATTTTGGGGATGAATCCAGAGCCGATTCCTTGAATCATATGTGGCCCTGGTTTTCCCTTGGATATAACCGCACAGTTTTCTGGCTCAATACCAACTATTTCGATAGATGGATTGATGCGTTTTAGTTCTCTGCCAACTCCAGTGATAGTTCCACCAGTACCAATTCCAGCCATGAAAATATCAACTTTTCCATCAGTATCACGCCAGATCTCTTTGGCGGTTGTCTTAGCATGGATATCTGAATTTGCTTCATTTTCGAACTGTTGGGGAATGTATGCGTTGTCTAATTTCTTGGCAATAGCTGTTGCTCTATCGATTGCACCCTGCATCCCTTTAGAGGCATCGGTTAACTCAATCTCAGCACCAAATGCGCTTAATAGTTTTCTGCGTTCGTGCGACATTGCATCCGGCATTACGATAATGGTGCGATAACCTTTAACCGCAGCAATCCAAGCTAGTCCTATTCCGGTATTGCCGGATGTTGGCTCAATAATAGTCGTATCTTTATTGATTAGCCCTTTCTCTTCCGCATCTTCGATCATACTCATGGCAGTCCGATCTTTGATGCTTCCACCTGGGTTAAACTGTTCTAGTTTTGCAATTACCTCTACACCTGTGCGATCGGATATTTTATTCAGGCGAACCAGTGGGGTGTTGCCAATTAGGTCGGTGAGTTTGTCAGCTATTTTTTTCATACTTGATACCTATAACTTAACTTGTAGTTGTTGTGTAGAGTAAAACCAGTAGATATATAAACTATGCCTATATGTTGTAGTTACAGTTTTTATTATCCTTTAAAAGGTCATTAAGAGTTATCGATTCTAAATGCTTTTTGATTTTGTCATCAACTTCTTGCATTACACTAAGTATCGATGAGTTTTTCGGAATATTTTTCTGCAGCGAAAACTTATTAGACCCTTCGAGGGCATTAATTATTTTATTCAACGATATCTTATTTGCAGGAAGGGCAAGAGAGTACCCTCCATTTTTACCCCTTACAGCATCAATAATATTGATTTTACGTAGTGAGGCAAATATTGATTCTAAATATTTCTCTGAGATTTGCTCCTGCTTAGCAATATCTTTAAGCAAAACTGGTGGTGATTCAGCAGACGCTAAATTTATTAACGCTCTTAAACCATAAACACCTTTAGTTGAAAGTTTCATCTAATTTACCCTTATGTGATGAATTAACCTATAAAACCTATCGCACAGATAGGATTGTATATGTTTTTGTATTTAATAATAGTGGGAAGTTCATAGAAGTATGAATATTTAAGATAGTTGCTATCTTAAATTTGAATATGCAGGAGGTAACCTGGCTGTGGTTATGCTTCTAATTATCTGTATTAATAAGAGTTATAGTTAATCCTGAAGACTTGTTTGTATTGTCAATTTCGCTAATATCCTTATAGCTTACTTGTGCGGATTCTCTACGAAAGTACTCAACTATCTCTTTTGGGGTATTTTCAGGGAAAAAGATTGTGCTGGCGTTATGCAGAAGCCTATAGTCGCGTAATTCGATAGATTCAGGCGAGCTAAATCGTAAATGTATGGTGGCTTGAATCTCTTTAACGGGCTGATTCTCGGTGTTTATTTTAGTACTTTGCATAGATAGATTATTGAAGATATTATCCCAAAGTTCTTTCTTTTTACTTGGCTCTAAGTCTCTGTTTTTATAACGTATTAAAGATGCATTTTCTGCTAGTTTGCCAACGCTAAACGGAATGGTTTTTTCTAATTCAGCGCGCATAAATCTGGATATGGTAGGTGATTGTCCATCAGATGAGATACTTACTGTAACGGGTGACCTGTCTATTATTGCAGGAAAGATGAAATTGCTCAGGTTAGGTTGGTCTACTACATTTACCAGTAGCCCTTTGCTTAGAGCCATTGCTGCTACTGATTTATTGATCTCTTGGTTATCAGTTGCTGATATTATCAAGTTGTAATCATCAATATCTGATGCGATAAACTCCTTAGTGAATAGCTTGATATTGTGCTCATCAATCAGGTTTCTCATCTCTTTGCTGCAAGAGGCGGCAACTACTGTTATTTTAAAATCTGCTTTCAAAAGAATTATAAGTTTGCGGTAAGCAATTGTTCCTCCGCCAATTATTAAGCATTTTATGTTTGTACTATCAATATTTAAAGGGAAAAATCGCATATAAGTTTCGCTGTTGATGTTTGATTTATTGATTATACATCAATGGGTTGTTAAGTATAGTCTATCTTGGTGCTGGGCTAATGTGGTTGAATTTGATGTTTTATGCATTAGTGAAGAATGTGGTTGTTAGTGTTAAGTTACTGAAAATAGTAGTAATAGCTCTAGGGTGTATATTATCCTACCTATATAATAGGTTAAAATACTCTACTTTGAGACCGATTTAATTGAAGCGAAATCATAAATACTCTATTTTGACTATAGGCTAACTAAACAAATGGTTGTTCTCGTGAATATTACAAGTAAAGCAAATGGCTGTCTGCGAATATTACTCAGGATGGTAAATACCTATCCAAATAAACCAGTACATGCAGATGAGTTATCTAAAGAGCTTGGGATCACTATTAAATATATTCAACAATTATTGTTGTTGCTGAAAAATGAAGGTTTTATTACCAGCAAGAAGGGGCCTAAAGGTGGATACACTCTTGCTAGGGATCCGGATCAAATTATTTTAGGCGATGCTCTTAGGAAAGTTGAGAACTTGTCTTTTCCTCTATCCGCAGTAGATGGTGATAGTTCATCAAAAGATGTATTCGACAAAATTTGGTGTGAAGTTGGAGATTCCATTTCTGAAATTCTCGATAGCATAAGTTTTGCAGAGCTTGATGACTTGCAAAGGCAGTCTAAACTGAACAGTAGCATTAATTACTACATATAAGATTTTATACAAAAGAGAGGTATTTATGAGCATTGAAGTAGAGATAAACGGTTCAAAGGACTCCTTACCTAAAGAATTATCGGTTGCAGAACTTTTAAGTATTAAAAAAGTTGAATCTCCAGAGATGGTGTCCGTTGAGTTGAATGGTGAGTTTGTTGATAGAGGTGCATTTGCTGACTCTATTGTAAAAAGTGGTGATTCAGTAGAGTTTTTATACTTTATGGGTGGTGGTGCTAAATAATTGTCAGGAAAGTGACCAGGTGTGATTGAAATATCATACACTTATAGTCAATGCGATTAAAAACCGAGTTACGTAAAAAAGGAAACCAAATGGAAAAATTAGCTTTTAGCACCAAGGTTTTGCACACAAAGCCTAATAAAGATGATTCTCATAGATCTATCCGTTATCCAATCTATGCAACCGCTGCATTTGATTATGCTTCTTCACAGGATATTGAAGATGCATTTTTAATGAGAAAACCAGCACATAGCTATTCGCGTATAACAAACCCTACTGTTGAGTTTTTTGAAAAGAAAATTACAACTTTAGAAGATGGGATTTCATCTGTTGCTATGGCTTCTGGTATGGCTGCTATTACTAATACAATTTTTAATCTGGTGGGTTCTGGAGACAATATCGTTGCTTCAAAATACCTATTCGGTAATACCTATTCATTTTTCAAAAATACTTTAGCAAATTTAGGGATTGAAGTAAGGTTTGTAGATCACACCGATTTTGAAGAAGTTGAAGCAGCATTCGATGAGAAAACAAGGCTCCTGTTTGTTGAGACTATCGCTAATCCGCAAATTATCGTTGCAGATTTAGATAAGCTAAGTGAAATAGCACATGCTAAGAATTCAATTATTGTCGTAGATAGCACTCTCACAACACCTTATCTAGTAAGTGCAAAAGAGCACAATGTTGATCTAGTGATTCATTCAACAACTAAATATATCTCTGGTGGAGGCACATCTGTCGGTGGTGTAGTAACTGATTTAGGTAGTGCGGATTGGGGTACATTTCCAATCTTAGCCAAATTTGCTCATTTAGGGAAAATGGCATTTACCGCCAGATTAAGAAAAGAGATTTATCGTAATCTTGGTTCTGCGCTTTCGCCTAATACGGCTTATTTGCATACGTTGGGTCTAGAGACATTGGCGTTAAGGCTGCGTCAGAGTAGTGAAACCGCGCTTACGGTTGCAGAGTATCTTCAGTCTCATGATGAAGTACTTAAGGTTAATTATGCCGGGTTGAAAACTGATCCTTATCATGCAGTTGCTAAACAAGGATTTAATAAAGAACTCTACGGTGGCCTTTTAAGTTTTGAGTTAAAAGATAAGGCAACAAGTTATAAATTCATGGACTCTTTAGAGCTAGTTAGAAGAGCAACAAATTTGAATGATAATACATCGTTGATAATTCACCCAGCTTCAACAATCTTTTGCGAATATGATGCAGAAGCCAGGGCTGAAATGGGAGTTTCTGAAGGTTTGATTAGACTTTCAATTGGTCTGGAAGAGAGCGAAGATCTTATAGCGGATATACAAAAAGCATTAGCAGTATAGACCAAGATAGTCAGCGGAATAGACCAAGACAGTTACCAGAATAGAAAAGAGGAAAGAATTATGGATTTTACTGAAGAGCAGATTGAACGATATAGCAGGCATATTCTGCTAGGAAACGTCGGTGTCGAAGGGCAGGAAAAGCTTCTTAGTTCAAAAGTTTTAGTTATAGGTAGCGGGGGGTTGGGAGCTCCAATTCTAATGTATCTTGCTGCTGCGGGTGTTGGCACCATAGGTGTTATAGATGGTGATGTTGTAGATTTGAGTAATTTGCAGCGCCAAATCATCCACTCAACACCTGACGTTGGAAAGCCAAAGGTTATATCGGCTAAAGAGACAATTAATGCTCTTAACCCTGATGTTAATGTTATTGCAATTCAAGATATTGTAACTGCAGATAACATTGCGGAAATCATTGCTGACTATGATTTTATCATTGATGGTACCGATAATTTCCCAGCAAAGTTCTTAATTAATGATGCATGTGTCTTAGGTGGTAAACCATATTCTCATGGTGGAATTCTAAAATTTGAAGGGCAAACCATTACTGTCACACCTGGTAACACTTGCTATCGCTGCATCTTTATCGAGCCACCTCCAGTAAATGCAGTGCCTTCATGTCGTGAGGCTGGAGTGTTAGGTGCGGTTGCTGGTGTGCTTGGCACCTTGCAGGCCACAGAGTGTCTTAAATACCTTATTGGTGATGGAGAACTTTTAGAAAGTCGCCTGATGGTATTTGATGCACTTAAAGCAAGATTTCGTGATGTAAAGGTTAAGAAAAACCCAGACTGCCCAATATGTGGTGAGCACCCAACAATCACATCACTTGTTGATTATGAGCAAGCTGTTTGTTCATTAAAATAATGGTTTTCGTTTTGCTTGGCAAATAGCAAAAAAATGGAGAAGAGATGATTATTCCGCAAAATTTGCTTATTCAAATTTATGAGCACTCAGAATCTGAACTGCCAATAGAGGCTTGTGGCTATCTATTTGGAAGTGGTAGTGAAGTTAAAGAGGTTTATAAAATGACAAATATCGATCAAAGCAATGAACATTTTGCTTTAGATCCAAAAGAGCAATTTGCAGCGGTTAAATCTGCAAGAAACAGTGGTCTGGAAATACTTGCTGTTTACCATAGCCATCCAGAAACTCCAGCCAGACCATCGCAAGAAGATATTAAGCTTGCGTATGATCCAAGCATTAGTTACGTGATCGCTTCTTTAAAAGATGGAGGCAGAGACATTAAGTCATTTAGGATTCAGTCAGGTGAAGTTACGCCAGAAAAATTGCAACTTGAGCAAATAACTTGAGTCAAAAAAGATGAAAGGACAATAATGTTTTATACAACACCAGATAATCTTGAAACAGAAATAAACGAACTGGAAAAAAGTATTTCAGCGTTTAAAGATGGCAGTTTACACCCAGTGCAATTTCGTGGAATCCGTGTTCCATTTGGAATTTACGAACAACGCGAAGACGATACTTATATGCTTCGTATCCGCTGCACTGGTGGTGCTATCACAGCTCCACAGCTGCGTAGAGTGGGAGAGCTTGCGCAGCAGTATGGTAGGCCATATACACATATAACTACCAGGCAGGAACTTCAACTGCATGATGTGGAGCTTGATAGCATCACCCCCATCATCCGAGAGCTATATAAAGTTGGATTATCAACTCGTGGTGGTGGCGGAAGCACCATCAGAAACATCATTTCTTCATACGACTCTGGTACAACCGATAAAGATGTATTTGATGTATTTCCATATGTTGTTGCGTTAACAAATAGATTAATTACCGAGGGTGATTCCTGGACATTACCTAGAAAACTGAAATTTTCTTTCTCAAGTGATCCAAAAGATAACGCCAATGCCTTGGTTCAGGATTTGGGTTTTATCGCCAAGATTGATGAGGATGGCAATAAAGGGTTCATTGTATACGTAGCCGGAGGTATGGGTAGAAGGGCCAGACCTGGAAAAGTTATCCATGAGTTCCTACCTGTAGAGCAGATGTTTGCAGTTACATATGCACTTAAAAACTTGTTTCATGCATATGGTAATAGAAAGAACAAACATTCCAATCGCCTTAGATTCTTATGGGAAGAGTTAGGTGAAGAGCTATTTTGTAAATATTACTTTGCCGAGTTTTATAGCTATCGCCCAGCAGATGATCAACAACTATTAAATGACGCATTAACTGCTACATATAATTTAGCGCAACCATCAGCTATCAAGATAGAAAACTTTGAGTTTGACCAGTGGTGTGAAGAATATGTAACTGAGCAAAAACAAACAGGACTTTACTCAGTAAAAATCCCTGTTGTTCTTGGTGATTTTTATAATGATGATATTCAAGTAGTAGCAGATGCTATTGAAGGTTCTGGCGATGATTTGATTCGATTTACCATGGATCAGAACATAGTTGTCCGTAACTTGAACCTAGAGGGATTATTTAAGCTTTATCAAGCAATTCAGGCTAGAGATATACTTGCGGCAACTCCACAGTTATTTGGAAATATCATTAGTTGCACTGGCGCTGATACTTGCAAACTTGGTATCTGCCTTCCAAAAGGACTAATGCCGCATATCCAAGAAAGGTTAGCTAAGGATGGCGTGATAGGAGCCACTTTAAATAAGCTAAAGATCAATATATCTGGTTGCTCCAATGGTTGTGGTCAACACTTAGCTGCTGACATAGGTTTCTCAGGCAGAGCCAAGAGAAAAGATGGCATCTCAATTCCTGCATACAACATTTTTCTTGGTGCAAATATCAATGCTAGTGAGACAGAATTTGCTCAAGAGATAAGCTGGATCCATTCCCGTGATGTCCCTGCGTTTACTTCCAAGTTCCTTAAAGAGTATTTAGCCTCAGGGAAAGATGAATTTTTAGATTTTCTTGCTGTAGGTGGGCTTGAAAAGGCGCGCACTATCGCTGAAGAGTTGCAAGAGAATATTCCTAGTTTTGAAGATGATAAGAACTACTACTTTGATTGGAGTTCCAAAGAAATTTTCTCCACCGTAAAGATGGGACAAGGCGAGTGTTCTGCAGGTTTATTTGACATGATTGATGTTGATCGCAAGATCATTATCCAAAAAACAGCAGAGTTAGAGGGGACTGTTGATAAAGATATAGCATCAAAGGCTATTTATGCATTAGTTCTATCTTCGGCGCGTATGTTACTAGTTACCCGAGGTGTAGATGCTAGTAGTGATGACAAAATCTTTAATGCCTTTAAATCTGGTTTTATCGATACAGGTTTAGTTGATAAAAGTTTTATAGCACTGATTGATGTGGCAAAAGTTTACGCTGAAAAAGTAGCTGAATCATATAAAGATGATGCTCTTGCTCTTGGACAACGCTTATTGAAACTCTACGACACCATGGATAACACCTTTAATTTCAAAACTGAATCTGAGCAGGTTATTGGTCAAGAAGATAAAAGTGGTTTAGCGGATTCTAGTGCAGAGGCAAAAACTGAAACAGTTGAATCAAAAACCATTAAGTCCAAAGATTACCGTGGAGTTGGTTGCCCAATGAACTTTGTGAAGACAAAGATTGATTTGGCTACCATGAAAACAGGAGAGCAGCTTGAGATTCTTCTTGATGATGGTGCTCCAATCGACAATGTTCCCCGCTCAGTCTTAGCAGAAGGACATAAAATTGTATCTCAGGACAAGATAGATGATTTCTGGAAGGTGCTAATTGAAAAAGGTTAGTAGGTTATCTCAGTTGGCTGTAAGAAACGAGCTTGAGATATTTGTTTGGTGTGATGGAGATATAGGTTATGGCATCAGATAATAAAAAACGCAGTTTATTGAAGGCTTTGTCATGGCGTATTACTGCTACGTTAATAACATTTGTAGCTTCATGGATACTTAGTGGTGATCTGACTCTTGCATTCTCAATTGGTGGAGTTGAGTTTTTCGCCAAAATGTTTGTTTATTATCAGCATGAGCGCATGTGGGATCGGATTAAATATGGTCGCAGTGAACCACCAGAATACATAATTTAAATATGCGTTGTTTAAATATATACGTTGTTCCAGTGAATTTGGAAATGAAGCAAAAAAGCAGGAAAAGTAAATGAATCAGGTTGTACTAAATAATTTATTGGCAAAAGTACAAGATAAAAAGGCTACACAGATTCTGGAGATAGTTGCTTCAGAGTTTGCAGTTAATGATATTGCCTTAGCATCAAGCTTTGGGGCTGAAGATCAAGTCTTATTAGATATGCTGCAAAAGGTTAATTCTCAGGTTGAGGTATTTACATTAGATACCGGAAGATTACCCCAGCAGACATATGACCTTATAGAAAAGTCACAAGAAAAATATGGGTGTAGTTTTACCTATATGGTTCCTGATGCAGCAGAACTTGCTGAGCTATTACATACAAAAGGTCCTAATTCATTTCGTCAGTCAGTGGCAAACAGAAAAGAGTGTTGCCAGATTCGTAAAGTAAAACCGCTGCGTAAAAAGCTTAGTACATTAAAGGTCTGGATTTGTGGTTTAAGACAGGAGCAATCACCAACAAGGTCAGATGTAAAACCAATTGAATGGGATGAGGCCAATGGTCTTATCAAGATAAACCCACTGTTTGATTGGACCGAAGAAGATGTATGGAACTACATAAAATCTGAAGATGTACCGTATAGCGAACTTCATGATCTAGGTTATCCAAGCATTGGTTGTCAGTGTTGTACCAGAGCAATAGAGAAAGGTGAAGATGCTCGCGCCGGAAGATGGTGGTGGGAAGAGCCAGAAACCAAAGAGTGTGGCTTGCATGTGGTAGACGGTAAACTTGTTAGAAAGAGAGAAGCATAATGGATCATTTAGATGAGTTAGAAGCAAAAAGTGTTTATATCCTGCGAGAAGCGTATCGTGAGTTTGGAAATCTAGCAATGCTATGGTCTGTTGGCAAAGATAGCACTGTGCTGCTGTGGCTGGCTCGCAAGGCTTTTTTTAGTCATGTACCTATTCCGCTGTTACATATCGATACCCATTTTAAGATGCCAGAGATGATTCAGTATCGCGATCGTTTAGCGCTTGAGTGGAAGCTAAATATGATCTATGGCGAGAATACAGAAGCATTAAAGAACAAACTGACATTTCCTGATGGTAATGTAGATCGTTTAACATGCTGCAAGAATCTCAAAAGTGAGGCTTTAAAACACACACTATCTGGTGAGTGGACTCGCTATAAAATGAACCATGAAACCGGAAAATATGATGTAGATACCAATAGAGAAGCGTACACAGGAGTGATTGTAGGTGTGCGTGCTGATGAGGAGGGGAGTCGTTCTAAAGAGAGATACTTTTCACCCCGTGATAAGCAGAATGATTGGGAAGTATCGGATCAACCTCCGGAGTTATGGAATCAATTCAAAACCGATTTTGCTCCAGGCACGCATCTTCGCATCCACCCACTATTGGATTGGACAGAGCTTAATATTTGGGAGTATATCCAGCGGGAAAATATTCCAATTATCGATCTGTATTTCGATAAAGGGGAGGGTAAAAGATGTCGCTCTCTTGGTTGCTACCCATGTACTGGTAAGGTTGATTCAACTGCTAAGAATGTTGATGACATCATTCAAGAGTTAAAAACTGGTAAATTTAGTAATATCGCCGAAAGATCAGGTCGAGCACAAGATAAAGATGATGGCGGTGGTCTCGAGACACTACGCAGAGAGGGGTACATGTAAGATGTCTGTTGAAACAATGAATGTCGTAATAGTAGGTCACGTAGATCACGGTAAGAGCACAGTTATTGGGCGCTTACTTGCCGATACCGGCTCTCTTCCGGATGGGAAATTGGAACAGGTAAAAGCTACCTGTGCTAAAAATGCAAAGCCGTTTGAATATGCCTTTTTGCTAGATGCATTGAAGGATGAGCAGGCGCAAGGCATTACTATTGATAGCGCACGCTGCTTTTTTCATACCCCAAAACGTCACTATATAGTTATTGATGCTCCAGGGCATATCGAATTTCTGAAGAACATGGTTACAGGTGCTGCAAATGCAGAAGCAGCAGCTATTGTAATTGACTCAAAAGAGGGTGTTCAAGAGAACTCACGGCGTCATGGCTATCTAGTTTCAATGCTTGGAATCAAACAAGTATTTGTACTGGTGAATAAGATGGATCTCGTTGATTATGATGAGAAAGTATTTGATTCAATAGTTAAAGAGTACAGTGATTTTCTAGCAGAGCTAAATGTAAAGCCAATAAATTTTGTTCCAATATCAGCATTTAACGGGGAAAATATAGCAACAAAATCTGAGAAAACTCCATGGTACAAAGGCCTATCGGTAATTGATCAATTTGATGCCTTACAGAAAGAATCTCTAAGTGATAAACACGAACTTCCATTTCGTTTTCCAGTGCAAGATGTATATAAGTTCACTGAAGAGGGAGATGATAGAAGAATTTTTGCGGGAACAGTTTCAACAGGAACAGTTAGCAAAGGTGACAAAGTAGTATTCCTACCATCAGGGAAGAGAACAGCTATCAGATCTGTAGAAAGATTTAATGCTACAGATAATCAATCGGCCGCATCAGGCGAGTCTGTAGGCTTTACAATAGATCTTCAGCTCTATATTAAACCTGGTGAACTGATGGTGAGAGAGGATCAAGTTCAGCCTCATACTTGTCAACGCTTTCGTGCCAATATCTTTTGGATGGGCCACGCACCGCTTATAAAAAATAAAACCTATAAATTAAAGGTTTTGACCAAGCAGATAATCGTTAAACTTGTTGATGTTGTAAACGTTATAGATGCATCGGAGATTAATTCAGTACAAAACAAGCAACAGGTTGATCGTCATGATGTTGGTGAGTGTATCTTTGAAACAACTAAACCGATCTCGTTTGATCTTGCCGCCGATATCCCAGACACAGGTAGGTTTGTAGTAGTAGACAACTACGAAATATCTGGAGGTGGCATCGTTCTGGAAGCATATGATACCGATGAAACACTGATTAAAGAGCAAGCAGATAGTCGTAACCAAAGCTGGGTTGATGGTTTGGTTAGTTCGCAAGAACGCAGTAAAAATTACCAGCATAAACCGCAGTTTGTTATTTTCACTGGTGAGCTTTTGGTTGGTAAGCGTGCAATAGCGATGGAGCTAGAAAAGCTGCTCTTAGAAAATAATATAAAGTCATATTATCTTAGTTCATATAATTTAAATCTCGGTTTAGATAATGACATACAGGATAACTTAAAGCTTGAAGATGATCGCTCTGAGCATGTGAGACGTTTAGGTGAGCTGGGCAATATTATGACTAAGGCAGGTCTGGTGTTTTTGACCAGTTTTACCGATGCTGATGATTATGAGCTGAAAGATATTGAAAAGTTAAGCAGTGTTGAAGATATCTTTATTGTGAATGTAGGTGGAAATAATTTTTCAGATATCAGTCCAGATGTTCAATTAGCAGCGAACCCTGATGAGCATAGTGCTGCCAAGACTATTTTTGAAAAATTATTACCTAAAATAAAGTGATTTTTTACGGATCTTTCTAGAAAAAAAAAGGTCCAATAATATAATGCCTCGGGGTGAATGTAGATATATTTATTCTGATCTACTAGTGTTTTATAAACCCTGAGGTTGACACTGCTCATGATGCTTCAAAATCCATCTTATATCATGTGCGGTGTCGTTATTACGTATGGGATATTTTTAGCGAGATACGCTGGATTATAAAACATCAATGGCTTAACTAAGCGTGATTGTTTTAGATCAACAAACCTTATTTAGTAATTAAGGTTTAAATAGTAGGAGTTAAATTCTCTTACAAATGCTTTTGAAGCGAAGGGGGTAATCATGGAATCACCAACCCTAGTAATTTTCACAAAACGTCCCAAAATTGGCCATGGCAAGCAACGTTTAGCTGCTGATATTGGCCCTCAAGCAGCATTAGAAATTGCTCAAGAACTATTTAATTGTGCGACTGAAGATGCTAAATCATGGCCAGGACCAGTTGTTCTAGCTGTTGAGTCCAGTCATGATATAAATTGGGCAATGCGCCTTGGTTTTGACTACCACTTGATAATACCTCAAGTTGGAGAAAACCTTGGTCAGCGGATAAACTTTATCGATAAATGCCTGCGTGAGATCGGCCATCAAGAGATTTTCTTTATCGGCACTGATGCACCAATACTTTCCAAATACCACTATAAACAAGCTATAAAAATGCTTGGTCAGTACGATACTGTCTTTTGTCCTGCAGAAGATGGTGGGGTTACTATTATGGCTGGTAAACTACCGTGGCCTAAACTAGACTTGTTAGATTGGAGTGGTGAAAGACTTTGTAATCAATTAGTTGCTTTGTGTAGTGCAAACTATATGTCTACTGGTTTGATGGACACAACATATGATGTTGATGTTCTGGAAGATTTAGAAAGGTTAGTTAGAGATCTTTCTCATGACGGTAGAAAAAGTCGTGTGCAATTACATAACTTAGTTGAAGCACAATTAGATACCTTAGAATTTTATTGATCGATTACACCTGTGCTATTTAAAGAGATGCTATAAGGAAATGGTATGAATAAAAAATTGATTATTGCAGTAATAATCATTGCTATCAGTGTGTCTTTTATTTTTTTGCCAATAGGGGAGTATCTTGAGGCCTTTATAAGTTGGGCCAATGAAAATCCACTAATATCTTCAGTTGCATATATGGTTATTTATATTGCAGCTTGCGTATTCTTTTTACCAGGATCAATTATTACTCTTGCTGCAGGCTTTATCTTTGGCTTAGTTCACGGCACGATTTTGGTTTCTATCAGTAGCACAATCGGAGCAACATTAGCCTTTACCATTGGTAGAACAGTTGCTAAAGATTGGGTTGGTGGGCTGATAAATCAGCAACCAAAATTCAAAGCACTTGATTTAGCTATTGAAAAGAAGGGCTTTTTGGTGGTTTTGTTGACAAGGTTGTCTCCAATATTTCCATTTAATTTCTTAAATTATGCATATGGACTTACGAGTGTGAGTTTAGGAAAGTATTTCCTTGCATCATGGATAGGGATGATTCCAGGAACAATTCTGTTTGTGTATCTTGGCTCAATTTCTAAGAGCGTAACGGATATTATTCAAGGGAACGTAAACTCAGGTGTAACCGGACAGATTTTTTTGGTTGTTGGCCTTATTGCAACAGTTATTGTGACAGTTGTTGTAACTAAAATTGCCAAAAAGATGTTAAAAGAACAGTTGGAAGAGCAGTTGGAAGAGCAGAGGTAAGAAAAGTAGTGTTGATATCAACTTGATTTTTTCAAGATCCCTGAGCGTAGCCGAAGGGTCAAAGGAAAAAATATAGACAATGACCCTTCGGTCTTGGTTTATCTCGAGCGTAGTCGAGAGGCTCAGGGATCTTATAGTCTGAGAGGAAATTATTATGGATATAAATCACGACTATCCCGGAAAGGAATTTGACGATCAGTGGAAAGAGTTTGTATTTCCTCAAAACTATACAAATCCAAAACCCAAAGACAGATATCACCTTGTAGTTATTGGAGCAGGTCCTGCTGGTTTGATCACCTCTATTGCTGCAGCTGGATTAGGGGCAAAAGTAGCCCTTGTTGAACGCCATGCAATGGGTGGAGATTGTTTGAATGTTGGCTGCGTACCTTCAAAGGCTCTTATCCATCAAGGGAAAATAGCAAAATCAATAAAATCAGAACTATTTGGGCAAAGTCATAAAAAGGATCTCGATCCACTAATTTTTAGCCAAGCAATGTCATGGTTAAGAGAGGTTAGGTTCGAAATCGCCGAACATGACTCAGTTAAGCGCTACACAGAGGCTGGGGTTGATGTGTTTTTAGGTGAAGCAAAGTTTATCGATGAGACCCACATAGCAGTTGGCGATATAACGCTAAATACAAAAAAGAGTGTTATTTGCACAGGCGCTAGGGCATCAGTAATTCCTTTTAAAGGGCTTGAAGAGACTGGCTACCTGACCAACGAAAATGTATTTGATATGAAGGAGCAGCCTGAATCAATTGCTCTAATAGGTGCCGGGGCAATTGGGTGTGAACTTGCTCAAGCGCTAAATCGCCTTGGATCAAAAGTACACTTGCTTGATGCTGCACCAAGAATACTACCGCGTGAAGAACCCGAAGCAAGTGAGGCACTTACTAAAATATTAACACTTGAAGGGGTGTTGGTTAATACAGGGGTGATGATAGATAAGATCAGCAAGGAAGGTGATAACAAAATCATAACCTTCAGTGATGGAGAGACAATAGCAGTAGATGAAATAGTTTGTGCGCTTGGTCGTCTTCCAAATATTGAGGGATTAGACCTTGATAAAGTAGGGGTTGAAACAGACCCACGTATAGGCGTTGTTGTGAATAATAAATTACAGACAGCTAATCCAAAGATTTATGCTGCTGGTGATATATGTTTCCCTTATAAATTTACCCATACCGCTGATGCTCAGGCTCGCATAGTTATTCAGAATGCTTTATTCAAAGGGAGAGCTAAAACAGATGGTTTGGTTATCCCTTGGTGCACATATACAGATCCTGAAGTCGCTCATGTTGGGTTAACTAAAGAAGAAGCTAAAAAACAAGAGATAAAATTTGATGAGATCAGCGTTCCATGGGCAGATTTAGATCGCTCTAAAACTGATAATAAACTGGTTGGATACGCTGAGGTTTTGGTTGGCAAGAAAGGAAAGATTCTAGGCGCGACAATTGTAGGTGATAGTGCCGGAGAGATGATAGCGCCAATTGTGGTGTTAATGTCTAATAACTTAGGTATTAGCGCCTTAGGTAAGTCAATAATGCCTTACCCAACTAGGTCAGAATATCTGCGGCGCTTGGCTGATGCCTATAATCGTAAGAAGCTTACACCGTTTGTGATTAAGGTGTTTAAGTTGTGGTTTTGGCTGACAGGTTAAAGCTATATTTAGTTAAAACGTCATCCCCGCGAAAACGCATTGCTGTCCGGAATAAATTTGGATAATTACTGAACAGAGTTGCAGGCTCAGATTGTAAAGGGTGTCGGCATTTTTTAGATTTGAATTTTTCAAGATTCCTGAGCGTAGCCGAAGGGTCAAGAAAAAATCAAAAAACTTGAAGACTTCGGCTTAAGTTTATCTTGAGCCTTTCGACTACGCTCAAGATAAACTAAAGTCGAAAGGCTCAATCAGCTTTAAGAGAGAAAAATTGAAGACATTATCTATCATCATTCCCGTATATAAAGATTTACCAGCTCTTAAAAGGCTTATAGGGATAATTAATTGCTGGGAAGAAAAACCTGATGAAATAATTGTTGTAGAGCCTCAAAATAGTTCTGAGTGTGAGCGTTTTTGTCAGCAGCATGGAATTTTGCATTTTGAGTGTGAGCAGAAAGGTCGTGGTGCTCAGCTAGCACATGGTGTGCAACAAGCAAAATCTGCAATATATTGGTTCCTCCATGCAGACTCACTTCCTGTTTCAACTAGTATTCCCCAAATTAAAAAAGCTATTGAATCTGGTGCAACTGGTGGGTGTTTTTCATTTTCTTTTGCTGGCAATGACTCTATGAAAGCTAATATATTCGAAAGAATCATAAATATAAGAATGAAAGTTGGTATCCCATACGGTGATCAAGGCATTTTTGTCGCTAATACTGCTTATAAAAATACAGTAGGTTTCAAGTTATACCCTTTGTTTGAAGAGGTAGAAATGGTGAAGCAACTTAAAAAAACTGGTAACTTTATAGCACTTAATACTGCGATAGGTGTTGATTGTCGCAAGTGGCAGCGAGAAGGTTGGTATTTTCGTAGCTTTGTTAACAGGTTGTTAGTAGTTGGCTATATATTTGGAGTTTCACCAGATAAACTAGCAAAAATTTATTACAAATTACGTTAATTAATAAGTTTAGAATTAATAAAACCAGGAGCGAAAAATGCGCGAAGATGTTAAAGAGTATTACGGCAAAATTTTACAAGGTTCCAAGGACCTGAAAACAGATGCTTGTTGTACAGTCGCTGATATTCCCAAACATATTAAAGCTGCTCTGTGTGAAATACATGATGAGGTGATGACTCGCTATTATGGCTGTGGAATAGTAGTTCCGCAGAAGTTAGAAGGGGCAAGGGTTCTTGACCTAGGGTGTGGAGCTGGGCGTGATTGCTATGTTCTATCCAAGCTTGTAGGTGAAAGCGGTTATGTCGTTGGTGTCGATATGACCGATGAGCAGCTAGCTGTTGCAAATAAACACATTGATTATCACACTAAAGAATTCGGTTTCAGCAAACCAAATATTGAATTTAAAAAAGGCTATATCGAAAAGCTGGATGAATTGGGATTAGAAGAGGGCAGTTTTGATATTATCGTTTCCAACTGTGTTATAAATCTTTCCCCATATAAAGATAAGGTTCTTGAGGGTGCTTATAAGCTACTTAAACCCGGTGGAGAGATCTATTTCTCTGATGTGTATGCTGATAGAAGGGTTCCAAAACACCTTCTAGAAGACCAGGTGCTTTATGGGGAGTGTTTGAGCGGAGCATTATACTGGAATGACTTTATTCAGCTTGCAAAGCGTACAGGGTTTCTTGATCCAAGATTAGTGACAGATAGACCAATTGCTATTGATAATGAAGAGATCCAACATCTTATCGGTTATATAAAGTTTTTCTCAGCGACCTACAGATTATTCAAACTTGAAGGTTTAGAACCTAACTGCGAAGATTACGGTCAGGCCGTTATCTATAAAGGCACAGTAAAACACTCAGAGAAAAGCCTGATTCTTGATAAACACCATACCTTTGAAGCGGGCAAAGTTGCTCCTGTATGTGATAACACCTTCAGAATGCTTAAAGAAACCAGATTAAGTGAACATTTTGAATATATCGGTAATACCGATGTTCATTATGGAATTTATTCAGACTGTGGTACAGGATTGCCTTTTGATACACCGGAAGATAGTGCTGCAGGTGGGTGTTGTTAATAAGCTCCCTGAACGTAGTCGAAGTGCCTGCGCTGATCTTGTCTTAGTGTTAATTAAACAAGATCACTCAACGTAGTTAAATGCCAAACAAATAAGATCACTGAGCCTCTCGACTTTAGTTTATCTTGAGCGTAGTCGAAAGGCTCGAGATAAACCAAGGCCGAAGTGTTAATCCTCAACCAGTGGAGAAAGGCTTCTATCTCAATGATCCTAATGTAATAAGTAGAGGAAAACATGGATCAATATTGCGGTAATGGTAAGGACGGGCAAAACACAAGTGATCTACCAGGGTACATAGTGCCTCATAGTTTAAAAGAGTTGTGGTTTCATACAGGCACAACCTGCAACCTCTCCTGTCCGTTTTGCCTTGAAGGTTCTCATCCTGGTGATGACCGTATCCAAAAGATTACTCTTAAAGAAGTTAAGCCATATCTTGATGAGGCAAAAAAACTCGGAGCAGAACAGTTCTCATTTACCGGTGGTGAGCCATTTGTAAATAAAGAGTTCACTGCAATTCTTGATTATGCACTTGAGCTTAATCCATGTCTGGTTTTAACAAATGCTACTGCCCCACTGATTAAACAACTGGATCAAGTTACAGAACTTTTATCTAAACCGAATAAAGTATCTTTTCGCATCAGTATTGATAGTCACCTCGAAGCAGAGCACGATAAGAATCGAGGCCAAGGTAATTTTCAAAAATCACTTACAACGGCAAAAAAGCTACATGATTTAGGTTTTCATGTCTCTGTTGCCAGGCAGATGCTACCAATGGAAAACACAGCTGAAATTGATGCAGGATATAGAGAGGTCTTTGTAGAAAACGGTCTACCTGAAGATACATTTATAGTGGTGTTTCCTGATTTTGAAAAGCCAAATGCTCATGTCGATACGCCGACTATTACAGAAAACTGTATGACAACATATCAAACTGAAGAATCACGTAAAAAGTTTATGTGTGCTTTCAGCAAAATGATAGTGAAAAAGAATGGGCAACTGACAGTTTTGCCTTGCACGCTTGTTGATGATTCTGAACAATATGAACAGGGTGGTGATCTAGAGCAATCAATCGAGCAAAAGGTTTTGCTTCGTCATCACAGATGTTTTAGTTGTTTTAAATATGGCTCTTCTTGTAGTGAGGGATAGTTTTTAATGAAGCACCTTGTCTTTTTCGGCAGTCTGGTGCTATCTGTTGGAATAGCGCTAGATTCAGATTTAACTAATGTAGTTATTGCGATAATGTGCTGCTTAATTTGCTTTGGATTTTTCTGTAGTTATAACCTGATTTTTACAGTATTTGCTTTACTAACTTCACTTAGTTACAGGCTTTGCGATTTAAATTCAGAAGTCTTTTTTTATTCGACATTATTACCATGGGTATTTGGTATATCTTTCGTCTGTATGACTCTTGGAGTAATCATAAAATATCGTATGTACCGTTATATGGATTGTATATTTGGTGGCGCAGATATCATTGATTTGTAGAATCATCATACTTTAGTTACAAAATTGCACTCAGTTCCCAAATTACAGTTTTTTAAACTGCTATTATTGCCCTCAAATTTAACAAATAGACTTAATTAAGCGCTTACTGGCTGGCGTTTCATGAGAGTCTACTATAATTGATTATATAAAATATTTTCGTACCTAATATTTGGGTTATTTAAGAATTATTGCGGAGGCATAATGGATTTTAAGCAAATTTATAAGAATAAGTTGATAACAATACCTGAAGCGGTATCAATGGTTCAGTCAAATCAGGTCGTTGGAACCTCGATTATTGGCTCTGAGCCTCCAGGATTGCTTGGTGAGCTAGGAAATCATAAGGATCGTCTCAAAAATGTAGATGTATATGTTTGCCTACCTATGCGTGGCCACTCATATATGACTCAGGATGACATGGCTGGACATTTTAATGTAAATAGCTGGTTTTACGGTGGTTTAGAGCGGGGAATACACAAAACTGGGCGTGTTTCCTACTGTCCTAATAACCTTCATACAGCAGCTTCATTACTTCTTAACCAGACTAAAAATCATATAAATGTATTCTTTGGAATAGCAACTCCACCGGATGAAAAGGGTTATATGTCCCTGTCGTTAGGTTTAATTGTTGAAAAGCAGCTAATGGAAGCTGCTGATTTGGTGATTTTAGAGATTAATAAAGATCTTCCATATACCTATGGTGACACACTGGTTCATATCAACGACGTTGATCACGTAGTTGAAAATAATTTTGATCTTCCAATTCTTGGGAGTGAGCCTCCAGAGATTTGGCAAGAAACTATTGGTGGTTATATTGCAGAGATGATTGAAGATGGATCAACTCTACAGTTAGGGATTGGTGGCATTCCAAATGCTATTACTCCTTACCTTACTGCTCGTCGTGATCTTGGTATTCACACAGAGATGTTTGTGGATGGATTCCTTGATCTGATTGATGCTGGCGCTATATCAGGTAAACGAAAAACTCTCTGGAAAGAGAAAATGATCTGTACCTTTGCACTTGGTTCTCAACGCTTATACGACTTTATTGACCGTAACGTTAGCGTAGAGATACATCAGGGTAAAATAGTTAATGATCCATTTGTTATTGCCAAAAACTATAAAATGATAAGTGTAAATACAGCCATTACCCTAGATGTGAACGGACAAGTATGTTCTCAAAGTCTTGGCCCTCGTCACTTTAGTGGAACCGGTGGTCAGCTTGATTATCATTTAGGTGCGCAAAAATCTGATGGCGGACGTGGAATTATTGCTCTGCGCTCAACTGCTAAAGGTGGAGAAGTTTCAACGATTTTACCAGTACTACCAGAAGGTTCTGAGGTTACTGTTCCAGGACAATATGCTGATACAATTGTTACTGAATTTGGTGTTGCTGATCTTAAAGGTAAAACCATAAAACAACGTATGGAAGCATTAATTAAGATTGCTCATCCTGATTTTCGTGGGTGGATTAGGGATGAATGTCATCGTATTGGTAGTGTACCTATACTTCAAGTTCCTGGTTTCAAACTTGAAGAGCCAACTTATAAGACTCCAGACCCAGTTGATGAGCCTGGTGTATCAAAAGATACAATTAAACTAGGAACATTCCTTGATCTTTCTGGACCAAATGCAACGCTTGGCCTAGATATGCTTCACGGTTTGAGAGCATATTTTGATCATATCAACTTAAGTCAGAATGGAGTTAACGGTCGTAAGATTGAGCTGATAGTTGAAGATAATGCTTTCTGTGTTGAAAGGTCTAAAGTTGTAGCTAAAAAATTGGTTGAGGATGAAGGTGTGTTTGCAATGGTAGCCCCATTTGGTACCCCTTCAAATTTGGCAACAATAGATTATCTGACGGAAAAAGAGATTCCTGTGATTGCACCGATCAGTGGTCTTTCTACTTGGTCTATACCTGTTAAGCGCAACTATTTTGCATATCAGACCAACTATCAAATTGAGGGACAGATTCTTGCTCAGTATGCGGCAAATAATCTTGAACCAAAAAATGTAGCTATCTATGCAGTTGATGATAAATTTGGGCAAGAAGGTGCTAAAGCTGTAACAGAAGAGCTAAAAAAGCATGGCATTGAAAATGTGAATACTATTTATCACGGATTAGGTGATGCCAATACTGACGAACAATTAGCTCAGATTAAATCAGCAGGACCAAACGGTGATGAACCTGATTTGGTTGTAATTTATACATATCTAAAACCTGCTGGAAACCTTTTGCTAGCAGCCCATAATGATGGCTTTAAACCAGAATGGCTTGGAAGTAACGTAATTTCAGGACCTGGTTTATTTGATATTGCAACAGAGCAGGGTGCTCATGGTGTACGTACAGGTTGCTTCCCTCCTGGACCAAGTTTCCACCGTGGCGAAAGGCTATATCGCAAGATCATGGCAGGACACTTTATGCGTGAAGAGATCGGAACATGGAACTCTATCGCATATGCTATTGCACAGTTGACTGTTGAAGGGCTTGAGCAAGCAGGCAGAACCCTAACTCGTGATAGCTTTATTAAGAGTCTTGAGGGGCTTAAAGATTGGACCGGTGGCATCCATCCGCCAATCTCCTACTCTAAAGATGATCACCGTGGTCTTAAGACAATTGCGATTCAACGAGCAATCAACGGTAAGTGGCTGCGTGAGCGTGCTACCTATGTGCTAAAAGAGTAAATTGGTTAGCAGGATATGATTTCCTGAAAATTAATGTCTAATGAAAAGGGGGAGCGCAAGCTTCCCCTTTTTAGTTAGTGATATTTATAAGCTTGGTTTGCTTGAATTGTGGGAAAATTCAGTCAAGTATTGATATTGATTGGCTTGTTTGTATTTGGGTAAGGTGGCTGCTAGTATATTTGTTATAGTATTGTTTTTAATTATTTACAAATGGATCCGTGTAATCACTATTTAAGTAATGAGAGTTGTATTTACATATAACGTTTATATTTTAATAATTATTAAATAACATGTGTATTTTGGAGAATTAAATGATCAGTAGAAAGCTCCCTCTATTTTTATTATCCCTTGTTGTTATTGTTATGTTTACTGCATGTAATGCCACTAACCCATATACAAGGGAAAGTGAGATGTCGAATACATCAAAAGGTGCTGCAATTGGTGCTGTATCAGGTGCAATTTTAGGTATGTTAACTTCAAGTAAAAAGGACCGAAGAAAGGGGTTGTTGATTGGTGCTGGAGTCGGGGCTCTTTCTGGTGCTGCTATAGGAAACTATATGGATGCGCAGGAAAAGAAGCTTAGACAAAAACTTGAGGAGACTGGGGTAAGTGTTACCAGAAAAGGAGATTCAATTATTCTGAATATGCCGGGTAATATCACTTTCAAGAGTGGCAGTGCTGATCTGAATGCACAATTTTTTAAAGTGTTAACTTCTATAGGTTTGGTATTGAAAGAATATGACTCAACCTTAGTACTGGTGGTGGGGCATACAGATAGTGTTGGTTCAGAGCAAAGTAACAGCTTATTATCGGATCGCCGTGCAAATGCCGTTGCAGAATATCTAGGTTCACAAGGGATAATATCTAAGAGGATTATGACCGCAGGTTATGGAGAATCTCAGCCTGTAGCCAATAATAATACTGCAGCAGGGCGTCAACTTAACCGACGTGTTGAGATAACATTAGAGCCGATTGGTCGTTAAAACTATCTTTCAGTCGAGGATGCTTTTTAACTTGATCTGAATTGAATTATTAATATATCCACTGAACTATAAACATGGACTTTAAAGAACAATAGTTTGAAATGTTAAGTCTTTGTAATATTAAGGAGTAGATCATGACAGTTAATGAAGGTTTAAGAATGATGGCAGGTATCGTAATTTTGATATCAGTAGCCTTAGTTTATTTCCATTCTCCATATTGGCTGCTACTTACAGCTTTTGTAGGTTTAAATTTGCTGCAATCAGCGTTCACCAAGTGGTGTCCTGCCATGAATATTTTGAAGAAATTAGGATTTAAGTAAGAAAAGATAACAGAGTAGTTCTCTGCTATCTTTTTTGACGGTTTAAATTAGCGGTTAATTTTAAAGAAGTTTATCATCTCGTTAAGAGTATCCGCCTGAGTTGCAAGATTCATACTTGCGGCTGAGGTCTGTTCTGCAAGTGAGGCATTTTGCTGAGTAATTACTTCCATCTGAGTGATAGCCTCATTAACTTGCTCGATACCAATTGCTTGCTCCTTGCTTGCTGAAGCTATTTCAGTGATAAGTGTGCCAGCTTTCTGAGTGCTTTCAACAATATTGTTTAGCGTTTCACCTGATTGATTTACAAGTTCTGAACCGTTTTGAACTTTTCCGACGCTATCGACAATCAACTCTTTGATCTCTTTAGCTGCTGTTGCACTTCTTTGCGCTAGGTTTCTAACTTCGCTTGCTACTACAGCAAAACCTCGACCTTGTTCGCCAGCTCTTGCAGCTTCGACTGAAGCATTAAGGGCAAGGAGGTTAGTTTGGAATGCGATCTCATCAATTACGCCAATGATGTCAGATATTTTTGTACTACTAGTGTTTATCTCATCCATTGCATTAACAGCACTGATAATAATTTTGCCGCCTTTTTCAGCGGCAATGTTTGCTTGGTGTGATATCTCTTGAGCTTGTGAAGCGTTAGCTGCATTGTTTTTAACAATGCTTGTTAATTCTTCCATGCTCGATGCTGTCTCTTCCAAATTGGATGCTTGTTGCTCAGTTCTTGCAGACATATCTTTGTTGCCTGACTCAATCTCTTTAGATGAGGTGTCGATATGCCCAGATGCCATTTGAATTTCACTTACAACCTCATATAATTTATCGACAGTTATGTTGATATTATTGATTAGTACTGCAAATATTCCTGAGTAATCCTTATTAACCTTATGGGTTAAATCTCCAGTGGATAGCATTGCAAGAGAGTTTTCAACGTCTTTAAGTGCATTATCAACTACATATATTATTGAGTTTATTCCCTCACTTAAGTTTAATAAGAATCCATCTTTCCCTTCTAATGATACAGTGTTGCTTAGATCACCATCGACAACCTTAGTTACTACAGCGTCGATTTCAGCTTCAATAGATAACTGTTGCGTCATATCAATCCATTCCGACACTGCTCCAAGTCTTTCACCCTCATCGTTTACAACGGGGCTTATGGTTACTTTAAAAGTTAATCCACCGATCTCTATCATTTGGGTTTTAGAGCTAGTTAAGGAGAGGATCATTTCTTTATTTGTTTCGACATCTCCAAATAGATCCATTTGATTATTGAGAATATCACTAGCATTAAATTCAGGTATGTCAGTTTTGATTTTGTTTTCGCGCTTATTGAATAGGTTTTGTGCAGATTGATTAATATATATGACTTTATTGTCTCGGTTGGCAACTACGACTGGAGAATCCACATTATCCAAAGCGACCTTAATGCGAGCGTTTCTATTAGCAAGTTGAGTTGACCTATCCATGTCATAGCCGAGCACAATTTGCATCTTTTTCAGGGCGCATAAAACTTGGCCTAACTCGTCATCACCTTTATAGCAGATACGTGAGAAAAAGTTACCAGATCCTATTTCTGCAAGGTTTGAGATTATACTGTTTAGAGAGTTGGATATATGTTTAATTAAAAGAATAGAGCTAATAAGGATGAAAGCTAAGATAAGGCCAACGATAATTGTAAGTTGTAGGTTTTCAGCTTGAATTCTTTTATAGTCAGTTGAAATATTTTTTTCAAGTTCTGGAATAATGGTATCGAATATTTTAAATGCTGTATTGATAGGTGAGGTTCCAGATTCAAAGTACTCTTTTGATGTAAAGTCGCTGAAATTGTTATTGAGCACTGAGTTTATATTGGTTTTGAAGTTGATAAGCTGCTTGCTTAAGCTGTCTGAATCTGATTTTAATTTTTCTATTAACTCTTTATTCACGCTATAAATCTTTTCAAAACCTCTATCTAATGCTGTATTAGTTGTTTCAATGTTAATTAATAGCTTAGATAGCTTTTTAAATTGATCTGGTGTGACTTTTTTAGAGCTAACTAACCCGGCTCCCAGCCCTCTTGCTTTACCCATTTCCTCTGTTATAAACGGAATATGCAAAGTGATGGATTCAAGAAGATATTTTGTGTCAAGCCTGTTTGCTAGACTTAATTGAGAATCATCAGAGATCTCTTGAATAAGATTAAGTGTTTCTGCAATCAGGTTTGTATGCCTTTTAAAACTATCGGGTGCTTCTAGATTAAATGCCTGAGATTCTAAAGATTTCCACTGCTTTCTAAGCTTAGTAATTTTAGTTTCAGTTCCAAATGCATTCTGACTAAATCGTGCTATTTCTATGGCTTCATCAAAGTTTTTATTGATTGTTTTACGTCTGTCTAAAATCTTTGATTTGAAGCTTAAGTCACCATTTAAATACCCATTAGTCATTCCTCTGTGTTGAGGAATATATTGTAGAAAATTCCTGATTCCATTGACCTGTATAAGCCCAATATGCTGTTGTTCAAGTTTATCAACAATTATATTTTTTTCTGAAATCAGTAAATAACTTAGTGCGAGTGAAATAATGAATGAGAAGAAAACAGATAGTCCAACTTTATACCCAACTTTTATATTGTTCATGGTCCCAGAAAGTTTAGAGAAGGTATTTTTAATAACTCTTCCATTATGAAGTTTCAGCGCACCGGTTTTGAGCTTCCCATACAATGCTAGTGCATCTTTTTTCTCTTGGTCTGATAGGCCTCGGCGAATAGAAACATACTCAACAATTTCGCCATTCTTATCATAAATAGGGGATACATTGGACATAACCCAATAATAACTACCATCCTTACACCGATTTTTAACAGGTGCAGACCAGGTTTTTCCATCTTGAATAGTATCCCAAAGGTCTCTGAATGCTTCACTGGGCACATCAGGGTGCCTAATTATATTGTGCTGTTTTCCCTTTAATTCTTCTTCTGAGAAGCCAGAGACGTCAATAAATGTATTATTAATATATGTAATATTGCCCTTGGTATCCGTTTTGGTAACTAAAGTCTGTCCAAGTGTAATTACGACTTCATTATTAGTAACTGGTTTATTGATTTTCATTCTAAGCTCCATGCATTTGTTCTACTTTAAACCTAGTAGAAATACCCCCATTTTCAATGAAATAACCGAGCATTTCGGTTGAATTATTAGGTTTTTGTGCAAAAAAAGGGTATTGCTTCACAAGAAGCAATACCCTTTATCTAGGACATGAATAAATAATGTCTTATTACTGAAGAATTGTCTTTAGGTCTTCTTCAGCAGTAGTTGTTAATTTAAAGTCAAAAGTATCAACTAAGAAGTTAACAATATCATCATTTACAAACTGTGGAGGCTTAGGCCCTAAGCGTACATTCTTAATCCCTAGGCTGAATAGACCAAGTAGGATAGCTACCGCTTTTTGCTCCATCCAAGATAGGATGATACTAATTGGTAGATCATTAACACCACACTCAAATACTTGAGCAAGTTGCTGGGCAATTATTACTGCACCAACTGAGTCATTACATTGACCAAGATCAAGATAACGAGGAATCTCTGTTCCTGGAACATTTCCAAGGTCAAGGTCGTTAAAACGGAATTTACCACATGATGATGTGATAATTACGCAATCTTCAGGAATTTGCTGAACAAGCTCGCGGTAGTAATTGCCGGCTTTCCCAGGAGCATCACATCCAGCTACAACGAAGAAACGTTTGATCTTACCTTCTTTAACAGCTTCAACAATTTGAGGTGCAAGAGAAAGTATAACCGAGTGATGATGACCAGTAACTAGAGTCTTATCAGATTCCCAGTTGGTTTCTGGTAGCTCAAGAGCTTTCTCTATTAGTGGTGTAAAGTCATTGTCGACAATGTGAGTAGAACCTTCTGCGCCAACTTCAGCATAACTAAATAGGCGATCAGTATAGTCTTTACCTTTTGTAGGAACGATGCAGTTGGTGTTAACAAAAATCGCGCCTTGGAATTTGCTAAATAGATCTTTTTGATCAAACCAAGCACCACCAACATTACCTTTAAGGTGATCAAATTTAGCTAGTTCAGGATAAGAATGTGAAGGAAGTTGCTCAGAGTGAGTATAAACATTAATCCCTTTACCTTCTGTTTGCTTAAGCAATTCAAGCAGTGCGTAGTGATCATGTCCAGAAACAAGAATTGCTTTACCTTCAACTTTGTTCTGGCTGACGGTTACTGGTGCAGGAGATCCAAGGTTATTAACGTGTGCTTCATCAAGCTTTGCCATCATGGTGCATGTTGCTTGGCCGACTTCCATAAGCATATCTACATGTTGTTGGAAGTTGAAATTAACATTGGTCAATGTGAAATATAGCGCACGACTGATTACATCATCAACATCTTTAGTATCAACACCGTAATGATCAGCTTGTACTCTATATGCTGAAATACCCTTTAGGCCATATACAATAATATCTTGGATATTAGCGAGAGTTTCATCTTTACCACATGTGCCTACAGGTTGATCATTGCTTCCACATCCGCCGATTGCTGACATTGAACATTGATTGCAGTTCATTCCCATTGTATTCTCCAGTTGGGTTAATTGTTAAATTCGATATGAGCAGTATATGCACTTATTACTATCTGAAATTGATTTGGATCAAAAATGAATAAAAAAAATGCCGTAGAAAAATTCCAGCAAACTATTCTTGGTCAGATTGATAATGAGTTAACTAGCTCGTTGTTAACTGTAACGTCTGTAATCAGTATAGACAAGAAACAAGAATTATTTTCTGAGGGTGATAGTGGCAAGTTTGTTTATTTTCTTATTAAAGGTGGAGTAAGGCTATATAGGACTAATCTAGAGGGGAAGGAGTGTGTTGTAAGATTTGTTGCCCCTGATGAGATTTTTGCTGAGATCCTTTTTTCAGAAAGAGTAAATTATCCAGTTAGTTCAAGAGCTGTTCATGATTCAACTTTGTTAGCAATTAGCGCGGCAGGATTTTTTAAATTAGTTGAAGAAAACCCTAATTTTACAATTAAGTACATCGCCAGCATTACAAAACGGTTAAAATATTTTGTAGACTTGGTTGAAAACCTTACCACTGCCGATGTGCAGAGTAGATTTTTATCCTATTTAAATCATGCAGTGGAAGAGGGTGGTTCGAATACAATTACTTTGCCTGTACCTAAGGGCGATTTGGCTTTATTGCTTGGGACAACTGCTGAGAGTTTTTCTCGGTCGCTGAAAAAATTATCGCAAGATGGTGTGATTGAGGTAAGTGGGAAGAGTATTACTCTGTTATAAGCGATAGTAGGTATAAGCGATAGTAAATTGCCCGAACAGGTCGGGCAATGATAAAAATATAAATTAACTTTCTTAAAGAATCTCACCATTAACTGAAACGGTAATAACTGAGAATGGAATATCTTTACCAGATTTTTCTAAAGCTTCTTTTGCCATCATCCCAAGCCCTCGACAACATGGAACTTCCATAAGAGCAACTGAAAGTTTAGTTACATTATTGTGCTGCAGAATTGCAGTTAATTTTTCAATATATGGGCCAGTGTCATCAAGTTTAGGGCAGGCGATTGCGACAGCTTTATCCTTTAGTAGGATGTCGTGATAGTTACCCATTGCGAAAGCCACGCAATCAGCGGTCAGTACAAGTTCTCTATCGTGGAAAAAGGGTGCTAGAGGTGAAAGTAAGTGTAATTGCACCGGCCATTGAGTTAATTCAGATGGAGCATCTACAGAGCTTTTATTATGATCCTTTTTGTCATGTGAGTGTGAATCACAGCCACAAGGGGAAGGGGAAGCTGCTGGCTTTTTTTGTATCACTTTATTGGCAGATCCAGGGCAACCACCACTGCATCCATGGCTAGCAGCAGGTTTCTTTGTAGCTTGTTGTGATTTCTTTTTCATTTCAGCAATATGCTCTTGTACTGCGTCGTCGTCATATTCTGCTGCATCGCGTTCGATAATTTTAATAGCACCAAGAGGGCAGTCGCTTAAGCAGTCACCAAGGCCATCGCAAAACTTGTCATCAACTAACTTTGCTTTGCCATCGATAATTTGAATCGCACCTTCATGACAAGATGGAACGCAGTCTCCGCATCCGTTACAAAGTTCTTCATCAATCTGGATAATTTTACGCTTCATTTTAGTTCCTCTGGTTTATATGATTTTTAGTAATAATAGTTGTTCTAAACTTATCAACCTTGATTTAGATCAAATTTTACAATTTTTTCATTTATTCCAATATATTTTTGATAAATGCATTTATTTTATCAATGCTTCCAAGTCTAATAATATTAGCTATACTAACAATTGGATTGCTGTTACTTGATGAGCTTACTGGAGAATATAAATGGATTTAAAAGGAAGTAAAACGGAAAAGAATTTAATGGCTTCATTTGCAGGGGAGTCTCAAGCTAGAAATCGTTATACATATTTTGCAGCAAAAGCTAAAAAGGAAGGTTATAGGCAGATTTCTGAAATTTTTGAAGAGACCGCAAACCAAGAGAAAGAGCACGCAAAAAGATTTTTTAAGTTCTTGCAAGGTGGAGGGGTAGAGATTATAGCTACTTATCCAGCTGGTGTGATTGGATCAACATTAGAAAATCTGACCGCTGCTGCTTGTGGTGAGTATGAAGAATGGTCTGATCTGTACCCAGGGTTTGCAAAAACTGCTCGCGAAGAGGGTTTTGAGGATGTTGCTAAGGCATATGAAGCGATCTCTATTGCAGAAAAACAACATGAAAAACGCTATCGGGACCTTGCAAAGAATATTGAAGATGGAAAAGTATTTAAAAAAGATGGGATAGTTGTATGGCGTTGCCTAAACTGTGGTTATCTGCATGAAGGTGAAGAGGTTATAGATGTTTGCCCTGCATGTTGTCACCCAAAAGCACATTTTGAGTTATTTGGTGAAAATTACTAAATCCAAAAATAGCCAAAGAAAAGGGAATTTATTATGACTATTAGAAACGAAGTTTATAAATGTGATTTATGTGGAAACATAGTTGAAGTTTTGCATGATGCTGTTGGTATATTATCTTGCTGTAATCAACCTATGGTGCTCAAAACAGAGAATACTACTGACGCTGCTACAGAGAAACACGTTCCAGTTATCGATATAATTGATGGTGGATATAAGGTAACTGTTGGCGAAGTTGCTCATCCAATGCTTGAAGAGCATTATATCGAGTGGATTGAACTTATAGCTGGTGGTCAGGTTATGAGACAATACTTAAAACCTGGTGATGAGCCAGTTGCAGTATTTAAAACTGATGCAGCTAATGTTGTTGCCAGAGAGTATTGCAACCTACATGGGTCGTGGAAGAAGTAATATTTCTACGTCACATGGTTAAGAAGGTCGCCTTTGCGGCCTTTTTTGTGCTTTTTATATATGCCGCTAATTTCTTATAAATGGAATATAAACAATGTGATAGATGGTTTTTGCAATGTTTTGCAATGTTTTTCATACATGTGGAAAATTCATTTAATAAAAAAAGCCCCTACAAAATTGTAGGGGCTTTCCTGTTGCAGAGTACGTCTAGACAAGTACTCTTAAGGAGTCGATTATTTGGTATTTGTGAACTCTGGGTATGCTTCCATACCGCAATCCGCAATGTCCATACCTTCGTACTCTTCCTCTTCGCTTACTCTGATTCCCATCACCGCTTTGATGATTAACCAGGTAACAGTACTTGTACCAAATACCCATGCAAAAATTGTTACTGCACCAACTATCTGACCGATGAAGGTTGAATCGCCATTGGTTACAGGTACAAGCATTAAGCCGATCAGTCCACATACACCGTGAACAGATATAGCACCTACAGGATCATCAAGCTTTAGTTTATCGATAACAACAATCGCTACAACAACTGCCAGACCACCGATCATACCAAACAGTGAAGCAACTAATGGTGTTGGAGTTGATGGCTCTGCTGTGATAACAACAAGGCCAGCAAGTGCACCGTTAAGTAGCATAGTTAAGTCGGCTTTACCAAACCATAGTCTAGCTAGGATAAGAGCTGCTATTGATCCAGCTGCAGCTGCAGCATTAGTGTTAAGGAACACCATAGCTACAGAGTGTGAGCTTGCGATATCACCAAGTTTTAAAACAGAACCGCCATTGAACCCGAACCAGCCCATCCAAAGGATGAATGTACCAAGAGCTGCTAGTGGTAGGTTGGAACCAGGAATCGCATTGATTGATCCGTCTTTTCCATACTTACCTTTACGTGCGCCAAGTAGGATAACTGCAGAGATAGCAGCAGAAGCACCAGCTAAGTGAACGATACCGGAACCGGCGAAGTCAGAGAAACCAAGATCACCAAGGTTAAACAGACCCAATACATCGTTACCACCCCAGGTCCAAGAACCTTCCATTGGGTAAATTACGGCTGTCATTACTACTGCAAACAGTAAAAATGCCCAAAGCTTCATTCTCTCTGCTACTGCACCTGAAACGATTGACATAGCTGTTGCTACGAATACAACCTGGAAGAAGAAATCAGAAGCTCCAGAATAAACTGAATCGCCAGCAAAACCGTTTTCAGCAGAAGATGCTAAAGCGTCTTTAACTAAGTTCTCACCACCCATGATTCCGTCAAGGAATACACCGCCGCCGTACATGATCTCATAACCACATATTAGGTACATGATGCAGGCTATGGAATAAAGAGCAACGTTCTTAGTAAGAATTTCTGTAGTATTCTTGGCTCTGACAAGTCCAGATTCAAGCATGGCAAAACCTGCTGCCATCCACATAACTAATGCACCGCATACCAGAAAGTAAAAGGTATCCATTGCATATTGAAGTTCAAAAATTTGATTTTCCACCGTACTTCTCCTAAAAAAATGAGTTCTGAATCTCTGATTTCAATGACTAAAGTTTAAAGCGCCTCAGGACCGGATTCACCAGTTCTGATTCTTACTACATGCTCAAGATCGCTAACGAAGATTTTTCCATCACCAATTTTTCCTGAATTGGCGGTTTCTCTGATGACATCAACAACTTGTTCCCACATGTCATCAGAAACTGCTGCTTCAATTTTGATTTTTGGCAGAAAATCCACCACGTATTCAGCGCCGCGATAAAGCTCGGTATGACCTTTTTGTCTACCAAAACCCTTCACTTCAGTTACTGTAATTCCTTGAACTGAGATATCAGATAAAGCTTCTCTGACGTTATCCAACATAAATGGTTTTATGATTGCTGTTATCATCTTCATTGTTATGCTCCTGGCATTGATAATTTACTTAGGCTGTAAATATTACTCTTGAGTACCTTGTAGCATTTGGTGTGCCAAGATTGTAAGTGATTGTTCTGTAGATGTTAATGTGGATATATTGGGGGCTGCTACTTAGATGTTAGTGCGCTGAATCAGGGAAGAATTGGAGCTGGTGCATAGCTATATGCACCTAAAATGAGCGTTTAAATATGTTAGGAAGTAAGTATTAGATATTTTAATGAAGTTATAAAAATATGACTATCTATATGCTGAAGAAGTGCGTTTGCTAAAGTTTATCTGCTTCTTTGTATAATAATTTAATTGAAGAGAATAACTTTTTTGATGACTCTTTATATTCTGAAATATATTTATTAATATCCTCAGAGATATCTTCGTTGATAGCCTTTTGCAGTAGAGTGATTTTTTGTTCGAGTTCAGTTGCTGCAAAAGTTCCGACCAAGCCTTTTATTGAATGAATGAATCTATTAGCCTCTTCAATGTATCCGTTTTGGATGTCATTTTCGATTTTCTCGCCGCTATCTTCAATTTTATTAGCAAACTCTAGTAGTAGTTTTTCTAATAGAGAGCTTCGCCCTCCAAGCATTTTAAGTGCTTTTTCCCAATCAATTCCATCAAGTAGAGAAAAATCAATATCTGCACCTTTGCTATGAGGCATTGGTTCTTTTGGACTGGATTGGATTGTGGTTTTTTGTAGATCAACTGAATTTGCAGACTGATTGCCTGTATGTTTTGATAACCATTTGATTAGGACTAGATTTAGATTTTTAATATTGATCGGTTTTGTTATGAAATCATTCATTCCAATTGCAAGGCAGTTTTCTTTCTCACTTGCCATAGCATCAGCTGATAAGGCAATAATAGGTAAATCATTGTATTTTTCTTCTACCCTGATTTTTTTCGTCAATTCATCTCCACCCATTATTGGCATTTGAATATCAGTTAGTACGCAATCAAAGCTATGTTCTTCGAGTTTTTTAAGCGCTTCAACACCATTTGAAGCAACTTGTACTTTTAATCCCATATCATTAAGTAACTCTAAAGCGATCTGCTGATTAATCTCATTATCTTCAACCAATAATATTCTTGCGCCTTTGATCTCAGGAATTTCAAATATTTTTCTAGAATAGTTCGTCTTGTTAGTAATACTTGGTGTATTTCCATAAAGTTCTGAAACAATAGAACCTATTAAAGTAGATTGTTTAATAGGTTTGGATAAAAAGCTTTTAACTCCGAGGGCAGAAGCTTCTTGAATTATTTGCTCATCTCCATATGCCGTCATCATCATTAATAATAAATTGTTATATCTGTCATCATTTTTAATTATTTCTATTGTTTCTAATCCATTTAGATTAGGCATATGCCAATCAATTAGTAGCATATCATATGGTTTACCGGCTGATATGGCGCACGGTAGTTTTTTTAATGCTTCTTTCCCTGAAAGGACAAATTCAGATTTTATCCCAATATTTTGAAGTGATTCAGCAATATATGTTGCGGTTGGCTCATTGTCATCAACGATAAGTGCTTTAAAGGTACTTAGTTTTTCTATATCAAAATTCTCATTTTCTGCACTAGAGGCACATATAGGTAGATCTAATGTAAAAGAGAAAACAGTTCCTTTGCCAACTGTACTTCTGACTCCAATATTCCCTCCCATCAATTGAACAAGGTTTTGACTGATACTGAGACCAAGCCCAGTTCCTCCATATCTTCTCGATATAGAGTCATCAGCTTGAGTAAATGAGGCGAATAACTTTTTTAATTGCTCACTATCCATTCCAATACCCGTATCACTGACACAGAAACGTAATTTTGCGTTGTTTGAAATAATACTATCAACAGAAACTTTAATTATTACTTCACCATGATCGGTAAATTTTATGGCATTATTTACTAGGTTGATAAGTACTTGTTCAATTCTTAATGGGTCACCTTCCAGGCGTTTAGGTACATCTGGTTTGCAGTAGATAATTAACTCTATTTTCTTTTCAGATGCCTTGCTGGCAAAAATGTCCGCTACTTGATTGATTATTTCATTTAGATCGAAATGAATATGTTCAATATTTAATTTTCCGGCTTCAATCTTCGAAAAATCCAAAATGTCATTTATTATTCCTAGCAAACTATGAGATGAGGTATCAATTTTTTTTATATAATCTTCTTGCTGAGTATTTAAATTTGTTCGCTGCACTAACTCCGTTAATCCAATGATCGCATTCATTGGTGTTCTAATTTCATGGCTCATATTGGCTAAAAACGTGCTTTTAGCAGTGGTTGCTTCCAGTGCCTTTTCTTTCTCAAGTTTCAATGACACTAGCAGCTCATCATTGTTATACCGCAACATAAGAGATTTTGTTATTACCTTGTGGTATTTGCTCATTAATAAAATCATTATCACGAGGTAAAAGCACAATAACAGACCTATTATCACATTATTTTTATCAGAGAGCAGAATGAAATTGAGCATAACAGGGGTAAGAGCAGGGATGAAAAATGCCAACATAGCCTGTTTAACAACTGCGAGTATAATTGCTCCAGCCGTAATTCCAACAACTATTAGTACGACAAAGAATTGATGGAATATCGAGCTTTGCGGAAATAGTATTATTCCAGCCAATCCCCAAACAGACCCAGCTAAAAAAGAACCTACAATAAAGTAGTTTCGCCATAACTTCATGTCGTTATGGTTCTTCTTGCTGCTAATTTTATAGTTATGTAACAGGGTCAGTCTGAAAGTAACGGTTAATAGAGAGTAAAAAACCCATATTGTGATGTTTATTAAAGGTATAACTTCATATTGCACAGAAACCATACCAATAGAAATAACTATTTGTGCAATTATTCCAGATGATAAGTAGGAAAAAAGTATTTCAGTTTTTTCTTGTTCGATCTTTTCCACAGTAGCAATAACTTCCAAATTTAATTCTTCATTGTTTAATAGATAATTGTAGTCTCAATAAGGCAGAGTAGTGAATTTATCGGGTGAAAAATCGACTTAATTGCCTGTAAGTGTAATATTGTAACGTTCTGATTGTGCGTGTTACAGTATTATAAAACCTGGAGGGAATATGGCTACTATAAATCTAACTATTGAAAATCATAAACAGATAACCGAAGAGAACGAAATTGTTATTTTGGACTTTTGGGCGGAGTGGTGTGGGCCATGTAAGATGTTCGGACCGGTCTTTGAAAAGGTTTCTGAAAAGCACCCTGATGTTGTTTTTGCTAAATGTGATACACAGCAAGAACAAGAGCTTGGCTCTGCTTTTCGAATAAGATCAATTCCTACTGTGATGATAATGAAACAGGGCAAGGTTGTCTTCAATCAGTCAGGAGTATTGCCTGAATCAGCATTAGATGATCTTATCAAACAGATTAAAGAGTTAAATGTAAATGAGATAGAGGAGCAGGCTGGATAATAACCTATAGCGATACTATGGTTATATTAAAGAGTAATTAAAGTATCGCAGCATTTTGAGAGCGACACAGAAATAAATATGGAGTGGCATATGAAGAAGGCTATAGTTCGATTTTCTTTAAACCATCCAGAAATCGTATTTGCTGTTGTTTTTGCAATCTCACTATTCCTGGTTTGGCAAATTCCAAAAATCAAGGTTGATACTGACCCTGAGAACATGCTGTCTGAACAGCAGGAAGACAGGGTCTTACATAACCAAATCAAGAAAAGATTTAATCTTAGCGATTCAATAGTCGTTGGTTTAGTAAATGAAACTGAATCTGGAGTGTTCAATCCTGAATCACTAGCCTTAATCCATAAACTATCAGCTAAAATATTGGATATAAAAGGTGTAGTTGCCTCTAATTTAATGTCGATAAGTACTGTTGATAATATAACGCAAGAAGGCCCTGGTACTATCAGATTTCAATGGATGATGCAGAATCCTCCAGATAATCAAAAAGCCTCACTTGAGATAAAAGAATCAATACACAATCTTCCTCTTCTGAATAACACATTGGTATCAGAGGATGGCAAAGCCACGGCTATATATGTTCCTATAATAGAAAAGCATGAAAGTCATAGGATAGCGACAGAGATAAAGAAAATTATCGCTGACTTAAATCCTAAGGCACAAGATGAGTTTTATATAACTGGTTTACCGGTTGCAGAAGATACATTTGGTGTAGAGATGTTTACTCAAATGGCTATTTCAGCTCCGTTAGCTGGATTAGTAATCTTTATTCTTATGTGGTGGTTTTTCCGCAGCGTTACTCTCATAACTGCACCAATGGTAATGGCCATGGCTACAGTTGTATGCACAATGGGAGCTCTGATAGGTTTAGGTTACACCGTACATATCATGAGCTCTATGATCCCCATATTCCTTATGCCCATCGCTGTATTAGATTCTGTGCATATATTATCCGAATTTTCTGACAGGTATCGACCTGGTGATGATCCCGCCGAAGTAGTAGAAGAGGTAATGAATCACCTATTCACGCCGATGCTTTATACCACTCTAACTTCTGCGGTTGGATTTGCTTCATTGGCATTTACGCCAATTCCTCCGGTACAAGTTTTTGGACTTTTCGTTGCCCTTGGGATTTTATTGGCATTTATTCTCACCATAACCTTTATTCCGGCTTATATAGTGAGCCTGTCTGAAAAACGTTTATTGGTTATGGCTGTAGCAGCTAAAAAGGCAGAAGATGCTAAAAGTGGGTTGGTAAGAGTTTTACCCAAGCTTGGTTCATCTGCAGTCAAGTATCCAAAAATACTTCTGTCTATTATTGCGATAGTTGGGGTTATTAGCATTTATGGAATAGTTAAGATCAAGATAAATGATAATCCAGTACGTTGGTTTAAAGAGCAGCATGAGATTAGAGTTGCAGATAAGGTGCTAAATCAGCATTTTGCAGGAACATACGATGCTTTTTTAGTGTTAACAAATACTTCCAAAGAAAAGGTGTTTGAGGCTTTCAATCGAAATATTGAGTCCATTATAAATAAAGCTGGCTCTGATGTTGATATAAAGCAGGATTGGGAAAGGTTACAAATAAAAGTTGCATCAGAACCTATCCTAGAACAGCTGGAAGAACTTTCTGTTGAGGTTGATGACATAGCATTTAACTCCAGTGCGAAAGAAGAGCTGGTGTGGCAGCAGATAATAGATAAGATAGAAAAGGCCCAGCAACAGGTGAAATATTTCCAATCTCCTGAAGCTATCGCTCATATTCAAAATCTGCAAAAGGTATTGATACAAAGTGGCTATGTTGGCAAATCAAACTCACTGGCTGATTTGGTTAAAACCGTATATCGCGAGTTAAAGGGTGGTGAGCAGGAAAATTATAAGCTTCCACCAAGTTCACCCGCTGTTGCACAAACGATTCTAAGTTTTCAATCATCGCATAGACCAAATGACTTATGGCATATGGTAACTCCAGATTACAATTCCACCGCTATATGGTTACAACTTAAAAGCGGTGATAACGTTGATATGGCTTCTGTGATTGATACGATTAATCAATATCTTCAAGCACATCCATTACCGGCAGAAATTAAAGTAGAGTGGGGTGGCCTTACATATATCAATGTGATTTGGCAGGATGAAATGGTTTCTGGAATGATTATGAGTCTTTTGGGATCATTTGTTATTGTATTTTTGATGATGGTGATTTTATTTAGATCTATAAAGTTTGGCCTGCTAGCTATGGTTCCGCTTACGGTAACTATCGCTTTTATATATGGAGTGATTGGTATTGTAGGTAAGAATTATGATATGCCGGTAGCTGTACTGTCATCTTTAACACTTGGATTATCTGTTGATTTTGCGATCCATTTTATCCAGAGAATGCGTGAATTACACAAAGAAACAGGATGTTGGAGCGAAACGGTAAAAGCTCTTTATGCTGAACCCGCAAGGGCGATTAGTCGTAATGCAATTGTTATTGCCATCGGATTTACGCCGTTGCTTGCTGCTCCGCTGGTGCCATATATTACGGTAGGGTTCTTTTTGGCATCGATTATGGCGATCTCATCAATAGCAACTCTATTTTTGTTGCCTGCAATTGTGGTAGTTACAGGAGACAAATTATTACTTACAACTGTTAACACTTGTGATGAAAAGTCTGATGGTGCTTTTGAAGAGAACCCTGAAGAGAAGCCTGAAGAGATTATTGAAGAACCACCAGAAGATGCAGAAGTAGAATTTGATCTGATATTAAAAGATGATATATCCGATAAGGAGATTTAATATGAAGAAGATATTAACTGCTGGAATGTTATTAATTTCATGGATGTTATTGCTTGCAACTGGGTTCGCATCAGCAGAAGACTTTACCGATGTTGATTTTATAGTGCGCTTCGCTAATCTTGCATCTTATTATGCTGGCGATGATGGTCAGGCAAAGGTGAGAATGACTATTGTCGACAAGAATGGGAACAAGCAGCGTCGACAATTCAGCATGATACGAAAGGACCTTACAGAAGGTGGTGACCAGAACTTTCTAATTAAATTCACCAAACCAGCAGATGTGCGCGACACAGTATTTATGGTGGCTAAACACATAGGCAAGGATGACGATAGGTGGCTTTATCTACCAAGTATCGATCTTGTTAAACGTATTGCAGCAGGTGATAAACGTACTAGCTTTGTAGGATCTCACTTCTTTTATGAAGATGTTTCAGGTCGCGGTATAGATGAAGATAATCATAAACTACTCGAAACAACAGAAAAAGAATACATTGTTGAGAACACACCGAAGCAGCCAGAGGGAGTAGAATTTTCTTCATATAAACTTTGGATTGATAAAGCTTCATTTCTTCCAAGTAAAATTGAATATCTAAACAAGGCTGGCAAACTTTATCGCCGAGTAGAAATTGTGAAAATCGAGAATGTTCAAGGTTTCCATACCGTAGTCAGATCTAAGATTACCGATATCCAAACTGGTGGATACACACTAATGGAATTTAAAGGTGTTAAATATAATGCTGGTATTCCTGCGGATATCTTCACCGAGAGATCACTGCGCAAACCACCTCGTCAGTGGTTTGGGAAGTAGTTATGCGAATTTTTTTTCTTTTATCTCTTTGCATGTTGTCATCTATATCATTAGCTGATGATTGGGATGACGACTGGGAAGACGAAGAGGAACAAGGTATAGAGCTACATGGTTTTATCGAAGCCGGTTTGGGAACATATACCGATAATAATGTAGCTAAAACTAATAGTGACCTTTCCCTTGCTGAGTTAACAGCCAGATTAGAACTAACCCATATGTGGAATGATATAGATCTTAAATTAAAAGGTGATGCTCATGCCGATGGTGCAGTTAATGAATACGCATTAAATATTCGAGAAGCAACGGCTAAATATTCAATTGGTGATCTAGATATTACTGTCGGAAGACAAGTGTTGACCTGGGGCACTGGTGATCTATTATTTCTTAATGATATGTTTCCAAAAGATTATCAATCATTCTTCGCAGGTCGAGATTTAGAGTATTTAAAAACGCCCTCAGATGCGATAAAAATTGGGTATTTCAGCAAGTCTGTAAACATAGATCTAGCTTGGATGCCAGAATTTGAACCTGACGTCATTTTAACAGGGGAACGGTTTTCTTACTTCTCACCAATGGCAGGGCAAATTGTAGCTGCGCCTCCGCATATATCACCACACAATCCAAGTGAGAAGATCTCAAATGGAGAACTGGCTTTACGAATATACGATACCGTTGATGGAGTTGAATGGGCTCTCTATGGCTATAGAGGATTCTGGGGGCAACCAACAGCTGCAAATGCAAGTGGAGATCCTACTTTTGCAAGACTAAACAGCTATGGAGCAAGTATTCGTTCATCTGTTTTTTCAGGAATAGCTAACGCCGAGATTAGCTATTATCAATCATCTCAAGATAAAGATGGAACTGACTTCCGTATACCAAATGATCAACTACGTTTTTTAATTGGATATGAGAGAGAATTGATAACCAAACTAACCATGGGATTGCAATATTACATTGAGCACACCATGGATTACGATCAATTACTTAATAATTCCATGTTTCCACAATACGAGCAGGACGAGAGCAGGCATCTTATAACAACCCGGTTTAACTATATAATGCAACGCGATAAGCTCAATTTTTCATTGTTTGTATTCTATTCCCCAACCGATAACGATAGTTATTTAAGACCATCTGTATCTTATCGTATAGATGATAGTTGGAGTGTTGATGTAGGTGCGAATATCTTCAGTGGTAACAAAGACCACACCTTCTGGGGACAATTTGATAAGAATGATAATATTTACGGTAGGGTAAGATTTAGTTTTTAATAAAATAGCAGTGGTGTGGCATCATATTTATGATGCTAAACGATGCTAAACATATTGCTTGTCCATGATCGTGTAGCTCTACCAATGACTCATGCAAATTTTAACTACAACCTGTCGCATTGACAGGTGTATTGCTAGGACGCCAATTTTTCTATCGTGTACATATTCAAATTTGATCAGTTTTAATTTTAGCCATTCAAAGAAATTTATAGTGCTTCAGGATCAACAAGCTCATAAGAGCCTTCTTTATTATGCACCTCTTTTCCACTTAACGGCGGGTTAAAAACACACGCCATCTTCATTTCTGAGAAGGCTCGTAGCATGTGTTTATCATTTTTATCCAGGATATAAATTGTCCCTGGTTTTATTGGGTGTTTTATATTGTCATCCAGAGTTTCAACTTCTCCTTCGCCGGAGATGCAATAAACTGATTCAAGGTGATTTTGGTAATGCAGATAAAAGTCAGCACCTTTATAGATAGTGGTGATGTGAAATGAAAATCCCATATCATCACTTTTTAAGAGCAGCCTTGTACTTTCCCAGTTACCATCAGGTGAAATAACTCTACGTTCATCTTTTTCTGCTTGTTCAAGGTTTCTAATAATCATGGCTGTACTTTTCTCTGCGTTAAGTAGTTGATCTCAATTTAAATGGTTTCAGAATCTTCAAAGTAGTCTTTCTCTTCCGGTATGGAGTCCTCTTTTGCGCATATCTCTTTTATAGCGGACTCAACAATATCTATCCCTTTCTTCAGATTGTCATCAGTAATAGTTAGAGGGCATAGAAACTTAACTACGTGATCATCAGCACCGCTTGTTTCAATAATTAGTCCATTCTTAAAGCAGGTTTTGGTTATTTTATTAGCTAACTCACCATTTACACAGTTAATTCCTAGAAACATTCCTCGTCCCTTGCAGGTGAAGTTACCTTCTCCGTATCTTTCAACGATAGAATCTAGACGATCAGTGACGTACTTGCCTTTACGTTTAACTTCTTTTGAGAATTTATCGTCAGACCAGTATTGTTCAATTGCAGCTTTTGCGGTTACAAAGGCGTGGTTGTTGCCACGAAATGTTCCATTATGTTCGCCTGGTTTCCATTGGTCTATGTCAGGGCGGATCAAGACAACAGCAAATGGAAGACCATAACCGGAGAGAGATTTTGACATCGTGACTAAGTCAGGCTTGATTCCCGCTTCTTCAAAACTGAAGAAAGTTCCTGTTCTACCGCAACCCGCTTGGATATCATCAATAATTAGTAATACATCATGCTTTCTACAAACGATCTCAAGATTTTGTAACCATTCAACGCTTGCTGCATTGATCCCACCTTCACCTTGTACTGTTTCAACAATTACAGCTGCTGGTTTATCAACGCCGCTACTAGAATCAGATAAAACTTTATCTAGATAAGCAGTTGTATCGATGTCATCACCTAAATATTTGTCATAAGGTATCCTGCTAGTGCCACTAAGGCTCACACCGGCTGCGCCGCGATGGTGTGAATTACCTGTAACTGCAAGAGACCCAAGGCTTACGCCATGAAAACCATTAGTAAATGAGATGATATTTTCACGTCCGGTGACATTGCGGGCCAATTTCAGAGCAGCTTCAACAGCGTTAGTCCCGGTTGGACCTGTGAATTGCATTACATAGTCAAGGTTTCTTGGCTTGAGTATTTTTTCGCTAAATGCTTCGAGGAATTCCCCTTTAGCTTTTGTATGCAGATCAAGTCCGTGAGTTATTCCATCATTTTGTATATATTCAATTAGTTTTTCTTTTAAGATGGGGTTGTTATGTCCGTAATTCAGGGTTCCAGCGCCGGCTAAAAAATCGAGGTATTCTTTTCCGTCCTCATCGTATAGGTGTTCACCTATCGCTTTATTAAATATTCTAGGGAACGAGCGTGCATAAGATTGAACTTCTGATTCGATTTCTTCAAATATTTTCACTTAATTCTCCGGAGGATTTTGAATTCGTTCTTTATAGACTATTGCGCATTAGGGCATTAAATTAGGATAGATTATTGTGCCTTATGGATCGTTAAGGAAAGGTCCAATTCTAAAAAGCATTTCTGAATCATGTTCGCCATGAAAGTGTATATCACGATCAAAGAAAACCTCATTGTTAATTTGTGTCCCTAATTTGGATGCTATGCCGTTAAATAAGCCGTGTGAGGCTTTATTTGATTCGGTTATGGTGGTCTCGATATACTCAATTAGTGATTCAGTATTTTGAGTTAAAATATATTTAATCATCATTGAGGCAAGCCCTAAAGCTCTTGCCTCTTTGCTAACTGCAACTTGCCAAATAAACAATGTATTTGGTTTGTCTGGGATAACGTAGCCGCTGATAAACCCCTCAACACTATTATTAATCTCCGCGATGACGCATGTCTTACTAAAATGCGTGCATTGTAAGAGATTGCAATATGCGGAATTAGTATCAAGAGGATGACATTTAGCTATTAACTTATTAACTGCAATGCCATCTTGAGAAAGAGGTTGTCGGAGAAATGTTTTAGAGTTCATCATAATATCTTTATATGAAAGCAATAAAAAATGTGAGATCTACCTTAAATTATTTAGTGTACTAAATATACTACGCTAAATAAAATATATGTCCAGAGTACAGCTTGATATGATTTTGGTAGATGACTGAACAGTTAAGCTAAGGTAAATGGGCTGATTTTAGGATGAAAGGTAAATACTACGCGCTTCCCAATTGATAGTATGAGAGAGATAATTCTATAGTAGTAAATGATCCTGTTTTAGGAGCTAGTGATGAAATTAATGGTGTTCTAAAGATTATTGTAAACGGTATTCCATGCGGTATAGCTCCGAAGCATATTATTATACCTGATGTTAAATCCGAACCTATGGGGATTTCAGTTGATGAGATGAATGATTATCTTTATATCCTGATAGGTTTAAATATCTTCTGTGAAAATTATTTTGCGTAATAATAGAGAACGCGATGATACAGTATGTATAATTCGATTTAGTTGATTTGTTTTTGATAAGGAAGCCGTATTGGATAATATTGAAGAAGTTCTAGTTGCTTTGCGCCGCATTATTAGGGCAACAGATTTGCACTCAAAATATTTAGCTAAGACTACAGGTCTAACATTACCACAAATTTTATTGCTAAAGACCATAAGAGATAAGGGACAGGTGACCATTGGTGAGCTGGCTAATGAAGTTAGCTTAAGTCAGGCTACTGTCACCACTATTTTAGACCGACTTGAGAAAAAAGAACTGGTTTTTCGTGAGCGTTCAAAAGAGGATAAGCGAAAGGTTCATGCATATCTTACCGATCAAGCAATTAAGGCTTTGATTGATGCACCAACACCTTTGCAGGATCACTTTACTAGGCAGTTTGGAGATCTTCACGAATGGGAGCAGACGATGATTATTTCTTCATTACAGCGTGTATCTCAAATGATGGATGCTCAGCATATAGATGCCTCTCCAGTTCTAGATGTTGGTTTGTTGAATAGAAAAGATACAGCAATAGAAGATGTAGTTGTATTTGATGATAATCTAATGATTTAACAATACGGTATGGGGGGGTTAGATGCTTATTTCGCAAGGGCGAGTTGCATTAACCATAGCGAAAGCGCCCTCACTGTGGCCAGCGGGTAATATAATTTCATCTCACTCTCAGGTAAATGCACAGTTCCAATATAGCTATAAATACTGATACTATTTTATTGCAAGAAGATGCTTTTAAATCAACCACTCATGAGGTATGCAGGTTTTAATTAATTCAGTTAGCTTGCATATAGCGTCTTTTCGAACAGTATTTTTTCTATAGACAATAGCTATATCTCTACCTATTTGACTGTCATTAAACTCTCTATAGCTGATTAAATCAGAGTTAAATGATATCGCTTTATTGTCTACAGCAAGTGCCGGTAATAATGTAATGCCTGCTTTAGATGCAACCATTTGGCGTAAGGTCTCAAGGCTTGTGGCTCTAAAAGCTAATTCATCATCACTTTGGCTGATATTGCAGAACTCTAAAGCGTGGTCTCTTAAACAGTGTCCCTCTTCCAGTAATAAAATAGTTTCATCATGGATGTCATTAAGAGAAACACTATCCTTTATTGCCAGCTCATGGTCAGAAGGTGCTGCTAGATAAAACGGTTCATGAAAAAGGTTTTCCACCTCTAATTTCCCAGTCTCAACTGGAACAGCAAGAATAAGCATATCTAGCTCACCATCATTCATTTTTTTAACGATGCGGTGAGTTTGATCTTCAAAAAGTAAAGGTTTTAGATCAGGCATAAACTTTTTGATTTCAGGGATTATAACTGGTAGCAAGTACGGAGCTATAGTTGGGATTGTTCCAATTCTGAGAGCTCCAGCGAGAGGGTTTCTTGAAGCTTTTGCGTGCGCGATTAATTCATCAGCTTGGTTAAGTAACTGCTTGGCTTTTTCCACAATCTCTTTGCCCAGTGGAGTGATGAATACATTCTTGTTTGTTCTTTCTATAAGGCTTACACCTAAAGAATCTTCTAGTTTCTTTATCTGCGCACTTAAGGTCGGTTGGCTTACATAGCAAAATTCAGCAGCCTTTCCAAAATGCTTATATTCAGAAACTGCAACTAGATAGCGTAAATCTTTAAGGTTCATTATTTCTCTAACTCAACTAAAATATCTTAGGGTATAAACTGCAAAGAATTCTGAAAATCGCAATAGACTGATTTATAAAAAATTAATTTTATCATAGATAAAATCTATTGCATCGATTAAAAATTCCAATTATACATCCATTAATATTAGTAATAAGATCTAACTCAAGATGATGAACAGAGATTAATTGACTATTATTAAACTCAGGAATTTATATAACCCATACATTATGTTAATTAATTGCAGTATTTATTGAAATGGAGCAAAAAATGTTAAGCGAAAAAATGGTAAGTAAATTAAATGACCAACTAGGAGTTGAGTTCTTCTCATCTAATATTTACCTGCAAATGAGTGCTTGGGCTGATGGCCAAGGGCTAGAAAATTGTGCCGCATTTTTCAGAGAGCATGCAGCAGAAGAGATGTTGCATATGAATAAAATGTTCGACTATATGTGCGAAAAAGGTGCAATGCCAATTCTTAGTCAAATCGGAAAACCTCAAAGTGAATATGTAAGTATTCAAGAAGTATTCGAAGAAGCTTTTCAGCATGAGAAGTATGTCACCGGAACAATTAATAATCTTGTTAGTGTCGCTTACGATGAAAAAGATTGGGCATCGTTTAATTATCTGCAATGGTTTGTAGCAGAACAGGTTGAAGAGGAAGCTCTTTTTTCAAAGGTCTTGGATAAATTAAGGCTAATTGGAGCAGGTGGTGAGTCACTGTATTTTATCGATCAAGAGATTGGTAATTTTGTTAATGGTGGAGCTTCTGCATCAGCTTGCTAACGGAATAAAATCTATTTAATAGAAACTTAGGAGAAGAATAATGGCAAATTATGACGCTATTGTTATTGGATCAGGACCAGCGGGTTATAACTGTGCAGTTAGACTAACTCAGCTTGGATCTAAGGTTGCTGTAGTTGAAAGGGATTATATTGGCGGCATCTGTATTAATTGGGGGTGTACTCCTAGTAAAGCGATGATTCAATCAGCAAAAGTAGCCAAAAATGCCATGCATGCAAAAAAATACGGGATCAATGTTGGTGATGTAGAAATTGATTTCGCAAAAGTTGCTGAAAGAAGAGATGGCGTAATCTTAAGTGCAAGACAAATGATTACAGAACTGCTTAAAGAAAACGGTATTGACGTTTATCAAGGTGATGCTGAGCTTGTTGGAAAGAATAAAGTAAAAGTTCATTACGGTAAGTTAAATATTGATGGTGAGATGGACTTAAAAGGCAACTCTATTGAAATCAATGGTGATAACATCGTTATTGCTACTGGTTCAGCGCCATTGATTCCTGGCATGATTGATGAGAGTGATCCTTCAATTATGAACAGTAATCGTCTAATTTCAGTTAAAGAGCTGCCAGAAAAACTGACTATTGTTGGTGGGGGTGTTATTGGTCTCGAATTTGCCACTATCTTCTCAAATCTAGGTTCAGAAATTACAGTTGTAGAATGTGCTGACAGAGTACTTAGCTTGCTTGATCCTGACGTTTCTGCTGAGATTACAAAACAACTTGAAAGCAACGGTGTAAGAATTATTACCGGTTGCATGGTTACATCTATTCAAAATGGTGTGTTAAAAGGAGCATGTCAGAAGACTGGTGAAACAATCACTGTTGATTCTCCTGCTAATCTTATCGCAATTGGCCGTCAGGCAGTTGTCGATAAAAAAGGGTATGAAAAGATTGGTCTTAAATATACTATGCGCGGCATTGATGTTGATGACAAACTACAGACAAATATCGATTGTGTTTGGTCAGTTGGTGATGCGACAGGTAAATCAATTCTGGCTCATGTTGGAGTTCAGCAAGGTCTTATTTGCGCAGAGAACATAGTAGCTAAGAAGAAGGGTGAAGAGCTTGATGAGATCAATTATGAAGTGATCCCAGCAGTTGTTTACTCTTATCCAGAAATAGTAGCAGTTGGAACTGTGCCAAGTGACCTAACTGATGTTAAGAGCTTTAAAGTACCATTTCATGCAAATTTAAGAGCTGCTATTGAAGAGCACACTGAAGGATTTGTAAAAATTTGGGTTAAAGACAATAAAGTAATTGCAGCTCAGATGATTGGATATGTTGTATCTGAAATCATCCAAGAGATGGCAAATATGATTCAGTTGGGTACAGACATTAATGATGTTGTAAGAATCATTCATGCCCACCCAACCTATGCAGAGATAAATAGAACTGCTTTAGAGCTTGCTCTAGGACAGTCTATTGAGTTTACAGGTTAATTACCTGGTTAAAGTTAGATCTGCTCAAAATAGAGCAGGTTATTAAGTTAAATTAATCATTTAGGAGTTTTAAATGAAGAAATGGGTTTGTACTGTATGCGGATATATTCACGAAGGTGATACACCACCAGAATCTTGTCCACAATGTAAAGTTCCTGCTGAAAAATTCAAAGAGCAGGTTGCGACCGACGGGCTGTCATGGGCTGATGAACATGTCATCGGTGTAGCTGAAGGTGTTGATGCAGAGATTGTTGAAGGTCTTAGAGCTAATTTTGCTGGTGAGTGTACTGAAGTTGGTATGTACCTAGCAATGAGCCGTCAGGCTGACCGTGAAGGTTATCCTGAAGTTGCAGAAGCTTATAAAAGAATCGCTTTTGAAGAAGCAGAGCATGCAGCAAAATTTGCAGAGCTTCTAGGTGAAGTTGTATGTGCTGATACAAAAGCAAACTTGCAGGCTCGTGTTGATGCTGAACACGGTGCATGTCAAGGTAAGAAAGATTTAGCTACACGTGCTAAACAGCTTAATCTTGATGCAATTCATGACACAGTACATGAGATGTGCAAAGACGAAGCCAGACACGGAATGGCTTTTGAAGGTCTATTAAAAAGATTCTTCAGCTAAACTAGTAATAGTTATTATGGGCAGGGTGAATTTAACCCTGCCCATAATTTTAACTAAAATTTCATATCAAGATTTATTATGTATGAACTTAAATTTAGGAGAAAGAATAATGGCAGTTGTAAACATTACGACAGAAGCATATGAAGATGCGATTAAGAAATACGAAATAGTAATTATTGATTTTTGGGCGACATGGTGTGGCCCTTGCAAATCTTTTGCCCCAGTTTTTGAAGAGATTGCAGATAAAATAAATGCAGATAACACAAATATATTATTTGCAAAATGTGATACAGAAAAAGAGCAACAGCTAGCTGCTCAATTCAGAATTAGATCTATTCCAACAATTGTTGCTATCAAGAATGGTGAGTTAGCTGAAGTGAAGATGGGCGCGTTATCTAAAGCTCAATTTGAACAATTTGTTCTAAGCATATAGTTCTAAACATGTAGTTTTAAGAAGAGTATAAAAATATCTACACAAGGATGGCAGGATAGATGGCAGTAAAAAGGTATCTGATAATTGGGAATGGAGTTGCAGGAACTACAGCGGCAGAAAGTTTAAGAAAAGAAGAACCTGACGCTAGAATCACTGTAGTAACTAATGAAGTAATACCATTTTATTCAAGGCTCAGGCTCAATGAATATGTGGCTGGAGATATAACCAAAGATGCCTTGATTGTCAGAAAAGAAAACTGGTACCAAGAGAAAAATATAGATTTAGTTATAGGTACAACGATCTCAACTATTGATAGTGATAAAAAGATCGCTGTAACTGAAAGCGGCCAAGAATTGCATTACGACAAACTTCTTTATTCCGCTGGAAGCCATGCATTTATTCCTCGTATTTCAGGTGCTAATAAACCAGGTGTATTTGCTTTAAGAAACATAAGTGATGCAGATGAAATTATTGGTTACAAACAGGATAAGTCATCTGCTGTCATTCTTGGCGGTGGTTTACTTGGGCTTGAACTCGGTTATGCATTAATTCAAGCAGGAATAAAAGTCACAGTTGTCGAACTTTCTGACCATCTACTGCCTAGACAGCTTGATAAAGTTGGCGGAGCCTTTCTGCAAAATACTCTGGAAGGTTTTGGATTTAACTTCATTCTTGGCGATTGTGCTACTGAAATAGCAGGTGAGTCTTGTGTAGAGACTGTTGTTTTAAAGAGTGGTAAAACTCTCGCTACTGAAGTTGTCCTTGTTTCTGCTGGAGTTAGACCAAATATTACTTTGGCAAATAACTCGGGATTAGAAACGAATTTAGGTTTGGTTATTAATGCCAATATGCAGACAAATATAAGCGATATCTATGCAGCAGGAGATCTGATTGAGCGAGATGGCAAATTATATGGCAGCTGGATCACCTCAATGGAGCAAGGGCGATTAGCTGCTCAAAATATGGCGGGAAAACCTGTCGAGTATCATGGTTCAACAATGTCTATGACATTAAAAGTTGTTGGTATAGAGCTTGGCTCTGCTGGTAATCATGATCCAGAGCATGAATTAGAATCTAAAATATTAACTACAGATACAACTTATAAAAGAGTTGTCTTTGATCAAGATAAAGTAGTTGGTTGCGTAATGATTGGAGATAAAAAGGGCTTTAGTAAGATATCCAGGCATATATCTATGGGTGATAGTATCTCTGATATAGATGAAAAATTGCTCGAATTTGTTAATTAGAAGTTACTTTAAAAGTTTGAGCTTTTATTGAGATGAAATATTATAATTTTCCGCTTAAGAGCTTTTAATTAAATATTTAGGTGAATACGCAAAAAGTGATAACTCTTTGAAATTTATTACCGCATAACAGGAAAACATATGTCTCAGTGTAAAAATGGAATATTGGATATTATAGATAAAGGTATTGAGCTTGAGCTGCTTTTGTCTGATCTATACATGGTTTTCTGTGATACTTTTACAGATGATAGAGATCTTTGGTGGCGTTTATCTGTAGAAGAAAAACATCATGCATCTTTTTTAGAAAGTGGAAAAGATGTTTTATTGCCATTCGATAAGTTTCCAACAGAGATATTGCCTAAAAGTATTGTTGAGTTGAATAATGTCTGCAATCAAATTACTAAAGTAATTCAATACTGCAAGGATGAAGTTGTTTCACGAGAACAAGCCTGCAATTATGCTGTATTTATAGAAGGTTCAGCAGGTGAAGCCCACTACCAGTCTGCGATTGAGAAAGAGGCAAACTCAGATGTATTGCGAGTTTTTCATGTCCTTAATGAAGGGGATAAAAATCATAAAGCTCGTATTTTAACGTATATGGAAGAACATGATATTAAGGTTACAGAATCTTAATTCAACTATTTAGTAAGTTTTGATCAAGCAAATACGGCGGAGAAAATAATGGAAAAATATATATGTGATATTTGTGGTTATGTTTATGATCCAAAAACTGGAGATCCAGATAATGAAGTCAAAGCGGGGACTTCGTTTGATGATGTACCAAATGGATGGATATGCCCACTATGTGGAGCAGGCAAGTCTGATTTTAGTGCTGAAGAATAATTCTATACAATTCCTACTTAATATATAGAATAGAGCCAAATTTGAGGCTACGGATGAATCAAATTATATTTGATTATATTGGGGCCCCAAATGTATTTAAGTAGGAGGTAAATCAATATGGTTGTTGGAATCTTTATAGAGAAGTTGGAACCAGCCAGCCAGGTTACTTCTGTTCATGCGATAAAAATTAACATTCAAACTTATTCTTTTTTTCCTCAAGGGTAAATCTTTTTGTATTTGAATCATCCCCAGTTATTACCGAGTAATAGACTTAATGTTTTTTAAAAGAAGCCACACCAAGAAAGATCCTCAAGAACCAAGAAAATTAAGGTTACATTTTCTACAGCATGTTGAATTTGAAGCTTTAGGTATCATTGAAGGCTGGGCCGAAGAAAAAGGGATGCAAATAACCTCTACCAAATTGTATGAAGGTGAAGCTCTTCCTGATAAAAAAGAACTAAGAGATATAGATCTTGTATTGATCATGGGTGGCCCCATGAATATTTATGAATATGATAAATACCCTTGGTTAAAAGAGGAAAAAGAGTTTATTGCTAATGCAATAAAGCAGGCTTCTCTTTCTAGAAAAATGTCTGTAGTTGGGATTTGCCTGGGTGCTCAGTTAATCGCAGATGTACTAGGAGCAAAGGTTACTCCTAATCAATTCAAAGAGTTAGGTTGGTTTCCAATCAGGTCTCAAAGTGACTTGCTACCTGACTCTCTAGAGGTGTTTCATTGGCATGGAGATACATTTCCAATCCCTCGTGGGGCAAAGTGCATAGCCTTTAGTCAAGGGTGCGGTAATCAAGGTTTTATTTATAAGCAAAGAGTAATAGGTTTACAGTTTCATCTAGAGATGACAAACGATGGAATTGATGAAATCTATGCAAATTGTGCAGATGATATTGAATCAGGACCTTACACCCAACAGCAAAACATATCTGATGCTTCACGTATCGAAAATGCTCATAATGTTATGACTGCCATACTGGACGGACTGGTTGGCTAAGTCATAATAAATACCCAGCTTAATTACTAGTATTTGCTGCAATTCAAAAGCAGGATGCTAGTAATGTGTAATAAATTCACATCAACCACTAGCACACCATAATTAAATCTCTTAATAGCGCACCATAGTCAAATTTACACTCCTTATTTCACCTGAATCATCTAACAAACTATTATATTTTAAAATTATTTTAAAATATAAGGTATATCAATGTGATAGGTTTGTTTGCTTTGGATTTTAAAAATTATATTAAGCAAGCATATAATCAAAAACTGTTCTATATTTAAATAGTGCGGTTTAAAGCAAGAATAAAACAAAAATTAACGCAATCCCAGGGAGGGAAGTATGTACATACCAAGCCATGATGACATCAAAAAATTTCTAGCAAAGGTTGAGGGACAGTTCGCCCTTGAAAAGAAGTCCCTGATCCCAATTCTTCACGCAGTTCAGCATGAATTTAGTTTCATTCCTGAGTATGCAATGCAAGAGATAGGCATAATGCTCGGAGTAAGCTCGGCTGAGGTGTATGAAGTAGCAACTTTTTATAGCTTCCTCGAAGTAGAGCCAAAAGGTAAATATCATGTAGCACTCAGTATAGACATGCCTTCTAAGATGGCTGGTGTTGATGATGTCGCCCTGCGTTTAGAAAAAGAGCTTGGTATTCAAATGGGAGAGACAACCTACGACAGGATGTTTTCTCTCGAGTGGACAGGTTGTGTAGGCATATCAGATATGTCACCAGCAATGATCATCAACGATAAAATTTTTCATCTAGTTACCCCTGACAAGGCTAGTGAAATAATCAAAAAACTTCGTGCAGGAGAAGAGGTTGAAAACGAACTTCCTCAAAGTTATACGAATGAACTTACATACGATCAAGTAGCGCCAGACTCGGGTCTTAAAAATGCACTTGAGATGTCACCACAAGAGTTACGCGATGTTGTAAAAGAGTCCGGGCTAAGGGGGCACGGTGGAGCAGGTTTCCCAACAGGAATGAAATGGGATTTCTGCGCAGCTGCTGAAGGTGACATAAAACACGTGATTTGTAATGCTGATGAAGGTGAACCAGGATGCTTTAAAGATATGCTCATCTTTACCCGGTTTGCCGATAAAGTTATCGAAGGTATGACCATTGCAGGTTACGCCATCGGTGCGCAAGAAGGCATTCTTTATATGAGATGGGAATACGCATTCCTTAAAGAAAAGCTAGAAGCACTTCTGGAGAAAAAACGCGCAAGCAATATGCTGGGTATGAATATTTGCGGTAAGCAAGGAGTGGATTTTGATATAAAACTGTTTTTCGGTGCAGGTGCATACGTCTGTGGTGAAGAGACAGCCCTTATTGAATCAATCGAGGGCAATAGAGGCGAGCCAAGAAACAAACCTCCATTCCCGGTAACTGACGGGCTTTACGGGGAACCAACCAATGTAAATAATGTTGAAACATTTGCTTGGGTTCCATGCATTTTGTCGAAAGGGGCCGAGTGGTATAACTCAGCAGGGATAGGAAAAAGTAAAGGTTATAAATTATTTAGTGTCTCAGGTGACTGTGAACAGCCTGGAGTATTTGAATTTGCCTGGGGAATGAGCCTTAATGACATTGTAAAAATAACCAAAGCAGAAAATCCAAAAGCAATTCAGGTTGGTGGTTATTCAGGGCAGCTTGTGCCAGCCAGCCAGTTTGACAGAGTTTTAAGTTATGAAGACCTAGCAACAGGTGGATCGGTAATCATTTATGGTCAAGAGCGTAATCTTTACGATATAGCTGATAATTATCTAGAGTTCTTTATAGAAGAATCATGTGGCCAATGCACCCCTTGTCGCTGGGGAAATCAAGTGCTCTTAAATCATGTTGATAAAATGCGTCAAGGCAATGTAACGGATAAAGAGACCAAAGATATTAAAACCCTTTGTGAAACGATGGTGCTTACATCTAAGTGCGGGTTAGGGCAAACAAGTCCTAATGTTCTAAAAAATCTAATGAATGATTTCGCAGATCAACTTTAATGCCTGCTACGGAGATAATAAAAATGAATGGAATTAAAAAAATGGTTACTGCAGTAATAGATGACACCACAGTCACTGCTGAAGAAGGAACAACAATACTTAAAGCTGCACAAAGTGTTGGTATTAAAATTCCAACGTTATGTCAACATGATGACCTGAAGCCTAAAGGTCTATGTAGAGTATGTGTTGTCGAGATCGAAGGTTATAACACACTGCAAACCTCCTGCACATTACCTTTAGCAGAAGGGATGGTTATCAACTCTAACTCTCATAAAGTTAGAAAAGCGCGCCGTGATCTTATTGATCTTGAACTGTCGAGCCATACAGGTACATGTTATACCTGTAACAGAAGTAGAAACTGCACATTGCGAGAATTGGCAGATGAATGTGGAGTAACTGAATTCAGATTTGGTGTTAAAGAAGAACCAGAGCATGAGATAGAAGAATCAGGCTTATTTATTGTTCGTGATATGAATAAGTGTGTTCAATGCCGTAACTGTGAAAGAGCATGTAAAGAGCTTCAAGCCGTTGGCGCCTATGGTATGAAGGACAGAAGCAACCAGATAAAAATTGCGGCCTTTGCTGATAAAGATCTGGAAGATACTGTTTGTATTAACTGTGGACAGTGTATTACTCACTGCCCAACTGGTGCTCTTTCTGTAAAGGATGAAACTGAACAGGTTTGGGATTTGATTGAGGATCCAACTAAACACGTAGTTATTCAAACGTCGCCAGCGCCAAGAACTGCAATTGGTGAATGTTTTGGAAATGAACCCGGTAAAGAGGCTCTAACATTCCAACTTCCAACTGCTTTACGTAGATGTGGTTTTGATAAGGTTTTTGATACGACTTTCACAGCTGATTTAACCATTATTGAAGAAGCTACTGAGTTGTTACTTAGGTTAAAGAAAGTATTGGTGGATAAAGATGAAACAGTCGCGTTACCACAATTTACCAGCTGTTCTCCTGGGTGGGTAAAATATCTGGAGCACTTTAAGCCAGAAATGATACCAAATTTATCCTCAGCAAAAAGCCCAGGCCAAATGTTTGGGGCTGTAATTAAAACTTATTATGCAGAAAAAAATAATATCGACCCAAAAGATATTGTTTCTGTGGCCTTAATGCCGTGTACAGCTAAAAAGTTTGAGTGTAATCGTCCTGAAATGGATGATAGTGGATTTAAAGATGTTGACTATATGCTTTCGACAGAAGAGATTGCAGCAATGATTAAAGAAGCTGGTATGGATCTTCGTAAAGTTCCAACATCTGAATATGATAATCCATTTGGAGTGTCAACAGGCTCAGGGGTAATCTTTGGAGCAACTGGTGGAGTAATGGAAGCCGCGTTAAGAACAGCAATTGAGGTGATCACTGGTATTAAGGTAGAAGATCTATTTGATCACGCAAATATTATTCCTGTAAGGGGATTCGAGGGGTCAAGAGTTGCCGAGATTAAGATCGAACAGGTAGGTGCAGTTCCAGATATTCTAAAAGGACACTTTGAAGATTGGGAGTGGTTAAAAGGTGTCACACTAAAAGTTGGTGTAGCCCATGGTACTGCTAATGCTGAGAAAGTATTGGCAGATATTGAAGCTGGTGGACCATTTAGTGAATGTCATTTTATTGAATTCATGGGATGTCCTGGTGGCTGCATAGCTGGTGGTGGAATGCCTCGTCCTGTTAATCTGGATATTCGTAAGGCTCGCGCATCATTATTATATAATGAGGATATGATTTATGAGACACGTAAGTCCCATGAAAACCCAGATGTAGCGCATATATATACTGAATTTCTCACTGATGGGCCATGTGGTCATAAAGCACATAAACTACTTCATACCTCTTATACAAAAAGAGGATTAATAGTAGATTAAGTGTGGTATTGAATAGCTGACAAAAATAGTCAGGATTAACTATTGTAACTAACCGTAGAGCCTGTTAATGTAGGCTTTACGGTTTTTTAACGTGTATTTTTAGGGTAAAAAAATGTCAGCAATTATTGATGATAATCAAATTGAGAAAGAATTAAGTAAAGCGTCAAATGATCATGGAAAGATCAAAGAGATTCTAAAAAAAGGGCGAGAACTCAAAGGATTAAGCATAAGCGATGTTGCTGTACTTTCAAATATAGATGACCCAGATCTGACTCAAGAGCTATTTGAAACTGCAAAATATGTCAAAGAAGAGATCTACGGCAATCGCCTGGTTATATTTGCCCCTTTGTATATATCAAATCTATGTGCCAATGAATGCTCATATTGTGCATTTAGAGCTGGAAATAAAGCAATAAACCGTAGAGTATTATCTCAAGCAGAAATCGCAGAAGAGACCAAAATCTTAATAGAAAGTGGCCATAAACGTGTGCTAATGGTCGCTGGTGAAGCATATCCAAAACAAGGTTTTGATTATGTATTAGATTCAATCGATACTATCTATAGCTGCAAGGATGACAAAGGCGGCAGTATTCGCAGAATTAACGTCAACGTTGCTCCTCTTGCAGTAGAAGAATTTAAATTATTAAAAGAGAAAGGGATTGGTACCTACCAAATTTTCCAAGAAACATATAATAAAGATGTATATAGCAAAGTACACATTAGTGGAAAAAAGGCTGATTTTGATTGGCGTGTAACAGCAATTGATAGAGCGATGGAAGCTGGAATTGATGATTGTGGTGTAGGTGTATTGTTCGGCTTAGCTGATTGGAAATACGAAATTTTAGCCATGATGCAGCACATTAGCTATTTAGAAGATAAGTTTGGAGTAGGGCCTCACACTATTAGCGTTCCACGTATGGAGTTTGCTACAGGCTCAGATATATCAGAGCATCCACCAGCGGAAGTTTCTGATGAAGATTTTCTTAAAATCGTTGCGATCTTGCGTATAGCAGTACCATATACCGGTATCATTATGTCAACCCGAGAGGGACCACAAGTGCGTGGTAAGACTCTAGATCTAGGTGTATCGCAAATATCAGCAGGTAGTCGTACTAATCCTGGTGGTTATGCGGTAGATCATGAGGATATGAGCCAATTTTCACTAGGTGATCATCGCTCACTTGATGAAGTGATTCGAGATATAGCCGGAAAAGGTTTTATCCCTTCATTTTGCACCGGGTGTTATAGGTTAGGAAGAACAGGTGAAGACTTTATGGATCTGGCAAAACCAGGTTTAATCAAACAACATTGCGGCCCAAATGCAGCGTCATCTTTTATGGAGTTTCTGCGTGATTATGCATCAGAAGCTACCAAAAAAGTTGGTATGGATGCGATGGAAGGTTTTATTTCAGAGATGAATGAAGCCGAACAGGAAAAATCGCGCAAGATGGTTGATAAAGTCGCTCGTGGTAATAATGATATATATATTTAATCTCAATTTTATTATCAAATAAATCATAAGTTAAAAAAGATTGGGCTGACCATTAGGTCAGCCCAAATTATTTCTATGCAATAAATTATCATAACTACATAATCTCTAAATTTAAGCTATATTTAAAATAATTACATAAGAAGAGTCGAGCCGCTGATTATGGATATGTTATATGAAATCAAAAGAAAAGTTTCTGAGGTCCTCCCTCCAGATTTTTTCCCTGGTATCTATACCGTAATTAATCACCTGCAAATGGCAGAGCATTATTGGCAAGAAGCAAAAGGCAGTATTGAAGAGTATCTTTTTACTGATGCAGTACTTAGGGCTAATCATGCGTTTGAAGCTGCTCTAAATGAAGCATATAAGTTAGTATGCGGTAAAGATTCCGAAGGTATGAGCGTCAAAGATATTTATAAATATCTCGATGAACAGAATATTTTTAAAGACAAAGAAGCCCAAACATTTCACAGATACCTTGAAGACTGGGAGTTGCCAGCAGAATCAGACGAGCAACTATTTTTCTCAGAACAAGAAGCAATGCTAGCTATTATGAACGTAACAGCATTCTTTCTAATTCTTGTAGAGCAAATTATTGAAATCGCCAGTTATGAGAAGGCAAAATACTTCCTTGGATGGGATCGTTCTGAAAAAATCCATAAAGAGTTAGAACGTTATGGAGGTAAATTTTTTATAGATCAACTGGTTACCCTGTTGCGGCTATTTTCAGCAGACCTTTTTTATATAGAAGAGCGTGAAAATGCTCCCGCAGAATATGAGATGTTAGGTTACCTGCGTGGCTTTTTAGAGATAGCAATTCCAGAAGTAAAAGTAGAGATAGATAAACGGATAAAAATAGGCAACTCCCATACACAACTAGACATGTTAATTTATAATGGTGATGAAACAGTGCTTATTGAAACTAAACGTTCAAATCAGATAAAAGGCAGCATTTTTGATATAGATAATGCAGTACAGCAGGTTTCTAGTTGCATGACAATAACTAAAATAAATAAAGCAGTACTGTTTTATCTTCCAATACTTGGCAGCTCAGATCTTGCAACACGTGAAATTGACCTTAAAGTCGATGATATGCAACAGCAGATTAAGGTTGTATACCCTCAGTAAATTTAAATCCTTTCCTGTTTTTCCCATATACTTTGTTACAACTACAGATTTACTCAATCGCTGTAGCAAATCATTCATAAATCTTCGGAATAGTGGTTGTATTTATTTTTTCCTTTTTTGATCATTTTTAGACCCTCAATTTGTAATTAAAGAGTGTCTACTTTTCGTGGGTAACTTGGTTACCTAACGCCTTTAAGAACAGGTGCTAAATGCGCGTAGCGGTTTGAACTCCCGTGCATGTAACACGATGGTTGATTGCGATGTTCGGAGGTATAATCTGACAATATAGCATTATATTTTTACTGATTACTTTCCCTGTTTATGATTATCAGTCTATTATTTTGTGTAATATGATGCTGCATTCAAGAAAATCTAAATGTAAGATCAGCACCCGTAACTCCGCAGTGGAATTTTCTAGGCATAAAAAAAACCCCGATTATTATCGAGGCTTTATAAAAACCTAAAACTAATGAATTAAGCAGCTTTCTTTCTTCTATAAAAGCCAATTCCTGCCAACCCTAACCCTAATAATGCTAGCGGTGCTGGTTCTGGGGTGGGTGTTGGTTCTGGTTCTGGTTCTGGGGGGGGAGCGGTACTAGAGGCATTATATTCAAAGTCATCCCATGCTACCTGATTTGCAGACGTCGTTATAGATAAACTTGTAATGCCAATAAAATCAGATTGAACCCATTGCTTGGACTGTGTAAATAGTTCAGTAGTTGTTGAGTATGCTAATCTAGTACCTCTATATCCATTTAAAGTTAGTATGTTGCCATCTCTATAAGCTGACGCCCAAAACGCCCCGTTAAAATCCCACGTATCGCCGTTTAATAAACTGATGGAATTGTCATCTTGATGTTGAAATGCTACATGTTGACCGGAAGTCAATACAGTGTCATATCCAGTTCCGTATGAACCACCGTAGGGGTCGGCAAATAATATATCGTGGATACCTCCATCCACTTTAAAGCCATGATCTGCATAGCGATCACCACTTTCCATTGTGATAACTGTAGCATTTGCTGACCCAGCAAACAAAAACACACACAAATAAATAATTTTCTTCATTTTTTTCTCCATAATTAAATCATCTAGACTTTAGCAAAATGTATGCCAGTTTAAATCATCCGTTATTAACAATTAATTAATTGCTGCCGCTCATTTCCTTGCCTAACGCCTGTAATAACTCGCGCTAAATGCGCGTAGCGGTTTGAGCTCTAGTGCATGAAATGCACGATAGTTGATTTAGGTGTTCGGGTGCATAATCTGACAATATAGCACTATATTTTTCCTGGTTACTTTCCCTTTTTATGGTTAACTGCCTGTTTCATAGGGCTTCTTTGTTGCTAGATTGGTAATTAGAGTTGGATTGCATACATCATCTTTGGTTTCAGGGTATGTAGTTATAAGTTTATGGGTTCATCCCATAAATACTGTGCCGAACTTACTTAAATATTCTTGGTGTTTAACTGAGTCGTTAGGTAATAAAAAGGATAAGAAAAGTTTTGTACTCATAAAGATCTATAGATCTTACTGTAAATTTACTATTTAAAGGTCAATGACACTTTCAATAGACCTTATTTGAAAGATGAAATGTTACTTCGTGCAGCTTCGGCTTTGAGAAGTCCGCCGCTTATCTTGCTTTGCTTCCAGCCTTACTTAATGCCAAGGAAAAAGCCTTAAATTAATGCAATTAAAGCAGCCAATGAATAAGTAATTATAGTTTTGCCTGGGGGGTATTTATTCGCTATTCTTCTGGTATAGGTGTTAAAAAATAACACTAATATCTATTGAAAAGCACATTACTAGTTATTTTGCATAAGGATCTATTTGTTTGTTATTTTTTGGCGCAAGTGTCAAAAAAGTGGCATTAAAATCTATTGGAAAATACATCATTTAGCTTTCATGTTTCTTAGAATTGATTCTGGGTGCTAATGTTAATGATTATCAACCTTAGAGATCAAGTATCTAGCGAATTTGTCTGATCTTATCCTGTCTATAGTCTAATTAAAGGAGTTGGGTAGGGGTATTATAATTTGCTATTACTACTCATTACCCATCAATAGTTCTATTATCTAAAATATCTAGTCGAAAATGTGGTTTTATGGTGGAGTAGGGCAGTCCGCAATAACCCTCGGGAATCAGCAACCGTACGCAGGAGCACGCATTAAAAAAGGCCAACTGAGAACAGTTGACCTTTTTGATTTGGTGGTGGGGTTGCAACTGGTATCAAAGCACGCTATATCAGCTAATGCGTGGTAATGATAATTATATAAACTTCATGCGAACTCAATTCTAAGGCGCTTGCCAATAGCATGAGCTGCACGCTCAAGGGTCTGTAATGTAGTTGGATCAAGTAATCTATCTAAAGCAGAACGGCTTGTATGCATCTGTTTTGCCATTGCTGTTTTTGATAGATGCTTAGACTCCATCATTCGAGTAACTTGATACGCTATTACCCGTTTAATTGCTACCGCGTCAGCATCTGCAAGAAGTTCTTCCTCTTCCAGAAAATCATCAAAGCTACTGCCAATGTGTTTGCTGTTCATATTTATCACCTTCTTTCTCTATTTTGATAAAGCATCTAAATTAGTGCTTCATCTCTCCTTTTCTTGGCTACATCTAACGAAGATGTAGAAAAATCAAAGGACTAAATTACGAACAATAATTGGTTAAAAATTGATCTAAAAATAACCTCGTTTTTTAAATCTTTCCGCTATTTTACTCGTAAAAAGTTATTTCATGCAATGTCAGGGGCAAATATTCTTAACCTAACAAAGCAATTGATATTTTTCTACATCTTCAACGCCTGAAATAACGGGAACAAAACCCGTTGATAAATTTAAAACAATAATCTAGCACGAACTTCCCAAGCAGGAAATCATTTGATAACTGCCGACCGCGGTTTTGTTTCCCGTTGATTGATATGTTAGTAGTTAACTTGCACAAAAATATAATATTGCGCTAATAAATTTTTGTGCTTTTATCTTGTCTCTTGTATAGACATTTTTAATAACTCTATCATTTGAATCAATTAATTGAATAATAAACCAATCTCGTTTTTTAAATAATTTAGGGGAAGAAAGGGAATTAAAGTAGATCCTATCATTTAAGTGTTTATATTTAATTGTTTGATTAGATGCAGATAAACTGACATTTTCAGTTAAATTAGTACTAGTAGCAATACCTTTACTCTTTACAGACACACCATCAGAATATGCTATAAAATTTGATGAAATATAAATCTCTGAGACTCTGTGTTTTTTAGGTTGCTCCCAAAATAGCTGTTCAATAATTGAGGTTGCATCACTGCTAGATTCAACAGGAACAACATCATATTTTACGGGTGTTGCAGAACAACCTGATAAAGCAACTAAAATAAAAAACAATAATTTACGCACCAGCTTTCCTTATTAACTACTAACGCCTGAAATAACGGGAACTAAACCCGTTGATAAATTTGAAACAACAATCTAGCACGAACTCTCCAAGCAGGAAACCATTTGATAACTGCCGACAGCGGTTTAGTTTCCCGTTGATTGATATGTTAGCAGTCACTCAACCATAACTCCTTGTATATATATTCAACGAAAGCACCATTGCATTGAGCTTTCCGACATAGATTAGACTTGAAGTTTACTACATGATTTTAGCTATGGCACTTCAAGTTTAAATCCTCTGCTTCACCAACAGAGCGAATGCGACAGGAAAACCCAAAAAGGTTTAGGAAGAAAGATGAAACATCAGATTTTGAAAGCAATAAAACTATGATTTGAACAGTAAATCTGACTGCTAACGCCTGAAATAACGGGAACGAAACCCATTGATATATTAAAAAAACAATCTAGCACGGACTCCCCAAGCAGGAAAGCATTTGATAACTGCCGCCAACGGTTTTGTTTCCCGTTGATTGATATGTTAGATTTTTTAACTTTCATAATTTATTGCTTTAAAACTTTCATTTGTGAAAATGTACATTTTTTCACCTTTGAAGTTAGATCCAAAAGTTCATATAGAGACTTTGCAGGTTTGCCAGAGATCATGATGCCGTTATATTCAATAGCCTCAATTTCAGAGCTATCTGTATCGGATAATATGAAACTCATCATTGGGTCAGTAACTTCAGGGATTTTTATAGAATATGTTTTAAACCATGAATCTTTAGGGATATCGAAAAATTCTTCTTCTCTACCGGGTATAAAAAGCGGGAACTCTCCTTTATCAACAACTTCCCGATAAAATAATTTAACTGGGTTAGTTGAATAATTATACGAATCCTTTTCAATGCAGTTAGTAAAACTGCTGTGAGCAACTTTTTTAGCCCCTTCTTTAAAATATTTTTTGTCTTTTTCTTCTATAAGATTAAGGTCAGCCCCATTTGTTTCAATAGTCAGAACGAAATATAAATAATTTTCTATATCTTGTTCAATAATTTTTAGAAATTTTTCCCTTAGTCCCTTTAGCTCAATATCAAATGCTGCATTAGAGGCTGTTGGAAATAGCAACAAAAATATAAAGATAAGATTTTTTTTCATAAATAAGCTCTCTTGAAAAATCTAACGCCTGAAATAACG
>JAWSVA010000025.1:0-1040 GCA_033852155.1 Gammaproteobacteria bacterium | reverse complement strand
ATAATTTTTGCTACAACACCAGCACCAACTGTGCGACCACCTTCTCTAATTGCGAATCTTAAACCTTCTTCCATCGCAATAGGAGCAATCAGCTCAACATTAACTTTTACGTTATCGCCAGGCATTACCATTTCAACACCATCTTGAAGGATAACTGCACCTGTAACATCTGTTGTTCTGAAGTAAAACTGTGGTCTGTAACCTTTAAAGAATGGAGTGTGTCTTCCACCCTCATCTTTAGATAGGATATACACTTCACATTCAAACTTAGTATGAGGAGTGATTGATCCTGGCTTACATAGAACTTGACCACGTTCAACATCTTCTCTTTTTGTTCCACGTAGTAAGATACCTACGTTATCGCCAGCTTCACCTTGATCTAGAAGCTTGCGGAACATCTCTACACCTGTACATGTAGATTTCACTGTATCTTTAATACCAACAATTTCGATCTCTTCACCAACATTGACGATACCGCGCTCGATACGACCAGTAACCACTGTTCCACGACCTGAGATTGAAAACACATCTTCAATCGGCATTAGGAATGGAAGATCAACCGGACGCTCAGGAGTTGGAATGTACTCATCAATAGCCGCAACCAACTTTAACACCGAAGGAACACCAATCTCTGATGTATCGCCCTCAAGCGCTTTAAGAGCTGAACCAATTATAATAGGTGTATCATCACCTGGGAAATCATAAAGATCTAGAAGCTCTCTTATCTCCATCTCTACAAGCTCAATTAGCTCTTCATCATCTACCATGTCAGCTTTATTCATATATACAACGATATATGGAACACCTACCTGACGAGCTAGAAGAATGTGCTCTCTGGTTTGTGGCATAGGGCCATCTGCTGCAGAACATACTAGTATAGCTCCGTCCATTTGAGCAGCACCGGTAATCATGTTCTTAACGTAATCAGCATGTCCTGGGCAATCAACGTGAGCATAGTGTCTATTTTCTGACTCATACTCTACGTGTGCTGTTGCGATTGTGATTCCACGCTCTCTTTCTTCAGGAGCATTATCAATATC
>JAWSVA010000017.1:0-57193 GCA_033852155.1 Gammaproteobacteria bacterium | reverse complement strand
TTTACCCGGACAGTAGTGGGCCTTCGCCGGTATGACGTGGTGGGAAGTAGGCCTATGCATTCCCACGCAGAGCATGGGAACGAGGGGGTTTTTCTTGACCCTTCGGCTACGCTCAGGAATCTTGAAAAATTAAAGCCTAAGAAATACCACCCATTTTTTTATTCAAATGTTTTGCGAGCCTCTTCCCTAAGCATACAAGCGTTAAGGTTGGAGGAAGTCCCCATGGCTCTGGTATCACAGAGCAATCACAAACATAAAGATTTGGATGCGTGGTCATTAAATTGGTATCGAGAAAATCACCGATTTTAACTGTGCCACCAGGATGCGCAGCAAAATACCATGTTTTGAATATCCCCTTGGCACCTGCTTTTTTCAATATCTCTTTTGCGCGCTTATATCCTTTTAATAACTTTTGTTTATCCTCTGCAGCGAGATTTTTGCGTACCTGACCATTTTTAGTAATGGTTCCACCAAGTGAATCCTTGGCTTTTATCATAATTCGCAGTGTTCTTTTTTGTGAAAAAAGTCGGTGAAAGCGTAAAACCTGAGCTGAGAAAATCGCATCAAGAGCTGGGGGAAGTGACATATCGGCCATCATATACCCCTCTTCCTCCATGTGAATACCTGCTGACATAGGGATCTCATTCCCTGCTTTTAGATCTTTTACTACTCCGCATACTGAAATTATCGGGTCGAAAAAATAGTTTTCCCCTACCCCTTTAAACCCGCTATTTTTTAGTAGTTCAGGAGTCCCGATACCACCTGCACTGACGATAACAACTGGCGCAAAGACCTTGCATTTTTTCCCTTTGTGCTTAAATTCTATTCCTGCTGCGGCATTGTTATTGAGAATGATTTTATTGGCTTTGGCTTTGTTAAGTAACACAGCACCATTACCGATAGCATGGTCAATATAGGATTTAGCGCTCCAATTAACACCTTCGGGATCGCCATAATATCCAAACTTTTTATCTGGCGCCCAGGCATCCTGATACATCATCTTATCCAGCTTTTCCCATTTGTAACCCAGCGATTGTGCACTTTCCATTATCTTGTTTGCCATTGGGGTTATCATTTCATCTTTTAATGGCCCGATTGGAAGCTCTTTATGTACCTCTTCTAACTCTTCGCTTATATCTATTCCATGTGATTTTAGCATTTCAACCGGTACGGGAAAGCTGGTTGCATAATAAAAAGCCGTGCTGCCACCAGTGATAATACCGCGCATAATACTAAGGAACTTGTTAGTAAGCAGAAAACTTTTAAATGGTATTAGTTGATGTAGGGCGAACTGGAAAAAACCACCTCTTAACTTTGGGTTTGCTCCCCATTCTAGAATTAGGACTTTTTTTCCCTGCTCTGATAGCTCTTTTGCTACTGTGGCACCACCTGGACCGGAACCAACCACAATTGCATCATAACTTTGCTGCTGAAAATCCATTCTTTTCTCATATTTTAGGTTGGTGAATTTGATATGGTATTAGCAGTTTAAAGCCCAATACGCGATCTAAGGCACTTGGAACTGATTTAACTTGCTGCGAACTTTCTTAAGTCCGTCAGGGTTCATATTTACCGCTGATACCTTTTTTTCAACTCCATGCCATGAAATATTAAGCAGCTTGTAATCGCCATCCATAATATCCGGGTCACGGTAACGCTCTTGCATATCCAGGATATCTTCATCAATTATCAGTTGATAAAGCTCCAGCATCTGGTCACTGGTAAGTTTTTTCTCTAGTTCGATCGAGGTTGTTTCCTTTCTGGCCCCATCCTCTTTACTGATGAAACTGAAATTTTTACCACTGGTAAAAATATAGGTCTGGCCTGAATCTGATTTAGCTATTTTGATAAAACTTTGAGCGCCACGATCCGCATGTGTGGGGCCAGTGGTCCAAGTGAGAGAAAATCCAGCCGGAACTTCTGCTGCCTTCTCTGTTTGACAGGCAGAGAGAACTAATACACTTGCCAGCATAGCGATGATTACAACAACTGTTTTTTTAAAGTTTATTTTCATTATTACCTCATTTACTCTTACGCTTTGCGTCCATGTATATTTTATACTTAACATCCAGCTGCGATTTGGCCTTGGCTTTATATTCGTGATCGTCGTCCAGGGCTCTAAATAACTGAAGAGCCGTTATATAAGAAAGATATTTACGATCCAGTTCACTTGACGTTGATTTGTATGTAACTTTATTAGATTTACTCATTCGAATTGGACCTATACCAGTTGAACTTGCACCAGTTGAACTTGTATCAGTTGAACTTGTATCAGTTGAACTAGATGCTTTTTCCGATTCACTACACTCAAAGATGGCTTGTTGATATTCTCTCGTGGTTAACTGAACTGTTCCACCTCCAGCACACCGGTAAGAATAGCTTAGCTCTTTAACCACACCAAATTCTGGATCTCCACACATATTGTTACCAACCTGAAATGAGCACGATTTTTTGCCATCGCATTCACCCTTGGCAAAACCAGTCGCATCACAGAATTTACTCATACCATAACGTGCCGAAGACACTCGAATCCCCTTACCCTTAGAAGTACTTTTGGGTTTGGATTTAGCGACATCACTTTGCTGTTTTTTAATCTCTTTTTGCGCTTTATCAACGCTTGCCTGATACTCTTTTAATCTTTGTGCAGCTTTACCACTCTTACGCGCATTACGGGGGTCAGAAACATAGTCTTTCATCATTTCAGTTACAGATGATATCCGTTTTAACGCCTGTGATACAGCTGGTCCACTCTTGCGCCCTCCTGCTTTTTTTATGGCATCTTTGTAATCCTTACGAGCCTGCGCCAATCCATCAGCTATCTCCTGCCCATAAGCCAAATCGAGTAAGTTTTCATAATCAACTTTCTGCTTGCCACCCATAGATTTTGGTGGATTTTTGAGATACTCCTGCGTTACCTTACCGTGTTTCTTTTCATAGGCTTTATGCAGAGTCTGCCAGTCACGTTTGGCATCAGAACTGCGAAGCGCTATCTGGGTCTTTTTCTGTTGCAGTATGTTCTGGGTCTGTTTCATTCGTTTAATGGCACTGCGCTCATTAAGCTTATCTCCAAGAAGTCCTGTTCCTTGCTTGGCTGCATTATATGTATTCATGACCATCGCTTTGGGCATATCTACAACTATTGCCTTGCCCATCTGTCCACCGGTTTTCCAGATTGCACTCTTGAATGATTGTTTTCTAACCTCAATACGCTCCTGGAATGTCATGTTTTTCCAGGCACCAGGGTTATCCTGTTTAAATTCAATCACCCTATTTTCAACATTATTACTAAACATATCGAACATATATTTAGCTCCGGAAGCGTGAAGCGACAGTGATGTAAACTGTTTAGCGTAAACTGTGACATCGGTATCGTCTGCGGTAATCCAGGTTTTAGTAAGCTCTTCTGAATCCTTCATGCTTTGCGGCAATGCAGCCAGAAAACCTACCCACCCCAAGGCTTTGCCAAAACCTGCACGCGCGGCAAGCTGTGGAGCAATCTTTTTGCCAATAATACGCATTTTTTGAGCAGATTTTCGGAAGACTCCTTTGGTTTTTCCCACTGCATCGTCGGCCAAATCGGTTACTCTCTGACTGGTCTTGGTTGTTATCTGACTGCTATTAGTTGATGTAACAGTTTTTACTTGAACTGTTTTTACCAATTTCTGCCGTTTTGGATTTTTAGCATGCTGTTTAGCAACAAAAGTATCATCCATTTTGCTCATATCTCTGAGCGCCTGTAAGTCATCCTTAATTATTCTTTGGCGTAACTGTGTCTTATTAATGTGTTTTTTGGTTTTAGGGTCATAATAAGTCTTTACCTTACCTGTTGCAGTCTTGGCTGTATCGGCTTGCATACCCATACTCTCAGCTAGCATATCGCTGCCACCATTATTAATAATTCCAAGTTTGGCCCGTACCTTTCGCGCCCGCATCTCCATCATCTCTTTTTTGATTGTACTGGCCTTGGTAGTTTTACCTTTTCTAACAGCTTTACTATATTTCCGTTTGAGTTGCTGCTCTATCGTGTCATCCCAGTTCTGAGCCATCTCCAGACTATCATTAACAATCGTTTTAATTTCTTTGCGGTATTTGCGAATGGCGGTTAACTTTTCAGACTCGCTCGCCCCTGGCGGATAAAGACCAACCGCCTCTGCTGAAAGCTTCTGTTTACTTATTAGTAGCGCCTTATCGATTGTGCTTAACTTCATTGGCTTGCCATTGGCTAAAGATTTTTCAAACCTTGCAAGTAGTTTTTTAGAGTCTTTATAAGCATTACGATCGGGACCAACGGGATTGCCTCCACCAGTAGTTCCATGCAACCGAAAGGCTGATTTAGACATATTACGCAGTTTATCAGGATCTTTAAGAAGGCTTTTCGGGGACGATGTCAGGTCACTATGCATTTTTTTAACATTGTCATAAACGTAATCTTTACGCACGTTGAGCTGGCTTGTCGCATTACCTACTGGCGCATGCTTGTCAAAGTAGTGCATATACTCAGAATTGTTATAGGTACTGGGTGCATATCGCCCCCCTTTCATCGGATAGAATGCAGTTGTATCGAGGTTGGCCACACTGATGGTTCCATTTGCCATGGTAACGTTGACTTTTCCAAACATCTTTTTGAGCATGCCATATACTTTCTTGGCATCTTCCTTAGAAATGGTTGAAAGGTCGATATCGGTTAGGATTCCACCAGTTTTTCCAGGAGGAGTACCAGTCATTGCAGGAAATTTCACCTTAACTTTTTTAAATGCCTTCTTAAGCAACTCATTACGCTTAAACTCGCGTCCACGAGCAAGCCTGGTCATCGCAGAATCAAGCACTTTATGCTTCTGCATATATTTTGCTCGAAGCCTATCAAAGACTTTGTTTTTTTGCTGTTTAGTTGCCGTTGAACCTAATTTGTTAAGCTCACTGTTTAGTTCACTCTTAAACTTCGTATCTAAGCGATTACGATGGTTTTGAGCTTGATTGTAAATATTCTCACGATCAACCCGAATATCGTAAACCTTCCTTTCGGCAAAAACCGAACCTGAAGAAAGTAGTAGGATCAGAAAAAGTATTGATGTTTTTTTAAACTGTTTCATCGATTTGCCTCCCGCCACTGGATCTCGTTAAACAGCATTGTAGCGTAAGCTATTTGCTGTTCTGTGCCACGGCGGCTCACCAAGCGTAATATACGTTTCGCCTTTTGTGGTTCTGTATCGATTAGCAAAATAGCATCGGTAATTTGCATAGCCGGAGCCAATGCCATATCTGGCCTTAGTTTAGTAAGCATTTTATGGCAATCTGATTCTATCTCGCCTTGCGTGCAGGCGCTTGCAAACAACCCCAACCTGGTTTGAGTAATCTGCTCGGGATCATTTTTCATTGCCTGATACAGGTGCAAGCTTGCATCACCAACTAATCCAAGTCTCTGCTCAACTTCAGCTGCCAACAACAGTAACCCAACTTTATCAGGGGTCAGCTCTAATGCTCTGGTATAGGCATTGAGTGCGGCAATCTGCTGACTATCATCTTCGGTAAACCGCGCATGAATCGCTCCAACAAGTTGCCAATATGCTGGTTCATATGGGTCTGTCTGGGTTGCTGCATTCGCATATTGCAATGCTAGCTCCATCGCATCTATATCACCCTTCTCTTCGGCGATACGCAGCAGATCCATGGCATGCAAATAACGAACCTGAGAAAGCGCTATCAGATTCTCTGAACTTGGGTCTTGGTTTACTCTATCAAGGGCAATCTTTTCGTCCTGAAAAGTTGATATTGGTGAGGCAGCGGCAGCATTCCCACCCTGAGTCATATACTGACCTCGTAGCATCGTATCTGTTTCCTGGTCGAGGTCATGCAAGTGGATTTGAATCGCCAATATAGCTCCACCCTCAACATGGTTACCAGCCTGTTCACCGCTATAGCACCACTCACTCCAGAGACCATCCTGGTGAATCCGGTAGCTCAGATCCCAACTCCCACTAGCATCAGCTAAATAAATAGACAGGGCATTAACTAATCCGTTTTGATTTGTAGAGGCATTTGCCATTACATTATTTGAATTATCTACAGACTGTTCCTGCATCTTACTCCAACCTGCTTTTTCGGTATGAAGCTGCCAGGCAGCAACCACCCAAGACTCCATATCAACAGGCTTCAGCTTTATATTGGTAAGTCCAAACGGTAATAATGTGTGCGGCATCTCATCTGGAGAAATTGTTAAATTAATAGCATCATTTCCCTTATGCTGTAATGTCACCTGCAGACTAGGGGCGGCTTGTAGGGTTTGACTGAAAACAAATAATCCCAACAGGACAATGATTGATTTAATTGTGTTTTGCATTCGTATTGTCACCTATATTGACTCCAATCAATTCGATTCGCTTGGGTTACCATGAAAATGGACGCTATTATTCTCATCCGAAATCGGTAGCGGTCCACCCAAATCCATCATCGTTTGTCTTTCGCAATGTGGCGAAGCACACCCGCTAACATCTTGTATTTCAAGTTTGAGTATTTGCCAGCAATTGGTTTTATCAACTACTAGAACACTGAATGCTGACTGCTCAGGATCAAGTGGTTTAAAACTAAAACCTAGTGGTTTCTTACCTAGTGAAATATCGGTTGATAAAAGCTGTATCTGAAGCCTAGGAAACGTCTTTTGACCATTATTATATGCCCATAGAGTCACTTTACATCCTGCATCAATCTCTTCTGCCTGCTGTAGTGACAACGAAATAGTCTTTGGCTGTTTATCATTAATACCAGTATCACCAGTGCTATCTGGTGAAGTATCATGTTTTTGCGAGCTAGATTCTTCTTGCACGTGGGCGATAAATTCAGGTAGTGCATTCTGGTAATACGCCAGGAATGCAGCAAAATTTTCTAAGGTTATGCCACCATTGATATTGAGATCACTTTCTAGTATTGCCTGTTCATCACGAAAATAGGCGCGAGTAAAAAGAGCATCTGAATTCCAATCATTAAAAATATTTTCATCGAACTTATCAACTGAAAAACTGCTGATTAACTGAACACTTTTACACCCATTATTAGTGCAGTCAAAGAAGTAGAAAATTGCTTTAACGCCTTCATCACTAAATATCAAATATGGTTGTCCACTTTCAGCCTTTTTTAAAGTTGCGGATATATCGAGATGGGTGAGTAACTCCTGAACAAGAGTTGGCTTGATACGGGTATAGGCATCACTGGCAGCAATTGAGTTACCAGAATGAATCGACATGATGAGCGCTATAATAAATCCTGGTAATGCTCGCACTAACGACATCATTCGCCCTCCCCTATTTGCTGCTGAAACGATAAAACCAACATTTCCTGTCGCTGCATAAACTGCAAAACCGATTGCTGCGTGATTCCACCATGAAGAAGTAAATCAGCCTCAACAATTACTTTATCTTCATCTTTATAAACCCGACCATAGCGATAATTACTATTCCAGACATTGACCACGCCAAAATCTACCCCACCTTTCTCAATGATTGAATAAAACTTTAGAATACTGCATTCACCCGATTCGCAATCAAGTAACATAATTGCGCTGTTTTGATCTAAAACCTGGGTCTTTAGGTATTGGCTACCAGACTCGGCGGTTACAGGTTGGACCACAAGCCCTGCCGACTTGGCAATCGTCATTGCCATTGAGATATTAATACGTTGAATTAATGGGGATTCACTGGCATAGCAGTGGGATGTTATTACGATAATAAATAGTGAAAAAAGCTGTATGCTTCTCAATCTCAGCTTGGTTATGTCAAACACTTTGATCTCCAAAATTCGTAGGTCAAAAAAAAGTATAGCATAACCAATTACAGCTGTTGCATATGAGAAAATACATGTTCCTGACTCAGTTTTATACTGAGATTGTATAAATTTAATTTAGCTGGATAACTCGTTAATAAATAGAAAAAATTAGCCAATGCTGCAAATAACATTACCGGATTCCTCTACGCAGGTAATCAAGCCTATAGACTAATTCTTAAAAATACCGGCCATACCCGTACTGGGGAGGAAAGGCGCCTCAGGATCGTTTATTGTTCGCCATGATCTTCTGTTTTGGGCCATAACACCCCGACTTATGTCAATCGTCCAAATCCAGTTTTTTTATTCGAGATCTGACCGCTCCTTCTGTTCTGCCAAAATATTCAGCCATGATTTTAATGCCCTCTTTTCCTAGGTACATATCTATTAATTCTTCATCAAGTTCCTCTGTCCAAGGTTGATAGGCCCCACTGTAATTAGCCATCGTTCTTTTAATTGAATACCGACCATCATTTGCTTTGGACCCGTGTTTTGGGTTTGAGTTAATGAGTCGGTTTCCCCCTCCTTTGCCAGTGTCACTGGTTATGACTATTTGGGGTGAACCGGGAATATATGTCGGTAACAGTTTTTCAGGAATATAAATGGTGTTCTTGGCTCTTGTGACGGCTACATAGAGCAGGTTTATCTCTTCGTTTAGTTTTGCGTGGTCTATCTCATCACTATTTTTATCGGCTTTGATTTTTACTAACCTTTCTTCAGAAACAAAATCATCAGCGATTTGTATGGAATCGTATTCCATACCCTTGCACCTATGTACTGTAGAGAAAATCAAGTTGGCACTATCCTTGTCATCATTATCAATATGTTTCTCTTTAATCCTTTTGATAATTTTGGGAATGTTATTGCCATACTCTTTAACGATTTCAACCATCATAGAGAGCTGAATATCATCTGTTTTATCGATATATTCAGAAAGCTCCCCGACATCCTTCATTTGTCCAATAAGCTTATCCCGAATTTGTTGGCGCTTGCCATTGTAGAGATTCAATACATCATAAAGTGATGCACCATCATCTGCATAGGTATAGGAGTTAATATTGCCTTCAAAATATATGCTATCAATATCCTTATGTTCGCTTATATATTCAATTGCCTTTAAGAGTAAACCAAGGTTTGTTCGAGCAATAACAGCTTTGGATTTTTTTACATCCGAATTACCTGTGCCTTCACTTTTACCCTCTCCTTTACCCATACCTTTAATAGTAAGTTTATGCTCGCCATCAATATGTTTTTTCCATCTCAACACCTCTTTTGCAAGATTAGCTATGTCCTGACCAAATCGAAAGCTTGTAGAAAGTTTGAAGGCTTGAAAGTTTGCCTTCTCCAGAGAATTGACTGCAAAACGCCATCCATAAATCTGCTGGTGTGTATCCCCCACAATAACCTTTGTGGAGTTCTGAGCGAAAAACACATCAAGCATTGCTGGTGAGGCATCCTGTCCTTCATCAAATAAAATGTAATCATATGAAAGTTTATGGTTGGATAGTTGAAACTTTTTAAGATAAAAATCATGAGTGATCTCAATCTCTCCTGTATTCATTTTATGAAGAAATATCCGCGTCTGTTTTACAATATAGTCATAGAATGATGTAACGAATGATTTAGCTTTTTTATCAGTAATAGTATCAAGATAATTAAGATCCTGAACCTTATGTTTATTGCTGTTACAGAAATAAGAAACGAACTTATTTATGTGGTTTGCAATTATATATTCCGTATGTTTTTCACTGTTTCCGCTTATGCCAAGCAACTCAGCAACCTCATAGGTTTTATACCCTTGCGACCTAATTCTATAATTGTTTTGGCGGACAACGTGTTTATATGCAAGGGAATGAGCAGTCTCTACTGTTACATTTTTCAGCCCTTTGTCTGAGAACTTTTTTATTGCTTCTAACTTTACCGATTTGTTAAAAGCCAGATACAGAATTCTACTGTTATCAGGACGGGTTTTGGCGTAATGTATTACTGTTGTTGTTTTTCCTGAGCCTGCGATAGCATTTATCTTAATGTCACCGCTTGAATTAACGATATCAATTTGCTCTTGCGTAAGTTTCATTATAATTTAGATCCGAGTAATAAACGCTGTTTTTCCAAGAAAACTGGGTGAAGTTTACACTCAAAAACTTTAAAAGAAAATTTCGATACGATCTCAAAATAAGAGACAAAACTTTTGACAATATTTTGGGTTTAAAAATCCAATAATAAAACCCTACTCATCGAAACCCTACTCATCAAACCTATACCCAACGCCATGAACTGTTTTAACTATTTGTGGGGCTTTTGGATCTATCTCTATCTGTTTTCTTAGTTTTGATATGTGTTGATCTAGTGTGCGGCTATTTGGCAGGTAATCACGTCCCCAGCATTCATTAAAGATGGTGTCTCTGTTGACGACATTGCCTTTCATTTTATGCAATAGGGTTAGTATGTTGATATCACGCAGGCTGAGTTCAATTATGGCATCCCCTCTTTGCGCTCTAAGCTCGGCTGGAAATACACTTAAATCTTTTAGGGTTATTTGTTTGGGAGCTTCATTACCGTTTTGAGCTCTTGCTAGACACCTACGAGTTATTGCTCTGATTCTGGCGATTACTTCTCTGGTGCCAAATGGTTTTACGATAAAATCATCAGCCCCTAGCTCTAGCCCTATTACTTTGTCTATCTCTTCTGATTTTGCACTGATGAAGATCACGGGAATTTGTTCATCTGTTTTACGGATTCTTCTGCATACTTCATAGCCATCAATATTGGGCATCATTATATCCAGCAAGACAAAGTCTGGGCATTGTGTTTCAAATAGGTTGATTGCTTCTTGCCCATCGCATGCAACGATAGTTTGATAGCCTTCTGATTTTAGGATCTCTTCTATCCCTTCTCTTATAAATTTATCGTCTTCTGCTATTAGTATTTTCATTGTCGTTTCATCACCTGAGTTGCGCCGCTAATTTTTCTAGCTTATCTATTTATAAATTAGGCTTTGGTTGGTGTGTGTATTTTGAGTTTAAAGCATGTTCCTGATTCAAATGGCACCAGCTCGAGGCTACCGCCGTGTATTATCGCTAAATCTTTGGCGATACTTAAGCCAATTCCGGTACCAGAAACACCGTCGGTCAATTTGGAGCTTATGCGATAAAATGGTTCGAACACTTTTACTTGTTCTCTCACGGGTATTCCTGGCCCTTTATCCTGAACCGTTATTGTTGTCAAATCATCGTGTTGTGAACTTGTTACATGCAGGAATTTTCCTGAAGCTCCGTATTTTTCTACATTGCTTAGCAGGTTGTTAAGTATTTGTTCTAATGCATCTTGGTCAAACAATACGGGTTCTCTCGCATTGAGTTGAATCTCAAATTCAAAATCTTTTTCTGCTAATAACGGTTCAAATTTTGAGATTACTGAGCTTATTACTCTATCAACTTCACCCTGCGTTTTATGAACATTAAGCCCTGATTTTGTGGATTTGGAGAAGTTAAGTATGTTGGCTATCAACCTAGAAAGCCGCTGACTTTCTGACGATATAATATTGATATGTTTAATATATTTAGGCTCTTCATCTAGCTGATTCTCTTCTTGATACTCTTCTTGAAGAAGCTGTTCTTCTAACAATTGATTCTCAAGTAACTCGGCATACATACGAATATTTGTGAGCGGGGTTTTTAGCTCATGAGATACCTGGCTGACAAAGTTCACCCGCTGCTTGCCAAGGGTTATTTCACGCTGGTGCTCTCTGTATAAATAGTATGCTAAACCACTAAATATCGAAGCAATGGCAATAAGTGTACTTAGAATATTGAACATATTGAAAACTGGATTAAAGCTCTTTTTATCTGAATAGTATTTTAATTTCCAACTTCCCAGTGGCTTGCTTAGCGATAGTACGGCTGCGTGCTTCTCTTGCTCTGCTGGTATATATGCTCCCCATTGATAGATAAGTGCATCATTGCTATCGATAAGTTTTATCAATGCGTTTTGATGCAGAGGTTTTCTTTTCATACCTATCTGTGAATCAATGCTGCCCGATGCTGTTGGCAGCATGATTATAATGTCTGATATCAAGCGTGCATGAAAAAGCTCAACTCCAAAAATTTTGCCATTATTTTTCCACCAAAAGATATGATTTTGTTCAACCCCAGAAAACCATGTATACCAGCCATATTTAATCGGTTTATTCTTTTTATATGCTGCTGCTTGGTAAGATGTACGAGAGTTAGTTCGAGAGCTTATACTAGAGCTATCAAAAAAGGATTTACTAAAACTTTGAACTGACTGCTGCTGCTCTGCTTGTTGAACCTGTTGGTCTGCTTGCAGGGACTGTTGACCTATTTGATTAGCTGTTGTATTTGAAACAATATTCTCTTCCCGAAACATCTTGGCTTTTTCAATAAAGATGCGCTCTTTTTCTGATAGGGATTTTCCATTAGCTGGGAAAATTCGTTTGCCATCCTCATCAAAGATAATGCCATTCTTCACCAATGGCTCACTCTTTAGGTAGGTGGCAAATTTTTGTGTGTCGTTTGATATATGTAGTGAATCAGAAAGAATCTTCTTCTCTAGGTCGCTAAAATATCCAGCAATTTTTGAATCTACTTTTTCTAACTGCGAGATATTTAATGAGCTGATTTGATGTTTGATTGCATTATGCTCATTCTTTGACATGCGCATCCCCATCCACCCTAATAGGAGAACAGGGATTACTACAATAATGAGTAAAATGGCTATTATTTTTCTTTGCAAAAGTAAGTGTCCTTCTGTTTCACCTATTTATATCAAACTATCTACTATCACTACCTATCTACTATCTACTATCACTACCTATCTTACTTTCTACCATAAAAAGCCGAGGACATTACATTTCGTCCTCCGTATTAATTATCCATATGTAAATCATGGATAATGCAAGCGTAGTACATTTATACGCTTGCTGTTTAATCCGCCAGCAGTTAATACGATTGCTGTTTGCTACGCTTATAGTTTCTCGCCTTTAGACTTTTTCTCTTTTGGTTCCACTGAACTTCGTCATCTAGCTCAAGGGAATCCTTACGACTCTCTTCCTCAAGCTTTTTAATAGAAGACGAGCTGTATGAACTAGCCTTGTCTTTAAGATATTCTGTGTTCTTTTCTAGCAAGGTTTTGGCTTCTTTGATTTGCCCTTTGTCACGCAGAATAATTGCCTGGCGATTATTATCTGTGGAAACCTGCTCTACCGCTTTTTCCATCACGGCTATATTTGTCGATTTACTAATCTCATCTCGTGAAGCCGAGAATGATACCTTTGAAGAATCAGATACAGTGTCTTTTTTACGTGTGTGCAAATTATCATAAGAGATATCAACTGATGCAACATCATATGTAGTACCAGTCTTTGTTGCTGGAACTTCAACTTCTACCAGTATGAATTTCTCTTGCTCGCTGTATAGCTGATTAAGTTTTGTATGGATTTTTTGACCTACAATTTCTGCATCGCGCCCTAAAACTCTTATAGGTTTTACGTGTGGTGAGCAGTTGATAATGATATTTACATCTTGAGCAACTACTGACATTACATCGCCAAACTCGTATTGGAAAATTTTAACTAGATCTTTGGCATTCTCTACAAAGGCGTGGTTTCCATCGCTGTAACCAGCTAGTTGAGTCATTAAATCTTCGTTGTATCCAAGCCCTAAGCCGATTGTTGTAACACTTATTGTCTCTTTACCCAGTGACATCCCTAACTGGCCCAACTCGGTTGGTGTGCTTGGACCAATATTTGCCTGACCATCTGAGAGTAAAATAACCCTGTTGACTCGATTCTTATCGATGAATTTTCTAACCTCACCCGCCCCTTTACTTACACCTGCAAAAAGCGCAGTACTGCCACCTGCCCTAATTCTTCTAATCGCATTAATAATGGAGTTTTTATCGTGAACCTTGGTCGCAGGAACAATAACTTCTACCCCTGTATCGTAAGTAACGATGGAGACGATATCATTAGGATCTAGAACATTAATTGCCATGACTGCGGCCGCAATCGCTTGTTTCATCTTTTTGCCATCCATCGAACCTGATTTATCGATGACAATTGCAATATTTGCTGGAGTTCTTGTTGAGTTTTTCTCTTGCTCAAATCCGGTAAGGGATACCTTTATATATGCTGTCTGTTGTGTCTCAGACAACATAACTGGTGTTCCCATATCCACATTAAGTGTTATTTGCTTTGCATTGGCTGGCATCTGCAAAGAGCATACAAGCAGGATGAATATCGAAATAACCTTTTTCATTTTGTACTCCTAGATTTAGTTTGTTGTTTTAAGTAAGCATATGATTAATCTAACTCTAAACGTCAAACCAAAGGTCAGAAAAAGATAAAACTTTGTAAAAAATATGTAAAAAGTTGTCAGTTAGTTTGTTCGCAGCTTATACCGACGATATAGTCATTTTATATTATAGTGCAGGTCGCAACCATATGTCTGAATAGCAATTACCCTTTCTATTCAATGCCTAGATAAATATAGGAGCCAGTATCAAGACTAATCTAGCAATTCAACATGATTTTAAAAGTATGATCCTATCTATAAAAAGTAGACATAGTTTTATGTACACTTTTTGTAATACTCTTTTACAAAAAAGATGGTAACGGAAATTTGTTATTTTATTATTGGTTCGAATCTGCCACACAAACTTTATTTCTACCCTCTGCCTTGGCTGCATACAATGCCTTATCTGCATCTTTAAGTAGATAATCTATGTCTGCATCTTCACAATGGGTAGCAACTCCAAAACTTGATGTTAATTTAACTGTTTTACGCATATAGGTTAATTCTAGTATTTCTATATCCAACCGGATACGCTCAGCAACCAACACAGCATAATCCTGACAAGTCTCTGGCAATACAATAACGAATTCCTCACCACCAAGACGACAACAAACATCATTAGGTCTAACACTTTTTAATAGGATCTCTGATATTTTCTGTAGTACAAAATCCCCACCATCATGACCATGGGTATCATTAATATTCTTAAAAAAATCGATATCTATATTGATAGCACTTATACATTTTCCAGAACGATGTGCAGATGCAATAGAACGATACAATGAGAAATCCATACCCCGACGATTATATAATCCAGTTAATGGATCATATAAGGCAAGTAGTTTCAGCTTTTTATTCTCTGTAATCAACACCTTAGTTAGAAAGCCTATCCCAACCAACATATATCCGGAAGTACTAGCAATAAGGGTCAAACCGTAGGCTATACTAAAATTTTGAACGACTAAAACGGCATAAAACTGAAATGGAATTATAATTATCACGAGTAACGTAGCGGCACAAATAATAGCATGACCAAAATTCCGTCTTTGCCTTGCTCGTTTGAACGAGATATAAAAAATATGAGGGTAAACAAAGGCACTGTATACAGCTAAGAAAAGAATTCTATGGGGATCACTATTAGGTAGAAAGCTGATAGCGGCAATAAAGACATGAGCAAAGATAACAATAGCTCGTTTAAATATCTGCTTTCCATCAAACTCTGCTATAGCGATAAGTAATAAACCAGAGGCCAAAATATAAACAAATACAGCCATGGATAGGTCTGTATCAATATTAGCGCTATCTTTTATCCCGAGACCGATCCAGCCAATAATTCCCATAATGAAATAGGCAGTAAAATACTTCAATGAAAGCACTGGCACTTCATCACTTTCAATTTTTCGAATGACCAATATAAATGCAGAAATCGATAAGATCATTAAAAAATAAAGCGCATATACATAAATCTCAAGATCTATCTGATTCATTACCTATATCACTATAATGTTATTGGTGTGATGATTATAGACACTTTAATCATGGGCTGTTAAAAATTCTAATTAATGCACATTATGCCATGTCCATCGACCAAAAAATGCATAGCCGTTTGAACTTCAGAAATCGACGACTCTGGCCCAATTGATTTAATCTAAGCCTGCTCAGCTAAATCACTTGGAAAATCTAATTCAAATCTAGTCCCTTTTCCAATAGTACTAGAACAATTAATTTTTCCATTCAGTGTTTGAGTAATAAGGTTATAAACAATATGCAATCCAAGCCCACTACTTCCTTGGCCGCGCTTGGTGGTAAAAAATGGTTCATAGATATCGTTTAGGCTTTCTTCTGATATACCACAACCAGTATCCTGATAAATAATATTTACATTTTCACCAACTTTGTGGACTTCAATGGTAATAGTTCCCCCATCGCACCCTTCAAAACCATGTATAAGTGAGGTCATTAAAAAATTAGTAATAACCTGAGAAATTGCTCCCGGGTGGCTATTTATCAAAAATTCCTGCGGACAATTTACCTCTATTTCATATGGAGTTTTCCTAAATTTAGAGTGCACACTAATTAGAATTTCACTTATAGAATGTTTTATCTTAAATGTCCGCAACTCTTTACGTGACTAATCTACCGCTACTTGTTTAAAACTTTGTATTAAAGAGGCTGCACGCTCCATATTAATTAAAATCATTTCTGAGCTTTATAGTGATAAATCAATATATTTCACATAATCCTTATCTTTAAGACGACCAAGCTTAAACATCTTGGCAAATTCTTTGGCTTTATCATCTAGAAAGGATGCAGCGGTTACACATACACCAACAGGAGTATTTACTTCATGGGCAACGCCCGCAACAAGTCCACCTAACGCAGCCATCTTTTCTGTTTGAATTAAATAATCTTGGGTGCGTGTTAATTTAGCCAGAGATTCATGAAGTTCTTTTCTTCTTTCATAGCAGTAATTATAGGCTGTTTTATAAGAAACCTCGCAAAATTGATTACTAGGTCAAGCAAGGCAATGACTTTTTCTAAACGCACAGTTGAATTGTCTTTGAGGGGTTTCTTAAGGGTGCACTCAATTTATCAACTTATTGAGAGATATGTTTTCACCCAATGAATTGCATCTTTCTCATCGCTAAATATTGAAAAAGGTATTCCAGCTTCTTCATAGCATTTCTTATACTTCTCTTTCATGAACTCCGCACATTCTATATCTTCAGGAAAAACGTACGCAGCAGCCAATGGTGCGTCACCACTTTCTTTGACGTCTTTTATATACGTACATAACCCAGCAAACATTTTATCGAAGCCATTACAAGACTCTTCAAAAACTACCACTTCGCACCATTTACCATCACTTGCCATAACCTCGTTAATAACAATGGGTTCAACAATCTTAAAAGACTGAAGAAGCTCAAGATTGAATGGGCCTAATGCTCTAGAAAGGATTATCCCTTTTTCAGGAGTGGAAAACTTAACTCTTCCATGAGGCCTATATTTACTGTAATCAGCTTCATCAGTACTACGTTCCCTCATTACTATGCCCCTTCATTGCAAATCCTTCGAATAAATCAAAAAAAATTTCATCCATCACTTAATAGTATAGCTACTCATAATGTTCCAACATATTATTCAACAGCTTGATATGAGACTTATTATCAACATGCTCTTTTATCACTAATACGCGATTTTCCTCTGCCTCAATATGTTCCGGGTTATGAATTCTATTCATCACCATATTCTGATGATTGTGGATGGAGATATAAAGTTCAGGTGCTGAACCATCTTTAAAGCTTTTGTATAAATTGATTAATTCTGGACGGTTGGTCCAAAAATAACCCTTCTCAACTTTATCGATAAACTTTATTCATCCTTTGAATGAATATAATCTGCGTACACTCTATCTTCATTAACGGTATGGTAAAGAAACCAATGACTTAAAAACTCAATAATTTCCTCTGCCCTTTGTTTTGTAAATTCAAAATCTAACACCAATTCTTCTGTACTAAGCTTATCTAATAACTTCAGGTGTAGAACTTTATGCTCTTTGAGCATAGGGTAACCTGCATTGCGCATTAAGTTCTCTTCACTGATAAAATGAAAATGCGCATAAGCATTTAGTTCCTTTATGATTGCCGACGCATGATCTTTGCAGTTTACATCTCTCAGTTCACCAGAAAGCCGATTTATTAAATTAATAAAAAACTTGTGCTGATTATCAATATCCTCTATTCCAAGAGCATATTCTGGTTTCCACTCAATATAATCCTGGCTCATACGGTTTCCTTCTGCTTTTTTAGAAGAGCAATATTAATTAAAATGGGGGTATTATTAAATATAGTATATATCTGATTTATATTTGATTTATTCACCCCCCATATTAGGTTTTGAACTCAAGCATACTGTTTATCTGATTGACCTTAGACTTATTCTCAAAGTGAGTTTTCTTATTCAGCAATCTATTTTCATCTACTGAAATTTCTTCAGGATTATGCACTCTATTCATCACCATATCCTGGCGATTGTGGATGGAGATATATAGTTCGCGCTCTGGGTCATCAACATCAAGCAATTCAGGTGCAGAACCATCTTTAAAGCTTTTGTACACGTTGATTAACTCTGGTCTATTGGTCCAAAAATATGCCTTTTTTGTGACTTCAGATATTGGAACCGTCCATAGAAATCCTTTAGTAAAGTTATGACATACGGCCAATGTTTTTGCCGACTCTATGTCATAGACTCTGACCGTATGATCCCTACTTCCAGAATAGAGTTTCTTTCCATCATCGCTTATAAACATAGATCTAAGATCACTAGTATGCCCAGTAAAAATCTGCATACATTCACCTGTTTCGACATCCCATTGACGCACAGTCAAATCATGGCTTCCGGTGAATAGGTATTTTCCATCCGGACTTAATGCAATTGTATCTATAAGATCCTGATGCCCTACAAATTCCCTGATACATAATCCGGTATTGATATCCCATCGGCGCGCGATCTTATCGTTACCGGAACTATAAATGTAGAGATCATCCGGGCTTTTTGCTAACGACATAACATGAGCATTATGGCCTTTAAACGTTTTTAAGCACTTTCCAGTTTGAATACTCCATTGACGTACATGGCCATCATCGCTTGATGTCACAAGGTACTTACCATCGCTTGTTATACAGATTGATCGCACCCAATTTATAATACCGCCGCAATTAAATGTATTGATACATCTGCCACTTGCTATATCCCACTGTCTTACTGTTACATCCCAGCTGCCCGAAAATAGAAATTGTCCATCTGGACTTATCGCGACTGTCTGAACAGGTTCTGTATGACCTTCAAAGATCCTAATACATCTACCTGTTTCGATATCCCACTGGCGCACTGTTTTATCGTGACCACCGCTATAAAGGTATTTGCCATGAGGACAAATGCATATTGAAAACACAGAAGTGCTATGCCCTTCAAATACATTGATGTTGTTGCCTGATAACAAATCAAATTGCCTAATGGTTTTATCATCACTACTGATAAAGATGCTCTTTTCATCAAAACCTGAACTAATTGAGGTGATATTACTGCTGTGACCCTCAAAGGTCATAAGACAGTCATGAGTTTGAATATCAAGTTGTCGGACTAGATTATCAAAACCACTTGTGAAGAGTGAGCCACTATTAGCATCGAGAATCGTTGCTCCAATATCATGGCCGAGCTGTTTTAGCGTATGAGTGCATTGAGTAGAAGCTACACTCCATTTTTTGATAGTATCATCAAGACTACCGGTAAAAATAAATTCACCATCTACATCTTCAATAACAGAATTAACACTACTGTTATGTCCAAAAAATATTTTTGTACACTCTGCTGTTGATATCAGCCACTTTCGAGCTGTTTTATCAGCACTTGCGGTATAGATAAACTGCTTATCGTTTGAGATTACTACAGAGTTAACATGGTCTGTATGTCCTTCAAAAGTTTTTATCGCATTTCCGCTTTGCATCTCCCACTGTATGACAGTTTTATCCCAGCCTCCGCTGAACAGATATTGGTCATCATCGCTGATACATATGGACGAAATTGAAGCTGTATGCCCGGTAAAAACCTTGATGCATTGATTCTTCTTAATATCCCATTGCATGATTGAATAATCATTACTTGCCGTAAATAGATATTTACCATCGGAACTTATCGCAAGAGAGCGGACAGAGTGGGTATGACCTTTGAAGATATTAATAATTTTGCCGCTATTGATATCCCATTGCAAAGCGCTGTGGTCATGTCCCCCAGCAAAAAGATGTTCTCCACTAGGACTTATTATCACTGCTGAGATTCCAGCCAAAGAACCTTCAAAGATATTAATGCATCTACCACTTTTGATTTCCCATTGGCGAACAGTTTTATCCCCGCTGCCAGTAAATAAAAACCTCATATCGGGACTGATTGATATCGCGGAGATGCTTTCCTTATGCCCACCAATAAGATGGTCATTATCTTTGACAGGGATATCCAATCCGAGTTGGTCTGAAAGGCAAAGCTCGTACTTTTTGTTTTCCAGGGTCGCCAACAATTTGCTGGCGCGACTGTCATCGCTGGCGCGAGTTTCATCACTGGCGCTGCCTTCGCCGTCATTACTTTCTATGTTTGGGCTATTATTCATAACTGCTCCTTATAGATCCTATCTGTGAATTAACTAAACTCGATTAGGAGTCTGAAGGTTTGTGCTCAAGCATATTGTTTATCTGATTGATCTTGGACTTACTTTCAATATGCATTTGTTTATCCAGCAGTAGATTTTCATCAACCTCGACTTGCTCGGGATTATGGATTCTATTCATCACCATATCCTGACGATTGTGAATCGATATATATAGCTCACGCTCTGTGTCATCAACCTCTAATAGTTCTGGTTCTGAACCATCTTTAAAGCTTTTATAGACATTGATAAGCTCAGGACGATCTGTCCAAAAATACACTTTATTGGTAATTTCAGATGGTGGCACTGTCCACAAGAAACCATTGGTAAAGTTGTGGCAAACAGCCAATGGTTTTGCCGCGGCAACATCAATGACTCGTATGGTGTCATCGGTACTTCCACTGTATAAAGTCGTTCCATCGCAGCCCAATACAACACTATAGACAGAGTTATCATGTCCGAAAAATGTATTGAGACACTCTGTGCTATCAACATCCCACTGCTTTGCGGTGTGGTCTTGACTGCCAGTGAACATATACTGACCATCAGGGCTAAAAGTAATTGATCTCACCGCAGCCTTATGCCCAATATATGTCTTTACGCAGTCCCAAGTATTAATATCTAGTTGGCGCACCGATCCATCTCCAGATGCTAAAAAGAAGGTTTGCAAATCGAGACCAAAGGCGGCGCTATATACTATGGAGCGCATGGTCATCTCTTTAACACAGCGCCCAGTTTGGGTATCCCATAAACACACAATTTTATCGTAGCCACCCGATAGCAGATACAAACCATCAGAGCTCAAGGCTAATGCTTTGACTGTATATTCATGAGCCCCCATCTTGTGAATGCAGTTGCTACTCTCAACATCCCACTGCAATATGGCCGCATCGGCACCAGCTGAATAGAGTGTTTTTCCATCTGGCGAGATCACCATTGCCTCAACACTAAAGCTATGCCCGTCAAACTGATTAATGCAGCGCTTTGAACTAATTTCCCACTGACGTATTGTGGAATCGGAGCTACCAGTGAAAAGATACTGTCCATCAGGACTTATTATGACAACACGAACCTCTTTATCATCGATTTCAAACTTATGCAGGCACTGGCCGCTCACACAATCCCACTGACGCACGCAGCTATCTTCGCAAGCTGTATATAGAGTTCTTTCATCTTCACTCACGACAAACGAGTTAAACCCTTGAGTCTGCCCGGAAAAAACAGTCAAACATTTTCCAGAATTGATATCCCAGCTCCGTGCGGTATTATCCGTGCTGCCACTGTAGATATGACGGTCATTCACGCTGCCCCCTTCAGTACCAGTCACTTCAGAACCAGTCCCTTCAGAACCTAGCACTAAGGCATTGACAGTCACTTCATGCCCCTGGAAAATTTGCAGACACTCACCTGTACTGATATCCCATTGCCGCACATCATTATCAAGACTAGCGCTAAAAAGATATCTTCCATCAGCAGAGATCTTCAAACAATTGATTGCATTAGTATGTCCGTGATATGAATTAGTACAGCGTCCAGTGGTTAACTGCAACTGTCTCACAACATCTTTGTTATCTGAGAAAAACAGTGAATTTCCATCAGCAGACAGGCAGATTTTACTACCCGTAATTTTACTGCCAGTAATTTCGGTGCCATCAAAAGCTTTTATGCATCGAGTAGAATCTATATCCCACTGACGAATCGTTAAATCACTGCTGTGGGTATACAAATACAACCCATCATGGCTAATACATACAGATGATACTGAGCTGGAATGTCCTGCAAAAATTGCTAGACATTCCCCAGTTGCAAGGTCCCACTGTCGCGCTGTGTCATCATTACTTGCCGAAAATAGGTAGCGTCCATCAGGGGTTATAGCAATATCACGAATAGAATCAACATGACCTCCTATCCGCTGTATCAAAGCTCCGCTTTCAATATCCCATACCCCAATTGTATCGTCATGAGATCCGGTATAAAGATAGCGAGAATCATGGCTTATAGCTAGCGCCATTAAACCTCTGTTGTGGCCTTGGAAAATACGCAGGCAACGTCCTGTTTTAACGTCCCATTGACGAGCTGTCTTATCCGCACTGGCAGTGAATAGATATCGTTCTGCCGAATCAATGGTAATCGCTTGAATTGAATCGGTATGGCCACCAACAAGGTGATTATTCTCTTTAACAGGGATATCCAAACCAAGCTGCTCTGAAAGACAAAGCTCATACTTTTTATCCTGGAGGGTTGCCAGCCACCTATCTTTAGAATCATTGGTTTTATAAGCATTGGCTTTACAGTCTTTATCTGCATGAATTGTTTCGTTTGAACCTTTACTCATGATGCCTCCCTCTTCAGACTTTTTGCTATGGAATAACTCCATATTAAACGTCATTTATAAGCTAAACCATGTGCCAAAAAGAATATTTTTGACTGAAATATGTGCAGAATTCGCCCTCTTTTGCACATCGTTTAACCAGTCTTTTTAAAGTCGCCTACTATCGACTTATTTCTATTCACTATCATTGATAACAAAGTTACCTTTCAGCTCTAGAACAACATGCGATACCGGCCTTCGCCGGTATGACAACCGAATAATACAAGCCACCTCTACGACACGCTAGAGCTGATTATTCCATCACGGAAATATTCAGCACCAAGCTCGATGATCTGAATCTTATCCGCTTCGCTATCCAGCAGAGCCATTGCCAGTGGCTGCAGCAATTTGCGCTCTAGCAATCTGGCTATTCCTCTTGCGCCAGTTTTCTCTTTAGTAAGATTATTTAGCAGATGGTCGAGCATGGTTTTTTCATCGTATTTCAAACAGATTCCTTTGTTAGATAATCTAACATCGGCTTCCTGCAATCTTAGTTTTAAGATATTACGCAGATCTTTTGGTTTAAGGCTGTTGAAAAGGATAACCTCATCCATCCGCCCCAAAAACTCTTTGGGGAAAGTATCGCTGAGCATTTCAAGTGGATCTTTATCCGCTATGTTACTAAATCCCATCGATGGCTTGTCAATATCTGCGTCGGTTAATGCATTTGTAGTGAGGAAAATTGCGCATTGTCTGGCGTCATACAACTCACCTTTTCCGCTAGAAATCCTACCGTTATCTAATAATCCTAGAAGTAGTCGATGGACATCAGGGTGTGCCTTTTCTATTTCGTCTAAAACAATTACGCATGAATTGTGGTCTTGTATCCCTTTGATAAGAACCCCATCATTTTCAGAGCCAACATAACCATTTGGTGCACCAATGATGCTATTCACGGCTCCTGGCCCTGAGTGCTCGCCAAGATCAATATGAACGATCTTTTTCTCATTACCAAAAAACTCAGCAGCAACTGCCTTGGATAATTCAGTCTTACCCACCCCTGTAGATCCAGCGAGAAGAAAAACACCAAGCGGCCTATCTGTTTGCCCAATATCCATCTTTCTATGAACAATGCCAGATACTACCTTTTCAATAGCTTGCTCTTGCCCAACCACTCTCTTTTTTAGGGCATTGGCCAAATTACGTAACGATGATCTATCTTCTCCTGACAGTACCCCTACAGAAGTTCCGGTTATCTTAGCCATGGTTGAAAGAAGCTGACCAAATGTAACGATCTCTTTATCCTCTCTGCGAGTAACTACCGCAGCACTATCGAGCAAATCAATAGTTTTGTCGGGTTGTTGGCGATTAGGCAGATGTTTGTCTGTAAGTTCTATCGCCTTATCGATAACTTCATCACTGATTTCAACCTGGTGATGTTGACTCAAACTTAGAGCCTGTTGTTTCACCATGCTATGCAACATTTCTCCATTCGGTTCTTCTAGTTTGATCTCCTGAAAACGGCGAGCTAATGCCTTATCGCTTACTATATATCTTTGGTATTCGGCACTGGTTGTAGCACCAATAACTTTTAGATCATCCCTTGCTAGATAGGGCTTTAAAAGATTCGCGGCATCCATAGCCGCTCCTTCCGCCCTACCTGCACCAAAAAGCAGATGAACTTCATCAATGAATAATAGCGCAGGTGATGATTGCTCCAACTCACTCATTATCCCTTCAAATCGCGATTCAAACTCACCACGATATTTAGTACCTGCGACAAGTTTCCCCATTGATATTTCGAATAGCTTGTAGTTATGCAGCGGTGATTGCTGTTCAATAATTTTGCTTGCAAGAAGCTCAACCAAGGCCGTTTTACCAATACCTGCAGCACCAGTAAGAACTGGGTTACCTTTACGCTTACGCAGGATTACATCTAATAAACGTTCGATCTCTTCCGGTCTATCGCATAACTCATCAAAATTCCCCTCGAGTGCAAGCGCGGTAAGATCTCTACCATATTTGAGTAATACAGATGATTGTTCACCTTCGCTAGTATCAATCTCAACATCGATATTAGTACTAATAGTTGAGAAAACGGTCTTGCCGTTAATACTATCTTTAATGTTTTCCGATAGGGTTTTACAATCCAACCCTGCACCTATAAGTGCGGCGGTAATCTTGTGTCCCTTGTTGTCACAAATGGTTTGTAAAAGATGCACCCCTTTTACCGATTCTCCGGTCACCGATGTTAAACATTGAATCAATAGCTCTTTACCAGAATCGTCATCAAACTGCTCCAATGTTTTTGCCATTGTCTGTACCGTAAGGCCAGTATTTTGCAGATAGCCAGACAGTTCTTCTTCAGGATTTTCTTCACACCAAGCAGATAGTATCCGAGAAAAACCGATCGTTTCACCTAGGTACTTATTAGAAGCAATAGCTCTAAGTTCAGAGATGGTTATCATTACACACCTCCTGCAAAAAGAGCTTTGTATTGCTTTTCAAGACTCTCGAGCTCTTGGGTATAAAATGCTGATTTCTCTTGCATTTGCTTGGTGTATTTTTCGATGGTGGCTGCGTTCTCCATAGTGGCTTTTTTCTCTTTGACATCAATTCTTGATGCTAATGCATACATCTCTGCCTTGATGTCTTTGATCTCATTCTCAAGTATTTGAATCTTATTCTCCAACCACTCTAGTTGTTCCTCAGCAGTATCTCCCTCAATGATATCCAGCCCCTCAATATCAAGACCTTCCTGAGCATATATCACTTTAACTTGGGCCAGAATATCCTGAAGATGCGATAAAGAGCGCAGATCAAAGCCTTTCTCGTAATCACGAATTAAAATCGACTGGTGATAGTATTCCTTTAAATCATCCAATTGCGATTCGGTGAATTCTTTACCTCTGATTTTATCCGGGTGAGTTAACAACCATATCTTACGCAACGTGGTTTTGATCTCTTTCTCATAAGATGTAATGGCTTCACCTTGAAGCTGAACACCAGGACAGTTAAACATCTCTGCAATTGCAATTTCATGCTGCTTAAGCTTTAACTCCTCAAGTTCTGTCTTACGTGTATTTAGCTCTAACTCGTTTACCTCATCTTCAGATAGATCCATTGAGATCTCTTTGATTTGGATTCTTCGAGCTATCGATAAACAGTTAAGCTCGGCCTCTTTCATTGGGAAGTAGGCACCACCAAACGTGATAAACCATTGCTGAATATCATTCTCTTGCGCTAAACGATAGCTCTCCAAGCGGAACAGCTCATTAGCGACATCTTTCTCAATTTGAATCCATTGTGATTTCTTCAGCCATAGATCATTTGCTTGAATAGTGGACGCCTGCTGAAGAATTGATCTAGATTTTTGTTCTTCTGTAATAAACTTAGCTACTTCCAGGCTATCTATTGGGAACAGATGCATCTTGCGCATAATCATGTCTTGAATCAATATCGAGAACTGCTCAAGAGAATAGCCCGATGTTTCTGCAGGATAGTACTTCTCCAAAAATTGAAACAACGAAGCTTCATCAGCTTGTTTCTCAAGGCCAATATTAAAATCTATGGAATATTCGGATGTTTTCTCTTGTCTGTCAGTTAAAATTTCTTCAATATTGGCGCCATCAGGGTCATATTCCCAACCAAGCTGATTGATATTGTCAGTTAGATTTATGTTTTTCAGATAAAACTTTTCCCACTGAGCCTTTAAACATAAAGATATGGATCTATAAAAGTCGAGATGGACGAATATACCAAAGCGAACTATATCTTCCTGAGATGCTGGCCAACGGCGATTCTCATTATCAAAAAACTTTCTAACATTGGCATTTTCACTAAATACTGGATCGCCATCATAACCGTCTTCCTGCAAGAGTTTGAGACAGTTTGAATGTCCATTTTCTAAGGTGCGTTGCGATAGTTTTCTATTTTGCGGCCAGGCTTTTTTCTGATTTTCTGTAGCTGCAGAATTGTCTTTCCAACCAAGCAAATAGTAAGTTAGGTCATCTTTAAATTGAGTTATGTTCATGTTGACTCCTTATGTGCTTGCGATGGTTATTTTTTGTATCTCTGACTTCAAAAGTAACAGTTGAATCGCCAGGTGTAAATGTGCAAAAAACAACAATTTTCACGCAAATATGTGCAGAATAGACAAACCAATGTGCAAAACAACCAAACTGTTGTGCAAATTAAATATTCTAGGCTTTAAGAGGTGGAATTTTGTTAGCTAGCTGGATAAATTATCTATGCTAAAAAAGGAATGAATAAGTATTACTTGGCTGGAATAGGTGGGACTATTTACTTAAAAAACACTACTTAAAAACACAGGGCATTAGACTGCCAAATAACGACTAATAAACATATTAGGATTGTCATTAAATGTTTCTATACAAGAAAGACAAATACATGACTTAAGCTTCAGCTCTGATGGAACTAAATCAAGCAATGCAGCTGGAACATTCACATCATTGCACCAGCATAAGCTGCCTGTGTGAGCCATACACTTGTTTAGCCCCTTACAGAAAGGGCAAAATTTTTCGTTCATAGCAGTCGACACCAGTATTAAATTTTGAGCATGACAATTTTAATTTTGGGAATCATATTAACACTCCTTTCTACAGAGTACTTCAATCCAAGTTGTGTATATATTTCAACCAATAAAAGCATTAATTGCCGCTTTTAACTGGGCAAACTCTTCAGCAACTCTAGGCTTTAATGCATTGATTTGTTCAGTATTACCACATTTACCTGCTTGCTCAATGGCAAAGAGAAAATCAGCAAAAATCTCACCACCAATAGCAGCAACTCCACCTTTCATCTTGTGGGCATGATTCGAAATTTTTAACGCACTCTTTTCTTCAAATAACTCATATAACGTTTGCAGCTGTTTATCTGTTTCTTCTATAAAACGAGCCAGCACCACTTTTGTAAGTTCAACATCATCATCAAAATTTTTCAGTATCATTTGCTGATTAAAGACAGCTATTGGTTTAGTTTCAACGCTTGACTTACTACATTGCTTATCTGATTTAGTAACTTCTTGGTTTGATTTAATATCTTGAATACTTGCATCAGTATCATTGCGAGTTGCAACAGTGTCTTCGGTTGGCGGCAACTTGATGCTCTTCATTGCCTCTATCTTTTCTGGCAACCATTTAGTCAGTAGTTGTGCCAGATCATCTCTGTCGATAGGTTTAGATATGTAATCATTCATTCCTGCCTGCAGGCATTTTTCTCGATCACCTTGCATCACATTAGCGGTCATGGCGATTATCGGCACAGCGTGATTCAGCACCTTAGATTCTGCATCGCGGATCTTGCACGTTGCCTCATAGCCATCCATTACTGGCATCTGACAATCCATAATAACCAAGTCATACGAAATCATTGTCAATGCATTTACTGCCTCCTTTCCATTTGCTACTGCATCTGCCGACAATCCAAGCTTCTTTAAAATATTTAATGCTACTTGCTGATTAGTTATATTGTCTTCAACTACCAAAATATGCACATCACCGCGACGCATTTCACGTATCAAGTGTTTAGTAAGTATTTGAGGCTTTGCATACCATTGACTATCATTCAAGATTACAGCTAAGCAATCAAGCAAGTCGCCATGATGTAATGGTTTGATTAGATATGCTGCAAAGCCTAACTTCTCGAATCGGCGAGCATCACCGCGCATTCCAAACGATGGCATAATTATTAAACGCGTATCTTGCAGCCCTTTTGTTACCTTTATAACTTTACCAAGGGTTTCGCCGTCAATTCCTGATATTTGCATATCGATCACCGCAGCTTGGTACGGAACACCAGAATCTTTGGCCTTTTGCAGCATTTGCATCGCAGTCGCGCCATCCGCTACTGCCTGTGGTATAGCTCCCCAAGCTTCAAGCTGAACTGTCAGGATCTCCCTATTGGTTGCATTGTCATCAACAACCAAAATATGAACACCATCCAAATCTCTAGTAATTAGTTGGCTACACTCCCGTACTTGCTGTTTTTGAAAACGACAAGTAAACCAAAATTCTGATCCTTTACCCTCTTCGCTCTCAAACCCGATTTCCCCTCCCATAATTTCAGATAATCTTTTTGAGATTGATAACCCAAGGCCAGTGCCTCCATATCTTCGGGTTATAGAACCATCCGCCTGAGTAAATTTTTCAAATAAACCATCCTGATTTGCTAGTGGAATACCAATACCAGTGTCGCAAACAGAAAATCGCACCAAGGTATCAGTTTCAGTCTCTGAAACCAGGGATGCATGCACAGATACCTCGCCTTTATTGGTAAACTTTATCGCATTACCAACCAGGTTGGTCAGTATTTGCCGTAATCGCCCAGGATCACCCATAAGAAATACCGGCACTCCAGGTGTAACGGCGCAAATAAACTCCAAATCATTCTCGTGCGCCCTCAAGGCCATCATATCGGCAAAATCGTCGAGCAATGCACGCAGATCGAAATTAAGGACCTCAAGCTCTAATTTATCTGCTTCAACCTTAGAGAAATCTAAAACATCATTAATTAATGCTAATAAAACCTTACCACTGTTATTTATTGTCTTTGCAAACCCCCTCTGCTCTTCATCAAGATCAGTTTCTAGCAACAGTCCTGTCATCCCAATAACACCATTAATTGGCGTCCGTATCTCATGCGACACATTGGCTAAAAATTCACTCTTAGCAGCATTTGCAATGTTTGCCTCATCAGCCATTTGATTGGCTCTTTCTGTTTCTTTTTGTAGTTTTAATGCCGAGGCCTTTAGATCTTGCCATTGCTGTTTAAGCTTTTCGTATGCTGGAGAAAAAACAAAAACAATCTCTGCTAATATAACGACAAGAGTAAAACCCATCATAAATATTTCTATATATTTCAGATGATTAGCTCTTTCTACTGCCTCCGTAGAGTATGAAGATACAATATTATGCATATCCAAAAGATACTTATCTTCATTAGCTGCAATAATTCCTACTTCCGTAGACACCAACTTAAATTTAAGGTCTGCGACTCCATTTTCCTCTGCATTTTGTACAATCCGCTGTGCAGCCTGATAAATAATTTGAAAATGCGATTCCAAGTGCTCAAATTGTTTTTCAATTTCTTTTGATTTTTTCCCTGAGATTCCAATTTCATCATCCCCAAATCGCAAGGCTTTGTGCGATTTATCCCAGAGATTGACGGCATCTTTAAGCTCATCTACATATTGCTCAAGCTCAGCTACCAAATGCCGATCTTTGACACCATTGTGCTGTCTTTCCTCAATACCAATTAATATTGCTAACGAAGCCTTAGTGATTTTCTGACTTAACATCCGCTGTCGTCCAGCAACATCAACCACGTATGCATCATTCATATTATCAGAGATGGAATACTGGATTACTGCCTGAGATAATATGACAAGGAACGCAATCAAGCCGATAGCGATTGAATATTTGAGTTTCAAACGACAAATTGAACCATCTAAATGTGTGCTGCTTTCACTTGACATAAACCAGCCTTGTTGAGGTAACTACCTAAAGCTTAATACATATTTTTGAAAGATACGTGAACTAGTTCACTCTATTGTCTTTACATGACACTTTAATTCTTATTGGCCAAAGCATCATATACCGGCGCTATTATCCTCTGACTATGACCAAAGTGCGGTCGTAACCTTGTAGGCCTTTCTAACTGGATTACCACCGTAAATTGCGGGACATTGGCAGGGAAAAAACCAATGTGAGTTTGAGTTATCTCATTATCACGATAATGACCTTCCCTGGCTATCATTACAGACGAGTTTAATTGCCGAATGGCGTTGTACCCTTGCTGCCCTTCATCCAATACAGAAATTAACCATGAAGCTGTTGCGGGTTTTATTACATGAGTACTTTCTTTGTCAGATTGTTGCTCAATCAGCATTAACGGCGGCATCACGCCGCCATTTGCTATCGCAGTATATGCCCTCGCGATCTGGGCAACAGTCCATGCTGATTCATATCCAATTGCTAGCTGGGTAAGTGTAGTTTCAGACCAACTGCGTGCACAACTAAGCAAGCCTATTGATTCACCTTGAAGCTCAATTCCGGTTTTATAGCCAATACCCCACGAACGCAAGATTTTATATAAGTTATCTGCACCAACCTTTATAGCTACCTTTGCCGTGGCAATATTTGAATTAGTCGCTATCGCTTCTTTTGTTGATAGCGCATGACTACATGGGGCTGCATCACGATATGTTTTGTTTTTATAACGCCAAATACCATTATTTGTATCGTAGTAATCATCTTTAGCGATTAACTGTTGGTCGATTGCAGCAGCCCAGATTAGTGGCGTAATAACTCTTCCCGGCTCATAAACATCACGTGTAATAGATGAGTTGATAGATGTACCGTCAATCGTGTCTTTATTCTCAGGGTCAAATGTTGGATATTGCGCCATCGCAACTATCGCACCATCACGCCTTACTATCATAGCGCGAGCAGAAGTTGATTTAGTTGAGGTAATCAATTTACCTATGGCAATTTTAAGATTCTGCTGGATAACTGAGTCTAAGGTTAGCTGCAGATAGTTTCCTTCACTTAAATGACTATCTAAGGCATATTCAATACCAGATAGACCATGCTGCTTATCTCCTGCAATCCCTATTACTTCAGGGGCAAGTTGTGGTTGCGGGTAATCCCGCGCTGGAACCTCATGCAAGAAAATTCCGGTATGGGTAAACCTTAAAAGCGTTTGCGATATCAGCTCAACCTGCTTGGCTGGGATATTACGTTCAAGGATGATTGTTCGATAAGGGTGTCTATCAAACTGCGCTCGCTTAATTCTGCTTTCAGCATTTGCCAGTTTAAGACCAAATGAAGTGCGCATCTCATAAAACAGTTCAAACGGGATTTTCTTGATACGATGAACTTCCGCCCATATCTCATAAGCCACAGTATTTTCAGCCAGAACCAAGTTATTAGAGTCATAAATCAATCCACGTGGGGTCGTGGGCGCAGCAAGATCTATTTTAATTTGAGCCTGGATCTGCCTGAACTTATAAATATGTAGCACGAAGGCCAATGTTAGCGCGATAACAATTACAACAACCAAAGTCTTAGGCGTTCTAAATACTAAGACTTTTAACCTAGAATATAATGCTAAGATATTCATGATATTTATCCTCCAGAACCAATAACAATACTTACCTAAGAGATGTAAATATCATCGTAAGGATAAATTCAAAATTAGACTATGTGCCGAAGGTAATATCTTTCGGTAGATATGTGCAGATTACTTTGGGTTTTGCACAATTATCGATCTGAAAAACATGAGTTAAACAAATGATGATGATAAAAGTCGCGTTTGCTATTATACGGGCCTATCCATGAACACTCTGAAACCTAAAAGATAACACTAATGACAGCTATTACTAATAATGACTTCTTCTGCTCTTGGAGCGGTGGAAAAGATTCCTGCCTCGCTTTATATCGAAGCATAAAAGATGGTGGCATTCCTAAAATTCTTCTAACGCTAATGGTTGAAAGTGGTGAGCGTTCTCGCTCTCACGGACTTCCACAAAGTGTAATTCAAGCTCAAGCAGAAGCCTTGAATATTGAAAGCATTGCCTGCCCTACTTCATGGGATGATTACGAACAAACATTCATAACAACCATTAGTAAATTCAAGCAACAAAATATTGAGCACGGAGTATTTGGAGATATCGACTTACAACCTCATCTAGACTGGGTCGAGAGAGTTTGTTCTTCTGTTAAGGTTAAAGCGCATGAGCCTCTTTGGCAATCAGCTCGCCGCGATCTTTTAAAAGAATTTTTACAACTTGGATTCAAAGCTACTATCGTTGCAATTAAACAAAGCAAATTAGACAACAGCTTCTTGGGAAGAGTACTTGATTGGCAAGTAATATCAGATCTTGAATCAGCAGGAGTTGATGCCTCTGGTGAAGAAGGCGAATATCATACGGTAGTAACCGATGGTCCAATATTTTCAAAAGCAGTAGTAATACAAACAAACGGTATTGTTGCACACTGTGGATATTCATTTTTAGATGTTTCTTTACAGGATTGAGCAATTACCTGAAACGAAGATTATTTTAATACTTTTACATAGTATTTATTAACTATTTTTATTCGTATTTTATTCAACAGCCTGATAAATAATAAGACTAAGGCCAAAGCTACTGGCCATAAAATTAAGTTTAATGTAACAGATAATAAGCTTATTTGAGCTGCATGGGTTTTATTAGACTCTAATCGAATAAAGTACCAACCCTTCTCTCTATGGGAAGGCATTACAACTGCTACCGGCAAGCCATAACCTTCACCTCCCATACAATATTGATAAGGTATAAACAGTGAAATGCCAAATAAGATATAGCTAACTAGAATGGTTATTAATATTAATTTTTTCACAGTCATGGTCTAAGTCATATTCACTTGCTTAAAAAAAGTAATTTTTGTGAATAGCATCCATAAATATAGTATATCGTTAATCATCAAATACCTCTTTTAGGACGCTATGATTTATAGAAATCAAATAACTCTAAATCTTTCATCTTAAATGTTGTTAAATCTGCATGCCTAGCTTCAACATAACTTGTATAGTGCTTGATGTATTTCTTATAGGTTGGATCTATTTCTAATAATCTTTTAAATATGGTATATGCTTCTTTATATTGAAAAAGCTGCATATAGGCAGTTCCAAGTCTAAATAACCTACTCTTATTCTCTCCACTCAATTGAACAATGCGATAATAATATTCTTTTGAAAGTTCCCAGCTTTTAGTTTTGTGAGCACAGAATCCTGCAGTGTTTAAAAAAGTTATGTTATTCGGATACGCAGCTATAGCTTTCTTAGACCATTTAATACAACTTATATAATCCTTTTTCTCACTATAAAGCCATGCCTTTTGCCTAAATAATTGAGGATAATTAGCTGTTACAGGTAAAGCTTGGTCTACTATTTCCATAGCCTTATCATAAATTTTTTCTCTCATTAAAGAGCGAACTGTATCATTAAAGGCTATACCTGTAAGTCGGTCTATAATTTGAGGGTTAGACTTAAACTGTTTAGTTGCCATATCAAGATAATCATAAATTTTATCATTCCCCCCTCCCCACCTTCCTGTTGATTTGAAAAGCTGAGCATGCCAAATGATATAGTTGTCTGGGATATCAGTAATGCTATCAAGGAAGATATGAGTTTGATCTTCATCAGATATATTGGAATACAAATTAATTAACGCTACTCTTGTTGCTGTAAGGTTTGAATCTATTTTATAACTTAGCAATAACTTTTCTTCTGCAGGTTTTAGATACTTCCGCATTTTTACATAATTTTCTTTAGGCGTATCCCATCTATATTTACCTCCGCGAGCATTCATACCGAGATTATAAAGAAAACCACCAGCATAAAAATTTGCATAGGCTGAATTGGGGCTGAGCTTTATCCATTTTTTTATCGCTAAATCTACACTGCTACTCTCAAATTCATCTCTTGGAAAATACAAAACACCATAAGTACGATAGTATTTTTCTATATTTTCGACATTATTAAACGGTAGAGCATTAACCTCAGACAGCTCTTTTTCTAATCGGTTAAAGTTTTCTGAAAGAAGTAATGAGCGAAAATAAAGCAAGTCACTTGCAGAAACCATACTGCAGTTAATTGATAGCAAACAGATGAAAAATATAGATATCCATTTTTTCATATCGTACCCCATAATAAAATTGTGAACGAATTGTATTATGTTCACTTTTATTGTCAACAACCTCTTTAATAGCGTTAGTTATATAGTGTGACATATTTCAAAGCATTCATACCAAATCGCACACACCATTAGCGCACTCTTATATGGCAAGCAATTATATTAATAATCACCACATAACTCATTTAACCATTCATGGATTTTGTCCATAATTCTATGCATAAAACCACAAGAAAGATCAATGAAGCTGAACCCTTGATATTCAACAGTGCCAGAATAAACTATCTTGGCCCAATTGATTCAATCTAAATAGTGATCGTAATAATCTAAACCTACTCAGCTAAATCACTTGGAAAATCTAATTCAAATCTAGTCCCTTTTCCAATAGTACTAGAACAATTAATTTTTCCATTCAGTGTTTGAGTAATAAGGTTATAAACAATATGCAATCCAAGCCCACTACTTCCTTGGCCGCGCTTGGTGGTAAAAAATGGTTCATAGATATGGTTTAGGCTTTCTTCTGATATACCACAACCAGTATCCTGATAAATGATATTTACATTTTCACCAACTTTGTGGACTTCAATAGTAATAGTTCCCCCATCGCACCCTTCAAAACCATGTATAAGTGAATTCATTAAAAAATTAGTAATAACCTGAGAAATTGCTCCAGGGTGGCTATTTATCAAAAATTCCTGCGGACAATTTACCTCTATTTCATATGGAGTTTTCCTAAATTTAGAGTGCACACTAATTAGAATTTCACTTATATAATGTTTTATCTTAAATGTCCGCAACTCTTTACATGACTGGTCTACCGCTACTTGTTTAAAACTTTGTATTAAAGAAGCTGCACGCTCCATATTAATTAAAATCATTTCTGAGCTTTGTAGTGATAAATCAATATATTTCACATAATCCTTATCTTTAAGACGACCAAGCTTAAACATCTTGGCAAATTCTTTGGTTTTATCATCTAGAAAGGATGCCGCGGTTACACATACACCAACAGGAGTATTTACTTCATGGGCAACGCCCGCAACAAGTCCACCTAACGCAGCCATCTTTTCTGTTTGAATTAAATAATCTTGGGTGCGTGTTAATTTAGCCAGAGATTCATGAAGTTCTTTTGTTCTTTCATCAACCAACTCAAGAAGATGTTCTCTATGAATTACTAACTCTTTGTTAGCAGAAAAAAGTTCGTCAGTTCTAGATTGCAGCTCTTTTTCATCCATTTTACGTTTTGTTATATCGCGATTTACACCTCGAAAGCCGATAACTTTTCCCGCATCATCAAAAATAGGAACACCGCTTGTTTCAAGATAGACACGACTATTGTCTTTATGTAAATTTATATTTTCTAATGTAACTATTGGAATCCCTTCACGAACGGACTTCAAAAAAATGGCCTTAATGTGTGCTGATTTTTCTGGAGGCATAAAATCAAACACTGTCTTGCCTAGCACCTCCTCTGGCTTATACCCTAAAATCTCCTCAACCCGTGGACTAACATAATCATAGACACCATCTTGATTAACTTCCCAAATTAGATCACTAGAAGACTCGACAAGCCCATGAAACTTTTCCTCATTCTCTCTTATAATATTCTCAGCCTGCTTGCGCTCAACAATATTTACCCATTCTCTAAGGGAGCGTTCTATTATTTGCGGCATGTTTGCGAGCATCTCTTCAGATTTTGGAACGTAGTCCAACGCGCCCTTTTTCATCACCGTTACTGCCGCATGTTCATCGCCATAACTGGTTATTATGATAAAAGGAACTTCAGCTTGCTCGATGCTTCCAGGAAGAAGTTCTATCGAATTACCGTCAGGCAACTTCATGTCTGAGATAACTATATCTGGAGGCGATTCAGCCAGAATTAACCGTGCCTGACTTAGCGTTTCCACAACATTTAGCTGGTATTTATCTGGGCAGCGTTCAAAGGATCTCCGCACCAATTCTGCGTGATTGTCTTCGTCTTCTACAAGAAGAATGGAAATAATTTTGTTTTTCATAGCCTTTCCATTTTTTAACATCTCCGACTTTGAAAATGTCACTCAGGACCTCCTGATTGTTGGTTCCAACCCAACCAGTAGAAGCCCAAATCTTTCATCAGTTCTGTAAACTTGTTAAAGTCGACGGGCTTGACCAGGTAACTGTTTACATGATGTGCATATGCTTTGTTAATATCTCCGTTTGCTTTGGAAGAAGTAAGCACAACAATCGGAATCCTGTTTAGCATCTCTGATTCCTTGATTTGACTCAGCACCTCCAGTCCGTCAACTTTCGGCAAACGGAGGTCCAGAAGGATTATATGTGGGCGGGGACTGGTAGCAGGATCCGAGTATCGATTCCGCCGAAACAGATAATCTAGAGCTTCAGCTCCGTCACGCACTAGTTTCAACTTATTTAAAACCTGGTGTTTTTCAAAACTTCGACCGATTAACTCAGCATGGTCTTCATTGTCTTCCACCAACAATATTTCCAATGGCTCGCCAGCAAATTTTGTGTTCTTTAACATGTCACGACACTCCTTTTAAAGGAATTGTAAAACAGAACGAGCTGCCACATTCGGGGCCTTCGGATTCGACCCAGATACGTCCTCCATGGTATTCAATGATGCGTTTTACCAGGGCCAGGCCAATGCCTGTCCCTTCGGTCTTCCCATCCAGTTGCTCGAATAATCCGAAGATCTTGTCTAAATAAACAGGGTCAATCCCCTGTCCATTATCGCGAACATAGATAATGGTTTCATCATCAACGCAACGTGAGCCGACCTGAATACCCGGCCTGGTTTGGTCACCCATGAACTTGATTGCATTTTCGATCAGATTTTGCATGACTTCGTGGAGCCGAACATGATCACCGCGAACAATGGGCAGGTCGGACTCAATTTCCAGCCTGACACCACGTTCTGAGATAGGGCCGTGAAGAGACTCAGCCACTTCGTGCGCAAGCTTGTCCAGGGACACATCCACAGGTTCATCCGCTATCCGTCCTATTCGGGACAAATTAAGCAGATCTTCAAGCAGATTTCCCATTTTAGTAGCAGCTGTGCTTATGCGCTTGATATCACCATGAAGACGGTCAATATCGCCCTCCTCAGCATCCTTTATCAGCTCACCCAAAAAGCCCTTGATCGTGATAATAGGACTTCTGAGATCGTGTGATACTGTATAGGTGAACCGTTCCAACTCAGCACTTTGATTTTCAAGCTGTGCAACATGTATCTCACGCATCTCCTCTGCCAGCTTGCGCTCAGTGATGTCCCAGAAAACGCCTAATATACCTGTCACATTATTTGCATCATCCATAATTGGTATTTTGATCGTCTGCACCCAGCAATGCCGGCCATGTTGAATAAACTCTTCCTCAATATCTTCTCTCTTACCTGATTCAATTATCCTTTTATCGTCCGCACGATATTTCTCGGCCACCCCTACAGGATAATAATCGTAATCTGTCTTTCCGCTGATTTCCTCCGGAGAGATATCGAGATCCGCCGCATAGCTCGGATTACAACTAAGGTAAACTGATTCCTTATCTTTCATGAAAACTTTCACGGGAATGTTATCGACAAGAGTCCTGAACTTCCGCTCACTATCACGGATCGATGAATGACTTTTTTCAACCTCGCTGAGCATCTCATTGAATGCTGCTGTAAGCACACCAAGCTCATCCTCACCAAATATTGACGCACGTATCGAGTAATCACGATTTTTCGATATAGCAGCAGCAGTTTCTGAAAGATGAAATATCGGGGTAGATACAACCCTCTGGAGTCTTATGGCCAAATAATAGGCAAATAAGGCGGAAAACATTACAACAACACCCAAAGTTATCAGACTTTGCCTCAAGAACTCGGATATCGCACTTAGATCGGATTGCAGATATGCTGTTCCAATGGGCTTACCTCCTAAAGATATCTGTTTAAATATGACAAGCCAATCTTTGCCGAAATGATATCCATCCGATTGAGGTTCTGGTATTTTGCCCATTTCAAAATCACTTCGTTGATATGTAGCAAAGACTGTTCCGTCAGCTTGATATATACTGGCAAATGCAATGGAATCTACCGCCTTCAGTGAAGACAAGATATGCTTTGCATCAGTTGGGTCATTAAAGGACAATGCTGCTTCACAATTGTCAGCCAGCATCTCCACTAAGGCTGATAGATCTGAGGCCATGCGCTGTTGCATTATGATTCTTTCATATATCAAAAATGATCCGCTAGCTATCAACATTGAAGCTAAACTAACGATCATAATAATAAGCACCAGCTTTTGCTTTATCCTGATCTTACCAAACCACTTAATAAGACTCCCCGGTGTAACCTTTCTATTTTCTAGACCATTCTTCATTTTATTCCTCAATAACTCGCACAGCTACTCTAAGAAGTTGTGCCCGGATCTTTATCCCTGCTCGTTCAGCTGCGGCTTGGCTAATCTCGAAGCGAATGCTATTTTTCTTTGTAATAAAACCAATCATGCCGCCAGATTCAAGAAATGTTTCAGTTTCACCAACCGTCAGAACTGGGTAATCCTTAAGAGATGCTAGAATTGACTTCTCATCTTTATCAAGTGAGCGGCTGACAAATAAGATCTGACATCTTCGCAGCATCTCAGGGAGTGACGTTTCTCCAAATCTTCTAATAGTCAATCTCCTTCCATTTATGGACTTGCCTTCAATTTGCGTGAATATCCCGCCAAAACTATCCTCACCCAGAATACCAATTACAATGGTCGATTCAGCTTCATAAAAGGCTTTTTCAGGCCAATCAGCAAAAAAGAAAAACTTGTGCAAGTAAGCTGCCTTAAGCGCATATTCTTTTGAAGGCTCCTCGGCAAAAACAACCGGAGAACTAAGGCTGAACGCAAGAAGAATAAATGGAATAAAGTATTTTTTCATTGGCTATATACCAGTCAAAATATTTAATTTTAAAATTAAAAATGCCAGATAACTCCGACCATTATTTCCCGCCCGCGATTCGGTATACCTTCGGTTAATTTTGAACTACTGGCTGGAGTCAGATAATCCTCATCCGACATATTCTTCACCTGCACAAAACCCCGCCAGTTATGATTGAAGTTGTAGTTCACCTTGCCGAAGAGCTGCCAGTAATCGTTCAGGGAAATGCGGCTGGTGCCACTACCTCCAGTGAGCATTTCACGCTCATCGCACCAGGTGGCAATCAGATTGGCGTTCCATTTGCCTTGCTGAAAGTTAACCATCAGAGAAGTCAGTTGTTCGGCCTCACGAAAAGATAGTTCTGGTTTATCGCTAATATATGTATAAGTGGCGCGGAGCAGCCAATGTTCATTCAACTCGTGAGAAAGTTCAAACTCTAAACCCTTGGCAGGATCTTGATAGACATTATTATATTGCAGTGCTCCGGTTCCAGTAGCTGTCTGCGCAATTGAATCCTTAAAATGATTTTCAAAATAACCCAGAGAGATGTTAGTATGAGACCACTGCCCCATCCAGATAAGCTCCCAAGTCTTTACAATTTCAGGTTTTAAATCTGGATTGCCCAAAAAATCGGGGGTATTAGTCAAGTTGAGCTCATTTTCAGATGGTGCCCGAAATGCCTCTCCATAAAGAAGTTTGAGGCTATGATGATCGCTTAGCTCCTGAACCAGCCCAAGTCTTGGACTGAGTTGCGAGCCGATACTGGAAAACTTATCATAACGCAGTCCCAGTATTAAACTAGTTTTCTCAAATAGCAGGCGCTGGTATTGGCTGTAGAGTCCAACAATATCACGATTGGATTCTGCCTGTACTGCCGTGGTGGCGAGCAAAGAGCCGTAATAACGGATGGGGAAATTTCTATTAGCAAGATCACCTAAGTCGAAATTGTTTTTAACTATAGTTTCGGGCACATCAATGTGCCGCAGTTCAATCCCAAATTGCAAACTGCTTTGATCGTTTATATGCCAGTCATTATGCCACTTAAAACGGGTCTCACTATAATCGGTAAAATCGACATCAACAAACAGGGCATCATTACTCGCTGGATTACTGATGCCGGCAAGGACACCCGGGGCTGCAAATTGTGCGGTTGAGTTTGCATTCGATAGAAAGTAACTGATCCAGACCGAGGAAGAGACCGACAGCCAATTGAAATCCTGTTGTAGGGAAATTGAACCAAGCTCTACGCTGCGCTGGTTAAAACCGTTGGATATACCGCTCTGTTCGTAAAAATTTTCAGCCTCTAATTGGTTGTATTGAAGGTTTAGGTAGGTATCATGCCAGCGAATCTTGGCATTCAGATTGGCACGCTTACGGGGATCGTCGGTATAGATACGATCGGGACCGAAGGTATCCTGCACCAGATAATCATCACCGTCATCGGCATCTATGCGGCCAAACAGATCCATCTTCACATCGCCTATTTGCTGTGAGGCCAGCAGATACGCCTGCCGGCGGTTGAAGCTGCCATAGCCGACACTCAGCTCATTTACATCAGTACGGGTGACGATATTAACCACCCCCATCATGGCGTTGGAACCGTAAACTGCCGCTCCTGGGCCACGAATAAATTCGATACGTTCGATGTGCATAAGGGGGCAATTGGTCACAAATAAAGCGCTGCCGCTGGTGCGTGGCTCATTAACCAGTTGATTATCCACCAAAATCATAATTTCCGAAACCGGATTGCCAATGCGCCGTCCGCGTGATGAGAATGCAAAAGACATTGATGTCTGTGAACTTCTATACGATTGGAAACCAGGTACCAGATTCATCAACTCATCCAAGCTATCCAGCCCCATGCGTTTGATCTGTTCATGTGTAAATACGGTAACCGCTGATGGAACGGTCTTCAATGCCTGTTCCGTCAGAGTTGAACCGATGATTTGGACCTTGGCAAGGTCCTCCAAAGACATGGTAAAATATTTTGATAATCCTTGATTTTGCCCTTCCTGAACCGGTAAGGATATAGCTTCCGATGCCTGAGCTTGTGGCATTTGCTTTGAATGATTTTCGAGAGGCTCACCAAAAACCACTGATGGAATGCATAACTGAATAAATAGAACAATCACTTTTGGGATAGCATAATGTAAAGCCCTACCAGTGAGAATGTTTTGAAAACAATTCTCTTTACGTACGATCATCCCACAACACCGATAAATTGACCCTAAAATTTTATACCATGCTTTTGGGTTATTCATACCAATCTCCTTTTAGTTACTGACGTCATGTCAGTAATTAATGACCATTTCCAAGTCAGGAATAACATTAATATTAACTTGTCCGTTATTTCCCACCGCGACAAGATTTTTTATCTACCAGTTAGGTATAGCCTCAAAACTTTTCATCAGTAAGTATCGACTTAGTTCTTCGGGTATGAGGTTTTCCGGCTTGAGCAATTTAAGTGAATTAAATACTGTTCATTCGTCCTCTTGCAATGCGGAAAAACACTTTCCGCCATTAATCAATCCATTTACTCTAACTATATAATTTTACAATTTAATAACTCAATCCATAGTAATAATAATAGACCGTAAACAACCAACTATATATAAGTTAACAATAAAATTAATTACACTATTTAGTGAAAAAACCAAATACCTTTAAAACATCAACTAACAGTGATTAAATCGTCAGAGCATTTGCGATATCAGCTCAACCTGCTTAGCAGGGATATTACGTTCAAGGATGATTGTTCGATAAGGGTGTCTATCAGACTGCGCTCGCTTAATTCTGCTTTCAGCATTTGCCAATTTAAAACCAAACGAGGTGCGCATTTCATAAAACAACTCAAATGGAATCTTCTTGATACAATGAACTTCTGTTTATATCTCATAGGCCACGGTATTTTGAGCCAGAACTACACTTGCTATGATTTGAGAAGTTATATTGCCATCTAAATGTTATCTTCAGCAGTTGCACCAGGATCAACAAAATTTGACCCTTTGAAAACAGTCATTGGGTTACCACCAGCATTTTACTAAATAATGCCAAACAGAAGCCAAAAACCGCACCAAGCAGCTGCGCCCAATGTTTTTCCATGCGAGATTGAGGCGTGAAGTACAGCGCATGTGATGGGCGATGGTTAGTTAGGTTAAATGGTATTGTTAATATGCGAATATCTGAAGCATTCAGTAACATGGTCATTAACCATTCCAACTGCTTACATATATATTTAGGCCTGTGACGAAAGCAGAATTAGTCATCAACATACCTGAAGTCGTTGATACACTTAACTATATCTTCCCGCACATCTTTAAAAGAGCCATAAATATCAAGATCCGCAGCATAAAAGCTTTGATTATCTGAAACATGATTTACCGAAGATTCAATACTTGAATAAGACTCCGATAAGTCAGCAGGATGTTTTTTTGCCATTTCATATACCAAGTTTAGAAAAACACTTGCCATATCAGCTTCATCGCGTGATTCAGGTGAAGTTAAAAACCCGGTAAAACAAAACACGTAGTACTTAAAGACATTGAAAGGAGCAAACTTCAATTCGGACACTCTCTCAATTGGAGCATCTATGAAATATTGCTGAGCCTCCTCAATTGAAAGACCGCCATAAAGATTATGGGCGTACTTCAAGTCAAGATCGCTCTGGTAATCACCCCATTGCGTACTATCAGGAATATCCATTTAAATTTCCTTGTTATAATTAGACATCAAAAATAATGTCAAACTCTATAAAAAACAACTAAGTTAATATGACCATTGATAGTTTTAACCTATAAATTATAGTTGATAAATTGGATATTAAAAATAATGAATCTACATCATGCAGGTTGAAGCTGAAAGCAAAAGATAGAGTGCGTACGGAGCACCATTTATAGGTTATTTAAAGAAAAAATGGATTACCCAGAAATAACAGGAAGCGGTTTGAGGTTTGAGATCCAACAACCTACAACTTTAGATAGTTGCTGAGAAGTTTCATTACTTTCTCAGATTCCTCAACCAAATCCTCTATATCAACCAATAAGATAATAGAACTTTTCGTAACCCTATCTAAATGAGCATCAGTGATTTCCTCAGCTTGCGCCTTACAATAGGGCTCTACATTTAACGCTTGAAGCTCCATTATATCCAAGCCAGTATAGGCATCCCCTACAATTAAAGCAGATGCCTTTAATGTCTTGATATGCTTTTGCATAGAGGTGTGTAATAGAGAGGCATATTTATAGTCGTCTTGCTTGATCGCAAGCCTAGAATTCACAGACAGATACTTCTCAAACTTATCCTTAGCTGCAATATAGTCCGAGTTCTCCGTCCTTAGTTTTATCATAAGTACATTATAATTAGAAAGTGAATCCAGAAAATCGGTACAGCTATCAGCAAAAGCGACAGTATTCATAAACAAAAGAAGAGAGAGAAAAGATAACACCTTTTTCATAGATTCCTCGCATAATGTCTGAAATAACGGGAATGAAATCCGTTGATAGATTTAAAACCGCAATCTAACACGAACTAACCAAGCAGGAAACCATTTGATAACTGCCTTCCGTGGTTTTATTGCCAGCCCAAGTTATTGCGTGAAATTTATAAATATTTATTTCTGATTTTCAAGATAACACCGTCTTCTTTATACTGGCGCAGAAGCTGCTTTGGTGTTTTAAAAAACAAAGACGAATATAAGCCTCATTTCGGGTTAATTTAAACTTGAGGCTTATTTCGAGAGATGGTATCTACCGGGCAAAAAAACGACTGCAATTTCAACTATGGTTTACTGGATACCGACCTCGATTCGAAGGTAGCTCAAAATAACATCGGTTAGTTCTTGGCACAGCGATGGCATTGTCATCTGTTCGATTCCTGCCAAAGTATTATGATTCATTGTTCCAAGAATGATATTGATGCTAAATGCGACTGCCTTTTGTGGAGATGGATGACCAATTTGCTGTTTACGTGTAAGTAAAAGTGGCGTTAACTTGTTTGAGATATGACTGTTGAGCCCATGTAAATTATTGCGAAAATTTATATCAGATGAGCTGCGAATAATTAATGCCCTGAGAAGCCCCTCTTTATTCCCATAAAGGTGGACTAGTGCCTCAACCAGGCCATGAATAACATCCGCAGCCCCTTTTGCCTGCCATTTTTTTTCGGCCAAGGTTTCATCTAAAAATGACCTAGTTTCATTGACAAAGCGTTCATGCAGTAGTTGAAACAACCCTTCTTTGTCGGTAAACAGGCGATAAAATGTACCTACCGAAGAGCTGGCAAGTGCTGCTAATTCAGAAATACTGATCTGTTCGAACAAATTATCAGCTAGGACTTGTTCTCCGGCAACAATAAACCGTTCCAGCGCCTTTTTGCTTCTTGCTTGTGTGGGAGGAGATCGTAAAAATTGTAATGAATCAGGCATATTTGCTGTACCAATGTTGTTTGTTTGAGCCATTTACACGTGGCACAAGCTGTAGCTGAATATCAAGATTGAAAGTATTTTATCCATAATTGCTCTGTGTCTGCAGCATTTGATCGAAAGATACCCATGGCATGAATTAAGGTGCTTGCAATTATAATGCTAGGCTAAGTTGATTACAAATTGGCTCAAGCAGGAAGTGCGCGTATTGCCAGTGGCAATAGATCTTGAGGTACTCTTGAAGCAAATAAGTTAAGTGGATTTGATTTATTGATTTGTACAAATCCTAAAATCTTAGTTTAACGATGTTAAGCCTTGAGAGCAGTAGCTTAAGATATTGGGGCCCCAGAAAGTACTTTCCGCTAGCACTTTACATGTTTTATTCGCTCATAAATCGGGCCCCGATCTGTTAATGCATTGATTTATTACCATGATATAACGGCTCATGTAGTGTAATAATAAACTTTTGCTAAGCTTACTGAGCAGCTAGCCTGGCATTGCATGTGTCGATAACCTCATGAACTTCTTGAACTTCTTGAACTTCTTGAAGAAAGTCTAGAATCAAATTACCAATCTGTGGAGTCTCCTGGAGGCACCCTAAATGACCCCATGGAGTTTCAATGATCCTAGCTCGACATTGTCCCGGATTGTTCTGATTCAATATTGTTGCAATTTCATGTGCCCATTCTGGGGCAAATTCACAATCGGTATCAAAATTTATTAATAGAACAGGACACTTTATGCGCTGAACACCAAGGTGATAATCCTGGGCTCCAATACCAAGATCATAGCTATTTGCCGTTTTAGCCAGGGTGATATAACAGTTAGGATCTCGCTCTAAGATATCATGATGCAGGGTTTTGATAAGATAATCCCCGACACGCTGGCTTCGCAGATTTTGTGCGTCTGCTCCGTCAGGAATCGTGTCCCAACATAGCGACTTTATACACTTTTCATGAGTGTAATAGATCTTCGCTACTTGATGAATCATCCTTAACGAGTGGTGCGCCTCGCCATCGTTATACCAACCGCCATTAAATTCTGGATCCATTTCGACCGCATTAATCATGAAATGGTGCATGGCCATGCCAGATGGCGGCATGCGCCCTGATGTAGCAATGGCGATAACACATTCAACAAAATCGGGGTAAAGTGCCGCCATTTGAAGTGTTTGTAATGACCCCATTGATGGGCCAATCATCATAAAGAGTTTTTGAATACCGAGTTGATCAAGAAACGCCTTCATAAATCTCGTGGTATCTATGAGAGTTATTTCAGGAAAATCTGGGCCAAAACGCTTACCCGTGGCCGGGTTTATCGATTTCGCGCAGGTGCTTCCAAACATACTCCCTAACGAGTTGGTGCAGATAACGCGATATTGATTTGTATCGATCGGTTTGTTGGGGCCAATCAGGGCATCCCACCAGCCTGAATCATTATTATCATCAGAATATTTGCCGGCAGCGTGTTGGTTTGATAGTCCACCATGGGCAACTAAGATGACTTTACCGTGCGGGTTACCGTACTCTTCATAACATACTGTGGCGTTGTCGAATGAATGGCCGCATTCGGTTACAAAGGGCCGAAAAAGTTCGATGGTGTGTTTGTTCGCTCTTAGCGACATATTCTTCTCCTTTAATATAATGGTTTTTTTCTAAGCGAGCATAAAAAAGCAACAGACAGGAGCAGCTAGGTTATGTAGGGTCCTTGCTGTCATTTAAGATGAAAGATTCATCAAGCGATGAAACTTTTGCTTCACACAAACCTTTCCTTTAATTATTTTAGGATGCCTGCGACCTCCGCAACAACGTCCAATCAAATTCTGAGTCTTTGTTATAGCTTGAAAGAATCTCCAGATAATAGCAGTTGAGTCGGGGCCCCAATGGGCAGCACGGCTTCCTTTGGTGAAAGCATATACTCCCTCAAAAATCGAGGTTGCAATTTTGTGCATGCTACCAGCATAGGTTGATGAGCACAGAGTAATTCCAAGTAAGAAAAGCAGAGTTTGAACTTTCATAATAAGCCTTTATAAAGGAATCGGAACATGAACTCCGATTCATGTTAGCATGAAAAATTGTGCTTTCAAATGGTTTTTGTGCATCTCAGGAACTACCGAGGGGATAGGTTCACTTTGTAATGCTAAAAAAAACAGCTGTATGATTTGGATGATATAAAGCAAATCTTCCCCTTTAAACTCTTCAAGGTGGCGCGCTAATCCATTCCGAATAGAAGACTTTTACTTCCGGTTAAATACCAGCTTATCCTGGCACACGGAGTGTCCTTTTTATCCGCCCTTTTTATCCGCCCTTTTTATTCGTTCTACCGTATTATTTGTTTGCTGCTGATTTTGTGATATTGGCAAGTGCTTTCTCTATTTTGGAGATTGCTTTTTCATAGGCAGAAATTTTATGCCTTTTTTTCAAATATCTCAGGTCATTATAAGATATCCAGACCTTATTATTCTCGTCCTTCCTGATTAGTGCTTTTTGCCATTACTGTCCGGTAAAAATATTACTAATTGTTGGAAAGCAATGCTGGGCATGATTTGGGAAGGTGGTGGTTGATTTTAGGCTTAATTTTCAAGATCCCTGAGCCTTTCGGCTACGCTCAAGATAAACTAAAGCCGAAGGGTTAAGAAAAATTAAGTAAAAACAATGAGACTTCGGCTACGCTCTGTCATCTTGTTTTTACTTTTGAATTTCTCCGGACAGCAGGGCTTTTTGCGATAAATCTATGGCTATACTCTGCTGACATTTCATAAGTGGACTTCCTGCCTTTGGATTTCCAAATATTATTAATTCGGTTTCACGTAATTCAATACCAACTTTACTTGCACTCTCTGAATGTTTAATTCTGTTTTTAGCTTTCAGACCATTTTTTAATTTGAATTACATTTGCTTGAACTTATCGGCGAAGGTTCTGCTGACTGTTGGCTTAAAGTTACTACTGCTAAACTCAACAAAGTACTTGCCGTGAATATTTTTTTTCACAGATTTGATTGCACTTACATTTATAATAGTTGCGCGGTGAACACGCCAAAATTGGTCTGGATCAAGTTGTGATTCCAGCTCTTTTATCGAAGTCCGAATCAGGTAATTGCTATTTTGTGTTATCACAGTGGTGTATTTATCTTCTGCATGGAAAGCAATAACGTCTTCTATTTGCAATATAAAAACCTCATCATTTTTCAGAGTCTTAATCCATTTGAGATGGTTATTTGCTGTTGAGGTTACCTTGTCTAGCATGTTTAGCACTTTCTCAATGTTTGGTATAGGCTCCTTTGAACAGATTCTTTTTTGAAGACGACCTATAGCTTTTGCTAAACGATCGGTAGATATCGGCTTTAAAAGATAATCTACAGCCCCATGTTCGAAGGCATTCACTGCGTATTCATCAAAGGCGGTAATAAACACTATGTTTGTATCAGCCAAATTTTTTGATGCGACTTCCAGACCGGTTAAACCTGGCATTTGAATGTCCAAGAATGCGATATTTGGTTTGTGCTGAGATAACAAATCAAGCGCTTCTTCACCGTTTTTAGCTTCTCCGACAATTTCCAGATCCGGCCAAACTTCAGCAAGCTCATTCTTCAAATGAAAACGTAGTAAAGGTTCATCATCAGCAATAATGGCGGTAATATTAGTCATCACTATTCCTTTGGATTACAATTTTAGACAGCACTCCTTTGGGATTTTGTTCTGAAATGCTCAAGCTAGCTTTATCACCATAAAGCGCTTTCAAACGGTTGCGGACATTGGTAAGTCCAATTCCCTGCCCTTGAGTTTCTCCTGAAAAACCTTGTCCTGTATCAGCAATTTTAATTTCTAGAATATGGTTGTCATTGGTAATACTGATAGTAACTTTTCCACCTTCAATCGATGGTTCAATTCCATGAATAACCGCATTTTCTACCAAAGGTTGAACTAAGAGTGGAGCAATTGTGATTTGTCGATCTTCTTCACTGCAATTAATGCAATAGTGTAAGCGTTCGCCTAATCGATGTTGTTGTATTGATAGATATTTTTCCAATATATCTAATTCCATTCCTATAGTGGTTTTTTTTGATCTGGTTCTTGCAAGTGAGTGTCTTAACAGGTCAGTAAACTGAGTCAACATCTGTTTGGCGGATTTTGGATTGCCATCAATTAATGCCTGAATATTAGCCAGGGTATTGAATAAAAAATGAGGTTCTATTTGTGATTGCAGAACCATTAACTCAACTTCCATCAAATCCTTTTCGTATTGTAAGTTTTGCTTTTGCTGCTCCAATAAAGATTTTTCAACTTTTGATTTTTGGAATATGTGATACATATTGTTTCCGGCAATTAGACAATACAACATTCCAAATAAAGTTCTTTTTATTGCAATTTCCGGGGTATTTATAATTAAATCGATTGGATTGCCACCGACAAAAATTTCAAAAAACATTGATCCGAGAATAGAGCCTAATACTATTGATGTAAGAAGATGGAGCCTCAAAGGTTTTTTATAAAATATATAGCCTGAGCAATAACGAATGATTGAACCAAAAAAATGGAATGTCAGCAATAGTCCTAAAATGTCAAGATAGCTTCTATCGGTGATTATTAAACTTAGGAAACAGGCAATGAAGATGTCACAAAATAATGCATAGAGTTGACCTCGGATTTCTTTACTAAAAACCCATAGTCCACCGCTTTCCTTTTGTAAATATTCTAATCGGCGCAATTTGTTTCCCTCTATAAATCAAATATGGCAGTCCAGCTCAGATATACCTGGAATTTTGTGGGTGAGTTTTTATAAACTGAATCATCAGTCCCATCAAAATAACGAGCACCAAACCCGAAATCATTGTATTTATTAATTTCAGTTTCAACTGCAAAAGTTGTTATCCAGCTTTTATCAGGAATTGAATAGATAATATAGCTGGCAATATCGGTTTCATCAAAATTATACGATGCATGTGTGGCAAAATAATCTTGCATAATGTTTTCTTGAAGAAATATTTGGCTACTCCAAAGTTGATTTCCCTTTACTAGTTGTTCTGGAATAAAACTTAATTGGGCAAGATTCTGCTGAGTTTGGGTAAGATTAATCAGATTTTTCCATTCACTCTTTGTGTAACCTGAATCATCATGCCAGTATTCCATACTTAAGGAAAAATCGTTTGTCCAGGTATAGGAACCTCCAACAAGAAAACGAAGTCCATCGTATTTATCTTGATATTGCATTGGATCTGAAGCAGCTAAATACTGTCCACTACCCAATAAAGTATTCATGTATTTTTGATAGCGGCGCAAATACGCAGCAGATCCATGAACTTCCAGGGCTTCTCCTATTACACCACTTGTCCCGAATCCCAACCTTAAATCGGTTAATTCATCGGCATAAGCAATTCCCTGTAACTCCCAGTCATCAATCACAGTTTGCCATCTAATCGCACAACGATTATTGTCGAATTTTGATGAGTCAGGATTTAGTTTCCACTCCGTTCCGCATACAAAACCTATAGAGCTTAAATCGAAGTAACGCTCAGTTGAAATCATAGTTAAACCTTCTTCGATAACAGGTAATAACTCTCGGCGTGAAGTGTTTTGTAATACATCTAAAGGTCTGTAAAAAGAACCTACTCCCCAGGAAATTCTCTTTTTCCCAACAGTTATTTCCCAGTTGCCAATGCTAGTATCCTTGTAGGCTTCATTAATGACGCCTTTATATTCAGGTTTATATCCTTCAATTATTCGCTGAGTCCCAGTCCATTCTAAGACCCATCCTTTATGGTTAATATTAGCTATTAAATCCTGACGGGACCATTCATGCCCATTTTGATAATAGCTAAACGGACTATTATTATTTGCCTGGTTATGTCCAGGTTGAATTCGAAGTTTTAAATCCAGATCATAAGCATTAACAATGGAGCTGAATGCTAATAGTATCAAGCAGTATATTCTTAACACTTTCATCTTAGAATGAATCCAGATTTGAGCGTAACAGGTAACTTGGATTATAGTAGCGATCCGGGATTTCCTTAGTTTCGCCATTTAAATAAGTCATAACCGTTTTTTCCGACTTTTGGATGCGATCTCGCAAAATCATGCCGGATACCTGAGGGTTTCCTTTTTCATCTTCTTTAGAAAGGAAGTCTGCATTTTTTGCCAACTTTCCAGATTTTAAGAAAAAGTCTGCTTTAATTGGAAAGTAGTTCTCTTTGCTGACCCAAAGGATAATTTTATCGTAGGTAGTGCCTTTGGCTTTAGCTATTAATTCCATTTTAATTGCCGGTTTATTACTGGCTAATACATCTTCCTCAATAATTTTACTATTATAATCATCACTAAAAGTCAGCTGGCTAATATCTCCAAGAGCAGCATTTCCGAGCATTTTTTGTCGTGGGGTTATGCGCATCGGACGTTTGCTTTTCGGCATGATGATCCAAAAATTACCATCGACCATTAAAAACTTCTGCCCTTTTTCTTTAATGTGTTGTGATAATACCAATGAGCGGCGATTAGTTTTTGCATATACCTGGTATTTACGTTCACTATCTAACTTTTCTCCTTTGTAATTTTTTATTTCGATTTCAACACGCAAAGATCCTGAAGATTTGCGATAGCTATCTGTTTTGTTGATGATTTCATTACCTGTTGGTAATGCCAAAGTTAACGTTGCAAAACAACTAATGCACAAAAATACTAATGACTTAAACATGGATAAGTGCCTCCACTATTGGTTTTTTTACACCGCGATTGACTGCTAACCATGAAGCCAAAGCACAGGCCATTAACAGGCAGATTAATGTCTGAAAAATCAGATTCATTGAAATGAGTAAACGCAAAGGATATGAATTGCTGAATCCCGGTCCCGGAGGCATTTGAACATTAAAAATCTCCAGGCCAAATCCAGCTAGAAAAGCAAGCAAAACACCCACTCCCCCCCCTATAAGGCTAATGATTAATGCTTCCATTATAAAATTCGTTACGATTAATTTTTTTGATGTTCCTAAGGCTCCCATAGTGCCGATTTCTCTTGTACGCTCCACTACTGATTGTGACATTGTGTTAGATACTGAGAAAGAGACCATTATGATTACTATTAGCCCCATTACTCCAAATATTGTACCAAACACTTCTTTAACTTTGTTGTATGTGTCTGCGTGGTCAGACCACGGCGTAATTGCGATATCAGGGTGTTTTTGTTGAAGTTCCGTCAATAAAGAGGATATTTGACCAAAATCTTGTAAGTGAACGGATAAAGAGTGAATTTTATTTGTATCCAATAATTCCTGAGCATCGGAAATATGAGTATAAATTAAGGACTTGTTAAGCTGTGTAACACTTAAATCAACGGTACCAACGACAGTGAAATCAATTGCATTTAATGCTCCATTGGCAGTAGTAGACATTAATGTCAGAGAATCGCCTACAGTAACATTCAGTGATTTTGCTAAATCTTTACCCAATATAATTTCAGGTTCCATATTGGGGTCTGGATTCATGGATAAAGGAGCACCGGAAACAAAATTAATGTCTGAATCATCTCTGTGAAAATATTGAGCATTATGAGATGCGCCATTAAAAATCATGGTTTTTTCTCCGTTGCTAATCATTCCACTGAATCGAATAGACGGCAGTACATGCTTTATACGCGGATCTGATTCCAAGGAATTCATTAGAGAAGAATAATCGGACAACCCCATTTCCAGCACGGTTTCTTCATCGCGCTGAAAAGAATCGGAATGACTTATAATGATGTTTCCAGAGCTGCTTATGGTTCTTTCTAATATTATTTCATTGGTGTGATGACTAAAACCCTGAGTAGACAATATTGCAGCAGCTCCAACTGCGATCAAAGCAATAGTAACTAAAGAGCGTCGACGATTTCTTAATACATTTCTAAACGCGAATTTAAACCATTTCATTATTTATCTCCCCATCAACTAAATGGATCACACGTTCACATCTTTTAGTCATGCGCTCATCATGAGTAGCAACTACAAAAGTCGCTCCCTCTTTGTTTCCCAGCTCTTGCATAAGATCAATTACTTGATTAGCAGTTTCGGTATCCAGGCTGGCAGTTGGTTCATCTGCAATGATTAATTTAGGTTGTTTTACCAAAGCTCTGGCGATTGCTACTCTTTGTCTTTGCCCACCGGATAATTTGTCCGGCATGTGGGCTGCGAATTTTTCAAGTCCGACATTTTTTACTGCTTGTGTTACTCGATGCTTACGTTCTTTGGCTGGTATTCCCTTAAGAATCAGAGGGTATTCGATATTTTCATAGGCTGACATTACCGCAAATAAATTAAAGCTTTGGAAAACAAAGCCAATATTTTCTTTTCTAAAATTCGATAGTTGCCTGGATTTTAAATCATGAACATCTATACCATTGAGTTGATATTGGCCAGTATCAAATGTATCCAGAAGTCCGCACACATTTAATAATGTGCTTTTACCGCTGCCTGATGGGCCAACTAAAGCAACAAATTCTCCCTTCTTAATACTTAAGTCAACTCCGGCAAGGGCATGCACAGTTGTTTCACCTAAATGGTATTTTTTACGCCCGTTGCGAATCGATACTACATCGCACATTTAATTCCCCTTTATGAATAGAATAAGATTTGAATATTCACAGGATAATTTTTTTGGGACACAAGGTCAGAATGGTGTGATGAAATGTAGATATGTGAGATGAAAAACATATCCTGGGGTTAAACAGAGGGAAATATTAAAAATGGACAGCAATCTATTTGCATTTCTTAAAAGTCAGGATAACCTAAATCTGCGATATGCTAGGCGGACCTAGGTTTTATTCCGGCGCGTTTAAGGTAATAGAGATGAAGTTAAGGCAGATGAAGAAAAATCAGCCTGGTATTATTGCGAGAGTTACAGCTGCAAAAGAGATAGGAAGGCGTATTCGCGATATGGAATTAGTTCCAGGTAGCAAGGGTTACTATTGAAAACAGGGCTGCTTTACGTGACCCTATTGCGATCAAAGTGTCGTACCCCATTGAAGTCCAGCACCGCAGCCACGATGGTTGATTGCGCTGTCATATTTCATTATATTTATACACCCCATAACCCCAATAATTAGACCTCAGTTTAGATGGACCTGTCCAGTTTTTGGATAACAACTCTTTTGCTATAAAACTATTGATAAAACCATGGCCAACTAGTAATACACTATTATGATTTTGAGCTGCATCGATCAAAACAGATGCTGCTAACTTTGCTCTACTTCTTGCCATTGCCAAAGATTCTCCATTTTGTGAAAAACCAAAAACTGACATCAATCGCAACATTATAAGCCATAATTTAATTGGGAGTTTTAGTGAGCCTTGATTAAAATATGGCAATGATACTTCACGAAACACCTCGTTAGAATGGTAAACATTACCCCCTGATAACTTTTCAGCTGATTCACAAGAGCGAGCTAAATCACTACAAAATATAATTTTACAACCAGTTACCGCGTGCGATGCATCTTGAGTTGGTTCATCTAGTATTCCAGATTGATCAAAATATTGAAGCTGATTACAAACTTCGTCCGAACGCACTTTTCCGTTAAAATCGAAACCTGGTTTTCCATGTCGTATTAAGGTGATTTCCATTAATTTATTACAACGTGCTTTCAAGTAATAAGTGCATATTCCATTTTCAACTATTCAATAAACGGCAGATCGATTCTTAAAGGATATTTGATAATATTATCCTTTAAATTATCAGTAAACATAGGGACAACTACCTTATGCCACCAAGACTTAAGAACACTTTTAGCCTTTTTATTCTTTCCCCCCGAACTCCTTCATAACATGTGTGGTATCCCACCCAGTATCTGGATGTTCCTCCGGATCACGCAGTTCCGTGAGCATAAGCTGCTCCAAGTCTTCAATGCTTTGGCGAGCATGACTGATGAAAGTTTTTTTATCATGACGCACATGGCGCAGGTCATTAGTTACACCTTCATCATGATTTCTAAATGTTTTAGCAGCACGGTGAGATTGATATGACCTAAAACCAAGATTGACAAGTGCATCAATCCCAACTTTTAGTGACGTATCAAAAGTCTCTCGATATACATGCTCCACCCCCTCATCCAAAAGATCAAAAACTTCTGTTCGCCCTGATGAGCAAGTGAATATTTTCAAATGCGGATAGTGTTTCTTTACCATGCGCACGATATCAATTGTTTTCTCATGATCATTGAATGCCAGTATTAAAATGCGAGCTTTTTCTGCTCCGGCTGCATGCAGAAGATCATGACGGGAAGCGTCACCATAAAAAACTTTGAGACCAAGTTTACGCAGGAGCTCTACCCTATCTGAATCATGCTCCAGAACAGTTATTCCAACATTATTCGCCCTTAAAAAGCGTCCAATGATGCTGCCATAATTTCCGAATCCAGCAATAATAACTGGATTTTCTTCATCTATGCTGTCAGCTTCCCTCTCCTCTTTTTCATTTGTGCCGAAGCATGGCTGAATAAATTTATCATTAATAATCAGGGCAAGAGGTGTAAGAGCCATTGAAATGGCCACTGCTCCAATGAGTGGATTCGCTACCGCATCACTAATAACATTATTCTGAACCGCAAAGGAAAAGAGAACAAAAGCAAATTCACCACCCTGAGCCAGTGAGAAAGCAAAAAGAATATTCTGGTCATGTTTGATTTTAAATATCTTGCCAACGACCAGAAGAACAACGAGTTTAATAATTATAAGACAACCCACAAGCAGGGCTATTAGACCTGGTTCTGCGGTAATTAAAGCAAAATCAACTGAAGCTCCCACTGCTATGAAGAACAATCCTAGAAGCAGTCCTTTAAAAGGCTCGATACCGCTCTCAAGTTCGTGGCGATATTCGCTATTAGCCAAAACAACACCAGCAAGAAAAGCACCCAAGGCAGGACTTACACCTACCTTTGACATAAGCAGAGATATGCCGATAACTAACAGAAGAGCCGCAGCAGTAAAGAGCTCCCTTAATCTTGTTTTGGCAATATATCGAAAAAATGGTCTTATAAGGAAAAGTCCACCAATAATAATGAAAGCAATTACACCAGCTACTATAAGAGCCTGCTCCCATCCAGGAAAACCTTCGATCCATGTAGAACTTGCTCCGTGGGATTCCCCTTCTTTTATTATTGCTTCACCTGCCGCTTTTACAGCTAATATGGGCATAATGGCAAGCATAGGAATCACCGCAATATCCTGAAACAAGAGCACTGAAAAAGCACTCTGCCCGGCATCAGTTTTCATGAGGCCCTTCTCATTCAACGTTTGAAGTACTATTGCGGTAGATGAAAGCGCAAGAGTCATGCCGATTGCCAAGGATGATTGCAGAGAGAGACCACAAAACATAGCCAATACTGTTATTGCTGCCGTTGTCAGGCCGACTTGCAAACCACCCATGCCTATAATTGGGCCACGCAGACGCCATAAAAGTGATGGCTGAAGTTCCAGGCCGATAAGAAATAGCATCATCACAACACCGAACTCGGCGAAATGCATCACATCCTGGCCTTCCTCGCCAATCAATTGCAAACCAAAGGGGCCAATGACAAAACCGGCGATTAGGTAACCGAGAACCGACCCAAGTCCAAATCGCTTGGCTATAGGAACAGATATTACCGCTGCCGAAAGATATACGAATGCCTGAAAAAAGAAACCTTGTCCTTGCAATGAACTGTCCTTAAGTTGTGATTATACTTTCTAGATCTAAATTAAGACGCTGAAGTGATCGCGCCGCATCAATATCCACCTTGCCATCACGAAGAGCTAATATAAAATTCTTATATTCCACCCCGTGGTTTTCAATCTCATCTTGGGTGATATTACGAGTTCCATGGACAACAAATGGAGGGAGGAAATCCATTCCACATACGTGTGCAGCCTGCCTAATTGGAGCAAGAAATTCAATCATTGTATTCTCATGATATCCATCATGCTGGAACATTGACTCTCTACCACCAGCCGTAATAAAGTTAATTAGTTTCTTTCCCTGCAAGGCCTTTCCTGTTTTGCCGTAGGCCCACATATGTTGAAAAATGAGATCCATCCACTCTCTTAATATTGCAGGGACGCTAAACCACAAAAGTGGATGATGAAAGATGACAATATCATTTTCCATCAACAAATTTTGTTCGTGTTTTACATCTATATTAAAATCAGGATATATTTCATAGAGATCATGGAATGTGACTCCATCAAGATCTTTAACGTAATCAATAAGCTGAACATTGACCCGAGAATTTTGTAATGCCGGATGAGCAAAGAGAATTAGTATATTATTTTCAGATTTTTCCATGGGTTATACATTTATAAATTAGTTAAATTACGGGGTGCTAGTTCGAAGCAAAATATTTTTACACAATTGACAGCTAGTATAAACCAATTCTTTTCAGCATTTTGTATCCATTTGCATATAAGGCTAATCAATTGATCCCTCCTCCGTTATTTCCACGCCCCACCGTTATTCCCGCGAAGACGAACTAGTGTCCTGGGGAAATAAATAGCATCAAATGACGTCATACCGGCGGAGGCCCACTAGTGTCCGGGGAA
>JAWSVA010000016.1:0-1087 GCA_033852155.1 Gammaproteobacteria bacterium | reverse complement strand
GCGAGTGGGTTAAACGCCTTGTATGGTAAATAAACCTATCTTAATGACGATTTAAACCTTTTTCGGGTAATGTGAGACCCAGGCTTAAGCAGCAACTTAAGCTTTCCTTGTCGTAGTTCGATTGAACGAAGGTTCCTCTATTGAGAGACCGGTAACCAGAATGAACACGACAAAGGACTTCAAGCACAACACTCGAATAGTCTACTGGGTCTCGAACCCGCATTTTGCAAGTAGGAGTTAGCTTATTATGAATACAAATAAAAATCAAAACATTAACGTCGGTGTTGATACCGGGAAACATCAACTCGACATTTACATTCGGCCACTTGATATTTTTTTTACAGTATCAAATAACGAAAAAGGCATCAAAGAGGCCGTTAAAATCATCAAAAAACATAAGCCTGAACGCATTGTCATTGAAGCTACAGGCCGGTTGGAAATGCCATTTATCATTGCCTGTGCAAAAGAACAACTACCGTTTACTATTGCTAATCCAATACATGTAAAACGGTTTGCAGGTGCCATAGGACAACGAGCAAAAACTGATAAGCTTGATGCTCAGCTTATTGCACATTATAGCGAAGCGATCAAGCCACCATTATCTGATCTTAAACCTGAAACAATGCGGGCTATGAGTGATTTAGTTTCTCGTCGTAACCAACTACTTGGAATGCAAACCATGGAAAAAAACAGGTTACAAAACCTACCAAAATCATTAGCAATGACGATTAAACCTGTGCTAACAATATTTAAAAATCAAATCAAAAAGATAGAAGATAAGATTGCAAACCTCATCGAAAGCAACCCAGAGTATCAAGCAAAAAATGAGATATTACAAAGCATGGCTGGGATTGGTAAAATTGCTGCGGCATCTATCATCAGTAATTTACCTGAGCTTGGTCATATTAACAGTAAACAAGCCAGTGCATTAATAGGTGTTGCTCCTATTAATAGAGAAAGTGGCCGCTTTAAAGGTAAACGAAAAATCCAAGGTGGTCGACCACAGGTGAGAACCGTTTTATATATGGCTATGATGTCAGCTATGCAATGCAACCCTGTTTTTAAAGCAACATATCAACGATTATTA
>JAWSVA010000015.1:0-58721 GCA_033852155.1 Gammaproteobacteria bacterium | reverse complement strand
TTTACCCGGACAGTAGTGGGCCTTCGCCAGTATGACGACTTCTTAACTACCACATAACCTTGTCTAGATTACCCGTTCAGGCCAGGTAATGACGTATTTCATTGCATTTATTCTGAGGATATTGTTCCAAGATCGCGGCGCAGCTACTTATTTTATCCAAGGAGCATATGAATAATATGTGGCTGAAAAATCAGTAGCTGCAACAAAGATACTGGAAAAATAAACCTGAATAATAAAAAAGGGCTCCTCAAAGAGGAGCCCTTTTATGCTTAGCACCTAAGTACCTTACTCTAATTAATTACCAACTAGAGCAGGGATACCAGGAATCAGCCCTACAGCAGCCATTGAACCTACACAAATAATAAATGTTATTCCAGGAATAATCAGTTTATCTCCAAGTGATAGATCTTTAGCACGTTCTGTATCTCCAATCAAACCTAGGTTATCAAGAAGCATTGTTATAGCCCAACCAAATACTGGGTTAACGATTGCACAAGCGAAGATACAAGTACCAGCACTTAGAGAATCTTGCTGCTTGTTAACCATCTGCATACCAGCTTCAAGTAGCGGAAGGAATACACCTACAATTAGAGCAATAATCAGAACAGGGCTCCACATTGCAATGTCCATTGGGTAACCAAGCAGAGCTGTTACAATACATAGAATACCAGTTAGCATAGCTCCACCAGGAATAGGACGCTTAGCGATAGCAGCTGGGATCATATATGTTCCCCAAGAAGAGGCAAGGTTACCACCACCCAGGAATGAACCAATACCTTGACGGATAGAAGCACCAATCATTGTGTCATCAACATCCATTAGAACGCCTTTAGCTTCTTTTGGATAGTTCATCTCTTGGAATACACGGTGACCAAGATAGTCTGGCGACCACATAGCTACAGCAAGAAGCGCAAATGGCATTACTGCAAGGAAGTGCTCAATTCCAGGCCAACCCATGTGCCAGCCTGTGCTCTCACCCCACCAGTAGAATGGGCTGAATTCTGGAAGTCCAGGTCCTGATTTAAACGCAAAGTCGTCAGCACCACAAAGAAGTGCTACTACACCAGCAAGCGCAGAGCAAAGGGGAATCGCCAACCAACGCTTATTAACCTTTGCAAGGTATGTATAAACAACAAGAGTAGCACCGATAACTGCAAGGAATATAAATCTTGTAGAGCCGTCATCTGACAAACCGGTTGCCCATGTATCAAGTTTACCAATGAACTTAAACAGACCAGTAGCACCGAGATATAAGAGGAGGCCACCCCGCACCCCGACACCGGTTAAGGTCATTAACTTTGACCCACCTTTGGTTAAACCGAGTATCAACCCGAAGACGCCCACCATAATACCAAGAGCCAACGGGTGTCCGCCTGCTGCGGCAATTGTTGCAATCAGTGGAATCATAGGACCGTGCGTTCCCGCAAGGTTAGCATTAGGATTAAGAATTGCTGAGAAAAGTATTACGAATAAGAAACCTGCAATTAGGAGCTCATAACGCACGTTCTCTGCAATAAATGCAAGCTTGTCAACCTCTGGAAGGTTGTTAAGTTCAAATCCTGGAGCATATGCAAACGCAGATACACACGCGGCTACCATTACAACCTTACCAATCGTTGCAGCAATAGCTGGAACCAAATCTTCCAGTTCAATGCTGTAATCTCTAAAAGGTAGGTGAACACCCCATCTTCTAAAGCTCATAATTTTAAGTTCATGATTCAGATACTCTTCACGCGAGTCAAACTCACTCGATTTCTTGCGCAAATCTGAATAAAACTGTTTTTCCTCTTTTGCCATTATTAACTCCACGGGTCATTTAAAGGGGATTTCAAGCCCCTTCTAGATCGTCTTTCATATGTTATGAAAGGTAGCAATTACCCAAAAAGGGTAATCCAAATAGCCCAATAGTAATTCGAACAAGCCTCCTGACGCCTTATTCTGTACTAGACCAACTTTTCCGCACTACCAATATTGCCCATGATACATATAGCTTTTTATATATCGAAAAGGACTAATACAGCAGTCGGAAGATGCCTGCATTATATGCATTACCCTCTGATTGTCAACCTAGAAGAGAAGGGGTCTGAAAAGGGTCTCAAAACAAAAAAACTCCCTAAAGAATCTCTAGGGAGTTTTTCAAAATATTCTTACCCCATGAGCGGGCTTAACCTAAAAACAAAACTTTTACGTTGAGGTAACGCCTGTAGTTTTATTCTTACGTCCAACAACAATAACTTTTATCACACCTGCTATAGCCATTAACAAAAAGAACAGGCCTCTATAGATTGGTGGTGGCTCATTACCCTCATGGATAAACACTGCATTTTCAGAAATATCCATTCCAGTTTCTTTAGCTAACTCAAATAGGGTTTCACGACTTCTATTTACAAACATTCCAGCAACAATCATTCCCGACACAGACTTTTGCATCCTAAAGGTATCGATATTTTCTTGCAGATATCTCTCTTTTTCAACTTCTGATTCAAGACCAAAATGATATTCTATAAATGTATCTAATAACTTCTGATCTCTGGTCTCAATCAATACAAAAAACTTCTTCTCTTCGATATCACGCACATATGGAATAAGTAGCGCATCGATCTCTATATCACCTGAATTCGATACTGCTTCCTCAAGCATTAAAACACCACCATTAAGAGTGACCCACTCTTTACTAAGCTCAAGATTTCCTGATTTTAGATCCCAGGCAACAACCTCTGGCTCTGAGTTTCGTAAGATAGATTTTATATCTGCGCCACCAAGGACGACTAAGATACAACAAACAACCAATACTGTAACGCGAAAACGATTCATAATTTCCTCTTTTTTTACATAAGATTAGGCCACCCGAAGGTGGCCTAATCCAATTTCTTTATCCTATCAATAAAATTCTATTAATAGGCAATTTCTAAACTTAGATACCTGCAGCTTCAAGTTCTTCGTCAGTTTTACCAATACCTTTTGTCATTAGAGAAACAACAATTAGTGCGATAAACGCTAGAGGAATTGAAACGATACCTGGATTGTTTAGAGGTGATATTGCATCACTTGCTAGTAGACCATATTTATCATACATCGTTGGAGACACTAAGATGATGCCTAGTGAAGATACGATACCAACAACGATTGAAGCAGCAATACCTTGAGAAGTAGTACGCTTCCAAAATAGGATCATAATGATCGATGGTAGGTTAGCAGAAGCTGCTACCGCGAACGCCCAACCTACTAGGAATGATACATTCATACCTTTAAAGGCAATACCTAGAAGGATACCAATACAACCAACTACTACAGCAGAGATCTTACCAGCACGTACCTTTCCAGCATCATCAAATTCCATTCCCATGAAGTTGGTAAGAAGGTCATGCGCGATAGCACCAGAAGCTGCTACGATCAAACCAGATACAGTACCAAGTACAGTAGAGAACGCAATTGAAGAGATGATTGAGAACAGAACCACACCAAACGATAGAGCAACCAGTGGAGCCGACATATTGCCGTCAAGTACGTTGATCACACCATTTGTCATAGCACCAATACCCATGAACAAGGTAAGTACGTAGAAAAATCCGATCGCGCCAATAGCAACGATAGTAGATTTTCTAGCATCAGCCTGGCTAGGTACAGTGTAGTAACGGATAAGGATGTGTGGAAGAGCTGCAGTACCGCAGAATAGAGCAAGCATAAGAGAAACGAAGTTCAGCTTGTCTAAGAATGTACCTTCAACCTTAAACTTCATACCAGGACGTAGAATCTTTTTACCTGGAGTTGGCTTTTGGTAGAAGATATCGTATGTGTTACCACCGTCTAGGATTCTTTTCTTACCCCAAAGAACGATCTCACTCTCACGAATGATTTTTAGGAACTCTAAAGGACCAACTGCGCCAGTTTGAGTAACTTCTTGTCCGTCAACCATTAGCTTTGAAGCACTACCAACTTTAAAGAATCTGTTATCTTCTTTAACTGCACCGTTGAAAAGAACAGTACCGTCAGCCATAACGATCTTATTTAGAGTTTCTTCAAGGTGATCGCCTTTGATCTTCCAGATAGAGTTGATTCCATCTTTAGCAAGCATTGCGTAGCCTGCTTGAATGAAAGCATCGCCTGGTTGAGAAACAACTTGATAACTTGTATCAGCAACTGTAACCGCACCATCAGCAACTGTAGCTTCAAGGGTTGTGAAGTTGTGATATGGAATTTCACCGTCAGCATCAGGATTAACATCAAGACCACGAGTAAGAATTGCAATGGTAAGAATAGTTGAGAAGATGATCAATAGGCCACCTTTCATAAACTGTACGTATGTTGTAGAAGCCATACCAGCTGTTGCAACAATAACTGTTACGATGATACCAACAAATACAACACCAACCCAATGTGGGAAACCTAATAGAGGCTCAACCAGCACACCAGCACCAACCATCTGCGGAATCAGATAGAAGATAGAAACGATAAGTGTAGAGATAGCAGCAGTAAGCTGAATCGCTTTAGAGTTGAATTTGCAATCAAGCGCATCAGTAAATGTGTACTTACCAAGACGTTTCATTGGTTCTGCAACCAAGAATAGAGCAACCATCCAACCAGCTAGATAACCGATCGAGTATAGGAAACCGTCATAACCCTTAGTCGCGATCATTCCACAAATACCTAGGAATGAAGCAGCAGACAGGTAATCACCTGCAAACGCAACACCATTTACCGCCCAGTGGATATTTCCACCAGCAGCATAATAACCGTCAGCAGACTTAGTTCTGCTACCTAGGTAAAAAGATATACCTACTACAAAACATACGAAAGCAAGGAATAGAACAACCGCTAAAGCGGAGACTTCATAATTCATTTTTTAATCTCCTACTTATTTAGTCTAGCTTCTGCTTTGTTGCAGAGAGCGTTATAAAATAGAGCCATGACGAACGCTAACGCGATCAAGAATAAACCATATATAACAGCAACGTTTTGTCCACCAACTAACTTATCCATGATTGATGGATCAGTTACGTTAATAGCAACGAAAATTGCATATACGATTGTGTAAACGATAAATAATTTGATACCGAGAGCTCCCTTATAACCGGAAGCGTTATCTTTACCAAGTTTGACAGCTGGTCCATGACCCATTGTCTACTCCTTAAGATTTTAGTACTAGACACCTACCACAAAGGGTAACCCAAGTGGTCCAACATAGTTAGATCAAGCCTCCTGACGCCTCGATCTTATTGGACCAACTATTTCCGCTTTTATATTCGCTTCTAAATACATGGCTTGTTAACACATGAATCACGCAAATATGAGAGCCGGAAGATGCCTGCATTATATGCCTTACCCCCTGATTGTCAACCAAATGTCAACCTAATTTTACTAATGGTAAAACCAGTGAAACCTGTTATTTATTTTAAAGTTAATAACAGGTTTTTCCTGCACGCTATCACCTGTCAAATACGAGGCTAGAGCACCGTAAATATTCAAGTTAAAAACTTCAGATAATAAGTTCGGTTTATCCACAAGAGCTTTTGCCTTATAATAACCTTAATTAATGTTATCGACTGATTGATCTATGCAGCTTCCAAACCTAGTAAATACCTTTGGCCATGCAATGCAAAAAAAGCATGGCTGCAAGGTTCACAAACTCACTATCAATGCCCAATTCACCTGCCCCAACAGGGATGGATTCAAAGGCGTTGGCGGTTGCACATTCTGCAACAATGAATCATTCAACCCCAATACTAACGAACCACCTTCCATCAGCGACCAACTCGAAAGCGGCAGAACTGTGGTGCGCAAAAGAACTGGGGCGAGAAAATATATCGCTTATTTCCAGGCATACACCAACACATACGCCCACGTTGAACTTCTAGACAAAATGTACCAACAGGTGCTAGATGAGCGCGATGTAATTGGCCTTTCCATCGGCACCAGACCCGATTGTGTACCCGATGCAACCCTGGAACTACTAGCAAAGTATAAAGATCAAGGGCATGAGGTTTGCCTTGAACTTGGCTTGCAAACCGCTTCCGATACTACATTACAAATTGTAAACCGTGGACACACCTTTGCCGATTACGAAGATGCGATACTTAGAGCGCAAAAGTTTGGGCTTGATATCTGCACCCACTTAATCATAGGCCTTCCAGGAGAAGTTCCGGCCGACAGCTTGACCACATTAAAAAAAGTGGTCGACCTTGGCACCAATGGGCTTAAACTTCATCCACTGCACATCGTACGCAATACACATCTCGCTGATGAGTGGGAAAAAGGCAATTACACCCCACTTAAAATTTCTGAGTATACAGATATCGCATCTGAGATCATAAGGCACACCCCTGGAGATATAGTCTTTCATAGAGTAACTGGTACCGCGCAGATAGAGGTGCTTCTTGCACCTGACTGGTGCAATAAGAAATGGATAGTTCTAAATGATATAGCTGCTAATCTACAACGGTTAGGCGCTCAAGGCAGCTGCACCGATACACCTTTTGTATCGGATAAGGTCTATAAATAATGGAGCTAGTGTGTCCTGCTGGAAATTTCCCGGCATTAAAGGCCGCTATTGATAACGGGGCAGATTCTGTTTACCTTGGATTCAAAGATGAAACCAACGCCCGCCATTTTCCCGGATTAAATTTTTCTGCAAAAAATATCAGCAAAGCAATTGATTATGCCCGAGCAAAAGATGCAAAAGTACTGGTTGCAATAAATACGTTTCCGCAACCAGAAAAATGGCAAAAATGGGCAGATGCTGTTGATCTTGCTGCTGACTCTGGGGTAGATGCCATTATCGTTGCTGATATTGGCGTTCTTGATTATGCACTTAATAAACACCCACAGCTAACCAGGCATCTTTCAGTTCAAGCATCTGCATCAAATATTGAATCACTTAACTTCTATATAGATAATTTTGGAATAAAGCGAGCGGTTGTCCCCCGCGTACTCACTCTTGAGCAAATCACAAAGATCTGCTCCGAAACATTAATAGATATTGAGATATTTGGTTTTGGCAGCCTGTGCGTTATGGCTGAGGGGCGCTGCATGCTCTCCTCCTACGCTACTGGAGAATCTCCAAACACATACGGAGCATGTTCTCCTGCAAATCACGTTAACTGGCAAGAGAAAGACGACAAGCTTGAGTGCCGCCTCAATGACATTCTACTCGACAGTTATAGTAAGGATGAAAACGCCGCTTATCCCACACCCTGCAAAGGAAGGTATCAAGTTAATGGTGAAACCAGCTATGCTTTCGAAACTCCAATTAGCCTCAATACCATAGACATCCTTGACCAACTAATTGCCACTGGGGCCAAAGCACTGAAGATCGAAGGTAGGCAACGTAGCCCTGCATATGTAGCCAAAGTTACCAGGGCATGGCGCATGGCTCTTGATGCAGCAAAAAAACCAGACTACTGCGCTCCAGAATCGGCAACATCTGAACTAAAAAGCATCACCGAAGGTGTCAACTCCACCATTGGTCCATATAAAAAAGAGTGGCGCTAATGGACATATCATTAAGCCAAATCCCTTTTAACTGGACCGAAAAAGCCATTACTGACTTTTATAAAGAGATGGCACACTTACCTCTGGGTACCATATATATAGGTGATACCGTTTGTAGCAAACGGGAAGCCACTATATCTACAAAACAATGGCTAACAATTGCTGAGGAACTTCAAGCTAAAGGAAAACTGGTGATATTTTCTACCCTTGGCATGATCGAAACAAACCCTGAGCTCAGTCAGCTTGCAAAAACCTGCACCGAAACCCCATTTATGCTTGAAGCCAATGATATTAGCTCGGTCAATATTCTCAGTCGCTTAGATAAAGAGTTTGCTTGTGGCCCAGGCATAAATATTTATAACCACAACACCCTAAATATTCTGCAACAAAAAGGGATGGTACGCTGGACCCCACCTGTTGAGCTTTCAATCGAGGCAATTGCAGATATCAGAAATGCCGCAAAGAATACTAATTTAGAGATTGAACTGTTTGCATTTGGTTATCTACCACTAGCGATCTCTGCTCGTTGCTATAGTGCGCGCCAAGAAGGTTTAGATAAAGAACACTGCGGCAACATATGCAACAAAACCCCTTTCGGGTATTGCGTTGATACTACCGATGGTAAAGATTTTCTACGAATTAATGGTACGCAAACCATGTCTGCGGCTATCCATAACGCATTAAATGGTTGGAAGGCTGCAGAAGCTGCAGGAATCAACTCACTGCGAATCTCTCCAGCAAATACGGATATGAAAAGCGTAATTGAACAAACCTACTCGATGCTAAGTGGCAATATTGATTCAGTAGAAATAGAGTTAGATCCAAGGGAACGGTTTTGTGATGGCTTTGCATTTAATAGAGCTGGCATTGAATAATTATCTTATTCCCAAAGCGCTAATTTCTAAGCACCAACTAAACATTACAGTTTAATTTGCAGAATATTTTTTCAGAGACAAGGCATATTGAAGCCTTATGAGGAGGCTTGCATCAAGCAAGTGACTGAATAAGTATGCAGATATAACGACGTATTTGGAAAATAGGAGCTAATTAATAGCAAAGCTTTTCTACATAATCCGCTGCACACTGCAAAAACATCTCCATCGGCATGGGGATCCTCTCTTCATCTACAGAATCAAGCAGATTTTTTACTTGCAAACCCAGCTCAGTATCTCCAGTTATCTCTAATCTGCGCTGAAAAAACAACGTATCTGGATCAACTCTTCTGCTGGATAACAAGATAAATTCATTCACTTTCCCTTGAATTATTACTGCAGGGTCTTCAACTTCATTTAGCAACTTAAATCCAACCCCATCAAAAGAGATGAACCACTTCAAACCTATATCCTGCATATGTATTAACAAAACATTATTGTGCAAGAAATCAACATCTCCATCCTCAATTTGCTCTTTAAAGATATTCCCCAAAACTCTCTCAAGACAAAACCCCTGTAGAGGAAATGGGACGAGATTAACAGGGAGCATCATTAAAGATGGAATTTTTTTTAATATTTTATCTGGAAATCTTATGCTATGAAGTGTCATAATACGCCTGTTTTGAAACTTGATTATTGAAACAGTGAAAATATCTACATCAAAATCGATACAGATATAATAAATTGGTCCACTGCAATCAAACTTTTGAAACAATTAGGTCGTAATTATTACAGGTTTAGTATTCTTTGGCACTAACAAATAGCGCCAACACATATATGGATAGATAATGACAGATAAGATAAGCGAAGAAGTTGTAAGACAATCAAGTTACAACAGAGAAGAACTTCTAAAATGCGGAAATGGCGAACTATTTGGCCCTGGCAATGCACAGCTTCCTGTTCCAAACATGCTGATGATGGACCGAATCGTAAAAATTTCGCAAGAAGGCGGTGCATTCGGCAAAGGTCAGATCATAGCTGAGTTAGATATCACTCCAGACCTTTGGTTCTTTGAGTGTCATTTCCCAGGCGACCCTGTAATGCCTGGCTGTCTCGGCCTTGATGCCTTATGGCAGCTTGTTGGTTTTTATCTTGGTTGGCTTGGAAATCCTGGAAAGGGTCGAGCACTTGGTGCTGGTGAAGTTAAATTTACTGGACAAGTTCTTCCAACACATAAAAAAATCACCTATAAATTAGATATCAGACGCGTTATTGCTCGCAGCCTAACCATGGGTATTGCAAACGGCACAATGTACGTAGATGATAAAGAGATATACACTACGAAAGACCTTAAGGTTGGATTATTCACATCAACAGAGAATTTTTAATGAAAAGAGCAGTTATTACAGGTTTAGGCATTGTTTCATGCCTTGGCAATGACAAAGAAGCCGTTAAAGAATCATTACTTACCGGTAAGTCTGGCATTAAGTTTAATGAGTCCTATAAAGAAAAAGGTCTTAGAAGCAATGTCTCCGGTTCTGTTGATATTAATATCGAAGAATTAATCGACAGAAAAGTTAGACGTTTTATGTCTGATGCTTCTGCATATGCCTATATCTCTATGGAACAGGCGATCAAAGATGCAGGTCTTGCTGATGAAGATGTTTCAAACCCAAAAACAGGTTTGATTATTGGGACCGGCGGAGCATCACCTGAGAATATAGTCTCATACGTAGATACTGTAGAAAAACGTGGGGCGCGCAAGGTATCTCCCTTCATGGTTCCAAGAGTTATGTGCAGCTCAACATCTGCAGCGCTAGCTACACCTTTTAAAATCAAAGGTGTGAATATTTCCATTAGTTCTGCATGTGCAACCAGTGCTCACTGCATAGGTTCAGCTTATGAGCAGATTCAAATGGGAAAACAAGAGATCGTTTTTGCTGGTGGCGGCGAAGAGGAAAACTGGATCCTTTCAGTAATCTTTGATGCGATGGGTGCACTTACATCCAAGTACAATGACACACCAGAAACTGCATCAAGAACCTATGATAAAAACCGAGATGGTTTTGCTGCCGCAGGTGGCGGTGGTGTAGTTGTAGTTGAAGAGCTTGAACACGCACTTGCACGTGGCGCAAAGATCTATGCTGAAATCGTTGGTTTTGGTTCAACATCTGATGGTTTTGACATGGTTGCCCCTTCTGGAGAAGGCGCAGCACGCTGCATAAAGCAAGCGATAGAAAATATCGACGGTCCTGTTGATTACATCAACACTCATGGCACCAGCACTCCAGCAGGTGATATACCTGAGATCAAAGCGATCAAAGAAGTATTTGGCGACAATATTCCTAAATTCAGTTCAACTAAGCCTCTTTCCGGCCACTCACTAGGTGCTGCAAGTGTGCATGAAGCAATCTATTCACTAATCATGATGGAAAATAACTTCATAGCAGCTTCAGCAAACATTGAAGAGTTAGATCCTGAACTTGAAGGGATGCCTCTGGTTAGAAAGACCGAGAAAGATGTGGAGATTAATACTATTATCTCTAACAGCTTTGGCTTTGGTGGCACTAATGCAACGCTAGCCTTCCAAAAATATAAAGGCTAAAACCTACTCTGCTACGCTCTATAAAGAGCCGTTTTGTAGGAATTATTTAAATAGAAAACCCAGCGCTTTTTAAGCTCTGGGTTTTCTGCTTTATGGGGCTCTAAAAAACGTAACTATTCACCATATATTAGTTGCTTGAGCAAGTTTAGCTCTCCTCAATAGGCATAAATGCGGGGATTTTCCCTCAAACAGTAGGATCAAGCCTGGGCAGCTGAAATTCCACGCTTTCGGCACGCACTAAGATAGCTGCGAATCGTATACTTGACCAAAAACCAAGAAAATCACCGCTATAACCCAATGGCACTCCAGCACTTAGACTAAAGTATATTAAACCAAGGTCTAATTGTTCCCCCTCCTCCCTCATGTTATTTTCCAAGAAAACATCAGACCACTCCAGTCACACCAAAACAATAGGCATTAGCACAACTGATAATTCATCAATTTATTAAACCGCTAGAAACACCTTAGCGCCCGCTGCCATTAGACCAGAACAATAAAAGGACTCAACATGAAACGGATAAAACCCCTAGCTTTTTGCTTACTTGGACTAGCAAGCATTCCATCCTACGCAGGAATAGTTGCTGACCACACGGCAGTTGACCAATACAACCAAATACCTGACTACTACATTGCTGAAGTAAAAAAGATGCTGGTTAATATTCCTGGTGAATCGCACGGAAGAGGTTATCTTTATGGAGTTGAGCAACTACAAGTTGAACAACCAGAGTTCTCCGTAACCACAAAATATTCTGGTGCACCTGAAGGTTACACAGACGAACACCTGAGGGTTCACCGCCCTCTTTGGGTAGCTGACAGAAGCCCAGGATGGAATACATCCGCAGGAGAGGCACACATTTGGACCAGCGAAACAGCTGTAGAAAGAGTTAATGGCAACTTCACTTACTCTGCAAGTATTGGAACCAATATTGATGTATTCCTCTGGGGTTGGTGCTGGGATATGGGTGGCACAACACCAAATGGAGATATTCTTGACGCTGAACATCATGTTCATTGGGGTGGGCGACATTTTGTTGATACCCTTGGCAACCAAGGAGTTTGGGGGCTAGACGACGAAGATACGGCAGAACTTGGAGCAATGGCAAGCATGGATGACTACCTGCGAGCCTTTGATAAATATAATACCGACAATCCCAGCACTAATGCTGTCTTAACTACTGGTCCTGCTGATAGAGGTGGTGAATGGGGTTACGCAGTTTATCTAAAAAACCAGCATATTAGAGAGCATGTCGCAGCAAGTGAAACCAGAATTTTATTCGATTATGCAGACATCATTGCTCATGACGCTGATGGTAATCAAGGCACAACCACATGGAATGACATAGCATTTGGTGATTCCCATACCTTCGAATATATGCAGTATGCATATCGAGTAGAATGGGATGGAGGAGATGGCAGCTCCCATATAAGTCGAGATGCAACTATCCGTCTTGGAAAAGCCATGTGGTGGATGCTGGCAAGAATCGCAGGCTGGGATGGCGTAGCTGCTGATAAAGTTAGCCTCCTTTCAGTGACCCCTGCCCCTGGCAACTATAACGATAGCATTACCATAACTATTTCTGCTGCAACTGAAGATGCTCAGATATTCTATACAACAGATGGAAGTGAGCCGACAGAAGCATCTACTCCATATACTGGCCCGATTACACTAACGTCATCTACTGAAGTTCAAGCACGGGCATTCAAAGATAGAATTGAACCAAGTAGTATTTTCAGCGGTAATTACCAAATTATTATGGATAACACATCTCCAGAAGTCGCATCTACTAAGGCATTGTCAGCAACTCAAGTTGAAATCATATTCAATGAAGCAATGAACTTTGCCGACATCACCAACCTAGAAAACTATGCAATTGAAAATGGAATAACCATAGAATCAGTTCTGGTAGAAAACCCAGCCAACGACACGGTTATTTTATCTACAACAGAGCTAACACCAGATACTGTTTATACTGTAACAATAAACAATGTCCGCGATGAAAACGACAACGCAATTGTTCCAGATACACAAGCACAATTCACCCATACCGTGACCGAAATACCAGGAGGATTACAACAACACTGGGACTTTGAAACCACAAGTGGAATAGTAGTTAATGGAGCAACTCAAGTTGATAACGGTAAGTCTGGTAAGGCGTTCAGCTTCAATGGTAGTACCGATTACCTTAGCCTTGGTACCTCAACCCACAACATTGAGGAAACCAATGAGTTCACCATAACCGCATGGATAAACTACGAAGGGGCGCTAACAGGAAATATCATCATCCGCGGTCCATACGTATATCCTTATAGAGTGACCACCTCCGGTAGCTATATGCGCAGTGTAATCCGCACAGATAGAACCAACTATGTCAGAGGGCTAATCCCACTTGCAGCAAACACATGGAATCATGTGGCTCTATCCTATAAGGATGGTGAACGCACCATGTACGTAAACGGAGAGATTGATCATCAAAGTGTAATAACCGGCTCACTTTTCTTCCGCAATGATGCACAAGAGATCAAGGTTGGCGAAGGATTTAGCGGCATAATCGATGAGATGCAGATCTACAACAAAGCGCTTACACCAGATCAGGTTAATGGTCTGTATTCAGGTGATATGCCGCAATATACCCAGACTCCTGAAGTTACACCTGCAGGCGGAACCTATGCAACTGCGATAGATATAACAGTCACATCTGCAACTGATGGCGCTGAAATCTATTACACCTTAGATGGTTCAGATCCAGATGATAGCTCTACCTTATACCAAGGAGTATTCTCGCTTGATCAAGATTCCACTTTAAAAACCATTGCCTACAGCGACGGTAAGGAAGCAAGTCAAATCACTAGCGTTGATTACATCTTTGATATTGATACCACAGGACCTGAGATTGTTTCACACAAAGTACTTAATGAAACCACTCTAAGAATCGAGTTCAATGAAGAGGTGGATCAAGAGTCGGCACAAAATACCGATAACTACAGCATTTCTCCTGCTCTAAATATTGAAACTGCACAGCTCGAAGATGATCAAAAGACAGTCATACTGCAATTGCAAACACTCCCGAAAAACCTAACCCACTCCATGATCATATTTGGAGTTGAAGACATTTCTGGAAACCCTGTTGCACCATCAACTGCAGTTGGGTTTATCTACATTCCACTATCCACCGAAGATAGCCTCACTGGCTACTGGAGTTTTGATGAATCAAGTGGTGATATTGCCAATGATGGGACACCGTATGGTAATAATGGGCAGATAGTTGGAGCAACCAGAATCAGCGAAGGAAAGTCAGGTGGTGCGTTACAATTTGATGGTGGTGATATCGTTAATCTTGGCATTGCAGAATTTGAAATCCCAAGCACCAATGAATTTTCATTATCTCTGTGGTTCAAGTTTGACGACACATTTGTTGGACACCTGATTCGCCGTGGACCATATGTCTACCCATATCGCATATACTCAAATGCAAATAGAATCAGTACCACAGTTAGAACAAGTCGTACTAACTACATGTCTTCGACAATGTTTCCACAAGCAGAAAACTGGTATCACTGCGTACTTACTTACGGAAATGGGGAACGAAGACTGTATATTAATGGACAACTGGACAACAGTAGCGCATTGACCGGAGATCTTAATTTCTACAGCGACTACGATACTAATCTAGGTGAAGGTTATATCGGCGCTATGGATGAGGTTAAAATCTACAACAAGGCTTTATCGGCTGAAGAGGTAGAGGCTGTTTATAACCAATAAATAATTCTGATATTAACTATGACAAGGGCAATCTAAAATTGATTGCCCTTTTTTGTTTGCTGCCTATATTTTTAGATTATCTCATTATGGTGGCGTATCGAATACGATCTTTAGAATATCTAAAGAGTTCAGTGTTGATAAGAAGCTAAAACAGAAAAGTAAAAGCCATTATAAATAGAGTTGATCCCTAACTTAAACTCCGTATATACAAATAAAAAAGCCTCCAATCGGAGGCTTTTTTATTATAACTTCAAGTTATTAAATAACTTGTTTTTCTATAAATCAGGGTGGCAATTTTACATATGCCACCATGACATCAACCCCATACTAGCAGTTATCTGGGTCTGTTGTATAACCCTTGCCATCTGCACCAACATATAGAGTTTTCTCGCCCCAAGACCATACTAGCTTGCTATCACCTGTTGTGTAATAAAGGTAGCCGTACCTCTTCTCAACTAGGCCTGCAGCAAGAAGCGCACTAGCTTTACCCGTTACTGACTGACACTCACCGCCAATTTCTTCTTCCCATCTAGATGGATCATCTGGGTATGCATCTGCATTATCACCAACACCATCACCATCTGTGTCTTTGGTTTCTTTTGGATCATAAGGGAATGCATCATCTTCATCTGCAACACCATCGCCATCGCTATCTATCAACGAATCACAAGCATCACCAATACCATCACCATCAACATCTACTTGATCTGGGTTTGAGGTGTTTACACAATTATCTGCAGAATCCTCAACACCATCACCATCGCTATCTATCAACGAATCACAAGCATCACCAATGCCATCACCATCAACATCTACTTGGTCTGGATTTGGAGTGTTTACACAGTTATCAATTGAATCACCAATGCCATCGCCATCACTATCAGGGTCGGTAAATGAATCACAAACATCACCAATGCCATCACCATCAACATCTGCTTGGTCTGAATTCGAATCTACAGGACAGTTATCTATTGAATCTGCAACACCATCACCATCGCTATCTATCAACGAATCACAAGCATCACCAACGCCATCACCATCAACATCTGCTTGGTCTGAGTTTGAAGTGTACATACAATTATCTGCAGAATCCTCAACACCATCACCATCACTATCTATCAACGAATCACAAGCATCACCAATGCCATCGCCATCAACATCTACTTGGTCTGGGTTTGCAGTGTTTACACAATTATCCGCAGAATCCTCAACACCATCACCATCTCTATCTATAAACGAATCACAAGCATCACCAATGCCGTCACCATCAACATCTGCTTGATCTTGGTTTGCAGTGTTTACACAATTATCTGCAGAATCTTCAACACCATCACCATCGCTATCTATCAACGCATCACAAGCATCACCAATGCCATCACCATCAACATCTACTTGGTCTGGATTTGAAGTGTTTACACAATTATCTAAGGAATCCTCAACACCATCACCATCAGTATCAACTGACTCTTGATCGTCACAGATTCCATTATCATTAGCATCTATACATTCAACGACATCAACACGTCGGTTGTTATTAGCAAAGTACTTAGCTAGATACATGCCGTAGTTGATAGTACTATTATCAATGTAGCTACCAGAAGCATCAGTACCCCCTGGCCACGCATGACCTAGACCATCAAACTCAAGCATTGAGATTCTGCCCTTTGCCCATCTGCTCTCTGATGCAGTCTCACCAGTGTAATCTGTAACTGAATTAGTTATTGAAGTTTTTAAAACACCATAAACCTTAGCCATCGCTTCAGCATTTTGATTTCCATAACCCTGTGGAACAGTGTGATCCCCATTACCAAATGCTGTATTTGTAATCTGTGTATTAAAATATTCACTATTTGAACCAGCAAAACGCTCACACCTTGAAGCTGTTTCTGTTGAGTTAGACTCTAATGTAAACGCTCCGTTTGATGAGGTTCCAGCACTTGGAGCTGCACCTAAACCCATTCCAGCAAATACGTCAGGAGCAAGACAACCAACAGACATTGCGAAAGCACCACCGGCAGATAAACCTGCTACATATACTTGGTCTGGATCGATGCCATATGCGGCATCATCTCTTAGGTTCATCGCTAGATCAATTACGTTTTTATAATCTTTATTGGTTCTAGAAATTGGGCCTTCCCAGTAACCCCAGCAGTTGTATCCAGTCATGTGCTGAGCTAAAGGTACGGCAATTACCATTCCATACTCATCACCTACAAGATCAAGATTAGCTGTTTTAAAGTTATCAGCAGGTTGAGTACAACCGTGCAGCACAATCATTAATGAACGACCAGTACCTACAGGGGATGCTGTTGGTGGTACGTATGTATGTACTTCAGAAAAACCAACTTTGCTTGATTTGGCCCATGTACCATTAACTTGGCCATTACCTTGACCACCACCATCAATATCATCTGAACCGCCGTCATCACCTAAGCAATCTACATTAACTACCCAAGAACGATCTGCAAAATACAGAATTAGATTGGTGTTGTAACCATATTCAGCACCCATAGCTGTAAAGGTGTTAACGTCAAATCTGCCTGCTGTATAGTGACCTGTTACTGTATCATATGCTGATTCGGTATAGCATGACTCCACTGAAGGAACCTTAGAGGATTCACCCACTCCTTCGGTAGACAAACTCGCTGCATTCGAAGCCACCGAGAAGGTTAATGTTAATATACCTAGCGTTAATAAACCTATTTTTTTCATTCTAATACTCCCATAATTAAGGGCAACTTAATGTTGCAATTTCCATTTCAATATTTGATTTTATATATGTCGCCACAAACTATTAACTGGTTTGCATTGCTTTTGTGAACTGCGTCACACTTTACACCCGTCACGAATCGGTAATTTAAATTATGCAGTGCACAACAAGCTTGTTTTTTCTTTATGTATCAATAGATAACGAAAACATAAGAAAATCAGTATTTTGCATCGCAACAATAACTTTATTTCACGCTATTTTTAAAACTACGTCACAAATTAACCATATGCTGCAAACGCACAAAAAAGCCACTTGATTCACTCTTCTAATAAAAGTTAAAAAAAATAGAACGGGGGTCAAGAGGTTTGACAGAGTTAGCGGGGTATTTGGATTATCTCATTATGGCGGCGTATCGAATGCAATTACTAGAGTATCCGAAGAGTTAAGTGTTGATAGGAAGCTAAAACAGAAAAGTAAAAGCTATTATAAATAAGCTTATGACCCCTAACTCTTATAACCCCTAGTTCGACGCCAAGCAATCAAGGAGAACGTTAAAAGAGAAATCCACCCCATACTACCGCCACCACCATTACCAGAAGAAGGTTTCTTTACTTCAAAATCAACAGTTTTGCTATGTGACCCATTAATGGTTTGACCATCATTTGCATCGATGGTGAAAATTACTTTTCCCTCACGTTTAGCAATTAGAACAACGCTTAATTTACCGCTAGCGCTATCAATTTCTACATTAGCAAAGTCGAGCAGCATTGGCGATACACTGTAGATAACCTGTTGTTCCGATTCATCCTGAGGAATAACAGATGGGACAATTGTCGCCACCGTGATCACCCCCGTTTGCGTTGGCTCAACAAGGTTTGTAACTTGATTAATACTAAAAGCTGGCTCATCGTTTACAGGATTCACCGTAATATTGAGATCACTGTTGGTTGAAGAGGGTTCGTTATTTGACTCCGCGTGCCACCCTATTTGCAATTCACCATTGAAATTCGCCGCGGGGATAAATGATAAATTAGCAACCTCATTAAAAGCGATGGGAGATAGTTCGGTGATTTCAACTTCTCCGAGCATCAACTTGCCATTGGTTGGTAACTCATGCAACACAATTGTCTCAACGTACGGTGATCCCCCGTTAAATGAACTAAACATCTGTTCGCTAAAAGAAAGGACTTGATCTTCGTCGACACTCACATCTGTGGGTAACGCTGCCGGCAAACTTGACAGAGCGACTCGATAGGCACTTCGACCATGCGTAAACGCATATAGCTGGCCGTTGTTTATTTCCAGATGAGTAATAATGGTGTTGGCTAAACCACTACCATCAATCGACCAGTTTTCACCCGCATCCATTGATACAAAAATCCCCATGTCGGTGCCGACAAAAATTCGCGAGGTATTGCTCGGATCGATAACTATTGTGTTAACTGGTATGTCCGGCAAACCATTATCCAACCCCATATTGTCGATGGCCTCCCAACTCAAACCACCGTCACTCGTTCGCCAAATGTGGGCGACGCCAAATGTTGAGTAGGTTGCATAGGCTCTGACATTATTGCGTGGGCTAATTGCAATATCTGACACATAACCTTGGGCGGGTTGTACTGAATGCCACTGACTGGTTGCGTTGGTCTGGGAGGCTGAAGTGCTAATCATTAACACTCCCGAATCAGTACCGGCGATAACACGATCAGAGTTACCCGGCGCTACAGCCCATTCCGAAACGATAGATTCATCAAGTGTTGGCGCGCTAGCTTGCACCCAGTGATCACCCTGGTCGCTTGTGCGCCACAATCGATCATTACCCACCCATAGAACATCAGGGGTATTGGTATCCATCATAAACGGCGTAATAAACGGAAAGAGACTGGCACCTTCAATACCATTCGTTGCGTCAATCCACCCTGCGGAGCTATCCCATCGTTGCAAAGAAAGCCCAGTATACTCGGAGAAAATCACATCTGTATCGCGCGGATCAACTGCAACCCAACCGCCGTCACCACCAGCTACTTCGAACCAGTTTTGTGGGCCTGATTCATTGTCCCCCATGTTGGTACCATTATCCTGAGTACCACCAAAATAAACACTACCGTCAGGAAAAACCGCACCATGGTAAAATTGAGTGACTGCATAATTATTGTTTAGTCTTGTCCAACTAACCGAGCTGTCTACTTCACCACCGCAGATACCGTCGATCCCCAGAGTCGCTCCATCAGCATTATCGGTTCGTTGAATTCCGCCATCATTACCAACATACAGCGTCCTATTAGTAATGCCATCATAATTGGGATGAAACTTAATGGTATGCTGATCAGCATGCGCGTAGTTTGACGCCGAAACATCGGCCCACCACCTACTGACCACACCCCAGTTCGCCCCAGCATCATCGGAACGCCAGAGGTCAATACCACCAGCCCAGACTATATCGGGATTTACCGGATCAACTTTAATGATATTGTCATACCAACCTTGATTATAAAAAGAACGCTCACCTCCAAAACCACACTCAGGGAACATGGCGAAGACAGTATTTGAAAGTAACAAGGTATTCAGCACATTGGAATTTTCATTGGAGTTCCTGACACTCCAGGTAACGCCGCCATCTTCGCTACGATAGAGTTTGTAAAAGGCCAATTTATAATCGGTGGTATCATATTGATTGGTAGATCCAAGGGCATAAACGATATTTTGATTGGAAGGTGCAAATGCGAGTGTTGTTCGACCTAGGCGCTCATCTTCGATGACCGCGCTAAAAGATTCGCCACCATTGTCACTACGAAATACCGTTGCGCCATAAAAGGAACCACAGGAAAGCAGTAGCACATCATTTTCCAGGTCGCTGCGTAATTTCACATCCAGGCAACCGACACTATCGGTTGCTGCCATTAACTCTGTCCAACTGACGCCAGCGTCATCTGAACGATGTAAACCGGTACGAGTTGCAGCATACAAACGACCTTCGACGCTACTACTTGCTTCAAGTTTATTAACGTAGCGGAAAGCGTCATTATTGCTGGTACTGATTAATTGATCCCAGGTTGCGCCACCGTCGTTCGATTTGAAAATCCCATCACCGCGCAGAGCATCATTATTAAAGATGCCTTCACCGGTTCCGGCATAGAGCGTATTGGAGTCGCCCGGCGCAAATACTAATGTGGTTACAGCCAGATTAACCATCATATCATCCAGCGGCCACCAGCTTTGGCCGGCATCAATCGTTTTCCAAACGCCTCCGGCGACACCTGCCGCGAACATAGTTTCTGGAGTTTGTGGATCAATTAACAAAGTTCGGGTGCGGCCTCCTATATTGCCAGGACCAATATTACTCCACTCTTTTACCGCGCCAGGTTTTGTCATTTTTTCAATGTCAGTTGAAAATGATTTCAGTTGATTACGACTCAGTTTTAAGTCATTGCTTGAAAATGAATATTGTTGCATCTCATCTATATGGAGTTTGGCTTGACCATATTTTTCGCTAGGTATTGATTGTTGCCCTAGCGGCAATCGCTGTTTAACATAAAAATTTATCGCTTCTTGAGGTGCGTCATATCGCTTTGGATGGGAGTCTTTACTGGCCTTTTTCCGTGTCAGAAACGCTCGCTTCTCTGGTGAAATTTGGTGTTCTAACGATTGTGCTGGAGAAAAAGCATATTGAGTTACATAAGCAATCAGAGCTATCGAAACGCACGCGGCGATAATATTTCGTTTTCTTAGTATCGCCATTAATAATTCCTTGGTATTTGAGCGGTCATTCTGATTTTATGTGCATAGTGATTCTGGAATTGTCGCAACAGTCATTCCGGCAATGCTTGAACCCCCTGTTTTTACTCCAAGAGTGCAGATGGAGTCAAGGAGTTCATCTCTTTCCTCATGGATTTTCCCTTGAGTTGGAACCGGTGGGCGTTATACATCAGTCGGTCGAGAACGGCATCTGCCAGAGAGAGCTTTGATAGCATATTTTATAGCCATTATTATAAACTTAATGTGATATAACTATCATTAGGTCCCTGAATCAACTGGGGCCAGAGTCTGTTAAAAACTCACCGACACCTAAATCATCACTGCAAAACAAAATCAACGAAGTTGACCCATTTTCCGTTATAGTGCCCTACCAGTTATATACACATATTTAAGAGATATTAAAAATACCATGGATATCAAAGGAACCTGTATCTCATCAACAGCAGATGAGCACGGCCCAATTTATGTTTACCAAACAAGAACCAGCCGGATTCTCAGTTTTGATGGGAAAATCTATCAAAGCAGCATGAAGCTAAATAACACAAATGGATTAGATCTCGGCTACACCCAAGCCATGATGGCGGGTTTACTGTTTATCCCCATAGTAAAAACTGCCACCATCATGGGGCTAGGTGCAGGCTCAATGGCAAAGAACCTACTCTGTAGTTTCCCCGAGCTGAAGGTACACGCGGTTGAATACCGTGAAGCAGTGGCGCAGACCGCAAAAGAACATTTTCACTTGCCCGACACCGATCGCCTCTTCATTCATATAGACGATGCTGTGAACCACATAAAAAACACCGCCATGAAAAGCGATATTATCTTTTCAGATCTATACAACTCGGAAGGGATGGAACCGAAACAAGTACAATCATCCTACTTGCGTGATTGTAAAAATGCACTCAACGAACAAGGTGTCCTCGTGCTCAATATCTGGCATACGGCACTTAAATCACAAGAAGAGTTAGATGAATTACTCGCGCTCGAATTTGAAAATCGAATACTCAGTTTTAAAGTAAAAAGTGGAAACACCATCGTACTCGCATTCAAAAACGACATCCCCTTGATAAAAAGGGAAGAACTACTTACTAAAGGTAAATGGTTGCAAGAGGAGATGAACATTCCGATGGAGCGTTATGCCAAATTACTCGGGGATATACAAGATTTATGATGGCACCCATTTTTATTCGTGGAATCAAGAATCAATGGGCTAGGAATACGTTTTCATATCGGCCATAGGATTGTGGATTATTCGTAGGGTGGGCACCGCCCACCAAAATATTCAAATACATCACCAAATGGTGGGCAATGCCCACCCTACCAACGGTAGTTTAATAAATATTACAATCAAGCTCTGCACAGCCTGCCAAATAATAGAGGCAAACTGTGCAATTTAAAACGATATAAAATTAAGATTTTCTGCGACGAGAGAATCCAAGCCCTGCTAAACCAAACCCCAAAAGGATGATGGTTCCTGGCTCTGGTATAGAAGCTATACGAGCCTCAAATGTGCCAGCAGTATTTTGATTCGCAAAAAACAGTACCCCACCACTAGTTTCTACCGAAGTTCCCCATTGTAATAAATCCGCGAAGCCTGAAACTGGGCCAATAGCACTGGCTAAGTCATAATCCGGTCCCACTTCAAAAATGTCATATAAATCTGAACTTCCGTAATTACTTCCACGCGAGAAACCGACTCTGCCACTATTATTAAAAGTTCTGGTACCGGTAATGAAATCAAATGAACCTACGCCATCTATTGATATAACGGTAGAAGTTGCATCGATAAAAGCACAGTTATTACCACAGGATTGGATATCATTTGTATTGGAATACTCAGTAATAGTAAATGCAGCATCACTAAAACCTGAACCATCAATGGCCCCTGTACCAGTACCTGTAAATATAAACTCAATTGGTGTTGCATTAGCTGAAGCAGATACCAATGTTATAATCGATAAAAAAGCTAGCAGAATGGCTGATTTCTTCATAATTAATCCTTTCTAATTAAAAACGTAATAAAACGACTGATTCATTCTTTTTAACGGTTGACTAGTTGCAATTATTGCCAACCCAGCACTTGAGGCAATTACCATGCCACAAAAAAACAAGTATATTTATTAACGACCTAAAACAGCAATGCAAAACCTAGCATTGTTAAGTGTAAAGTATCTAGACACGTTTTCACCACTATTTCGCTGCAGCATATCAACTGGGGTCGGCAGTCTATTAAAAACTAACCAACACCTGAATCTTCACTGCAAAACAAAATCAACGAAGTTGACCCATTTTCCGTTATAGCGCCCTACCATATAGACGATGCTGTGAACCACATAAAAAACACCGACATGAGAAGCGATATTATCTTTTCAGATCTATACAATTCGGAAGGGATGGAACCGAAACAAGTACATTCATCCTACTTACGTGATTGTAAAAATGCACTCAACAAACAAGGTGTCCTGGTGCTCAATATTTGGCATACGGCACTTAAATCACGAGAAGAGTTAGATGAATTACTTGCGCTTGAATTTGAAAACCGAATACTCAGTTTTGAAGTAAAAAGTGGAAACACTATCATACTCGCATTCAAAAACTACATCCCCTTGATAAAAAGGGAAGAACTACTTACCAAAGGTAAATGGTTGCAAGATGAGATGAACATTCCGATGGAACGTTATGCCGAATTACTCTTGGGTACACAAGATTTATGGGGGCATCAAAATCAACTGGGGTCGGTATTCTATTGATTTCAAGTTCACTGAGCGTAGTCGAAGTGTGAAATCAAAGACTCTAATACCATTGATCTCAATCCTCTTACTTACCAAACTTAACGTTAATAATATTAGTTCCATCTACTAACTCTACTCTTTGTGCCAACTTCCATTTAGGGTTCTGCGCCCAAACAACACCAGTACCATCCAGGAGTATTCCACAACCACAATGCGACATGAACCCTCCATGGATTTGCCCCCCACCGAAAGTTGTTGACTCAGGAGATAGCTGAATCTTGGTTCCTCCAATATTCATATTTACTTCGACCACTGTAATTGGAAAATTAACTGATTCATTGCTTTTAAAAATATCATTCTTGAATCTTTTAGTTGCTTCATCAGAACTTTTTAGCTCAAAAAACTTGAGATAAAGATAATCGCCATTCGCATACTTCACTTCTAATTCTTTTCCTTGCGGAGGACAGCGAAGATCAATTGGATTACCTATATTTTCCCATGAATTATCTTTTACTACTAAGCGTTCTTCAGCATTAAGGCTCAACATATTGATACTCAAGCGTAAATAACCTTCACTGTCTCGTTTTAATGAAATAAGTTCGTGACCATCAATTACTATTATCCTAGGCGTTTCATAATAGAAAACACCACCGACAACAGCCAAAAGGTCACGCCTTAGCCAGTCCAGGTTGCCTTTTACAAGTTTGGCATTAGCTTTATCTGACTTTAAATCATGGAGTTGCTCTACTGTGTACACTCCACCATCAGCTTTCTTATGGTGCTGTGCGCACAGAGCAATCATACCCTGGGGTTCATTATGAGGACGGACATTCACTGGCGGATCAAAATGGTGATACTCAAGATACGGGTTTCCGCATCCTTTCACCGGGCAGCCAAACCCAACTTCGCTTCTTAAAATTTCCTTCACTTTAGGAGGTATGGTTTTTCTAGTGTCTTTCGTCATTTACTACTTCCCAGGAACCCATTTATACTGCATAGCTATCATTGCCTTTGGACAGTAATTAAAATAATTTATAACCACCGACATACCAATTATTCCAACACTCCAAAACGACTGGTATGTATTGTTACATATATTACCTTGTTGGCAAATATGAATGTCCTAAATTTCGGCTGCGCTAAGGAGGTGGAGAAAATAATTAGTATAAGTTTAATAGAGCGTAGCCGAAGTCTCATTGATTATATTAATTTTTCTTGACCCTTCGGCAAGATCAGGACAAAAGGTTACGAGGGGCTTGGGAGCGAGGAAATCGATTGCTGTTTTAGCGTCCAATCTCAACTCCTTGTTATGCTCTATAGTAACGAATCAGAATTAACGGAATAACCCGCTGCCTTTAGTTCTTTTAACAAAGACATTTTCCAAGCACCAGCATCATCTAGAGGAGTATATACAACACCACTAATATCATTAGGTGTTTCTAATTCACCTTTTACAAACGCTGAAACTTTTGGACGACCTAAACGCCCCAAAAAATATCCATGCTCAAAAATAACATTTTGTCTAGCTCTAGGCTGTGGCTCAGCATCACTTGCATTTACACCTCCAGAATCACAAGGGGTGTAAAGGATTACAGCGAAACCAACAGCACTATATGACTCAATTTTTTCAATAATAGTCATTCCAGAATTAACTTGCTCATGAAGTATTATTGGTTCCAAATCAGCTTGTTCTATAAACCTAGCCATTTCAGTTTTTGCTAAATCATCATGCCCATGAACGATAAATACCTTATTATCCGCCAGAGTTGAACCAGCTTCAGGCTGGTTATCTTCTTGTTTTTGTCGAACAGATAAATCAGCTCTCTTACTCTTAACTAAGTCTTTAGTTACATCTTTTAGTCCATTTTTACCACGCACTACAACAGGAGCAATAGGTACATAAAACGAACCAGGAGAAACTCTATTCCTAGCAACATCAACCAGATGATCAATTGGAAGTGCAGAATTTTTTATTACTAGTGAATGTATATTACTGTAATCAATATGCCTACCGGAAATATATACTTCTTCTTTTCGTACATATGGCTCAATTACATCTTCATCGAGTTCATTAGGATCTTGGCAATCAAACCAATACTCACTATTGCGTTTGCCTTTTGAATCCTTTTCATTTGTTTCTAATATGACATGATAATAATAATTCAAAACTATCCTCTTGAATCAACTTGGTGAACATAACTACTAGCTAGACCTTAGTTTTAGACGTTGCTTTTTAAACGTCTGTTTTATGCATCAAAAACGGCATCTAAATCTATTGGGAAATGCAGCATCATTTAGCAACCATACCAACACCCCAAAACAATTGGTATGTATTATTGCATGCATGACCACGTTAACAAATAGGAATTATCCTAAAAGGTTAACTGGGTCTCTTTAGTTTATCTTGTGCTTTGACTACGCTCAGCTGGCGGGAAAACTGGATACCGGCCTTCGCCGGTATGACGCTATGGGGGGCAGGAATAACGAGATGGGGAGCAGGAATAACGAGATGGGGAGCAGGAATTAAATGGTGACACTTCGGCCTTGGTTTATCCAGAGCCTTTCGGCTACGCTCAAGATAAACTAAAGCAGAAGGGCTCAGTGATCTTTTGCCGGCGAGACGCCAGCGCTCCCAGGAGATTAATTTGTAGGGTATTTCTTACGCGGCTATCTGAATACTTATGTGCAATCCAAGTTTGGTTGCAAAATTAACCAATGTATCCAATCTAAAGTCTTCAATTTTACCCTGCGCGAGAGCACTAACCCTTGGTTGTGTTATACCAAGTAATTTAGCGGCTTTAACCTGGTTTAGACTTTCCTTTTGGATGCGTTGGTTAATTGCCATCATTAAAGATGATCTAAGCTTCATGTTTTCAGCCTTTATGGGATCATCTTCAATTGCATCCCAGACGCTATCAAATTCATTTTTACTATTCATTGCGAGCCTCTACTATTTTGTTGTATGCCTTCGTAGCTATTTCAATATCTGTCTTGCTGGTTTTTTGAGTCTTTTTCTGGAATGCATGCAATACATATATAGCCTCTTCAAATTTGGCTACATAGATCACTCTGTATATCCCGTCTGCATCTCTCACGCGAATTTCATTAACACCTGCACCAACAGCTTTCATTGGCTTCCAATCATTAGGGCTTAGGTCATTTTGAACTTTATCTAATTGATAGCCGACTTCCCTTTTTGCTTCGTGCGGGAAGCTTTTAATATTCTCTAATGATCTGCCAAAAAAGCTAATCCGTTTCATGCCTTTAATTATACGTGTACCTGTATATTATACAAGTACCTGTATATTGCTTTTTGGATAAATATCATTACAGACAAATTTCTTTTCACACTTCTATTTTACCGGTTAAATATGATCTCGAAATGGATCATCTTCTTTGTTTTCCAAGCTGCTTTCTTTTAAGTTCAGCATATCTGTCACAACTGCATAAGTGGTATTTTCCACTGTATATGTAATGAATGAATTTGTTCAGGCAATGGGGTAAACGGTGCAATGCGCTCAGCACGAACGGTTTTTATTAATTTTTCTTGACCCTTCGGCTACGCTCAGGGAGCTTGAAAAAATTAAGTCTATTTTGTCTATGAGACATATACGATCCAGCTTTCAATATAGCATTACAATTTTCCCGGACACTAGTGGGCCTGCGCGGGAATAACGTGGTGGGGCTCGGGGGAAAATGGGGATGGAGTGGTGACACTTCGGCCTTGGTTTATCCAGAGCCTTTCGGCTACGCACAAGATAAACTAAAGCCGAAGTGTAGTGGCTCAGTGATCTTGTTTAGCTACGCTCAGAAAAAACGGCTATATGCATTCCCACGCGGAGCATGGGAACGAGAAATAGTGTGGAGCTGGAATATAGTTAGTTGGTAGTGAGGGATATACCAAACGATTTGCCAACATCATCATCGTTAAATGGCACCACAAAGAAGAAATAGCTTTTACGAGCCTCAAGTTTTGCGGTGAAGCCTTTAAAGAGCTGAGCATCTTTAAAGTTGACATCGATTTGATTGCCATCCATATCATAGAGAACAATCATAACCGGTGCCTTGTTCATCGTTTTACACTCAATAGTATGATCTCCGCTTTTTTCAGTTGAGAACATAACTGTTATTGGTTCTTTTTCTATTTGGCCGGTTATTAGGTCGCTATCTACAAACGCCACAATGGTTGTATCTTTTTTCTCTGCTGTTGAGTCTTGTTGTGGCTTTTTTACTGGTGGTGCGACTGTTTGAAAATCTAAGCTATCTAGCATTGCAATAAAATCAGGGATGAATTTTTGAAACTTTTCTGGTGAAGCCAAAATCCCCAAAGTAAACATCTTTTCAGCTCCATCGAACGCGATCTCTACCTGTTCTAATTGTCGGCCATCCATTTTCCAGGTGTAGTGAATCTGGTGTCCAGCTAATCCACCAATATCTACCTTTGTGATTTTGCCTATCTGCTTTGCCTCAAAGTGCTCTTGCATCATGGCTAATAGATATTGACACATAGCCAAACTATCGCTGTATTTGCCGCCATCTTTTTCATACGCCATGGATTCGTAGGTGATATAGGCACTCTTATTTTTATTGATGAAGCGAGTTTTTGCCTCGTCCGTTTCAACATACATAATCTCTGGTCGTAAAAATCTCACTCTATTGGGTTTATCCTCAAAAGTGACCATGCCGGCTGGCTTATTGCTAGGCATTGGTTGATCTGGATGAATTGGTTTGACTGGCTTTTGGAGTTGAGGCTGTGCAGTTTTAGGTGTTTGAGCTGCGACAGCAAAAATATCCTTAGATTTTGCTTTGGTATTGGTTTGAGGTTTGGTTTGAGGTTTGGTTGGAGTTGGGGCTGGATTTGGAGCAGGCTTAAACACAGGTGCAGCAGGAGTTACTTTTAACTCTCCGTCTTCATCTAGATAGCTTAATATATCTTGAAGGAGAAGATCACGGTCAACTTTATACCCAGAAAATGGTTCGCAGCCACGTGAATTATAAAGATATCGGTAAATCTTTTTAAGTGTGTAATCTATATGGTTTGGAGGAATTTGGCCTGAGTTCAAGGCATCATATGCGTACATAGATAAATATTTTGGTCCAAGACCTTCGCCGGCTTTGCAGTGGAAAGTTCCTGAGCGCAATATTCGGTTAGGGTTATTGGGTGAAGGTTTGGCATCAAATTTAAATATGGCTCCGTGGGTAACATCTTTAGCGGTATAGGGATTCATCGATTCTTCAGGGCTAAATGGATCTTTTTCTGAGCTGCTAAAAACAAGCTCTACCTTACTGCCTTTATCCCAAAGACATTTGCCAGACCAGCGAACAACATCATCGTTCTTGTAGTAATTACATTCGTCACAGGTGACTACACTGCTTACATTTCGGCTAACAGCTCTTACAATTTCGGCAGCAGCAGTACCCGTGCAGCTTGATTCGAGTGCATTACAAACAGGTGATGCAATAATTAATATGCTGATGATAAAAAAATAAATTCTGTTTTTCACGCCGTCTCCTTGGGGTGATAGTTGGACTTTTTATGTAGTTGGCTGAACAGTAAATGGTTTGCCAGTTGCGTCATTAAGTATCAATATGATCTGGCCCTGTTTTAATATTGCACTGAACAAAATGACTGTTCCAAATAGATGCTTCATAATTACTGTGCAAATTAATAACTCTAATATAACTATAACTAAATACATTAAAAATTATATACGTATTACGTGAATATTAGTATTTGACTGCCAGATCTTTGTCTAACAACTCCTGATTAAGAAATTTGCCATTCTTTATAACAGTAGAAAAATCAGTTTCTCTTTTCTGGTAAAAATATTGGCTAGGTAGCGGGTGAACTTATCGCGCCAGTAGGTTTTTGCGGCGATGAATTTACAGTCATTATAAGTTTTATGCAGCGCAGTTATTATGAAACACTATAGTTTTTTAGTGGACGCGCCTGATTCCAACAGTAGCCAAAACAGCAAAGAATAGCGTTGGTACAGTTGCACAAATAATCGCACTAAACCCATACACCAGACCAGCGGTGCCAAAGATCTTATTCAGTAAGAAAAAACCAATCCCAATCAAAACCCCAATCATCAATCTTTGCCCAGCACCCGTGCTACGCAATGAACCAAATACAAACGGGATACCTAGCATCAACATCACTAGGGTGGAGATAGGTGCAATGATCTTATCCCAAAAGGCGAGTTTATAGTTTTGTGATTCAAGCTGGTTTTCGGTGAGATAACTAATGTAGTCATTTATTTCCCAAATAGACATCATCTCTGGCCTTGATGACACCACTTGCAACATCTCGGGACGCAGACGAGAATCAATTTGTAGAGTATCCAGCTGTTGCTTGGAGTTTTCCATCTCACCAAATTCAATTTTAGATAGCTGCTTTAAGTTCCAATTTTCATCTTCATAATTTGCACTCTCAGCATCAAAAACAGATTTTAACTGTCCATTATCTGAAAACTCTATGGCACTCACATCTCGTAGCTGTCCCTCTGTCACTGCATCGCGTACAAACAAAAAGCGCTCACCATCTCTGACCCAAAAACCTCTTCTATAAAACATCGAAATTTCACCAGATAATGCATTTGCATGAAGAGAGTGCGCTCTATCTTCTGCAACTGGAGTTAGGAACTCGCCAATGGTAAATGAAAAAACCATCAGGACTATCCCAGCCTGCAGAACCGAGCGCACTATGCGCCCTACAGAGACTCCAGCACTGCGAATAATCACAATCTCTGAACTGGCGGCCATTGAGCCAAGACCTAGCAAGGCACCTAAAAGTGAGGCTATGGGAAATAGCTCTACAACCCTGCGTGGGGTTGTGAGGAGAACATATTTTAATGCTAGAACTGCGGTATAATGCCCTTTGCCGACATCCCCCATCTCATCTATAAATGCTAATACCAATTGCAAAACAACTAAAACTAACAGCGATGCTAGTGCATAGGAGATTACTGTTCTGCCGATGTAACGATCGAGGATTCTCATGTTATTAAGCCTTCCCTCTTAATTTAAGAGGTCGTCTTTTTCTTGGTACTGCAAAGGCTTTTCTATAAAGAAACCATCCTAGTCCGATAAATATAGCGTGAATCCACCACAACCCTAGAATCATTGGGATCGACTCTTTGGCAATAATTCCACGTCCAAAAGTTAACAGTTTTAGATAAACCAAAAATACTATTATCCCAACAAACAGCCTACCAAAGCGACCTTCTCGCGGAGAGCCTTTACTTAGTGGCAATACCAGAAACACCAAAACCACAAACATAATGGGCATAGCTATACGCCAATGCAGCTCCCCTTTGTCCTTGGGTAAAATCGAGTTAAATAATTCAGTTGATGTTTTACTCTTAGTATAATTATAGTTAGCGGGAGATGTACTCTTGGCTATCTGCATTCCATGCGATGCAAACTTGGTACTGGTCCAATCAAGATCCCCCCTTATACCTTCATAGCGATAGCCGTCATAAAACACTATATATTTAGAATCTAACTCTGGAAGATCCTCCACTTTGGCAGTTTTGGAGCGGATTATTGTATCTTTACCGTTAATAACGGAATGGAGAAAAAGATCGTGCATAACGCCGGTCTCACTATCTATCTTTCCAGCATAAAACGCCCCCTCTCTACCCTTTACACTGACGAATCTTCCTGCCTCTATCGCGGCAAAAGGTCCTTTCTTTTGCGCTTCTATCTGCACTATTTGAGACTGATTTGTTGCCCAAGGCACTACGTAAAAGGATAGTGCCATAATTATGATTCCCAAAGGAACTGCAACGATTGCAAACGATTTATAAAAAATTGCAGGCCCTGCCCCGCAACCCAGTAAAACCGGCAGTTCATTATCTCGGGACATGCGCCCCAAAACCATCATCACAGCGAGGAAAAAAGTAAACGGGAGTATAAGCGGAAGATAAACCGCGGCCTTAAGCCATAACAAAGTAAAAACGATATCAGCGGGGATATCTCCACTGGCAGCATCCCCTAAAAAACGTACCAATCGATTAATCAGTAAAACTAAAATAAGCACGACAGAGACCCCCACCCATGTTAGGCAGACCTCTTTTGCTATGTATCGATTAATCCGGTTAAACAATGCTTATTTCCAATTATTTATTGCTGCGCTCATTTTAGCTGAATAATTCGACAATACCTAACCCAGATAATTCGAAAAACAGATAAATCTCACGCATTTCAGCAAGTTTTTTACTTTAAAGTTAATGGTGTTCACAAGGTTATTTCTATGAATAAAAAAAATTCACCTCCACCCTATCACTTAACGGATGATTTTCTGATAGAATACGCGCACTAAGCAGGCCAATAAGCCAACTGTTAGCTAACCAGATCACAGGGATTTTCATGAAATTTACAGCAAAAAATATCGCGGCTACCAAGCAACTGAGCTCATGCCTTGTTGTAGGTATCTTTGAAGATGGTGAATTATCTCCAACAGCTGAACTTCTCAACACAGAGTGTAATAGTTTAATTAGCAATCTAATTGAGCAAAAAGATATCGAAGGTAAATCTGGGCAATCGTTACTGCTACATAAGGTTCCTGGACTTTCCAGCAATAGACTTTTGATCATTGGTTGTGGCAAAAAAGACAAGTTCGATGACAAGGCTTTTATCAAAGCAGCTAAAGCTGCAGCATCTGGTATCAAAGACAACATTGAAGATATCGCCTGTTATCTAACCGAGCTAGAAGTAAAAGATAAAGACGTTAGTTGGAACGCTCGCCTTGCTGCACAAATCATAACTGAATCAGCATACAAATTTGACCAGTTGAAAAGTGATGCAGAGAAACCACGCAAATCATTAGCAGAGATCACCTTCCCTGCTGCCGGTGAGGAAGAGATTGCAGCGGTAGAAAAAGCCGCAAGCGAAGGTAGCGCCATCGCTAACGCAATGAGCTATGCCAAAGACCTGGCAAATCTACCGGGTAATGTCTGCACCCCAACCTATCTTGCAGAAAAAGCCAAAGAGTTAGCCAAAGCCAATAAGAAACTATCATGTAAGGTTCTTAATGAAGCGGAGATGGAAAAGTTAGGTATGGGTTCACTCCTTTCGGTTTCTAAAGGCAGCTGTGAAGAAGCAAAATTAATCACGTTGGAATACAAGGGTGGCAAAAAAGATGAGAAGCCATATGTATTTGTTGGCAAAGGGCTTACCTTTGATGCTGGCGGTATCTCTTTAAAGCCTGCAGCGGGAATGGATGAGATGAAATACGACATGTGCGGTGGCGCATCTGTATTCGGTCTAATCCATGCGATTACAGAACTTGAACTACCAATCAATGTAGTTGGAATCATCCCTTCTAGTGAAAACTTACCTGACGGCGAAGCTAATAAACCTGGCGATATTGTTACCAGCATGGCCGGCAAGACTATCGAAATTCTGAATACCGATGCTGAGGGTAGACTTATTTTATGTGATGCACTTAGCTACGCGGAAAAATTCAACCCAGAGATCGTGGTGGATATTGCCACTCTTACTGGCGCATGCATCATTGCTCTTGGCAGTGTTGCTCAAGCAGTAGTTGGTAATGACCAAGATCTTATTGATGACCTCATCGATTCTGGCAATCAAGCTTGTGACCCAACTTGGCAGCTTCCTCTTTGGGATGAATACCAAGAACAACTAAAAAGTAACTTTGCCGACATAGCTAATATCGGTGGTAAAGAAGCTGGAACCATAACTGCCAGCTGCTTCCTATCTAGATTTACTCAAGACTATAAGTGGGCTCATCTGGATATAGCTGGAACCGCTTGGAAATCAGGCAAAGATAAAGGGGCTACAGGCAGACCTGTTCCGCTACTAACCAATTACCTGCTTAACAAGGTTGCTGAGAATAGCTAATGACGCGCGTTGATTTTTACATCTTGCCAGATGATTCCAGCCAAAGCTTGGAGGTTTTCGCCTGCAAGTTAACTGAAAAAGCATATGCGCAAGGGTTAAAAATCTACATCCACACGCAAGATGAACAGCAGACGCAAAGTCTGAATTCACTGTTGTGGACATTCAAAGCTGAAAGTTTTTTGCCACATGAAGTTGTAGTTAAAGGCGCGACTGCTGAAGCGCCTATCATGCTAGGTCATACAGAAGAGCAAGAACAAAGTATTCCTGAACACACTATAGATGTGTTAATCAACCTAAACTCTGCAGTTCCACTGTTCTTCAGCCAATTTGAGCGCGTTGTAGAGATAGTCAATCAAGATAAACAAATAAAAGAAAATGGTCGTGATAGATTTCGCTTCTATAAAGATCGGGGCTATCAAATCCATTCACACGATATGACACAAAAAATGGGGAACAGTAAATGAGTGGTTCCGACGACCTAAATGATTTCCACATCCCAACTCTTACCGATGTCATCGGTGATGGTAAAAAAGATAGTGTTATGAAAACGGTTGAGACTGTTGGTGGCCTTACCGCCGAGCAGGCACTCAGCAAACATCAAAAAGAATTTGAAGTGCTTATCGAAGATATCGCAGAAGATGTCAAAGATGAGCTAAATATGCATATGGAGGGGATCGTACGTAAAGCGATAAATTCAGCTTTAAATGAGATCCTTGAGCAAAGCTCAACGCTTATGCAAAAAAGCATGATGCAGCAGCTTACATCCAGCCTTCCACCAATCCTCGACTTAGTTGCCGAAGATATGAAATCAATTGAAAAGTAATAGAGAATAGAGAAGAAATCAAAACCATGGAAAAAGTATTTAATCCAACTAGCATCGAGAAATCCTGGTACCAGAAATGGGAAGACAATGGCTATTTTCAGGCATCAGGCACTGGCACCCCTTATTGCATAATGCTTCCACCACCTAATGTGACCGGAACATTGCACATGGGCCATGCCTTCCAACACACCATCATGGATAGTTTGGTTAGATATAAACGGATGCAGGGCAATAACACCCTTTGGCAGGCTGGAACTGACCACGCTGGAATCGCAACCCAAATGGTTGTGGAAAGAAAGTTGATTGCCGAAGGCAAAACCCGCCATGACCTGGGCCGCGATGCATTTATTGACAAGGTGTGGGATTGGAAAGAGGAATCTGGCAACACTATCACTAAACAGTTACGTTGCAGTGGCGCTTCAATGGACTGGACTCGCGAACGCTTCACCATGGATGAAGGGCTTTCTAAGTCGGTAACCGAAGTATTTGTCCGCTTGCATGAAGAGGGCTTAATCTACCGCGGCAAAAGATTAGTTAACTGGGATCCAGTTCTACACACTGCCGTTTCTGATCTAGAGGTTAACTCTACCGAAGAAGATGGCCACATGTGGTCGATTCGTTACCCTATCGTTGGTGAAGATGGTTATTTGATAGTAGCTACCACCAGACCAGAAACCATGCTGGGCGATTCAGCAGTTGCGGTTCATCCAGAAGATGAGCGTTACAAACATCTTGTTGGCAAAATGATAACACTGCCGTTAACTGGCAGAGAGATTCCGGTTATTGCCGATGACTATGTTGACCCAGAATTTGGAACTGGCTGCGTAAAAATCACACCTGCACATGATTTTAATGATGCCGAAGTTGGTAAAAGGCATGACCTACCAAAGATCAATATCTTCACCGTGGATGCACGCATCAATGATGAAGCGCCAGAGCGCTACCGCGGCATGGGGCGCTTTGATGCTCGAAAAATGATCGTTGAAGATCTTAAGGCTGATGGATTACTGGAAGATATTAAAGAGCACAAATTAATGGTGCCGCGTGGTGACAGAACTCACGCGGTTATCGAACCACTTCTAACAGACCAGTGGTATGTTAAAGCCGAGCCTCTGGCAAAACCTGCGATTGAAGCAGTTGAAAGCGGCAAGATCAAATTTGTTCCGGGTAACTGGGACAAGACCTACTACGAGTGGATGCGCAATATTGAAGACTGGTGCATCAGCCGTCAAATCTGGTGGGGACATAGAATCCCAGCTTGGTACGATGACCAAGGTAATATCTACGTTGGCCGTAATGAAGCTGAAGCCAGAGAAAAAAATAATGTAAGCGCGGATGTTGAGCTTAGGCAAGATGACGATGTACTGGATACATGGTTCTCCTCTGCCCTATGGCCTTTCTCAACTTTAGGTTGGCCGGATAAAACACCTGAGTTAGATACCTTTTACCCAACTAGCGTACTGGTAACTGGCTTCGATATCATCTTCTTCTGGGTTGCTAGAATGATAATGATGGGATTGAAATTTATGGATGGCGAAGTTCCATTCAAAGAGGTTTATATCCACGGTTTAGTCAGGGATAACGAAGGGCATAAGATGTCCAAATCCAAAGGCAACGTGCTGGACCCGCTAGACCTTATAAATGGTATTGAGCTAGAAGACCTGGTTAAAAAACGTGTCACCGGACTTATGCAGCCACAGATGGCTCCAAAAATTGAGTTCAGCACCCGCAAAAACTTTCCTGACGGAATTGCTGCTTATGGCACCGATGCAATGCGCTTCACCTTTGCATCTTTAGCAACCACCGGACGCGACATCGCTTTTGATGTTGGTCGAGTTGAAGGTTATAGAAACTTCTGTAATAAATTGTGGAATGCTGCCAGATACGTACTTAGCAATACCGAAGGTGAAGATACCGGAATCAATAGTGATGATGTAATCCTCAGCACAGCTGACCGTTGGATTATATCGAAGCTACAAAGTGTAACCACCGAAGTTAAAGCTGCGATGGACAACTACCGTATCGACTTGGCATCACATGCTATCTATGAATTTATCTGGGATGAATATTGCGATTGGTACATAGAACTATCCAAAACAGTTCTATACAACAGTGAAGATGCAAAAGCGTTACGCGGAACTAGGCAGACTCTAATAAAAGTATTGGAAGAAACCTTAAAGCTGCTGCATCCAATTACACCATTTATCACCGAGGAGATCTGGCAGCGTGTAGCACCACTAGCAGGTATTGAAGGTGAAACCATCATGCTGCAGCCATATCCAGAATTCACTGACGCATGCGTTGATAAAGAGGCCGAGGCTGATATTGAATGGATTAAGACATTCCTAATCGGTATCAGAAGAATCCGCGGTGAGATGAACATCTCTCCAGGAAAGCCACTTCCTGTACTGCTGGCAGATAGCTCGGAGCATGATTTACAACGTTTGGCAGCCAACAAGATCAATGTAACCAAGCTTGGAAAACTTGAGAGCATCACCATCCTTGGGGCAGATGACCAAGCACCTGAATCAGCGACCGCCATCGTTGGTAACATGAAGGTATTGGTGCCAATGGCTGGTCTTATCGACAAGGATGCCGAGCTTGCAAGGCTAAACAAAGAGAAAGACAAGATCGATAAAGAGCTGGTAAAAGTTCAAGGCAAACTTAATAATCCAAACTTTACTGACAGAGCTCCAGAAGCTGTAGTAAATAAGGAGAAAGATAAGGCTGCTGAACTTGTAACATCTCTGAAGATCATTAAAGAGCAGATTACTAAGATCGAAGCTTTGTAAGATAAAAAAACACCTGAGTGAAGTCGAATGGATATAGGTTTGCAGCCTATTCAAGCGCCCTTCGACTACGCTCAGGGTGCTTAAATATCAAAAAACAAATTCACGGAAGCCATTTTCCATAAAGGATTTAGGGAAATTAGTATCATGGCAGAGCAACTAATAATTCGCATCAAGCTACACCATCAACAACTAGACCATGGGCAACCAGCAGAAATTCACGAAGAAGATAATCTATCTAATTTCAAACCACTTATAGCAAAGATTATCGCGGCAATAGTTGCTGTAGTTGCAATTATATTTGTCATCCTACCCGATAGTGAAACACCACCAGCACTGCAAGTTACTAAGCAAAAGTCGCAAACTACCATGACAAAAAACCAGAAAACAGACGCCACTGAGAGATATCAAGATCAAGCTAATCAGAGCACTCAAAACCTAGCAAAGCCAGTTCCTTTAGTCGCTCTAAAAAAACAATCAACAGCAAGTAAACCGACTCCCATCCGAGAAATAACAAATACCCTCAAGATAGCAAATACCCAAGAAATAACTAAGGCTCAAGCTAAACTACAAAAAAGCCCGATTTCAAGCCCGACCAAAAACCTAACTCCAGCTGAGATCACTGGGCAATTCACTTCCGGCATCAAAAAGCTAAAACCTATCGATAATCTTGGTGCACAAATCAAACCTATCGAAGGTAAATTCACCCGCTCCATCTACTACTACACCATTATAAAAAATCAAAAAGGGAAAAAGCTCACCCACAAGTGGGAACAAAATGGCAAACAGAGAGCTAGCATTGCATCTCAAATAACCCAAAACCGCCAAGTGATGTACTCCAGCAAAAAAATCACCAATAATATGACTGGAGAGTGGAAAGTATCGGTGATTGATGAAGCTGGCAATATACTTAAAGTAGATAGTTTTAATTATTAAAATATAATGAAACTTCCCACTTTAAAATCACACCACTAAATACAATATATAAAAATTTCATATATTTATCCTATACTAGTTAACAAGGTAGTAAGTATTCTGCATTCAAGTGGAATAATAACGTTATAAAAAATAATGACTATTTTGGTGTAAGCAGATATGGATAAACAACCCCAACAGGTAGATTTAGAGCAGAAGATTGCTGAACTAGAGAAGTTAATTGACTCTACGCAAACCGCCCCTTTCACACAAAAATCCCTATCGGAATTCGAGGTAGTATTCAACAATAGCGCTATAGGGATCTTATATCTAATGAAAGATCGACGCATATATCGCGCCAACCAAAGGCTCTGCAATATCTTTAATTATAAATTTGAAGAGGTCATTGGGAAAACCACACAGTTTTTGCACCTATCTGAAGAAAGCTTTTTAAATTTTGCCGACCAACACTTCCCCAAACTAAGTGAGGGCAAAATAATTAAAACCGAATATCGCTGCCGAAAAAGTAGCGGCGAAATATTATGGTGCTCACTCTGGGGCAAAGCCATATCCCCACCCGAACTTGATGAAGGTGTAATCTGGATTATTGATGATATTACTGAGCGCAAGCAGCTAGAACAGCTAAAAGAAGATGTTGAGAGGATGATGCACCATGATCTTAAAAATCCGCTGGGAAATATTATGATGCTACAAAGCCTGTTACAACACTCCCCTAACCTAAGCGAACAAGAGAAACAGTATGTAAAGTACATTGCTGAATCAGGAAAAGAGATTCAACATTTGATAGATATCCCCCTTGACCTGTTTAAGATGGAAATTGGAAAATATGAATTCCATCCAGCAAGTGTTGATATTATTAGTGTGTTTAAAAAAGCCTCTATTCACCAGCAGCTATCGACTTCATCTTCAACTAATAGAATTCAGATTTTTATAAATGGGCAACTAGCTCAAGATGATGCATCAATTTATATTCAAGCTGAAGAGCATCTATGTTACAACATGTTTTGCAACCTATTGGCTAATGCCAGAGAAGCATCTCAAAAGAGTGATGTAATCTCTATTTACATTCAAGAAAATGACCGCATTGATATAACAATCCATAATCAAGGCGCTGTTCCTGAAAAGGTACGCCCCCATTTTTTTGAAAAATACTGTACTGAAGGAAAAAGGAAAGGGACAGGGCTAGGAACCTATAGCGCAAAGCTAATTGCAGAGACTCAAGGCGCTACAATGTCCATGCAAACCTCAGATGAAAATGGAACAAAAGTTACTGTGTCATTCCCAAAAAACAGTGCTAACACATTGTAGTTATTAAACAACCCCCCCCAGCAACTCACATTTTAAATCATCCCCCCAAACTTCTACATGACAACAATGTCACGCATACCGCGCGGTTTGTTGCTTTTAACACCACAAACTGTGACGAGTTTGGCCTATTCAGTATTAAACCATTCTCAAATATAAGAATTTTATTATTTTTTATCCATGTCCATGACTGAATCAACAACACAGTGAAATTCTATGGTATAGATTTTTACGTGGAAAGCAGGAAATTATACCTAGATTATTAATTGACTGCCGAAGTACCAAGGGATGCACATATACCGATAAGGAAATTGAAGTCGGTACTAATATAAAAGAGGGCGTTTAATAATGAATATAATAAATAAATTAATGGCTGCTGTTTTAGTAGCATTTATTACTCTACCAACTATTGCATCAGCCGCGTCGATGACCGGTGCCGGTGATGTCTACAGCTACACATATGACGGTTCAAGAGATCGTGATTATAAAGTGTATGTTCCAAAAAGTTATGACGGTACCGAAGCGGTCCCAATGGTCATGGCTTTGCATGGTTGTGTTATGAACAACACCGATGCATTAAATATCTGGAACTGGGATCTTATCGCGGACCAAAATAACGTGATCATCGTTCTCCCATACGTTACATCTTTTACCGAGATGCGTAGCGAGGACTGCTGGGGATATTGGTTCAGCAACCACGTTACAGAAGGTGGCGGTGGAGAGGTTGATGACCTACACGGCCTAGCAGTAGAAGTTGAAGGCAATTATGAAATTGACCCTGAAAGACGTTATATCACGGGTCTATCTTCAGGTGGTGCGATGACAGTTGCTGCAGCTATTGCATACAACGAATACTGGGCTGCCGCTGCTCCTGCTGCCGGCCTTGGTTATGGAGATGGCTCTTCTTCAGTAACTTCTGAGTTATTTGAAAGCGTAAGTTTCCATGTAAACAAAATTAATGCCGAGCTAGATGATACACGCGCAATTCCTATTATGGTTGTGCAATCAAGTAACGATGAGGTGGTAAGAATCACCGCGGGTAACTTGATTCGCGATTCTCACCTAACTGCATTCGATGCTGATACAGCGGTTGACTCTACTCAAGACTGTACAGCTGAAGGGATCAGCTGCACACTTAAAAATTATAACGATGATGATGGCAACCTTCTGGTACAGACCATGTTTTTCAATGGTCCGACTGCCGGAACTCAAAGCGGTAGCATGGGTTCAGGTCACTACTGGGGTGGAGATGATGGCGATAGCAATGGTTGGGCCTACGCAACAGGACCAAGCTATAGCCAAAACATCTGGGCTTTCTTCTCAGATAAGACTTTTAGTGGTATCCCAGCAGCATGTGAAACTGACAATACTGCTCCAGCAACACCAACTGGTCTAACTTCAGAAACTCCACACGACAAGTATGCTTTGCTTAGCATTAACGCAAACAGTGAGGAAGACTTGAAAGGTTACCAAATATACAACTCTAATGGTGAAGCTCTGAGTGGTGTACTTGGTACTACTAATATCGCTGTATCTGGTCTTTCTCCATCTACAAGCTACACCGTTTACGCTGTAGCAGTTGATGTTTGCGGTAATGAGTCTGCTGCTTCAACTTCAGTAACCTTTACCACCACTGCTCTTGAGTATATCCCTGATACTGAAACAGGTACTTGTACTGAGCACTATCTAGCTGACCGCCTTGATAACTCTGAGTATACAGCTTGTGGTTCTGAGCATGGCTATACTGCTGATGTTACTTTGTATGAACTTCAAGATGGCAGCTGGCAGGATGAAGATCCAAACGGCAGCACTCCTTCAGCACCTCCTGTAGGCGGTGGCGATTCAAGCAGTGGTGGCGGTAGTTCAACTGTACCATCAACTCCTGGAAGCTGGGCTACTGATTCAAGCTTAGCCGGCATGCAAGTACACGTGTACGCTCCAAACTCAGTCACAGCTAACGGTAAACGCGCTCTGATGGTTGCTCTGCACGGTTGTGCCCAGGCAAATGAAGTTGTACGTGACAACTGGAGCTGGGAAGATGAAGCAGACGAGTACGGCATGGTGATCGCAGCTCCTGATGCACCTAATGGTGGTGTTATCTTTGGATGTTGGGACTACTATGACAGTGGTCACAGCTCTTCTAGCCCAAGCCGTCACGATGACAATCTGATTGACATGGTTGAAGCACTGCTAGCTGACAGCAGCCTAGATATCGATCCAGATCAGGTTTATATATCAGGTCTGTCTTCTGGTGGCGGTGAAACCTTCGTGATGGGTTGTGTGCGTCCTGACATGTTTGCTGGTATCGGTATAAATGCAGGTCCATCTGTTGGTACAGGCTCTGGTGACATTGGTACAGTTCCATACAGTGTATCTGCCAGCTCTACCAAAAGCGTTTGTGAAGGCTTCACTACTTACGATGATGACTTCGATACTCAGCTGACTTCTGTGGTTCACGGAAACTCTGATACCATGGTGGATCCTAACTTTGCTGGTGTTGATGCTGAAGCAATGGCCTTGATCTACGGCGCAACCCAAGACACTGGCACCAACTCTATCACCGGTGGTGGTACCGAGACCACTTGGAGTGATGCTACTGGTGAACGTGTACAGAAGATCATGGTAAGTGGTATGGATCACTCATGGCCAGCAGGTAGCGACAGTTCAGGTGGTGGATACACTAACCACAACAGTGTTGACTATCCTGCCGTTCTGACTGAGTGGCTCTTCGCTAACAACCGTCGTGCTGACTTTACAGCAACTACGGTTGATACCGATGATGATGGTGAGGCTGATGGTACTGACAACTGCCCTAATGATGCTAATGCTAATCAGACTGATACTGACTCTGATGGAATTGGTGATGTGTGCGACCCAACTCCTGACGGAACCACAACAGGCGACGCTGGTGATGATGCAGATGAGGACGGTATCTTAGATAGTGTTGATAACTGTATTAATGATGCAAATACTAATCAGGCTGATAGTGATGCAGACGGCATTGGTGATGAGTGTGATTCTTCTCCAGCAGGAACAGATACAGATAGCGATGGAGTTATAGACGCTGCTGATAACTGCCCTGATGATGCTAATGCTAACCAAGCTGATGCTGACATCGATGGCATAGGTGACACATGTGACGGTACTCCAAACGGGGACTACACTCCAGACTCTGAAGATGGAACATGTACCACTCACTATACTGCTGGCCGACTAGATACAACTGAGTATCTAGCTTGTGGTACAGAGCATGGTTATATCGCTTCAATAACATTGTATGAACTTGAGGATGGCACATGGGTAGATGATGTTCCAGCTGGAGCTGGTGACACAACAGCACCTGCTACACCAACTAGCCTAAGTGTAACTACTGCAGCAACTTCATTAACACTGGATTGGGCAGACAATAGTGAGCAAGATCTAGCTGGTTACAAAGTGTATCTTGATGGTACATTAACAGCGACAGTCACTGACTCTACTTATACATTCGTCGGCCTAACAGCAAGTACATCCTATACTATGGCGGTATTGGCTTATGATACCAGTAGCAATGTATCAGCTCAGGCATCTGCACAAGATACCACTGATAATGCACCTTCTTGGACTTGTACATCAAACAATGCAAGTACATATGCACATCAAGTTGCAGGAAGAGCGTATAAATGTGGCTCTATGAACATGTATGCATGTGCTCTCGGTTCAGATGAGAACTTGGGCTACTGGAATACATTCAACACTGTAACATTAGCCGAAACAGCTGAAGACAACTTTGAGGTTGGCAGCTGCCCTTAAACTAAGATAACTGGGCACTAAAGCCCACTCAACTAAAAACCCCAGTTACTCAGCTGGGGTTTTTTATATCGTTTTTATGGGCTTTCTAGTTAACATTAAGAATTCGTATTAAGAATCATCTTTTGCATACTAGCGTAAAAATATAAGTCTAAGAAAGTAGAGCCTTAAGGTAGGAAACAACATTGTAGACAATTTGAATTCTCCACGCGAATGGAGAATCTTAACTAATTGAAAAACAAAGGTATCTTAAATTCAAAAACCACCTGAAAATATTTTTTTGTGCTCTACACGCGCTGAAAAACAGATCAACTTCGATGATACGGATGATTCTTCGTTACCGTATAGGCACGGTAGATCTGCTCAGCAACCACTACGCGAACCAGAGGATGAGGAAAAGTCAGTTTAGATAGGGACCACTTTACATCAGCACGCTGTAAACACTCTTGTGATAACCCATCTGGCCCACCAACAATCAAAGCGACATCTTTACCACCGTGCATCCATGACTCAAGATTTGTCGCAAGCTCCTCGGTACTCCAGTGTTTACCAGTGACCTCAAGTGCAACTACCAGAGCACCTTTAGGGATCGCGGCAATAATCTTTTCGCCCTCTTTTTGCTTGAGGCGATTTATATCCGGATTCTTACCACGTTTCTCCATCTGAATCTCAACTGCCTTCAGCTGACATTCACTAGTCAAACGGTGGGCATATTCCTTATACCCCTGTTCAATCCAGCTGGGCATTTTGGTGCCGATGGTTATGAAATAGATTTTCATAATTTAATATTTTTAAACAACAAAAAAGAAGGGGAAAACTATTCCTCTTCTTCAGCCATTGTCCAAAGTTTCTCCAGCTGATAAAAATCTCTAATTTTTTCCAGCATCACATGAACAACGATATCGCCAAGATCAACCAAAACCCACTCAGCAGTTGCATCACCACCCTCAACTCCTAGCGGCTGGATTCCTTGTTTCTTCGACTCTATCGCTACATTTTCAGCAATCGATTTAACATGCCTACTTGATGTTCCTGTTGCGATCATCATCACATCTGTCATCGAGGTTTTACCCTTAACATCGACTACAGTTATATCTTTTGCCTTCAGATCCTCTAGGGCACCATTTACTAACTTTTGTAGCTGTTCTATCTGCATTAAATCTTTACTCAACCAATTTTCAATAAAATGATGCTTTCAGTTTAATAAAAAATACTAGGCAAGCATCGTACCCGGTATAGTTTTCTGCTATCAATAATTAGCCGCGAATATGTCCGTCGCCAATTACAATAAACTTTTGTGATGTTAACCCTTCAAGACCAACTGGACCACGCGCATGGATCTTATCGGTACTGATTCCAATCTCTGCACCAAAACCATACTCAAATCCATCCGCAAATCGAGTTGAAGCATTTACCATCACCGAGCTAGAATCAACCTCACGCATAAACTTCTGCGCATTGGTGAAATCTTCGGTAATGATCGCTTCGGTATGACGCGAGCTGTATTTTTCAATATGATCTATCGCTTCGTCAATATCAGCAACTATCTTCACTGCAAGGATTGGAGCTAAGTATTCTGCATACCAATCATCTTCAGTTGCTGGTATGCCATTATCGACATAAGCAGCTGACTTTTCGCATACACGTAGCTCAACCCCCTCTTTTTGATACATTGCAACCAGCTCAGGCATAACCTGCCCCGCAATTGCTTCGTGTACAAGAAGGGTCTCAAGTGTATTGCAGGTTCCATAGCGCTGAGTTTTAGCATTGAATGCAACATCAACTGCCTTCTTCACATCTGCTTTTGCATCGATAAAGACATGGCATACGCCATCAAGATGTTTAATGACCGGAACTCTGGCTTCTTTAGTAACTCTTTCAATAAGCCCTTTACCACCACGAGGTACTATTACATCGACATAATCTTTCATAGTAATAAGTTCGCCTACAGCAGCTCTATCTGTAGTCTCAACTACTTGAACCACATCAGCAGGCAAACCAGCTTTTGCTAAGCCTTGTTTGATACATGCAGCAATAGCTTTGTTTGAACAAATCGCCTCAGATCCACCACGCAAGATCGCAGCATTACCCGCCTTCAAACAAAGTCCTGCAGCATCTGCTGTTACATTTGGCCTTGATTCATAGATGATACCAATCACACCAAGAGGAACTCTCATCTTGCCAACTTGAATCCCAGATGGGCGATATTTCATATCACTGATCCCACCAATAGGATCTGGCAGAGCTATCATCTGACGCAAACCTTCACTCATCGCATCAATACGATCTGGGGTCAATTCAAGTCTATCAAGGAGAGCTGCATCTAAACCTTTTTCAGCACCTGCCAGCATATCTTTCTGATTCTCAACACCGAGGCTTTCTTTAGCAGCATCAATTGCATCTGCGATATACTCGAGGGCCTTGTTCTTCTTTCCGGTATCAGCTTTGGCAATCTCACGTGCTGCTGCGCGGGCATTCTCACCAACGCCCTGCATATAATCTTTAATTTCTTGCATCTTCTTTGTTTCCTTAACCAATTTTTTTATAAGCTTATTAATACTCATGACTTATAAATTTATCCCGGCCATTGCTGCTCCAAGCTCGTGCAGCTTGTGCCATGGTTTACCCTGACTTACGCCTTTAATGGTGAGATCAATATCACTACACTTTTGCAGGATCTCGCTCCACCTTTTTGCAGGATGTTTTTTAACTGCATTGGCAACTATCTGTTTGCGATTACTCCATACTCTGGCGCCCTCAAGTGCAGCATTCATCGGTTTACCATTTTGCATCTCTGATGCCACCTGAACTATAGTTCTTATCTCACGAGCAAGAGCCCAAAGCACTAGTATCGCGTCAACACCTTCGGTCTCAAGCCCAAACATCATCCGCTCTACTCGAGAGATATCTCCTTGTAGGGCAGCATCAACCAAACCAAACACATCAAAACGCGCGCTATCAGCAACGCTATTATTCACATCTTCAGTGGATACATTGCCTTCACCGTAAAGGAGTATCAGCTTCTCGATCTCCTGAGCTGCAGCCAGTAAATTCCCCTCCACCCTATCTGCAATGATTTGAATCGCCTCACGTGGTGCGGAGATATTTCTGCTGCGCATCCGGTTCTCTATCCAACCTGGTAACCTTGCACGTTCAATCGGCCATAGGTAGATCAAAACTCCAGCAGCATCAAGTGCCTTAACCCATGCTGATTTTTTTTGACCACCATCTAACTTGCCGCACTGAATCAGAAGTAGATTATCTTGCTGAATATCATCACAATATTCCTTGAGCGCCTTGGTTCCTTTTGTACCTGGTTTGCCAGATGGGATACGCAAGTCTAAAATTTTAAGTTGTGAAAATAGAGACATTGAACACGCCTCTTGCATCAACTCATTCCAATCGAAGCTGTTATCGGCATGAAAAATTTCACGCTCTTCAAAACCAGCTTTTCTGGCAGCACTACGAATTGCATCAGCAGCTTCTTGCTGCAACAGTGGCTCATCTCCACTGATAAAATAGATCGGAGCAAGTCCTTTATTAAGGTGGGATCCAAGCTGTTCAAACTTAATTTGCACTAGCTTTTTCCTGCTTTTGACTCAGTTTCTTTCTTAACCTGAGAACTGCTATTTTTAACCTGTTGTTTAACACGATTAATCAATGAAACTACAAGCTCATCCAGCAAGTCAGAATCTATCTTTTGCTCCTCGCGCTCCATTCCCAAAACATTGTCTGGGTGATAGCGATAAATTCGTAAAACTTTAACTTTAGCCTGCTCTGCTAACATCTCGCCATCATGATCTTGCAGGTTGTAAGTTAAACTATGCACAATCTCTTTGTTTACTGAACGCCCCTGACTATCGACAGCAATTGATTTTCTATCTCTCTTCAAACTAATCACTGTAATTGAAATATCAGCAGTTTCACGCCCATTTACCAAATTAGCCCCTGCAGACTGCAATGATTTTTGCAAACGCTGCTCAAACTCATAATCTTGTTGTAACAGAATAAGATTAATATTTTGCATGTTTTCTGGCAGTTCAACAGAGCCACGCAGACGCCACCCACAAGCAGACAACATCAGCATCATCACAGATGTTAATATTATCGATCTAACCATTCTCGTAAACATTCTACTCTTCATCTATTTGCTGCCATGTAATCAAATATTTTACTTACAACTCAACCTACACATACGCTCTAGCCAACAATCCACGTTTTAACCAAGGACCCAGGCTCTAACCTACAACAATGTTAACCAGCCTTCCAGGAACTACTATCACTTTTCTGACAGTTTTTCCCTCAATATGACTCATAACTTTTTCATCTTCCAAAGCGATTGCTTCAATAGCATCTTTGCTAGCATCTGCAGCTACTGATATCTTGCCGCGCAATTTACCATTAACCTGCACTACCAATTCAAGAGTATCTCTTACTAGAGCTGACTCATCACACTTAGGCCAAGGTGCAGTAATAACGTTTTCATCATGACCAAGCTCTTGCCATAATTTGTGACAGATATGAGGGACAATTGGATTCAACATCAGAACTACGCTTTCCAATGCCTCTTGCATCACTGCACGTCCTTGCTCTGATTTCTCACCATCTTTTGAATAAGCGTTTATAAGCTCCATCACACCAGCAATCGCAGTATTGAATGTATGTCTCTTACCAACTGCATCAGAAACCTTCTTAATGGTTTCATGAGTCATTCTGCGTAGCTCTTTCTGTGCATCATTTAGAGTATTTACGTCTAGTGCAACAACATCACCACCTGAAACATGGTCAAATACAACACGCCAAAGTCTATTTAAAAATCTTGAAGCACCTTCAACACCAGCATCTGACCATTCTAATGATTGGAATGGTGGTGAGGTAAACATGATAAATAAACGCGCGGTGTCTGCACCGAATCTATCAATGATATGCTGCGGATCTACACCGTTATTCTTCGATTTAGACATCTTCTCAATATGCCCGATCGTAACTGGTTGCCCATCCTCTTTAAGGGTAGCACTAACCATTCTACCTTTATCATTTTTAACTATATCTACATCAGCAGGAGCATACCAAGCCTTACTGCCATCAGAGTTCTCACGGCAAAATGTTTCACAAACAACCATACCTTGAGTAAGAAGATTTACGAATGGCTCATCCGAATCCAGCAAACCTTCATCACGCATAAGCCTATGGAAAAAACGAGCGTAAAGCAGGTGAAGAATCGCGTGTTCAATACCGCCGATATATTGGTCAACTGGAACCCATTTCTTGGCGCGCTCATCTAACATTGCAGTTGAACAACCAGGGCTAGCATAACGCGCGTAGTACCACGATGACTCAAAGAAGGTGTCGAAAGTGTCTGTCTCACGGATAGCGTCGCCACCACAGGTTGGACATTTAGTTTCGTAAAATTCAGGCATCTTCTTGATTGGCGAACCTGCACCGTCAAGAACCACATCTTCTGGAAGTTTTACTGGAAGTTGATCTTCAGGAACAGCAACATCACCACATTTTTCACAAGCTATCATCGGAATCGGTGCACCCCAGTAGCGCTGACGAGAAACACCCCAATCACGCAACCTGTAGTTAACCGTTTTATTGCCTTTACCCAACCCTTCAAGTTTGGCAGCTATTGCATCCAAGGCACCTTTAAAATCAAGCCCATCAAACTCACCAGAGTTACCTAGAATACCCTTCTCAACATATGCTGCTGCAGAGATATCCAGATCACTTCCGTCAGCAGGATAGATAACCCCTTTAATTGCAAGACCATATTTTTTCGCAAACTCATAATCACGCTGGTCATGGGCAGGCACAGACATAACTGCACCCGAGCCATATTCCATAAGTACGAAGTTACCAATCCAAACTGGTACTAGCTCACCAGTTAATGGATGAATCGCTTTAAATCCAGTGTCAACACCACGTTTTTCCATGGTTGCCATCTCAGCTTCTGCAACTGCATTCTTTTTACACTCAGCAACAAACTCTGCTATCTCAGGTGATCTCTCTGCTGCAAGTCGCGCTAGATGATGTTCAGGGGCAACTGCCACATAGGTAACGCCAAATAGAGTATCTGGTCTAGTGGTATAAACAGCTAACTTATCTTCAGCCCCTTCCACTTCAAACTCTAATTCAACCCCTTCAGATTTTCCGATCCAGTTGCGCTGCATAGTCTTAACCTGTTCAGGCCAACCTTCCAGCTTATCGATATCATTCAGCAGCTCTTCTGCGTAATCAGTAATCTTCAAAAACCATTGCGGAATCTCTTTACGCTCAACGATCGCGCCAGAACGCCATCCACGCCCATCTATAACCTGCTCGTTCGCAAGTACAGTCTGATCAACAGGATCCCAGTTAACAGTTGCTACTTTCTTGTAAACTAAACCTTTTTTATAAAGCCTAGTAAACAACCACTGCTCCCAGCGATAATAATCTGGAGAACATGTAGCTAATTCGCGCTCCCAGTCATAACCAAATCCAAGACGATTAAGCTGGTTCTTCATATATTCGATATTAGAATAGGTCCACTTCGCTGGCGGAACCTTATTACTAATAGCAGCATTTTCTGCAGGAAGGCCAAATGCATCCCAACCCATTGGTTGCAATACATTTTTATTTTGCATGCGCTGATAACGACTGATAACATCGCCAATGGTATAGTTTCTTACGTGCCCCATGTGGAGCTTACCACTTGGATACGGAAACATAGATAAGCAATAAAACTTCTCTTTATCGCTATCCTCTTCTGCTTTAAAGCAATTATTCTCATTCCAGAACTGTTGGGTATCGTTTTCGATCTGCTGCGCGTTGTATATCTCTTCCATCTTCTTCCAGGCAAATAGTTATAAAAAATGCGCGCCTATTTTATACGATTTATGTGATTTCTCCTACGGAATCAGCATTTTTTATTGACTATATTCCTTGCTTCACCGCTATTTACTAATGAATGTGCTATATCTTTAATATTGAAGATTAATTTTAAATCGAATCTCCTTACACTAAATAATTATTACAGGAAGAGGACGTCGCCATGACAACCGAAAAAGATAAGAGCAATACTCCACCTGTAGAAGAGCTGGAAAACCAAACTCCGGAAGAGGAAACACCTAAAGAACAACCGTCTTCCGAAGAGCGTATGGTTAGTGGCTATAATGAGATGATGGAGCAGATCAAAAAGATCTTTGAAAAGGCTGATGCACAGGCCCGACCTAAGATCATTCAAGCGATCGAAGCCGCAAAAAAACATGCTATTGAACTTAACAACCTTACCAAAGAAGAAGCACATAGGATTGGGGAGTTTATTCGTCGCGATATCAATGATGCAGCAGAGTTTCTAGCTGAAAGCGAAGACGACCTAAGCAACTGGTTTCAATTTGATATCCAGTTGATTGAAAACTGGTTATGGGAGGCATTTAGTTCAGTTGCAGATAAAACCAGATTAGAACTGTTAGCAATCTCAGAGCGGTTAGAGCACGATTCAAAATACCATACAGGAGAAATTACTGGGCCAGGAACTTTAAAATGTGTTGCTTGCGGTAAGCAGATGAGTTTTAAGAAAACCGGCAGAATTCCACCATGTGGTGGGTGCCGCGGCACAGAGTTTGAACGCTCAACAAAGAAAACCACTAAAAAAGATTAATGAAATCAGCGTACTTTTTTAAGATCTACCAAGAAACATAATTTTAATCCCGAATATTTTTAAATATTCGGGATAATTAACTATTCTGGATAAATCAGGCGGCAATTATTACCGAAGACAGGTCTTCATATGCCTTCTTATTCTGCCAGCAGTGCATTTCCAACTCATAAAAATCATCGAATTTAGGTGAACATACCACACCATTCTTTTTAAGAACCACTTTCACTTGATCCGCAACTTGAATATCTAAATCATCAAAAATACTGTTTCTTTGTGTTAAAGAATCATCTAAAACAAACCCTTTGTTTAGATAAGAATTTAAAATCGGGGTTCCTTTAGGTTTCAACCCTAAAGAATAAAGGAGATCAGCGCGTTCTACCTGGTCAGAAATAGCATTAGCTTTTCTAATAGCATCGGCAGCTTTAATGGCCATGAAGTTTACTCCAGATGAATATAAATTTTAATTGGAACAGCACCAATTGCTGCAGCGCGCAATTATAATTCAATTTTTGATGATTACAACCCTTTTACCCAACATTTAAACAAGTCACACCCAATGCGAACAATTTTAAAAATAACATCAACATTCAAGCAGCTATATATAATCAATGCTTGGCATAAAACTCATCAAATGAGATCATTGACGGTTCGTTATTAACAGTGCACTGATACTACTATGCTAGATCTAATATCTGCTCAACAGATTAAAAACTTTTTTACGGATCAAAATATATTTGATGCTGGCCAACTATTGCACAGCCAAGGCCGCGTATTAGAAATTGACTCATCCCATAGATCAGACGAAGCTCTGGAAATAAACGCCAAAATCAAAGGTGATCGAAAAAAAACTCACCATTGTCGCTGTCTAGTTACCAAGAACAACAAAGCTAAACCAACATTAACTGCAAAATGCAGTTGTTATAAAGGGGTTAACTGCAAACACATTGCAGCAAGCCTAATAGGCTACACAAGTGGCGATGAAACAACTGAGCAAACCGGAAGTTTCAATTTACTGATGGAAACGCTTACATCAGAGTTAAAGAGAAACCAAGTAGAAAAAATTGATCGAAACTATCCTCCCAGCGAACGCAGGCGCATTCTTTATATTCTCGATACTCATAACGGCCAATTAATACTTAAGACTCACTTAGCAGCAAAAAGTAGCAATGGCTACCAGCAAGAACTCCCCTACTCAATTCCTGAGATTAAGCAAAAAAAATATGCAGTCTATGTAATTGGTGCTGACCTTGAAATATTTGCTCTACTCAGATTTTCTAAGAAAATTATTGGCAAAGATAAATCCAACTATTTAAAGGTTTCAAGCACGCTAAAAAGCCGCCAAGCACTGCAAACAATATTAAAAACCGGTAGATGTCACTGGCAAAATATTAATTCAAAAGCTCTAACGCTAGGAGATAAGCGTCAATCTATACCAACTTGGTCAATCAACAATAATGGTGAACACATAATACGCTTACAATCTGCCGATACAATCAGTCAGTACCTACCAACCACACCATTAATGTATCTTGATTTAGAAAAGTCTGTCTGCGGCGAATTAATCCACCACTTTACTCATGACTGTGCCAATTTAATCTCCTTCTCCGCTGCAAAAAAATATGATGCCGCTCTACGCTTTCAACAAAAAATATCCGAGATTTCTGACCAACAAATACCACTACCTAGACAACTACCAATCGATGATCGCGGAGTGTTACAGCCAAGCCCAACAATAACCCTTAAATCTATAGAGGCATCTGATAACAATTTCTACTACAACACGGTTCGCAACCAACCTGTTAAAAAAATAAACGGGGTAATGATAAGCTTTAACTATCTAAATAAAATCATTCACAGTGACAATCAAGATAAGAATCAAATAATTTATACTAATGATGCAGACAAATTAATCCGTTTTGAAAGAGATACCACTGCTGAACATAAGCTTATCGATAAAATTGCCAGCTTTGGCCTTACCTGCCTAAATCAATCGGATAGATATGAACCAATAATAGAAAGTGACAGTGAGGTTTTCATCTACGATGGTGGGCACGAAACAGAATTTTGGATAGAACTAACTTCAGAAATTTTCCCAGAACTTGAAAAAAGCGGATGGAATATTAAAAATGATTCCAGCTTCCGTCTGATCAAAAGCGAAGCCTCAAACTGGTATGTAAAAATTGAAAGTTCCAACAACAAGAATGAAAAAGTAAGTATAGATATTGGAATAAGTAGTGGTGATCAAGAATACAATCTACTGCCAATTTTAAATGCTAAAAAAGACCTTCTTAATCGGCAATACCTCAGAAATAATAAGACCACAATACTTGATTTAGATGAGGGCAAAAAGCTCCCCGTAGAGTCCAAAGACCTAATGAATATTTTTGATATTCTCTCAGAGCTAAATGACAAAACTTTTCTAAATAAAAATGGAACAATTTCACTTTCAAAATACAATTTAGCAACCATATCTGAACTAGAAAATTTTGCAGAAACCACCTCTGCAAAATGGCAAGCTGACATATATTCCACAGGGATAATCAACCAGATTGGCGAGTTTAACGGCATCAAAAAAATAAAGAAGCCATTAGGTCTTCAGGCTACTCTAAGACCATATCAACAAACTGGATTAGACTGGCTGCAATTTTTAAGACAACATTCATTTGGTGGCATTCTTGCTGACGATATGGGGTTGGGTAAAACTTTGCAAACTTTAGCGCATATATTATTAGAAAAAGAGCAAGGGCGCCTTACTAAACCTGCTCTAATTGTTGCCCCAACATCACTTATATTTAATTGGAGACAAGAACTTGAGCGTTTTACACCAGGCCTCTCGCTATTAATCCTCCACGGTACTGACCGCAAAGGGCAACATAAACTGATTGAAAACTACGATGTAATACTTACCACCTACCCTTTGATTCACAGAGACAAAGATATTTTCCTACTAAGTAGTTTTTACATGTTAATTTTGGATGAATCACAAGCCATTAAAAACCCTCGCACCCAAACAGCTCGCGCAATTAATCTCATCGATGCAAAACATAAAATATGCCTTTCAGGAACCCCAGTTGAAAACCACTTGGGTGAGTTATGGTCACAGATAAATCTAATTGCACCGGGATTATTAGGAAATATGAAGCAATTCCGCACCATATTTCAAGACCCCATCGAAAATGGCGCTGTACAAGAACGTAAAGAGCAACTACAAAAACGCATAAAACCTTTTGTCATGCGTCGAACAAAAACCGAGGTTGAACCAGACCTACCGCCTAAAACAACAATAATCCGTTCACTTGAACTATCAGATTCTCAGAAAAAATTATATGAATCAATTCGAGCCTCAACCATAGTCAGCTTAAAGGCGATACGAAGCTCAGATAACATCAGTAATAAAAACTATCCAGTTATCCTGAATGCATTATTAAAACTACGCCAAGTATGCTGCCACCCCAAGCTTACAAAACTCGACACTGTGCATAAAAATGCAAGATCAAGTAAGCTGGACCTTCTATTAGACTTGCTTCCTAAAATGATAGAGGATAAACGTAAGATCCTAATCTTCTCACAATTTAGTTCAATGCTAAAAATCATCTCAAAAGAGCTAGATGAGGTAGGAATTAACCACAGCACATTAACGGGTGAAACCAAAGACCGCGAAGCTGCAGTTAACAGTTTTCAGCTAGGTAGTGCACCAGTATTTCTTATTAGCCTCAAGGCAGGGGGAAGTGGACTAAATTTGACTGCTGCAGACACCGTAATCCACTATGACCCTTGGTGGAACCCAGCAGCAGAAGATCAAGCAACCGATAGAGCGTACCGCATTGGCCAAGACAAACCCGTATTTATCTACAAGCTAATAAGCACTGCGACCGTAGAAGAAAAAATCCTGCAACTCCAACAAGAAAAAATGAAGATTGCAAAAGACATATATAGCGGGTCTGACTACCAGCTCCACAAAGCAGACCTTGAGGAACTACTAGCTCCGTTAGCATAAATAATTCAGTGTGGTCTGTTATCCATAAACATTGATATTTAGCACTCTATTAACGATACTCTATATATAATTATCATTTCAACAAAGCAGTTTACCGGGAAAGTAGATGAATCAAGAACCTCATAGCTGGAAGGGTTTCATGCTGAAGCTGGTGCTTCCTACCCTTATCACCATAACCCTTTTCATTGTCTCAATCTTCTATATATATATTCCAGCATTAGAAAGCGAAATGATGCAACTCAAGCGCGAGATGATAAAAGAGCTTACGCAAACCACCTGGAGCATACTTGAAGAATATGCCGAAGAGGAGCGCTTTGGAAATTTAACTACGGAAGAAGCCCAGTCAGAAGCTATTGCTCGCATCAACAAAGTACGCTACGGAGGTGAGAACAAAGACTACTTCTGGATAACCGATATGCAAACCAAGATGGTAGTACACCCATACCGCCCTGATTTGAATGGAAAAGATGTTTCTAATGAAGTTGACAGGCACGGCAAAAAGATTTTCGTTGAATTCACCAACCTTATAAAAAAAGAAAAAGAAGGTTACCTTAAATACATGTGGCAATGGAAAGATAAACAAAGCGTTGTTGTTCCCAAGCTCTCGTACGTCAAAGGATTTCCTCAATGGGGGTGGATTATAGGCACGGGCATCTATATCGAAGATGTAAAACGTGAAATACACAGCCTTACTAGCCGGATAATAACCACCTCTATAATTATCATTGCAATTATTTTAATGATTCTCATCTACATCCTATGGCAAACACTCTCGCTTGAAAAAAGACGCCATGAAGCTGTAGAAGGTGAAAAAGAATCAAAGGAAAAATATAAAGCATTAGTGGAGGCTGCTACTGATGGTTTTCTTATGGTTTTAGAGCAATCAGAATTGTTATGTAACCCCACAATTATTGAGATGCTTGGTTACTCAGATGAAGAATTTAAATCTATCAAGATCCATGATCTCTTCAATAAAGAACTTGAGAATGGATCTGGTACTGATGAATTAAAACTTCTTATGGAAAATAAACCTGCGCCATCACAGTTTGAGGCTCAACTAATTAAAAAGGACAAAACCAAACTAGATGTAATACTTATCGCATCACTCATAAGTTTTGCAGGTAAAAAAGGGTTCATACTTATTGCTAGAGACGTAAGTGAATTCCGCCAATTAGAACGCAAACGCCAAGAATCAGAGCGTGAACAACTAATCGCAGAACTACAATCAACCTTACTGTTCCTTAACCAAACCATCACAGATTTTGCAACAGACGTTGTATCATGCAACATGGACACCAGTATTGAAAAAGTTGCTTCAATAATGACTCAAAAGAATGCTGGTGCAATTTTAGTTGCTGCAGAATCAAGCCAACATGACGCTAATAAATATATTGGTATTGTTACCGACCACGATATACGCGAAAGAGCTATATCAAAAGGGCTTGATCTAAAATCTCCAATAGTAGAGATAATGAGTGCGCCACTTGTAACCATATCAGAAAAAGCGATGGTATTTGAAACAGCCCAACTTATGCAGGAAAAAAATGTACGTCACGTTGTGCTGCAAAAGAGTAATGGCAAGATAGACAAGCTAATAACCAACAGCGAATTATTGCAAGTACAAGGTTATTCAGCAGTTTCACTGATTGAATCGATTAATAGTGCTGACTCCCTAGATGACATTCAAAGGCGTCACAAAAAACTACCTATGCTGGTTACAGCTGTACTAAATAGTGGCGGTAATTCCGAGAATGTAGCACGTATCATTGCCAAGGTTGCCGACGCTACAGTTGTCAAATTAGTACAATTTGCTATTGATGAACTTGGGCAACCACCTGTTGAATTTTCCTTTCTAACTATGGGCAGTGAAGGACGGGAAGAGCAAACTCTAAATACAGACCAAGATAATGCCATCCTCTATGCTGATCCTGATCCTGAACAGGCAGAAGAGGTGCATGAATATTTCATGAACCTAGCACGTAAAATTTGTACCTGGCTTGACCTGGTAGGTTACGATTTCTGTGATGGAAAAATTATGGCCATGAACCCTCAGTGGTGCATGTCATTAAGCAAATGGAAAGAACAGTATTACACCTGGGTCCACTCTGCGACTCCGCAAGACCTACTGGAAGTCTATATATTCTTCGATTTCCGCAGCGTATATGGTTCATCTCAACTAACAAGTGAACTGCGCAATGAAGCCTTTAGATACATCGATAATAACCCACTGTTTATGATCTTCATGGCACGCGACGCCTTGCTCTACAAACCGCCATTAAGCCTATTTGGTAATATCGTAACTGAAAGCAGTGGAGAGCATCTAAAAACATTTAACATCAAGGCTGCTATGCGTACTATTATTAACTTTGCCCGCATATATGCCCTTAAACATAATATAGTTGAATGCAACACCTTCGAACGTCTGCGCATACTAAACGATAACGGACACCTGGGGGACTCCATGTATAATGAGATTTTCCTTGCCTATAGCTTTTTGATGCAAATGCGTCTTAAACATCAAGCTATCTCAGCAAAAAATGGATACCAGATTGATAACTACATTAACCCTAAAAAGATCACTCAGATTGAAAGGTTAATGCTTAAAAATATATTCTCGCAGATGAGCACCTTCCAAACTAAACTTGGAATAGACTTCAGGGGTGCCAGAGATGATGTAATCTGACCATATTAATTATTGTTCTATGGTCAGGTTAGATGTAACAGGGGGAGCTCATGAACATATATCAGCATGCAGCGCATACACAAGAACTATTCGGAGTAGAGGCTCTGGATATCCATAAGTGGATAGATCAATATTTCAATAAATGGAAATACCTATTACTGAATATCACTGAAATTAAAGAGATATACAATCCGTACGAACACCGCAAACATCTTCATCACAAAGAAGCGTTGCCATTAGCTCTAAAAAAGTTTGAGGCTAAATATCCAGCAGAGATAATTAAAAAAGTATTTCTGCAACATATTAAAGATGATTATGCTGGATATGTACCAGATAAAAAAGATTATGACGATAAAGTTTTTTTAAAGAAATATCACCCATGGTGATAATAAACAATTTAAGCTCAAGCTAAGCTAGCAAACTCATCAGGAATTGAACACTTTTCACCGTTTTTAGCATCCATAACTACAAAAATCATCTTGGCTTTAAGAATAACTACATCTCCTTTATCAATCTCTTGGTAAAAGGTGATACTCGTATTTCCCACTTTCGAAATAGAGGTCTTAATAACTAGCTCATCTTCAAAGGTAGCCGAATCTATATAATCTACTGACGCATGTACTTTATGAATCATGATTTTTAAATTACGCAGATCAGGGCAAAATTGGCGCATGAAATCACCAATACCAACATCCATATAAGAGTTATAGACACCATTATTTACATGCTGATAGTAATCACACTCTTCAAATCGCACTCTTACCTTAGTTTTAACAACTGTTGGCATAAAGTATTGCCTCCTGAATAATCATACTAATAATAACATAATATGCGTTAAATAATTACAAATGCCAACCATACTTTAGCGGCACTCAGCCTAGCTTAAATTCATACCCTACCCTGATTTAAGGCATAAAAAAACCCAGTTAGAATTAACTAACTGGGTTTAGTATTTTAATGCCTG
>JAWSVA010000004.1:0-120678 GCA_033852155.1 Gammaproteobacteria bacterium | reverse complement strand
CTTTACCCGGACAGTAGTGCGCGAAAGCGGGAATCCAGAAAAGAAAATATGTAATCTAACGCCAATATGTGGGCACTGGAAACAATCCTATTAAGTTGCATTAATATAATAATAGTTTGTACAATGGTGAAATTACGGGTTTCCTAGTAATTAGGTGGAGTGTGTGGGCGGTAGTTATATTTTTCTAATGCCGTATCAACCAGATCGAAAAGATGGAGTTTAAGGTTTGTTCAAATCAAATATAGAATTCAAGAAGTTCCTGTCTGAATACTCAAAATCGATGAGCGATATGGAGTTAAAACTTGGAAGCTTGATATTAAACAATTTTTCAGAAGTGGAAAGTAAATCTTCTTCTGGCGGGGCGAGAGCAAACAAAATAGCTTCACTCATTATAAATAGTGGAAAAAGTGTTTTACCTTATGTAGACAGTAAGATTGAAACATCATCAAGTAAGCTAAAAATCAAGAATCTATCAAAGTTAACGGTAAAAGGATTTCGAGGCTTTAATGAGCCTGAGGAATTTGATTTAAGTAAGAGGTTCACTTTTATATATGGGCTAAATGGAACCGGAAAATCGAGTTTCTGTGAAGCGTTAGAGTACTCACTTACGGGGAAAATCAATGAGGCGACAAGTAAAAGATTTGAGTCTAGTCAATATGTTAATAATACTTCATCAACTGAGGCTGAGGTCTCACTGACAGCTGAATATGATGATGGGAACTTGTCACTTGCAATAAAAGATCCTCTAGAAAATGAATTCTTATTTGTTGAAAAAAATAGAATAGAAGCATTTGCTAGAGTTTCCTCACATGCGCCACAGGGTCAGCAGCAGCGATTGTCTGCTTTGTTTGGTTTGGAAGAGTTTAATAGTTTTTGTAGCGGATTTAATAAGACTATAGAGCAAAAAATGCCAATTACTCCAATCAAGGAAACAGAGTTAAAAATCAAAGAAAAAGAAGTAGAAAGATCGAAGCTAATTGTTGAAAATAAAAAAGCAGAAATAGAGGGGTATGGGAAAAGAAAAGAATTACTTCTTTCAAAATACCCAAGCCAAAAACTGGTGTCAGAAGTGTTGACACTACTTGCATCTGACGCTGACGGTTTAATACTCAAGAAAAAAAATGAGATAGAAAAATTATCTAAAATTGTATTAAAGCCAGTCGATAAAATTCAAGGGTTTCTAAATACGCTAAAATGCCTAACTCAGCAGTTTTTAATCTTCACCAATCTTACTAATGACGTTAAAAAGTATAGAGATGAGATTAACTTTATTGACTTGTATTCAGCGATTATGAAAATGTCATCCAATTCTATGGATTGTTGTCCTGCATGTGACACGCCAATTTCTCAAGTAACGACAAACCCTTTTATTAAAGCAGAAAGTCAGCTAAAAATTCTTGAAGAAATTTCGGCAAAACAGAAATTCCTTGTTGCAAAAGAGAAAAGCATTTCAGAAACGCTAGTTAAGCTTTCATTTGAACTAAAATCAGTCGATATTTCAATTTCTTTGACGATTGATAATTTTAATCATGAATATGAATCAATAAAGTTATGCTTGGAAAAAAAGATCATCGAATGGACCAAGTGGAATAGTGAAAATAAAGAAGTATTTGAAAAAGTTGTAAACTGCAAAAAGGAACTTAAATCTCTTGAAGAGGATCATAGAGAGTGCTCAACAATATCAGAACTTTATACAGCAGCATATAAAGAGAAAGGCAGGGCTGAAAAGATAATCAGTGAGTTCAATGCTGCGAATAAAGATTTGATAGCCAAGGTGGAAGAGGAAAAAAAGGAGATATCTAATTATTTAAGATACTCAGAAGCGTATAACTCTTTTATTAGGAAGTTGAAATTATATTCAGAAGCACTCCCTCTTAAAATCGCTAAATCACTTGATGATCAAGTAGTAGAGCTTTATAACGCTATTAACAAACACCCATATGATCATGAAGTATTAGATTCTATCAGGCTTCCAACCAAGCCAAATGACGTAATTAATATTACGTATCTAGATGGAACCAGTGAAGATGCTTTAAGAGTATTGAGTGAAGGCCATTTGAGGTGTCTTGGGCTATCAATTCTTCTCGCTAAAAATATTCATGATGCTCACAACGTAATAATTTTTGATGATGTTGTTAATGCTATAGATGACGAGCATCGAGCTGGGATAATAAATGAATTATTCTCAAATGGTCTTTTGTCAGAAAAGCAAATGGTTCTTACAACTCATGGTGAAGATTTCATTAAAAGGTTGGAAAATCAACTTCTTAGTAAAGACTTGAATAAGAAATTAACTCGATACGATTTTATTAGAAACCATGATTCACGAGAAGTGCTGATAAAGCCAAATCTCAATAGGCATTATTTGGTTAAGGCAAAAAACAACTTTAATAAAGGTCTAATAAAGGATGGGCTGATGGAGTGTAGACGCTCATTGGAGGAACTTGCTCCAAGGTTGTGGAAGAAAATGAGAACTGAGGGACTTAATCCCGCCTTGTCTGTAAAACTTAGAGCGCCTTCTACATCACCGGACTTATACAACCTAATTGAAGGTTTGATTGGCTATATAGCAGAAATAGAGAAAAAGCCCGGCATTAGTAATTTTTCCCAACATCGTCAATGTTTGGTGAAAGTAAAAGATGTTAGTAAAAAGAATCCAATTACATGGGGTTTGTTGAATAAAGGGACTCACGAGGAAGATAGAGATGAAGAATTTGATGAAAATCAAGCTGATGAACTCTTTAAACTATGTCTGGAATTTGAGAGTTTAATTAAAAACTACTCAAGAGAAGAGTTTAAAGTTGATGCGGCCAACTAAAAATAATTTAAATTATTGGAGTTGGAGTTGGAGTTGGAGTTGGAGTTGGAGTTGGAGTTGGAGTTGGAGTTGGAGTTGGAGTTGGAGTAAGTTTAAGGTTTATTTGGTAAGAAACGAAATTTTTTAGCGCGGAGACAATATCAGTTATTGGCACACTCCACTCATGGATAAATATTATGCTTCCAAGTCAAATTGTTAAAGAAATTGAGACTATGCCCAGGGTTTGGAATTGGATTAAGTACATATTCTCTAGAAAAGAACGTAAAAAAAGAGAGCTAATCTCAACGCGTCTTGTTAGCCTTCTAGAAAGTCATGGAGTCCACCTTAACCAGATACCTCGTTTTCTAGGTCATGGGTTAGTCATTGCAGATGTTCAAAATGATGAGCTTTTTTTATCTAAGCTAAATGAAGAAATATTAAATGACGTGTGCAGTAAATTTGCTGTTCACCGTGAATGGTTGGATGGCGCTGATTCCCAAATTTATCCAAGTCATGATTTTTACAAAAGGCTGGAAGAGTTTGAAAGTTTTATATGTGAAATCATATCTAACAATCCAAAAGGTAAGCTTTCAGGTGTTCTAATTACCCCTTATGAAAGTGGTTATGGCGCATATGCGTTGATCTTGCTGAAAGAGATTGTTGGTTATATTGGGGACAAAGAAATATATCGATACCACATCTGCAATAATTGGGCATTTTCATACTGGAAGGCAAGAGCATATTTAACTGCATGTGCAGCAATAGCATGGAAAAATGGAGTTTATATTCATGGTGAGTATCTACCATCCAAGCAGATTGAAAAGCTAGTATCTGGTGAAACATTTCTTGGTAAAGATTCTTTGAATATTGGGCATAAGAGATGGCACCCAGAAGATATGGCTTTATGCCCAGAAAAATTCTTAGACGGTATTAACCCAGAAACTAGCGATTTTGGAATTAAATCAGGGTTGAAGCTTTGGCTAGATCTTGAGGAAGAAGGGTTTATGGATATTAACTTAAGGGATAATGTAAGAGAAAAATTTCAGAAGAAATTAGAAATGGTTCAATAAATTCAAAAAAAGAGCGCAAGAATGGAATCTTGAAGCAAAATACCTAATTCCCATAACTCTCAATCCTTTCCTTACACAATTCTTCTGTAATTTCTCTAAGCATCACAACTCTTTCTGCAAATCATATTAGTTGTTTTTCATCTATTTCATAGTGTCTGGAATATCGTGGTGTTTTCCACAGTGGTTAAGTCGCGGTTATATATTCAAAAGGTCTTTGGGTTCAATGCCAAATGCTTTTGCTATTTTGAATATATTAGAAAGAGTCATATTAGCCGTTTCATTATTTTCAATTCGTTGGAATTGGCGTAATGAAAGTTCAAATTGCATCATGTCTTCTTGAGTTAAGCTGTTGTTTTTTCTTAGAGAGCGAATCTTTTCGCTTAGCCTTTGAGTGAAGTCAGAAAACTCATCGTAGTATGAGCTATCGTTGTTAATCCCTCTCATTTGCAATCCAGTCGAAATAAATGCCATTAATGACACTTTTTGTATTTACATGCCACGCCGTAGATGGCATATTGAGGGTGTGAATATGGAGGGCTTCAAATGGATTATGAAAAAATTGCTTTGCTAAGAGAAAGAAAAATAGATTTTGACCTAGAAATTATAAACTTTGACGCAATATGTCTGCTATCAAATATTTCTCGCTCAAGGGGGCATAAATTAGCTGTCTCTATGTTTGTGGATAATTTTCAAGATATTATTACCAGGCGCCCGTTAACAAGAGATTTGCCGTTTATTGAATAGTAATGAGATTGATGTAATAAATAGATAGGTAAAGTATGTTCCGTTAATGCCAACGGAATTCCATATCAGATTTGTTCGCTGAGGCTTTGTATGAACTGTGTGAATCAGATATATTTGTTGATAATAACTAATGGGGATAGTTAATGAAAATTGATATGACTCTTTTTGAAGAATACGAAATTCGCCGCGCCTATGATGATGAAACTGAAATCTGGTGGTTTTCAGTTGTGGATATCATAAAAGTGCTAACACAGCAGACCGACCATCAAACAGCCAGAAAATACTGGAACAAGCTTAAAGAACGGCTTTCAAAGGAAGAAAGTCAAGTGGTGACAAATTGTCACCGGTTGAAAATGACTGCGGCAGATGGAAAACAGCGGCTTACAGATGCGGCTACTGCCGAGACTTTACTTCGCCTTGTTCAAACTGTTCCAAGCCCGAAAGCAGAACCTATAAAACTATGGCTTGCTAAAGTTGGGTATGAACGGATGCAGGAGATGGCAGATCCATCTTTATCTCTTGATAGAGCAAGAGAAACATGGAAGGAGCATGGTAGAAGCGAAAAATGGATCCAGCAGCGCATGACCGGGCAAGAGACTCGGAATAAGCTAACTGATTACTGGGCAAACCATGAAATCAAAGAGGGTAAAGAGTTCGCTGTTCTGACCAATATCATCCATCAGGAGTGGGCTGGCCTTGATGTAAAAAACCATAAATCTATAAAAGGGCTAAAAGATCATAACCTGCGAGATCATATGAGTGAGGCTGAATTGATTTTTACCGCGTTGGCGGAATTATCTACGCGGCATATAGCAGAAAGCACTAGTGCTACCGGCATGGATGAAAATAAAACTGCCGCAAAAACTGGTGGAGGAATTGCGAAAAAAGCGCGAAAAGATCTTGAATCAAAGATAGGTCAAAAGGTAGTTACATCTGAGAATTATCTTCCTCCAGTTAAATCAAAGAACTTGAAGAGTGGAAAGGCTGAGGAATAGTCTGTGTAGAGTTCAAAATGGAAAAACTACTTAATAAATGAGTGGGCAATCAATACAGAGTCTTTACTCCATTCGTTATAAGCTCGATTAACTGGTGGTGGCAGTTGAAAGTATCCCAGATCAAAGGTGGTGACTCTTTTGATCTTCAAGAACTATTTTAAGTGATTACTTAAATAATAACATTGAATATGCACGATAACACTGTTGATGTTGTTGTGTGATTACGTTGATATTTAACTGTTTTTATTGATAATGAGGTGGTTATGGTGCTCTTCATGAGCATTGAATGATAACTCTAAATCCCTTTCATCAGTTCTATGAATGTGCTATTTCTATACACTCGCAGGTTTATTTTTTGTAAGTCTCAAATAGGTTAATACCTTTTAAAACTAGGGCCTGTAACTCTTTTGACCAATCATAAAAATTTATTTCGGACAGTAGTGTGTCTTCGCGGGAATGACGGAAAAGAGTTTCTGAATGACAAAGAACAGTGAGAATATTATGGGGAAGGAAGAAACAATTATGACTGATTTAATGCATCAAGCCCCTAGTGGTGAATTTGTGCTTTTTCAAAGTGCTGATGGTGCCTCTCGTGTGGAGTGCCGCTTTGCATCTGACTCTTTATGGCTTTCGCAGGCGGAAATCTGTACGTTGTATGGCAAGGCCAAGGCGACTATTAGTGAGCATATATCCAATATATTTGCTGATGATGAATGTGATGAAAATTCAGTTGTTCGGTTTTATCGAACAACTGCCGCAGATGGCAAGCCATACAATGTCCAATACTACAGCTTGCCATTAATTTTGGCTGTTGGTTACCGAGTTCGCTCTCCACAAGGTACACAATTTAGAAAATGGGCTACTGCCACCTTAGAGCAGTATTTGGTTAAAGGCTTTGCCATGGATGATGAACGCCTGAAAAACCCTCCAGTTGGTCAGTCTGTTGTACCTGATTACTTTGATGAGATGCTTGAACGCATCCGCGATATACGCGCAAGTGAGCGCCGTATGTATTTGCGAGTAAAGGATATATTTACTCTGGCAGCAGATTATAGCCCGAGTAATAAAGACACAACGGCATTTTTCCAAACTATGCAGAACAAATTGCACTTTGCTTCTACAGGGCTAACTGCAGCAGAATTGATTAGTCAACGTGTGGATGCTTCAAAGCCCAATGCTGGTTTAACCACCTTTAAAGGTGATGAGGTGCGTAAAACTGATGTCACTATCGCAAAGAATTATTTGCAGGAGGATGAAATTAAAGCGTTGAATCGCATCGTTACCATGTGGCTGGATTTTGCTGAAGATCAATCTTTGCAGCGTAAGCAGGTGTTCTTAAAAGACTGGAAAGAGAAACTTGACCAGTTTTTGCAGTTTAATAATCGTGAGGTTTTGCAGGGAGCAGGACAGATTAGCAAAGCGGATGCCGATACAAAAGCCAAGACTGCTTATGATGAGTTCGCAGCAAATAGACGTCGATTAAAAGAGATAGAAGGCGAGCTGCAGGCAATGGAAGCATTGGCAAAACAGTTGGAAAAAGATAAAAAATAAGGAATAAAGGTATGGTAAGTCCAAGTGAGTTAGCTTTTCAACGTGAGATAATTCAACAGTTGATAAGGAATGGTTGCTTGGTAAGCCGAAAAACTATAGCAGGAAAGGGGGTAAGTCTGTTTTATAAATCCAAAATTCTAACTCGTAGTTTTTATCATTTCTTTGTTAGAAATATGTCTGAGATTTAAGTGTGAAGAGGTGTTAAAAACCCGGCTCGTTATCGAATCCCTTATGCCCACGACCTTCCCAACAGTTCCACCTTTTGCATCTATTCCTTATCTGAAATATGCCCTGGTTTTGTAAAGTAGTGTGATTTTAATTGATCTTGATATCGTATCGATTCCATTGAATAGAGTCATCTAGAGTTTTATCGAAGATCATTGCCGTTCCAGTGTCAGCTTTTGACCTTAAAATCACCCGATTAATCCCGAAAATAATTCAAAAAACCAGCCATTTACGATATGATTGCACCCTAAATTTAACCCCAGCCTGTTTTTTATCCTAGGGAGCATAGATGTCGCAGAATTATCTGCCAGTTTTGGTATTCATAGGCGTTGGAATTTTCTTTGGCGTGATGTCGGTCGCGATGGCTGCATTAGTCTCCCCACGGAAACCAACAGATAGAAAAGGCGCTGCATACGAGTGCGGCTTCCATAATATCACCCCTTCCCATAATAAATTCAGCATCCGCTTTAACGTGGTGGCGATCCTATTTATTATCTTTGATGTGGAGTTAGCTTTTCTAATACCTTGGGCGGTAGCTTTTGATGATCTTGCGACTCCAGGAATCATCGGTGGTGCCATCTTCCTATTGTTGTTATTTGTTGGTTTTATCTATGAGTGGAAGAAGGGGGCATTGGAATGGCAATAGATGGAATTCTTCCTGAAGGTTTTGTAGCTACCTCTGCAGATAAGTTGATTAACTGGGCGCGTACCGGATCTTTGTGGCCGGTTTCCTTTGGTCTATCTTGTTGTGCAATGGAGATGATTCACACTGGTGCATCTCGTTATGACCTCGATCGTATGGGGGTTATCTTTCGTCCCAGCCCACGTCAGTCTGATGTATTGATTGTTGCCGGGACTCTAACTAATAAGATGGCGGATGTTTTGCGTACAGTATACGAGCAGATGCCGGAGCCTAAGTGGGTTATCTCGATGGGATCTTGCGCCAATGGCGGCGGGATGTTTGCTGATTCATATTCTGTGGTACGTGGTTGTGACAAGATTATTCCAGTTGATATCTATGTTCCGGGATGTCCACCATCTCCGCAGGCTCTGATTTATGGCATTATGCAGTTACAAGAAAAGATTAAGCGCGAGACCATTGCCAAGAAGGGAAGTGCCAAGAAGCCTAAGTCCTTAGAAACAGAAGTAGGGGAGTAGGCAGTGATTTTTGAAGCAATTATTAAAGAATTAAATTCTAAGTTTGCCCATTCGGCTCTGCAGTTTAATGAGGCTCTTGGCGAACTGACTATTACCGTTGCTGAAGATCACCTGCTGGATGTTTGTAAGCATCTGAAAGACGATGCTAACTTTATGTTCAAGCAGTTGGTAGATGTGTGTGGAGTTGATTATTCCACTTATGGTGAGGCTGATTATGTTCATGATAAAAGTGGCTCTTATGAATCTCCTTTTAAAAAGCGTTTTGCTGCGGTTTATCACCTTTTATCCTTGCAACACAATATGCGTGTAAGAATACGCTCTTTTGCTCATGATGATGCAGATCCGCAATTGCCATCTGTAGTTGGTATATGGGCAGGTGCGAACTGGTTTGAGCGTGAGGCCTATGATCTTTACGGAATCAACTTTTACGCTCATCCAGATTTAAGAAGAATCCTTACCGATTATGATTTTGAAGAACATCCTATGCGTAAAGAGTTTCCAACTCACGGGCGCACCGAGGTCTCTTATGATGAATCTCAAGACAAGGTTGTTACTAAGCCAACCTCGTATAAGTTCAGAAAGATTGTGCCACGGGTGATTAGACGATGAGTGAAAGAAGAACCTACAAGATGAACTTTGGGCCGCAGCATCCTGCGGCGCACGGAGTTTTACGTCTGATAATCGAGCTTGATGGTGAAGAGATTCTAGAGACCGATACCCATATTGGCTTCCTACATCGCAGTATCGAAAAGATTATGGAAACCCGCCCTTACGACCAGAATACGCCGTATTTTGACCGGATGGATTATTTTTCCATGATGGCGAATGAGCATGCCTATGTTCTTGCGGTAGAGAAACTTTTAGGGATAGAGGTTCCTAAACGAGCGCAATATATTCGTGTGATGTTTGCTGAGATCACCCGTCTGATGAATCACCTTTTATGGTTGGGTGCGCATGGGCTTGATGTTGGCGCGATGACTATGATGCTTTATTGTCTGCGTGAGAGGGAAGATCTTCTAGATATATACGAGGCTGCATCTGGTGCCCGCATGCACGGCAACTATTTTTGTGTTGGTGGTGTACAAAAAGATCTGCCGGAAACGATGGCGCAATATGAACCATCCAAGCGTAGAAGTAAAAAAGATCTAGAGCGTCTGAACGCTCCGCGTCAGGGTTCCCTTTTAGATTTTATCGAAGATTTTTGTCAGCGTTTCCCTGCTTGTGTTGATGACTATGAAACTTTGTTGACTGAAAACCGAATCTGGAAACAGCGTTTAGTTGGTGTTGGCGTGGTTTCTGCTGAGCGCGCAATCGAGCTTGGCTTTACTGGTGCGATGTTGCGTGGCTCTGGTGTTGAGTGGGATTTGCGTAAAAAACAGCCTTATGAAGTATATGATGAGCTGGATTTTGATATCCCAGTTGGTAAGGTTGGCGATAGCTATGATCGTTATCTAGTACGTATGGAAGAGATGCGCCAATCGACACGCATCATCAACCAATGTATTGCTTGGCTACGGGAAAACCCTGGTGCCGTTTTGGCAGAGAATCACAAGGTGACATCGCCAGCGCGTGAGTTTGTAAAGAGCGATATGGAATCACAGATTCATCACTTTAAGATTAAGACCGAAGGTTACTGTGTACCTCCAGGTGAGGCATATGTGCCGACCGAACACCCCAAAGGGGAGTTTGCAACCTATGTGATCTCTGATGGTGCGAATAAACCCTATCGAGTTAAGGTGCGCCCACCAGGGTTTGTTCATCTAGCTGCGATTGACGAGATGACACGCGGACACCTGCTTGCCGATATGGTGACGGTTATTGGTTCTATAGATGTAGTATTTGGTGAGGTGGATCGATAATGAGTTTTCTGAACGACGAATTAACAGTAAAGATTGACCTGCACCTAGAAAAATATCCTGCTGACCAAAGACAGTCAGCACTTATTCCGGTTCTACATCTGGTACAGGAGGAGAATAGCGGACACTTGACCAAACAGATTCTGCACGAGGTAGCTGAGTATATTCAGATACCAGCTATTTCAGCTTTGGAAGCAGCTTCGTTCTATTCTATGTTTGAGCTTGAGCCAGTTGGGAAGTACGTTATCAGTATCTGTACTAACGTCTCCTGCATGTTGCGTGGCGCAGAAGAGATCGTCGCAAAGATGGAAGAGCACTTGGGGATCAAAATGGGCGAAACGACTGCTAACGGCCTGTACACCATGCGAGTGGAAGAGGAGTGTCTGGCAGCCTGCAGTAGTGGGCCGGTGATGACTATTAATGGCAACTATCATGAAAGGCTTACTCCACAGTTGGCAGTAGAAATAATAAAAGGGCTGAAATAGATGGTTATTAAATTTTCTGACCGCTGCCTAAAAGCAAGTCGGCTGAGCGTAGTCGAAGTCACCTTGCTTTTACTTGATTTTTGCATACCCTTCGGCGCAGTCTATTCAGAGCGTAGTCGAAGGGCTCAGGGGGCTTTGAAATCAGGCCAACACTCTTTAAGTGTGATAATGGAGGGGGCGTAAATGGCTAATCAGATCTGTTTTACAACCCTGAAGTTTGGCCAACCTTGGTCGTTAGAAAACTATGAAAATATTGGTGGCTATCAAGCGCTGCGCAAAATAGTAGAAGAGAAGCTAACACCAGAGCAGGTAATAGAAACCGTAATTCAATCAGGTCTGCGTGGACGTGGTGGTGCTGGATTCCCTACAGGGAGAAAGTGGAGTTTCATCAATCGCGAAGATGGTAAGACCCATTACTTGGTGTGCAATTCAGATGAGAGTGAGCCAGGAACCTGTAAAGATCGCGACATCCTCCGCTTTAATCCCCATGCGGTGATTGAAGGGATGATCATAGCTGGTTATGCAATTGGTGCGCAGCACGGTTATAACTATATGCGCGGTGAGTTTCATGGAGATCCTCTACATAGATTTGAAGATGCTCTGCAAGAAGCAAAAGATAAAGGCTACCTAGGTGAGAACATTCTTGGTAGCGACATCAGTTTTAGAATCGATACCCATCTTGGCGCTGGTGCATATGTGTGCGGCGAAGAGAGCGCCTTGTTAGAGTCTTTAGAGGGTAAACAAGGCAGGCCAAGATTTAAACCACCATTCCCAGCACAAAAAGGTCTGTTTGGTTGCCCAACCATTATTAATAACACAGAGAGTTTGGCGTCGGTTCCGGCTATTATCCGTAATGGAGCGCAATGGTTTAATGATCTAGGTGTAAACGGTAACCCTGGTGAGAAGATCTTTTCGGTATCAGGTCAGGTAGAAAAGCCGGGTAATTTTGAAGTGCCAATGGGGATTGAATTCTCCAAACTACTGGAGATGAGTGGCGGAGTTACTAAAGGTAGAAAGCTAAAGGCGATTATACCTGGTGGTTCATCAACTTCGGTTCTGCCAGCCGCTAAATTAGATGGTATGAAGATGGATTATGAGAGCATTGCCGAGCACGGTTCTGCCCTCGGTTCTGGTGCGGTAATCGTAATCGATGACTCTGCCTGCATGGTAAAACTTCTGCGTCGCATAGTTCGATTCTATTTCAAAGAGAGTTGTGGACAATGTACTCCATGCCGTGAAGGTGTTGGTTGGATCTATCGTATCCTAGGGCGTATTTTAGAATCGGATGCCACGCTTGAGGATATCGATCTATTAGAATCTGTTGCTACCAATATCAAAGGTAGAACTGTTTGTGCTTTTGGCGAAGCAGCAGCAACTCCAGTTATAAGTTTCTTAACCCACTTCCGTGAAGAGTTTGAGGCCAAGGTAGATGCTAAAGTGAGCACCGCAGAACAAAAGGTGGAGGCGTAGCATGAGCGATAGTCTTGTAAATGATAGTATTATAACAATCTACGTCGATGGCGAGGCGGTTCAGGCAGATCCAGATGCGATGCTGCTTAATGTAATCGATTCTGCTGGTATGGGTGAACGCGTGCCGCGCATGTGTCACCACAAAGAGTTATTTCCGGCCGGAAACTGCCGCGTCTGTGTGGTTGAGATAGATGGGATGCCGAACACGGTTCCATCATGTCATACCCCAATTACTGAAGGGATGAAGGTCTCTACCAGTAGCGAAAAGGTTATCTCTGCGCGTCAGGCCGTCATCGAATTTATGCTTATCAATCACCCTCTTGATTGTCTTGTTTGTGACCAGGGTGGTGATTGTGAACTGCAGGATATGGTGTATCAATTTGGTGTTGACCATTCCCGCTTTAACGAGAAAAAACTGGTTAAGCAGCCAGAAGATATAAGCCCGCTGATAGCGGTAAATGCCAATCGCTGCATTAAGTGTATGCGTTGTGTTCGGTTCTTAGAAGAGATCTCAGGCGAACGTGAATTGGGAATGCTTAATCGTGGCGAGAACTGTAAGATCTCTCCCTTCTTTGATGAAACTGTCAGTTCAAAATTATCTGGCAACACCATAGATGTTTGCCCAGTAGGTGCGCTACTTCCTAAGAGTGCAACCCATAAAATCAGACCGTGGGAACTAGAACGTACAGCTTCGGTATCACCCTATGATGCACTTGGTACCAATGTTTATGTTAATAGCTTCGATGATGAGGTTATCAAGGTAACCCCTAGAGAAAACAGTTCCATCAATGGTTGTTGGATTTCCGATCAAGATCGCTTTGGTTTCCTTGCTATGGAGCCAAGGTTGGAACAACCTGTTTCTGCAGGGGAAAATATCTCTTGGGAGCAGGCGCAACAGAATATATCCAAGATGTTTGCCGATGCAAACGATGCAGTCTTGTTTATGGTCTCTCCAGCAGCAACGTTGGAAGAGATGCTGGCAATAGAAAATCTTGCTGCATCCCTGCCAAATGCGCAGATCGATTACTGTCCATCACATACAGTGATAGAAAACGATTATCATCCATGTCTGGGAATGAACCTAGATCAGCTGTCTGAAATAGATCTAATTATTCTCGCTGGAGCATCGCTTGATGGTGACTTGCCGGTACTGGGAGCAAGGTTGAGAAAGGTGGTTGCAAAAGATTGCCAAGAAGACTGCAAATCATCTTGTAAGATAGTAATGATTGACCCGGATAATCCAGATAAAGGTTTGGTTGAGGGTGCAAAAAAACCACTGTTACTATTTGGTAAAGGTGTTGCAATTAGGCAAGATGCAGGCCTATTGCGTCAGAGCCTGATTAATACCTTTAATCACCCTGATCTTAAAACTGGGGATGTTAGCGGCGAAGCAAATTCAGCTGCAGCCTCTATTCTACAAGAACTTGCACTCAGAGATAGCGTTGCACACCCATTTAAAAAAGTTGTGTTTGTTGGTGCAACCCCATACCAAATAAGTGCAGAAAAACAAAAACTACTAGAAGGTGCTGACCAGGTTTTAGCTCTGCTATCTAGTACAGATGAGGTGGTGGCATCCCATTCTGATCTTGTTGTTCCAATTTTAAGTTGGCCTGAGGTTAGTGGTTCCTATGTAAACATGGAACTGAAGAAGCAGAGCTTCGAGGCAGCAATTCCCGCTTCTTTTTCGTCAAAAGAGTCAGCAAGATCAATTCAAGATGTTTGTCAGATGATTGCTGATGCTGCAAAAGTTAGTGTTGAAGATAAGATCTCAATGCAAAGCTTTGAAACCACCTTGGCAGAACTATATTCATCAGAGCAGCGTCTATCAGGGCGATATGAAAACAGGAGAGCGCAATGATTATGGAATACTACAATCAAGGCGTTGCATGGTTGTATACACTTCCGGTGCCTGCCGAAATGATAACCTTGGCAATTATCCTGGCAAAGATTGGTTTGATTGTATCGGTATTGTTGGGCGGAATATCCTATCTTACTCTGGCAGAGAGATGGGTGATCGGAGCTATTCAATCCCGTATTGGCCCAAATCGAGTTGGCCCCTTTGGACTTTTTCAACCAATTGCCGATGGCATCAAGGCATTATTTAAAGAGATAAATGTTCCCAGCGCAAGTGATAAAACGGTGTTTTATATCGCTCCGATAATGTCGATAGCACCCGCTTTTGCAGCATGGGCGACAGTACCATTCTCCGAAGACTTGGGACTTGTAGATCTAAACGTTGGCCTACTTTATGTCTTGGCGATGACATCTATCAGCATCTACGGTGTGATCTTCGCTGGCTGGGCATCCAACTCCCGTTATGCAACCCTAAGCGCCATGCGCTCTGCTGCACAGATGATCTCCTACGAGATCGCAATGGGATTTGGATTGCTTGGAGTTGTACTTGCTTGTGGCAGTCTTAATCTGCGTGAGATAGTTATGGCGCAAGAGGGTGGGTTTTGGAACTGGTATTGGATACCACTTTTTCCACTGTTGATTGTCTACTTCATCTCAGGTGTTGCCGAAACCAACCGTGCACCATTTGACGTTGTAGAGGGCGAGTCAGAGATCGTAACCGGGTTTATGGTTGAATACTCAGGCATGACCTTCGCCATGTTCTTTATGGCCGAATACGCCAACATGATTTTGGTCTCGGTGCTAACCTCAATTCTATTTCTTGGTGGTTGGATGTCACCATTTGCCGGGATACCAGTGCTTGGGGATATCTTCAACTTTGTTCCTGGTATCGTCTGGCTCTTTGCCAAAAGCGGTATCTTCCTATTTGTCTATCTATGGATTCGCGCAACATTCCCGCGTTACCGTTACGACCAGATAATGCAACTTGGCTGGAAGGTATTGATACCAATCTCCTGCCTATGGGTTGTGGTTGTATGTGGGTTTAAGCTGATTGGCTTAGGACCATGGTTTTCATAATCTACGGCGTAAATTACGCCATTCCCGCTTTCGTTCACTGCTGTCCGGGATATTCAAAACTGAAAAACAAGCTGGCTGAGTGTAGCCGAAGTCACCTTGTTTTTATTGATTTTTCTTGACCCTTCGACTTTAGTTTATCTTGAGCGTAGCCGAAGGGCTCAGGAATCTTGAAAAATTCAAGTCTAAAAAACACCAACACCCTTTTCAGCAATAGATTAAATTTATTCCGGACCATAGTGCGCTTTCGTGGGAGTGACGGTATGAAGTATTTTTTAATACCGTCACAGTCTCTTTGCGTGGGAATACACTCATAAGTCTAGTAAGGTTCGTGCCCATTAAAGTCTAATTATTACTGCATCGCTCTACTTGAGTGTCTAAATAATTTAGGTTAAATATGTCCTATAATTATTAAATGACTATCGACAACCACAACAGCATTAAGCGCACCTCCTTATTTCGCTTTTATGAAGAGTTGAATGAATTTCTTCCTCAAAGGCAGCGAAAGACCTCTTTTCGATATTCATATACCGGGACTCCATCAGTTAAAGATACTATAGAGGCTATTGGTATCCCCCATGTTGAGATTGATTTGATTTTAGTTGATGGTAAGTCCGTTGATTTTAACTATTTGCTTGAAGGTGGCGAGCTAATTTCTGTTTACCCGGTATTTGAGTCTTTAGATCTTTCTGATATTACTCACCTGAGAGAAGAACCACTGCGTGAAACAAAATTTGTGGTTGATGTTAATCTTGGTAAGTTGGCTCACAAGCTAAGATTATTAGGATTTGATACTCTTTATAAAAATGATTTTGCTGATGATGAGATTGTAGAGATCTCATTAAAAGAGAGGCGAATTATCCTTACTCGTGATAAAGGGATACTTAAATATGGTGAAGTTACCCATGGCTACTGGGTGCGTAGTGATGATCTAAAAGAACAGATTGTAGAGGTCGTTAGCCGTATTCAATTGCAAAATAGTTTTAAGCCATTTACTAGGTGTTCAGTCTGTAACGGAAAGCTACATGAGACGGATAAGTCATCGCTTGGTGACCAGTTGCAGGTTGATGTATTAAGGGATTATGATCTATTCCTATTGTGTGATGGTTGTGGAAAGGTGTATTGGCAAGGATCTCATTATGATCGTATTAATGAATGGATTAAAAACCTTTAGATTGATTGCTCTGATTTGGAGGCGTGTTACACCTTTGTAGATTGAAAGGTCAGCAACTGGAACAGTTTGCCAATTATCCTGGCATTAGCAATCATAGTATTGGCAGTACCCAGCTTAACCTTGGATGAGTAATTGTTTCACAACCACTAGATATGTTGTTGCTACCTAATCAAACACACAATGCCCTCATGTTATAGAGCTAACTTCAAATGGGTGGGTAGAGCGCGCTAAAGTTAAATTGCCTAGTGAGTTGATTTCTTCTCTTGAGCCAATGAAGAGTGGTGTGTGGAGTTTTAAACTTAGCAGTGGGGAGTGGTATAAGGTTGTGTTGGAAAAGTAATAAAAAAGGCAATCAAATATGATTGCCTTTTTGGATTAAATAATACTAATTATGTTTGCGAGTACTATTGTTCTGCCAACTTAGCATTATATGGATATATTTTGTCTTCTAGGCGGGCATGTAGTTTAAGATTGCCTGCGATTACATTGCCGCTTTCAAGGAATTTATCTTTTCCATAAAAGTCAGAGACAACCCCTCCAGCCTCTTTAATCATAAGGGCTCCTGCTGCGATATCCCAAGGTTTTAGACCGATCTCCCAGAACCCGTCAAGGCGTCCTGCAGCAACATAGGCAAGGTCAAGAGCTGCTGAACCAGCACGACGTACCCCAGCTGATTCGCTAAATACATCTTTAAACATCTCTAGATATGTATCTAAAATGTCTTGGTTTTTAAATGGGAATCCGGTTCCAATAAGTGCGCCATCAAGGGTTTTTCTGTCGGCAACGCGGATTTTCCTATCATTTAGAGTGGCGCCACCACCTTTTGATGCGGTGAATAGCTCTTGCTTAAACGGGTCATAGATTACAGCTTGGTCTAATTCACCGTTTACCTGAACCGCAATTGATACGGCATATTGAGGAAAACCGTGGATAAAGTTGGTAGTGCCATCGAGCGGGTCGATAATCCATACTATATCGCTGTCACCAGATTTTCCTGATTCTTCTGCAAGGATCTGGTGGTCAGGATATGCATATCTAATTATCTCGATGATCTCTTGTTCTGCTCGAAGGTCTACTTCGGTAACCAGATCATTTGCATTTTTTGACGATACCGCAATAGAGTCAACTCGGTCTGCAAAGCGAAAAATTGTGCCACCAGCTTGTCTGGCCGCTTTGATTGCAATATTTAATAGAGGATGCATCGGTAGATTACCTGTTTAAAGAACTAAGGGGCGATTATTTTAGCAAAAAATGGTATTTTTCCGCACAGTTTTTTTTAAAACATGGTCGTATGTGTGAAAGTAATGGTGGATAGAAGATGAAAATTGTTTTAGTTGGCACAACTCATCCAGGAAATATTGGTGCTGCAGCAAGGGCTATGAAAACCATGGGATTAGAACAGCTGGTTTTAGTTGCGCCGCAGAGATATCCGCATGAACAAGCTACTGCTATGGCTTCAGGTGCCGATAATATCCTGCAAAATGCACTAGTGGTTGAAACTTTGGATGAGGCTCTTGATGGGTGTAGCATGGTTTTTGGCATGACTGCACGTAAACGACGCTTATCTTCAGAGGCGTTGACTCCAGCAGCAGCAGTTAAGCAAGCTTTGGTTAATAGTGAACAGAATACTTCGGTTTTACAGCGGTCAGCATCTGAAAATATAGCTTTTGTATTTGGGCGTGAGCATTCTGGTTTAACTAATGAAGAGTTGGATCGTTGTAATTATCTGGTTCATATCGATGCAAATCCTGATTACTCATCACTTAATCTTGGTGCTGCTGTGCAGGTGATCTCTTACGAGATTAGGAAGCAGAAGGTTGAAGATGTTAGTAAGGATCAAACAGCAGATAAAATTGAATCAGAAGATTTTGAGCCCGCAACGGCTGATGAGATGGCGCTTTTTTATCAGCACCTGGAGAAGGTTTTGATAAAGACAGAATTTTATAATCCCGATAACCCGCGTAAACTAATGCGTCGATTACGTCGGTTATATAATCGTACTCATATGGATAAAAATGAGATGAATATTATGCGTGGTATTCTAGCTTCTGTAGAAAGGGTTTCTATCGATAAAGATACTATTGATTGAATGTATACGTTTAGGTGGTTAAAAATAAACGTTATTTTTTTACAAACTTAAGTAATATTAATGCCATATTGCGGTTGAATATTAAAGTTAAAATGGTGTAGATAATAATTCCGCTTATAATTGATGTGGCAAATAATACATGTTGATTTATCTCAGTAAGGATGGCCTGAATTCCAAGGATAGCTAACAGCATGGTAGTAGCTATGATTAGCGGAATAGCCATCTGCTTTAGCAAATCTAATAGAGTTAAATCGATAATCGGTAAGGTGTAATAGAGATTTCTTCCGACAACAAGTGGGAAGCAAATTGCCCAAGCATATACCAGCCCCATAAGTCCTCCAGTTTCGCAGCCTATATAATAGGCAGAAACCATAGTTACAAATAGCCAAACCTGATTTTTAAAGTCCTTTTCTGGGTATCCTAATGCTCCGGTAATAGATGGGGTAAGCCCATTTAACATCCGCAAAGGTAATACAAAGCATAGAATTCTAAGAGCTGGAATGGCTCCACTCCAGTGTTCGCCAAGATAGTCAGGAATAAAGCTGGAGATAGAGGCTAACCCCCATAGTATTGGGAATGAGATCAGACTTAGTAGACCAACGGCCTTTAGATAGTGATCTGCTACCTGCTCTCTGTCGTCTTGAATTTTTGCAAAGGCAGGAAACGCGATCTGATTGATGATCGGGGAAATTTTTTGAGCTGGAAGAGATGCTATATGAGTGGCAAATTTATATAGCCCTACCGTATCAATATTTAACAAACGCCCGGCGATAATCATGTCGGCATTGGAAGAAAAAAACCACAGCCATCGAGATCCCATTGTAAAACCACCAAAGGAGAGCATCCCTTTGACACCTTTGAAATTAAACGTTGGAAGGTGCTTGAATGGATTAGCATAGTTATAACCGATAACACTGCATATAACAGTTGTTATGTGGCCAATTATCAAAGCCCATACTCCAAGTCCAATTGTAGCGCAATATAGTGTAATAGAGCTGGAGATCACCGACGCTATTAACTCAATGATGGCGCGGCTCTTGAAATTAAGGTTTCTCTCCATCGTAGCCCTTGGAACGACATAGAATGGAATTAGGATGAATTGTAAACCGAGAACAGTAATCAATGCTGTCAAGCGTTCGTCACGATAAAAATCTGCGATAAAAGGTGCAGAGATCACTATTGCTGCAGTAAGAATGATTCCAACAATAATAACTAAGCCAAATATTTGCCGCTGATGTAATAGAGTAATATGTTTCTTTTGCATCAAGGCTGAGGAAAGGCCGAGTTCGCTTACCAAGAGGACAAAAGAGATAAAAACAGTTGCCATTGCGAATAAACCATAGTCGGATTCAACCAGTATGGTCATTATGTAGAAAGTAATAACCCAAGAGAAAGCCTGGGATAATACTTTGATAAGAGCGAACCAGCGGATGGCAGTGATTACCTTAGAGCCAATATCAGGCATTCGCTGTATTTCCTTTATATTTGTCCACTAATAGTTCTGCTTTTAATGAGATGGATTGGGAGATTGTGGTTTTTGGGTTGACTTGTATTGATCTAATCTTAACTTTTCCCACTCTCTTATGAGGTTTGTAGTTCTTTCACGGTAAGTATTATCTGATATTGCTTGTTCAAATGATATCCATTTTTTTACGTCACTAAAAAATAAGCTGTTAGTCCTAAAATCATATATTGTTCGTTTCTCACAAAATGAGACATGAGCTATTTGAACTGGTTTGGATAAACCTCCTATAATTTGAAATACAGTTTTATCGGTTTCATTCCATGATTTATTAATTCCAAACGCTGAGCTAACCAACATCTCAGCAATGTCAGTTTGTCCAATTGCTTGAGTAGTCTTTATTGTAGGATCATTAATAATTAGAGGTATCCTGGTTTGAATTTCATTAACTGCGTGTCCATGTCCAAGGGTTCCATCATCAAATAATGATTCTCCGTGGTCGGAAACTATTGCAACAACAGTATTGTCGTATACACCTTTGCTTTTTAGAAGGTTTATTATCTCACCCACAGCCCAGTCAGCATTTGCTATGGCATTCCAATAAGTGTTATCAAGCCACTCTTTGTTTTCAACGGTGATGTCTGAACGAGGAATAAACTCTGAAACAAATATTTTGCGCATTTGAGGGTGAGAGTACCAGAAGTGTGCTGCTTGAATATTTAGATAGATGAACTGGGGGTTGTTGAAGTCCATACTTCCTATGTTGGCTCGTAACTCATCAACAATTCGTTCTTCACTTAATCTTAGGCTTCCAGCTTCTTTGCTTCTAAATAGGCGGTCTTCAATAGCAACTCTGGCATCAAAATAATAGCTGCTATCATCTAGCATCCCAACCTCTTTTGCTACATTTCCAAATGATTCATCTTGGGCGGAGAAAAATGATTTGTTATATCCTGATTCATTAAGTAGTTGCACCAGAGTGTTTTGCTGGAATCCTCCCACAATACTTCGGTTAAACATAGCTTTTATGGATGATGTCGTATATCCAGTATGGGTATAGGCGCACTCAATTGAGGTTCCTTCTGATGCAAGTTCACGAATATTTGGTGCTACAGGCTGGTTATTGATTTTTTTATTAAGGAGGTCAAATCTGGCGCTTTCTAATACTATTAGTACAATATTTTTACCTTTGGATGGATTAATGTCTTTAAAATTATCTGCAAATTGCTCAATAATAGCATCACCTAGTAGACCATCTTCATCTATTCCATTTCCTGGGATGTCAAGCGCACCAGGGTAGATGTTGGCGTTAAAAGGGGCGCGGTCAAATGGTGGAGATACGCTTCCATACCCATCAAAATCAACGTCAGAAATCTTATCCAAACTTTGGCTGATTACCTTATAAGATATTTTTTTATTGAGTCCATAAACCAAATGGTCAAAGCCTGAAATAAAGTAGGTGCCAGAGATGGTAATAATGCAAACTATTAGTACTGGTAGTTTTATTTTTGAATCAGTGCTGCCGGTTGTATTTTGCAAGCACTCTTTTACGAAGCGACTTCGTTTAATTAAACTCACGATAAAGACAAAGCAGGCGATAGTTAATAGCAATCCCAGACTAAAAAGAGCTATCTCATTGCTGGCATAAAGCAGGGCTTCACTTAGGCTTCCACCCCCTAGGTTTTTAATTACGGTAAGATTAATAGTATCACTGAAATATGATAAGACTTTATATTGCAGGGCGGTAATGACGCCGATAATGCTGACGACAGCAAATGAAAAATATAGGGTGCTTATTATATGATATTTTTTCAGCTTATTAGTAATCAGGAACCATACTGTCATCAAAGCACCATAAAAAATGGCATCATAAAGAAATGCTAAAACCAGGTAGGTAAAACGGTCAAAAAATGATCTGTATGAAAATGGCTGTAAAAAAGCACCGAAAAACAGGTCATACTTAAAATGTAATAATATTAGCTCAACTAGGTAAATGATTATGACTGCCATGGCCATAAAAAGTACACCGTGATACTTGGAAAGTAGTTTTTGACTATTTAAAAAGGACATTTTAGCAATCCAACTAAGTAGTTATCTTTCTCACCCCAATAAGTATTGATGCCTTAGAAAGATATTATTGAATAAATTAGGGCAATAATGTAGCACACACTTGAATCGCTTGGAACATATTGAGTTAACAACTAGCAGGGTTAAGTTGTTTTTATAATCGACTATTGATAATAGTAGTTTTTGATTAACCTTAATGTTTTGCGATGCGATGGATAAAACAGTTAGTTGAGCATAAAAAAAACGCCAATTAAGGCGTTTTTGGGGAAGTTGAAAGTCTTTAAAAAGATCTAAATTATCTAGGGATTATGGCGTAGCGCGGGTTGTCAGTATAGTCAGTAGCGCCGTCTCTATTAGAGAATAGATCCCATGCTTCTTGTGCATTTGTGACGCCGTTATCAACTGCATATGCAACTGCTCCCTGGAATCTAGTCATATAGTTTTTAGTGGAGCCTTGGTATTTTTCATATAGCATACCCTCTGTGAAATTATATCCTGTGGTGTCAGATAAATAGCTCATCATTGCCGCACTACCACACTGGTAATCAAGTATTTCAGCACCAACCTCAATAGTCGCCGTAGCTCTATACATATCATTCCAATTATAGAAAGGACCATAGCGGTCATCAGCTGCTGCAAACATATATGAAGTGGCCATAGTGGCGCAGAAATCAGTTCCATATAGCCTGCCAACTGGGAAGCGCCCTTGCCACTGCATCACTGAGTCCCAGTTGCTAAAGCCAAGTTCTAAAACATGACCGATGGATGCGGTAAAGAAGTCATTCATCCATGGTGATACTAATCCATGAGAAACATCATTTTCGCCATATTTATCGCCATCTCCATCTAGATCAAATGAACCATCCCATGCATACCCAATCCAACCGATATCATTGGCATATGCGTACCCTTGAGTATCATCTACATAATTTGCTTGATACCAATCACGGTTGTTATCCAGTTTCTCTTTGAAATAACCTTTCATAGGGTGATCATCAGGGATGATGAAAGCAGTTTGTCCTAAAGTTCGCAAAGACCAAGCCTGTCCACGCGTTTGATCCCAGCCAGCATACCCTTTATCTAACCCTCTATAATATGGATTAGCCTGAATGAAATTATATGAAGTCCAGAAAAGCTGCTCTTCAAGGTGGTAATAATCTCCGGTAATGATATATGGGATGTAGGCTATTGATGGTTGGTGTGATAGATCTGCCCAACTTGCAGCATTTACAGTTTCACCGGCCCAGGCCCTGTCCCCATAGCAATTAGTGCAGGCAGGAAATTCTTCAGATCTCTGTGCGGTTGAATTGTATTTGTCGCCGGTATTTCCGTTGAGACCGCAGTGTGGATAATTATCGATGGATAGAGGAAGGTCGGTATTTTTATCTCGATAGTGGATTGACCAGGTTCCAGCTTGCTCTGAGTTTCCAAGCATGACAACTTTAGCTCTATCATCTTGAGATATTAAATAATCTGCGGTCCATCCAGGAAGAACCCCATAATCCTCTCTGCCACCAGTTCCTGGCATATCTGGTTTAAGAGTACCAATTTGCATTAGTCCATCATTAAGCTCCCAAGTATCGAGCATTGACTCAAGAGCGCTTTCAGTCATAGTTACATTTGGGTCATAGTTTGGGATGGTTTTAGTTGCTTTCAGGTAGCTGGTCTTATAGTTTGCAGATATTCTAGGCTCTGCTCCCCACCAAAATACTCTTCTAAATCTAGCATGGTGATAATGCTCGAGCGCGCTTTGTTGTAGTACGGTTTGTCCAGCCACGTTAATCTCAAGATCATAGGTGAAATTGGTTGGATTTGGTTCATATGACCAGTTATTCTCAATAACTGCTGATACACGAACAGACTCAAAACCATTATAAGCACGGATGTTAAATCTGGCTTGTAAATGAGGATGTGCATTATCTTGAGAATCTTTCATTGGTGATGAAACAATCCATTCTGATACGGTTTGTCCGCTAAGCCATAGCTCTTCTGCTGATGTATTTAGTAATTCAGCTGCTGACGCAGTGTATGTGGTTCCGTCTTCAATAGCGGTGATAACGGTATCAAAATCTGTTGTAAGTAATGCGGATAAATTAAGAGGGGTATCGTCTCCTGCAGTATCGGTAGTGTTTAGATATATTCTTGCTTTCTCATCTAGGTCAAGTTGAGGGATAAATGCGGATATAACAGCATGCTTTAAAGAGCCATCGTCGTATGTGGCTTTCTTATCAACTTGAATTGGTAGAGCTGCATCATTTGCTAAGGTAGCTCTTATGTTTTTCCCTGCAGGGATATCACCTTTAGCAAAGATATGACCGAAGGTTATTGGGGTATTTGTTGAACCAGACGATCTGCCGCTCATCTCTTTTAGATAAACCGTAGTGATCGCAGGCGTTGAATCGTTATCATTTGTGCGACCATCATAATTTCCAGATCCACCTACTGGGTATTGAGGGCTTTCATCTTCAGGTTGGGCAGGGGCTTCGTCTTCAGGTTGGGCTGGAGTGATGCTGCCGTCATTATTATTGGTTTGATCATTATTACCAACACTATTAGGGTTTACATCAGAAGAATCAGATCCAGATGTAACTTCAGTGCCACCGGTATCATCTGATTTTGTTCCACCGCCACCGCAACCAGCTAAAGCAAAAAAAGATATTAGAGTTATGATCCCCATAGCCTTGCTCAATGATTCCATTATTATTAACCCTTTTCCATATTTTGAGTATTTATATCGACTAGTTCTAATTCGTATTATTAGATTATAAGATATTAGTTTATTCCGTTAAAAAAAGTTAACTATTTGGCATTTCTAGCTAACAGAAAATAAACGGTACTTTATTGTTGATGAATGGGCAATAAGATAACGCAAAGCGCCGATATATAAGGGTTTTCTTATGCTTTGTATTGAGTTTTTTTGCGTAAAATGATGCTTTTAATGGGGGATTTAGTAAAGTATTATGGTTATTTATTAAGACCCCATAGGTGTTAGTTTTGATTGATCTCAAGGTGATAGGAACGGTTAAAAGTTGTTTTAAAGAGAAATTTGGTATACCACGACAGTCTGGGTTAGTCACTGAAGCAAAAGGGTTTATTGAGTTATTGCCGCCATTTAATCGGGAAGAGGCTGTAAGGGGATTGGATCAGTTTTCTCATCTTTGGGTAAGTTTTATTTTTCACCAAACGGTGGCGCAAGGGTGGCAGTCAATGGTTAGACCGCCAAGATTAGGTGGGAACAAGAAAGTTGGAGTTTTTGCATCAAGGTCAATGTTTCGCCCGAATCCAATCGGTTTATCAGTAGTAAAAATAGATGGTATAGATATTGACGGTGGAATTAAGATTAATATTTCAGGAATTGATTTATTAGATGGTACTCCGGTAATAGATATCAAGCCTTATCTGCCATATGTTGATAGCGTTGCTGATGCCTGTGGTGGTTTTGCACCACAACCTCCGAATAGTGAAAATGAAGTTTTGTTTTCAGAAGTTGCAGTTAGTGCTATTGACTCTTTACAGGGAAAATATGATCTTGAATTGCGCCTGTTGATTACTCAGGTATTACAAAGCAACCCAGCGCCAGCGTATATAAACGATATGGATAAATTAGATAGAGAAAAGGTGCGTGAATATGGAATGAAGCTTCTTGATTTTGATCTAAAGTGGCGCTTTATAGGTCAGGGTAGGATAGAAGTTATTTCACTTGTATAAACCTATACAAGTGAAATGTCACTTTTTAGTAAGCTCAAGAGAAAGGCAAACTAGCTGTCAAAATCAATGTTTTTCTCGATGGCTTTTTGAATGTTTTTCAGAGTCTTATTGCTAGTAATTTGATTACCTTCACTATTAGTAATATAGAAAATATCCTCTGCCCTTTCCCCTATAGTAATGATTTTTGCATTCATCAAAAAGATATTGAATTTAGAAAATGCGCGGCCAATGCATGATAAAAGTCCTGGATGGTCTGCTGCATAGATCTCCATGATGGTTGTGCTAGTCTTCTCATCTTGTGAAAAGTTTATTGATGTTGGAGTGGAGAATGATTTAAGTTGGCGAGAAATTCTATGTGTTTTGGTGGGTGTGATCTCTTCTGGGTTGGATATAGCAGTAGTTAATTGATTTATTATCCTTTTTTTCTTTCTTTGTTCCTCAATTGGATCACCGTTACCATCTACAATAAGATAAGTATTTAATGCATAACCAGCATTGGTTGTAACAATTCTAGCATCAATAATTTCCAGGCCAAGCTGTTCGAATGTTGTGCATATTTGTCCAAACATATTGATGCGATCTTTGGCGTAGATAAAAAAATCACTGCCTCCACGGTTCGTGGTTTTTTTAATTGCAATAAGAGGCTCATTTTCATCGTGTGATGTGAAAACAACCTTGGTGTGCCATGCTACTTCATCAGGGCTAAAACGTAAGAAATAATCATCTGGAAGGTGCTTCCATGTTGATTTGATTTTCATGTGGTGAATGTTTTCTGGCTTAAGTTTATTCAGAGCTATCTCTTTAGTTTGTTTAATTAGCCCTGCAGCATCAATTATATTAGATAACCCTCTTCTTATTGCGCTAGAGGTTGAAATATATAGTTCACGTAAGAGTGATTCACGCCAATTATTATAGAGTCCTGGGTTGGTTGACATGATATCTGCCACAGTAAGCAGGTATAAATAATTAAGGTGATTTTGGTCGCCTACAAGTTTGGCAAATTCATGAATAACCTCAGGGAGTGAGATATCTTTACGTTGGGCTGTCATTGACATATTTAAGTGATTACGAACCAACCATTCCACTACTCTTGAATCATACTCACTCAGGGAATGCCTAATGCAGAAGTTGTAGGCGTCAACAGCTCCAATTTCAGAGTGGTCTCCGCCTTGTCCTTTTGCAATATCATGAAATAATCCTGCGATATACAGTAATTCAGGTTTGGGTAATTTTTTGCTGATAACGCTATAGAAAGGGTACTCGCTGGCAAAGTGTTTGGCGCCAAAACGGCGTAGTTGTCGTACAACAAAAAGTGTATGAGAGTCAACCGTGTAGGCGTGAAATAAGTCATATTGCATCATGCCTGTGATACGTTCGAATTCAGGAATATATGCGCCTAAAATTCCATAGTTGTGCATTCTAACCAGCTCATGGCTGACTCCTGCAGGCTGACGAAGTATCTCCATAAATAAACTTTTAGTACGAATATCATTACGAAACGTCTCATCTATCAGGTACAAATGCTCTCTAATTTGCCTGATTGTATCTGCGCGAATACCTTTGATGTCAGGATCTACAATTGTATGTAGAAATACCTCCATTAGAGCAAATGGAAAACGCTTAAAAATCTTTTCGTTACGTGTTTCTATAAAACCTTTTTTAACTTGGAATCTGGAGTTTATTTTACGAGGTTTTTCCTCTTCTGGCGCAAGGATGTTCTCTTGGAATAATTGCAACAGCATCTCATTCAGGCGGGTGAGGTCCGTTACAGTTATGAAATAATCCTGCATGAATTGCTCTACAGCTAGTGATGCCGGTTTGTCATAGTAACCAATTTGCTCTGCAATTGACTTTTGGTGATCAAAAAGTAAGCGATCGTCACGGCGATTATTTATGGCATGGAGTGCAAAGCGGATATCCCAAAGAAAATCCCGAGCAGATATTAAGTCTCTACACTCATCATCTTTTAAAAAGCCAACTTTTACTAAATCAGTAAGTGATTCAGTAGCGAAGTGTCTTTTTGCAACCCACTCGATCATTTGCAGGTCGCGAAGCCCCCCAAGCCCCTCTTTTATATTAGGCTCAAGGCTGTATGCGGTGCCGCCATATTTGTCATGGCGTTTTTTTTGTTCATCATATTTTTCAGTAAAAAATTTGTTGCTAGGCCAAATTTTATCTGGAGCAGTTAATTCAAGCATCTTAGAAAAAATATCATCGTTCCCAATAATAAGTCTGGATTCCATTAAATTTGTGATAATAGTGATGTCTGACTTGCTTTGGGTAACGCAATCGTCAAGCGTGCGTACGCTGTGCCCGACATCTAATCCAATATCCCATAAAAAAGTTAGGAACTTTTCAATTTGAGGACCATGCTCTTTAAATTTGTCATCACGCATTAAAATTAAGATATCAATATCTGAACCCGGGTGAAGTTCTTCGCGCCCATACCCACCAACAGCAACAAGGCATATATCATTATAATTGGGGAAAATATTATCCCAAGCGTGGGATAAAGCTTGGTCAATAAGGGTGGATTTTTCTTTTATAAGCTCTGAAGCATGGTAGCCCTTGTGAAACTTTTTTATAAGAAGAGCGTCAACCGTTTTTAGGGTGTTTTTGAATGACTCAAGAAGGTGAGAAATATCAATAGTTTGTTTTAGAACAGAGAAGTCAAAAAAATCGCTTGGAGCATTCATTGTTAACCCTTTTAGAGAGTTAGTTATAAAGAGTTTGTATCAGAAGGAACGGTGAGGATGTCAACTCCATCATGAGTAACGAGCAGAGTATGCTCCCACTGCGCTGATAGTTTTTTATCCTTTGTAACAACAGTCCAATTGTCTGGTAGAAGCTTGGTGTGGCGTTTTCCTGCATTTATCATGGGTTCAATGGTAAATGTCATCCCCTCATTAATTACAGCACCGGTGCCTGGCTTGCCGTAGTGAAGTACTTGTGGGTCCTCATGAAATTCACGACCAATACCGTGCCCACAATATTCACGCACAACTGAAAATCTATTTTTTTCTGCATGATTTTGTACTGCGTAGCCAATATCTCCTAGTTTTACACCAGGCTTGATCATAGAAATACCGATATCTAAACATTCCTTAGCAACACTGCATAATCGTTGAGCAAGAATGCTTGGCTCACCAACATAAAACATCTTGCTGGTGTCTCCATGGTATCCATCCTTAATAACGGTGATGTCAATATTAATAATATCGCTGGATTTTAGTAGCTTGTCGCTGGGAATTCCGTGACATATCTGGTGGTTAACTGAAGTGCATATTGATTTAGGGAATCCTCGATAATTTAAAGGGGCCGGAATCGCTTTTTGTACGTTTATGATGTAATCATGACAAATGTTATTTAATTCATCAGTGGTTACTCCTGGTTTTACATATGGTTCAATCATTTGCAGGACATCGGCTGCTAGGTGGCAAGCTACACGCATCTTTTTAATATCATCTGCATTTTTAATTACAATCGTCATTCATATATTCCCAAAGCCATCGGTGGATCACTGATTGTATAGGGCTGTTGACTTTATAATCAAGGTATTGGGGTAAAAAATTGGCTGTCTTGTATTTTTGTTTGTGCGAAATGCCTTTTGAAGTTGAGTGAAAAGGCTGCTTCAGTTTGTGATTTTTTCGTATATATGGTATAAACGCGCGCTGAGTTGAGACATATTATGGTCTCATTTTTATAACACACATATGTCGAATTGATGCACGTTGGGTTGCTGTATTAAACAGTCTTCGTGTATGGCATATGGAGGCTTAAACCCCAGGAGATAAAATAATGGCTAAAGTTACAATGCGCCAAATGTTGGAAGCAGGTATTCACTTCGGACACAGAACCCGTTTTTGGAACCCAAAAATGGCACCTTACATTTTTGGTGAGAGAAACCAGATTCACATCATAAATTTAGAGAAAACACTTCCTTTATTTAATGATGCTTTAAACTTTGTTGGAAAGCTTGCAGCAAGAAAAGGAAAGGTCCTTTTTGTTGGTACAAAACGAGCTGCGCAAAATGTAATCCGTGAAGAAGCAGCACGTTGTGAAATGCCATATGTTACCCATAGATGGTTGGGTGGAATGCTTACAAACTATAAAACTGTTAAGCAATCAATCAAAAGATTAAAAGATCTTGAGGCTCAAGAGGGTGATGGAGCGGTAAAGCTGAATAAGAAAGAAGCTCTTATGAGATCTCGTGAAAAGCAAAAGCTTGAGAAGACTCTTTCAGGTGTTAAAGATATGCCTGGTTTGCCAGATGCAGTTTTTGTTGTTGATGTGGGCCATGAAAAAATAGCAATTCAAGAAGCTGTAAAGCTTGGCATTCCTGTAATTGGTGTGGTTGATACCAATAATAGGGTAGATGGAGTTGATTATATAATTCCAGGAAACGACGATGCGATCCGTGCGATTCAGCTTTATGTGAAATCAATGGCTGATGCTGTTATTGAAGGCAGAGCTTCTAATCTACAACTAGCAGCTGCAGAAGCTAGCAAAGATGAGTTTGTAGAGGTGGAAGTTGAAGCTGCACCTGCTGCACCTGCTGCACCTGCAAAAGCTGCTGCAGAAGAAGTCGCTACAGAAGCTGCTGAAGTTGCTACAGAAGCTGCGCCAGTGACTGAGGCTGCTGCACCTGCAGAGTCTACTGAAAAGCCTGAAGGCTAAAAATAGAAATACAGACAGAAAGGGTTTTCCCCCTTTCTGTCTTTTTTATAAATTAAGAATTTAGAGGTATCAAACGATGGCTATTAAAGCTACAGACGTAAAAGAGTTACGTGAGCGTACTGGTTGTGGAATGATGGAGTGCAAAAAGGCACTTGTAGAATCTGATGGCGATATTGATAAAGCTATTGAAGAATTACGTAAAAAAGGTATGGCTAAAAGTGATAAGTTAGCTTCAAGAGTTGCTGCTGAAGGTACAATTGCATGTGCTATTAGCGTAGATAAAAAAGAAGGCGTTATCCTTGAAGTTAACTGCGAGACTGATTTTGTATCCGGCGGTGACCAATTCAAAAAATTTGCTGCAGATATAGCTGCTGCTGTTCTAGCGGCTAAGCCAGCTGATATAGATGCAATTGCTGATCTTTCCATTGCGAGCGGCAGAACTGTTAAAGAAGAGAGAGAAGAACTTCTTCAAACTCTTGGTGAGAACATTAATATCCGTCGTTTTGAAATATTTGCTACAGATACAGGTGTTATCGCTTCATATCTACACGGAAATCGCATTGGTGTTATGGATGTGCTTGAAGGTGGTGATGAAGATCTTGCTCGTGATATCGCTATGCATGCTGCAGCAACTAACCCTCTTTGCTTAACTGAAGCGGATATGCCAAAAGAAACTATTGAGAAAGAGAGAGAAATTCTTATTGCTCAAGCAGAAGAAAGCGGCAAGTCAAAAGAGATTGCAGAAAAGATGGTTGTTGGAAGGCTTAAAAAGTATCTTGCAGAGGTTACTCTTGTTGGTCAACCATTCGTTAAAGATCCTGATGTTACCGTTGGTAAGCTACTTGAAAACGCTGGAGCAACAATTACTGGCCTTAGACGTTTTGCAGTTGGTGAAGGCATCGAGAAGAAAGAAGAGAACTTTGCAGAAGAAGTTATGGCGCAAGTACGCGGCTAATTTTTGAATGCTTTATGATTCATGTTTTCTTTGAGAAAACTCAAAGCAATAAAAAGTTCAAGACAAACAGAAGTTTGTCGATGAAATACAAAAATGAGGAGTTTTACTCCTCATTTTTGTAGGTTTAACCTGGAAAGTTGGTTTAATATTCAGGGTGATATAAAACTTGGATGTTGCTAAAGCATCATTTTTTGTTGGTATCGCCACCTTGTTTTTTAGTTCTTAAATAATTTTGAAATACGATTGTTTATAGGGGTTATTGATGACTGAGCAAAAATATAAAAGGATTCTTCTTAAGTTAAGCGGTGAAGCGCTAATGGGTGAAGAAAACTACGGTATAGACCCAAAGGTCATTAAAAGGTTGGCTTCCGAAATAAAAGAGGTAAGAGACTTAGGTATACAGATTGGAGTTGTGATAGGCGGAGGTAATATCTTTCGTGGAGCAGGCCTAGCTGAATCAGGTATTGATCGAGTTGCAGGTGACCATATGGGAATGTTGGCTACGGTAATGAATTCATTAGCATTACAAAACTCCTTAGAACAGCAGGGTGTATTTACTAGGGTTATGTCAGCTATCAAGATTAACCGAGTTTGCGAGGATTATCTTCAGCGCAGGGCAATTCGTCATCTTGAGAAAGGACGTGTTGTAGTTTTTGCAGCAGGAACAGGAAATCCTTTCTTCACTACTGACTCGGCTGCTAGTTTGCGTGCTATTGAAATACAGGCGGATCTACTGCTTAAATCTACTAAAGTTGATGGAGTATATTCTGCGGACCCAGTTAAAGATCCAAACGCAGTAAAATATGAAAGATTAACTTATGATGAAGTGCTGCAAAAAAAGTTGATGGTGATGGATGCTACAGCAATAGTAATGTGCAGAGATCAGGATGTGCCACTACAAATATTTGATGGAACAGTCCCCGGTGGTCTTATGAAGATCATGAAAGGTGAACAGATTGGCACAGTTGTCGAAAAAGGAGAAGAAAATGATTAATGATATAATTCAAGATGCAGAAAAAAGAATGGATAAATCAATTGACTCTCTTAAGGGGTCTTTGGCAAAAATCAGAACTGGGCGTGCACATCCTAGCTTGATTGAGCATGTTCAGATTAGTTATTACGGCAGTGATGTGCCTCTAACTCAGGTAGCAAACGTAGGTGTAGCCGATTCAAGAACTCTTTCTGTATCCGCTTGGGAAAAGAATATGGTCCCTGTAATTGAAAAAGCATTGATGAAAGCAAACCTGGGGTTAAATCCGGTCACAACTGGCGAAATCATTCGTATTCCTCTTCCTCCGTTAACTGAAGAGAGAAGAAAAGAGCTGGTTAAGCGGGTTAAGGCAGAGGCAGAAAATACTCGTATCGCAGTGAGAAACATTAGGCGCGATGCAAATGGCGACTTTAAATCTTTGCAAAAAGATAAAGATATATCTGAAGATGAACAAAAATCTGCAGAAGAGAGAGTGCAGAAAGTAACCGATAAGTTTATTGCAACGATTGAAGAAACCATTGCGGTAAAAGAAAAAGAGTTGATGGAAGTTTAGTTTCAGTTCTTTATTTACATTGGGGACTGGAGAAATAATTGCAAAATGCAACTCAACCTAAGGCAACGTCTAAGGTAATTCCAAAACATGTTGCCATCATCATGGATGGCAACGGTAGGTGGGCGCAACAGCGTGGAAAGAACCGTTCTGCAGGGCATAAAGCTGGGGTTAAATCTGTAAGACGTATTACAGAAGCTGCGCTTGAGGCTGGTGTTGAGTGCGTTACTTTATTTGCATTTAGTAGTGAGAATTGGCGCCGCCCAGAGACAGAAGTAACACTGTTGATGGAACTATTTCTCTTCGTATTAAAGCGGGAAGTGAAAAAACTACATAAAAACAATATCAGGCTGCAAATCATTGGCGCCAGAGATAAATTCTCTGAAAAGATATTAAATGCGCTGGATGCAGCTGAATCACTAACTGCCGCTAATACGGGTCTTAATCTTTTTGTTGCTGCAGATTATGGCGGCAAATCGGATATTGCAAACGCTGCAAAGCAGGTATGCAACAAAGTATTGTCTGGTGATATTTCGGTAGATCAAATCGATGATGGTTTATTGTCGGAGTATGTGTCGATGTCAGGTTATCCAGCTCCAGATCTGTTTATTAGAACTGGTGGAGAGAAAAGAATTAGCAATTTTTTGATTTGGCAATTAGCCTATGCAGAACTTTATTTTACCGATATTTTATGGCCTGACTTTGGTAAAGAACAGTTTTCTGAAGCGTTGAATTGGTTTGAAACAAGGCAGCGTCGCTTTGGTAAGACTGGTGAGCAGATAGTGGAAGAACAACAACAAAAGGGATTGAATGTTTAAGCGTATAGCTACAGCTTTGGTGTTGATGCCACTGGTTTTGTTAGCAATTTTTAAGTTAGATCAAAACTACTTTGCAATTTGTGCGGCAGCTCTTTGTATGATTGGTGCGTATGAATGGGGTGCTTTTTGCGATTTAAAGCCTATATTTTACCGCATATTATATGCTGCAACTTATATTCTCCCATTTTTAGCGATATGGTTATATAAAGATGATAAAGCATTCGTGCTTTGTTTGTTGTTGATGAATTTAGTGTTTTGGTTTTGCGCCTTTTTCTGGATGTACCGTTATTCAAAGTCTGAACAGCCTGTAGATTTGTCAAATATGGCAAAATTGGCCACAGGCTATATGACCATAACTCCAATGTGGCTAGCCCTTTTTTCAATTCAAGAAATTTCTCCGGGGATAATTATTTGGCTATTTTTTATTATCTGGGGGGCAGATTCTGGAGCCTATTTTATAGGCCGCAAGTTCGGAAAGAAAAAGCTGGCAGAAAAGCTAAGTCCCAAAAAAACAATAGAAGGTGTTTACGGTGGAATGGTTACTAGTGCGATAATTGCAGTGGCTGGTATCTACACCCTGGAAATAGAGGTAAGAACAATACCATATTGGATTGTATTAGCTGTGGTTACGGTTTTATTCTCGATTGCCGGAGATCTATTCGAAAGTATGCTAAAAAGACTTCGGGGAATAAAAGATAGCGGATCAATATTCCCTGGGCATGGAGGTGTTATGGATCGAATAGACAGCTTAACTTCAGCGGCACCTCTGTTTTTTCTTGGCATGTTACTAATAAATCTTGTGCAGGCTAAATGATGATTGGAATATCAGTTCTAGGAGCGACAGGAAGTATTGGAACTAGTACTCTTGATGTTATCTCTCAACACTCTGATAAGTACAAAGTGATTGGGTTAACTGCAAATTTAAATGATTGCAAGATGCTGGAGTTGGTGGAGAAATTTGCACCACAATGTGTTGCTATGGCAGATGAATTAGCCGCTAACCGGTTAAGAAAACAAATTTCAGATAAAAGATTGAACTGTGAGGTATTATCAGGTGTCAATGGTGTATGTAAAGTAGCAAGGCTTGAAGATGCCCAGTTTGTTATGGCTTCAATTGTTGGCGCTGCTGGATTAAAGCCAACTATGGAGGCGGTCCGTTTAGGTAAAAGAATTCTCCTGGCTAATAAAGAATCGCTAGTGATGTCTGGTGAGCTCTTTATGCAGGAGATTACAAAATCAGGTGCGGAGTTATTACCGATTGACAGTGAACACAATGCAATTTTTCAAGCGTTGGGCAGTAATTACGGCTCTAACCTTAAAGATTCAGGTGTATCTAAGATAATTCTCACCGCTTCAGGCGGGCCATTTTTTCAGGATGCTAGTCGTGATTTGAGTGATATAACCCCTGAGCAAGCAGTAGCGCATCCTAACTGGTCTATGGGTAAAAAAATATCGGTAGATTCAGCCACGATGATGAATAAAGGGCTAGAAGTGATAGAGGCTTGCTGGCTTTTTAATGCAGTTCCGGATCAAATAGAAGTTGTTGTGCACCCACAGAGTGTTATTCACTCGATGGTAGAGTATGTTGATGGTTCGGTATTGGCTCAGTTAGGTAACCCAGACATGAGAACGCCAATTGCTAATGCAATGGCGTGGCCTGAGAGGATAAGTGCTGGGGTAAAACCTTTGAATATGTTTGAGGTGGGAAGGCTTGATTTTTATCAGCCAGATTTTAACCGCTTTCCATGCCTGCAACTTGCTTATGATGCGATAAGGGAGGGTGGGACTATGCCGGCTGTGTTAAATGCAGCGAATGAGGTTGCAGTAGCAAATTTTCTTGAAGGCCGCATTGGATTTACACAGATACAAGAAGTTGTTTGTGAAACTATGAATCGTATTCCAAAAATAGCCATTGAAGCACTTGATGCTGTTTTTGAACAGAGCTCGAAGGCTGAAATAACTGCTAACGAAATTATTTCAGGCTTGAGTAAATCAACGTCTAAACCTGAATTAACCAATGTATAAAGTAATAGGTATATAAATTAATGGTTGTATCAATACTACAAAAAGCAATAGCCTTGATAATATCCCTGGGGATATTGGTTTTTGTGCATGAACTTGGTCATTACCTATTTGCTCGGATGCTAGGGGTAAAAGTGATTCGGTTTTGTATTGGTTTTGGTAAGCCATTGGCAATATACACCAGTAAAAAAACAGGTATTGAGTATGCAATTGCATGTATTCCGTTAGGAGGATATGTGAAAATGCTCGATAGCCGTGAAGTTGATGTTGACCCTGAACAGATGCCTTATGAATTCAATTCACAGCCTATTTGGAAACGGTTTTTAATTGTCTTTGCCGGCCCATTTTTTAATTATGTATTTGCTATTATAGTTTTTTGGATGGTTTTCTTGGGTGGGGAGTTATCTTTTAGACCGATTATTGGTGAAGTTATTCCTGAAACCATAGCTTCGAGTTCAGGAATCCAATCAGGCGACGAAGTACTGCAGATAGCGGATAATAAAATAGTTACATTGACGAACCTGCAACTAGAACTAATGACTGCAGGGCTACAGGCAAAAATAGTTCCAATGGTTGTTAAAAGAGGAGTTGGTGAAGTTGAGCTTATGGTTGATATGACCAACTTTGATCCAGCAGAGCATATAGGAAGTTTTGCTAAAGATTTTGGCATTAAACCCTTGGCAAATAATCCCGCAATTATTTCTTCAATTTCTGGTAAACCTGCGTTTGCTGCAGGGCTTCAAGATGGCGATAAAATCTTAGCTATAGATTCTAATGAGGTTTTAAACTGGAATGATATGGCGCAACAGATAAATAAATCTACTGAATTAACCATAAAGGTTGATTATAAGAGAGGGAATAACTTACTTTCAGTGGAGATTAAACCGGAAATAGAAAACGAAAATGGTTCAACTCGTAGAATAATTGGAGTTAGGCCTTATTCAGCGGTCATAGTTGATCACACCATAGTCACGGCTTTCGGTAGGGGTATAGAGGAAGCTTATAATTCTACTGTGTTAATATTGAAAGGGGTGTGGAGCATAGTCTCTGGCACCGCTTCAGTGAAAAATCTTAGTGGCCCGATACAGATTGCAAATACAGTTGGCAAATTTGTTGAATATGGTATTGTGCAGTTGGCAAGATTATTGGCCCTTTTAAGCATAAGTTTAGGAATACTTAATCTTTTGCCGATCCCTGTTTTAGATGGAGGGCATCTTTTTTTCTATATTGTTGAGGCTGTGCGCGGTCGCCCACTTGAAGAAAAGGTACAGGAAAAATTTCAGACAGTTGGTTTAGCGATATTGGTTATGGTTATGACCTTAGCCTTTTACGTTGATTTGCAAAGAGTATTTAATTAATTGGTATTGATGTGAATAAATTATTTTTAAATAGATCATGGTTAAAAGTTTTAGCCTCACTTGTTTTTTTACTTATAAGCATTTCTGTTCGTGCTGATGGGTTTGTTGTTAATGATATCCGTATTGAAGGGTTGAAGAGGATTTCAGCGGGAACCGTATTTACTTATTTGCCAATTCAAGTTGGCGATTACCTCGATAATAAAATGGCATCAAAAGCGATAAAAGATCTTTATGAAACAGGGTTTTTTAATGATGTGGAATTAAAAGAGGATGATGAAGTATTGGTTGTCAGGGTGGCAGAGAGACCATCAATTGCAGAGATAATCATTAAGGGTAATTCCATATTGGAAAGTGAACCGCTTCTTGAGGGATTAAAGGGGATCGGTCTTGCAGAAGGACGGGTATATAATCGCAGGTTACTCGATAGTGTAAAACATGAGTTATTTAGACAATATTATGGAAATGGTAATTATGACGTTACTGTTAATACAACTGTAACCCCAATGGTTAGAAATAGAGTTTCAATTCTGATTGAAATAACAGAGGGTGAGATTGCTAAAATTAAAGGGATAAATATTGTCGGTAATAAAATATTTACCGAAGATGAGTTGTTGGGAGATTTTGAATTAGGAATGTCAGCTTCATGGAAGCTATGGTCTGATAGTGATGAGTATTCAAAGCAAAAGTTAGAAGCTGACATGGAAAAGGTTAGGTCAAGGTATTTAAATACTGGCTATATTAATTTCAAGGTGGATTCAACTCAAGTTTCACTTAGCCCGGATAAACGTTATGTATATATAACGATAAATATCCATGAAGGGGATAAATACAAGTTGCAGGGGGTTGAGTTAGCAGGTGACTTTGAGGAAGATATGCAGTCAATGCTTGACGAATTGCGTAAAGATGAGACCGGGGATTTTTCAAATCACCAGGTTATATTGATGTCTTCCAAATTAAAAAACCACCTAAAAGACAAGGGGTATGCATTTACTAATATTAATCCAGTGCCTGAAATTGATGATGACTCGAAGAGTGTAAAAGTTAAATTTTTTATTGATAAAGGTAAGCGTGTTTATGTGCATAGGATAATATTTCAGGGGAATGAAAAAACCCGTGATGAGGTGTTAAGGCGGGAGATGCGCATTTTTGAAGGTGGCTGGTATTCGGCAGCTAAGATTAGAAGGTCTAAGTTAAGGTTGCAGCGCTTAGGTTTTTTTGAGGGGGTTGAGATTGACACTCCTGCTGTTGCAGATTCACCTGATCAAGTTGATGTTGTCGTGAGCGTTGTTGAAAGGAATTCAGCTTCTGTTAATCTTTTTGCCGGATATGGTGAAGGGCAAGGAGTCTCATTTGGAGCAAGCTTAACTCAAGATAATTTTTTGGGTAGTGGAAATAAATTTGGCTTCCAAATAAACACGGATAGAACAAATACGAAGTATAGCGTAGATTTTAATAATCCATATTATACCGATGATGGAATAAGCAGGGGCTTTAATCTCTTTTTTAATCAGACAGATACTAATGAAGTTGAAGTTTCTTCATACGCAACTGATTCCTGGGGTGGGATGCTGAGTTTTGGATTTCCAATTGCTGAAGATGAAAAAATATTTGTTGGTTTGGGGTATGACTGGTTAAAAATGAAGGTTGTTCCTGATACCCCGCAAAGGGTTTTGGACTTTGTGAATAAATATGGTAATGAGTTTACAACAATTCGTGCAAAAATTGGCTGGAGTAGCGATACTAGAAATAGGCATAATTTTGCTACTTCTGGCGGAAGCCAACGTATATCATTGATGGCAGCGCTTCCAGGAAGTGAATTGAATTATTATACTCTTGTGTACCAGCAGAAGTTGTACTATCCACTGTTTAAAAATAGCGCTCTGATGTTACGCGGTGATTTAGGGTATGGTGATGGTTATAGTGATACTGATAAACTTCCATTCTTTGAGAATTTTTATGCTGGTGGCGTGAGCACTATGAGAGGGTATAAGGTAAGTTCATTAGGTCCTGTGGATCCATATGAAAATGACCCAGTAGGTGGGAATTTACGCATTTTGGGTGGAACTGAATTGATATTTCCTGTACCTTTTGTAGAATCAGAGTCGGTAAGGCTGGCTGCGTTTTTAGATGCAGGAAATGTTTTTGATACCGTTGATGAAAGCTCTGAAATTAGTGAATTGAGGTATTCTACTGGATTAACCTTAAGATGGTTATCTCCAATAGGAGGATTAGTATTTAGTTATGCAGTGCCATTAAATGAGCAGGAAAATGATAAAACCAAATCATTCCAGTTTACAATGGGGACATCTTTTTAATATGGAGTTATTAGTTTGAAAAATATAGTTTTTATTCTTAAGTTGGTAGTGATTATTGGAATATTAGGTGGTGGTTTTGCACGTGCAACTGAAACTAAAATAGGTTGGGTAAGTCGTTCAAGAATATTGGCGGAAGCTCCGCAAGTAAATGATGCGAAGCGTAAGCTGGAAGGGGAGTTCTCTCCGCGTGAACAGGAGCTTCTGCAGCAGCAGCAGGATATTCGTGATAAGGAAGAAAAGTTAGGGCGTGATGTGGCAGTAATGAAGAAGGAGACTGCTAGGAACCTTGAGCGGGAGATTATTTCCAACAAAAGAGAGCTTAAAAGGCTTAGTGAAGAGTTAAGAGAAGATTTTAGCATTAGGCAAAATGATGTCTTAAATAAACTGCAAAATTATACTGCAGAAGTGATTGTGAAATTTGCTCAAGATAATAAATATGATCTTGTATTAGCTGATGGAGTAGTTTTTTCAAGTAAAAATACAGACATCACCAATGCAATACTGCAGATTTTGAAAAATGATTTCGAAGCTGCAAAAAAGACAAATAAATAAATTATGTTGCTTAAAGATCTAGCTTTTCAGCTAGGTGTTGAATATACCGGAGACGGCGACTGTGGGATTTATTCGGTCGCCACTCTACAAAATGCTGGGAACGGCTCAATAAGCTTTTTAGCAAATTCAAAATATAAAGATCAAGTTGAAAGTTGTAATGCATCAGCCCTGATTGTGCGACCAATAATATCTAAAAAATTAGATATACCATGCCTGATTTCTGATAATCCATACCTCACTTATGCTAGAGCCACTCAGGCTCTATATCCAAAGTTTGATATTTCACCAGGTATTTCAGTAACTGCTTATGTTTCGCAAAATGCGATTATTGGCGAAGATTGTGTGGTTTCGCATAGTGCTTCTATTGAAGCTAGCTGTGTTATTGGTAAAAGAGTTTTCATTGGCCCCGGAGTTGTCTTGTGCAATGGAGTTGAGATTGGTGACAACACAATCATCTACCCAAATACAACAATATATAAAAATTGTAAGGTTGGCAGTAACTGTATAATTCATTCCGGCGTGGTTATTGGTGCAGATGGGTTTGGGTTTGCAAATGATCACGGGAAATGGGTTAAGATAGAGCAGGTTGGTAGAGTTGTCATTGGTAGTGATGTTGAAATTGGAGCTAATACAACTATTGATCGTGGAGCAATTGAAGATACTATTATCAAAGATGGTGTAAAGTTAGATAACCAAATACAGATAGCGCATAATGTATATGTTGGTGAAAATACAGCTATTGCTGGCGGTACAGCTATTGCTGGTAGCTCAAAGGTTGGTAAAAACTGTACTATTGCAGGGATGGTAGGAATAACCGGGCACTTAACTATTTGTGATGATGTGCATGTAACTGCAAAATCATTGGTTACTAAATCAATAGCAGAGCCAGGGGTTTATTCATCAAGTTTTGCTGCTGATCATGATAGAAAATGGAAGAAAAAATTGGTACGTTTAAATTTGTTGGAAGGCTTGTTTAAAAGAGTAAAAAAGCTTGAGCGACAGCTGCCAATAAAGGATTAGATTTAAGACCATGTTTAATTGGTATTCAATTGAATAAAAAAATAATTTAATTGGTTTATTATAGCTTTTTTAAGGTAAAATGATGTGGATTAATAATTGACTGAGAAGCTCTCAGATGATTCAGTCTTAATTCGGATATTTTTAACACAATACAGGAATTTGTTTTCAGCATGATGGACATTACAGAAATTAAGTCGATATTACCACATCGCTACCCTTTTTTATTAGTGGATAGGATTCTTGAGCTGGAAAAGTCTGAAAGAATATTGGGTTACAAAAATGTAACTGCTAATGAAGAGTTTTTTCAAGGCCACTTTCCTAATAAACCAGTGATGCCAGGTGTGCTGATAGTTGAGGCAATGGCTCAGGTTTGTGGAGTGTTAGCTTTTAAAAGTGTTGATGCAGAGCTAAATGGTAATCAAATTGTTCTTCTAGTAGGTACAGATAAGGTTAGGTTTAAAAGACCAGTTGAACCAGGTGACAGGTTGATGATGGAAGGTAAAATTATCAAGGTTCGCAGAGGGATGTGGATTTTTTCAGCGGTTGCTACAGTAGATGGGGAAAAAGCAGCTCAAGCAGAGATTATTTGTACACTTAAAGGAATATAGATTGATAGACTCCAGAGCAGTCATTGATTCTACGGCCACGATCGGAAACAACGTAACCATCGGGCCGTTTTCAGTTATTGGAAAGGATGTTGTTATTGGTGATGATACATGGATTGGTCCTCATGTTGTTATCAATGGCCCGACAGAAATTGGGTGTGAGAATAAAATATTTCAATTTTCCTCTATTGGAGAGGATCCGCAAGATAAGAAATATGCTGGTGAAGATACCAAATTAATTATTGGTGATCGCAACGTCTTTCGTGAGTATTGCACTGTAAATCGTGGTACTGCTCAAGACCTAGGTTATACCCAGGTTGGGAATGATAATTGGATAATGGCATATTGTCATATTGCTCATGATTGTGTGGTTGGGGATAACTGCACAATGTCTAACTCTTCATCTTTAGCTGGACATGTCATCGTTGAAGATTACGCGATATTAGCTGGGTTTGCTTTGGTGCATCAGTTTTGTAAAATTGGAGCCCATAGTTTTGCAGCGTTCGGTAGTGTGATAAATCGAGATGTTCCAACTTATGTGACGGCATCTGGACATCTAGCTGCTCCAAGAGGTATAAACTCTGAAGGGTTGAAACGAAGAGGATTCTCTCAAGAAGCAATTAGAGCAATCAAAAATGCCTATAAAACAATATATATGTCAGGTCAAAAGCTTGAAGATGCTTTGCAGAAAATAGAAAGTGAGTCGGGCGCACTTGAAGAAGTACGTCTAATGGTTGAGTTCATTAGAAGTAGTGAACGTGGAATCATCAGGTAGACCTCAAAATTTAATCCATCCAATAATTGGAATCGTCGTAGGTGAACACTCTGGCGATAATATTGGTGTGAGCTTAATCAAGGCTCTTCGTGAAATTTACCCACAAGCAAAATTTTTGGGAATAGGTGGCCCGCAGATGGTTGCCGAGGGCTTTGAATCATTATTTCCTCTCGATAAACTATCAGTAATGGGGATAACTGAGGTTGTTTTTAGACTTCCTGAACTCTTAAAAATTAGAAAAAGCTTAGTTAAACAATTGATAACAGCGCAAGTAGATGTTGTTATAGGGGTTGATGCTCCTGATTTTAACCTTGGGTTGGAGCATCAACTCAAGCAAAGCGGAATTAAAACGGCTCACTATGTAAGCCCTTCTGTGTGGGCGTGGAGAAGTGGAAGGGTAAAGTTTATAAAGCAAGCTGTTGATTTAATGTTAACGCTATTTCCATTTGAAGAGAAAATTTACCAAGAAAACGATATTCCAGTTCGGTGTGTTGGTCATACCCTAGCTGATGAGATAGTGTTTACTCAAGATAAGATCCCAAGCAGAAAGTTACTATCCCTGCCATCTGAGGGAAGAGTGGTAACAATAATGCCTGGCAGCAGATTTTCTGAAATTAAACGTTTAGCCGATCCTTTTCTTGCGGCATGTTCATGGCTAAAGTCTATCGATTCGGGCATTAAATTTATTGCGCCTTTGCCAACAAAAAATTGTTGCAAACTTTTTATGGATTTCGTAAAACAGCATGATTTACAAGACTCAGTTCTTGTAAAAGAGGGAATGGCAAAGGATGCAATAACTGCTGCTGATATCGTCTTGGTAGCTTCAGGTACTGCAACTCTTGAAACTATGTTGATTGGGCGGCCGATGGTCATGGCATATAAGTTGGCTCCCATCACTTATCAAATTTATAAAAGATTAATTAAGATTGATTCATTCTCTCTACCAAACCTTTTAGCTGGGGAGAAAATAGTTCCTGAATTTATTCAAAATGATGTCAATGGAGAAGCCTTGGGTATCGAGTTGCAAAGGCTGCTGGATGCTGAAGATGGCAATGATCGGTTGTTGCGTAAATTTAAGCGCATGGGTGCTGATATTCGAAAAGATGCTAGTAAGCAGGCTGCCGAAGCGATTGCTCAATTAATATCGGCTAGTGAATAGATGTGGATTATTAAGTAGATGAAAGAGGTAGTGATGCAAGAAATAATAGATTTTGTTAAGGCAAGATCTGATAATTTAATTATTGCTGGAGTTGATGAAGCAGGCAGAGGCCCCTTAGCAGGAGCTGTATATGCAGCAGCGGTGATTCTAGACCATAAAAAACCTATAGATGGTTTGATGGATTCGAAAAAGCTATCGGAAAAGAAACGTATTATCTTGGAAGAGCTGATTAAAGAGCGAGCAATGTCATGGGCTATCGCCTATGCAACGGTTGAAGAAATTGACTCAATCAATATTTTACATGCTTCTATGCTAGCTATGAAAAGAGCAGTTGAGAAACTTAATGTTGTGCCTAACCACGTCAAGGTTGATGGAAATAGATCCCCACAAATTAATATTTCTGTAGAGGCAATAGTGAAAGGGGATCAGCTTGTTGCTGAGATAAGTGCGGCATCTATTCTAGCAAAACAAGCAAGAGATAAGGAATTGATCACCCTGGATAAGCAGTATCCAGGTTATGGGTTCGCTCAGCATAAAGGGTATGGGACCAAAATGCATATGGAATCCTTACAGCGCTTGGGGCCAACTCCGGTGCACCGTAGATCATTTCGTCCTGTAAGTGAGCTTCTTGAAGCTCCTGATTCCTTGAAAGTTTAAATGTTGGAGATGTAGGTTGAGTCAGGAATTTGTACACCTAAGTTTACATACTGAATATTCGTTAGTTGATGGAATAGTTAAGATAAAAAAACTTGCTAAGAAGGTAGCTGATCTTGGTATAGGTGCGATTGCCTTGACTGATCAGAGTAATCTATTTGCAATGGTTAAGTTTTATAAGGCTATGCAGGGTGCTGGAGTAAAGCCAATTATTGGTTCTGATATTTGGGTGACCAGAGATAAAGAAGAGATATTTAAAGTTACTCTGCTATGTAAAAATCTTGAAGGTTATATGAACCTAATGCGCCTTATCTCAAAAGGTTATACTGAGGGGCAGATAAATGATCGTGCAGTAGTAGATTTTTCACTATTAGATGGGCGTACAGATGGTTTAATAGCTTTATCTTCCGCTAGAGATGGAGATGTTGGAAAAGAGCTATTGGGTGGCAACATAGATTTAGCAAAGCAGCACCTGCAGGATTGGGTGCAGCTGTTTCCAGATAATAGCTACTACATAGAGTTGCAAAGAACTGGTAGAGAGGGAGAGAACCAGTACATTCATGCAGCCGTTGATCTAGCTTCTCAATTTGAAGTGCCACTGGTAGCAACTAATAACGTATGCTTTATTGATAGAGAAGATTTTGAAGCTCATGAAGCGAGAGTTTGTATCCGTGATGGCTATACTTTGGATGATTCAACGAGGCCAAAGCTGTATTCCGAAGAGCAGTACCTGCGCTCTCCTCAGGAGATGATAGAGCTATTTAGCGATATTCCAGAAGCAATTACTAATACAGTAGAGATAGCAAAGAGATGTTCGCTTGAAGTTTTATTAGGAAAAAACTTTCTGCCTAACTTCCCTGTTCCTGAAGGACTAACAATAGATGACTATTTACGTAAGCTTTCTCATGATGGATTAGAAGAACGTTTTACATATATTTTTGATAAAACTGCAGGTGATTATGCAGAGAAAAAGAAAGAGTACATAGATAGGCTTGATATCGAGCTAGATGTAATTATTCAGATGGGATTTCCTGGATATTTCCTCATTGTTGCAGATTTTATTCAATGGGCTAAGGATAATGATGTTCCTGTTGGTCCAGGCAGGGGATCAGGAGCGGGTTCACTTGTAGCATATGCATTGAAGATCACTGACTTGGATCCGTTGCAATATGACTTGCTGTTCGAGAGATTTCTAAATCCAGAGCGTGTATCAATGCCAGATTTCGATATCGATTTCTGCATGGATGGGCGTGATCGTGTTATTGCCTACGTGGCAGAAAAATATGGCAGAGAAAGTGTATCGCAGATCGCAACGCATGGAACTATGGCTGCTAAGGCTGTTATTCGTGATGTTGGACGTGTTCTTGGACATCCGTATGGATTTGTTGATCGTATAGCCAAGCTTATTCCGTTTGAGGTTGGAATTACCCTTGAAAAGGCGATGGAGCAAGAGGAAGAGCTGCAACAGAAGTATGATACTGATGATGAAGTAAAGTACATGATTGATCTGGCGCGGAAGCTTGAAGGTGTTGCAAGAAATGTTGGCAAACATGCCGGTGGTGTAGTCATATCTCCATCGCTTCTAACAGATTTTTCTCCAATATACTGTGAGCCTGATGGAAGCTCAGTCGTAACACAATACGATAAAAATGATGTTGAAGAGGTGGGGCTGGTAAAGTTTGACTTTCTTGGGCTAAGAACTCTTACTATCATCGATTGGGCCGTCAAGGCAATCAATGTGGAAAATGCTGAGAAGGGTGAAGAGTTAGTTGATATAGCCCAGATACCCCTTGATGATGAAGCAACCTTTGACTTATTAAAGGCCCATCATACTACTGCGGTATTCCAGCTAGAATCACGAGGAATGAAGGATCTGATTCGTAAATTACAGCCTGATACCTTTGAGGATATCGTAGCTTTGGTGGCACTATTCCGCCCTGGACCACTTCAGTCAGGAATGGTTGATGACTTTATCGATAGAAAACATGGTCGTGCAGAGGTGGTTTATCCTCACCCAGATCTTGAGCCAGTGCTTAATCCAACCTACGGAACCATTTTGTATCAGGAACAGGTGATGCAGGTTGCGCAAGTTTTGGCTAACTATACGCTGGGTGGGGCAGATATGTTGCGCCGAGCTATGGGTAAGAAAAAGCCGGAAGAGATGCAAAAACAGCGTGCCATTTTTACTGATGGAGCGGTAGCGCGTGATGTTGACGAAGGGGTGGCAACCCATATCTTCGACCTGATGGAAAAGTTTGCAGAATATGGATTTAATAAGTCGCATTCTGCAGCATATGCACTGGTGTCTTATCAGACAGCATGGCTTAAGACTCATTATTCCGCACCATTTATGGCGGCGGTATTGTCCTCGGATATGGATAACACCGATAAGGTTGTGATCCTGGTAGAGGATTGTCGTGAACAGAAGATAGAAGTGCTTCCTCCAGATGTAAATAACTCTAATTACATGTTCCGCGCTAATAATGAAAAAAGCATCCACTATGGGCTCGGAGCAATCAAAGGGGTTGGAGAAGGCGCGATAGAGAATATTGTGCATGAACGCAAAGAGAATGGCGTTTACAAAGACATATATGATTTCTGCAAGAGGGTAGATTTGCGTAAAGCGAATAAGCGAGTATTGGACGCACTGGTTCGATCAGGAGCAATGGATGCTCTAGGGGCGAATAGAGCATCTTTGATGTATAACTTGCCTGAAGCACTGCAAGAGGCTGAGCAGCATTCAAAGGCTATGGCTGCTGGGCAGAATGACTTTTTTGGATTTGATGCGCCAGTTGCAAGCGCTGATGCAGGTGAGAAAAAAACTTCCAAGGTAGTTCCCGAGTGGATTGAATCAGAGCGACTTGGATATGAAAAAGATACGCTGGGACTGTTTTTAACAGGTCATCCAATTTCTCAGTTTGAAAGTGAGCTAAAACATATTGTCAGCAAAAAGAATGTTGATGTTCTAACTATGTCTGGTGCAGCAAAAGGGTTTAAAGGGCCAAAAGGGAAGAATGTATTGGTTGCTGGAATGATCGTTGAATTGCGTACCATGATAGGACAATCAGGTGGAAAGATGGGATTTGCCACACTTGATGATCGTACGGGGCGATTAGAAATATCGGTATTCAATAAAGTCTTTGATGAGTATGGATTAAAGTTACAGAAGGATCAGGTTATAGTGGTTGCGGGTCAACTGCGCTATGACGAAAGAAGAGATGCTAATAAAGTTATAGCAGATCGAATATTTACCATCGAAGAAGCGCGAGAAACGTATGCTCGCAGATTGATAATATCATTATTCTCTTCTGGTATTTCTTCTGATTTTACCCTTAAGTTAAAAGAAGTTGTCGAACCTTTTAAGCGCGGAGCTTGTCCAGTTATGGTAGAATATTCGGTCGATGGTGCCAAAGCTAATTTAGACTTTGGTCGGGAATGGGCTGTGCGTCCGACTGATGAGCTAATTCAGCGGTTGAAAGGGATTACTTCTGAAAATAGTGTAAGAATTGAATATCCTTGAGGCGATCGTGTGAAACTATTACGCTTGCCTGTACGGCATTATGAATCAGTAAAAAATTATTATTATTTTTCAGTAAAAAATAGATTGTGAGATAGAGCAGAGTAAATATGGATCTAAATTTTCTTGAATTTGAGCAGCCAATAGCTGAGCTCGAAGCAAAAATTGAAGAGTTAAGATATGTTGGTAACGACAATGATCTTAATATTGGTGAAGAGATATCGCAGCTACAAGCCAAAAGCAAGCAGCTGACTAAACAGATCTTTACTAATCTAACTCCGTGGCAGATTTCTCAAATTGCTAGGCACCCAAGAAGACCATATACACTTGATTATATCGATCAGATATTTGCCGAGTTTATTGAACTTCATGGTGATAGGGCCTATGCTGATGATGAAGCAATTGTTGGTGGTATTGCTCGCCTAGAAGGACGTCCTGTTATGGTTATTGGCCAGCAAAAAGGTCGCGATACCAAAGAGAAGTTACGGCGTAACTTCGGAATGCCGCAACCGGAAGGGTATCGTAAAGCATTGCGATTGATGAAAATGGCAGAAAAATTCAAAATGCCGATTATGACATTTATTGATACCCCAGGGGCATATCCAGGTATCGAAGCTGAAGAGCGTGGGCAAAGCGAAGCTATTGCAAGAAATTTATTTGAGATGTCAAAGCTGCAAGTGCCTGTAATCTGCACAGTGATTGGTGAAGGTGGTTCAGGTGGCGCACTTGCTATTGGTGTTGGTGATAAAGTATTGATGCTTCAATACAGCACTTACTCTGTTATCTCACCAGAAGGTTGCGCGTCAATTTTGTGGAAGAGTGCTGAGTATGCTTCAACCGCAGCAGAAGTTATGGGAATTACTTCGGAGCGCTTATTAGAACTTGGTTTAATTGACGAGATTATCAAAGAGCCTCTTGGTGGAGCGCACAGAAAACCAGAGAATATGGCTGATATTATTCGTAGTGTATTGATAAGAAATCTAAATGAACTAGAGTCAATGCCTATACAGAGTATGCTTGATAGACGCTATGAAAGGCTTATGGATTATGGCACCTACAAAGAGTAAGTGTTCATAGTTACTTATATGTGATTGAAGGGTAAGCTTTAGGCTTACCTTTTTTATGATGACTTAATTATTACATGCGGTTAAATTATTTTGGTAGGACTGTTTGTTTTATTAGATAGATGCTGGAATAATTTCTTCTCATGGCTCAGAATCCACTATATCAATTGTTATATATTTATTTTCAAGTTGACTTGTTTGCATATGCCAAGTGTTAATCAACAAATAATCGATAAAATCCTTTTGAATCCAAATGTTGGTGATATTTGGATTGCTTTTAGTGGTGGACTGGATTCCTCGGTTTTGCTTCATATAATCGCTGAAAATTCAGAGAAATTATCCAACAAGAAAATCACTGCTGTACATGTTGATCACGGACTGCAGGAAGCTTCCTCTCAGTGGGCAAATTTGTGTAGTGAGTTAGCTGAAAGCTATGAAATCAATTTTAAATTAGTGAAATTAAATCTTGAAAAAGCCCCTGGTGAAAGTATTGAACTATCTGCGAGAAATGCTCGCTATAACGCATTTGAACAGTTATTGAATAAATGCACAGATACTATGCTATTTGCGCATCATGCTGATGATCAAGTTGAGACCTTTTTACAACAAGCATTGCGTGGAGCAGGGGTGCAGGGGCTGAGCGGTATTCCTGAGTCAAGAAAGCTAGGCGAAGGAAAATTGTTTAGGCCGCTTTTAGGAATTTCCCGTAAAGAACTCGAAACATATGCCAAACAGGAACAGTTGAAGTGGATTGAAGATCCAACCAATCAGCAGTCTGATTTTGATCGCAATTTATTACGAAATGAGATTATTCCTCTGCTGGAGAAACGATGGCCTGGAGCTAAAAAGGCATTGTTGCGCAGTGTAAATCATTGTAAGGAGGCGGGTGAGCAAATAGATGGTTCGGCTCGCATTCAATTAGAACTTATCTGTGCGGAGAATTTGATTAGCGTTGAAGAGCTAAAGCAGCTTGATTTCGTGCAGCAAAAAAATATTTTGCGTTTGTGGATCCGTAATAACGGTATTATTTTGCCAAATACTGATCGATTTGAGTCTGGAATTGAGTCTTTATTGAATGCAAAAGCAGATAAAAATCCTGTTTTAGACTGGGGTTTTGGCATTATACGCCGTTATCAAGGGATGTTGTATCTCGACTCCATTAAAGAAAACAGTGGATTATTTGAGGAAAAGAGTTGGACTCTTAATGCTGCCGTTGCTTTAAATGAACGATATAGCCTTGTTGCTATTGATGAGGCAGGCATTGGATTGAGCAAAAAATGTATTGATAGAAAAGATATTTCAATAGGCTACCGTCAAGGTGGTGAACGTTGTCGTCCTTTTGGTCGCAATAGTTCTCACGAAGTGAAGAAATTATTTCAAGAATATCGAATTCCACCATGGAAACGAAGCTCAGTACCTTTAATATATATTGGGGGTGAGATAGCTTGTATGGTTGGATATTGTTACTGCCAACCATTTGCAGAAAAAGGAGCGAGTGTTATCAAAATTTGTCAGAAGTTAATTAAAGCTTAGTTTATAGAATTTCAGGTTCGAGAAGAGCTTTTTTATCTCTGCGGTCAAAATAAACTATACGGTCGTTTAGATGCTCACCTGATGCGCGAACCTGATGTGATTTCTGCGATCACAGCTAGTCCTCCGTTCTCTAAGTCTACGGTTACTCTCATTAAGAACCATATCTTTAAGGTTTTTCATAATAGCTCTATTTTTACTTTAGTTGCCGACTGCATCTGCTGAGCAATAAATTGCAAGCAAAAAGCTTTACAAAAGACCATTCTTAAAATTAATTTCAGGGCTTAGTATAATGTTATTGTGCGGTGAGGTTGATTCTGGAAAAGTATTTTTATTGTAATTATGAAGTTAAGTGCCAATAAAACTTTTAATTATATTAAATCATAGTTAATGGTACGGTTGTAATGATTAAAGTATTATGTTTAGTTGCCCGTGCGTAGAAATAGCTGCTCGCTCCAAATGTCTTGATTGGCTCGTCTGTCTCTTCCTGATCTGCGATTAGGCTTCTCCATTAAAAAACGGAAGGTTGTTCTTCTGTCTGTCTCTGTTCTGCGTTGGTCACTTCTGCGGTTTGCCGCTATTTGTTCTGCTGTAATATTTTCTAGGTTCATTTTATTTCCACAACATCACTGTTTACGGGTTGGTTAGCTGCTGAGTTGACGCATTGGCTCGTATCGGTGTTGAATGCGTATTAATCCTTTGTTCAACAACATTATTTCTACGGAATTTAATTATAGTTAAAAATGAGACTCGTGTCACATTTTTGATGTGTTTTTTGTAAAAATGAGGGGGGCTATGTAGTGATATTCCCACGACGGATATAGTAACGTTGAATTTTATTGATCATGTTGGTTATTCTTTGCTCATCATCTGGAGTTAAGTTAGTGAAAGTAGCTCCAAATCGACGTATGCCTTTGTGTCCTGCGGCCCCAATAAACTTTATTCTAATAGGGGTTATTATTGGTGCTTCGGTGTTAAATGATATCTGTATAGAATATGTTTCATCAAGCTCAGGAATGGAGGGGCCTTCTATAATTCCCCCAACTCCAGAATATGAAATATTATGTATTTTACCTGGTGTATGAAAACCGTTGCTGAAAATTACAATTTCAGGCTCAAGAGATAGTGCTGGGGAAACACGTAATGAATTGCGGCGTTGATAATGATTAATTTCTGCTGGAATTGAGGCTAGGTAATAATAAATATCGTTTTCTATGCCTATATTTTTAATTTTAAGATTAAATATTGATTCACTTCCTGAGTGTCTGCAGTGCACCTTTAGTATGGAACTTTTCTTGATTAGATCATGTCCATTTTGAGGGTTAAGCTCATCTAATTTTAAAAGTTTCTTTTTTTCATTAATGTCCAGCAGAGCGCTGGAAAAAATATCATTGCTACCGTCAATGCTAATATTAAGCATTGCATTTTTATTGCAAATTTGACCTAAAATATTGCGTAATTGCCCGCGGTTGGTGATCTTTGTGAATTCTTTTTCGTGCATTCTAATGAAATGCCCCACTCGTAGATTAATTAATTGTGGGTATTAAGCTTTAGATATGTCTCTGCGAGATGAACTATAACTTTGAACCCCTTTATTATTATAAGTATCGTTGCTGCCAGAATTATTTCCACCAGTAATTATGTCCATTGCTTGCTTTATATGAGCTTGATTTTTAGATACCACCATTCCATTAGATTGGTTTATGATTTGGCACTCTTTGATTATATCCATAAGCTTCTGCCAAGCTGATGCAAGTTCTTGGCTTTCATTGTCAGATAAAAACTTCTTTGTTCCAGTTTCATCTGCTGTATAGCCTACAGAGGATAAGAGTTCAGAGCGCATCTTATCCTGACTTTCAAGTTGATCGATGATTTTCATTTTTTTGGTAAGAACTTCGTTGAGGTCTTCAAATTTGCGAGACGCTAGAAGTTGCATCTCAAGCTTTAAGAGTTTTTGAAGATCAGTTGAAGCGCATGTTGCATCTTGAAGCAACTCAATAAATTCTTGAATTTTATTATTTGTATTCATCTGGTTATTGTAATCTAGGAGAGCAATTTCTCCAAGTCAATCATCTTGTCAGCGATTTGCTCAGGGTTTACAGGGTATTCTCCGGCAGCAATTTTTGCTTTAATATCTTCAACTCTTGCAGTGTCAACTTCAGGTGTCGATGCAATAGTTTCTCTAACTAGTGATAATTTTTCTGAAGCAGTTGAGATCTCAACTTTGTCAGCTGAATCAGTGTTTACTGCTGCTACATTGCTTTCAGGAGCAACTTTTGGGCTACTGTTGGCCTGTGCTTTTTTGTTGTCAGCTAACCCCATATTTCTAAGGGTTGAACCGCTATCGATTATATTGCTCATGATTAGTTCCTCTGTGTCTTGGGGAGCATTTACTATAAATTCCCTGTAATTCTTGCTCAACAAAACTACGTATTTTCGGCAGCATCTTGTTGCCTTTGCTAGCTATCATATATTTTATCGGCAGCAATAAATATTACTTTAGTGTTTTTATGTAAAAAGGTTGATTTTTTGTTTTTTTGAGCAGCCTGCTGATAAATTTTTAGTCATTTCAGCAGCTTAATAATTATGTTACCTATGTATTTAATCTAAAGCAACCATGACTTTTGAAGATGATATTACCTTTCCTTGTATAGCTTTGCCTGAAGATGAATTTTTTACTTTAATTATTTGCCCAAGCTTACCATTCATTAAGGCTACCCCTTTTAATTGAACATTTATTCCCTTAGCTGAAGCTATGATATAAACATTTTGCCCTTTTTTAATAATATCAGGCAGCTCTATAAAAGATTGATTAATAATTATGCCGGCAGGGATTGTCCTACTAACTTGCATGCCTATTATTTCTTTTGGGGCTGCATAATATCCATAATAAGCTTTTGATAAATCAGTTTTTTGAGTTTTTATGTGCTTTGATTCTAATATGGTACCTCTAAATATTCCTTGAGCCGATACTAAAATATTTGCGTATCCTGTTACTGTGGCCGGTATATATAAAGACCATGGCTTTTCACCAGTACATTTTACAAAGACTGTGACTGGACCAAATTTTTTGTTGCTCGATTTTATTTTTAATTCTGGCTCTTGTGAGCATTTTTGTAGCTTTAATCTTTTGTCAATATTGTTAATAGTTACTATTGGTGAAATATCGTGATCACTATACTGTTGCTTCAAAAAGGTGGCTGTTTTGCTTTTTAACTGATTTAGGTCTTCATAGTTAGAATCTTGAGATAATGCATTGTTTGTTATGCATAGTATTAATACGGTGATAATAATCATTTTTGTAAAAATGGCAGTCATTTTCTTCTCATAAAGTAATTTCATTCAGTACAACTAAATTTTGACGCATCTAATATATAACTATATCTATGCACTATCAGTACCATTTTATTACTAGCGTCACAAATTTGGTTATAGATAGTGGCTATTAGCTCTATATTGTACTAATTTTTATAGTGGAGCATTAAAAAAACATAGAAGGGTAAGTAAGTATGGCCACAGGATTCATGGCATCAGTTGACCAAAGGACACAGCTTGCGGGAAGAAACCGTATGGAGCTATTGCTGTTTTCTCTTGCTGGAAAGCAGTTATTTGGAATTAATGTATTTAAGGTTAGGGAGGTTATAAGGGCTCCTGTTATAACTAAGGTGCCGCATGCAAACCCTGCTGTTGTTGGAATAACCAATTATCGAGGGGCAACCATTTCTATTATTGATTTGCAAAAAGCAGTTGGTGGAATGGTGTTGGGTGATGATTCGAACGGGTCGGTAATTATCACTGAATATAATCGCAGTGTGCAAGGGTTTAAGGTTGGAAGTGTAGATAGAATTGTAAATATGAACTGGAAGGATGTAATGCCACCTCCAAGCCAGACAACTTTGGATAGTTACCTTACGGCAGTTACTAAATTAAATGACGTTTTAGTGCAAATTATTGATGTAGAGAAGATTTTATCTGAAGTTACCGAAATAAATTTAAATGTATCTAAAGAGGCTGAAGAGCAAACTCGCAATATAAGTAGCCTTGCTAAGGATTATCATATTTTAATAATTGATGACTCAGTAGTAGCTCGTAACCAGATAAAGAGGACTGTTGAGCCTACGGGCTTGAATGTTACTATGGCTAAGAACGGTAAAGAAGGGCTTGAAACGCTTAAGAAATGGGCTGATGACCCTAAATTCTCATTTAAAAAGTTGGTAATGGTGCTGTCTGATATTGAAATGCCAATGATGGATGGTTATACATTAACAACAGAGATTAGAGATGATGAAAGGTTGAAAGATTTATATGTTTTGCTACATACATCTCTAAGCGGTGTTTTTAATCAGGATATGATTAAGACAGTAGGGGCTAATAAATTCATTGCTAAATTTAATGCTGATGATTTAGCTGGAGCGGTAATTGAAAGGCTTAAAGAAGTTTTAGGCGAATAAATAATATGAATCAGAGATAGGGAGGCCTTTTGCCACTTAAGCGAATAAACCCCAAACATTATGATGCTTTTCGTGATCTGCTTGAAGAATTTTGCGGCATTGTATTGGGTGCGAATAAACAATACTTAGTTACTAGCAGACTTACTAGGCTTATGAATGAGAATTCATTTGCTGATTTAGGGGGGCTTGTCGAAAAGTTAAAAGGGGTAGGTAGTTCTGAGTTGCGTGGTAGGGTTATAGACCTTATGACCACTAATGAAACTCAATGGTTTAGGGATGATTATCCTTTTTCTGTGCTTTTATCTGTTATTTATCCAGGATTTACGGCAGCTAAAAAAAGCCATGTTAAAGTTTGGTCATCTGCTTGCTCTACTGGTCAGGAACCATATTCAATAGCTATGGCTATGGCAGAACACCAAAAAACTTCTGCATCAAGAATGTCTGGAACAATTTTAGGCACAGATATATCTCCAACCGTTATCGAACAGGCAAAGAGCGGCGTTTATCAGTTATCAGAGATTGATAGAGGGTTATCTCCTGAACGTAAAAAAAGTTATTTTATTGAGCTACCAGACGGTATCTGGAAGTTAAAAGATGAAATAAGAAGAAATGTCTCTTTTCGGAACTTTAATCTGCTAGACAGTTACAAAGCGCTGGGTAAATTTGACGTTATTTTTTGTAGAAATGTATTGATTTACTTTTCTACAGAGGTTAGAAATCAGATAATTGGTGGCATGACTCAAATATTAAACGATGGTGGTTACCTAGTGCTCGGAGCTTCAGAGTCTCTTGGTGCTCACGCAAGTGCATATGAATTTATTAAGTTCAGATCTGGCGTTATTTATAAAAAGAAATAAAAATAATTAATTCAGGTTTTTATAGCGGGCCTTTTGCGGCATAATGCCATTTTTATTAATTGTTCAAGTTGTAATGCTTAAAATTAGTGATATATCCCTTTTTCGAGGAGGGAGGCAGTTGTTTGACCATGCTTCCCTTTCTGTATTTGCAAATCAACGCATTGGATTAGTTGGTTCGAATGGAACTGGAAAGAGCTCTCTTTTTTCTATGATAAAAGGTGAGCTTGTGCTTGATGCTGGAAGAATTGATCTTTCTGGTAATACGGTTATTGCAAGCGTATCTCAGGAAATACCCTCAGTTAAAAAATCTGCAATTGACTATGTCATAGATGGTGATATTGAGTTGCGGGAGTTGCAAACAAAATTAAAGATTGAGGAATCTAACGGGTGTGGCGGGGAGATTGCAAACCTCCATAATAAAATAGATGCGATAAATGGATATACATGTAAAAACAGAGTTGCTGAGTTATTAGATGGATTAGGATTTTCTGCTCAGGAAATGGATAAGTATGTGGATGAGTTTTCAGGTGGTTGGCGAATGCGGCTTAATCTTGCTCAGGCGCTATTTTGTCGTTCAAACTTGTTGTTGTTGGATGAGCCGACTAATCACCTTGATCTAGAGGCCGTAGTTTGGTTAGAGGGATGGTTGCGTGGGTACAAAGGGATGGTGTTGCTAATTTCGCATGATAGGGATTTTTTAGACTCAGTTGTAAATGGTATAGCAGTTCTCGAACATTCAAAGTTAGATTATTACAGTGGAAACTATTCTGATTTTGAGTACGCAAGGACTGAAAAATTATCTCAGCAACAATCTATGTTTGAAAAGCAGCAGCGCGAAATAGATCATATGCACAGCTTTATAACGCGTTTTAAGGCGAAAGCAACTAAGTCAAGGCAGGCTCAGAGCCGAATCAAAGCTCTTGCCAGAATGGAAAAAATACTCCCTGCTCATATAGACTCATCTTTTTTCTTTAAGTTTAAACCATCGCCTAAGTCTCCAAGACCTATGATTAAGTTTGAGGACTCATCTTTTTCTTATAAGGGTGGCAGTGAAATTATTGCGGGTATAAATATTTCAATTATGCCTGGTGATCGTCTGGGTCTATTGGGTTTAAATGGAGCCGGTAAGTCAACTTTGATTAAATTATTTTCTCAAGAGCTAAAAGTTTCTGCTGGAGAGGTCGTGTATAGCGATGGAGTGCAAATAGGGTATTTTGCTCAGCATCAGTTGGAGCAGTTGGATTTGTCTGCATCACCATTACTTCATTTGCGTAGAATCTCCCCTAAAGCAACTGATCAAGAGCTGTTGAATTTTTTAGGTGGGTTCGGATTTTGTGGTGATAAGGTTGAATCTGTTGTTGCACCTTTTTCAGGAGGGGAGAAGGCAAGGTTAGTGTTAGCTATGATAGTTTGGCAAAAGCCAAATCTTTTATTGCTTGATGAGCCAACAAACCATCTTGATCTTGATATGCGCCAAGCATTGGTAGCAGCTTTGCAAGACTATGATGGCGCTGTGGTAATTGTTTCCCATGATAGATATTTGTTAAATACTACTACCGACAAATTTTTACTTGTTGATTCAGGCCAGATGCAAGAATTTGCAGGTGATTTAGATGATTATTATAAGTGGTTGCTTGAACGTAAGAAGAGTAAACAGGTTGTAAACAAAACTAATATTGATACAGTTTCACGTAAAAAATTGCGTAGAAATGAAGCAGATAAGAGAAAATTGCTTTATCCGCTAAAAAAAGAGGCGGATGGATTAGAGAAGAAAATTGATAAACATTCAAAAGTGTTAGCACAATTAGAAAATGAATTGGCTGATCCTCAGATCTATTCCGAAGAAAATAAAGTTAAAATTAAGGAAAAGTTATTGAAGCAGGGGCAAATCAAGGTTGAGGTCTGTGATTTAGAAATAGAATGGATGACCGTTTTAGAAAAGATTGAAAAAATGGAAGGGGGATTGTAACCCCCTCCTGTATAGAATGTTTTTTATGGGAAGATGCCGTTAATTGCCAAGTAGCAATTTTTGAATTTGTGCGATCTCTTCTCTAGCTTCATCTCGAATTAATAGTCCTGCATGGGATTCTTCATCTTTTTGTAATCCAAGTTTAGAAAAAGCTGGTATTTCCGAAATTTCAGGATATTCATCAGCATGACCCCCAGTAGATATATTATGCAGTTGTGAAACTATTATAAGGTCTGTGTAGTCAGCTTTAGGGTTTTCATCGCGCATCCAGCAGTCAGCATCAGCAGGCAAATTTGATAGATCATCAGGGAAATTCCACTTACGCATGATCATGGTGCCAATTTGTCCTTTGTATTCATTAATAGTTTTTTCCAGCAACATCGGGTCCTGCGTTAATTCGGGATAGTTTCCAGCATGGACCAACATAGGGACGATTCCGATATCATGCACCAACCCTGCTAAAAGAGCTTTGTCTGGAGAAAAACCGCGAATCTTTTTTGATAAAACCGATGCAATAGATGCAACCATAGTGCTATGTATCCAAAGCTCAACCATTCGTTTGTTTAACAGGGGGGACTTTGATTTAAAGATGTCACGCATAGTGACAGCCATTACAAGCTCTCTGGTGGTTGAAAGTCCTAAACGAACAACAGCTGCAGAAACATTATCTACTTGGCGTTGGCCCGAGTATAACGCGCTATTGGCTGCCTGTATAATTCGGGCTGTTACAACTGGATCAGATTGGATGATTTGCGAGACATCATAGGACCCAGCTTTTGGGTTAGAAACGGCTTCTCTAACCCTGATAGCAATGTCGGGCATGCTTGGTAAATCAAGCTTATCTTCCATTAGATCCTGAAATAGACGGAAGTAGATCCTTGTTCCAATATCTTCCCCATCTTCATCAACTGTAGCAACTTCAAGTTCCGGCGGTTTAGCTTCTTTAAGTAAACGTATTACAGTCTCAGTTTTGACTTTAATAAGGCGGATATCTGTCTGGGCTATTGCTGATTTTTCAAATGGGTTTCCCCATCCCAAAGGTGTATCTACAACACCCGAATCCCCCATGCCAACTAGTGACTCCTGGTCCCCTGTTGGGCTAACTAGTACTAATACACCAGATAAAACAAAATGGGTATGATCGCTAGAGCTGCCTTTGCGAAAGACAACAGTTTTTGCAGGATGCTCTTCAATGGAACATTCTTTAGCCAAATTTTCTAAAGATTCGGCGCTAAAATCCTTAAATAGGGATAAATTTTCAATAATTTCGGGTGAAATACCAGTCGCAATCACAGTCATTTGTTTTTTACCTTCAAACCTCAAATCAATTTCATATATCTATTAAATCTAGCACTCTTTAAAGATATTGCATCTAATTAGTTATTATCCATTTAAGAAATGCGAGTTACTACTCAAGTTGAATTTTTTGCACTGTATTTGAACCAGATTGGTTCGAATGGCATTTTTTTGCTATAATTCGCTCCCAATCACTTTGTAAGAAACGATTTGGGTTGGATAAGTATAACTACTTCAGGTGGTTATAAGAGTGTTTGGAAAAACAACCCCGTACATAGTTACAAAAAAGGACAAATTATGGCTAGTATTTCCGATATCAAAGATTGCATCAATGATCTGCTACCAGACTATGCAGTTGATGTTCAGGAGGACTTTGATAATGCCGCTATTTCTTTTCAGATAAAGAAAGGTAAGAGTTCTTATGTTCTTAAGGTTTCTGATGGGTTTATTGAAGGGAAAAATGCTAAAGATATTTCAGCGGCACTTGAGTGTGATAACTTTGTTACACGTATGATAAATGCTGGAAGCCATCCCATGATGTTAAATAATGAAGGTTTACATTACCTCAATATAGACACATAAAAAAGTAGAGCAGTTGAATATAAAAAGGGAGGCATGTTGCCTCCCTTTTTATATTCAATGTTATTGTTTAAAGCAGTCATCAAACAAAATGGTGTCCCGAAGAGGATTCGAACCTCTGGCCTACAGATTAGGAATCTGTTGCTCTATCCTGCTGAGCTACCGGGACACAGTAAATAATCAGCTTTCCTCAGAATCAACCTTCTTTGTCTCGACCTGCTTCATTTTGCTATTAGCTCTTTCTAAAAGCTTTTTGTAAGCATCTTCAGCATTAGAGTGTGAAGGTGCTTTTGTTATAGCAGTTTCGTTAGTGCCTTGATTTTGCGGAGAAGGCTTTGCTGCTTGAGCGGGCTTAGCTTCTGGCGCACGCTCTTTTTGCTGAGCTGGTTTAGGAGCTGGTTTTTTTGCATCTGTTTTTTTAGATTCAGTCTCAACTTTAACCTGATGGATAGGTTTTGTTTCTACCTGGCCGGATTTCTGTGCTAGCTCAATGTTTTTCACCACCTTTTCTACTTTTTCATAGTTTTTAGTATGTTTTGGCTCTGGCTTAGCCGAAGCAGTAGGTTTAGCTGTATCATTGGAAACTACCGCATCATTTTTAACCTTAATAGCTGGTTTGGCTTCAGCTATGGGTTTGTCCTGTGCTTTAGGCTCTGTTGTTTTAGGATTTTCTGCAGCAGGTGTTTTATTTACAGACGGAGTATTTATAGGCTCTTGAATATTGGTTGTACCTTCTGTAGAGACCTGTTCAACAACGTTTGATGAAGTGTTTTCATTCGTTCTGCGCTTTCTTTGTCGGCCTCCACGTTTGCTACGTCTAGTTGTAGAGCCCTTTATTTCATCATCTTTTGTAGTGTTTGCGGTACTGATAGACCTGTTATCGCTTGCTTTTGCTGCAACTTCTGTCTTTACTACTTTATTATTCTGTTTGCGAACTGCTGCAGGCTTCGCCTCAGTAGATTGACTCTCATTAGTCTTTTTTGGCTGTCTATTCTGTTGAGGGCGAGATTTATTTTGCCCGCCAGAAGCATTGGATGAACTGCGAGACTCATTACTTTGAGCTCTATTGCGATTATTTCCGCCTCTGGTTGTATTTGTTGAGCTACTACGTTGGCTAGTATTTTGTCTGGTTGTTCCAGGTTTTTTAGTGGCAGCTTGCTCTTCGCTTGCTGTATCGCCAGAAAAAATAGAGAATATTTTTTTGATAATACCTTTACCGTTTTCTTCTTTACGGGTAGGAGCTGGGGTGCCTGGCTCTATATTGCTTACTGCAGGTGTCTCCGTTGGAGCAGCTTTAATTGGAGCGGGCGAAGTGATTTGTTCAATCTCTTTGTCTTTCCATTCGGTAGCCATTTCATAACTTGATGAGCTTTTCTTGCTAGGTTCATTGCTTTTTATGCGTTCTATTTCATAGTGTGGGGCAGTGAATGATTTATTTGGAATAAGGACAATTTCAATTCCGTGTATTTTTTCTAAGCTGGCAATTGCTGCTCTTTTTTCATTTAAAAGATATGTGCCGATTTCAACAGGAACTTGGGTGATAACTTTTTCAGTTGAATCTTTAATCGCATGCTCTTCTAAAATGCGGAAAATAGACAGTGCCATTGACTCTGTAGAGCGGATTGTGCCTTGACCTGAGCAATGAGGGCAAATTGTATGAGTTGCTTCGCCAAGAGCAGAACGTAATCTCTGACGTGACATCTCCAGAAGACCAAATCTAGATATGCGGCCAACCTGTACGCGGGCACGATCCATTTGCAGGGCTTCTTTAAGTCTATTTTCTACTTCACGTTGATTGCGTGTATTTAGCATATCAATGAAGTCAATAACAATTAAACCACCTAAATCTCTAATTCTTAATTGTCTTGCAATTTCATCCGCTGCTTCTAGATTAGTATTGAGGGCAGTTTCTTCAATATCACTACCTTTAGTTGCTTGAGCAGAGTTAATGTCTATAGATATAAGGGCTTCAGTTCGGTCAATGACTATAGCTCCGCCTGAAGGAAGACGCACTTCGCGCAGGTAGGCCGATTCAATTTGGCTTTCAATCTGATATCTAGAGAATAAAGGGATATCATTTGTATATTGGTTTAGCTTATTAAGATTATGAGGCATAACCTGCTTCATAAAGCTATATGCTTCTTTGTATGTGTCTTCATCATCGATTTGTATTTCACCAACATCATTGCGGAAGTTGTCTCGCAGGGCGCGGATGATGGCGTTGCTCTCTTGATAGATTAGGAATGGAGCCTGTTGCTTGCCTGCAGCATCTTTTACAGCTTCCCAGATATTTAGAAGGTAATCTAGGTCCCACTGAAGCTGATCATGAGATTTACCAACACCTGCTGTGCGGACGATCATTCCCATTCCTGTAGGAATTTCAAGAGCTTTAAGTATGCTTCTTATTTGGTCTCTTTCTTCACCTTCAATACGCCTAGATACCCCGCCTGCTCGTGGGTTGTTTGGCATTAGAACTAAGTAGCGTCCTGCAAGGCTGATGAATGTGGTTAGTGCAGCTCCTTTATTACCACGTTCCTCTTTTTCAACTTGAACAACAACTTCTTGCCCTTCAGAGAGAACCTCTTTAATGTTTATTTTTCCAGAAAGATCGACATTTGGCTTGAAGTAACTTTTTGAAATTTCTTTAAGAGGGAGGAAACCGTGACGGTTGGAACCATACTCAACAAACGCAGCTTCGAGACTGGGCTCAACGCGAGTGATTTTGCCTTTATATATATTAGATTTTTTTCTAGCTACGGCTTGTCTTTCTACATCTAAATCGTATAATTTTTGGCCGTCAACCATCGCAACACGCAACTCCTCTTGCTGAGTCGCGTTGACTAGTAGTCTTTTCATTTTGTAAATCTCTTTATTATTCAGCGCTCTACCTTTCTTTTTTGGTTAGGTTTTTCCGGGTGTTAGATTTGCATGCCTGGCGACGTTGACTGCTTTCAGCCATTCTTTTATTTTGCCGCAAGAACTAAAAATACACCGTACTTAACCAAACTATATATGCTTTTGGGAGCGCTTGATTTAATTGCTCAGTTTCAGGGTCGAGCAATATTTAACCCTTAAAAACTTTCAATATCCATTTGTGGGTATTGCATTTTTGCTTTGTAAATTTGCACGTGAATTGTTACCTAATATCGCCAAATCAGCAGTGTGCTCTGCTGTTGTGCAACACTATAGCAGTGATGTAGCTTGGCATCAAATAATCTTGTGCTTACACCTAATATTAAATCTGAAGATCTAAATCTATATTTGATATAGAATGTGGAGTAACGTTTTTTTGGGTTATAAATAAGTAATGAGTAATGATTCTGTAAAAAATATTATTGTGTCTGAAGAAGATCAAGGGCAGCGTCTAGATAACTTTTTAGTACGTCATTTAAAAGGGGTTCCTAAAACCAGGATATATAGGTTGTTACGTAAAGGAGAGTTTCGCGTTAACAAAGGGAGGAAGAAGCCTGATTATAGAATTCAAACTGATGACGTTGTCAGAATTCCTCCAATTAGAGTGTCTGAAGAAAATACATGTAAGCCAGGCTCTAAGATTTTAGATGTTATTTCAAGGTCGATAATTTTTGAAGACGAAGGCCTTATGGTGATAAATAAACCTTCTGGACTCGCTGTTCATGGGGGGAGTGGCTTAAACTATGGTTTAATCGAGGCGCTCAGAGTTATTTTCCCCAATGCTCCTTTTTTAGAGTTAGTGCATAGATTAGATCGCGATACTAGTGGCTGTATTCTTATAGCTAAGAAGCGAAGTCGTTTGCGTGAAATTCATGAATTGATTCGTGAATCAAGAATGGAAAAATACTATCAATTATTAGTGTGTGATAAATGGGATGAAAGGAATACAAAGGTTGATGCTAAATTAGAAAAATTCACTATTCAGGGCGGAGAAAGAATGGTGAAGGTATCAAAAGACGGTAAATCATCTCTTACCATCTTTCGTATATTAAAGAAATTTGATAACGCTACTTTATTAGAAGCTGACCTTAAAACAGGAAGAACTCATCAAATTAGAGTGCATAGTAAACATTGTGGAAACCCAGTTGCTGGTGATGAAAAATACGGAGATAGAGAAGTTAATAAAGGGTTGCGGTCTTTTGGTCTTAAACGTTTATTTTTACATGCTGCGAAGATTAAATTTGTAATGCCATCTTCGGGGAAAGAGTATTTGATTGAGGCGCCATTGCCGCAAGAGCTTAGTGATGTGATTGAAAGATTGGAGTCCGCGTGAAATATGAATTAATAGTTTTTGACTGGGATGGTACCTTGAAGGATTCCCAGTCACATATTGTTGATGGTTTATGCAAAGCAGCTGATGAGCTAGGATTCGAGCTAGAACGTGATGATGCGAAGAATATTATTGGGCTTTCGTTGGTTGCAGCTGTAGAAAAACTTATACCGGGGATTTCAGTTGCTGATTTGGATCGATTTATAGTTATTTACCGAGAGCATTTTTATAAGACATTGCCGCAAACATATCTATTTGAAGGTGTGGAGCAGATGCTGCAAAATTTAGCTGCACAGGGGTATATGCTGGCAGTTGCTACAGGTATGAGTAGAGGTGGTTTGGATAGCTCCATGCGTAAGCTAGGTGTTGAAAAATATTTTGATACAACAATATGTGCTGATGAAAGTTATTCCAAACCTGATCCTCATATGCTTCTTGAAGTGATAGATAGGTTAGGAGTTATGAAGGATAAGGTGCTGATGGTAGGTGATACAGAGTTTGATCTTGAGATGGCCGTTAATGCCAATGTGGATTCTGTTGCTGTATGTTGCGGAGTTCATGAGCGAGATAGGCTGGAGGCATACCCAGCTTCTGCATTTTTGGATTACACTCCTGAGGTAGTTGATTGGTTGCAGCGAGCTGGTTAATAGATTAGAAAGAGTAAAATAAAGGGGAAAAGATTATGGTAGGAAAGAGAAGTATTTTTGGTTCAATTGCTGGAAGGCAGGAAAAAGATAACTTTGTCACCGAAGAGCATTGGGAACGTAAAGCATTGGTTGGGATTGCTCTTTCAGTTATCGATGAGCAAAAAAAAGCAAGAAGGTGGGGGATATTCTTTAAATTAGCAATATTGGTATATGTTAGTGTGATTTTCATGGTGTTTGTATCTCCTATAGGTCAAACATCTCAAGCAGATGCAAAAAGTAGTCATATAGCTGTGATTGATGTAAAAGGCATTATTTCAGCTGGAGCATATGCAAATGCTGAAGATATCATTGATTCACTGGTGCTGGCGTTTGAGAATAAAAAATCTACTGCAATTGTATTGCGAATTGATAGCCCAGGTGGAAGCCCCGTTCAGTCTGGTTATGTTTATGACGAGATAATGCGCTTAAAAGAAAAGTATAAGGAAAAGAGGGTCTATGCAGTAGCTGAAGATATCTGTGCTTCGGGGGCTTATTATATAGCTGCGGCAGCTGATGAAATTTATGCTGATAAAGCCAGTATTGTTGGGTCAATAGGTGTACGTATGGGTGGATTTGGCTTTGTGGAAGGGATGAAAAAATTAGGTATTGAGCGAAGGTTGATAACAGCTGGTGAGAATAAGGGGTTTAGAGATCCTTTTTCCCCTCAAACAGATAAGGAGATTGAACATTCTAAACAGATAGTAGCCAAAGTGCACGAGCAGTTTAAAAGCGCGGTAAGAAATGGGCGTGGTCAGCGCCTAAAAGAGAGTGAAAATACCTTTACCGGTCTTATCTGGACTGGTGATCAGGGGGTTGAGATGGGGTTAGTAGATCAGCTTGGAAGTGTTAAGCAGTTAACAAGAGATATATTGAAGCAAGAGAATGTAGTTGACTATTCTCCACGAAAAAGTCTTGCAGATAATATATCGCAAAAATTTGGAGTGGTTTTGCAGGAAATTGCGCAATCGGTTAGCTACTAATGCTGCAATGATTGCGCTTTAATTAGTCTGGTTTTTTCGAATACCCTTAATGTTGGTTTTATTAAGGGTTGTTTGGTTGTATAGCGTTATTTGAAAACATGTTAAATGATATTTATGCCTTTCGAGTTAAGCATGTCGATAAGTTTTATTAATGGTAAGCCAATAAGTGAGTTAGGGTCCGTCCCCTCCATTTTAGAGAAAAGAGCTATTCCAAGCCCTTCTGATTTGAAACTTCCGGCACAGTTATATGGTTTTTCTATAGATAGATAGTTTTCAATCTGTTCCTTTGATAACTGGCGGAATGACACATGAAATGTGTCAATAGCTACTTGATAGCTATTGTTGGAAGCATCAAGCAGGCAAATTGATGTGTAAAATGTAATTGTTTTACCTGAAGAGTTTAATAACTGAGTAACTGCATCGTCGTGGTTTTTGGGCTTACCAATTATATCGTTATCGATAACAGCTGACTGGTCGGAACCTATGATTAATCCTGAATCATGTTTTACGGCTACGGCTTTAGCTTTTTCAATAGCGAGCCGTTTAACATAAACTTCAATATTTTCATCTTGAAGCCTTGTTTCATCTATTTCTGGTGAGCAAATATCGAATTTTTCAATAATCTTGCTTAGAACTTCTCTGCGAAATGGTGATGATGAAGCGAGAATAATAGGGTAAGACACAGGTTTGCCTCGTTAATAATGGGGAGAAAATAATGCGCTAATTTTGCCACAATAAAACCGCAGAGGGTATACAAAAAATGCTAGTACTTAAAAAACACCATTTTTCCTGGCTTTAAAGAACTTAAATGAGGAGGGAAAACAAGTTGTTTTGTTGATTTACTATTGAAGTGAATGATTTCATAGGTTTCCCCCTGCTTTTTACCATAAGTATTTCTACTTAATCTTTGACACAAGCCGTTTTGGAATATAGTATTCACGCGCTATGCTGAATCAGTTTGAAGATAAAATAGCTCCAGTCCTAATGGCAAGCAGAGGTAGAACCATTGAAACCTCTTTGTCTATTGCGAAAATGGTGCGACTAAGTGAGCTACTACAGAGTAATGCCGGAGAGGTTGCGGCATCGCTGAATTTTGATACTGACAGCGAAGGGATTAAGTATATTAGCGGCACTGCAGAAGCAGTATTGTCAGTTGAGTGCCAGCGTTGTATGCAGCCTGTGGATGTCGCAGTAAATTGCGAGTTTTTATTTGGGCTGGTTACAGATGAATCATTGGCGCAAAACTTACCCGGTGAGTACGAACCTTTAGTTGTTTCTGAAGAGTTAATCTCTTTAGTGGAGCTAATAGAAGACGAGATAATATTGGCATTACCCGTAGTGTCGATGCATGAAGATACAAAATGTTCATCATATGTATCTGAATATGCTGCAGAGGATTCTGATTTAGGGTCTGAGAATGGAAAAGAAAGAGTTTATCCATTCGCGCAATTAGGCGATTTATTAAAGAATAAGCAATAGAAGTTTAAGGAATAGTCATGGCCGTACAAAAAAGCAGAAAAACTCCTTCAAAGCGTGGCATGCGTCGTTCGCATGACTCTCTTTCTGGTCCAACTCTATCAGTTGAAGATACAACTGGTGAAAAACATAGAAGACATCATGTTTCAGCTGATGGCTACTATCGTGGAAAGAAAGTAATTCATAAAGATTTCGATTAAAACAAATTTTCTCCACCTGCTCGGCATAAAATGTCACTAGGGCAGGTGGTTTTGTTTGTCTGAAAAATGGAATCTTAATAGACTAATGAATAATCCAATAAAGATAGCTTTGGATGCAATGGGCGGTGACCATGGGCCATGTGTCGTTGTTCCAGGTGCAATCTTAGCTCTAAAGCAACATCATAATCTTCATCTTACCTTAGTTGGGGATGAGAAAGAGATAAATAGCCATCTCACTGCTAGTGAGGGTAGTGAATTTAAAGATCGCATAACCGTAAAACATGCGACTCAAAAAGTAGAAATGGATGAATCACCTGCTTTGGCCCTTAGGTCAAAAAAAGATTCGTCAATGCGTGTAGCCATAAATCTAGTAAAAGAAAAAGAGGCTGCTGCCTGTGTGAGTGCCGGAAACACTGGTGCGCTAATGGCAATTGCTAGATTTGTTCTGAAAACCCTCCCTGGAATCGACAGACCTGCAATCATGAAAACTCTGCCCACTGATACGGGGGTGGTGCGTTTACTTGATCTTGGTGCAAATGTAGATTGCTCTGCTGACCACTTATTTCAGTTTGGAGTTATGGGATCCGTTTATGCCCAAGCAGTCGATAATATGCCAAACCCTCGTGTTTGTTTGCTAAATATTGGTCATGAAGATACGAAAGGGAATAGTGCAGTCAAACAAGCCTCAACTTTGTTTTCTAAGAGTGCTCTAAATTACACGGGTTATGTTGAAGGAAATAGAATTTTCTTTGGAGATGCCGATGTGGTTGTTTGCGATGGATTTGTTGGTAACGTCTCTTTAAAAATGATGGAAGGGCTGGCAAAAATGATTAGCTTATTTCTACAGCAAGAATTTAAAAGAAACGTTTTTACAATGTTGGCAGGTTTGATTGCTATGCCAGTGTTAAAAAAATTGAAAAATCAGATCGACCCTGGTAAGTATAACGGTGCAAGTCTATTGGGATTAAAGGGAATAGTGCTTAAAAGTCATGGGGGGGCTGGTGTAGATGCTTATGCTTGCGCAATTACCAATGCGATACTTGAAATTGAAAAAGATGTACCAACCTTAATTGATAAAGAGCTTGATTCAATTTTACTAAAGAGTGAAGTAAATTGATTTACTCTAAAATCACAGGAACAGGCGCATACCTGCCTGAGAAAATACTAACTAATAAACAGTTAGAAAATATGGTCGATACAAACGACCAGTGGATTCGAGAAAGAACAGGTATTGAGCAGAGGCATATAAGTGCTGAAGGTGAGCTTTGTTCTGATCTAGGTGCTTCAGCAGCAAAGCAGGCTCTGGAAAACGCAGGTGTTGATGCTAGTGAAATTGATTTAATTGTAGTGGCAACATCCACTCCAGATAGAATGTTTCCAAGTACTGCCTGTATTATCCAGAAAAAGCTAGGCGCTAAATGCCCTGCGTTTGATATAACCGCCGCATGTTCAGGTTTTGTATATGCTCTTTCTATTGGCAATAGTTATATTCGTTCTGGTGCGGCAAAAAATGTTTTGGTTATTGGTGCTGAAACATACAGTCGTATATTGAATTGGAATGATAGGAATACATGTATTTTATTTGGAGATGGAGCAGGGTGCGTTCTTCTTCAAGCTTCTAAAGAGGCCGGTATCTTATCAGTTAACATTGATGCAGATGGAGAGTATGAGGATCTATTAGGAATTCCTTGGGGGGTATCGCAAGGTTATGATGCTCTTACAGATGATTCAAAATGGTTTGATATGAAAGGCAATGAAGTTTTCAAGCATGCAGTCAAAACACTTTCCCGAATCGCACTTGATATCTTAGCTGAAAATGGATTTGATCCAGCTACTACCGATTATTGGTTAGTGCCGCATCAGGCAAATATTAGGATTCTTAAATCGACAGCAAAAAAGATGAAGTTGGATGAATCCAAGGTGATAGTTACCGTGGATAAGCATGCAAATACTTCAGCCGCATCAATTCCTTTGGCGCTACATGGAGCGCTAGAATCACAAAAGATCAAATCTGGTGATCTAGCTGTGTTAGAAGCATTTGGTGGTGGTTTAACCTGGGGTGCAGCTTTAGTTAAGATCTAAGGTGTTGGCTTTAAAATCTATTCAGAAGATTGTTACAGAGAGAAATTATGACAAAGAAAATAGCTTTCGTTTTTCCTGGTCAAGGTTCTCAGTCAGTTGGAATGCTGGCAGAGCTTGCAGAAACAAATCCTAAAGTTAAAGAAGTTTATGCTGAGGCATCAAAGGTGCTTGGTTATGATCTTTGGGATTTAATTCAAAATGGCCCTGCTGAAGATTTAAATAGCACTGATAAAACACAGCCTGCTCTGTTGGCTGCCGGTATAGCTGTTTGGGAAAGTTGGAAACAACGTAACCCAAGTATAGAGCCTGTAGTAATGGCTGGTCATAGTTTGGGTGAATATACTGCTCTTGTAGCTTCTGGGGCGATGAAATTTGCTGATGCCATTAAATTGGTAGAGCTTAGAGGAAAATTGATGCAGCAAGCTGTCCCTGAAGGGAGGGGCTTGATGGCTGCAATCCTTGGATTGGAAGATCAGGTCATTATTGATGTCTGCAAAGAAGCTGAGCAAGGTGAAGTTGTGTCAGCAGTTAATTTTAATGCCCCTAGTCAGGTGGTGATTGCTGGTGCTGCAGCTGCTGTTGAAAGAGCATGTGAATTGTTGAAAGAAGCGGGTGCAAAAAAGACAATTATATTGCCTGTTAGTGTGCCATCACATTGCGCCTTAATGAAAGATGCTGCAGATAAGCTTGCTGTAGAGCTTGATAAAATTGAGATAACAAAACCAGAAATTCCTGTTCTTCACAATGTTGATGTGCTGATTGCACAAGATGCAGCTGAAATTAAAGATAAGCTAGTTAAACAACTGTATTGCCCTGTGCAGTGGGTTAAGCTGGTTTCATCATTTGCAGATTATGATGTTGAGGGTATTGTTGAGTCTGGTCCAGGCAAAGTATTGTTTGGATTGAATAAACGGATTATCAAGGGAGTAACTACCTTTTCAGTATTTGATGATAAAAGCTTGGAAAAGGCAGAAACTGCGCTTTTAGGAGAGTAAGGAAATGAGTAAAGAGATTGCATTAGTAACAGGTTGTAGCAGAGGTATTGGTAAAGCTGTAGTTTTAGAACTAGCAGCTCAAGGCTTCTATGTTGTTGGAACTGATATAAATGAAGAATTTGCACAATCAATAACTGATTACTTAAAAGATGCTGGTTTTGAAGGTGAAGGCCGAGTACTAAATGTAAATGACCAAGAAACGATTGATGAATCTATTAAGAGCATTACAAAAGAGCTAGGTGCTCCGACAGTATTGGTTAATAACGCAGGCATTACTAAAGATAATCTTTTAATGAGAATGAAAGATGAAGAGTGGGGCGCTGTAGTTAATACAAACTTAAGCTCAGTATTTCGCATGTCTCGTGCTTGCTTAAGAGGCATGATGAAAGCTAAAAAAGGGCGTATTGTTACAATTGGTTCTGTTGTTGGTCTGTCGGGTAATGCTGGGCAAACGAATTATTGTGCCACTAAGGCTGGTGTTGTTGGTTTTTCAAAATCACTAGCGCAAGAGGTTGCTTCAAGAGGGATTACAGTAAATGTTGTAGCCCCTGGGTTTATCAACACTGAGATGACAAAAGCTTTGTCTGATGAACAAAGAGAAGCATTAGCCTCAAAAATTCCGTTAGCGAGACTTGGTGAAGTTGAAGATATTGCCAAGACTGTATCGTTTTTGGTCTCTAAAGGTGCAGGATTTATCACTGGTGAAACCATTAGTGTAAATGGTGGCATGTACATGTCATAAAGCATTGCAATGATACTTGCAACGTTAATGGCATAAACAAATAACTCAAATTCACTAAAAAAGCTGGATTGGCAATTATGTTTTACATACAATAGCCGCCAAGATATTTAGATAATTTGATCTATATTGAACTGAAACAAAGGAAATTTTGAAATGAGCAATATTGAAGAGCGCGTAAAAAAGATTGTTGTTGAGCAACTTGGTGTTCAAGAAGAAGAAGTAACCAATGAAGCATCTTTCGTTGACGATCTTGGTGCTGACTCTCTTGATACTGTAGAGCTTGTAATGGCTTTGGAAGAAGAATTTGAGTGTGAGATTCCAGACGAAGAAGCTGAAAAAATCGCAACAGTACAAAATGCTATAGATTATATTAATACTAATCTAGACAGTTAATTTGTAATGGAATGGGTTGCGTAATGCAGCCCATTTTTTATTCTGAAAAAATCAAAAGAGGTTTGACCTTGGAAAAGCGGCGTGTAGTAGTTACAGGGCTTGGCATAGTATCGCCAGTAGGAAGCACTATACCGACGGCATGGAAGAATATCATTGAGGGAAAAAGTGGCATCAAACCGATTACCTCATTTGATGTGTCAAAGTATTCCACTCGTTTTGGTGGTGTGGTATCTGATTTCGATCCGAAAGAGTATATACCAGCTAAAGACCTTAAAAAGATGGATCCATTCATCCAGTATGGAGTGGCTGCAGGAATGCAGGCTATGAGTGATTCAGGTATTGAAGTTACTGAAGAAAATGCAGACAGATTTGGAGTAATAGTTAGCTCGGGCATTGGTGGCGTACAAACCATTGAAAAAGCCAATGAGCTGGTTAATAAAAGCGGACCACGCAGAATTTCACCTTTCTTTGTGCCAAGTAGTATTATCAATATGGTATCTGGTAATCTTTCAATTAAATATGGATTGAAAGGTCCAAATGTTGCTGTAGTTTCTGCATGTGCAACAGCAACTCACAGTATTGGCATGGGTGCGCGCATGATTCAATATGGTGATGCCGATGCAATGCTTGTTGGTGGTGCAGAGATGGCAATATCGCCAACTGGTCTTGGTGGTTTTGCAGCAGCAAGAGCTTTGTCATCACGTAATGATGACTTTGATACTGCTAGTCGCCCATGGGACAAAGATAGAGATGGTTTTGTTCTTAGTGAAGGTGCTGGCGTAGTTGTTTTAGAAGAGTATGAAGCTGCTAAAAAGCGTGGCGCTACAATTTATGCTGAATTGACGGGCTTTGGTTCAAACAGCGATGCATACCACATGACTCAGCCATCATTAGATGGTAGTGGTGCATGTAAATGTATGCAGGCAACTTTAAAAGATGCTGGCTTAAACCCTGATCAGGTTGATTATATCAATGCTCATGGAACATCAACCCCGGCTGGTGATATTGCAGAGACCAATGCTATTAAGTTAGCATTCGGTGATCATGCAAATAAGCTTGCGGTAAGCTCTACAAAATCGATGACCGGGCATTTGCTTGGTGCGGCAGGTGGTATTGAAGCAATATTTTCTGTTCTTGCTATTAGAGACCAGATACTACCCCCGACAATTAATCTTGAAAATCCAGGGGAAGGATGTGATCTTGATTACGTGCCGCATACTGCGCGCGAAGCAAGTGTTAACCATGCTCTTTCCAACTCGTTTGGGTTTGGTGGAACGAATGGATCTCTTCTATTCTCAAAGGTTGATTAAGGCTGCTAATCAACCAATCTATTTCAGCTCCAGTTTATAGGGTGATGTAATGATCCTGGTAAATGGAGTTGAGACAGATTATATAAGGGCCGATGATAGGGGGCTCTTATATGGTGATGGCATATTTGAAACAATTGCTGTAAAGAATTCAACTCCTCTTCTTCTATCTTCTCATTTAAATAGATTGTCAGTTTCGGCAACAAGATTGTCTATAAGTGGTTTAGACCTGAAAGCAGTATGTGATGATATTCAGCAAATAATATCTAAAACCGGTCTTACGGAAGCTATTATAAGAATAACTTTGACAAGAGGTAGTGGTGTAAGGGGTTATGCTTCTCTATCCAGCGAATCCAATATAATAATTTCAATTTCCCAGTTTCCAAAGAGTATTTTTGAAAAACGAGACTTGGGTGTCGATGTAATTACATCTAAGCTACGTTTATATAAAAACCCTAATCTTGCAGGAATAAAGCACCTAAATCGTTTAGATCAGGTTCTAATCGCTAATGAGACTGCTAAAGTGAATGCTGATGAAGCTATAGTCTTGTCGGAGCATGGCTTTGTAATTGAGGGGGGAAAGTCTAATATTTTTGCTGTTATTGGTGGCGTAATTGTTACTCCTATCATTGCTGATTATGGTGTCGCTGGAATCATGCGTCAACAAGTAATTAATGCGGCAAAAATGGCAGGTTATAATGTTGAAGAGAGAAGTGTAAAGTCGGAAGAATTAAAACTGGCGCAGGAACTTTTTTTAACAAATAGTATTATTGGAATTTGGTCAGTTAAGAATCTTGATGATGTAGAAACATATCAAAGAGAATATGCAGATTCTATATTAGAGCTTATAAAAGAAAATATTCTGTGAAATAGTCATGGCTGTGGCTTTGATCTGTTTTTTTAAAGTTAGGTAAACGTTTAGTTATTAGGAAAAGGTATGAAAAAAAGCCTTGGTATACTATTAGTATTGGTTTTATTGATTTCCGCTGCAGCGGCATGGCTGGTTTTAGATTATAGTTTTTTTACCAATAGAACTCTTGGTATTGGGATGCATTCGGTTAAATATTTAGTGCCACCTGGAACCTCAATGTCTTCACTTGCTAAACGCCTTGAAGATGATCAAATTATTACCAATAAACATTATTTTGCTCTTATGGCACGCCTTGACGGAACTGCAAATAAGATCAAGGCTGGGGAGTATGATTTTCTGCCGGGGATGACCACAAGAGATTTATTAAAGCTACTGGTAAAAGGTAAAGTATTTCAATACAGCTTTACTATCGTAGAAGGGTGGTCTTTCAAACAGCTGCTCGCTGAAATTGATAAAAATAAAATATTAGTGCATGACTTGCAGGGATTGCCCAATGCTCAGTTAATGCAAAAGATAGGTGCAGCTGGAATTCACCCTGAAGGGATGTTTTTCCCAGATACTTATTACTTTCCAAGAGGAACTACTGACTCTCAATTTCTTAAGCGAGCTTATAAAGTGATGAATAGAAAACTTGAGAAACTTTGGTCTGAAAGGGAAAAGAGCGCTACTCTCAAAAAATCGTATCAGGCCTTAGTTCTGGCATCTATCGTTGAAAAAGAGACTGCAGTTGGCTCTGAAAGAGATAAAATTGCAGGCGTTTTTACCAGAAGATTAAAAAAAGGGATTAGATTGCAGACTGATCCAACAGTGATTTATGGGATGGGCGATGCATATAAAGGTGATATCCGCTTCAGAGATCTTAAAAAGGATACTCCATATAACACCTATACTAGAAAAGGGTTGCCTCCAACCCCTATAGCTATGCCTGGCGAAGCATCGATCTATGCTGTACTACATCCAGCAAAAGGAAAGGAACTTTACTTTGTCGCAAATGGAGACGGTACGCACGTCTTTTCAGCAACACTAGTTGAGCATAATCGAGCAGTAGATAAATATCAGCGCAAGAGGAAAAAAACAGGTGAAAAATGAATTTGGTATTAAGAAAGGTTTGTTTATCACTGTTGAGGGTGGTGAAGGGGCTGGAAAATCAACTTGCTTGGATTTTATAAAAGATTTTCTTCAAAAAAATGATATACAAACAGTTTTTACTCGAGAGCCAGGGGGGACAGATCTTGGTGAAGATGTACGCGGAATTTTATTAAATAACGATTACTTAGGGATGTCTGCAGATACAGAACTATTATTGATGTTTGCAGCTAGAGCTGAGCACATAGCCAAGAAAATTTCTCCAGCATTAGATGCAGGGAATTGGGTGGTGTCGGATAGATTTACTGATGCCACTTATGCCTATCAAGGGGCGGGGAGGGGTATTGACCCAAAACGAATTTCAGTAATTGAAGATTGGGTGCAAGGGGCGTTACGTCCAGATATGACCCTGTTGTTAGATCTTCCTGTTGAAGTCGGGATGGAGCGTGCAAGTAGAAGAGGTGAACTTGATCGCTTTGAGGTTGAGAAAATGAGTTTTTTTCATCGAGTTGCAGAAATATATCGTCGGCGAGCAAATGCATCTCCTGATAGGTTTAGGGTGATCGATGCATCTAAAACTATCTATGAGGTACAGGAGCAGATAAAATCTGTTCTGGAAGAAAAATTAGCCAAAATTAAGGCTAGTAATGATTTAAACACAGCTTAGGAAAAACTTTGGAAAGCCAGATCTACCCTTGGAATCAAAAGCAGTGGCAACAGATGATATCCGCGTTTGATGCTGATAGGATGCCGCATGCAATATTACTTCAAGGTGCAAAAGGGCTGGGTAAATTTGAATTTGCCAAAAGCCTATCGACTTTTGTATTGTGTGGAAGTAAGTTGGAAGGTAAGGCTTGTGGAGTCTGTCATACGTGTAAGTTATTGAGGGCAGATACCCATCCAGACTATAAAGAGATACTTCCTGCTAATGAGGGTAAGAGTATACTCGTAGATCAAATTCGCGGTTTCTGTGGTTTTTTTGTTTATAGTAGTCAGCTTTCATCGTATAAGACTGGGGTTATTTGTCCTGCTGACAAGATGAATCGAAATGCATCTAATAGTTTGTTAAAAACATTAGAGGAGCCAACAAAAAACAGCCTAATAATTCTAGTTGCTGAGAGTACAACTAATTTGCCTGCCACTGTTAGGAGTCGCTGCCAGGTGATAGAATTTAACCCTCCAGTACACAATGATGCTGTGAGATGGATTAGTTCCCAAGGTGATTATAATAATATTGATTTAGCTCTTAGTCTTGCTGATTCTAGCCCTGTAGAGGCGAAAAAATACTTAGATAGTGATTATTTACAGCAAAGGGAAAATCAGTTTGCCCTTTTTGAAGGGTTAAGGGCAGGAAAGGTCACGGCAACTACAGCAGCTGAAAAATTAAGTAAGGTGACAAATCGTAGAACTATAGGATGGGTATTGAGTTGGATTGAAGATATGATAAAGCTGAAAATGCTTGGAAGTATCACTGAAATAACGAATTTTGATTTAGTAAATAGGCTAGGATCTCTCTCGAAAAATATTTCAATTTCAAGCTTATATGGTTATTATGATAAAATTTCTACATCGATAAGCTTGATTGATCGTCAAGCAAATCTACAATTAGTGTTAGAAGATCTTTTTGTTAGTTGGATATATATAGATAAATAGGGCAAATATGAGTTCACCTGGAGCAAGACAAGGAATATTGTCATTAACAATAAAAGATAAAAATGCTCTTTATGCGGCATATTTATCTTATATAAAAAACGGCGGATTATTTGTCCCAACCAACAATACCTATAACCTAGGTGATGAAGTATTTATTCTGCTTACACTAATGGAAGAGACAGAAAAAATACCAGTAGTAGGAAAGGTTGTTTGGATTACGCCTAAAGGTGCTCAGGGCAATAGAACCGCAGGAATTGGTTTACAGTTTACTGATAAAGATGGTGGGCCTGCTCGCGCTAAGATTGAAACTTATTTAGCTGGAACTACTACTTCTGAACGTCCAACCCACACTATGTAAAATTCTGGTTTATTTCTCCGAATACTGCGTTACAACTTCAGACATGGTTCCTGAACGTAGTCGAAGGGCAGTCATTGACTAGGAGTCAACTCCTTCTAAAGTCTTCACTGCGCCGCGTCTTTGAAAAAATATCCTGCGAATTATAGCCATATTTATTAAATGACACTCTTATTTTCTAAATAATGGCAATTAAGTTAGAATTCACATCTGCAGCGGCATTCTTGCCTGCTACCATACCAATTGTAGGAATTTTTTGAGGTTTTTATGTTAGTCGATTCTCATTGTCATTTAGATATCATGGAAAAAGAGTATAGCGAAGGTGCTGTTGCTGCTTATATCGAGCAAGCTAAGGAAAATGATGTCAGTTTTATGCAGTGTGTATCGATAAATATGCAGGATTTTCCAACTATTTTGGGTATAGCTAACAGGTTTGATAATGTCTATGCCTCTGTTGGGGTACACCCAAATGATGATAATCAGCCAGAAGTAACTAAAGCAGAGCTGGTTAAGTGTGCGGCAGATGAGAAGGTGATTGCGATAGGTGAAACTGGCCTTGATTATTTTCGCAGTAGTGGTGATTTAGATTGGCAGCGTGATAGATTTAGAACGCATATTGCAGCAGCTCGTGAGGCAAAAAAGCCACTGATTATTCATATTCGTGATGCCTATGATGATGCGGTAAAGATTATGGCAGAAGAGAATGCTGAAGAGATTGGTGGTGTGGTTCACTGCTTTACCGGCAATGTTGAGGATGCTAAGCATGTTATCGATCTTAATTTCCATATTGGCATCTCTGGCATCGTGACATTTAATTCTGCAGCTGATATCAAAGAGGTTGCTCGAACCATTCCTCAAGATAGATTGTTGATAGAGACTGATTCCCCATTTCTTGCTCCTGTGCCACATAGAGGCAAAAAGAACGTTCCTGCTTACGTGCGTTATGTAGCTGAATATATTGCTCAGTTAAGGGGGGAACCTTTTGAGCAGGTTGCGGCCTATACAACAGAGAACTTTTTTAAACTATTTCCGGCGAAAAGATAACTATGAAAATTTTTAAGACTATTGTTTTAGCCTTTTTTCTGGCAATCTCTTTATTAACAGAGGTTAATGCAATCGCTGCTGAGAAGGCTACGGTCAATCAAGGTCTGGTTGATAATAGTGAGGCGAGAAAGCTATTAAAGAATTTTTTTGATAGCGCTAAACAGGTAAAAACTGACTTCAAACAGGTTTCTTTTGATGCAGGTGGCAAGGTAACGCAGCAGGTTGAGGGCGTGTTAACTATGAGTCGCCCTAATCGGTTCCGTTGGGATTATCAAAAGCCATATGAACAGATGATTCTGGCAGATGGTACTAAGCTTTGGGTGTTTGATAAAGATTTGGATCAGGTTACTGTGCGTGAGCAAGCGAATGCGATTAACTCAACACCTGTTAGTATTTTGACTGAAGGATTTGGTGCGGTTGAAAAGGAGTTTGATACCTCATTTGCTGGTGAGTCTCAGGGGGTAAAGTGGGTATTATTTACTCCAAAGAATCCAAACAGCGAGTACGGTTCTATTAGGCTTGGTTTTGCTGATGATGTATTAAAAGTGGTGCAGATTGCAGATAAATTTGATCAATTGACTTATCTTGAATTTGAAAACCTACAGCTTAATATTGATTTGGATGAGGCTATTTTTAGCTTTGTTCCCCCTGAAGGTGTTGATGTTATCGGCATAGAAAAATAACCCGCAATGAATAATCCATCTATGCAGCATAAACCTCTTGCGGATCGGATGCGCCCGCGTGATATCACCGAATATATTGGACAATCGCACCTATTAGCTGAAGGTCGTCCGTTGCGAGATATTTTGGATGCCGGCGTTGTCCACTCTATGGTCTTTTGGGGGCCTCCAGGAACGGGTAAGACAACCATTGCCCGCATAATCGCCACTTGTTGTGATGCTGATTTTGTCTCTATTTCGGCGGTAATGTCTGGGGTAAAGGATATTCGAGCTGCAGTTGATTCTGCACGGCAAAACCTGCAAATGTTCCAAAAGAGAACCATCTTGTTTATTGATGAAGTGCACCGTTTTAATAAATCACAGCAAGATGCATTTTTACCTTTTATTGAAGATGGAACCATCACTTTTGTTGGTGCTACAACAGAAAATCCATCATTTGAACTGAATAATGCGCTGTTATCCAGGTTAAGAACCTACGTTTTAAAATCGCTGACTCATGAGGAGATCAGACAGGTAATAGAATCTGCAGTTGCTGATAGTGAACGTGGTCTTGGGGGTAAACAGCTGGAGATAGAAGATCGAGCAATTGATCTGATTGTCGATAATGCTGATGGTGATGCAAGGCGAGCACTAACAGTGTTAGAGATCGCTTCTGACTTTGCCGAGCATGTTGAAGGCGCTAATAAAATTAAAGCCGACACGATTAGTGAAATAGTTGCTGGTGGTGGGCGTAGGTTTGATAAGGGTGGAGAATATTTCTACGACCAGATATCAGCATTACATAAATCTGTGCGTGGCTCGGCACCAGATGCTGCTCTTTATTGGTTGCACAGAATGTTGGATGGTGGATGTGACCCAATCTATCTAGCGCGACGTATAGTGCGTATGGCAAGTGAGGAAATTGGTAATGCTGATCCTCGTGCGTTACAGATTACTATTAATGCCTGGGATGCATTTGAACGCCTTGGAAGTCCAGAGGGAGAATTGGCTTTAAGCCAGGCTGTGCTTTATTTGGCTGCAGCTCCTAAGAGTAATGCTGTTTATGTGGCGCATAATGCTGTGCGAAAAGACATTAAGAGTAATGGTACCTCTGAAGTTCCAATTCATTTGCGTAACTCCCCAACAAAACTTATGAAGGAACTAGGTTACGGTAAAGAATATCGCTATGCTCATGATGAACCAGGTGCATATGCTGCTGGTGAAACATATTTCCCAGATAACATTCATATGGAGACGAAATATTACCACCCTGTTGAAAGAGGGCTTGAAATTAAGATTAAGGGAAAATTAGATCAGTTGCAGGAGCTGGACAAGAAAGCGCGTAAAAATTAGATTAGTTTGTTTTGCAGTAGTTAATAGAAAAACTCCAGCGAGTTGCTGGAGTTTTAGATAAATGATGTAACGTCCATGTTATCTTCCTTCTGGTTTCCTCATGTGGTTGAGGATGTTTTGCATGAAAGTTTCCTTTTTCAATTCTGTGAATACTTTTGCGCCTCTTGTAGTGGCTTGATAAGGTCTGATGTTAAGACTTTCATCAAAGGTGTTCGCAGTTTTATAGTTGTGGTCTGTATATCTATTTGTCGTATAGTTCATAATAACCTCCTTACAAATAGTTGTTGTCATTGAGAATAATCTCTCTATGGTTTAAATATATAATAAACTGGTGTTTTGTGCAATGCAGCAAAATGTATAGTCTGCATTTGCTTTATGAATAGTGCTATTTGCCGTATGCACTTTAGAAATATATTGATTGAACAATTGAAGATGAGGTTTGTTGGTTTAATATATTGATTTAAAGGAAGTGTTTTATTTTGTTGAGGTGCCGTTTGAGCGCTTGATTAAGTATAGGGGGGCATGACTTTTTTCGCTGGTAATTAATATATCATTATTAATATCGAAGCTTAAAGCCTCAGCTTGGGCCAATTGTGGTAGATCAAATACTTCTGGAGAGCTCGTTAGAGCCTCTTCCCATGATTGATTATTATTACGCTGATAGATGTAGCCAAATTTATAAGTTAATACAGCTAGCTCCATTCCATCAAGGCTAATATCTATTGCTGTAGGCTGAGATGCATATCGACCATAAATTGGGTTGGTGATAATGAAAAATATTCCTGGTTGAGGGATGCTATTAAGTTTTGCGATAGGCGTGGCTTTTAAAAGTCGACGCTTCTTGTTTGGTTTTAATGGTAGTTCATACATAATCGCGGGAATTGTGCGCTTACTTAACAATAAAATACGGTTGTTCTCAGTATCAACGGCTATTGATTCGCAGTCACGAGGCCCATTTTGATATTGGAACCTGATTCTCCAACTTAGCTTTAATCTAGTTAGTCTGTTTGAATAATTATTGGTGATTTTTGGCTCTTTTATTATATAGAGAAAAGAGTGTTTGTGTTTTGAGTCGTTATCTCCAGTATCCGCAATAATTAAATAGTTTTGATTATCTAGTTTAAAGCTACTAATGTCTTCCCAATCACGGTTATCAATGCCCTTAATATAATAGCGCCCAAGGTCTTTTCCTTGTTTATTTAGTGCGTAGATAAACGGTTCATCACCACCGTCGTTAATAAGCCAAAAAATATCGTTGCTATAGCCAGATCTAGTAATTCCACTAGCTTCGTTAAGTAGGCTACTTTCAATGTTACCGGTTAGATTTTGATTGAAAATCTTCGCCTCTTTTAGTGATGATGTGTCAATACTAAAAGATGTTGAAGACACTGCTGTCGATATTATTAGTGCAGCATACATGAAAAATTTTGCTAAAGGTGATGCCATATCTTGATCATCCCTATGGAGTGTATATCTAAAATTTAACGGGTTAACTTGCTATGCTTGTACGTCAATTATTTAGAGGTATTTGGCCGTTGAATAAGTATTGCTTGTGTTGTAAAGGCCTTACTGTTTTTAATTCCCTCAATCGTAACGCTTTTTCCAGGTTTGATTGTAGCCAGGTAGTTTATCGCTTTTGAGGCATTGATTATTTCAATGTCGTTAATCTTGAAAATAATATCACCTGGTTTGAGGCCAGCTTTGTCTGCCGGGCCACCGCGATAGACCCCAGCTATAATTACCCCGTTAGTTGAATTAAGGCTGAATGATTCAGCAAGCCTTGAGGTGATCTCTTGTGGTTCAATTCCAAGCCAACCACGTTTAACAAAGCCGCTTTCAGTGATGTTGTCTTTTACCATTTTTGCCAGGTTTACAGGTATGGCAAAACCGATTCCGTGTGAACCACCGGATTTACTAAAGATAGCGGTATTAATTCCTGTTAAGTCACCATATGCGTTTATTAAGGCTCCACCGGAGTTTCCTGGGTTGATTGCTGCATCAGTTTGGATAAAGTTTTCAAAAGTGCTTATACCAAGCTCATTGCGCCCTTTAGCACTTACAATTCCTTGAGTAACCGTTTGCCCAACACCAAATGGATTGCCAATTGCTAGAACCACATCGCCCACTTCAAGATTATCAGAATTGCCGATAGATATTGATGGTAGGTCTGGAAGTTTGATTTGAAGAATAGCTAAGTCAGTTTCGCTATCGGTTCCAACTACTGTGGCTGCTGCAGAGCGTCCATCGTGCAGCACGACAATAATCTCATCTGCACCATCAATGACGTGATTGTTGGTTACGATGAACCCATCGCTTTCAAAAATAACTCCGGACCCAAGGCTGGTTTGCAATTTTGGCTTTTGTTTGGATTGATTTGGAACACCGAAAAATTGACGAAATAATGGGTCTGAAAAAAATCTATTTTGTTGCTGCACCATTTTAGCTGTATGAATATTTACAACTGCCGGAGCTGCTTTCTTTACTGCTTCTGCATATGAGACAGGTTCATATATGTTTGACTTGCTAGTTGGGGTTATTTGCTCTGAGATAACAGAAGTGTATTTGTTGCCCTTAATAGAATTACTATTTTCTTCTGAATCACTTGGTAAATATATTATTGTTAAAATTGCGGCAGCAAATCCAACAGCAATATAACTTATTATATGCTTAACAAAACGTGGCGTTTTCATGTGTAGTCCAGCTGCAAAAGTTTTGGATGAAAATTTAGCTATAATCTTTGGCTGAAATATATTAGCCGTAGACTAGTATGTATGCTTCAATATTAGCATACATACGTGCATTGGTTATGGATAAAGGCATAGTTAGGTATCACTGAGTTATAAGGAAGTTAATTAATGATAAAGTTGGTAGATGTGATAGCTCATTTAGATGAATTTCTAGCGGTTGATAAGGTTAGAGATTATTGTCCTAATGGTTTACAAATTGAATCCACAACTGAAGTTAATAAAATTATTACGGGTGTATCGGCAAATATTGATTTGATTGATGCAGCAGTATCAAGAGGTGCTGATACTATATTGGTGCACCATGGTTTTTTTTGGAAAGGAGAGGAGCCGACAATAACTGGGGTTAAGGGGGGGAGAATTCGATCGTTAATTAAAAATAATTTAAATTTGCTGGTATACCATCTTCCGTTAGATATACATTCAGGGGTGGGAAATAACGCACTATTGGCTAAGAGGCTAGAGGTTACAGTTGAGGGTGGTTTTGGCAGAGCAGGTAATATTGATCTTGGAATTTATGGTAGGTTAGCAACTAAGTTATCAGCGGTTGATTTACAGAAAAAAATTGCGTCGATTTTGGGGCGTAAACCTGAAATTACAGGTTCTAGTGACAAGTTAATTTCAAGTGTAGGCATATGTACTGGTGCCGCTCAGGATTTTATCGAGGAAGCTGCATTGGCTGGTGTTGATGCATTTATTTCCGGTGAGATTTCTGAAAGAACTCCTCATATGGCTAAAGAACTGGGCATTAGCTATTTTGCAGCAGGGCATCACGCAACAGAAAAATTTGGTATTCAGGCTTTAGGTGAATATTTGGCAGAAAATTTTGAAGTTGAAGTTGAATTTATTGATATTGAAAATAACGCTTGAAGCTGTTGAAATATAAAGGGATTTTCATAAAAAGCTTGACCTTTTGTCGGTTTTAGTGGATTATCTGCTGCTAAATTCTAGTTATTCTGTTTTGGAGATAAAATGGCTGCTGTTACAGGAAAAAGGTCAGTGATGACTTTATTTACTGGTCCTATGTGTGTTCATAGTCACCGCGTACGTATTGTTTTAGGCGAGAAAGGGATTGGTGTTGATGTTGAAATGACTTCTGAAGAGGCTCCTTCTGAAGACCTTCTGGCTCTTAATCCGTATGGATCGGTACCAACTCTTGTTGATAGAGATTTGGTTTTATACGATCCTCAAGTGATGATTGAATATCTTGATGAACGTTTTCCTCATCCTCCTTTGATGCCTGTTGATCCTGTTTCAAGGGCTCAGTGTCGCTTAGCTGTTTGTCGTATACTTTCTGATCTTTATGTTTTTGTTGATGATCTTGAGAATGGAAGTGACAGAAAAATCAGTAAGGCTAAAAAAGGTCTTAAAGAGGCATTAATATCCAGCGCTGATGTGTTCGCATCAAGAAAATTCTTCCTTAGTGATGATTTTACAGTTATGGATGCGACAATTGCACCATTGTTATGGCGCCTACCGAAATATGGAATTGATCTTCCTGTTGAAGGTGCTGTGATTGAAGAGTACGCTGATCGCGTTTTTGCCAGAGAAGCTTTCCAAGAAAGTCTTACTGAAGCAGAAAAAGAGATTCGCGGACTATAGTGCCTCATACGGGTTGTTAATATATCTGATAATTATCATTGTGAATTATTAATGATTTTGGCAGAGTGCAAATATTAAGGAATTATTATGATACCTAATCGTCCATACCTAATAAGGGCATACTATCAATGGATTGTTGATAATAATTGGACCCCTTATATTCTGGTAGATGCTACTGGGGATGGTATTCTTGCCCCTTTAGAGTTTGCTGAAGATGGAAAACTGGTTCTGAATATAGCCCCTTCATCTATAAGGGATCTTGATTTAGGTAATGACTATATCAATTTTTCTGCAAGATTTAGCGGTAACCCGATGCAGGTTCAGGTTCCAACATTTCATGTTTTCGCAATTTACGCTCGTGAAAATGGCCAGGGGATGTTTTTCGGTGACATTGAAAATGTTTCAGTTGCTAAGCACGCAGATGAACCTGAAAACCCAGATGGTGGTGGTGATAAGCCTAAGCCAAAGAAACCAAATCTTACCGTTGTAAAATAAGGTTTTCCTCTGTTATCAAAAAAGCCGAATAGACTAAGTTTATTCGGCTTTTTATATTCAGATTGGGTGTAAAATTCACTCATTAATGACGATGCTAACCGGGCAATGATCCGACCCCATTACATCTTTATGAATTTTGGCCTCTACTACATTTTCAGTGTATGAATCATTGACGCAGAAGTAGTCAATTCTCCAGCCAGCATCTTTGGCTCTTGCTTGAAATCTATATGACCACCAGCTGTAATGACCTGGCTCATCAGGGTGGAATTGTCTGAATGTATCTGTGTAGCCATCTTCAAGAAATTTCCCCATCCATTCTCTTTCTTCAGGTAGGTACCCAGGGTTTTTTTGATTGGTTTTTGGATTCTTTAGGTCAATTGCGGTATGGGCTACGTTGTAGTCTCCGCATAGAACGACATTTTTACCTGATGTAACTAATTTATTGCAAATACCTTGTATCTGATTACAAAAATCTAGTTTGTAATCAATCCGTGCTCCTTCTGACTGAGAGTTAGGAAAGTAGCAGTTGATAAGAGTGAAAGTATCGTAGTGGGCAATAATGGTCCTACCTTCATTATCGAACTCATCTTCGCCCATATACTCAATGCTGTTTGGTTCATCTTTGCTATAGATCGCTACACCACTGTAACCTTTTTTTTGGGCTGAAAGCCAATAGCTGTTATAACCACTAATGTTAATAAGTTCATCATCAAGCTGATCAACTTGAGCCTTGGTTTCCTGAATAGCTAATACGTCAGGAGATTCATTTTTGATCCAGTCTATTAACCCTTTCTTTTGGCAGGCCCTTATTCCATTAACATTCCATGAGTATAATTTCTTCATCTCTTACCCTTGCTAAAAGTGATATAAAATTGGATTATTTAAAGCGCGGTTTCAAGTGATGATCTGACTACTCCAAATCCTTCAATTTTACTATTAAAATTGTGTCTTGTGGTGCTAATAAAGATTAAATTTTTAGATCTATTTAGTTTATCAGAAAGTATCATAAAAATAGTGATGGACCAAATGATTGGATTGCCACTGTATAGTAGCTACATAGGAAAAGAGATTGATTTATTAGAGTGTTTTACAGTGATGTCTTTAGGGTTTTATTGAATTGCTGTGGAAATAGTTGCTTTAATATCAAGGTGTTATTGGGTTAAAGGTGGGTTTGTTGTTTGTGATGTGATAAGTGGTGTTTCTTACTGCATTACCTTAGAGGGTGAATTTTATCTCTGGAATTTTTGATCTCTTTGAGATCAGTAATGACTGATTCTAAAGCACGGTCAAATAATAATGAATCATTAAGAATAGTGGTTAATCCGATCTCAATTTCATGAGCAAGTTGTTCTGATGACTTTTCTGCCATTTTGAAACCGCTGCGGTTAACAAATATTAGACGCTCTCCATTTCTTAGCCTGGCCGAAAGCTTTGCTCTAATTTTTTCGTTATCGCCCTGTATAAATTCAAACCATGTACCAATTTCAATTCCATTCACTTCTTTAAGTAATGGGGCCTGTTCAATAATTTTTTTGTTATCTTTAGTGTCAGTAGCTATAGGTTCAGTTTTTGCTGTTTTCGTTGCAACACTACTATGTTTTTTAGTTGGTTTTTCTTCTTTAAGTGTTTTCTTGGTGTGAGCATCCATCCTTAATGTATGTAGTGCTTCGCGAATACTATTTTGTTCTTTTGTTGGAGCAGGCTGAGGATCTATGAAATCATCAAGATCTTCTTCTGGCTTTGTAATGCCAGCAATAAGATCATTCGTTATTGTCAGGCTGTTGATGTGTTTTGATTCAAGGTCTTGGAATATTTTTGTTATTTCAAAAGGGTTGAACAGAATGCTGTTTAGGCCTTCGCGCAGCTCTCTTTGAACTTTTGGAATGATGGATAATAACTTTATTTTTCCATCTTCCGTATCTTTCGGAGTTAATGACCAAATAAGGGTGTCAATTGTACTTAGTCCTTTTGCCCAGATTTCGCTATCTTCGCCTTCTTTAAGATAAGAGATAAAGAGGAACTTTGACCAAACATCAGAAATAAGGTGGGATATTGAATCAGGTAATATTACATCTTCAATCCTTTTTGAGGTCTCTGTATGCACAAGCGCCTTGGCATTTTCAACCTTAACTTTACTTTTCTCGGCATCTCTAGTCTTCTTTTCAATCGCTTCGAAACGTTTTTGCTCTAAAAGTAAGAAGTCTCTAAAATCCAACAATATTTCTTCAAAAATTGATACGTTATCTGTGAATTCAGTTAATATTTTATTAACAATGACCTCAGTTTTTTGAAGCAGTTGGTCTTTTGAGGCAAGGGATTCAGATTGCACTCCAATTGCAGCGCCAGCAAGTTCATTTATCAAAGCTCTAGCTGGATGGTTTGCTCGATTAAAGAATGTTTTATCGATAACAGCTACTTTTAGTACAGGAATCTGTAAACGTCCAATTAATGCCTTGATGTTATCCGGTATATTTGAATCACCGAGAATAAATTCGAATAGCATACTAGTTATGTCGATCGTATCATTCTGGATCTGACTAAATGCAATAGATGACCCATGTTTGGCAGCATGTTCAATGTTATGAGAAATAAAGTTTTTAATACTATCTGAAGAGTCAATGCCATTATGCTGAGAATGAAATCTCTCTGTTTGTATGGTGGATAGAGATTGGATTAACGCTGATGGCTGAACGCCACTTCCTGAAGTGTTCTCTGTTGAGCCATTAGAGCCAGTAGAGGTTTCTCCACCTCGGCGCTGAGCAAGAAGTTCGTACAGAACATTTATTAAGTCTTCATCATCACCTGATAGAGGTTCTGATTCACTTTTTGCCCCTGAAGAGGTAGGTTTCTTTTGGCTATCTGGTGTATTCGGACTGTCTTTTTTTTGCTGTATACCCTTTAAGTCTGGCAACACTCCATTTTTTACAAACAGCTCGTTTATATTTATGTAGAGCTCCTGAAAATCTGATGCGATAACTTTATCAAATTGTTTATATATAACTAGCTCAGATTGGCCATCAACATCAAAATCTCTGCATGCGTTAAAGAAAAGCGTCGTTAGGTTTTTAGGACTTAGTGGATTGGTTTCTTCATCAATAAATTTATTTGGAAAAAGTTCGCCAAGCCTGGCTTCAATTGCAGCAATATCTTTTGAAGAACGTAAGTTTGCTTTTGAGATGATATTTTCAAGAGCCAGGGTTAGTTCTAGTTGATTATGCTCTAGAAGTGAAAAATCATCATTTGAGTTAACCTGACCAGCAAGTTGCTTACAATCATCTTCACTATTAGAAAGAAAACATTGGTTAGCATGGGTAATAAACTGACAATATTTACCAATAGCCTCTGTTTTCTTGCATCTGACATCACGCATAGACGCAAAATAATCTTGATTATCATGTGATGTTGTAGCCTTCTCAGCTAAAGTGAATAAAGAGTCATCTATAGCACTAAAAACCTGATTAACAGAAACATTGATTTTGTCGATTAAAAGTTTATGGATTGCTTTGAAAATAGCATACGGCGTATTTCCGCTTGCTTTTTCGGATCTTGCTTTATCTATGTAAACAACTTTTTGTCCAGGCGACATATATGTTTTCCCAAAAAAATGGTATATCCAACTTTAAAATATTCATCAATATGGAATATAGAATATTGAGAAAATAGTAGCTGTGAAAAATATCACATATATAAACTATGGTTGCTTTTCCCGACGAACAGCAGCTATTTAAAATAGTGTTTTATACATAGAGAAGTGAAAAATCTAAAATTACAGTCTTTTACGTGATTAACAGATAAAAAAACACTATAATCCTGCTCACTCATTTTTCGGTATTTTGACGCATAATTAACAACTTTAGACTGTTAATTGCAGGTTAAGATGCCGAGAAAATGATATTTATAGATTGGAAATATATTAAAGTGCTCAGCACTTTGTATCAGAAAAATATTTGAATCTGGCTTTAAAGGAAAAGAAAGATGACAACAATTGAAAAACTATTAGGATCTGAAGCTGAAACCTTACTTGATTATACCTGTACCGGTATTCCAAAAGATACACTTCACCTTCCAGGTAAAAACTATATCGACGACATATTTTCTCAAAATGACAGAAAGCCAGTTGTTTTAAGAAATATGCAGCAGATGTTTGATACTGGTAGATTAGGTGGAACAGGTTATCTTTCTATCCTTCCAGTAGATCAAGGTATTGAGCATTCTGCGGGTGCATCTTTTGCTCCGAACCCAATCTATTTTGATCCAGAGAATATTATCAAGTTAGCTATTGAAGGTGGCTGTAATGCTGTCTGTTCAACGCTTGGTGGTATGAGCTCAATTGCAAGAAGATATGCGCATAAAATCCCATTTATTCTAAAGCTAAATCATAATGAGGTTTTGACCTACCCTGCAAAATATGAACAAACTATGTTCGCATCAGTGCAGCAGGCGTTTGATATGGGTGCTACAGCAGTCGGCGCAACTATTTATTTCGGATCTGAAGATTGCCGTCGTCAAATTCAAGAAGTAAGCGATGCTTTTGCTTATGCTCACGAACTTGGACTGGTCACTATTTTGTGGGCATATCTGCGTAATCCAGCGTTTGAAAAAGATGGTGTTGATTATCATGTTTCTGCTGATTTAACCGGGCAGGCAAATCATCTTGCTGCGACTATTAATGCCGACATAGTAAAGCAAAAGCAGCCTGAGAATAATGGGGGCTATAACGCTATTAAGTTTGGTAAAACTCATGAGAAAGTTTATAGCGAACTAACAACTGATCACCCGATTGACTTAACTAGATATCAAGTGGCTAACTGCTATATGGGCAGAGCGGGACTTATTAACTCTGGTGGTGGCTCTGGTGAAAATGACCTGGAGCAAGCGGTTCGCACAGCTGTAATCAACAAAAGAGCTGGTGGCATGGGACTTATTTCCGGTAGAAAAGCATTTCAAAGACCAATGCAAGAAGGTGTTGAGATTCTTAACGCGATTCAAGATGTTTATCTTTCAAAAGACATAACCATCGCTTAATTAAAACCTACCACCAATCGTTGGTTATTAAAGCTTAGTCTGAGTATTTTATGAGCATTCTGGCTGTTGATTGGTGGTTTTTGTGTCATATTCTAGAATAAAGTTATAAATATGTGTGGTAGATCTTTGTAAAAACATATGATTTCGCATATCTTGATGGTAAGAATCATAAAAATGAATAGGGCAAAACATGAGGTTTTTTGGATTAATACTCTCGTTTACTATAGCTGTTGGGCTATTAGGGTCTATGAGGAATGTAAACGCTGAAGTGGGACGGCCAGCTTCAGCTAGAAGCGCTCCTGAATTTGTTACGCAACAAAATAAAGAAATTGAGGATAGAGAGCAGGATAAAATAATAAGAAGTAACGCACAAAACAATAGCAATAGTAGTAAAAAAACTTTCAAACCAAAAATATATATTAATAAGACTCTTTATGCTCCAGGAGAAAAGATTAAAGTTTCATTTAGAGCATCAAAAAGATATGGAGAAAATGCTTGGTTAGGAATTATACCTTCAAATATTAAGCATGGTAAGGCAGAAGAAAATGATCTACATGCGCTAACTTATCAATACTTGGATAGGAAAACTAAAGGCACAATGCTTTTTCCGGCACCATTAAAATATGGTAAATATGATATAAGAATGCATGACAGCGAAATGGGAAAAGAAGTTGTTTATGTTTCTTTTATGGTTAAAGAATCAAGCGGTAGTCTAGAGCTAAATAAGAAAAAATATAAAACTGGCGAAGCGATAAAGGTTAAGTTTTCAGCTCCAAAATGGTTTAGAAAGAATGCTTGGATTGGTTTGATACGTTCATCAGTACCGCACGATGATGAAAAACTAAATGATAAACATGATTTGGAAAAGTATACGATAGATAGCCGAATAAATGGGATTATGGTATTTACGGTATATTTATATAAAGGTAAGTATGATTTAAGGATGTTTGATAGCAAGGGCGGGAGCGAGGTTGCTTCAGTTACTTTTGTTGTTGAATAAATACTTAGCCTTATTAAAGTGAAAATGTTGTATGCATAAACAAATTCTTTTATAGGTTTGGTCGGCAGACCTTTTAAATTAATTAATAAAACCTTGGAAAGTAGTGCATGAAAATAATTGCATCAATAATGTTGGCAATCATTTTGTTAACATCATGTGGGGAAAAACAGCTGTCTGATATCGAATATATTAGAAAGGCAAAAGGGTTTCAACAGCAGGGAGATCTTGAATCAAGCGTAATTGAATTAAAAAATGCGCTGAAGTTTAACTCTAAAAATGCAGAAGCCAGGTGGTTATTAGGTCTTATATACAATGATCTTGCTAAGTGGGAAAGCTCGGAAAAAGAATTAAAGGCTGCTTTGCAGCTTGGTGTTGACAAAAAAGCAATTTATCCAGCCTTAATGCAGACCCTTCTAAAACAGGGTGAGTATAGAAAGGTTATTGACGAGATAGAGATAAGTGAAAGCTTCAGCACAAAGCTAAGAGCAAATGTTTATGCTGCAATGGCTGAAGCACATATGGGACTAGGTGAAGGGGGTAAGGCCTATACTTATATTGAAATGGGTATTGGGTTAGATGCTGAAAATCTTTCAATTCAAATGGTCCAAATCAAATACAGTGTTTATCAGGGGAATTATAAAACAGCACAGAAACTTCTTGAGGAAACTGTAGTTAAATATCCAGAGCACTATAGTGCCTGGTTATTAAAAGGTAGAGTTGAAAGCAGGTTAAAAATATATGAAGAAGCTGAAAAATCATATTCGGTTGTAATTGATAATAATGAGGGGTTGTCATTAACAGCCTATATGCATCGCGCCTTACTTAGAATTAGAATAAATGAGCTCGAAAAAGCTGAATTAGATTTAGCCCAAATTAAAAATAAGATCCTTGATCACCCCACGTATTTTTTTGCTAAGGGCCTTTTGTCAATGCGCAAAGGAAACTTCATCGATGCAAAAGATTTTTTTGAAAGTTCATTAAAATCTGCTCCAGACTCAATAGAGACCTGGCTTTTTTTAGGCGGGGTGTATTTTGAACTTGGGAATCTAGAGCAGGCAGAAAAGAATCTAAATAAAGTTATAGTCAAGAATCCAGATAATTATCATGCCAGAAAAATTTTAACTAAGGTTTTGGTAAAAGCAAATAAGTTAGAGCAAGCAAAACTGGTAATAAAACCAGTTATTGAGAAGTTACCTGAAGACCCTTCTGTTGTACTTATATATGGCAAAATACTTATGGGGCTTGGTGAGATAAATGATGCTGTTCCAATATTGCAAAAAGCATTTATGCTTCAATGGGATCTTGATGGCCAATCTAATTTTATTGGCGCAGTTTCGGAACAAGCTACCCTTGAGTCTATAATTGGCGAATATCCAGAAAATATTCAGACGCAGATATTATTAATATTGGCTTATATCAGGGTAGAAAAATTATCAGAAGCCAGTGATGAAGCTGCAAAGTTTGCTAATGCACTTCCTGAAAGCGCCTTACCTCATACTTTAAATGGGATGGTGTTTGTAAAAAACAATAAATATGAAGAGGCAGAGAGATCGTTTTTGATCGCGTTACAAAACAGAATAGCGGATCCTCTGGCAACCCTGCACCTAGGTAAGATGTTGGTTAAGCAAAATAAGGTGCAAGAGGCTGAAAAAGTCTTTTTAAATTGTCTTGAAAAGTTTTCAAATCACCCTCTTATTTTGCCTCAGATTGCGAATTTGGCAGCAAAGTCTGGCAGGCTTGATAGCGCGATGGGATATCTGCAAACATGGGTTAAAATCTATCCAGAGTCGCTAGAGGCAAGATTAGCTTTGGCTAATTTTTTTATACAATCCAGAGATCCATTTAGTGCCTTAGAAGTGCTTCGAAAGCCACCACAATTAAATCTTGATAATGTTTTTGCTTTAAAGTTTTTAGGTGATATATATCTTGCTATGAATGCGCCAGCAAGTGCCGTGTCAGCTTATGGAAAGATGATAGGGGCTCAACCTAATTCACCAATAGCGTACTATTTATTGGCAAAGGTTTATGAAAGGGTGGGGGATTCTCGAAGGGCCAAATTGAACATTAAAAAGGCTTTAAGGGAAAACCCAAATCATATTCCATCGAAGCTGAGTTTAGCCCATATATATATTACTGAAGGTGAAATCAAAAAAGCTGGTAAGCTCATTGCAGATATTGGAAAGGTTGGAAATAATGCAGATAAACTAGTTTTACTTGGTAGGTATAAGTTTGCAACAGGGGATAGTGAAGCTGCAATAAGTTATTATGAGCAAGCTTTATCAATAAGCAAATCACCCAAGGCAGCAGTTCAGTTAGCAAAGGCTTATTACACTATAAAAGAGGCTGGAAAAGGAATTGATGTACTGCAAAAGTGGTTGGAGAATAATCCAAGAGATATTGCAGTTAGGTATATATTAGCAGATTCCTTGTTGCAGTCAGGTATGGTTGAAAAAGCTAAAATTGAATTTAAAAATATATTGCAAGATGCTCCTAATCATATATTGGCACTGAATAATTTAGCATTCATATCAATTGAGGACGATTTTCAATTGGCTTTAGAATATGCGCAAAAAGCATATTTGTTAGCTCAGAATCAACCAGAGATAATTGATACATATGGGGTTATATTGCTTAAGGCTGGAAAAGTTAAAGAAGCATTGGATAAGTTGGTTGTGGCGCATAGAAAAAGAAAAGGGGATCAGGAGATTGCGTTGCATTATGCGCAGGCACTAATTGCAAATGGCGATGAGATCACTGCGCGAGACGTATTAAAAGATTCAATAAATGGTAAATCATTCAATACAAAAATTAGGCAAGAGGCCATAGAGTTATTGGAGATGATTGGGGAGTGACGTAAAAATAGTTTTTAAATTGTGTCAGCATATTTTACATTGAGTGCTTTGTGAAATATGCAATGCTTGATTATTATTTTGATAAATAAGAATATTTTAATGTTGGTATGGTTGTTGCTAAATAGATTTCAAATTAATTGTTTTACCATACAATACAAAGGTAGATAAAATGAAAAAACTTTTGACGTCACTAATTGCAACAACTTTGCTTGTGCTAGCGAGCACTGCTTCAGCTACTGTTGTTAAGGGCAATGCCCTGCAAGGTGTTTTAAATGATATCACTGTTGTCGGAGATTCTTCTGTAAACGTTCATACTGACCAGATGAGAAATGACGAGCTTTGGTCGTTAACCGCATCTGGAGGGTCTTTTGCTACTTTGGTAATTGAGCTTGCTGGGTATGAAAATATAAACTCATTTGGTGTATATGATTATTCAAACCCACTTAATTCAATTGAGTTATTTGCTGGCGATCATGTGGCTGGCTATAAATCTACGCTATCTATCAATGCAGCTGGAGTGGTTTCTGTTGTAACTTTAGATGATGAGAATGCTTTTGTTGGATATAAGGCTGGTTTGTTTGAGCGCGATCGTTTTGGTTATTATCTGAACTCAGGTAGCGGTGAGATTTATTATTCACAAGCAATTTTAAATGAATCAGCTGATGGTGATGTGAAAGGTGATGATCACATGGTTGCGTATCAGGGGCAGGGTGATGAGATTGAATTGCCAGGAGCTGATAAAGGAACTTGGACAGCAGATGAGTATATTCTTGCATGGGAAGATATGCCTCTAGCAACATCAGATAAAGACTATACTGACTTTGTAGTTATGGTTGAGTCTGTTGAAGCTATTCCTGAGCCAGCTTTATTAGCCATTTTTGGTCTTGGATTAGCTGCATTTGGATTTGTAAGTAGAAAAAGAAAGTAAATCTTTAACTGCTTTGAAATAAAAAGGCTGCTTATGCAGCCTTTTTTAATTGCTAAAAGTAGATTTCTAAATTATTCTTATTCTATTAAGTGCGGCAGAATCATGGAATGTTGTCCGTAACTTTTTTATTGTTAATGTTGTAGGCTAAATAATCTCTTTTTGTTCATTTATCGTATAGTAGGTGGTAATGATGAAATTTTTTATAGCAAAATTAGTTGCTTATCTGGTTTTTTTTGGTGCTATTACTGGGTGTGTGGCAAGTTATCCGGAAGCTCCAACGTCAATTGGTAAGAGTAAATCTATTGATTATCTTATTGGTCCAGGAGATGGACTAGATATATTCGTATGGAGGAATGCTGATCTCTCTGTTGAAATTCCTGTAAGACCTGATGGAAAAATAAACACCCCATTAATTGAAGACCTTGTTGCAGCGGGTAAAACTCCTTCAGCTTTAGCGCGTGAAATTGAAAAACTACTTAAAAAGTATATTCGGAATCCTCAAGTAACTGTATTAGTTAAAGTGTTTGCGGGTGAATATGGACAGTTAGTTCGCGTTATAGGTGAGGCAGGAAGGCCCATAGCAATTCCTTACAGGTCAGGTATGACAGTACTCGATATTGTGATCTCAGTTGGTGGATTAACGGTCAATGCATCAGGAAATATGGCTTCTATTATTAGAAAAGAAAATGGAGTTTCAAAACAATATAGAGTGCGCCTGGGTGATTTGATAAAAGATGGTGATATATCAGCAAATGTTCCTATGATGCCTGGTGATACAATTATAATTCCTGAGTCATGGTTTTAGAATACTCTAACGAGAGCGTATATAAATAATGCTTGAATTTATAGATAAGTTATTCACATATCTAAGAAGTGTCTGGCGTTTTCGCTGGGTAATGTTGGCTGTCGCATGGTTTGTTGGTGTTTTAGGCTGGGGGGTCGTAGCACAGCTTCCTGATCAGTATGAAGCAACTGCGACTGTTTATGCTGATACTGAATCAATTCTAAAACCACTTTTAGGCAGGCTTGTAGTAACAACTAATCTTTCAGAAAGAGTGCGCCAGATAAAAATCCGTCTATTTACCCGTCCTAAGCTACAGCAAATTGCGAGGATGGCGGATTTAGATATTGAGGTTAGCTCTGAAGAAGATGAAGAGAAACTGCTTAAGCAACTAGAGAAAAAAATTAAAATTGGTCGATATCTGCAAAAAGACCAATACAAAATTATCTATGTTCATGAAGATCCAGTGGTAGCTAAAAAAGTAGTAAGCTCAATATTAACAGTTTTTATTGAGAGCACTCTGGGTGCTAATAGAAAGGATACTGATGTTGCTCAAGCATTTCTTGATCAGCAAATTGATGAATACAAAGAAAAACTTGAAGAGGCTGAAAACAGTTTAAAAGAGTTTAAAAGAGAACATGTTGGTGAGATGCCTGGTGATAGCGGTGGCTATTATGTCAGAATGCAGCGTGCTTTAGATGACCTGGAAAAGCATAGACTTGTAAATACAGAGTTGAAAAATAAGCGCAAGAGATTACAAAAGCTTATAGATAAGCAGAAAAAAGACGCCATTGAGGAAGCTAAAAAAGTTTCTGAAAGAAGCTCAGGTGAAAAATTAAGTAAAGATTTTGAACACGATTTAGATAGTGATATTGAAGAATACAAGGATACTTTAAGAAATCTTAAACTACGGTTTACTGATGAGCATCCAGATGTAGTTCAAGCTCAAGCAATGCTTTCTCAGTTGGAATCGAAGCGTGCAGCAGACATGGAAAAAATTGAGCAAGATGTGGTTGCAAAAATAAATGCTAATCCTCTTGATATGCTTAATACCAACCCGATCTATCAGGAACTATTGATATCCTATGGAAATACGGAAGCTGATTTAGCGGTATCAAAAGCAAGGCTGGTGGAATATCAGGACAGGGTAGAGAAGTTAAAAGCTAAGATTGATATCATACCAGCTGTAGAAGCAGAATTAAAAAGCTTGAATAGAGATTATAGTATACATAAGAAAAATTATGAGGCTTTAGTCGATCGAAAAGAGTCTGCATTAATATCGCAAAATGTGGAGCAAAGAACTGATAACGTTAACTTTGATGTTGTTGATCCTCCATATGTTGGATTTAATCCATCTGGTCCCCCGAGAATTATTTTTTCAGCTGTGGTTATGCTGGCTTCACTTGCTTGTGGTATTTTCTTTGCTTTCTTTTTAGGGCAGATAAAACCAATAGTTGATAGTCAAAAGACGTTAGAGAAAATAGCCGATAGACCTATTTTAGGAGCTGTATCTTTAGTAGTCGATAGCAGAAGAAAAATAAAACGTAAGTTTGAGATAATGACGTTTTCTCTTGGATTTGTAATATATTTTTGTTTTTTTATAACTATTGTTTTTATCCACTATGCTGGAATAGATCTGGCCGCTAAGCTGACTCAATTGGTAGGTTAATATGAGCACTATAGAAAATGCATTTAACAAACTAAAAAAGAGTGGTTCAGCTGAAAGTTCAAGTGTAGATGAACAAAAAGATCAGCAAGATTATCGTAAACGTATTGAAGAAGAATATAATGATGAGTTAAATCCAGCTGAATTTTGGAATGAGCCGGGAAAAGCTTCCAAAAATAAAGATAACTCTAATTCGGCTAATAGACAAAGTCAGATTGCGGCTGAAAGCGAATCAAATATCATAACTAGCGCAAAACCTCAGAAAATTGATTTGCGTAAGCTTGAAAGCAAAAATATTATCACTTCAAGTAGAGATGATAATTCTTTAGTTGAAGAGTTTAGAATTATTAAAAGGCCTATTCTAAATAATGCATTTGGGGCAGCATCTAAAGAGTTCGATAACTCTAATATTATAATGGTAACTAGTGCCTTACCTGGTGAAGGGAAAACTTTTACATCAATTAACTTGGCTATGAGCATGGCTACAGAGATGGATACAACGGTTTTGCTTATCGATGCAGATATTCCTAAACCATCGATAAGTGAATATCTTGGTTTGGACCCTGATTTACCGGGGCTAATTGATTTATTGGTTGATGACACTATTAAAATGACCGACGTATTGGTTAAAACTAATATTGAAAACCTAGTAATACTACCAGCAGGAAGCGGGCATGAAAAAGCAACTGAAATTCTTGCAAGTAGCGCAATGCTATCGCTTATAGATGAGATTTCACAAAGATATAATGATCGTGCTGTTATTCTGGATTCACCTCCTCTTCTTATTACAAGTGAAGCAAAGGTTTTAGCTGACATTGTTGGGCAGGTTGTATTGGTTGTTGAGTCTTACTCAACCTCTCATGAAAATGTAAAAAAAGCAGTTGATATACTGGATGATAACGATATTGTTAATCTTGTTTTAAATAAATCAAGGACAAGAAATTCAAATCCTTACTATGGTTCATCATATAGAAGACAATATAAATAGACGAGGGAATGCCGTGGTTTATTTAATTAAAAACCCATTTGTATTCGTTAATAAATCAGTTGTGGTTTTACTGCTTTTATTTTCAACAACCATATATGCAAAAAAGTTGGAGCTTAATGCTGGGGTTACCTCAGAATATGTTTTTACAGATAATGTTGATATTGGGGCTGCGCAACGTGAATCAGATAGCTATCTATTAGTTTCGCCTTTTGTGAACCTTAAGAGCCAAGGCCGTAGAGTTAATGCCTATATGGATTATAGAGCTTCGGGGTATATGTACGCCAAAAATAGCGGTATGAATGACATGCAACATCTGCTAAGAGGTGATCTTGGGGTTGAGTTAATCAGGGATAGGTTTTTTACTGATTTTTATGTCTCACATGAAAGTGAAGTAATAGATGCTGAAGATGCAATATCATTTGATGGATTGATCTATGGCGCCAACAGCGCTAATAAATATACTGGGCAGATTAAGCCTAGGTTTGTACTGCCGATATCTGGTGATTTAGGCGTTAGTTATTCATCGTCGCACGGAAAAATATATTATGATCGAGGAATCGATGATGTTGAAGAGCATGATGCGATTGTATCATTTGGCACAGCATCTAGATCAGCATTGTTTAATTGGAATATTAATTCCAGCTTCGAATATATACAAACTGAAGGCTTTAATGCTTCAGAATATAGACAAGTAGATTTGGTATCTAGTTACCCTATTTTTAATAGAGCTATATTTTATATTATGCTTGGGAAGAAATGGGAGCGGCTTAGCTCATCTACCAATTATTCCTGGTTTGAAGGTAATGTTTGGGATGCAAAAATTGCTTACTCGCTATCAACTAGAACAAAGCTTGAGTTTGGTGGTGGGGAAGACCTTTATGGTGACACATATCTTGCAAGTTTCAGCTATGAAAATAATAAAACTGCATTAAGCCTAAGTTATAGCGAACAGCAGGTAAATCGAGTAACTCAGGATATTACAGATCAGCTTGTTGATGAACGTTTATATAAGTTTTATCGTGGAGAAAGTGATGTCTATGTACAGAAAAAAACACGTCTCACCTGGAATGTTGAGGGTGTAAAAAACAGTATCGATTTAACCTTGAAATACGAAGATCGAATTTATAGAAATTTAGGGCAGAATGAGATTTTTATTGGGGCAGATATTCAGTGGGATTATACCCTATCAAGTAAATCAAATATCAGAGCTAACCTAAGATGGTGGAGGCTTGGAGATGATTTAAATGATAGATTAGATGATATGAGCACTTACTCATTGAAATACACTAGAAACATGAGTAAAAAAGCAATCTGGTATACTGCTGTTCAAGCAGGAATTCGTGATGGCACAGAAGCCGCTTTTGAATATAAACAGGCAAAATTTACTGTTGGGGCTGAGCTGAAATATTAATTGTATTAATCATAAAGCATTCAGACTATTGCTTGCGGAACAAATATGTACGAAGATTTTTACGGATTTAAAGGCAACCCTTTTCAACTAACTCCAAATATGGACCTGTTTTTTGGTAGCAAGGTACATAAGCAAGGGTTCGCTTATCTCCAATATGGATTAAAGCAAGGTGAAGGTTTTATTGTTATTACTGGCGATATTGGTACTGGTAAAACAACCTTGGTTGAAAGGTTGTTTTCAGTATTAGAGTTTGGTCCAGTTATAGCTTCAAGAATTGTTACAACTCAGTTAGATGGGGATGATATCCCATATATGGTTTGCTCAGCCTTGAAAATTGATAGTAAAGGGCTGACAAAACCTCAAGCAATTGGCAAGCTTGAAGAGTATCTGTTTAAGGTTTCTAAAGATGGAAAGAGAGTATTGCTTGTAATTGACGAAGCTCAGAATTTGTCGTTATCAGGTTTAGAAGAGCTGCGTATGCTTTCTAATATAAGTTATAAAGGTAAGCCAGTATTACAGTGCTTTTTATTGGGGCAGATTGAACTACAGTATTTGCTTGGGCATGAATCTATGGAGCAGTTTCGGCAAAGAATAATAGCTTCTTGCCATCTAGAACCATTAAGTTCAGAAGAGACAAAGGACTATATTCTTTATCGTTTAATTAAATCTGGCTGGAAGAGTAGGCCAGAGTTTGCTGATGATGCTTTAAGGTCAATTTTTGAAAACTCTGGCGGTATCCCTCGTAAAATTAATAGATTGTGTAATAGGCTGCTATTGCTTGGTGCGATTGAAGAGCTTGATCACTTTAATAGCGATGTAACGATAAGAGTTGTTAATGAGCTAAAAGGGGAAATGCTTGCTATAACTCATGAGTCACAAAAAGATGATGTAGATATTTCGGAGCGGTTTTTTGATAAGTGTATTGCGGAATCATCTGAATCAAGTAAAAAGACCAAGCCTGGTACACCGCAAAGAAATTACGATGAATATAAGGCCATAACTTCAGCAGCACTTGAAGGGGCTGAAGAAAAGATAGAAGGATTAGAGAAAAAAGTTAATAAACTGGAGATGAAAATTGAATATCTTCATGAAATCTTATTTGGAAATATTCGCAAACAGTTTGGCTCTAACCAAGATGGCGGTAATTAATTAATCTGCCACCCCCAAAATTTAAATAGCATGAGTTAATTCCTGGGAAGGACGACGTGGAAAAAAATAAAACAGTTATGTGTGTGGTTGGAGCTAGACCAAATTTTATGAAAATAGCTCCATTAATGGCTGAATTTAATAGAGAAAATAGTCAAATAAACGCTGTTTTGGTACATACAGGACAGCACTATGATGAGGCGATGAAAAAAACATTTTTTGATCAACTTGGAATTCCAAAACCTGATGTTGATCTTGGTGTTGGTTCAGGCTCTCATGCAGTACAAACTGCAGATATAATGAAAAGATTTGAGCCCGAAGTTGATAAACATAATCCTGCAGCAGTGTTAGTTGTCGGGGATGTTAATTCAACTGTTGCTTGTGGTTTAGTCGCTGCGAAAAAAAATATTCCTGTTATTCATGTTGAGGCAGGATTGCGTAGTCGCGATCGCACTATGCCGGAAGAGATTAATAGAATACTTACAGATCAACTATCTGACTTACTTTATACCACTGAGCGTGAAGCAGCAGATAACCTAGCTCAAGAGGGGATTGCTGGCAAGAAAGTGCAGTTCGTTGGTAATGTGATGATTGATACCTTGCGTAATAACTTAGAACAGGCAACTCCAGCGCAGCAAATATTTGCAAACAACGGTGGAGGGGAAAAATTCACAGGGGAAAATGGAAGTTATGCGATTTTAACCCTGCATCGCCCATCTAATGTGGATGATGAGGCTACTTTACGTGGTTTATTGGAAACAATGAATACAATCAGTAAACGCATCCCTATCGTATTTCCAGTTCATCCGCGTACAGCATCAAAAATTGAGATATTTGGGTTAGAGGGGTTATTACAGACTGATTCTATCCTGCGAATACCTCCAGCTGGATATCTAGATATGCTGGGATTGATGCAAGGGGCAAAGGTTGTATTGACTGATTCTGGAGGGATTCAGGAGGAGACAACGGCTCTTGGTGTACCTTGTGTAACTCTGCGAGAATCCACTGAAAGACCTATTACCGCTACCGATGGTACCAATACAATTGTTGGTACAGATCGTGAGCTGATACTTAAAACTTTTGACCAGGTGATGGAAGGAAAAGGAAAGGCAGGGCGTATTCCAGAATATTGGGATGGAAATACTGCTAAACGTATTGCTGCACACCTATCGCAGTGGTTAGAGCAATTGTCTTAATCTTTTTTTAAAAGTATTTATAACTTTGTACATAAATCAAGCGAAGCTGAAATCATGAAAAATGCTATGACCATTGATATAGAAGATTATTTTCAGGTTTCAGCCTTTGAAAATGTAATCGATCGATCTGATTGGGAGAGATTACCATGTCGTGTAGAGCAAAATACCGATAAAGCGCTGCAGCTATTTTCACAGCATGGTGTTAAAGCAACATTTTTCGTACTTGGTTGGGTGGCCCATAGATATCCTCAGTTAATTAAAAGAATTGTTGAGCAGGGGCATGAGCTTGCTAGTCATGGTTGGGATCATGTTCGTATCATCAAGATGACTAAAGATGAATTTAGAGAAGATATTATAAAGACCAAAAAGCTGTTGGAGGATTTATCTGGTACAGAGATAAAAGGTTATAGGGCTCCGAGCTACTCCATTGGAACAAAGAATTTGTGGGCATTAGATATATTGCAGGAAACTGGGCATAAATATAGCTCAAGTATATATCCGATTCACCACGATCTTTATGGGATGCCTGATGCACCACGCTTTGCATTTTTACCAAATGATCTGGATCTTATCGAAGTTCCAGTAACTACAACTAAGGTGTTGGGGAATAATTTTCCTTGTGGTGGCGGAGGTTATTTTCGCTTGTTGCCATATTTTTGGTCTAAGCGCGCAATAAATAAAGTAAATAAAGTTGATAAACAGGCGTCTGTTTTCTATTTTCATCCGTGGGAGATAGACCCTGAGCAGCCAAGACAAGAAGGAACTAACTTTAAGACTAAGTTTAGGCACTATACTAATCTTAGTCGAATGGAAAAAAGATTAGGTAGATTGTTACAGGATTTTGATTGGGACCGGATGGATAATATTTTCTTACAGCCAGAAGATAAGCCGCGCGTAGACCTTAATAAATAAATTAGGATTAGAATGAACGAAGCATTAGCGATAAAACTACTTACTAAAGATAAATATGCGGATTGGAATCAATACGTCACTAATAATGCTGATGGCACTTTTTTCCATTTAGCGGAGTGGCAAGCAGTTATTGAAAAGGCCTTTGGTCATAAGACTTATATGTATTATGCCGAATCTGTTGCGGATGGAGAATCTAGTGGCAAGATAGTAGGTGTGCTTCCTCTCGGCCATGTAAAGAGTATGTTATTTGGTAATAATTTAGTGAGTATGCCTTTTACTGTATATGGTGGGGCAATAGCAGATTCTGATGATGTAAGGGAATTACTGGAACAGCAGGCTTGTAAACTGGCGGATCAGCTAAAGGTAGATAGTCTTGAACTGCGTGAACGGAAAATAAATAATCCAGAATGGCCAACTAAAGAGCTGTATGTAACCTTTAGTAAAGAGATAAGCTCTGATGACGATGAGAATATGTCAGCTATCCCTCGCAAGCAAAGGGCGATGGTGCGTAAGGGTATTAAAGCTGGCTTACAAAGTGAGATTGACGAAGATATTGAACGTTTTTTTGATGCGTATTCCTTTAGTGTTTGGAGATTGGGAACTCCAGTCTTTGCGAAAAAATATTTCCAGATTCTTAAAGATGTATTTAAAGATAAGTGTGAAATAGTAACTATTACCCATGAAGGTGAAGTGGTTGCCAGTGTTATGAATTTTTATTTTCGTGATGCAGTATTGCCTTATTACGGCGGTGGTAAAGATTCTGCTCGATCACTTGCAGGCAATGATTTTATGTATTGGGAAGTGATGCGTCGCGCAGCAGAAAAAGGGTGTAGAATTTTTGATTTTGGCCGTAGTAAAGAGGGAACTGGGGCCTATAGTTTTAAAAAGAACTGGGGATTTGTACCAGAACCGCTTCCGTATCAATACTATTTGGTAAAAGCAGATAAGATGCCAGAGATTAACCCTAATAATCCAAAGTATAAATTTTTTATCGATACTTGGAAGAAGTTGCCTCTTGGTCTTTGTCGCGTTATTGGCCCAATGATCTCTAAAAATCTTGGATAATCCTAAACCTTAAATATTATTAGGGGTAGTCAAATGAAAGAGTTGCTGTTTCTTGCGCACCGTATTCCATATCCGCCAAATAAAGGAGATAAGATTAGGTCTTATCATCTCTTAAATGAGTTGCGAAAAGAGTACAAGATTCACTTAGCGACCTTCATAGATGATAAAGAAGATCTGCAATATAAAGAGCATGTTGCATCTTTGTGCGAGTCTTTTTGTGCGATAGAGATTGATCCATTTGTAAGCAAGATTAAATCCTTAAAAGGTTTTCTTACCGCAGATGCGTTATCTATTCCATACTACCAAAGTAAAGAGCTATCCGATTATGTAGAGCAAGTTATTGCAAAAGGGGTCAATAAAACTCTGGTTTTCTCATCTGCAATGGCTCAATTTGTTTCATCAACCCGCTTTGATCTGAAAATGGTCGTTGATTTTGTTGATATTGATTCGGACAAGTGGCGCCAATATAGTAGCCGCAAAAAATGGCCTGCCAGTTGGTTGTATAAACGTGAATATAAAAAATTATTTGAATGGGAAAAGATGGTTGCGCAGCAGGCCGATCACAGCCTGTTTGTGTCAGAAAAAGAGAGCGCTTTGTTTCGTGAGCTTGTTCCAGCTGTGGCAGAGAAGGTACATAGCATTGATAACGGTGTCGATTATGAATTTTTTACTGCAAATTCTGATGTAGGAAATCTATATGTAAATGCAGCGCCTAAAATTGTATTTACAGGGGCCATGGATTATTGGGCTAATGTTGATGCTGTTGTTTGGTTTGCTGAAGAAGTTCTTCCGTTAGTACAGCAAAAAATATCCGGTTTGGAGTTTTTTATCGTTGGGTCAAAGCCAACTGCGAAAGTAAATGCCTTAAGTAATATTGCCGGAGTAACTGTTACTGGAAGAGTGGAGGATGTTCGCCCTTATATTCAATACTCTAACCTATCTGTTGCTCCACTTCGAATTGCTCGCGGAGTACAAAATAAAGTGCTGGAGGCTATGTCGATGGGCAAAGCAGTTGTTGCAACTAGCCAGGCTATGGAAGGGATTAAAGATATTGAACAGTTTTCTGAGCTAACTATAGATGATGCTCAAACCTACGCAGACAAAGTAGCTGAACTATTACAAGATGATGCACAAGCTAAGTCTTGGGGTGATAAAGGGCGCGAGATGATCTTGAAAAATTATAACTGGCAAAGTAACGTTGCCAAAGTTGTGGACCTACTAGAAGGTTAAGTCTATGAGTATAGATAATACAGTTTTACAAAATGGATAGCGTAACAGCCTAGCGTGGATAATATGCAAACCAAACAAGAAGTTTCAGAGTTAGCCGGGAAAAATATCATGGCATGGAGTATAAGTGCCAAGGTGTTTGTGGCATTGTTATTACTATTGATAGTAGCTTTTCATCAGACAATTATTGCTACTGCGATGATCTGGTGGGATGCATCAGATACTTATATTCACGGTATGTTTGTTGTACCTGCCGTAGCGTGGATGATCTGGAGTCAACGATCTGATTGTTTAAAACTTACCCCATCAACTAGTTATCTTGGTGTGTTGGGAGTTGCCATATTTGGGCTGTTCTGGATTTTCGCTAGTATTGCTGGAATTGCGGTTGGACAACAGCTTTCATTATTTGCAATGTTACCAATGTTGGTTTTATCTGTATTTGGTTGTAGAGTTGCGCGCACTGTATGGTACCCATTGTTATATCTGTTATTTGCAGTGCCGATGGGTGAGTTTCTTATTCCTTCGCTGATGCAATTCACAGCTTGGTTTGCAGTAAAAGGGTTACAGTTGACCGGAATCCCAGTTTATTGGGAGGGGTTAATGTTTGAGATCCCTTCTGGGAATTTTGAAGTGGTAAAAGCGTGTAGTGGTATACGCTATCTTATAGCATCTATTGCGTTAGGTTATTTCTATGCATTTCTTACTTATAGATCAACCAAAAGGCGCCTGCTTTTTATTGCCCTTTCGATAATATTCCCCATTGTAGCTAATGGTTTGCGCGCCTATGGCATAGTTATGATTGCCCATTTGAGTGACATGGAGTATGCAACCGGATTTGATCATATAATATATGGCTGGGTTTGGTTTGGTGTTGTTATGTTAGTCATGTTCTGGATTGGATCTTTTTGGCGCGAAGATGGTAAACCAACAGATAGCGAAAGTGGAAATAGTTCAAATATTGCTGGTGATGCCAATAAATCCGCGTCATTAACTCAAGATGATTTCGCTTCAAATAGAAGAGGAATAATTAAGACATCCATTGCTATTTGCACGGTTATCTTATTAGTGCCTACGATCCTGCTATTGTTGATTAATGTTGATAAGTCAAAACCACAGGCACAGATTAGTATATCTAAGATAGGGCCTGTTGATGATACAGCAGGTAAACTTGATTTTGTGGCAAAGCCATGTAATAGCATAGGCCTTAATCATCGTAATGCCGATATGTTGGAGGCTGGATGTTTTGCTATAGACGGAGTTATGATTGGGTATGCTAATGCTCAATACTTTGTGCAAAACCAGAATAAAGAGCTAATAAACGTTAACAATAAACTTTTTGATGATGATGTCTGGAAAAACATCTCAGAAAGGGGAGTTAACGTACCAATGCAAACCAGCGCTGGAGAAGTTAATGTTAAGGTGCAGGAAAATACCTTAAAAAGCAATTCGGGTGTGATGCTGGTATGGAGCTGGATTAAAACAGGTAAATATAACTCGTCTGGAAAACTTAGAACTAAATTAAATCAGGTGAGATCTATAGTATTAGATAGAAGATCGGATGCGATCATCGAGGTATTAACCATAAAGCTTGAATCTTCTGCTGAAGAGGCAAGAGATAAGCTTAAATCATTGCTTTTCACAGTTAGCAGGGATGGATAATGGATAGTAGTAGTGCAGGAAGCATAATAGCAAATAAAAAAATTGTGGATAGCAGGCCAATAATTGCGCACGTGCTTTTTCGGCTCGACGTAGGTGGGTTGGAAAACGGCGTGGTAAATCTTTTGAATAATCTGCCACAGGATAAGTATCGTCATATTGTGATTTCACTCACTGAGATCACCCACTTTAAAGATCGTATAACCAACCGTGAGGTTGAATATATATCTCTGCATAAGCACCCAGGTAAAGATATAAAAATTTACATTAAGCTTTATCGGATGTTAAAAAAGTTAAAGCCAAAGGTTGTACACACCAGAAACCTGCCAGCACTGGATGCTGTAATGCCAGCCTTTTTAGCCGGTGTGCCATATATTATTCATAGTGAGCATGGCAGAGATACTATTGATATAGATGGCTCAAATAAAAAATACCGGCTTTTACGTCGTTTATTATCGCCAGTTATTGATCGCTTCGCAGCTCTATCGATGGATTTAGAAAATTGGTTGATTAAGGATGTCGGTATTAGTTCTAAAAAAGTTGTGCGTATATGTAATGGTGTAGACACGGAAAGGTTCAGTCCTTCTGTTACAACAAATGTAGCAGGTTATCCTGCAGAGTTTGATGATAAAATTGTTATAGGAACAGTTGGCAGAATGGAGGAAGTGAAGGACACCCTTCTATTGGTCAGAGCCTTTGTTCATTTTATTGAGAATCATCCGCAGCATAGAGAAAAAGTGCGTTTGGTTCTTGTGGGGAATGGCAATTTGTTTGCACCTGCAGAAAAACTTATTGAAGATAACGCAATTCAAGATTTAGTTTGGATGCCAGGGGCTAGAGATGACGTGCCAGCAATTTTACATAAGCTAGATATTTTTGTTTTACCATCATTAGCTGAAGGTATATCAAATACTATATTAGAGTCTATGGCTACTGGACTGCCAGTAATTGCAACTGATGTTGGTGGTAACCGCGAGCTAGTTGATGATGGCAAAACAGGATATATAGTGCCGGCTTCTGATTCTAAGTGGATGGCTGATGCAATGAATAAATATGTAGAAGATGATCAGTTACGCCAGCAGCATGGTAAGAATGCAATTGAGCGAATACAACAGAATTTTAGTTTTGCTGCAATGGTAGCAAAATATGACAATCTCTATTCAAGCGTATTGGAAAAAGAGAAGGGGAAAACTGCACAAAGGAAAATAATATAGTGTGTGGGATTGTAGGAATATTTGCGACCAGACCTGAAAGCCAGGTCGATATCACTTTGTTGCAAGCGATGAATGATGTTCAAACTCACCGAGGTCCTGATGGCGAAGGTGTGTTTCAGGAACAAGGCATTGCTTTAGGGCATAGGCGCCTTTCTATTATAGATATAGTCGGGGGCGTGCAGCCCATGATCTCGGCGGATGACCAAGTGGTTCTCGTCTATAACGGCGAGGCCTATAATTTTGCTGATGTCAGGCAGGAGTTAATAGAGCTAGGTTACGCGTTTAATACCAAGTCGGACACCGAAGTTATGCTAAATGCCTGGCATGCCTGGAAAGAGGATTGTATTCAGCACTTCCGTGGTATGTTTGCCTTTGCAATTTGGGATAAACGGGATCAAAAGCTCACACTAGTTCGGGACCGTTTAGGTATCAAGCCCATTTTTTATACGGTATTAGAAGATGGACGTTTTTTATTTGCCTCAGAGCTAAAATCTCTTCTGGTTGAAAAAACAGTTTCACGTGAGATGGATATACAAGCGGTAGAGGACTATTTTGCCCTTGGTTACATCCCAGACCCCAAAACTATTTTTACCGGGGTATATAAGCTGCCTCCTGGTAATTTATTGCAGATAAAACTAGGTGATAAACAGCCGCAGATCACCCAATACTGGGATGTTCCGTTTGCAGATCTTGTAGGAGAAAATGGTTCTGAGCTTTCTGAGCAAGAGATCCAAAAAGAACTCATTGAGAAGTTAAGTGAGGCAATTGAGGGGCGGATGATTGCTGATGTACCGCTTGGAGCTTTTTTATCAGGCGGTGTAGATTCGAGTGGTATCGTAGCTCTGATGTCAAAGATTTCGGACAAACCGGTAGAAACCTGCTCGATTGCGTTTGGAAGTAAAAAATTTAATGAGTCTGAATATGCGCAGATGATAGCGGATCGCTATAAGACTAATCATCACTCTGAGCATGTTGGTGCTGATGATTTTGATCTGATCGATGAGTTGGCAGCGATTTATGATGAACCATATGCTGATAGCTCGGCTATTCCAACCTATCGCGTTTGTGAACTTGCGCGTAAGCATGTAACCGTATCTCTTTCAGGAGATGGTGCAGATGAGCTGATGTCTGGTTATCGCCGCCATCGTTTTGCATTTTATGAAAACAAAGTGCGCAATAAGATTCCTACTTGTATTCGAAGACCGTTATTTAGTTTCTTGGGTAAAATCTACCCTAAATTTGATTGGTTGCCGCAGATGTTTCGTGCCAAATCTACATTTCAGTCATTGGCAATGGATGATGCAGAGGGCTACCTGCATGCTGTTTCATTTGTGCCAGAGGCATGGCGTGGAAAGTTATTCTCGAATAAGTTTAAGCAAGATCTGAATGGCTACAGCGTTAAACAGTTTTTCCGTGAACAGATGGATAAATGCCCAAAAGATGATTCCCTTTCCCGTATTCAATATGTCGATTTAAAAACTTACCTGCCTGGTGATATTTTAACTAAGGTGGATCGTGCCAGCATGGCTCACAGTTTAGAAGTGCGGGTACCTATTCTAGATCACAAGTTTGTGGAGTGGATATCTGGGATAAAGCCGGAATACAAAGTAAAAGGGAATGAAGGCAAATATATCTTTAAAAAAGCCCTAGAGCCAATGGTTCCAGATTCAATTTTATATCGACCAAAGATGGGGTTTTCAGTGCCGTTGGCAGAGTGGTTTCGTGGCCCATTAAAACAGCGTTTGCGTGATTCTCTGTTGGGGCCAGTTTTAGCTGATACCGAAATATTTGATATGGAATATATTAAATGGTTGGTTGAACAACACCAGTCTGGAATGCGTGACTTTAGTACACTGCTATGGTCACTGTTAATGTTTGAAGCATTTTGCAGGAAGACTTTTGCATGATTAAGATCAATGGGGTCAGAGTCAATGTTTTTTCTTTCGACCCTTCGGCTACGCTCAGGGATCTTAAAATCATTGACTCTGACCCCATTGATCATGCTTCGACAGGCTCAGGACGAATGGCGACCCTTCGGCTACGCTCAGGGAACTTTTCTCGTTCCCATGCTCTGCGTGGGAATGCATATAAAGCCTATTATCCTGAAAAACTTCTTTGGAGCTCAGGAGTATAATGATCAAAACCTTGCTTTTCAGCTCCCTCTACCCAAATTCACAGCGCCCCAGGCATGGCATATTCGTTGAGACACGCCTGCGTCAGCTATTAAAATCAGAGCAGGTAGAGACCAAAGTGGTTGCTCCGATAGCAACCTTTCCGATAAAAACTGGTGCTTTTAAACGTTATGCTGAATCTGATTCTGTTCCAAAACATGAAACGTTAAACGGTATAGATGTTTATCATCCGAGGTATTTTATCCTGCCAAAATTTGGTGGCGCGATCACCCCGATGATGATGGCAAGGGCTGCTCTACCTGTTGTTAAAAGTCTTATAAACCAAGGTTTTGACTTTGATATTATCGATGCACACTATTTTTATCCAGATGGTGTTGCCGCTGCGATTTTGGCAAAAAAACTAAATAAGCCTTTGGTTATCACGGCTCGTGGAACTGATGTTAATCTATTTGCTGATTATCAGTTAGCAGGTAGATTGATTAAAAAATCAGCACTACAAAGCAACAGCATAATTACCGTTGCAGATTCTCTACGGCAAAAGCTAATTGCGAAAGGGGTTGATGCGGAAAAAATCCATGTTTTACGTAATGGAGTGGATAAGGAAATTTTTCATCCCATATCGGTTGATGAACGTAATATTTTACGAAATAAGTTAAATATCAAACCAAATACTATCTTATCTGTTGGTAATCTTACTAAGTTAAAAGGATTTGATCTGGTAATAGCTGCTCTTGCCAAATTGTCTGATGCGAATCTAATACCTAATGTGAATTTAATTATAATTGGTGATGGAGAGGAGAGGCAGAACCTGCAACAACAGGCTGCTGATCTAAGGATATCTGATAGTGTAAGATTTATTTCAAACTTATCACAAAGTCAGTTACGGGATTATTATACTTCAGCGGATCTATTGGTGCTGGCATCTAGTAGAGAGGGGATGCCCAATGTAGTATTAGAGTCACTTGCATGCGGAACGCCAGTAGTGGCGACAAATGTAGGTGGGGTGTCGGAGATCTTGTCGGATGAATGCGGAACAATAGTAAATGATAGAACCGATGCTGCTTTAACCAAAGCAATACGAACAATGCTTAATAAAGGGTTGAAAAGGAAAACAGTGGCTGCGATTGGATCTGAAAATTGCTGGAGACAAACAACTCAGGGCCAGCTGGATATCTTTACTTCTATTATTGATGGGAAATTAAGCTCATGAGAGATCTAATAGTTCTTCTGGCGGTTTTTGGTTCTATCCCCTTTATCTTTTATCGCCCCTATTTGGGAATAATAATGTGGTCTTGGATTGGATATATGAGTCCCCATCGCCTCACCTATGGGTTCGCTTATTCATTCCCATTCGCATTAGTAATAGCCGTAGTTACTATTGCTGCAGCTATTTTTTGCCCAGATAAAATGGAGAAACGTAAGATACCATGGACACCTGCGATTGTTATTTTGTTGTTATTTGTTGTGTGGATGTCAATTACCACACAGTTCGCCTTTGAACCAAAATTAGCACATGTAGAGTGGATGAGGGTGCTAAAAATACAGTTGGCAATTTTTCTTACTTTATATCTAATAAATACTAAAGACAGATTGAATCAATTGGTTTGGGTTATTGTTTTATCCATAGGTTTTTATGGTGTTAAAGGTGGTTTGTTTGCGATAGCAACAGGGGGGAATTATCTTGTTTGGGGGCCTGATTATACATTTATATCGGGTAATAATGAGTTAGCGATTGCGTTAGTTTTAATCCTTCCCTTGGTCAGGTACTTACAATTGCAACCATATAACAAATGGATCCGTTTTGGTTTATTTGGGTTCATGGGATTGTGTACAGCGGCAGTGATTGCATCTTATTCTCGAGGAGCTTTTATATCCTTAATCCCATGTTTTTTCATGATGGTTTATTTAAGCAAACATAGAAAAGTTATTTTTTTACTGGTTGCTATTGGAGCTATTGGAGCATATAACGTCTTGCCGCAGCAGTGGTTTCAACGAATGGATAGTATCGGTGACTATGAAGAGGATCTCTCAATGCAAGGGCGCTACGATGCCTGGTATCTTGCCACATGGGTTGCAACAGACCACCCGTTAACTGGCGGTGGTTATAGGATGTTCACGTTTAAAACCTATGAAAAATATAATAAAGAGATGGAGATAGCGCGTGATGCCCATAGTATTTATTTTGAAGTTTTAGGTGAACATGGATTTATAGGGTTGATTCTGTACCTGTTATTAAACTTTTTTGGTTTTATAACAGGGGGCAAGATTAGAAAGTTGGCTGGAGAGCATAAAGACTTAGCCTGGGCTAAGGATCTTGCGACAATGCTGCAGATAGCCATGATCTGCTGGGCCATCGGCGGTGCATTTAAAGGGATGGCTTATTGGGACCTTCCTTATCATTATATAGCCATTATGGTAATTGCAGAGAGCATTGTAAAAAAGCAGCTTGAGTCTAAGAAAACAATTGAAAATGAACGTCAAGGGAAAAGCCGAGGAATAAAAGGGCTTAAGCGTGCTAAACTGGTTTAATATACATTGTGTAATATAGTATAAAATGTTTGGAAAATGATAAATAAAATTCTTGAGTTGTCACTAAGAGGGGGGAGTCGATGCCGTTTGAGTATTATCGACTACCACCGCATAACTTCAGAAAATGATCCTTACGTAGACTCTTTTACACAGGCAGAGCTTGATTGGCAATGCTCCATACTAGCAAAACACTTTAATGTCCTATCTTTAAAGCAAGCCGTAGAGTTGTTGCAAAAAGGGCAGCTTCCACCGAGAAGTGTCGTAATGACCTTTGACGATGGCTACGCCAATAACTACACGCTTGCACTGCCAATACTTAAAAAATGGGATCTCCCTGCAACCTTTTTTATCGCTTCCGGGTTCATTGATGGCGGCATAATGTGGAATGATTCAATAATAGAAACAATTCGCAGAACAGAATATGAAACCATTGAACTGTTTGAGTCAGATGGATTTCCTGCTGAGTTTGCTGGTAATTATGACCTATCTACACAAAATAAAAGAATTAATGTAGCTAATAAAATACGCCTAGGAGTTAAATACCTAGAGATGTCTCAGCGTAAAGACCTGGTTGCCAAACTCGCTGAGATAGCCGGGGTAGAATTGCCGCAGGATATGATGCTAAGTTCGGCACAAGTCAAAGATATGGTTACATCAGGGATGGATATAGGTGGCCATACGTGCTTTCACCCGATATTGGCTACACTCAAATTAAGCGAAGCAAAGCAGCAAATTGAAGATGATAGAGCCAAACTCCAACAGATAACCGGGGCACCAGTAGATTTTTTTGCCTACCCTAATGGCAAACCAGAAAAAGACTATTTCGCCGCACATGCAAAAATAGTGAAAGAAGCAGGGTATTTGGGTGCAGTCTCTACGGTTCGTGGTGTTTCAACATCTGCAAGCGATATTTACCAACTGCCAAGATTCGCTCCATGGGATAAAACCACGCTGCGCTATTTGTATCGTATGTTTATGAATGGGTTGGGGTATTATAGTTAATAACCAGCCTCTTTTTGATGGCGAAAAGCTAGAATAAAAACTTTATCGATATCTGGGGTGTATCTATATAAGGCAACATAGCCTGAATCACCAAATTGAATAATTAATTCACGTAGTTCAGGTAAATCATCAAGAGGTCTTCCGATATTAGGGGTGACCTCTAATAACTTAAATTGATACTCTATCGCTTGTCCGGCACGCTGTGCAGCATCAGGGGTATTTTTTAAAAGAAAATCTCTGCACCGTTTCAAACCCGCTATAGCACCTTCGGTAACAATTACTTGTGGCATTCAGGTAATTCCGCTTCGTTATCATCTCCCCAAGTGTTTAACCAGTCTCTGGTTTCTTTACCGGTAAGATGTAAGCCTGTTTCTTGGTATGATTTCCATGAATCAATTGCCTCCTGCTTAAATTTTTCTTTAGCTTCTTCTTTTTCAACATACTCCGCGATAGCTTCCTTCATAATCCAGTGGGGTGAGCGGTGGCGAACCTCAGCTAGATACTGGATTCTTTTTTTAAGATCATCACTGATTTTAACTGATGTTGACATGGTGGGCTCCAGTAACAGAGGAAGTTGAGAATTAGTAAAAGGTAATACCTATTATTACCTATAAGTACTATTTGTTAAACCGATATTTATGAAGGATGAGATTTCGGCTACGCTCAATCAACTTGAGGATAAGATTTAGTGAGCGTAGCCGAAGGGTCAATCTTTTTTCACAAGCGTTCGGGGCTCTACCGTTCATCCTGAGCACAAAGCACTTGTAGTCGAAGGTTAATGCCCACCCCTTTTTTTAAATAATCCTAATCAAGATCAGCCTGATTCTGCCGATACATTTTGATGGCAGCAATAAATCTATGTTTTTAATCCTGAAACTCATCAAAAATGCTCAAAAAACGCCAATCTGGTCACGTTTTTAAAAATACTCAAAAAAAAAGTAAAAAAAACCTAAAGTTTATTAACTTAAGGCCGTTATTTGGTGTGACGAACAAAAATATAGCCCTTTGCGGTTATACCGATAACCAAGCGGAACAAGCCGCAGAGTAAAATTAGGAGTAGGTCATGCCTCAGATTATTAATACCAACATCATGTCGCTAAGCGCCCAAAGAAGTATCAATGGCGCGCAAAAAACGACTAATTCAGCCATGCAACGCTTGTCATCAGGCCTACGTATTAACAGTGCGAAGGATGATGCTGCGGGTCTTGCGATCTCCAACCGAATGACTTCGCAGATTAGAGGTCTCGACCAAGCATCCAGAAACGCCAACGATGCTATCTCGCTAGCGCAAACCGCAGAGGGCGCGCTACAAGAGTCTACAAATATTCTACAACGTGTTCGTGAACTATCTATTCAGTCAGCGAATGATACCAACAGTTCTTCTGATCGTAAGTCTCTACAAGCTGAGGTAAATCAGCTTAAGTCAGAATTGACCAGAATTGCTGAATCAACAACATTTAACGGCAAGAAGCTACTAGACGGAAGTCTAGATAACGCATCTTTCCATATCGGTTCAGAATCCAATGAGTCTATCTCCGTATCTATTAACGACATGCGCGCTACAGGCTTGGGTAACAACTCAGTAACAGCAACCAATGGCGACAGCGGTATTCAGGCTGCTACCGGGCAAAAGCTTGCTACTACAGATGGTGGAACAGTTAATGATCTAAATGCTCATGCGACAGAAAATGGTGTTGCAGCACAGGATATAACAGTTACAGATGCTGACGGCACAACAGAGACAATATCCATAACCCAACATGATAGTGCTGCAATTACTGCTGCTGCATTAGATGGTATGGATGGTGTTAATGCAACTGCTTCAAATACGATGACCTTGTCAGCAATGAGCTTTACTGATGGCGGTGATGGAGTAGCTACTGGTGCTGGTGTTTTTACTATTACTGATGGAACAGATACCATCGAGGTGTCTTACTCCGAAACCGCTGGTGGTGGTGATCAGACCAATCAGACTATTATTGATGCTCTTGAGGCAGCTGATGCTTCAACAAACATTGTTCTTACCGATAATGGTGATGGCACTTTAACTGTGTCAACAGCTAATGGTGAAGATATTAATGTTAGTATAGCGGGTGCTGATAATAACGCTGTTGCTGCAACAATTACAACTGGTTCAGGTGATACTGAAGCTATGACATCTACAGCTGGTGCAGCGGATGTTAATACTGTTGGTGGTACAATAAATGTGCAGCTGGATCCTGATAAAGGCATCGCTTCAAGTGTAGAAGGTACAGTTGCTGGGGGTGGTGCAGGAATATTTGCTGCTGCTGCTACTGTTGATGCCTCCATCAAAGGTGGTGAGGCAGATACAACCGGTGGTAACAATGTTGCTGCACAGGTTGTCTCTTTAACTGGTCCTGATGGCTCTGCTACTGCAACTATTGGTGAAGATGCAACAGCTAATACCATTGCTACTGCGATTAATGCTGAATCTGCATCAACTGGTATTACTGCTACTGCTACTACTGAAGCTACAATTAGCGGTTTATCAGAATCAGGTACGGTAACATTTGACTTGAGTGGGCAGAATGACGTAGCGGTTAGTATTAGTGCTACAGTTACAGGTACAAATGGTGCAGGTGGTGATCTTTCAGCTCTTGCAGCTGCCATTAATGATGAAACTGGTAATACAGGTATCTCAGCTGCCGTAACTAGCGATACTAATGAGCTTGTTCTGAGCAATTCTGATGGATATGATATCAAAATTGGTGACTTTAGCCATAGTGCTACTGCAGCAGCAAGTATAGAGGTTACTGGTCAAAGCGGTGCTGCGACAACAATATCTGATGATGCAACCGGCTATGGACAGGATTCAACAGTGGTTGGTGGTGCAGTTAAGTTAAGTGCTAATGCTGAGTTCCAAGTGTCATCTAGTGTAGATGGTGGCTCTGAGCTGGCAGCAGGTGGATCATCATTGTTCGCTGGTGCAGCTGGAACTGCAAGTGTAAGTTCACTTGCCGCGGTTAACACCATGGATATCTCTACCAAAGCTGGCGCTAATGAGGCGATTGAGATCACAACAGCAGCCCTATCTCAGATCGATGAGGCTCGTGGTAGTCTTGGTGCGGTGCAAAGTAGATTTGAGTCAACAATCTCTAATCTATCTTCAGTATCAGAGAACGTATCAGCTGCGCGTTCACGAGTACGTGACGCTGACTTCGCGACTGAAACAGCATCACTAGCACGTGGTCAGATCTTGCAACAAGCGGGTATGTCTATGTTAGCGCAAGCTAACGCTTCTAACCAAAACGTTCTATCCCTACTTCAGTAATGAAGTAAGCCTAATGCAAGTACACTGAGCGTAGTCGAAGTGCACTTGTATCAAGGCGGATAAAAAAGGTGAGAACTGAAAGTTAGTTTAAAACCGAAAGACAAGCCCGGGGGGATTATATCCCTTCGGGCTTAGGTGCTAACAGAATGAATAACATAGGGTGGGCTTAATATGATTAATACAATTATGCCAAAGGTAGCAACGACAGAAACGCCTAAGCAAGGCGCGCAGGTTGCAGCCATAGCGAAGTCTGCCAAGTCCGATAGTGTCAATGCCTATCAGGACGTAAAATCAACAACTGAAGCGGTGGGACAGATACCATCAGAACCAAAAGGTGTAAAAGCTGTAGATCAGGCAGAGTTAAATCAAGCAGTAAAACAGATTAATGACTTTGTCCAAGATATACAGAGAAACATCGAGTTTTCAGTTGATGATGATACAGGCAGAACAGTAATCAAAGTCTTTGACTCTTCTTCAGAGGAGCTGATAAGACAAATACCAAATGAAGAGGTATTAGAGCTGGCTAAGAATCTAAAAAATAGCAATGGCCTGCTATTTAATGCTAAGGCTTAGTATTTATAAGGTGTGGCACGCTTAGAAGGTATAGTACTTAGAAGGTATAGTACTTAGAAGGTATAGTACTTAGAAGGTATAGTACTTAGAAGGTATAGTACTTAGAAGGTATAGTACTTAGAAGGTGTAGTACTTAGAAGGTGTAGTACTTAGAAGGTGTAACGCCTTGGCATTATTCAGTATGTGCTGATTATTAAATAAGATATCGCTGCAATGGCGGTATATGAACGGTGCTGGTTTTTTAGCGCCGCGAGTCTTTTTTTGTTCAAAAAACCCGTAAAAATAATGATGATGAGGCTTCGGCTACGCTCAGCCAGCTTGCTTTTTAGTTTTAAATATTCTTGAACTCAACTTCTCAAGATTCATGAGTCCTGTCTTTTAAGATTCCTGAGTCCTGTCTTTTAAGATTCCTGAGTTCAACTTCTCAAGATCCCTGAGCCCTTCGGCCTTGGTTTATCCTGAGCCCTTCGGCTACGCTCAGGATAAACCAAGGCCGAAGGGCTCAATATAAACTTCGCCGAAGGGTCAAGGGTAAATTAATGCTGAAAGGTTAGCTCGAAGTGTCCGTTATGTTAAATCGTCACGCGGCTAGACACAGCTAGATTTCAATTATTATTTTAAAATTTAACCTAAAGATTTTCCCTTTTATGCCGTTATTTGGTTATCGAGTAATAGTAATAGTAATTTATTTAGCTAACAAATATATGCATTGAACCGGGAGTGAGGGTCGTGCCACAGATTATTAATACCAACATCATGTCGTTAAGCGCCCAGCGAAGTATCAATGGCGCGCAAAAAACGACTAATTCAGCCATGCAGCGCTTGTCATCAGGCTTACGTATTAACAGTGCGAAGGATGACGCGGCTGGTCTTGCAATCTCAAACAGAATGACATCGCAGATTCGCGGTCTGGATCAAGCATCCAGAAACGCCAACGATGCTATCTCGCTAGCGCAAACCGCAGAGGGTGCGCTGCAAGAGTCTACAAATATTCTACAACGTGTGCGTGAGCTATCTATTCAGTCAGCGAATGATACCAACAGTTCTTCGGATCGAAAGTCTCTGCAAGCAGAGGTGAATCAGCTTAAGTCAGAATTGAGCCGAATTGCAGAATCAACAACATTTAACGGTAAGAAGCTACTAGACGGAAGTCTGAATAACTCATCTTTCCAAATTGGTTCAGAAGCCAACGAGGCTATCTCCGTATCAATTTCAGATATGCGCGCTACAGGTCTGGGTAATAACAGTGTAAGTACTGACAATGCTGATTATGGGATTGATGTAAGTACAGGAAATGGTGGGTCAGTTGTAAGTGATGGATCAGAAATTGCTGGTGCAAATTCAAGCGCTACAGATAATGGAGTTGCTGCTCAAACATTAACTGTTACTTATGTTGATGGAACAACAGATGATATAACTGTCAGTGCAAATGAAACCGCTGAAGATACTGCAGCAGATCTAGATGCTTTAACTGGTGTTACAGCAGCTGCGAGTAGCACAGCTACCTTATCTGGTATGAGAGCTGGAGGCGCTGTGGGCGGTGTTGCGGCATCTGCAGATCAATATATAACAATTACAAGTTCAGGTCAGAGCTTACAAATTCAAATGGCTGTTGGAGGTGCAGGTGGTAATGGTTGGAACTCGACAGAAATAGCTGATGCGTTAGTGACTCAATATAATGCAGGGGGAAGTGCAGCCTTTCGTGTGAATAATGCCATTAGCAGGGATGGCGATGATATAACATTCACAAATAATTTGGGTGACGATATTCGTGTTAATGCCTACACTAATTTCGGTGCTGTTGCTTCGGATCATGTTGATGTAGTCGTTACTGGGGCTGGAGGTGGTGCGCAGTCCTTAGCGGCGTTTGGATCTAATACTAATGCAGATGCAATGGTTGGAGGAGAGGTTCAAATTCAACTAGACCCGGGAATGACACTTCAATCAAGTATCGCCAGCGCAGATGGTGGGTATTTTGATGCAGCAGCTAGTCAAGCAGTTGGTTTTAAAGAAGGAACAACAGATATTGCCGCAGGTAATAACGTAGCCGCGCAGGTTTTATCGTTAACAGGTCCTGATGGTTCTGCAACCGCAACTATTGGAGTTGATGCATCAGCCAATACTATTGCTACTGCGGTGAATGCTGAATCTGCATCAACCGGTATTACGGCAACGGCTTCTACTACTGCTACATTAAGTGGTTTGTCAGCATCAGGTACGGTAACATTTGATTTAAGTGGTCAGAATGAAGCAGCAGTGAGCGTTAGTGCTACAGTTACGGCAACCGATCTTTCTTCTCTTGCTGCGGCTATTAATGATGAGACTGGTAATACAGGTGTCTCAGCTGCTGTAGCTAGTGATACAGGAGTGCTCACTCTGACCAACTCTGATGGTTATGATGTCAAGATTGCTAATTTCTCTCATAGTGCCACAGCAAGTGAGTCTATTGAAGTATCGGGGGCAATCGGCTTTGCGACTGTATTGACTGATGATAATACTGTTAATGCCGCAGACTCAACAGTTATCGGTGGAACGGTTAAATTCAGTGCTAATGCTGAGTTTCAGGTGGCATCAGACATAACCGGTACTACTGAAGCGGTTGGTGGCGGTGCATCGCTGTTTGCAACAGATGCTGGTGCTGCAAATGTAAGTACGCTGTCAGCAGTTAATACTATGGATATCTCTACCAAAGCTGGCGCTAATGAGGCGATTGAGATCACAACAGCAGCCCTATCTCAGATTGATGAGGCTCGTGGTAGTCTTGGTGCGGTGCAGAGTAGATTTGAGTCAACAATCTCTAATCTATCTTCAGTATCAGAGAATGTATCAGCTGCGCGTTCACGAGTACGTGATGCTGACTTCGCGACTGAAACAGCATCACTAGCGCGTGGTCAGATCTTACAGCAGGCTGGTATGTCAATGTTAGCGCAAGCCAATGCTTCTAACCAAAATGTTTTATCGCTACTGCAGTAATTAAAACTTATTAGTTGCTTAATAAACCTAAGTGCCGGAGCTTTTTGCTTCGGCATTTTTGTTTTGGGTTCTTGCTATTCCGCACTGCGTAGGTAGTCGAAGTTGGTTTGCTTTTTTGCAGAAAAATTTAAAAGGAAATAATATATACAGTTAAAAAACAATGGGGATCAATAATGAAAGGTTACGTGTATATATTACGGTGTGGTGATGGAAGTCTTTACACTGGAAGCACTAGAAATATAGAGCAACGTTTTATGCAGCATCAGTTAGGTGAAGGCGCAGAATATACTAAGAGAGGATTGCCAGTGGAGCTGGTTTTTCTTGAGGAATGCGAGAGGATTGATGAAGCATTTTATAGAGAAAAACAAATACAAGGTTGGAGCAGAAAGAAAAAAGAGGCTTTGATTAAAGGTGATTTTAATCAGATTCATAAGTTATCAGAATGCTGTAATAAGAGTATTTATATAAAACCATTAGTTTGAATGATGATAGCTGTACAAGTGGCTTCGACTGCGCTCAGCCGACTTGTAGGTTGGTGTGGCTGCAGGTGAATTAAATTTGCGTGAGTGGCTTCGGCTGCGCTCAGCCGACTTGTGGGTTGGTGTGGCTGCAGGTGAATTAAATTTGCGTGAGTGGCTTCGACTGCGCTCA
>JAWSVA010000003.1:0-813490 GCA_033852155.1 Gammaproteobacteria bacterium | reverse complement strand
TAACTTTACCCGGACAGTAGTGCGCTTTCGCGGGAATGACGTACTCTTAGAAAAAGTAATCGCTTGCACCATACTCTTCAACCACGCTCATTGGATAAATGCTATGGGCTAACCGAATAAATATAGTAATGACAGCGTGAAGGATGGGGAAGTTTTCCACACGCAGAGCATGGGAACGAGAAATAATTTGATGGTTGAAGAGGTTGTGGAATAATTTTTCTTGACCCTTCGGCTACGCTCAGCAAACTTAATTGGTAATTCGTGAAATATTTTTCCGAAGACAAGGCGTAGTTATTAATTTATTAGGGAGTTTACGAATAGTAAATGACCGAAATAAATTAACAACTACAACACAGTATTCGGGGAAATAGGCTCGAATTAAGCGTCGAACGGGTCGCGGAGAACTATGGTATCTCTACGATCTGGCCCCGTAGAAATAATATCTACCGGAATACCAGTAATCTCTTCGATCTTCTTCAGATACGCCTTGGCATTATCTGGTAGAGCATCGTAGTTATCGACACCTACAGTTGAATCTGTCCAACCTGGGATCTCTACATATACTGGCTCGCACGAATCTAGTAGCGCGGCACCGTTTGGTGAGATTTTATACTCTTGGCCTGTTTCTTTGCATTTGTAGGCTACGCAGATTTTCACCACTTCTAGACCATCTAATACGTCTAGTTTGGTGATACAGAAACCTGATACACCATTAACTTGCGCGGAGCGTTTTAGTGAGATTGCATCGAACCAGCCACAGCGACGTGGACGCCCTGTTGTTGATCCAAATTCATGACCAACCTTTGCTAGCTGTGCGCCAGTTTCATCAAATAGTTCTGTTGGGAATGGGCCTGCACCAACTCTGGTGGTGTATGCCTTGGTGATACCAAGTACATAGTGCAACATCCCTGGGCCAACACCACTACCTACTGTTGCTGCACCAGCGGTTGTATTTGATGATGTCACAAACGGGTATGTACCGTGATCGATATCCAAAAGTGCACCTTGTGCGCCTTCGAACATGATATTTTCATCTTTTTGATTAACTTCATAGATAAGAGCAGATACATCTGCAACTAGGTCTTTGAAGTCTTCAGCATATTTTAGTAGCTCTTCTAGAGTTTCTTCGTAGCTTACTGCTTCTGTTTTGAAATATTCTGTCAGCTGGAAGTTATGGAACTTTAGTAGCTCTTGCAGTCTTGTCTCAAGAAATTCACGGTTATACAGATCTGAGATACGGATGCCACGACGCGATACTTTGTCTTCATACGCTGGGCCAATGCCTCTACCGGTTGTTCCGATCGCTTTACTGCCACGCGCTTTTTCACGAGCCTGATCTAATGCTATATGTGAAGGTAGGATCACCGGGCATGAATCGCTTAGAAGTAGACGCTCACGTACTGGAACTCCGTTCTCTTCCAGCATCGTCACTTCTTTTGCCAGAGCTGGTAACGATACTACGACACCATTCCCAACTAGGCACTTTACATCTTCACGTAGGATTCCTGAAGGGATCAGGTGTAATACGGTTTTATTCCCGTCAATAACCAGGGTGTGCCCAGCATTGTGTCCGCCTTGAAAACGCACCACCGCGGATACTCTATCGGTTAGCAGATCTACAACCTTGCCTTTACCTTCATCACCCCATTGGGTACCAATTACAACTATATTTTTCGCCATTTTCTTTTCCAAAACAACAGTTTTTCAGGATTAACCGTTAACTTTTCAAATTCACACAAGCCAGAACTATTCAAAACCAGTATTCAATAACTAGTCTATAGTCTCAACCACCCAATCATCATCCTGTTTAACAATTATACGGTCACATCCCATTGCCGCTGCATCACCTTGTTGATCTTCAAGCTCTACGATCACTCGTTCACCAGATGATCTCAGGTCTGCGATCAATTTTTGCAAACCTGCTCTACCTTCACTTGAAGCAAAAACTGCTCGCGGAGCAAAGATATTCTTATTCCCTTGTTTTTTACCATTTGAAGACAGTTGTAAAATAGCCTTCAAATCTGAACTAAACCCAGTTGCTGGACGCACCTTACCAAATACTTGACCAATCTCATCATAGCGTCCACCACGTGCAATCTCTTGCCCTTTGCCAGGAACAAATGCTGCGAATACAGCTCCAGTCTGGTAATGGTAGCCACGTAGTTCAGCCAGATCAAAGTGAATATCAACACCGGGAACTTGTTCGCGTAGACTCATGCAAATAGCACCCAAATTATCCAGTGCAGATTTTACCTCATCATTAGCTGCTTCTAAAACAGAAACTGCTTCAATTAATACTTCATCACCGCCATTTAGCATTGCAAGGCCAGATAGCATCTCTTTTTCTGGCGATTTAATTGCAAAATCTTGCAGTAACTGTTCAATTTCTGGAATAGCTTTGCGCTGCATGGCATCGAAAAGGTAGTGTTCTTGCTCATCAGTTAAGCCAGCTTGCTTTGCTAACCCACGATAAATACCAACATGACCTAGATCTAGGTAAAAATCATTTACCCCTGCATGAGAAAGAGTTTTACACATTAAAGCCATAACTTCTGCATCAGCATCAGAACCACCGTAACCAAATAGTTCAACACCAAACTGCATTGGACTTCTGGTACCGGCAAAACCATCAGATTTTGTATGCAGTACAGTACCCATGTAGCACAGGCGGGTTGGCTCATCTCTATTTAATTGATGTGAATCTATACGGCATACTTGTGGCGTCATATCAGAACGCACACCCATCATACGACCATTATTTTGATCAATGACTTTATACGTCTGCAGATCAAGATCGTTTCCGGTGCCGGATAATAGCGAATCCAGATATTCTACAAACGGGGGGATAACTAAGTCATAACCCCAGGATGAGAAATGATCCAACACATTGCGTCTTAACTGCTCTAGCTGTATCGCCTCTGCAGGAAGAAGCTCTTCCATCCCTTCAGGTAACATCCAGGCGTTATTCTTAAAAATAGTGCTTTTTGACATATTCTTTCTATTTGCCGTCTTTTTTATTTAACCAATCTATCTAAACGATTACCTTACTAAGAAAATCAGTACCAACCCTGAAAGCATCGCTCCGGCACCAATCGCTCTGATGGTGCCATCACTTTGCTGCAAAACCTGGAGCAAGGCTTTACGCATCGCAGATGGTGATATGAAAGGCATTATACCTTCGAACACCATCATCAATGCCAGCGCCGTAACTATCGATTCCCACATCAGGTTCTCGCATCCAAATCTTAAGAAAACCTCAAACTATTTAGCCTTGGTTGACCCAAAATATTTAAAGAATTCAGAATCTGGTTGAACCACAATCATGTCATCTTTGTTAGAGAATGATTTTTTATATGCTTCCATACTTTTGGTAAACGAATAAAACTCTTTATCCTTACCAAAGGCTTTTGCATATGTATCTGTAGCTTTTGCATCGCCATCACCACGAATACGCTCTGCATCTCTATATGCTTCAGCAAGAATCACGGTACGCTGTTTATCTGCTTCAGAACGGATAACTTCCGCTTCCTCACCACCTTGAGCGCGTAATTCACTTGCCACCTTAGCACGGTCAGCTCGCATTCTGCGATATACAGAGTCACTTACTTGAAGAGGTAGATCGATACGTTTGATTCTCACATCAACTACGCGAATACCAAAATCTCTTGCTGCTGTATCTGCCTCTTCGGTAATAAAAGACATGATTCCAGCACGCTCACCAGAAATTACTTCTTGAATCTCTCTCTCACCAAATTGATCACGCAAACCACCCTGTACAATTTGACTTAAGCGGATACTAGCTTGTTCTTCCGACCCTTTAACCTTGGTGTAGAAAAGAAATGGATCAATAATCTTCCACTTTACAAACGCATCAACGATTACATTTTTCTTCTCTTTAGTAAGGAATCGTTCAGGCTTCGCATCAAGTAATAAAAGTCTGGCATCGAACTTTTTCACCTCGTTTATAACTGGAAACATAAAGTGAACACCTGGCTTGTAGTCACTACGCACTATCTCGCCAAACTTGAATTTTATTGCAAGCTCTTTCTCTGAAACCGTAAATACAGATGCATTTATACCCAATACGGCAATGATTACGAATACGATAAAAATTATTGATTTCTTACCCATTATCGGCTCCTCTCATTTCTACTGCTTCTACCACTACGAGAAGTTGTTCCTGAACCACCATTAGATGATGACCCATATACAGCTGCTGGAGCTGCTGGAGCAATAATGTCTTCAACGACCTTATCCATCCCCCTTTTCTTTGACTTCTGCAGAGTTCCCTTTTCTAAAGGTATGTAAAAAATATTATTACCACCCTTAACATCAATCATAACCTTACTGGAATTATCCATAATGTCGCCCATAGCACTAAGGTACATCCTCTCTCGAGTCACCTCTGGGGCCTTTTGATACTCTTTAAGCAATGCTAGGAATCTATCAGCTTCACCTTGAGCCGATTCAACCACGCTGGCTTTGTAACCTTCAGCATCTTGAGTCAAACGTGCACTTTCACCCTTAGCTTTAGGAATTACTTGGTTTTTGTAAGCATTAGCGTTATTAATCAAACGCTCTTTATCTTCACGCGCCTTAATGGCATCCGCAAATGCATCTTGCACCTGCTCCGGAGGCTGAATATCTTGGAAATTAACACTATTTATCAAGATTCCTGTTCCGTAAAAATCCAAAGCGGATTGAATCTTTTCCTTGGTTTGCTGCGCTATCGCTACACGCCCTTCGGTTAAGACATCATCCATCTTACTACTTCCAACAACCTCGCGCAGAGCGCTTTCGGTAATTTCTTTTAGAGTTAAGGTTGGATCTCTTACTTTAAGAGCAAAATCTTCAGAATCTCTGGCTATATACTGAACAGTAAGGCGCACATCAATGATGTTCTCATCTTGAGTCAACATCAGAGATTCACCTTCATTGGTTTTTGCTCTGCCAGAACCAAGAGTGGTAAACCCTATCTCCTGATAACGAACATTAGCAATATCAACCATCTCAACAGTATCGATAAATCTTGGAGCCCAATTCAGACCAGGTTTAGTGGTTTGATAATATTTTCCTAGCCGAAGAACAATTCCTTCATTACCTGCTTCAACCTTATAGAAACCGTAACCGACGTACAGCACTACAGAAGCAACTAGGGCAATGGCGATAATAATCCCACCGTTAACAGATCCACCGCCACCAAAAAAGCCGCTAACCTTATTCAGGATGTTTTTAATAACCTCATCCAGATCAGGTGGGCCTTGGTTATTTTTCTTTTGACCCCAAGGGTCTTTATCTTTTCCGCTACCGTTTCCAGGCTCATTCCAAGCCATAGCTTACTCCGTTTTTAGTTTTGAAATTTATGCCACAGTTGCGAGTAATGCTAAACGCTTTTACCACTTCAAACAACCATCAGTTATAACAACTACAACTTTCACCAATTAAAAAAAGCCAATGCAAACTATTTATTGAAGTTGCAACTCAACTCCAAGTTCTTTACACAGTTGATTATAGGACTTTTTTGATGTCATTACAGTTAATACTACACTACCATCTTCTAATATTTTCTCATCGCTAACTGCATCTAAAGCAAACAATTTTGCCCGAATTCTACCCTCAACCGGAGTAAGGGTTATTTCCCCGTGTACTTTTTCCTGTCCTAGATGTTCGGCAAGTGCTTCTTTAAGCAGGTCAAGACCTTCTCCGGTCTTGGCTGAAAGCCAAACCATATTAGATTTTCCCAACTCATCAATATCTTTACGCGCATCCATCTCCATGGTGTCAATTTTATTCATCACCATAAGCTGCGGAATTTTATTTGCACCAATCTCAGCCAACACTTCATTCACCTGCCGCACTCTCTCATTGCGCATATCATCATTGGCATCGACCACATGGATTAGCAAGCTTGCCATTTTGGTCTCTTCCAGTGTTGCGCGAAAGGCTGCTACAAGTTCATGTGGCAATTGGCTGATAAAACCTACCGTATCAGCCAAAATAACCGAATCGGTTTCATTCAATGGAATCTTACGCAGAGTTGGGTCTAGTGTTGCAAACAACTTATCTGCAACATAAACATCAGAATCCGTAATGAAATTAAATAGAGTAGATTTTCCTGCGTTGGTATACCCAACTAGCGCCACCGTTGGAAGATCATGTTTTAATCTTGATTGACGACCTTGGTCACGCTGTTTACGAACTTTTTCCAGTTTTTTACGCAACTGTTTTATTCGAATTCCGAGCAGACGTCGATCAGTTTCCAACTGCGTTTCACCCGGACCACGCAAGCCAATACCACCTTTTTGCCTTTCAAGGTGAGTCCAACCTCTTACTAGACGAGTAGATATATGGCGCAATTGAGCCAATTCAACCTGCAGTTTTCCTTCAAAGGTTCTCGCTCGTTGAGCAAAGATATCCAGAATAAGGCCTGCGCGATCAAGCACTCTGCATTGAAGCTCTTTTTCTAGGTTCCTCTCCTGACTCGGAGAAAGGGAGTGGTTAAATAAGACGACATTAGCCTTTGAGAGCTTAACCGTGGTTCTTAGCTCTTCAAGTTTGCCTTTGCCTATATAAATTCTAGCGTCTGGGGCTTTACGCTTCGCAGTCAGCAAAGCGACAGGATCGGCTCCGGCAGAAACAGCTAAAGAAGACAACTCTTCGATGTCTTCTTCAATGTTTGCTTGACCAAAATCAACCTGAACTAAAACCGCCCGTTCACCTGACTGCGGGCGGTCAAATAGAGCTGTCGCGGAGTGCTGCAGCGTATTTGAATTATCTGTTGCCAATCTCGCCCTGCTGCTGTGTACCGCTGCTTGGTGCTGGCTGTTCGTCTAAAACTGGAGTCTGCCACTTGACGTTTCTAACTGGAACGATTGTTGAGATTGCGTGCTTATAAACCATCTGGCCTACTGTATTTTTCAGTAGAACTACGAACTGGTCGAATGACTCTACCACGCCTTGAAGTTTGATACCGTTAACTAAATAAATTGCAACTTGAATACGTTCTTTACGCAGTGCATTCAAAAAAGGCTCTTGTAGTGATTGACCTTTGGCCATTGTTATTCTCCTTTTATAAGAATAAATTTCTTATTTAGAGAGGAATCCCCCTCATTACTATTAACTAAAATTAAAAAACGCTATGAAGCAATTTTTCATGTGCCTTTCAATCCATTATGGCATTTTTTCATAAACACATTATGCAGCAATTAATAATCATCCGTGATTAATGCGTACATATAGTGCTTCTTCAGCTCGATAAATTGTTTCTTCAAGTGAAAGGTGATTCTATACCGATTTAGTAACATAACTCAATACATTTTCAATAAGTTGCGAATCTTCACTATCAAACCAGGATAGTTTCTCTTCTGCTCGCAGCCACGTCACCTGTCTTTTAGCCAGTTGTCTGGTCGCTGTAATCCCTTTTTCAATCATATTTTCATAGGTTCTATCACCTGCAAGATATTCCCACACCTGACGATAGCCAACTGCCCGCATAGATGGCTTGGACAAATCTAGATCACTGCGAGCACGCAACTGTTCCACCTCTTCAACAAAACCCTTCTTTAACATCAACATAAACCGCTGTTCTATCTTCTTATGTAGTTTTTCCCGCGCATCTGGTTGCAGAGCTAATTTAATGACCGGAAACGGAACAGCCTCTTTCTCCTCTTCGGCGAATAGTTGAGTTAAAGGACGACCGGTTATTTCATACACTTCAAGTGCGCGCTGGATTCTCTGTGGATCATTAGGGTGAATACGCGCTGCTGCAACTGGATCTATCTGCTCTAATCGTTGATGCATTCCATCCCAGCCAATCTCTTTAGCCTCTTGCTCAAGCCTTTCTCGTATTGTTTCATCAGCTTGTGGCAAATTGGAAAGACCATTTTGTAGAGCTCGAAAATAGAGCATTGTCCCACCGACAAATATTGGAATCTTTCCCTTAGCAAAAATTTCATTAGCTTCACGAATCGCATCTTCACGAAAGTTAGCTGCCGAATATGCGTCAGCAGGATCTAAGAGATCTATTAACCGGTGTGGTGCACGTGCAAGCTCCTCCTTAGTTGGTTTTGCGGTACCAATATCCATCCCTTTATAAACCATGGCTGAATCGACACTTATAATCTCGCCATTAAGCCTCTCTACCAACTCGATTCCCAATCCGGTCTTACCAGATGCCGTTGGTCCCATAATGAATATAGCTGCATTTTGCTTCATGAATTATCTACCGCTCACCTTTTATCTGCCACGCACCACTCACCTTTATCTACCACGTAGAAAGAGTTTATCAAGGTCATCCATACTTAACTGGATCCAAGTTGGGCGACCGTGATTACACTGTTCTATCCTCTCAGTCTGTTCCATCTGACGCAGTAGAGAGTTCATCTCTGGAATGGTTAATTGTCGATGTGCACGCACCGATCCATGACACGCCATTGTCGCCAGCACCAGGTTAATAGCTTCACGCCCGCGATTAGAATTCCCATCAGCAATAAGATCCGACAAGATATCCTTAATCAACTTAACCGCATCTGCTTTATAAAGGTAGGCAGGAACCTGGCGTACAACAATCGTCTCAGTCCCCATGCGATCCACTTCCATCCCAAAGTTCTGAAAAAACTCTTTCGATTCTTCAACTATATTGGCCTCTTTACGACTAACTGTAATGGATATAGGCACCAATAAAGGCTGGGCAACTATCGCATTAGATTCAAACTCAGCCTTCATTTTTTCATAAGTTATCCTCTCGTGTGCTGCATGCATATCTATGAGGATCAAACCTGTTTTATTCTGCGCCAGGATATATATTCCGTGCAACTGTCCTAAAGCAAATCCGAGAGGATGCTCTTCTGGGTCACGTCCCTCAGCCAAATCAATATCCGTAGAACCACTAGTAAGACGGTCGTAATTTGCAATCTGCTCCCTAACTGGCAACGCCATACTGCTTTGGCTGAAGGTAGCATATTGATGGTTATTTGGTTTTATACCATCTGATTGCTTAAGGTTACTGAGCGTAGCCGAAGTATCCGTAAAACTATCTAATCCCATTGCCCTTTGTTGCTGCACTTCGACTACGCTCAGTGCGCTTGCATTTACTTCCTGAGCCGGCCTCTGGTCTGCAATCGAATTGTGGATAGCTCGAAAGATAAAGTCATGCACCAATCGTGATTCACGGAAGCGTACCTCATGCTTGGTTGGATGTGCATTCACATCCACTAGTTCCGGCGGCAATTGCAGATAGAGTACAAATGCTGGATGACGCCCGGAATACATCACATCTTTATAGGCTTGGCGAATTGCATGCACGATAAGCTTATCGCGCACAATCCTGCCATTAACAAAAAAGTACTGCAGATCAGCCTGACTACGGGAGAAGGTTGGCTTGGCCACCCACCCCTCAAGATTTAAACCAGCGGCTGCAAAACTGATCTTTATCGCACTCTCAACAAATGGTTTACCACATACCTCAGCAACACGACGTGCTTCGGAATCAGAATTAGTACCACTTCTAAAACTTGATACCTTTTTACCGTTATTATTCAGATTGATATCGACACCAAAACGGCTCAGCGAGATCTTATCAATAACGTCTTTGATATGATTGAATTCAGTTTTATCAGCACGTAAGAATTTTCGTCGCGCAGGAACATTATAAAACAAATCGCGCACTTCAATTGTTGTCCCTTGCGGATGAGAAGCTGGGGTTAACTCATTTCCATCCTGACTACCGTCACCGGTTATGCTCCAGGCATTGTCGCTATCTTCATCTTGCGAGGTGATCTTCATGCGAGAGACAGAGCTTATACTAGGAAGTGCCTCACCGCGAAACCCAAGACTGCTTATTCTCTCCAGGTCATCAAGGCTTTTCACCTTACTGGTAGCATGACGCGATAAGGCAAGTTCAAGATCTTCATTGGCTATACCGTGCCCATTATCCCGGATGCGAATTAGTTTTTTTCCACCCTCTTCTATATCTATATCGATACGGGTAGACCCCGCATCAAGGCTGTTTTCTAAAAGCTCTTTGACCACAGAAGCCGGACGTTCAACCACCTCACCTGCGGCGATCTGATTTACAAGCTGTGGATCTAGGGCGTTTATCCGTTTTGGCATTTAACTAATAAAACTCCGTGTTCTCAAGCAAAAGCCTATTTTCACAAGATCCCTGAGCGTAGCCGAAAGGCTCAGTGAACTTGAAATTCAAAAAGGGTGAGCATTGCCCACCCTCAGGTTCTTTAATCACTGCATAAGCAAGCGTAACAGTTTTTACTTGCGCTTCTTTTTAGAAGCAAGCTTCAAACGCAACGCATTAAGCTTAATAAAACCATGTGCATCTGATTGATCGTACGCACCTGCATCATCTTCAAATGTTGCAATATCTTCATCAAACAAGCTGTCTGTTTCAGACATACGACCAATAACAATCACGTTGCCTTTATATAGTTTAAGTTTTACCACACCATTAACTGATTCCTGTGAAACATCAATCATTGCCTGCATCATCTTGCGCTCTTCACTCCACCAGTATCCGTTATAGATCATAGATGCATAACGCGGCATCAACTCATCTTTAAGGTGAGCAGCTTCGCGATCAAGGGTTAGAGATTCAATAGCACGATGCGCCTTCAACATTACTGTTCCAGCTGGTGTTTCGTAACATCCACGAGACTTCATACCCACATATCTGTTCTCAACGATATCCAAACGACCAATGCCGTTTGCACCAGCAATCTCATTCAATTCACTTAGAACTTCAGCTGGAGTTTTAGCAACACCGTCAATAGCAACCACATCACCCTTTTCATAGGTCAATTCAATATTGGTAGCTTTATCTGGAGCAGCTTCTGGAGATACGGTCCATCTCCACATATCCTCTTCTGGCTCTGCCCAAGGATCTTCTAACATTCCACCTTCATAAGAGATATGTAGCAGATTAGCATCCATTGAATATGGCGACTTCTTACCACGCTTTTGCTCGATCTCAATACCATGAGTATCTGCATAAGCAAGCATCTTCTCACGCGACATAAGATCCCATTCACGCCATGGAGCAATAACCTTAATATCTGGGTTAAGGCCATAGTAGCCTAGTTCGAAACGCACCTGGTCGTTACCTTTGCCGGTAGCGCCGTGACAAACTGCATCTGCGCCAGTTTCTTTGGCTATCTCAATCTGTCTTTTAGAAATTAGTGGACGTGCGATAGATGTTCCAAGTAGGTATTCACCTTCGTAGATAGCGTTGGCACGAAACATTGGGAATACAAAATCTCGAGCAAACTCTTCACAAAGGTCATCGATGTAGATCTCCTGAATACCTAGCGCCTCAGCCTTCTTACGCGCTGGTTCAACCTCACCTTTCTGACCTATATCAGCGGTAAAGGTAACTACTTCACAATCATATGTTTCTTGTAACCATTTTAAAATTACAGATGTATCCAGACCACCTGAATACGCCAATACGACTTTCTTAACCTTGGACATCGAAAATTAACTCCAGAAAATAGATTTACGGAATGCGATATGATCCTACTTCATATCTTCGCGATCAGGGGGTATGATAGCAAAATATTCACATTTCAGAACCATTTAACTTGAATGTTTCTTCAGGGAAAAGCGATGAACAGCATAACAATCACCAAACCAGACGATTTTCACCTGCATCTACGCGACGGTGACGCCATGCGTTCTGTCGTCAATCACAGCGCCAAAACCTTTGCGCGCGCGATGATAATGCCAAATATTGTTCCCGCATTAACCACTGTTGACGCTGCATTAGAATACAAACAAAGAATCATGGATGCAGTAGATGACAAAAGCTTCACCCCATTGATGACTCTCTATCTCACCGAAAAGATTTCGGCAGACGAGATAAAGCGTGCGCAACAACTTGGTTTTGCAGCGGTGAAATATTATCCAGCAGGGGCAACTACTAATTCTGAATTCGGTGTTTCTGCCATCGAGAATTGTTCTAAAAATTTAGAGTTGTTACAGGAAATTGGCCTACCACTTTCAATCCACTGCGAAGCAACCGATCCTGATATAGATATATTCGACCGAGAATCAGTTTTTATCGATCGAGAGCTCACCTATCTGACGAAGAACTTCCCCGAATTGAAGATCGTCTGCGAGCACGCAACCACCAAAGATATGGTGCAGTTTGTTGAAGCTGCATCGAATAACATTGGCTGCACTATCACTGCACACCACTTATTTATCACTCGCAACGACATCTTTAATGCTGGAATGAATCCACATCACTACTGCCTGCCAATTGCTAAGACATTTGCAGACCGTGAAGCATTGATTCATGCAGCCACCTCCGGCAATCCAAAATTCTTTGCTGGAACAGATAGCGCGCCACACCCAGTTGATAACAAGATCAAAGCCGGCGGTTCTGCCGGGATCTTCACCGCGCATGCAGCACTAGAACTCTACTGTGAGGCATTTAATAAAGCTGATGCTCTAGACAAACTTGAAGCATTCATGAGCTTTTATGGCGCAGATTATTATGGATTACAGCGTAATTCAGAGAAAACTACTTTAAGCAGAGAACCGCAAACCATTGCTGACTCCTATCCATTTGGTGAGAGCAAGGTAGTGCCGTTTTTTACGGGGAGAGAGGTTGGATGGAAAATCATTTAAGCTAAATAATTGACCCTGCAACCAAACTATTTACATGGTAATAGAGCGTATAAGCCATTGGTTTTGAATAAACTTACTTCAACGCAATAGCCTCGCTCCAGAATAGTTTTTTAGTGATCATTATGCTATAGTTGTTGCGATGCAGCGTTAAATTCCAAACTTTGCTCGGACATAACTATAAAATACTCAGGGGTTTATATGTCACATGATATTCTGGTTTACGACATCGAAGACCGTCGTTATATAAATCTAAGCAGTAGCTGCACGCTTAAATGTCAATTTTGCCCGAAAACTCAAGGCCATCCAGTAGTTCATCAATATGATCTATCTCTGCATGAAAAAACTCATGTTAAAGACTATATAGAGGCCATAGGCGATCCAACCAAATTTACTGAAATAGTTTTCTGTGGCTTTGGCGAGCCGACTCTACGCTTGAAGGAACTTATAGGAATTTCTCGCTGGGTTAAGGAAAATGGTGGCAAGATTCGCGTCAATACAGATGGACTTGCTAACCTCGTATACAAACGCAATGTTCTACCTGAACTTGAAGGCTGCGTAGACGCATTATCAATCTCTCTGAATGCTCAAAATGAAGATATATATAACCGCCATTGTCAGCCAGCAATGATAGGGTCATTTCAAGCGATGCTGGACTTTATTGAGCAGGCTCCAAAATATATCGACGATGTAACTGCATCTGCAATTGAAGGGCTTGAAGGTGTTGATATCAAAGCTTGTGAAAAACTCGCTCTAGAGCGCCATGTGAAATTTAGAAAACGGACTTTAGATAACGTCGGCTAAAGGAATTAGCTTGCGACAATAATGAAAAGGGAGTTTCTTAATGGAAAGTGAACAATTAGAAGATATAAAATCTAAGTTTTCAAAATATGTCCGCTCCTTCCGTTATCGTATTCCTGACTGGAAAAGAACCATCGGACTGAAAGAGATTCATTCCTGGATGGTTAGCAAAGAGATCATTACCATTGGCCAAAGCATAGAGCTAAACCATAGAGATTTAAATCTTGCCGAAGCCATTGGGCTTCTACACGACATAGGTAGATTCAAACAATTTGAGCAATACCACACATTTGCTGATTCACGCTCAGTTAACCATGGAGAGTTTGGCTCCAACATTTTGAAGCAGGAAAACATCCTAGAGTGCATCGATGCTGAAGAAAAGCAGGTAGTATTCGATACGGTTCGTTGCCACAACTCCCACATTCCCCCTAATGACCTATCACAGCAATCAAAACTATTTTTATCTTTATTACGTGACGCAGACAAGCTAGATATCTATCGAGTAGTTACTGAGCACTATAAAAACCGTGATTCTAAATCTAACGTTACTATAGAACTTGAGTTAGATGACAGCGACCATATTTCTGACAGCGCAATAAATTGTATTTTTTCTCACAAATCTTTCCGCTATAATGAACTTCAGTCACTAAATGACTTCAAATTATTACAACTTAGCTGGGTATTTGACATTAATTTCAGTAAAACTGCCCAATTAATTGCAGAACGAGAATACTTACAAATGATTCGTGAAACGCTCCCTGATAACTCACGTATCGACTCCGTCTTCTCTTACATATGTTCTATTATTAAATCTAAATCACAAGTTGAGCCTGACTTAAACATTGCATAGTTAGCGGTAAATAAATCACCGATAAGCAACTAAACAGGCGCAAGATAAAAGGTGCCATTATGCTTAAAACTATCAAAGCCAACCAATCCCTTATAATCGCCATATTTATTGCTATGTTCCTAACCATATGGATTGCATCTGGAGCATATTCATCCGAGCCTGTTGATGATAGGCCAATGGTAAGACCTCCTGGAGAGGTATCAAAACATGTTAGAAGCCGCATCATTAAACAAGAGAAATTCTCACCAAAGATATGCATTACTGCTACAACAAAACCATCTAAAACTTTAGAGGTAAAGGCTGAAACATCAGGCAAACTGTTAAAAAAGCTGGTCTCTAAAGGGGATAAAGTTGAAAAAGGAGATGTGCTTTTTAAAGTTGAGATGGATGACCGAATCGAGAGGAAACTCGAGGCTGAAGCAAAGCTTGAAAGGTATAAACTTGAATACAAAGTTGCGCAAAAACTGCAAAAAAAGAACTTCTCGACTGAAACAAATTTAGCTGCAGCAAAAGCTGAACTAGAAGCAGCAAAGACAAGACTTACTCAAATAAGATTAGAAATTGAAAACACTATAATTACTGCGCCTTTTAGCGGCATCGTCAACAACACCTTCACTGAAGAGGGTGATTTTATCAACATAGGTAAACCACTTGCAAAGCTAATAGTAATAGACCCAATCCTTTTTGATGCATCTATAACTGAACAAAATATTAGCAAACTTAAGTTAGGTACACCCGGTAATGCAGAGCTGTTATCAGGAACTAAAGCTGAAGGTGTTATAAGTTATATCTCTGCGATGGCAGATAGCAGCACCAGGACTTTTCATATTGAATTTGAATCCAGCAATAATGATATGGCTATTCTTGCAGGGCTTACCAGTGAATTATGTCTAAACAATGACAATCTATCAGCACACAAGATTTCTCCATCTATCCTATCATTAGATGACCACGGAAGAATCGGGGTAAAAGCTATCAGCTCAGATAGCACGGTAAAATTTATTCCAGTGCAGATTATTAATTCATCCTCAAATATAACCTGGGTATCCGGTTTGCCAGCACAAGTTGAAGTAATAACTGTCGGCCAAGGATTTGTTAAAAAAGGGGATTTAGTTGTCGCCACTCCAGAGCTTACCCATAAAAAAGCTGATACAAATATAAAATCTGCGGAGTAATAAATCATGCGTACAGCCATTGAATCAACCCTTAAACATACCAGATCTATACTATTGATTTTATTGTTGATATTAATATCAGGAACTGCGTCATACATATCAATCCCGAAGGAATCATCTCCAGATATTGCCATCCCAATTATTAATGTTTCGATCCACCACGAAGGGATCTCCGCAGATGATTCTGAAAGGCTTTTGATTCGCCCAATGGAAACAGAACTGCGTAGCGTAGAGGGACTTGATGAGATTAATTCAACAGCATCAGAGAGCAATGGAAATATCACGCTTAAGTTCGAGGCTGGATTTGATAGCGAGAAGGCGCTACGGGATGTGCGCGATAAAGTGGATACTGCCAAATCCGACCTTCCTAGCGAGTCAGATGACCCGGTAGTTGAAGAGGTGAATATTGCCCTATTTCCCGTTTTAGTTATCACCCTTTCCGGAGATGTATCTGACCGTACATTGTTAACCATAGCTGGCGACCTAAAAGATAAAATTGAATCGATCTCTGGTGTCTACGAGGCTAATATTGCGGGGGATAAAGATGAGTTGATTGAGATAATCATAGATCCGCAAAAGATGGAGAGCTATAGTCTATCTCAAGATGAGATCCTGCACTTTGTATCACGCAACAACCGTTTGGTTGCCGCAGGAGCGTTAGATACTGGAGAAGGCCGATTCTCGATAAAGGTTCCTGGAGTCTTCGAAGATATAGAAGATATCTTGGACGTTCCAGTCAAGGCCAATGGCAGCACCGTAATTAAATTTAGCGATATCGCCACCGGACAACGTATCTACAAAGATCCACAAGAATTTGCTCGCGTTAATGGCAAACCAGCAATTGCATTGGAAATTTCCAAAACCATCGGCGCTAATGTAATCGATACCTTGGACCAAGTCCGAGAATTAGTCGAAAATGAACAATCCAAATGGCCACAAGGAATCGAAATAGGATTCTCACAAGATCAATCAGATGCAATCAAAGATATGTTGCTAGACCTACAAAACAATGTGATTTTTGCGGTAATTCTAGTGATGATAGTCATCATTGCGACACTAGGTTTACGATCTGCTGGCCTTGTAGGAATGGCTATTCCAGGTTCTTTTTTAACCGGAATACTAATCCTTTCCGCTCTGGACTTCACCATCAACATGGTAGTTTTATTCAGTCTTATCATGTCGGTAGGAATGTTAGTTGATGGGGCTATAGTAGTAGTTGAATTAGCTGACAGAAAAATGGCCGAGGGATTAAAAAAGCAGCAGGCATATATGATTGCCTCAAAAAGAATGGCATGGCCAATTATAGCCTCGACCGCCACTACCCTTGCAGCGTTCGCCCCGCTAATTTTTTGGCCTGGGATTATGGGTGAGTTTATGAAGTTCCTCCCTATTACGCTCATTGCCACTCTTGCTGCATCTCTATTTATGGCATTGATATTCGTTCCTAGCCTTGGTTCGATCTTTGGCAAACGCGCACCAGATAGTGAGCGCAATATGGAGAACCTGGCAATTGCAGAGTCTGGCGACTTAAGTCATATCACCGGCTTTACCCGCTACTACATCAAGATTCTAACCAAAGCGGTACACAACCCAATAAAAACCCTATTGGTTATCTTATCCATTTTGATGGCCACATATTTTATCTATGGTGTTTTAGGCAAAGGGGTAGAACTATTCCCTGAAGTTGAACCTGAGAATGCTATGGTTTTAATTCATGCAAGAGGAGACCTATCTGTATATGAAAGAGATAATCTTGTTGCAGAGGTTGAAGAGCAGATTCTTGAGGTGGAGGGTTTTACCACTGTTTATGCACGCAGTGGGTTAAAACTTGGGGGCAACGGGGTCACCGAAGATGTCATCGGTATAATTCAACTCGAATTTGCTGACTGGCAGGTGCGTCGTCCGGCAGAAGAAATATTAGGTGAAATCCGCGAAAGAACTGCACATCTCAAAGGGATAGTGATTGAAACTCAAAAACAAAAAGAGGGACCTGCACAAGGAAAAGCGATCCAGCTTGAATTAAGCGCAGATAATTATGATTTGTTACCTGCAACCATTGAGAGTTTATCCCAGGCCTTTCACAATAACATTAATGACCTAATAAACATCAGTGATTCACGTCCTATCCCAGGAATAGAGTGGCAACTTGAGGTTGATCGTGCAGAAGCCAGTAAATTTGGAGCTGATATTCTAACACTTGGAAATGCAGTGCAGCTAATCACCAATGGGATTAACGTTGGTACCTTCCGCCCAGATGACTCTGATGATGAGATCGATATTCGCATCCGTTTTCCAGAGGTAAATCGCAGCATCGACCAATTGAACAAGATAAGGATCCCAACTGCGAAAGGAAATATACCAGCGAGTAATTTTGTTAAACTAATCCCCAAAAACAAGATTGGTAATATCGTCCGTGTTGATGGCCATCGCGTACTTACTATTGACGCAGACACCAACAAAATTAATATTAATGGCGAACCTATCACTACAGACAAAAAGATCAAAGAGATTCAGAATCTTATTCAAGAGAAAAAACTTATACCTCCAGGGGTAAACATCCGTTTTAGAGGGGATAACGAGGAGCAAGAGAAAGCTTCAGCATTTCTATTAAAAGCATTTATAGTTGCTGTGTTTATGATCGCTATAATTCTAGTAACCCAGTTCAATAGCTTTTATCAATCTTTTTTGATTCTAAGCGCTGTTATTTTCTCTACTGCAGGGGTATTACTTGCCCACTTAATTAGTGGACAACCTTTTGGAATCGTCATGAGTGGCATTGGAGTAATATCTCTAGCTGGCATTGTGGTAAATAATAATATTGTATTGATTGACACATACAATAGCCTTATAGCAACAGGAATGGATGCTGCTGAAGCCATAATTCGCACAGGGGCACAAAGATTAAGGCCAGTTCTACTTACCACAGTAACTACGATCCTTGGTTTAATGCCAATGGTATTAGGGCTAAATATTGACTTGGTAGGCCGCAACCTAACAATTGATGCTCCATCAGCACAATGGTGGAAACAGCTGGCAAGCTCAGTTGCAGGAGGACTAACTTTTGCAACAGTTCTAACTCTTGTACTAACACCTTCATTATTAATGTTGGGCTATAAGCTCGGGCACCGAAGATCTGGATCAGCGCATGTTCATAAAGAAGATGATGCTCCTGTTTCTTTTGTAGATTAAGAGCTTCTTTTCCAGAACAGTAAATTACTATAAATAATGGCTATAGTCCCATTCATACCAAAGCTATCTAAGTATGAATGGGGCTATATATGATTAATAAATCTAACAGTTTAGTACTAACGGATACTTTTTAAACCAAAAAAAATGCCCGAACAAGTCGGGCAATGATGTGTTTTTAGTTTTCAAGATACAACAGAGTCATACTCAGTATGTATCTAGAATATCAATTTGAAACAGCTGCTACTTTTGCAGCTGTTTCAATAACTCCTGCGCCTCAGTTTTGCTCTGGAACTCTTCTGTTCCATCAAGAGCCTGCTTCGCTTCAATAATGGCGCTTTTATTGTCACCTTTTTGTGCCAAAACAGCAGCAACATGATAACGAATGTCGCGATCTTGCGGAGCTATACGGATAGCATTTTGTATAAGTTTATCACCTTGATCAAGCTTACCTAACTTAACTAAAATCCAACCATATGTATCAAGTACAGCTGCCAGCTCAGGATTAACATCATAGGCACTTTTTGCGCTTTTCTCTGCCTTCTCTAAATCACCTTTTTCCATATACAACCAGGAAAGGTTATTTAACGCGACAATGTTTTTGGGTTGTTGCTTAACCATGGTCTCATAAACACCAATCGCTTCATCACCATCCCCCTGCTTTTGCAGCGTAAGGGCTAGAACAGCATTTAGCTTCAGATCCATATTATTTTTTATGTACCATTCGCGCAATATATCAACGGAAGCTTTATTATCGCCATTCAAGCTAAAAACTCTATGTAACTTAATTCTCGTTTCAGGGTTATCAAGTTTCACAATCGTTTTCTTATAAAACTCTATAGATTTTTTAAGATCCTTTTTTTCCGCATATATATCTGCTGTGAAATCATATCCAAATGCATCATCAGGCCATTTCTTAATAATCTGTTTCGCAAGCTTTAGAGCCTTATCTTGCTGTTTTTCAACCTGTAATAACCTGGCTTTACCTTTATAAAGATCCTTATTTTCAGGGTCATTTTTAATACCATTATCCAGTACCATCAGAGCCTTGGAGTTATCCCCTGCACCTGAAACAGCACGAGCCAATAGGAAATATAGCTTACCGTTTTCTGGATCTAACTTTATTCCATTTTCATAGTAATCAGCTGCTCGCTTATACTCACCTTTTAACAAAAGTTGATTAGCATACATTACAATCACGTCTATATTTTTCGGGTATTCCTTATACAATTTTCGTGATACAGCTATGGATTTAAGATAATCCTTTTTTTGCGCATATATATTAGCCAGCATACTTGCTGAGACTATATGGGTAGGATATAGCTCATTAATTTTTTCTAACCATTTTTGCAGCTGCTCTAAGTCTTTATTTAACTGAGCAACCCCAACCAGGCCAAACATAGCTTGAAGATCATCCTTCTTCTTCTGTAAGACATCTTTAAATAGCTTCTCAGCTACATCATGCTTACCAAGGATTGCATTGGTCCTTGCTAGATTGAGAATCGCCTTAAGGTTTTCTGGATTAATCTCTACAGCTTTAGCGAAATCTGTTGCAGCAGCTTCGTTATTTTTTGCCATTAGATTGATCTCGCCACGAAGGGTATATCCACCTGATCTTTGCGGCTCTCTATCTATAAGTTTATTTGCAATTTCAAATGCACGTCCAAACTCTTTATCTTTAGCTAAGGTTATCGCAAGCAGAGCATCTGATTTTACTGAAGCTTCATCTGCGCTGATCTGCTCAAGCGCTGCAATTGCACTTTTGTTGTCTCCAATAATAATATTGGCCAGCGCCAAATTTGTTCTATGAGATGCAGCTGTAGGATCTATCTCTACAGCCTTTTCCAAATATTTTTTACCTTTATCGGTTTCACCCAATTTCAAATAAACAGACCCTAGCATTGAAAGAGCAGCTGCATCATCTGGAGTGATCTCTATAACCTTTTTTAAACTCAATTTAGCTTTTATAAAATTTCCTGATTTATATTGCGCTTCAGCCAAACCTTTTATTACTCGAGTGTCTTTTGGAGCGAGACTGTGTGCTTTTTGCAAGTGCTCTTGCGCAGAAAAATATTCTTTATTAATAATAGCAATTGCCCCCAAAATCTTTATGGCAGCAAGGTTGTCTTTAGAAACACGTAGTACTTTATTAGCGGCATTCTTTGATGCTTCATAATCATTCTTTGCAAATAACACCATAGACTTAATATGGTTTGCTATCGGCAATGATGGGTACTTTTCAAGAGCTTTATCTACATCCTCCTCTGCCTTATCAATATTTCCTGATGACAAGTAAATCTCAGCACTTGCCAATAGAACCCTTACGTTTGTTGAAGATATTCCTCTTGCATTTTCAATAGAAGATATTGCGCCTTTGACATCTCCTTGCTTCAGCTTTATACCTGTCATTGCTAAGTGGACATCCAACAATTTAGGTTCGACGTCTATAGCCTTTTTTATCAAAGACTCTGCTTCCTTCAAATCACCACTATCCATGGCAATTGAAGCCAGGCCAAGATACGCTTTAGCATTTACACTATTTAACTGCAGGGCTCTATTAAATTCTTCTTTAGCCTTTCCATTTTTCTTTAAACTTGATAGCGCCATCCCTCTCAATACTGACAGACTTGATAGTTCTTCCGGGCTAGAATCTGCACCAAGTTTAAGCTGTTGCATGATCTCATCATATCTACCCATTTTTAGGTATACATCACCAAGGGGAATCACCCAAAGTGCAGCCCTAGCACCTGCTTTTTTAGCCTGCAAATATTCTTTCTCTGCAGCTAATGGCTGACCAGTTACTAAATTAACCTCACCCAATAGCAACCTTGCATCAACATACTCTGAATCTTCTTTTATAGCATTCTTCAACTCAATGGTTGTTTCACGATATTTGCCATCGCGGTAGTACTTCTTTGCATTTTGCAAGTACTGTTCCTTAGTGGTTGCATTTGCGCTAGCGGCTAATTGCAACAACATAACCACAGCTAGCATTTTGATAATCTTACGTATCATCTTCATCCCCTGTTTCCGTTATAAACTACATAAATAAACTAGATTCAAAATTCTGTTTCTCTCAATCAACCTAAACCATATTTGTTAAGCAGCGTGTAAAGCGTTGGCCGGGTAACACCTAATAACTCAGCTGCCTGAGAAATATTTCCTTCGGTAAATGCAATTGCATTAACTATACACCCTCTTTCAGCTTCTTCTCTTATCTGCCGAAGATTAAATGGCATCTCTTTTCCACCCTCTTCAGTTTCTAACTCTAAATCCTCTGCAGTAACCATCTCACCATCAGTCATAACCACTGATCTTTTTAGTTTGTTTTCCAACTCCCGAACATTCCCCGGCCATTTATAGCTTTCTATCGCAGCCATCGCGTCTGGACTGAACCCTTTGATTTTACGCCCATATTGTTTAGCGAAACGGTTAAGGAAGTTTTTAGCTATTACGACAGCATCACCTTTCCTGTCTCTTAATGGAGGTAGGTTAATCACAATCTCACTTACTCTATAAAATAGATCTTCACGGAACTGATTAGTCTTAATTAACTCTTCCAAGTTTTGGTTGGTTGCACAAATTACTCTAACGTCTATTGCAATTTCGTCTCTTCCACCCAGGCGTTCAATCACTCTCTCTTGTAAAAAGCGTAATAATTTTGCTTGTAGTGGCATTGGTAAATCACCAATTTCATCTAAAAAGAGGGTTCCATTATTAGCATGTTCAATTTTACCAATTGTCTTTTTTGCTGCCCCAGTAAAGGCCCCCTTTTCATAACCAAATAGCTCACTTTCTAATAAATTCTCAGGAATGGCTGCACAGTTGATGGCAACAAAGTTTTGTTCTGCTCTTCCACTTATTTTATGAATTGCCTTTGCAATAACCTCTTTACCAGTACCGCTTTCACCTAGTAACAGTGCTGTCACTTCAACCGGAGCTATCTTCTCTACAGTTCGGCAAACCTTTAACATTTCAGGGCTAGATGCAATAACTCCATCGAGCGGGTTTTCTGCTCCGCTTTCCCTAAGCCTTCGATTTTCCTCTTCAAGTTCTGCTAGAGCGTAAGCTCTATTAACTATCATCTGCAATACTTCTGCATCAACAGGTTTCTGATAAAAATCGTACGCACCAATACTAACCGCTTTAACTGCATTTTCACGGTCATCATTGCCAGTAACCACAATCACTTTCGTATGCGGTGATAACTGAGTAATCTCGGTCAATGTAGCTAGCCCTTCAGTAGCTCCATTGCTATCTGGAGGAAGACCTAAATCGAGAGTGACTACTGCAGGTTCATAACGGCGCAGCTGCTTTATCGCTTCTTGCCTATTCTCTGCAACGATCACTTCAAATTCATCAAAGCTCCATTTAAGCTGCTTTTGCAGCCCTTTATCATCTTCGATAATTAGTATCTTTCGCTTGTTTTCTTGTTCCACTGCAATCACCTAGCTATTATTCTTCAGACACTGTAAGTGGAAGGTACAGTTTAAAAACTGTTCCTTCACCAACTTCACTACTCACTTCTATTCGCCCGCCAATCTTTGATATATATTCTCTTGCCTGATATACACCAACTCCCATGCCGGAGTCTCCTTTGGTAGTATCAAAAGGGGAAAACAGTCTATCCCGGATAAACTCTCTGCTCATCCCTTCCCCATTATCTTCAATTTTTACAATTGCAAAATTGCCTGATTCATTAATATCTATTGAAACATTTGCCTCTTCCCGAAGATATGCTGTCGCATCAATTGCATTCTGCAGAATATGCTCAATCACTGTTGCAAGTTCATCTTTATCAGCAGAGACTAGTAATGAACTTTCAGCCTTACTAAATTGAACATTCCCTCCAGCAGCTTTTCTTGATCGCATAACCTTTTCTAGCAAAACATTTAAATCAAGTATTCCAACAACTTCCTTATCTATTCCGCTTCTTAACTGTTCTAATAGGTGTTTCATTTTATCTACTGCATTTTCAACAGTCTCAAAAGCATCATCAATAAACTCTTCGTTATGCCTATGTTTTTTACTGTTTGTACTCAACAAAGACAATTGACCAACAAGGTTTTTTAAATCGTGAATAACGAATGTAGACAACCTGTTATAGGCCTCAAACTGACGTGCGATAGTAAGCTGATTATTTGCATCATACTGTGCAAGATAGCTGGCGACCTGATTTCCAGCTGTTTTCAATACATCAATATCTTCCCAATTAAGAACTAACTTTGATCTTGGTTGGATTAATACAATAAAGCCATATAATTCATCATCATTAAGTAACGGAACAATGAACCTATACTCATCTTTAAATAATTTTTCATCTAACTTTAATTCTTGGCATTTATCTTTATTTTGCTTTAAATCATAAAGATCAATTATCCACCCTGTTTGTTCGCTAAATAAAGTTATTTGCACATCTTTTTTTATCAAAGCTATTTCAGGTGCTGGGGTATTCCAACTTGCAGTTGCCTCAAAATCATTTGATTGATTTTTTGTAAACAATATCCCAGCAGGTGACTCAACAATTTGAGCTATTGATTTAATTGCTCTACTTCTAATTGGTAAAATATCGTCTAACGCGGTTAACGTTAAATTAAACTTTATCCACTCTTCACGATAATCATATTTATAATTAAAGAAATGTTTGCTCAAATTTACTTTAAGCCATGCCCTGATCTTGCCTGATAGCATAATCAGCAGCATAAACATTATCGCGGCAAAAACAAAAACAGCTTGAGCTACCTTACCCCAATCCCCACCATACTCTTTAATATAGAACCCTGCGATCGACATCAACAGTAGGTATACACCTGCGCTAACTAAAGATGCCGTATGAAACACCGCTTGTCTCGACACATATACATCTAATGACCATTTAGGATTTCTTGCAGCTGAGACTGCTATCAAAGGTGAAACTACAGCTACTATCCATGGCCTTGCACCCCATAGTTCAGCGTCAATCCTATGAAATAATAAAGCATCTGCATATAAGTAGAATTCGTATACAAAGATCCCTGCATATGCGAAACATATATAGCGAATCCCCCAACGTTTTTCACTATCTGTATTTCTATATAACTGTTCTAAAAGCGCCAACACCAACACTGACATTGCCAGGTGGCCAGCCATACTTGGGCTTATTGTATTTAAAGCGCCAGTGAAAACGGTTGTTAAATCAACCCCTAAAGCGTAAAGAGAAACAGCACCGGAAATCAATAATACCGTATAAAAATAACTTGATACTTTAACGTCATCATCAACTCTTTTGCAGGTTACCTTTTTCAATAAGGCTAACAAAAATGCCAAAATAGCTATATTGCGAACCACTTCAATGATAAGAGCGATTAAGATTAACTTCCCGCCAGTAGCTGTTACAAAAAAACCTGTAACACCCCAAGCTAAAGTCAATAGACTTGCAAGAAGCAAGAGGCCACCCTCTTTTTTACCCTTCCAGCCTATAAGCAAGACTAAAGATAAAAACAGATATGCTACGGAACATACAACATAAGCGGCTAATGCCAAATTAATCATTATAAGCTCACCTCAGCAACAGACTTTTGTCTATAAATATACCTCAGATCCATTGAGCTATATGATGTTAACAATCAACGAGCTCCTTTTTGCCAAACTATCACTTCAACAGTTTGTAAAATGATCATTAAGTCTAAGAATAAACTATTGTTCTTAGCATAATAAAGGTCATATTGCAGTTTCTCAAACGCATCATTCTCTGAGGCACCATACGGATAACAAACCTGTGCCCAACCTGTTATCCCAGGCTTTACCCTATGTCGTTCAGAATAAAACTCAATACGTTCACAAAACTGATCAACAAATTCCGGCCGCTCAGGTCTTGGCCCTACAAAGCTCATATCCCCCTTCAATACATTAAATAATTGCGGCAGTTCATCTATTCTTGTTAGTCGAATAAAACTTCCAACCTTTGTTATGCGGCAATCATTTTTCGTTGCCCACTGAGCCCCATTTTTCTCTGCATCAGAGACCATACTCCGGAACTTATATACTGAAAAAGCCTTACCTCCTAAACCTACCCTTTTTTGGGAATAAAAAATTCCACCTTTACTCTCCAACTTTATTACCATCGCCGCAATGAGCATAATAGGCAGGGTCATTAATAGAATTATTCCACTCACACTTATATCAAGTAACCTTTTAAGCCAGAGGGCATAAGTACCGCTTTGAAAACCGTCGGAAAAAATCAACCAGCTACGATCCATTACGTCTAACTTTAACTTATAGGTCTCTCTTTCATAAAAAGTTAAAAGATCAATAACATGCACTCCTTGCATCTTACAATCTAGCAGATCAACCATTGGCATCTTTCTACGACGATCATCATAGGCAATAACTAGTTCATCAACTCTATTTTCATTTACATACTCAGCTAAAGATTTTCCTTCTAGGTCAATCACTTTGTCATTGGCTACGAGGGCTTCACCGCCATCAAGATTAACAAATCCAACTATTGAGTACCCCACGGTATCAATCCAGCGTTTTAACCCGAGAATATTTGCCGCTTTTTTCCCCGCCCCCAGGACTAACACACGACTTTTAAAGACATCGGTACCAACTAGGCGTAAAAATGTAATTCTTACTGTTAATATTGCACTGTAAGAGATTATCAGAACTACCAACATAACCTTATAATTTATGGATATGGAAGGAATAACAAAGTAAATCGAGAAAAGAGCCAACGCCCCAAATAAATGGCTAATTACAACTCGAAGAGCTATGCCTGCAGCCCCTTCTCTTAGCCTTCTCTGATACAACCCCATTGATATCATTGCCACCCAAATTGACAAACTAAAAACTAATGCTTTTAGCAAATACAGGGAAACAGTTACATCTGGTGCTGTAATTAATCTATATAAGTCAAAAGATCCGGCTGCAAGGTATGAAAGCACCATCAAAACAAGAAGTTCAACGCAACCAAGCACCACTAGCCATGCTGGCAAATAACTTCTAAATACCCGAATATACCTATTCCATAAAAAAAGAGTTGAATACGGCTTACGCTCAAAATTATCCATGTAATTGCATTCTCAAAAATAAATTATTGTAAAAAATGTTCGATTTAGCGATGCCCCACGCAAAAAAAGAATGCACTTCGCTCTCGAAACAACTTTTAAAAAACAGGCAGTTAAAAAAATAGATTATTACCACCAAACTAAAGTGTCAAGCTTTTTTACACTGATATAGTGTAACTTACTTCTCAATATTTTCCATAAAACCAAGTAACTTATCGTAAGAAACTGGCTTAGGAATAAAAAACAAACCTATCTCTTCAGCTCTTTGCTGAACTTTGGGTTGAATATTTGCTGTAAGCAGTGCAATCTTTGCTTTGGGGTGCATCTTTTGCAATTCAGGGGCATATGATAATCCATCACGCCCAGGCATATTCATATCTAAAGTAATTGCATCAAATATTTTATTCTTAGATTTTTCTGTGGCATCCAATACATTCTCAGCTTCAATAATTTCCCAATCATTGAAGTAAACCATTATGATATTGCTGACAATCATCCTTGCCAGCTTACTATCATCTACAACCAGTATTGTTTTGTTTTTTCCCTTATCCAAATCGACACCTTGTGGACCTATTCCTTTACTAAACAAACATTAACCTTCGAGTGTTTTTGGCAGTGAGAACACAACACCCTCAACAACGTCACCTACCTGTTCAATAATACCACCATCAATAATTAGCTTTTCGAGCACTTCGTTTACCAACTCTTCCGGCGCCGATGCTCCGGCAGTAACTCCAGCAACTTTTACCCCATCTAACATATACGGTTCTATTTCATCTGCACAATCTATTAGATAAGCAGGAACAGATTGTTTTTGACCAATCTCTTTTAGTCTATTTGAGTTCGAACTATTTTTTGAACCTACAACAAATATAACATCAGCTTGTTTAGAAATCTCTTTAACCGCATCCTGCCTGTTTTGCGTTGCATAACATATATCTTCCCTCTTTGGGCCAGAAATTTGTGGATATCTCTTCTTTAAAACATCCAGTATCTCTTTAGCATCATCTACAGACAATGTAGTTTGCGTTACAAATGAAAGCTGAGTGCCTTCAGCAATTTTCAGCCTCTCAACATCTTTTACGGATGCAACAACATGCATCTTTGCAGAGCCATCAGCAGTTCCGGTAAATTGCCCCAAAGTACCCTCTACCTCAGCATGGCCTGGATGCCCAATTAGAATAGTATCTTTGCCATCTTTTGCATTCCTAATTACTTGCGAGTGAATCTTTGTCACCAAAGGGCATGTTGCATCAAATACTCTTAAGCCTCTGGATTCTGCCTTCCTCTCTACTTCTTTAGAGACTCCATGAGCACTAAAGATTACTATCTCCCCATTCGGCACTTCGTCTACATCTTCGACAAAGATAACACCTTTTGCACGCAATCCATCTACTACAAAGCGGTTATGAACTATCTCATGTCTTACATAGATAGGAGTACCGTACTTTGCCAGTACTTTTTCAACTATCTCAATCGCCCTTTGCACCCCTGCGCAAAAACCACGGGGATTAGCTAGAATAACCCTATCTACCATTACTACCTCTTAATTTTCTATAGCTAGAAAAAACAAATCGTCAAACAAATAAGTAACAATAAAATCAGTTGCGCTCTTTCTTCTTATCAAAAAACGAGAGGGTTATTAACGCTACAACACCTATAGAAATTGCAATATCAGCAACATTAAATGCTGGCCAGTGCTTATGCCCTATATAAAAATCAAGGAAATCTATTACATACCCGTGATAAATTCTATCCACAAGATTGCCAATGGCACCACCAAGTACTAGCGTTAAACCAAGCGCTGTAAACTTCTCTCCACTATTTAGTTTTCTTACCCAGAAGATAATAACTAAACTCACAATTGCTGCAAGGCCAGACAAGAGCCAGCGCTGCCAACCACCAGCATCACTTAAAAAGCTAAATGCCGCTCCATAGTTGTGTACATTGGTTAGATTAAATAGTGGCAATACCGCTATTGATTCTTGAAACTGGAAGTTTTGAATCACTAAAACCTTAGTTATCTGGTCCAGCACAACCACTATCACTGATAGCCACAGCCACTTTAACATCTGCAACTCCAATAAGTTTTCAAGCAATGCTTAGAGCTATTATACATACTGCCTATTCTCACCAGCAGTAGTAATATTCTCTACACAGCGGGAGCAAAGTTCTGGATGCTCAGAGTTACTTCCAACATCTTCACGGTGATGCCAGCAACGCACACACTTTGGATACTCAGAAACAGTTGCTGCTATTGCAAATTTCTCTCCGTTTTCTAACTCTACCACTTCCAAATCAGCACTTTTTTCACTCAATGGTTTAAGACTGGTATAGGAGGTTATCATAGCAAAGCGCAACTCATCGCCAATCGAAGATAACTTGCCTAATAGATTTTCATCACAATATATAGTTACTTCCGCATCCAGAGAAGAGCCGATTTTCTTACTTGCTCTTAACCCTTCAAGATTATTATTTATTGCCTCTCTTACCTTAATCAGACTATCCCAAAACCCTTTATTAAACTGACCATCTTCATCCAGCTGCTGCAACGATTCATACCAGGTTACAAAGAAGATAGAGTCTTCACGGTCACCAGGGATTTCAGTCCAGATCTCTTCAGAAGTAAAGCTAAGGATTGGTGCCAACCAACGGGTTAGCGCCTCAATAATGTGATATATGGCTGTCTGCGCTGAACGACGAGCGACACTGTCTTCAGCGGTGGTGTATTGTCTATCCTTAATTACATCCAGATAAAAACCACCCATATCGATCGAGCAGAAGTTATGCACTTTTTGATAGATAAGATGAAAATCAAAATCGTTATATGCTTGGATAACCTCTTGCTGAATCTCTGCTGCTCTATCCACTGCCCAGCGATCAATCGCAATCATCTCTGCTGGATCCAGAGTATGAACTTTAGGATCAAAACCTGAGAGATTAGCTAGTAGAAAACGTGCCGTATTACGCATCCGGCGATATGAATCAGCCGCACGCTTCAAGATCTCATCAGATACTCTCATCTCAGTTGTATAATCTGTTGCCGCCACCCACAATCTAAGGATATCGGCTCCAAGAGAATTGAATACCTTCTGCGGTAATACTACATTTCCTGCAGATTTTGACATCTTCTTGCCGCTGGCATCCACCACAAAACCATGAGTAAGAACCTGCTTAAACGGTGGTTTACCATGCATAGCCATTGAAAGCTTTAACGAAGTTTGGAACCAACCACGGTGTTGGTCAGAGCCTTCCAAGTATAGGTCTGCCGGAAATTCCAGCTGTTCGCGCTGATCAATTACCGAGAAGTTGGTTGCACCTGAATCGAACCATACATCCAGAGTATCATGCACCTTCTCGTAATCTTCTGCATCAGCGCCAATCAATTCAGAAGCATCCATATCAAACCAGGCGTCGACTCCACCTTGTTCAATTTTCTTTGCCACCTCTTCAATCAATCTTACGCTATCAGGGTGTGGTTCTTGTGTCTCTTTATGTACGAATAGAGCAATTGGAACACCCCAAATACGTTGACGTGAGATACACCAGTCTGGTGATTTTTCCACCATCCCTTCGATACGCGCCTTACCCCAACCAGGAATCCAATCAACATTATTAATCGCATCAATTGAATCTTGGCGTAGACCTTTCTTATCCATACCTATAAACCACTGCGGAGTAGCGCGAAAGATAACTGGAGTCTTATGTCTCCAGCAATGAGGGTAGCTATGGAGTAGTTTTTCAAATTTTAGAAGTGCACCGCGCTCTTCTAGAACTGCAACCACCTTTGGATTTGCTTTCAGAACATGCTCACCAGCAAACAATTCTGTTCCTTCAACAAAACAACCATTTGGACCAACTGGATTATCCACTTCAAGATCATAGCGTTTACCTACCACGTAATCGTCTGCACCATGCCCTGGTGCAGTGTGTACTGCTCCAGTACCTGCATCAGTGGTTACATGGTCACCAAGGATTATTGGAACAACTCGATCGTAAAATGGATGTTTCAATTCCATATTTTCCAGATCACAACCACGACATCTGCCAACAACCTGCACATCTTCTGCGCCATAACGCAATACGGCCTGACTATAAAGAGCTTCTGCCAACAGAACCAATTGCTGCTTACCATCCTGCTTAAAGGACACAACTACATAATCAAGCTCTGGGTGTAAACACACACCACGGTTAGCAGGCAGTGTCCATGGAGTAGTGGTCCAAATTACCAATGCAGGAGTTTCAGAGGTTACGTCACAGCCGGTCTTTTGCAGAAATAGTTCTTTATCAATTACATCAAACTTAACATCAATTGCAGGAGACTCTTTATCTTCATACTCAACCTCAGCTTCCGCCAAAGATGAACCACAATCCATACACCAATGCACGGGTTTAAAACCTCGAACCAAGTGACCATTATCAATCACCTTTCCAAGAACACGTAAAATATCAGCCTCGGTCTTATAATCCATCGTCAAATATGGTTTATCCCATTCAGCAAAAACACCTAAACGAGTAAAATCTCTTTTTTGACCATCGACCTGTTTACCGGCATATTCACGACATAGTTTTCTAAAGCCTTTGGCATCAACCTTTTTGCCAACTTTACCAACCTTCTTTTCAACCTGAGTTTCAATCGGTAGACCATGGCAATCCCAGCCTGGAATATATGGAGCATCATAACCACTTAAGGTTTTACTCTTGATAATGAAATCTTTAAGGACTTTATTTACAGCATGTCCAATGTGGATATCACCATTTGCATAAGGAGGACCATCATGCAGGATATATTTCTTTCTTCCTTTGGATACCTCTCTTATTTTTTTATAGATATCCTTTTCATACCAGTCTTTGAGCATATCCGGCTCACGCTTTGCCAGATTTCCGCGCATAGGAAACTCTGTTTTAGGAAGGTTTAGCGTATCTTTATAGTTCTTACTTAATGAATCTTCTTTACTCACGGACATACCCAATTTAATTTATATTAAAAAACTTCTTAGACTGAGCAACATCCCGCTCAATCTGCTCCCGTAACTGCTCAACTGAATCAAATTTTTGCTCTGTACGCAAAAAATGGAGAAATCCAACTCGAATATAACGACCATAAATATCCTCGTCAAACTCAAGCAGATGAACCTCCAGCACCGTCAAACTGCCATCAACTGTTGGCCGGCAACCAACATTTGCAACCGCTGGCAATGAACTGTTTCCCAATCCATAAACGCGGACAAAATAAACACCATTTAAAGGAAATGGCATCTGTGGCAATCCAATATTTGCAGTTGGAAATTTCAACTGTCTACCTAGTTTCATACCATGCCTTACGCGCCCGGAAATGCTATACTCACGACCCAGCAACTTAGCTGCATAGCCAATATCATTCTCCATTAACGAAGCACGGATCCTGGAACTACTTACCCTGGAACCATCAAGTGGGTAGGTAGGCATACGGGAAACCGTAAACCCCTTCTCCTTCCCTTGCGTAACCAGCAGATCAAAGTCACCTTCTCTTGCCGCACCGAATCTAAAATCGTCACCAACAACAAGATATTTTACACCCAAGCCTGCAACCAAAGTGTTATCGATAAACTCATCAGCCTTCATATGAGCAATACCGCTATTAAAGCGGATTAGGTATACATAATCGATCCCACAATCACGCAAAAAAACCAATTTATCACGCATGCGGCAGATACGTGATGGGGAAAATTGCGGCACAAAAAAGTCTTTTGGGTGCGGTTCAAAGGTAACCACGACCACTGGTAGATTTAACTCTCTTCCCTTTTGAGCGAGTTCTTGCATCATCTTTTGATGACCAAGATGCACGCCATCAAAATTACCAATAGTTGCAACACAACCATCGTTTTGATCTCTGAACTTTTTAAGTGAACGAATTAAGTGCATATTCCAAGTGATGAATAGGATAACCAGAACAGTGAATTATGCTAAAAATATCCAATAATTGCGAGTTAATTCATCGAGTTTATGGTGCAAAATTCAACCTTTGTACTAACTTTCAAGTTCGAAGCACCTATTCCCCCTATAAGTACTGCAGAGAACAAACATATAAAATGGATATTTAGATGTGAATGCAACTCACCCTATACAAATACAGCCACAATTTGATCTACAACAAACATCCAATTCTATCTGCTTTCGGTATCGTTTTATTCGTAAAATATTTTTATTCGGGCAAGGCGTAGCGAATCAGTGAATATCAGCTCTAAGATGCTCTAACCTCAGTCCAAAAATTGCCAAAAGAATAAAGTACAACACCCCGCCACCAACAACCATCTCCAAGAGAAAAATAATCTTATCTAATAACGGCTGTTCAAACCAATGATTGGTTATCGATGAAAAATAAAACAGAAACATTCCTAATATAATATTCGCCAGCACTACCCTGACAAACATTAACATCCATCCTCTATCTGGCACATAGATCTTCCGACGATACAGGGTTATAAACAACAAACCTGCATTAACAATTGCAGCCAATGAAGTAGCCAAAGCCAATCCAACATGCTGCAATGGATAGAGCAGAATCAAGCTCAGAACAATATTGGTTACAACAGAGATTATTCCAAATCGCATCGGCGTTTTTGTATCTTTACGAGCAAAGAACCCTGGTGACAACACCTTGACTAAGATAAATCCCTGAGTACCAACTGCATAAGCAATCAAACTATTTGAAGCCATTGTCACGTCATGTGCAGAGATCACTCCATGCCCAAAAATAGTTGCAATTATAGGCTCAGATAAAAATATCAAACCAATAACTGCTGGGGTACCAATTATTAAAACCAATCTAAGCGCCCAATCAAGGGTGCGAGAAAAATGTTCCTGATTATCACCAACATGCTGCTGTGAAAGTTTTGGAAGAATCACTGTAGAAACAGCTATGCCAAATACTCCTACCGGAAACTCCATCAAACGGTCGGAATAATAAAGCCAACTAACACTACCTGTAACTAAAGTAGATGCCATAATACTGCCAACAAGTAGGTTTATCTGTGATGCTGATGATCCAATAATCGATGGCAGCATCAACTTTACAACCTTCTTGACCGCAGGTGTTTTCCAACCCCAGCGTGGCTTAGCTAATACATTTAACTTCAACAAAAACGGAACCTGGAATATTAGCTGTGCAGCTCCAGCAATAAATACACCACAGGCTATTCCAATTTGTGGATTAACGAAACGGGGGGCAATAAATAAAGTGGCAAATATTAACGATAGATTTAAAAGGACCGGGGTAAATGCAGGCACAGCAAATTTACCATAAGAATTAAGTATTCCTCCTGCACAAGCAACCAAAGAAATAAACAATATATAAGGGGTGGTAAACCTAAGTAGCAACACAGTTAGCTCATACTGGTCAGGTTTATCAAAATACCAACCAGGAACAAAACAAAATGCAATTACCGGAGCTACAAAGACGCCAACAACTGAAACCACAAACAGGATAGCTCCAAGCGTACCCCAAATATCGGCGATAAAACGACGTGTTAACTCAGCATCCCCTTGATGCTTATGGTCTGCCAGCACTGGAATAAATGCCTGAGAAAATGCCCCTTCAGCAAAAATTCTACGCATAAGATTGGGAATCTTGAAAGCAATAAAAAAGGCGTCAGCACCACCAGTCGCCCCAAGATAATGGGAAAATACAATATCACGTATAACCCCAAAGATCCGCGAGAGCATAGTCATAGCTGCCACAACAAATGATGATTTAAGTAATGCTTTGCTCATACGGAAGAAATCGTCCAATCCATGTATTTAATCGCATTATATATTAACCTGATTGTTTGATATCGCCTATTTTTCAGATATTGCAATAATTTTCACTCTCAGCAAATTTAATATCCAACCGCCAATTTTCTATCAAGCAACTATTAGTTTAGGTATTTGCCATTTAAACCCTAAAGCTTAGGCAAACATTGATAAAATAGTAGATTTCAGATGGGTGCTGAATTTTACATTCGTGAATGTAAAATCTCTATGCAGAACATTTTTGTCACTTTTAGTAATTTCATAAAAAAGTAATTTATATATTTATCAAACAATTAATGTAATCAGTGAATTTTCCCTGCGCAGGGAAAATATTTTGAATCAATGCGGTCAATCAACTTTGGCCACAGTTTATTTTAAGTTATTAATATAAAAAAACCAGCAACTGACCCAGTTGCTGGTTTTGACAATTAAATTTCACAATGCTTAATTCTATATTGTACAGCGCGAATTCCAAATACCTTGAAAATTGCGCCTATCTTTACCAGTTCTGCGTTCGGGCTTATCACAAAATCGCACCATATCCCTACGGTCTTCACCAGTTCTGCGCTGATTGTTTCTGTGCTCTTTTCCCATGTAGTGGGCATTTTTATCTGGAGACATATTACTCCCCTGTATTATTATATATTTCTTCTAATATTAGTCTTTTCTAATAAAAAAGCAACCTTTAGCTTGACTACCAACAGTCATCAGCTGTGCCAGTGCCAGTTTCTGCTTCCCCCCCCCTAGAGTCATACGACAGATCACCACATTCAGCGTCATCTGCCTGCACACCCTGCGCAGCTGCAGTTAGATTTACGCAGCTTCCAAGACCACCACTATCGCAAGCTGCGGCAGTTATAAGATAATGACCCTCATCGCTATCAACAGAATCATCAGCGTAAGCACTTAAGCCAGAAAGGACTACATAGGTATTATTTAGTGAATAGTGGCGCTCTTGCTGAGACATAATTTCTAGTAGTTTTGCCGTACCATCAGTCCTGCGAGTTTTTTGGATATGACTCATATAAGATGGGTACGCTACAGCTGCAAGGATACCGACTATAGCAACCGTGATCATCAATTCAATTAATGTCATTCCGCGTTTTTTATTCGGCATTACTTTCTCCATTACCTAGAAACATTTGGACTTATCCTATCTTGTTTTTTTAAATCTTTACCCGAAACATTAGAGGAACCTGAAGTCGCAGAATAGTTTGATGACTGCAAAACCCATATTTCCATAATCTGCCGAATTCCATCAGGACGATCAATAGCGTTGACCCCAACTGAATCACCAACTTTAAGACTTGAAAGCGGATAAAACTCCCTCGTCATGCTATGCACTTTTAACTTTGAAGCAAAAACCAAACTCAAATCAGAAATAACCACAGATCGTCCGGTAATATTTATTTGTTCAATCGTACCTTGTAGTACGAAATCATCCTGAGGATACCAAGATGGAGTTTCTGCACTTACCATCATTGGAAAAAACATCACTACCAACATTAATAACTTTTTCATCATCTTCTCCTAATCTAATCTAGTGATATCTCTTCCCAAGAGAGCCTTCCAGTCTGGTTATCGCCAAGATCCTGAATTTTATTCACCTCAATATCACTACCATCATCTGTATTTGTTCCTGGGGTATATTGATAATCTCCTAAAAATGCTGATTCAGCAGGTATGCCACCTGCATACTGGATTCCACTAGCGCCAGCACCTGAAACCGAGCCATCTCCATTAGTCAGCAAATCACTTGCATCAACAACACCATCACCATTAGTATCAAATACAACATTCTCTGGATCTGGTCTACCACCAGTTGCCATATCAACCCCCATCAACCAGCCACTACCACCATAGGAGCAAGGGTCAATAGATGATATCAGGGTATTAAAATAAACAATATCACCACGTATTGCTGGATTAACAACAACACGCTCTGTAGATGTTGGCAAGTCAATATACCAACCATTTTCACTACTGTAGTCCACAGGATTTTCACTCAATACCCTTACATTGCTGGCAAACCCTGTTTCAAAAGTTTGCTCAACAAGATTTGAGCGCCCTAACTCTTTTGTACCATTATCCCATACACCATAGAATGATTGAGAATCGGTAGTAGCTTTATCTCCACTAACTAAATATTGTCCAGTACCAAAATAAACCATATAGCTTGGGGAGCCAACTATATCTGGATGATTTGCCACTACAGGTTCTACCGTGATTGGCTGGGTATTTAAACCATCGTAAAGTGGTTTATAAGTTGGGCCTTGCTTATATGCAACAACCCATTTTGTTGGATTTGAATCATCAAGATCAAATGCCCACAGATCACCATGTATATCTCCGGCATAAACCCTATCTGCGGTCCCATCACCATCTGTATCAATTACTGCTGGAGTTGAAAGACCATTTATGTCTCCTGAAGTGCCAGTTCCTGTTGATATTTTGATATAATCAGTGCCACTGGTCCACACACCATCTAATCCACCTTCAAGATAGACAATAAACAAGTTGGCTTCTCCACTACCAGTATTATTATATCCATTACCAAATATTGCAGCCCATTTACCATTATTCATCAGAGCTACAGTTGGCTCACTATATGTGTAACCAAGATCTGCTTCAGTAAACTCCCAAAGCACAGTATCCGCAGCATTAGCTTCAGAAAAATCTGCTGGATAGGTTATATCAAGCGCAAAAAGGCCTTTTCCTCCGCCCCTTTGACCACCAAGAAGCAATGTTCTCCATTCTGCAGATCCAGTAGGATCTACTTTCATATATGCATCTGTAACGGTAGGGGGAAGATCCACATAGTATCTATGCAAATAAGCTGGATCGGTTAGATAGTGTAACCCATCATTTGTATCTGTTGAAAACAGGTTGGATGGAATATAACCTACCACTTCAGCTCCATCGTTTGATCTAAACCCATGCATCATTCCATCATTAGCACCAACATATAACATTGGCACCCTATTTTTTACTGCATCAAGTGATTTCCAGGTTGAATAACTCTCTGTCAAAGCTGGAAAAGGCGCTGAATCAGGCCAGGCCATGGACGGGGCTCCAACATATACTGGATTTGAATGGACAATATCACCCAGGCGGCTTGACCTAGTTCTATAGTTATATCCTGCGCTTTCATTGGTGCGATCACCGCGCAAATAATCTAAGCGCGCTTCACCTTTTGTATCAGAATCGGCTCCACCTGCAGGGTTAGTTTTTAGATCATCTTTCTGAGCTACTGTTAGGTTTGCCCACTGAAATGGAACCCCATCGGTACCATTATTGGTCAGAATTGTTCTTGAATTAGTGGTTAAGTTCCTTGAGTCTAAAACTGATGATGCCTCCCAAGAGATGGTATCTGATACAGCTCCGGTAATTGGATCCAGGGCATATTTATACACATTTCCACTCCAACGATTGGAGTTAAATAATACCAAAAACACCGCACTACCTGTTGTAAGTGTGTTGGTGTTAAATGCCACTGCAGCTGCACTTCCGGAACGGTCATCAATATTTTCTAACGCAGTTTCCAAAGAGTTAGTTAACTCTCCAGGATTTTGTGCATTCAAATAGAGTCCTCTACTGTTATAGGCTGCGTGCCATAAATCATCAACCTTCTTTGAATCACTGGTTGGGTTTGGCCAGAATGTTCCCGGGTCTGAATCTAAAGGGTCCTGGGTCTCTGGATCAAGAGTACCTTCAATACCAAATGCAACAGTGTAGGTCACTAAGTGCTGATGATCGGCCTCATCCACACCCGGGGTAGTTGGCACTCTATTATTTAAAGAAGTATTTAAATCGCGTTCATAATAATGCATCGCTACATCAGCAAGTGTATTTGGTGCACCATTAAAATCATCATCGGGATCGGGATCAATATCGGCATAGTATCCGCCATCAAAATCAGTATTATTATCACTATCCGTATCACCAATGGAAGGGCTATTGCCATTCCAATATCCATCGGTAATAAAAATATTAAAGTTTTGCTGGCATGTACCACCACTAGCGGCAGATAGTATTGGGGAACTATGCCCAGAAAGTGTCCCCTCAAAATAATCACCAGTCCTTTGCAAGGACTTTCTCGCAGCAGTACCTGCATATTGCGCATAAAATTCATAAACCTCATCTAAAAAACCAATTTTATTAGCTGAATCACTCAAGCTAACCACATCAGCAATATGGCCTATATTAAACCCACCGATACCCATACGCGAAGATGAATTGCCTTGAACCACACTACCCATGGCCGACTTAGCAATAAATTCTCTTTTACGATAAAACTGATACCAGTTGGCAAAGTTCTGAATCTCTTCCGCATAAGTACAAGTTGGTGCTGCTGCACAATCAGCTCTATTAGCTCTTCCTGTAAATGGCGCATTAGCGCTTTTGATTTCAACTAAATGATCAGCCGCAACAATATCTGAATCCTCAACAACACCATCACCATCTGCATCAGTCCAAGTGTAATATCTTGCTGGGAAAATGGTATCATTACTATTATTTCTGTATTTATATGTGAGGGATGATGTTAGATCTAAAGTGCCATCATCAGTGCTGGATGGATCATAATATGCTTCAACAGGATCAGCATCAGTAAACAGCGGAGAACCTGCTGCATCTGATCCTGCCCACGGGGTATATGTTGTCGCGGGATTGTAGTAAAGAACATTATAATTATGGTTACGTACCTTCCAGGCACCGGTTCGTTTTACCTCTGACGGCATTGTGCTAGTAAAATATGTGTCGCCATCATATTGATTAGCAGTATGAGGAAGTACATAGCGTTCCACCCCCCCAATATTAGGTAATCCGCCAGAAACACCTTCTACCAAAATCTCAAACTCCATGCTTCCCGAGTCATCTACGGTCCAAAAAACATTTGGCTCTACCGATGTAGATAAAAATAATGGGGTATCGGACAATGTTCCCGGTGCAGCATAAATTGCAGGAGCAAAGCCACACACAAAAAGCAGCGCCAATATTTTACTAAGCTTTGCTTTATTAATGATATTCATCTCTTTTCTCCTCAAACTCATTCCAGCCTTTTTTACCGCATATACAAGCTTAATATTTAACTACTAGCCACTGATTCTGCGCCCATAATGGGAACGTACATACACAACGGAGTTATCACTTCCGCCGGTTCCTCGCACTGTAATCAAAAAGGCCGTAACTCCAGCCTGTGCTTTTAACTCACCATAGCGCCCAATATTGATTGCACCACTTGCTTCACCAAACTCACCAATCATTTTAACTCTGTACCTTGGAATAGTGTTTACCCCCCCCAAACTACCACTATAAACTTTTGAATTACTGTCATCCCAAGTACCATCAAAATCTGGCTCATCATCATCAACACCATATAAACCGCCACTGCCGTCTAATGCTGCCACAGAAACAATGCTCTCTAGAAATAGTTCCGCATCTCGCACTGCTGATTCGGCTGCCTGAAAAGCTAACTGTTTATCACGAAGATTACCGTTCATATGCTCTTCAATTACAGAGGTGTGCATGGTAGTGATGCCCAGCAGAGTCATAATCAACAACATAATAAGACCAACTACCAGTACGGCACCTTTCTCTTTTTTAATCACTGTTGCTGATAACTTGCTGCTCATGACAATACCTTTAGATAGCTCTATTTCTTATGGTTATAACAGTAGTAAATACACGCCTAACTCTTCGATCTGATGATGTTACCGTTGATCCGTTATAATCATAGGTTTGAGTTTCTGACATTATGGTCTCTTTAGAGCGAATCAACATTGACAGTTTGACTGAGATTACCACCTCCCACTCACCTGCTGCTGTAACTTGAGTGGCTGTTTTATAGATATCAGCCACGCCATCACCATTAGAATCAACTCCATATTCAAGTTGCATATCCTCTATGCCAGACACCAGCTCAACCGGAGTTGCACCATTTAGGCTTCGCACCAACATAGGCTCTTTAAATGCCGCCTGCTGAATAGAATAGGTTAAACTTTGTAGGTTATATATCTGCGCGTCACCTTCATAAGTCTTAGATAAACAGTGTCCACTAGCGCATGTTGCACTTGGATTATAGTTTCCCGGACCTATAGCAACGGCTCCAGTGTTGTGTACCACTGAACCAGAACCACTAGGATTAGCCCCAGTTATCTCAAAAATATCTCCTTGCAGACAATCACTTAGCAATACAATGCCGAATTGTTCTAACCCACTATCTGCTGACACATGTATCATGGCAGAGCTATTATTCATGTACGGTGTTTCAACCGTAATACCTGCTCCAAAGGCGCCACTAAGGGTAATAGAGTCAGGGGCACCAGATGCGCCATCCGCACCACCGACACCATTGTCAAACTCAAGCCCCGCATAACTAGCGTCTACAGGATTAAGATTATTGGTAATTTTACTTATTGAAGAGGCACACCCCCAAAAATCCGCCATACGAATATCTTTGGAGATAACATCGATAGCAAATCTACCTGCTTCTTGCACTCGCGACATCTGCTCATGCATACGACTATTATCACTGTTAGAAATAGTTATCTGCAGAACCCCAGTCAATAATATCAAGCCTATAGTCATAGCTATCATTAGCTCTACTAATGACATTCCTAACTGCCTAAAACTTAATAAGCAACTCTTCCTTGACTGTTTATATGCTTGAATATTCATGTTTTTCTCATTCTATAACTGCACTTTTTATAACTGGACATTTACAGTTAGACACCGTAAATCTGTGCTGACATCTGGGTCACACCCTGTCCCTGTTGCCCCAGTGCGCCCTTCATCCCAAAGAATCACCACCGAAAATACAGACCCTGAACCTGCGCCAGTCACAGTACCTTGACCAGCTGGTAACAGAACTGCCAATTCACCATTCCACTCACTTGCATCAAATAAAGCCATCTGCGCACTAGTGCATACAATCTGAGTACAATCACTAGAAGCTGGGATGCCAGATATGGCATTGTAGCTACCACCTGATATCCCACTTGAATTAGCACGCATCCGATCGAGCATCTCATATGCCTTATAGGATGCTATGGTATTCATGTAGGAGCTTTGACTGGCTCGAAAGCCAAGAGTTTGCAGGGATGCAATACCGAGTAGTCCAACAGCCAGAACAAAAACAGTAATTAAAATTTCTAGTATTCCAAAGCCTTTTTGCTTTTTAACTTTTTGCCCGTTTTTTTGAGAACAGGTTTTGCATCTATTATTTTTATCTCTCATATTGATCACCTATATCAGCTACCACAGGTTTCTCTGTCTACCTGAACACGACCAAATGGAGCCACTGAAATAACCCTTCTTTGATCCCCGGTGCATTTACTATGATCTAGAGTAAATACTGTTTCAGTTGCCGAAGCATCGTTATAGGTACTGGAATAACCTGATGCGGTAAATTGAACAAAGGTGTCACCAGTTGATGTAAAGGTTGCCTCACCTTTAATCTCACCATGAGTTCTCAAAAGCTCATCAGTACTATCTAAAGTACCTGATACTCCTGATACATCAGTAAATACTACCCACCCCGTTGCCCAGTTTGAGCTGCCGGAGCATGTGGTACCGTTTGAACTGGAACATATAGAAACCCGAGCGTTTCTTTTAACTGCTTCACTTTTTGTGAGACTTAAATCTGTAAAAAAGGCATTTGCCTGTGTAGTCAATTGACTACTACGGATAAAAGACACAAAAGATGGTACAGCTATAAACATCAGGATTGCCGATACAGCCAGCGTGACCATGAGTTCCAGCAATGTAAAACCTTTTGAATTTTTCATATCATCTATTTTTAGCACTTATTTATCTACCCAGCAGCTGTTTTCCGATGCGTCCAATACTTTTCCCGACAAGTGGAAAAATCTACTCTCGTACTCCAATAAAATAACCAGCTCGACCAACACCAATCGCTAACAAATTGAAAATATAGCTTTTTCCGTACCTAAGTAACATTTTCCATAATATCGAGCTCACTTAAAAACACATCCATCCTTAAGTATATAGCTCATAATGCTTCACCCTTCTACATAGAAAGTTGACCTAATACTAATTTCTGCATTATTTTCTTTATCTTTCCTGATATTCTGCTGACTGAAATCACCAAATTTAGCCAGATAACGATTTATAATTTAATACACAGATAGCGTCTAAATAGAGAAATAATGAGTATCACTTTTAACGACACCCATTGGAAAATAGGTAAAATCCTGATGCGAGAAAAAGCTAAATTACGATTTTGGCTGTGTCAAACACACTCTGTTTCTGAAGTTTTACATGACTTATTAGGCACAAATTTTAAAATTAAGCTACACCACAACTACTTTTGTAGAAGTGACCAAGAACAGAAAATGCTATTTCCGGATGGAGATCAGAATTTTTTTATCCGCGAAGTTTTAATCTATAAAAAAGACACACCAATAATCTATGCTCAAGCTAGATTTCCATCGAAAATAATAAAGCAGCTGCCAGAGATCACTGAGCTTGGAGAGTCCTCTCTAGGAATATTTCTGTTACAACAGGGGTGCTTCTATAAAGAAAAAATGGAATTTGCATATTTAAATAGAAAGGGACGTGAAAACAAAGCTATAACAGAATTCGCACAACTTAATTATGATGAGTCATATCTTTGCCGCAAATCTACTTTTCGAATCAATAACAATAAAGCGGAAGTAATAGAAGTTTTTTTACCAGAATTTATCAAGATTTTTAATCAAATCAAAACTTAAAATCAGATTAGCTACTACCCAAGTAATTACAGCCTATTTAAAGACAATAACTTACAAGCAGTCTTCAAAAAAATGAAAAACTACCGCATCATCTCTTCAATATCTTCAACCTTTTTTGGTGCTAAATCAGTCAAAACGATATTTCCAGTGCCGGTGATTACAACATCATCTTCGATACGAATTCCAATATTCCACCATTTTTCATCAACTGTTTTAGATGGCGCTATATAAATACCTGGTTCAATTGTAAGCACCATCCCTTTTTCTAAGATGCGCCATTCATTATTGACCTTATAATCTCCAACATCATGCACATCCATACCTAGCCAATGACCTGTACGGTGCATAAAGAAATTTTGATAGCCTTTCTGCTCTATTTGATCTTCAACTGTTCCATCAAGTATACCTAGATCAATAAGGCCTTCTGTTATGATACGCACCACCAATTCATGCGGCTGATTCCAGTTATTCCCAAGCCTTGCAGCTTCAATAGCAGCATTTTGTGCGGTTAGAACAATCTCATAAACGGCTTTTTGTTCTGCAGAAAATTTTCCATTAACTGGAAACGTACGCGAAATATCTCCGGCATAGTGGTCATACTCTGCACCAGCATCAATTAGAACCAGGTCTCCATCCTTTAATTGAGAATTGTTCTCAATATAATGGAGAATGCATCCATTCTCACCACCACCAACAATCGACGGGTAAGCATAAGTAGAGCCATTTTTCATAAAATGATGCACTATCTCTGCATCAAGCTCATACTCCATCATCCCAGGTTTACAAGCTTGCATAGCTTTTACATGCCCTTCTGCAGATATCTTCGCAGCACGCTTCATCATCTTAATTTCAAACTGACTCTTAAATAAACGCATCTCATGTAATAGATTTTCAAGGGATACTATCTCATGCGGAGGATGCGCCCCCTTTCTGGAGTTCTCTCTGATATGATTAATCCATCCCATTACCTTTTTATCAAATGATGAATCTATCCCCATTGTGCAATAGAGTTTTTCTCTGCCTTCAATTATACCAGGCAGGATGTCGTCAATATCAGCAATTGGAAACGAATCATCAACAGCAAAGATGTCACAAACCGCCTCTAATCCAACACGTCTTCCATCCCAAGTTTCTTTAAGCGGGTCTTTTTCTCTGCAAAACATCAATACCTGTCCATGCTCCCGCCCTGGGACCAATACTAAGACAGCTTCAGGCTCAATAAACCCCGTCAAATAAAAAAAATCGCTATCCTGACGATAACGATGATAAACATCGCGGTTTCTTTTGCGTTCTGGTGCCGCAGGAATGATAACTATCGAGTTCCCCCCCACCATCTGCATCAGTTCTTTTCTTCTTTCTTTAAACTCTTTTAACTCTTTATTTTCTTCAAAAGGGGAGTTTTCCATATCAAATCACCAAGCATCCATAACTTTTTAATATTTTCATAATTAATGCTCTGTTTTCTCTTTATCAGATGGCCTAAATATTTCAGCAAGCAACAAAACGCCCATCCGTACAAATTCTTCTATGTCAAATAGAGCCTGTTCATTTTCTTCAGAATCATCTAGATCAGTATCTGCTTTAGATATCTCACCAAGATCTTTAATGACCTCCGTCGCTTCATCTGATAAATCTTTACTACTCAAATCAACACCAGAAACACCCAATCCGTAAAGAAAGCCCTGGCACCAACAAGATATAGCCATAACTCTCTCACTAACTGCCTGCTCATCATCTGGCAGTAGTAACTCTAATTTAAACTCATCATCAGCCATATACTCTTGAGTTTTATCATACAGCCTATCAAGTAGCACTAAACATTGTTTGGCAACATTACCTTTTAACTCAGCATTTTCTAAGACTTGCGCCATCCATTTTGCCTTGGAATCCCCCTGCCCACCAGCAACCATACCGCATAAAACACCTTGTGATTCAGAGGCACCAACAGATGCCTTCACCTCTTCCAGTACATCTTGCAAATCAACATACTCTTGATATTCAAAAGAAAACAATTTATAACTCCAGTAAGCACATGCAAACATATTTATAACAAAACAAGATTTTAACAGAAACAATGGTAATTTCTATGCTAGAAATCCCCTATGTACTTTGAATATATTTAATAGTGCTAGATATTTATTAAAATACTGATTATTACCTAATACCAATTTACATTTTCACTATTAATTAGGATTATTTTTATAAAACAAATAAACTTAATAAATTGCAAGTTGAATAATCATTGACCACTGCCTATATGGGGGCTATATTTTTCACATGGAACAGAATTCATTTGATGACGAGATAGAAATTCTCGAAGATAAGTTAAAATCGCTAACCTTGCTTTGCACTAAGCTAGCTGAAGATAACAAATCACTACGAACATCTCAGCAAGCTTTAAGCGCTGAGAGAGCTACGCTGCTTGAAAAAAACAACCATGCTAAAAGCCGTGTAGAGGCGATGATTCGCCGTCTTAAAACTATGGAAAAGGGCTAATTTTGAAGGAATTAGAATGAGCAGCAAACCAACACCTGTTGAAGTTAAAATTCTAGAAAAAGAATTTCTAGTTGCGTGCCCAGCGGAAGAAAAAGAAAGCCTGCTTTCTGCAGCAGATTATCTAAGTGACAAAATGCGTGAGATCCGCAACTCAGGCAAAGTTATTGGCAATGATCGCATAGCAATTATGGCAGCCCTTAATATCACACACGAGATGCTACAAAATCGATCAATAGACAATCCAAATAACTCTCATACTCTTGAGCGCATCCAAAAAATTAATACTGACATTGATAGTTTTATGCAAGACATTGAATAAATTAATCTTTGTTTAATAACGCCACATTATAAAAAATATTATTATCACAAACTGATACAAGCTCCATTGACATCCCCCCTTATTTGTATGAACCTGTAAGTGACGTTCCCTGCTGTGTTCGAACAAGGCCTGGGTACCTCTTGAGCCTAATTACAAAACACGGGGCATCAGTGTTTTTGCTTGTTGTGCATGTCCGTTTCGTGCGGAAAGTCTGCAAAGTGACTCACCCGCCCCACCTGAACCTTTGGTTCAGGGGCAGCGGCCAGACCGGCACAAGCGGAGAACGTCCTATTTTACAATACTGAAACATGCTGTCTAAATACAACCTCTACTTATGAACAACAAAGATTCACAAAGAAAGTTTTTACGCTCCAAAAGGCGCCAACTCACAGCACGGCAGAGAGACCATTTTTCTAAACAACTGTGTGCTCGTATTACTAAAATCACTAATATATTCATCAATAAAAAAGTTGCTATATATTGGCCATTTGATGGGGAAATAAATCCCATCCCATTAATTCATAAATGCCGAAATCAACCTGTAAAATTTTACCTCCCAAATTTGCCCCATATGAAGTGGCAGCCGATGCACTTTAGCTGCATCACCCCAAAATCACGTTTTAGTTTTAACCGTTTCGAGATACCGGAAATAATCTCTAGCCGTAAAAACTCTATAAGCGCCAAAGAACTTGATGTTGTCTTAATGCCGCTTGTTGGTTTTGATCTAAATGGCAATCGTCTAGGAATGGGTGGCGGCTTTTATGACCGAACATTCAATTATTTATTTCAGCGTCGAGCTTTACACAAGCCAAAATTAATTGGTTTAGCTTATGAGTTTCAACGTTTAAAAGAAATTAACAGTGACCACTGGGATATTCCTCTAACCGCAGTTGTAACTGAAAAAGATATATATAGTTTTAAAGAACACCGCCACATTGAACATCACACACTTTAATCACATATTTTTTTACCTCCTTCATTTCTATTTAAATTATTTCATTACTAAGACCATTTGCGTTTTCTGCATAAAGACATAAAATACTGGCCATCTAAAAACCAATACACCCTGGAGACCTCATGGATCAAAATCAGCTAAAAAAAGAAACTGCTTTAGCAGCACTTGAATATATTAAGCCAGATACCATTGTTGGCGTTGGTACCGGGTCTACCGTTAACTACTTTATCGATGGTTTAGCTGAGCTTGAGTTTAAAATTAAAGGCGCTGTCTCTAGTTCTGAAGCATCAACAAAAAGAATGCAAGAACATGGCATAAAGGTTTTTGATCTGAACGAAGTTGATGAAGTCATTCCAGTATATGTTGATGGTGCGGATGAATCTAATAGTGGATTACATCTAATCAAAGGTGGCGGCGGCGCTTTAACTCGTGAAAAGATAGTTGCTGCAAATTGCGAAAAATTCATCTGCATCGCAGATGAATCTAAACTGGTAAATATCTTAGGTAAGTTTCCATTACCTATTGAAGTTATTCCTATGGCTGAATCACTGGTTGCTAACAAACTAAAAGCTATGGGTGGAAAACCTAAATTAAGAGAAGGCTTTATCACCGATAACGGCAATATCATTCTTGATATTCACGGGCTTGAGATTACAGAGCCTCTTAAGATAGAGAAAGAGATCAACGATATACCAGGAGTTGTTACCGTAGGTATATTTGCAATTAATGCAGCAGATGTTCTTTTGCTTGGAACTAGCACCGGCGTAAAGAAAATATTGCCTGAGAAATAACAAACGTATAACTAAAGGCATCATAAAGTTTTTAATGGTGCCTTTAGCCTCCAAAATAGCGCATAGTTTGTCAAGGCCCCCAGAACAAAGTTATACCTTTCTTAATAAACTATACCAACAGAAATGGCATTAGTTGTTATTCAACTAATTCTCGCTAACTAACACATATTTAAATGCATTAATTCATATGAATAATATAGCCTAAAATTATTTGTACATTATGCTAGGCTTTAATTCGATCTAATGATAAAGTGAGAATCACGCAGAAAATTAATTGTTGCGTCGCACAATTAGCGATGTATACTACGCAGTATATTAAATTACTTACTTTTCAGGAGACAATGGATTATGTACGAAAAACTTCTATCTCAACTAACTGAGCAAAGCCAAAAATTTGCTATGCCTGTAAATGAAATCACTACACTTACAGTTGGTTACATCGAGAAACTAAGCCAGTTCCAAGTTAACGCTGTAAAATCTTACACTGACCTTGGTATGGACCAACTTAAGAATGCTTCTGAAATTAAAGATGCAGAATCGCTACAAGCTTTCATCCAAAAGCAAACAGATGTTGCTTCTTCAGTTAGCAAGAAAATTGCTGAAGACGCACAAACTCTAGCTAAAATGGGCGAAGTATTTGCTACTGACATCCAATCTCTAGCTCAAAAAGATTTGGCTCGTCTTTCTGAAATGACTGCTCCATTCCTAGCTGCGGCACAAGGATAAGAGTTCATTTCGAATGAATTTTAAAAAGGGCCTTCCGGCCCTTTTTTTATGCACAACTTATAATAATATTAGGTTAAAATTTATTAACGAATTACGTTCTTAGGGACAATTTCAATAATATCTCCATTAATCTGAATTGACTCCAGCTTCTCGACAAGATCCCTGTTATCCTGCTTCTTATTAAACTCTTTGGCAAAATTCTCAGTCCTGATCTGCTGCATAATCTCCTCAGGAACCTGCTCTCCCTTTACCTCAACTGACTCAATATAAACTTCAAAGCGCTCATTTTTTAGTTCAACATCTAATTCAAGCGCCCCATTAAGGTATCTCCCTGCAAAAACTTGGCTCATCTCTTTTAGCATATCTAAAGGAGCGCTAACTTCAGCAGACAACAAACTGTCATTAATATTAACATGCATCTTATCTGCAAATGCTGCAAAATCAGGGTGATAGCTAATAATCTGATTTATTTGCTCCGCATCTAACACCAATGGATATGCTGCTTCATCATTTTTTAATGCATAAACAAAATCATCAAACATATCCAGAGTCTGCCCTGACGCACTCTCTGGTGCCATTGGTTTAGGTAATTCTCTTGATTCCGAATCAGTATATTCTGCCACGGTATCTTCCATTAAACCCATAACAGCGCGGTAGCCGGCATAACCCAGCCCAATAAATATCAATAATATTACTAGGCAGCCGATACCAATATATTTTCCAGCATTACTTTTTGGTGGTAATGGAGTTTGATGTCCTATCTCACCATTATCCGAATCCACGCCAAAATCTTCATTATCCATATTTATCTCCATGTTAACTCTAGTTATTTCAAAATTCACTTCAGACTATGCAAACCACCTTATTATCTTTATGAATTTATAGTCGCCCCCATAAACCCACACTGACGCCATGCCTCATACAGCATAATCGCAGCAGTATTAGATAAATTCAAGCTTCTACTATTTTCCAGCATTGGCATTCTCAATACATTCTCCTGCGGCATTTTATTCAAAAATTCCGCTCCCAATCCTCTTGTTTCAGCTCCAAACAGAAATACATCTCCAGCAATATATTCAACATCTGCATAGGACCTGGTTCCGTGGGTAGAGAGCGCAAAGATACGACTATCAACAAATTCCTTCATAAAATGGTCTAGGCTTTCATGCTCTATAACACTGGCCCACTCATGATAATCTAAGCCCGCACGCCGCAACCTTTTGTCGTCAAGCTCAAAGGAAATAGGATGAATTAAATGTAACTGGGCACCTGTATTGGCACATAAACGAATTATATTACCCGTATTAGGGGGGATCTCTGGTTCAGCCAAGGCTATATGAAACATTGTATTCTCAATTAATTTAATAGTGACCTATACTAGTATTATCTATCAATTAAAAAAAGGGTTTCCTTGCTAGCTTTATCTTGGAAATTCGCACAAAGAGACCATTAAATTGCGCCCCTGATATGAAAATTAGACATCACGCCAAAAATACAAAAAAGCTATGCGGTGAGAAAGCAAAGGATATCCATAAATGGATAGATAGCCATTTTGACAAAATGAAGTTTCATGTTGTGTTAGAAACAGGAAATATGGATTACTACAACCCTTTTTCACACCGGCAATATAAACATAACAAAGAAGCTCTTTCAGAAGCGATTAAAGCTTTTAAGCACAAATATTCGTCTGAGATTATTGAATGCGTATTCTTTCAACATCTGCGCGATGACTATCAAGGGTACTTACCCTGCAAAGCAGATTTTGAAGACCCTAGGTTTATTGCAAAATATCACCCTTGGAACATTCCCGTTAACACTCAATAACCACAAAACACATTTAATTATCTATTTGGAGCTCTTCTTAGAAATTTTTCCAGAGAGTGCACTGACAACAATTGGATGCAACAGTGCCGAGACATCTCTACCCAGATAAGCCACCTCTTTAACCAAGGTGGATGAGATATAGCCTTTCTCTGGCGAGCAGTTCAGATAAACCGTCTCAATATTTGGCGCTAGATGACTATTCATCCCTGACAATTGCGCCTCATAATCAAAATCAGTAAAAGAACGAATACCCCTAATTATCACGCTTGCATTAACTTCATTTACAAAATCTACCAGCAAAGAGTTAAAGGTCATCACCTCGATATTGCCATATTCAGCTAATACTTTTTTGGTCATATCCAGTCTTTCGGTGGCACTAAACATCGGTTGTTTTGAACCTCCAGGAAAATCCGATATAGCAATAATTACACGGTCAAAAATCTTAGCAGCCCTTACGGCTATATCCACATGCCCATTGGTAACAGGGTCGAAGGTTCCTGAATATACTGCGACTGCTCCCATCTATTTCTTCCTTTGTAAAAGTTGATATATAACACTGCCGCTCGTTTTACTTTTAAGAATCTCAAACTCTTGTGGAATCTCTAGTTTTTGCGATCTGGAAATCTCAAGATACACCAAACCTTCACACTTAACCAAACCAGACTTACACACTTCAAGACAGTCAGGCGCAATATCCGCTGCGAATGGCGGGTCAAGAAAAATAATATCGAATGAATCCCCGCAGCGCGCAGCCCAACTCAGAGCATCGCTATTTATAACCTGAGCCTTTGCCGTTTGCAGCAACTGTGCATTTGCCTTTAGTTGCTCAGCCACCTTCCTATCTTTTTCTACCATTGTTACCGAAGCTGCACCACGAGATAGAGCCTCAAACCCAAGGGCTCCACTCCCAGAAAACATATCCAGGATACTGGCTCCAATCACCTTATGCTGTAACCAATTGAAAAGAGTCTCTCTTATCATTCCCGATGTAGGACGCAAACCATCAGCTGTTGGGAATTGTAACTTCCTGCTACGCCACTCTCCACCTATGATACGTAAGGTGTTATCAGCGGTTTTCTTACCTTTTCCACCTTTAGCTTGTTTTCGTGCCACTATTATTTTCCACCTGTTTTTTTACTGCCTAGTTTTTCACGAGTTGAACTGTTACCGCCGACCTTTACCACGATCATCTTTTCCGGCTTAACCACCTCAGCAAATGCTTTTTTCACACTTTCTGCAGTCACCTTTTCAATCTTATCGGTGAATGTATCTAGATAGTCTAATGGAAGATGATAAAATCCCATCATCCCAAGATAGCTTACAATGGAAGAATTACTCGCTGTCTGTAGAGGGTAGCCTCCAGTTATATTCTTTTTAGCTGCTGATAGCTGTTCTGTAGTTGGGCCATTTTCGATAAAATCTTTTAACACTTGCTGCATCACCTTTACTGCTTTATCTGCCTCTTCACCTCTGGTCTGACTACCTATAATAAATGGTCCACGCTCCTGCATGGTTGAGAAATAACTATAGACACTGTAGGCAAGTCCACGTTTTACCCTTATCTCATCACCCAACAACGATATAAGGCTTCCACCTCCAAGTATATAGTTCCCAAGATAAAGTGCAGGAAAACGGTGATCACCTTTTTTAAGCGCTGGCTGCCCCAATAAAATATGGGTCTGTTGTGATGGATAATCAATCTCAGTAACATTTTGAGTTACATACTTTACCTTTGGCAGATCTTTCGCTGATTCACCTCGTTGTACTCCAGCAAATACACTATCCACCATCATCTGCGCAGCAACCCTATCCACATCACCAACAATTGCTACCGTCGCATTTGCGCCCACATAGTAGCGTTTGAAGAAACTTGAAACATCTTCCCGACTAAGAATTCCTAAAGTCTTCTCATCACCACCGGTTGGTTTTCCATAAGGGTGGTTAGGAAATATCTTTTGATAAAATTCACGGTTAGCAATCCTACCTGGAGACTGTTTTGTCTCCTCCAGGCTTATGCGCATAAATCGCTTCTGCCGCTCCAATGTCTGCTGGGTGAATTCAGGTTTTGTCAGCATTAGGTTTACCACATCAAGACCATGCCTTAGATTATCCCAGTTCGACAAAGATCGAATTCCAACCCACGCCATATCTCTGGCACTACCCGTTGATAGTTTGATCCCAACATCGTCTAACCTTTGCGCCAATTCAGTTGCTGAAACACCTCCTGCACCCTCACCAATCAGCGCATTAGTTGCCTTGGCGAGCCCATAGATATCACCATCTCTTGCGGCTCCGGCAGCAAAAATGATGCGCATATCAACCATTGGAAGATCATCTGCTTGCACAAATAAGACATTTGCTCCATTTTGAGCCTGCCACTGTTCCACCCTAGGCCCAGCAAATATATGGGAAGAAAAACCAATCAATAAAACAATTAGTAATATGCGTCTCATTAACTTCCCTCCTTCATAGAATTAGAATTGGTATTTTCAGGTATCAACCGACCTAAAGTCAGGCGATCATCCATAAGATACTTTTTCGCAACTGCCTGTACCTGCTCCGCTGTCACCAGCTTTATCCTTTCGTAATATTGTCCTGCAAAACTCCACCCCAAACCATTCGATACCAACATCCCTATCTCGTTCGCCTGTGCGTCAATTGAATCTAGGTCATAAATCGCTTCAGCCATTATTTGAGCCTTTACCCGACTTAACTCATCCTCACTTACCAGATTTTCCTGAACATCCAATAGTTCTTTATCTATCGCATCCTCCAAATCAATAATATCTACCCCGTGCGCAGGGCTTCCATAGATGCTGAACTGAGTATCAAGACGACTAAAAGGGTTATAACCAACTCCAACACCTGACGCCAACTCTTTGCCTCTAATCAGGCGTGAAGTGAAGCGTGCACTTGCACCAGCATCTAAAACTCCAGCAAGAACAGTCAATGCATAGGGGTCTAAGTCATCCTCCACCGTTAAAAACGATGGTGCCGCGAACCCCTCTATCAAGATTGGTACACGCGCAATAGCTTTAACTTGTAACTCTTTTTTCCCTAGGGGAGTTATCTCTGCAGAGATTTTAAGTTGTTTAATAAACCTGGATTTTATCGGTGTAAAATATTTTTCCGCCAACCCATATACCTCTCGAGGATCAACATCTCCAACAACAACCAGAGTTGCGTTCTGCGGTGTGTACCAAGATCGATACCAACTCTTTAGATCATCCAGGGTATAGCCCTCAATATCATGTTGCCAACCAATAACTGGAGTCGCATAGCCATTACTTAGGTATGCTACTGCGTTAAAACGCTCAAAAAGTTTGGCATTTGGATTATCATCGATACGCATCCTGCGCTCTTCCAAAACCACCTGACGCTCTTTTTTAAACTCACCTTCATCAAGGGTAAGATTCACCATTCTGTCAGCTTCTAATTCAAAGCATATATGCAGGCGACTCTTCTCAATCATCTGGTGATAGACCGTATAATCACGGCTGGTAAAGGCATTTTCACTGCCACCATTTTCGGCAATAATCTTGCGCGCCATACCAGATGGATATTTTGATGTACCCTTAAACATCATATGTTCAAGCATATGGGATATCCCTGTGATACCAGCTGGTTCATAGCTGGAACCAACCCGATACCATATTTGTGAGGCAACTATCGGCGCCCGATGGTCCTCTTTGACAATTATTTTTAACCCATTTTCCAATTCAAACTCAGAAACCTCACCAGCGTATACAACCTGCACTAGCAAGATGCTGGATAAAAAAAACATTAAAAATCTGGGCATTGATTGCTCCGTAATAAATATGCGTACCGTTTATGACAAAAAAAATAATGATTTTGCAAAAATTTTATCAAATTTATGGTATTTGTTTGCCGATGACAACTTTATCAAAGATAATACGTCTCTTTATAACTAACCACTAGTGTGAAGTTCCCGATTATGTTGAAATTCTTACGCGGCAAGAAGAAGAAAGCTGAACAAATTCAGGACGTTCAAGATGTGAGCACTGAGCAGGCGACCGAAAAACAAGATTCTCAACCTGAATCTGTTGCAATCGAACCTAGCGAACCTGAAACTATTAAGCTCCAGGAGAACACAGAAGAAACAGCTGTTCAACTTGAGAACACTGCTCCAACTGACGCCCAAGCTCAAATTGAAGCAGCGAGCGATGCCACTGAAAAGCAGTCAGAAAATACACCTAAAGAGAAGAAAAAAGGTCTTTTTTCTCGACTCAAAGATAAACTAAGCAAAACCAGACATGGGCTGACCAAAGGTCTATCCAATATGTTTCTGGGTAAAAAACAACTTGATGATGATCTACTAGAGGAGTTGGAGACCAGACTTCTTCTAGCTGATGTTGGCGTCGATACAACCCAAACCATCGTACAACGCCTTATCGACAAACTCGGACGTAAAGAGCTGGCTGATGACTCAGTCGTGGTAAACACCCTGCGCGAAGAGATGGGTAAGATCCTCACACCATGTTCACAAAAACTTGATGTGGATAACAAGAAACCTTTTGTCATTCTGGTAGTTGGAGTAAATGGCGTAGGAAAAACTACAACCATTGGTAAGTTGGCAAAAAAATTCCAACAAAACGATCATAAAGTGATGCTTGCAGCCGGTGATACATTCCGTGCAGCAGCAGTAGAACAACTTGAAGTTTGGGGTGAAAGAAACCAAATCCCAGTTATTGCACAGCACACAGGTGCAGATTCAGCTTCGGTTATATTCGATGCATTCCAGGCAGCCAAGGCAAGAAACGTTGATATTTTGATCGCCGATACTGCAGGAAGACTACACACTAAAGACAATCTAATGGAAGAGCTGAAAAAGATTCAGCGCGTAATGAAAAAGATCGATGCAGAAGCTCCAAACGAGGTTCTTCTAGTACTTGATGCGTCTACCGGACAAAATGCCCTTTCCCAGGCAACCACATTTAATAAAGAGATCGGTCTTACCGGTATCTGCCTAACCAAGTTGGATGGAACAGCAAAAGGTGGAATCATCTTTGCCATTGCTGATAAGCTACAAATTCCAATTCGTTACATTGGGATCGGAGAGGGAATTGAGGATTTACGCGAATTCGACGGTGAGGAGTTTGTCGCAGCCCTATTTGATGAAGGCGGCGCTTAAAAAATTGAATGATTCGATTTGATAATGCCACAAAAAGATATAGCGAAGGGCACGAAGCCTTAAGCTGTGTCAGTTTCGACCTGGATGAGGGAGAGATGTCATTCCTTACGGGTCATTCTGGAGCAGGGAAAAGCACCCTGCTTAAGTTGATAGCCTGTATTGAGAGACCAACTAGAGGCCAAGTGATCGTCAACGGCATCAATATCAGCAAGCTACGCAAAGGGAAAATCCCATATTTACGCCGCAATATCGGCATCATTTTCCAAAACCACCAACTATTATTTGACCGCACTGTTTTCGATAATGTCGCCCTTCCTCTTGTAATACAAGGATTACCACACCGTGAAATTGGGCGCAGAGTTCGTGCCGCGCTAGATAAAGTAAACCTTCTCAACAAAGAGAAACTCTATCCAGTAACCCTTTCCGGTGGTGAACAACAACGAGTAGGCATAGCCCGTGCAGTTGTACACAAGCCACCCATTATCCTTGCCGATGAACCGACAGGAAACCTAGATCCAGAGTTGTCCGCCGAGATCATGCAACTTTTTGAACAGTTCAATCAAGTTGGCGTTTGCATCCTAATCGCTAGCCATGATATCGACCTAATTAATAGCATGGATAAGAGAATCATCACACTGCAACAGGGGAAGATCATCTTTGATGGCGGTGGAACCCACAGCTCCTACGGCAATGAAAATAGCTTTAGCGATAATGGAGCCGGATATTGATGAAGGCGAGCAAACTACACAAACCTCATACAAACAGACCGCATAAAAAGAAAGAGGCCAGCAACTCCTTTTCTATAAAAGGATATTTTCTGCGCCACATTCAGGTATTTCTCGCCTCACTCGGCCGCATATGCCGTTCCCCAGTATCTAGCATTATGACCATTGCAGTGATTGCAATATCGCTAGCTATGCCTGCAGGAATGCACGTACTTATAAAAAACATCGAGGTTGTAACCGCGGGATGGGATGGAGCCGCGCAAATATCACTCTTTATAAAAAAAGATATCTCCGAAGATAAGGCTGAAAACCTGCAACGACAGGTCAGCATGATGCCAGAGGTAGAATCCACAGAGTATATATCACCAATGTCTGCCCTGGAGGAGTTTAAGAAACTATCTGGATTTGGTCAGGCTCTAGATGCGTTGGATGACAACCCTCTCCCGGCGGTAATAGTGATCCGACCAGGAATAGAGGCCAGCTCTCCAGATAAACTTAACTCGCTGGTTAAGACATTAGGGCGCAACCCAATAGTAGACCAGGCACAACTTGATATGCAGTGGGTAAAACGACTCTACTCTATAATGGAGATCATCAATAAAGCTGTATGGATAATTGGAGCACTTCTAGCTCTTGCCGTTATCCTTATCATCGGAAACACCATTAGGCTAGATATACAAAGTCGTCATGATGAGATCCTAATAACCAAACTAATTGGTGCCACTAATCCATTTATTCGTCGTCCATTCCTTTATACCGGAATCATATATGGATTATTTGGGGGTACAATAGCATCAATACTGGTAAGCATTAGCATACAGTTGCTGGCAGGCCCCGTAAGCAAACTATCCAGCCTCTATAGCGGTGACTTCACCCTTAGCGGGCTTGGTTTCAATGGTTGTTTTATCCTTATCGCTATCAGCACAACTCTTGGCTTTACTGGCTCATGGATAGCGGTTGGAAAGCATTTAGGCAAGATTGAGCCTAGTTAAGTTTTATACACGCCCTATACACCACTTCCTATTAAGTCATGCATTAAAATCCGGAACTTTTTGCTCGATTGGAAATCTATACAAATGCCTGCTAGAATAACCACCTCTTTAATAGGAATAGAAATGACCGGAACCTCGCTAATAGCAAGAAACAACTCAATGATGCCAGCTCTAGTTGCCGGTAGCGAAGAGGCGTATCTGCAGCAAATCCGTACTATCCCTATCCTAAGTGCAGAAGAGGAGCATGACCTTGCCTGTAAATTCTTTTACAAACAAGACCTTGAAGCCGCGCGTAAACTTGTTATATCTCACCTACGATTTGTGGTGCATATAGCAAAAGGTTTTAAAGGTTATGGCCTAGCTCTAAACGATCTGGTCCAGGAAGGCAATATCGGCCTGATGAAAGCGGTAAAACGCTTCAACCCAGAAATGGGAGTACGCCTGATATCATTTGCGGTGCATTGGATTAAATCCGAGATTCACGATTTTGTCATCAAAAACTGGCGCATCGTCAAGGTTGCAACCACAAAGGCTCAACGCAAACTCTTCTTTAATCTACGCAAGGCAAAAAAACGCCTCGGCTGGATGAACCAAGCAGAAGTGGAAACCGTAGCAAACGATCTTGGGGTGAAACCTGAAACCGTACTTGAGATGGAATCACGCCTAGCAGCAAATGACGTTGGCTTTGACGCTCCAGCTGGAGATACCGACGATCAACCCTCTTACGCCCCAGCAAACTATTTAGAGGATCACAGCGCAGACCCAGCCATTCTAGTTGAATCTGCTGAAGCTAGTGACAACTCTATTATAGGCCTTAGCTCCGCAATGGAAAATCTAGACAAAAGAAGCCAGGATATTGTTAAGCGTCGTTGGTTGGCTGAAAACAAGTCTACCCTACATGAGCTTGCTGCTGAATACGATGTCTCTGCAGAGAGAATCCGGCAGCTAGAAAAAAATGCAATGAAAAAACTTAAGACTTTCATAGCAGCTTAAAAAACTTAAACTACAAACCCTCTAATAGTCATCGTGATAATCATCTTCAGGTGGAACATAATCTGGTTCATTATAGCGCTTTGTCTTGGCATCATCCAATTTTTTACCCATATCCAAAGACTCACCAACCCAATCACGTTCCTCTTTGTTTTTAGCATTGATATTTTTCTTCTTCTTTTCTATCAATATCGAATCAGGGTTATAAAAAGAATCCCAGTAAGGACCTAGTAGAACTGGAATCAACTTTACACCAACCAATACTACTAGCAATATTATGATTAGCTTTAAAAGCCTTCCTAATTTCATGAGCAACCCCAAAGATTAGCAAACAGTGATGATGGCACATTGTACCCCTTAATCATTTCCAAACAAAGCAGGGTATTGGTTTATTAAACCTGATACTAAGTGACTAGAATATAGCTCACCAATAGAAACAGAAGAAAAATAGTTATCACGCAGAAAATGGATAAACTTTAGTGTACGAAAAGCATCGAACCATTCCGCACATCTACGCAAAAACTGCTCTAACGTTTTAGATTGTCGCTGCAGTTTTTTTTCAACCTCATAAAAACCCATTGCCTCAAGAGCCGAGTAGATTTGCTCCTGATAATCTCCAAATTTAATATCTGCCTCTAACTCCTCCCCAACCCAATCGACTTCTAAAGAAGTTAAAAGTAATCGCAGGCATTCGAAAACCCTGGGATCATAGTACTTATACTCAAGCAAAGGGGCTTTCATGCAGCTTATCTTACTAATAGCTGGCCCAGTGCCAAAAGGGACTCTATCCGACACCCTTCCGGCAATATTGATTGCCGGCTCCTTGAGAGTCTTTAGCTCACCAACTTTTGCAATTTTATTCAATAGATAAAAGTCTTCACCAGCGGCTCTTTTTGGAAATCCGCGCACCTTTGCGTAGGCCTCATAGTTAATTGCCAGACAACTACCTATTGTATGAAAAGCATAACCAGAGTCAGCATATTCCAGTCCTGCTACATAATAATGCAGTGAAAACTCATATAACTGCATTGCAAGCACCAAGGACTGCTGTTCAACCACATGTTTAAATGGATAAACATAGCCACCACTGATTGAATCATCCGAATCAAAATAACCGGGTGGTAACTGTGCATCTGCATCGGTTGAATAGATCATTCTTGATTGCACGACGCCACGATTAATCAACATGGTTGCGATATCAGCCCCAACCTTCCTAGCAAGCCCAACCCCCAATTTATTCGGTATCCTCATACCATCCGTTGTTCGATCTACCAATAGCAAAGAATATCCTATCGATAAATTCAGATACAAAGAGAGCTCAGACTCAATAAAAACCAACTTCATACTTTCCTGAATATAATTTATCAGCTGTTTGGTTTTAATCACCACTTGAACGTCGTCACACTGCTCAGGTAGGTTTACCACTAATATCACCAAGTTTCGCCCGCCTTCGGCCAAACCATTTTGCTGCAAAAATTCATATCCCTCATTAAATGCGGGGATCACAACAACATTGTCGTAATATCCAACCTCAGATTTATCTGGGGTGACCTCAGACAAGGATAGGTTTGGGGGGTGCCCTAGAAGTATGGATTCAGGTAAAGCAGCAAGTTTATGCACAATTGGCTCAGCATAACTATCCAAATATTTTTTTACTGCTCTCAATATAATTTCCCGCCCTATCTGATAAATTCAGGCAAACAATTTTACACGCTACCAATTGAGAGTGAACTTTTTCTTTCTACTAGCAATTGATTCACCCCGTTGCCACAAAAATAATGAGTTAATCGCTTGACAAAAGACGGGAAAATTCGCATAGTAAGCACCCTTTTAAAGACTGTTAATAGATTTTTTTGGAGATAGACATTGGCTAATAGTCCTTCAGCTAAGAAAAGAGCAAGACAAGCAGAAACTCATCGCGTTCGTAATGCTGGTCAACGTTCTATGTTAAGAACATACATTAAGAAAACTGTATATGCTATCGAAGCAGGCGATAAAGCTGCAGCAGAAGAAGCATACAAAGCAGCAGTTCCGGTAATTGACCGCATGACAAATAAAGGCCTTATTCACCAGAATAAAGCTGCGCGTCATAAGAGCCGTTTGAACGCTAAGGTTCGCGCTCTTTAAAAGAACATATTACAAAGAATTCATGAAGCAAGGGTAGCACTGCCACCCTTGTTTTTTTGGGTCTGTAATTTTTTATGCTGCAACTAACTGCAATAAACTACCCCGCAGCAAGCTGACGTGGCATCGGTGCCAATCTGCTAGAACAACTCCAGCTAATGACTGCTATGGCAGTTTTGGTACTTACTACCACCTTGGCTATTTACATACTTACCTATCATTGCCTCATCTCCATGCCTTCCAACTGTACTAGCAAAATATCCATCACTCCAGAACTCACCACCTCATAACTTTTTCTTAACCTCTGGACAACACAGAAATATCTCTCAAACCGCAAGACTTTTTATTACCTGCACTATCTTTTTTACGCTATACATTGACACTGACTGCACCAAAAAATGCACATAATCCTCATCTATCCCGATCTCCAAAAACTTTATTTCATATCTCTTTTCTATATCCAGACAAATATCTAGAAGCTCTGTATCAACTTTATCGTTAAACACTGCCCTTCGATATTTTGCAGAGAGTACTAAATGGTACATTAATACCGTTACATTATGACTCTTGTTTATATATTCACTCATTCACCTATATTCGCAGCAAGCTGCGGGGAATAAAATTCCAAGGGATTAAACAGGCGTAAAAAAGCCTCGATCTTGATTAAGAGCGAGGCTTTTTTATGTTTTATAATTTTATATATTACAATCGCTAGCCAAGAATCCTAACTGCAGCATGAATCTCATCACAAGCAGATGAGATTTGAGTGGTATCAACACCCCCTGCTCCAGACTCTCCTGCAATCTTATCAGCCATATCAGATATGCTTACAATATTAAGGTTAATCTCTTCCGCAACAACACTCTGTTCTTCAGCAGCAGTAGCTATCTGGGTATTCATATCAGATATCGTACTGACAGCCTGCGCAATCGTCTCTAAAGACACGCCAGCTTCAGCAGCCTGCTCAACTCCGACTTGAGCCCTGCTCCGCCCTTGCTCCATAGCTTTTACAGCATCTTGAGCTCCAGACTGCAGTCTCTCAATCATATTTTGAATTTCCTGCGTTGACTGCTGAGTTCTTTGCGCCAGAGTTCGCACCTCATCCGCAACAACGGCAAAACCACGCCCCTGCTCACCGGCTCGAGCGGCCTCAATTGCCGCATTAAGAGCTAGAAGGTTAGTCTGCTCTGCAATACCACGAATAACATCAAGCACAGCACCAATCTCTTCACTATCCTGCTCTAAGCGATGAATAACCTGCGCAGCATCGTTCACTTCATTAGCCAACAGATCAATAGCTTCTATAGCCTGAGAAACAACCATCTTGCCTTTACATGTTTCTTCATCAGCGCGCTGAGCTGCTTCAGCAGCCTCAGCAGCGTTTCTTGCCACCTCATGTACTGTCGCTGACATCTCTGTCATCGCTGTTGCTACCTGATCAATCTCTCCTTTTTGATCAAGGATCAACCCTTGCCCACCATTTGAGACATTACTTACAACACTAGAGCATTTATCTGCAGCCGCAGTTACAAGACCCAACTGCTTCTCCAGCAGATCATTAAAATCTTTTAGGGAACCAGCAACCTTAGCAAAATCTCCAGATAGTGCTGAGCAAACTGCATCGTTTACCACAATTTTGCCGGACCCAGCTTCAGAAACAATCTCTTTTAACCTTTGCAACTGAGCTGATAAGCTTGCACTTGCAATAAAAAAGAATATCGCTATGGTAGCAATTGCCACAACCACCATTATTATTGCTGACATAGACTGAGCTGAGCTAGCTTCTTCTTCTAGATCCTCCCAAACTTGCTCTGCTTTTTCAGCACTTTCTCCCTGCGCCATCTCTTGCGCCTGCGCTATAAGCCCTGTGTACTTAGATCCACTATAAATGCCGACAGCAAGCATAAGAACCAACGAGCATATAAATACCAACAATAGCTTTGTTCTTGATCCCATCAATCTTAACCTTATGTATTAATTTTGTTCTGTTATTAAAATTCTTATACAAAAATAAGCACACACTTTTTTTCATATAAATACGCTATTATTTCTGCAGTTAAATATAATTCTAGAAGATTTTAGTTAATTTTCCTGCCAATATTTTAAACAAAATTGAGGCACAGCTAATGATGCTCTATGCATCTCATAATTGTAATATTTTGTATCCACATCCTTCCCAACTATAACCGCATGATCTAAATCAAGTTGTTTACTTGCCATAGTGCACGACCACCACCCTGATGGATAACAACACTGAGGGAAATTCAATGTGGCAATATTATTAAATCCACAGTTTTGCAGATCAGTTCTCATATTTTTAATTATTGTACCCGCATGAAGCAGCGGAGATTCACTCTGCTGAACAAAAATACCACTAGGCTTTAGTATTCTTTGGCAACTATGAAAAAACTCCTCTTTAAAAAGTCCTTCAGCAGGACCAACAGGATCCGTACTATCAATGATAATTACATCAAATGACTCTGCTTCTGCATTTTTCACCCATTTAACACCATCTTCAAAGCAAAGATGCGCTCTAGCATCATCATTACTTTCACAAAGTTCAGGAAAATATTTTTCTGAGAGCCTAGTAACCTGCTCATCAATATCAACCTGATAAACCTCCTCAACCGAATTATGCTTTAAAACCTCCTTCATTGTGCCACAATCGCCACCTCCAATAATCAGCACCTTTTTAGGTGCAGGGTGAACTGAAAGAGCTGGATGGGACATCATTTCATGGTAGATAAAATTATCTCTGCTGGTAAGCATCACACAACCATCTATGACCATAAGTTTCCCAAAAGTTTTAGTTTGATATATCTCAATCTTTTGAAATGGGGTTTGCACCTCTTCTAACTTTTGCGTAATTTTGAGTGAAAATGCCAAACCTTCGTCACCAAAAGGCTCAGAGAACCAATCTTTATCCAGCACAGGTAATTACTCCTATTTTTTCAGTTGCAACTTCAACGAAAAGGCATATTATTTTGCCTTTATGCCAATCTATTTGATTTAATAGCTTACTCATAAGCAATTAGCAGATAAACCATTTTTTTATAAAGAAAGTTGTAAAGAAAAAAGTATGGATAACTGGAACATAAATAACAGCAAAAAAACCTACAATATAAAAAATTGGGGTGACGGCTATTTTGACATCAATTCTGAGGGCAATCTTTGCGTTATTCCAGATCAGAAAAAAACCAGAATTGATCTATTTAAACTGAGTCAAAACCTACAGCAATCCAACCTTTCCTTCCCTATTCTAATCCGTTTTTTGGATATAATTAAAAACAAAATCAATAGAATTGAAAATGCTTTTAAAGCGGCAATACAAGACCATAATTTCTCTGGTGAACATATGATTGCCTACCCAATCAAAGTAAACCAACAGTCTGATGTCATTGATGAAGTAATTAGCGGCATAGGCAGCAAGGTAGGACTTGAAGCCGGCAGCAAACCCGAGTTAATAGCTGTTTTAGCGAAGTCTAAACCAGGCTCATTAGTTATCTGCAATGGTTACAAAGATGCTGAGTATATTAAGCTTGCGTTGTTAGGGCAAAAACTAGGACTGAAGGTCTATATTGTTATTGAGAAGCTATCAGAGGTAGCATTAGTAGCCCGTGTTTCTAGTGAAAATAACATTACACCACTTCTAGGAATACGCATTAGACTTGCAACAGTTGGCTCTGGCAACTGGCAAAACTCAGGGGGCGAAAATTCTAAATTCGGCCTAAACTCATCTCAAGTTCTTAAAGCTATTTCACAATTGCGTAGTTACGATTTACTAAGTTCTCTTAAACTACTTCACTTCCATCTAGGCTCACAAATCCCAAATCTATCCCACATTGAGACCGGAGCGTGCGAAATTGCTAGGTATTTTCAGGAGATTAGATACCTCGGAGCGGACATAGATACCATTGATGTAGGTGGAGGGCTTGGAATAGATTATGAAGGATCTAAATCCACTAACTATTGCTCCATTAATTATTCCATTGAACAATATGCTGCCGCCATCATCTCACCTATTGCCACAATATGCAGAAAAAAAGGCCTTCCTCATCCCAATATTATTTGCGAATCTGGCAGAGCCATAACTGCACAGCACGCCATGCTAATCACCAATGCTGTCGACATTGATCAACCTATCATTACAAATAATACTTTGATTGATTGCAACCATCCTATTATTGATGATATTCAAAGAGAACTAAAACTATCGATTTCAGATATCGATGAATCACTTCTCATAGCCAACGCAACTTACAAAAAGATACAGTCTCTTTTCAAACATGACGAAATTAACTTAAAAACAAAATCCAGTGCTGAAAAGTTATATCATGAGCTATGCAGCAAAATTATGGAGGCCTCAAAATCCTCCGAACAACACCAACACACTTTTAACGAACTAAGCCAGAAGTTATCTGACAAGCTATTCTGCAATCTATCAATCTTCCAATCGATGCCTGACATATGGGGCATTGAGCAAATTTTCCCTATAGCACCAATTCACAAACTGGAGCAAGAACCTATCTCCAGAGCTATCATACAGGACATCACCTGTGACTCAGATGGGCAAATTAATGACTATGTCGATAATAATGGCATAGAGCGTTCTTTACCTGTGCATGAATTTAAGCATGGAGATCAATATTATCTCGGTTTTTTCATGGTTGGGGCATACCAGGAAATACTTGGAGACTTGCATAATCTATTTGGAGACACCAATTCTGCAAGCATCAAGCTATGTGGCAATGGATATAAAATACTCGACATTAAGAATGGGGATACTATTTCAGAGGTGCTAAAAACAGTTAACATTTTACCGGATGAAATAATGAATAATGTCTTAGAATTGCTGAATGATCAATTAAAAGGGTCACTCAATTCTGAGGATATAACTAAAATAATCAACGATGCTCTTGCAGAATACACTTACCTGCACCCATGCTCTTAAAAAAAGCCAGCTTTTACCAACACACAGATTAGCCAACATATCTATTAATTTAAAAAGAATTGCTCTGCATTTGAGTAACCCTTCCCAAAATTCGATTATTCCACATTTTACACCTTGGAATGCCGCTGATATGGTCTATATATTAGTAGACAGGCTACCAAGTATTAGTTATAAAAAAACTAGTAAATTTTACTACGGGAGAGTTTGATATTTAGCAACTGAATATCATATTTTGAGGATGTATAAATGAGTAATGATATTGAAGAAGTAAAAACCGATGATTTTTCCAAAATCACGTTAGAAAAACTGCCACACCTTAAGATTGAAGATGCTTTAATCCAGTTAGGCGGAGAGGGTGTTATCGGGGTTTCCTTTAAAAAAGACGCTTTAAAAGCCGCAGGGTGGAAGTACCACGAATTAACATCATATAATGCTCATGCAGAGGAAGCCTGCCAAGCATTCAATAAAGTTCGTCAAGAACTTATAAACGGTACAAGCAAAGATAATCTTATCGAGAAGCTCAAAGCATAAACGGTACAAGCAAAGATAATCTTATCGAGAAGCTCAAAGCATAAACGCAACAATTTATGCTGCGTTCTCGAACGCAGCATAATTAGATCACCATTTACAGGAAAAAGTTACTGAAGTGTACAAATTGAGCTTTTTACTTCAAGTGGTGATATATCAACATTTTTAATCTGCTTAACTACATACTTCTGCATAAATAGCATCAGAATAAAGCCTAAGGTGCACCCTAAATTTATCAATGCATTATGATTGCCATATAACACTGCAACCAACATTGTTCCAAATAAAGCCCACTGCCATAATAGCAGATCAAACAAACCTCTAGTTATCCCAACATTTACATATGTTTCAACAACTGCGTGCCCATCATCATCAGTTAATGGTTCACCTGTCTCACCACAAATAGCCATTTTCTCAATATATAAACCTTCTACATTCGATTCAGAAAACTTATGAATCACGACGTCTGAGCATCTCGGGGTATATGCCTTTGACATTTTTGCCTCCTAATTTCCTTTTTAGAATTATTTCCATTTTTTTATTATTAATTTAAATTTAATACAATAACTCTAATATTACAACTAATTACCTAGCTCAGCACTCAATTAATATTCCACTTCCTCTAAATTGAGTCAAGTTTTGCCTTGTCAGCAAGTAACCACTTTTCCCCGCAAGATGCGAACATGACCTGTACCATCTCATTTGATCCATTACCTTCGGTATTCATCACCACACCTTCTCCAAATTTAGCATGGCTAACACCTTGACCAATACCATACCTTTTATTGTCTGCTTTAGATCCAGCATTATATGCAGGGATAGATTTCACCTGTGATTGATATGGCGCTGCTACTGCTCTTACTTCCTCAATTAATTCAGAGGATATCTCATCCAAAAATCTTGAACGAGAACTGAAGGTCTCTTTTCCATAGATACGTCGGCATTCGGCATAAGATAGATGTAGCAATTTTCTCGCTCTAGTAATTCCAACGTAGCAAAGCCTCCTCTCCTCCTCTATCCCTTGATCTCTACCAATCGCCATTTGACTTGGGAATAAGCCTTGTTCCAGCCCAACTATAAAAACATTTTCAAATTCAAGTCCTTTGGCTGAATGCAGTGTCATCAACTGCACACAATCTTCCCACTCATTCCCCTGACTTTCGCCAGCCTCAAGAGCAGCATTGGAGATAAATTGCTGCAAATGCTCTGATTCTAAGTCATCTGATTCTTGCTCGAATCTTTTTGCTACATTGATAAGTTCATTAACATTTTCAACCTTAGCTTGACCTTTATCGCTCTTATCCTTCTCATAATGGGTTCGTAATACAGTTTTATCTAAGACTAAGGCCACTAACTCATGCAATTTTATAGGTGCAACTGATGTAGCTAGCTCATCTACCAATACTATAAAAGATCCGATCGCATTCTTTGCGCGAGCAGATATTAATCCCTGAGAAACTATATCCTGAGCTGACGCCCACATAGAACAGCTATTCTGTTTTGCATGTTCACGAATAATATCTACAGACCTACCACCAATACCTCGCGTCGGGGTATTAATCACCCTTTCAAAAGATGCATCATCATTTCTATTGCTAATAAGACGCAGGTATCCCAAAGAATCCTTAATTTCTGCACGATCAAAGAAACGCAATCCACCATAAACACGATATGGTATTCCTCTATTTAATAAGGCCTCCTCAAATACCCGCGACTGAGCATTGGAACGATATAAGATTGCCATTTCAGATCTTGAAATATCAGATTCAACATATTTTGAGATCCTTTCAACCACATATCTAGCCTCATCAATCTCATTAAAGGCACAGTAAAGGGAGATCGGCTCTCCATCATCTCCTGCTGTCCAGAGCTTCTTCCCCAGTCTATCCGGGTTATTTACAATAATACTATTTGCTGCATTCAAAATAGTACTGGTTGATCTGTAGTTCTGCTCTAACTTATGAACCGCTACTTGTGCAAAATCATCACTGATACGCTGAATATTTTCAATCTTAGCTCCGCGCCAACCATAAATAGATTGGTCGTCATCACCAACCAAAAACAGTTCAGTATTCTCAGTCGTCAGCAATTTAATCCAAGCATATTGAATAGTATTCGTATCCTGGAATTCATCCACCAGAATGTGGGAAAAGCGATTCTGGTAGTGCTTTAATAACTCCAGGTTATCACGCAGCAACTCGTGTGCACGTAACAATAATTCAGCAAAATCAACCAGCCCCGAGCGCTGACATGCTTCCTCATAAGCATGATAAACCTCCAGAAATTTCCTCTCAGTACTATCACCTGCCGTCATAATATACTTGGCTCTAATACCTTCATCTTTTTTACTATTGATATACCACACCGCCTGGCGTGGAGGGTAACGGCTATCATCTATATTCAGTAACTTAGTAATCCTCTTAATAAGGCGCAGCTGGTCATCAGAATCTAATATCTGAAACGACTGTGGAAGCTTAGCCTGCTCCCAATGCATCCTTAATAAACGGTGAGCAATTCCATGAAAGGTTCCAATCCACATATTATTTACAGATACTTTTATCATATCCTCAACACGGCCACGCATCTCTTTAGCGGCTTTATTAGTGAAGGTTACCGCTAAGATGTCGTATGGAGACACTTCATTCACTTTAATCAACCATGATATACGGTGCACTAAAACCCTAGTTTTTCCACTTCCGGCACCAGCAAGAACCAGTGACTTACCAATAGGCGCAGAAACAGCCTTACGCTGTGCATCATTAAGAGTATCGAGAATATCTGAAATATCCATAGCCGGATTCCACCTAAATATTTATATGAAATAATTAATATTAAAAATCGTAATTAGAGAGAATGATCTCACCATTATCTATGTTTTCCAATTAAAAAAGCCCGGACATAATTGCCCAGGCTTTTTTAAACATCTATGTAATAAGGTATTACATAAGAAGTGGAGCAATAACCAATGCAACGATTGACATAAGCTTCACAAGAATGTTCATAGAAGGACCAGAAGTATCTTTGAACGGGTCGCCAACTGTATCACCAGTAACCGCCGCTTTATGAGCTTCTGTGCCTTTCTCTTCACCTTCAACCTCACCTTGCTCGATTGATTTCTTCGCGTTATCCCATGCACCACCAGCGTTAGCCATATATAGCGCAAGAAGAACACCAGTAACTGTAGCGCCAGCAAGCATACCGCCAAGAGCAGCCTTACCAAGAACAAAACCAACAATTACAGGAGCTAGAATAGCTGCAAGACCTGGAAGAATCATCTCTTTAAGAGATGAGCTTGTAGCAATCGCAATACATGTTTCTGTATCTGGCTTGCCAGTGCCTTCCATAATACCTGGAATTTCACGGAACTGACGACGTACTTCTTCAACCATCAATTGTGCAGCCTTACCAACAGCGCTCATTGTGTGAGCACCTACGAAGAATGGAAGAACACCACCAATAAATAGACCGATAACAACTGTAGGTTCCATCAGGTTGATTGCATCAAGCTTAACCGCTGTTGCATATGCAGAAAACATTGCAAGAGCTGTAAGAGCTGCAGAACCAATCGCAAAACCTTTACCGATCGCTGCAGTAGTGTTACCAATTGCGTCAAGACCATCTGTAATCTTTCTTACTTCAGGACCAAGCTCACTCATCTCAGCAATACCACCAGCGTTATCAGAGATAGGGCCGTATGCATCAACTGTCATTGTTACACCAGTTGTTGCCAACATACCAACAGCAGCAATACCGATCCCGTATAGACCAGCAAAGTAATTAGCCAAGTAAATTGCTAGACAGATTGTCAAAATTGGGATGATGCAAGAGTACATACCTACAGCAATACCAGCAATGATGTTTGTAGCAGAACCGGTCTTACCCGCTAATGCAATCTTCTTCACAGGACTAAACTCACCTGAGGTGTAGTATTCAGTTACAAGACCAATGAATAGGCCAGATAGCGAACCGATAACCATTGCCCAGAAAGGTCCCATTGAACTTGAAAAACCGATTTTCTCAGCATCAAATCCCATCGCATCAACAGCGAAGTATGATCCGATAAACAAAGCAACAAGACCAACGATTGGGGTATAACGTAATGCCTTTGCAGGATCAGCGTTCTTCATAGCTTTCATAGCAAGAATACCAAGAACAGAAGCTATAAGACCGATGGAAACAACAATCAGAGGCAGAGCCATTGCTTCAGCTGTTTGCGCAACAAAGGTAGATCCGATAAAGATAGTAGCAATGATTGAACCAGCATAAGATTCGAATATATCAGCACCCATACCAGCTGTATCACCAACATTGTCACCAACGTTATCAGCGATAGTAGCAGGGTTACGTGGATCATCCTCAGGGATACCAGCTTCAACCTTACCTACAAGGTCAGCACCAACGTCAGCAGCTTTAGTATAGATACCACCACCAACACGAGCAAATAGAGCGATTGAAGAAGCGCCCATTGCAAAACCGTTGATTGCAGATATAGCAGTTGCATCACCTTTAAGAAGAAGATAAGCAGTAGCAACACCAATAAGGCCAAGAGACGCTACAGTCATTCCCATTACGGAACCACCATAAAACGCAACACTTAGAGCTTTACCTTGGCCATGCTTTGCAGCAGCCTCAGCAGTTCTAACGTTTGCTTTAGTAGCAGCTTTCATACCTATAAAACCACAAAGCATTGAGATTAATGCACCTGCCAAGTAACAAATAGCAGTTAGCTGCCCAAGAGCATAGCCAAGAATAGCGGCAACGATGATTAAAAATACAGCTAGAATTGAATATTCCTTTTTCAGGAATGTCATTGAACCTGACTCAATCATACCTGCTATATTTGTCATTTTTTCATTACCAGCAGGTTGTTTAGCAACCCAGAGGTACGTTACAAGGGCAAATACAAACCCAGCGATCCCGATATACGGGCTAAACTTCAAAAGATCAAGTACTGATTCCATTATGAATCAACTCCTAAATTCAATAAATGATTGACAAAAAACATCCTTCCACCATCTTAAACAACCGTTTAAGATATTAAAAAGATTATACTAAACCATATCAAAACGTTCAGATCTAACAAATTTGAGGCAAAGTGCTTAATTAATGTCGGAAAATCCCGTTTTTTACTGGTGCGAATTATATACTGCACAATAAGTAGTTACAAAAAAAATTTCACTTTTTCTTCCTTTATTTTAATTTTTCATGCGCTAAAACTGATAACGCATTTTTTTGCTGGGTTTTCTACTGCACATAAACACTCACCAAAACGGCGCATTTATACAAAATGCTTACCATTCTTAACCAATAAAAACAATTACCCCAATTAATTACCCTAATTAGTGTGCCGTGCAGTTATTGATGTAAAAGCTTATCTTGTTATTCCACCTTTTTTGTGGAATATTCTGGCATACTTAATAAAGAACAACTGTTGAACATAAATATATATTGCGAGCTAATATAATGCCCTGGAAGCAAATAACCTTTAATACGCCAAAAAATTCTGTGGACCCACTTGAAGACCACCTCCTTACTCTTGGAGCGTTATCTGTTACTTTAATGGATGCAGAAGACCACCCAATTCTTGAACCAGAGCTAAACACCACACCGCTATGGGATCATAATCTGGTCACAGCTCTTTTCGAAGACGATATAGATATTGATGCAACTCTCATCTCTATAAAAACATCGATGAGCGATTCAGTCTCAATTAATAAAATTGAAACTGTTGACGACCAAGAGTGGGAGCGAGCTTGGATGGATGACTATCACCCAATGAAATTTGGGGATAGGCTATGGATATACCCTACAAATATTGAGTCACCAGATACAAGTGATACTATTATCAGTCTGGACCCAGGACTCGCATTTGGTACCGGAACACATGCGACAACCGCACTGTGCCTTGAATGGCTTGACCAAGCTGAAACAAATGGAAATACAGTTGTTGATTTTGGATGCGGATCCGGAGTATTGGCTATCGCAGCAGCCATGCTTGGCGCTCATAGATGCTACGGAATTGATAATGATCCCCAAGCAATAATTGCCACGGACAGCAATGCAGCCCTAAACAATGTAAGCTCTATTGTTTCAGCGCATTTGCCAGACGACACACCTTTTATACAGGCTGATATTATTATTGCCAATATTTTATCTATGCCTCTAATATTACTTGCAGAAAATATTGCAAATCTTTGCCGCAGTGGTGGACAACTTGTACTATCTGGAATTCTTGAAGGGCAAATTGATGATGTTATCGAAGCATATACCGTTTTCTTTACAGACTTCACTAGAACTCAAAAAGATGATTGGTTCCGAATCTGTGCTACAAAGAAATAATGGCTAAATCACATTTATGAAAGCTGTTCTATAATTAACCAAAACGTTTAATTAAAAATCTGAGAACTAAATGTACGCACGCTGCACACACTGCAATACTATTTTCAGAGTAACTCCAGGGCAACTAGATATTGCCAAGGGGTATGTACGCTGCGGTGTGTGCGAGCAACCTTTTAATGCGCTACATAACTTACAAGACCAACCTGATGACTCAGAAAAAAATGCACACGCGTCCAACACAAAATCAACAACAAATAAACCAGAAAACAGCAGCTCTACAGTTCAAAAAAACTCCGTAGATACTACTGCATTTAAAAATACAGCAAAGGAAACACCTCAGTTTGAACAAAAAAACTGGTTTTCAGGAAAGTTATCTTATCAAGGAAATCAGTCAGAAACAGGCGTAGGCAAAGGAAAACAAAGCGAAATAATTGGTAATGATGACCAGGATATATTCTTTAAGGAAAGATCACATGTTTTTACTGTGGTTGGAGGAATTGACCACATTTGGCAAGATGCATCAGAAACCCCTGAAAGTCTAATCGCTCCTGTAAAAACAGATACCACTGATGACCACCCCGCCGCTCAAGACAACCTTATTGATACCGACGGCGAATTAAAAGATCCGGCTGGTGATGATAACTTTGTTATTCTAGATAACAAACAACTAGCAAAGCAGTTAATCTCTGATCTTGAGCATCACAACAAAGAAATTATCGAAATAGATATCCCTCCGGTAACTAGTGTAATCACCGAAGAAGAGTTGTTTGTCGAGCAGAAACAAAATAAAAACGTCTGGACAAGCAAAAAACAAGTAAAAAGCACCGCTCTCTGGTCCACTGGGTATGTCATCGCTCTATTATTACTTTGCCTACAAATTCTTTATGCCATGAGAACTGATATGGCAAGGCATAATGAGATAAGGCCTATATTAGAGGTCATGTGCAAAATCACCAGTTGTAAATTACCTCCTCGCAGAATGCCGGAAAAAATCTATATCACCAACCGTAATGTGCAGGTCCACCCTAAAGAAAAAAACGCACTACTTGTTGAAGCTACATTCATTAACCAAGCGTTAAAAACTCAATCATATCCAGTTGTTGAACTTTCTATTTACGGATACAACGGCAACCTGATTGGGCGAAGACAGTTCACCCCCAAAGAGTACACCGATGACAAACCTCGAGATATGCTACTAAGGCCAGATGAAGAAGCAGATCTACAACTAGAGTTAGTCAGTCCCGGTAAAGATGTCGCATCCTTTGAATTTAAGTTTCTATGAGGATTGGCGACATTGACTTAGATGGCCGCTTATTACTGGCACCAATGGCAGGCATCACTGACCTGCCATTTCGTAAAATCTGTCGCGAATTAGGAGCAAACCTTGCTTTCAGCGAAATGATATCCTCCAATCCCGAGTTAAGGGATACAAAAAAATCGAAAAATCGCTCAAATATTGAAAGTGAGCCATACCCAAGAGCAATTCAAATCCTTGGCAATGACCCCGATGAAATGGCGAAAACAGCAATACATTGTGTAACAATTGGAGCTGACATCATTGATATCAACATGGGATGTCCTGCAAAAAAAGTGTGCAACAAGGCCACAGGATCAGCTCTATTAAATAATGAGCCTCTAATCCGGCATATATTAGACAAGGTAATTGATGCTATTGACCCTATCCCCGTCACCCTTAAAATCAGAACTGGGTGGAGCAAACAAACAAAAAATGCGCTAAATATAGCAAATATTGCTCAATCATCTGGCATAAAGGCACTAACCATCCATGGAAGAACCAGAGAATGCCTCTTTGATGGTGATGCTGAATATGACACCATTGCAGCAGTAAAATCAGAAATATCTATCCCTATCATTGCTAATGGAGATATAAATTCAGCCACAAAGGCAAAAGAGATCCTTAAAAAAACCAATGCCGATGGACTAATGATAGGAAGAGCTGCTTTTGGCAACCCATGGGTTTTTAGTGACATTGCAAGAGCAATTCAGCCACTAAATGCTCCTTCCCCCATAACCCATAAGCAAAAAAACACAATAATCACTTCCCACATAAATGAAATTCATAAATTTTATGGTTCTTATATGGGAACTAAAATAGCTCGCAAACATATCCAGCATTACTGCAAAAACCAAACTAATTTTGATTATTTCTGGCAACAGTTAGTACTTATTTCCGAGCCTGAAGAACAATTAGACTTTCTTATATCGTTCTTAGATGTAGAAAATCACTAATATTATGTAAAGATTCTTTTTTCCTGCTCCACATTTGATTACAATATACGGTTTCGTTATTCCAGACATTTCCTAAACCTGACATACCTTCAGTGATTTATAGGGAGAAAAACTGGTAATATTTTTTCGCACACATTCACTAGGTCAAAGTCATGGAAGCCTATAAGCAACAAAAGCTAAGCAGCTCTGCAGATACTGTAGCAAACGACAGCGATAAAACCGAGCTGGCCGCATGCGTTAAAAGTGCTCTTGAGAAGTATTTTTCTCAACTTGATGGGCATACTACGATCGATTTATACGATTTAGTGATCAATGAAATAGAAAAGCCTATGTTTGAAGCGGTACTTGACTACTGCGCAGGAAACCAAACCAAAGCAGCGCTGACTTTGGGAATGAATCGCGGCACTTTCCGCAAAAAACTCAAAACACACGAACTTCTTGATTAAATATCAACTAAAACAGATTTCAACTAACTAACCACGGAAACAGATATGAGTAATACAGATAAGCCTATCAGAATCGTTAAAAGAGCACTGATAAGCGTTTCAGACAAAACCGGAATCGTCGAATTAGCTACCGAACTCCAACACAGAGGGATAAAAATCCTTTCTACCGGAGGAACAGCAGCCCTATTAAGTAAGAAAGGGATCAGCGTAACTGAAGTATCTGATGTAACTCAATTCCCAGAAATAATGGATGGTAGAGTTAAAACTCTTCACCCAAGAGTTCATGGAGCACTTCTTGGCCGCAGAGGGATTGATGAGAAGGTGATGGAAAAGCATGACATCATCCCAATCGACCTACTTGTAGTAAACCTGTATCCATTTGAAGCTACTATAGCTAATCCAAATTGTGACCTGCTAAACGCTATTGAAAATATAGACATTGGCGGCCCAACAATGCTACGTGCTGCCGCAAAAAACCATGATGGTGTTGCAGTCGTAACTGATGCAGATGACTACAGCCTTATTATCAATGAGATGAAAGAAAATGATGGTGGCGTCACCTACGAAACCAGATTCAAGCTTGCGGTAAAAACATTTGAGCACACGGCTCGTTACGACGGTGCAATCGCTAACTACCTAGGTAAGATCCAGCCAAACGGTGAAATGGCAACCTTCCCGAACACATTTAACCTGCAGTTCAAAAAAGCCCAGGATATGCGCTACGGGGAAAACCCTCATCAAAGCGCGGCTTTTTATACAGAAAAAGATCTAAATGAAGCATCAATCTCAACTGCTATCCAAATCCAGGGTAAAGAGCTTTCCTATAATAATGTTGCTGATACAGACGCAGCTCTTGAATGCGTTAAAAGCTTTAACGAAGGTCCAGCATGTGTAATCGTTAAACATGCAAATCCATGTGGAGTTGCAATTGGCTCATCACTACTTGAAGCATATGATCTAGCAAACAAAACAGATCCAACCTCTGCTTTTGGTGGCATCATCGCATTCAACCAGGAGCTTGATGCTGAAACCGCTAAAGAGATCACTTCACGCCAGTTTGTAGAAGTTGTAATAGCGCCAGTTATCCCAGAAGAAACTCGCAAAGTATTTGCTGCAAAACCAAATGTACGCGTACTTGAGTGCGGAGAATGGGATCAACTAAAACCTGCATATGATTACAAAAGAGTAACCGGTGGGTTATTAATCCAAGACAAAGATATGGGAGTCATAACGGAAGAGGAACTTAAGGTCGTTACCGAAAGAGCCCCTACAGAACAGGAAATTCAAGATCTTCTTTTTGCATGGAAGGTTGGTAAATTTATCAAATCCAATGCAATTGTATACTGCAAAAATCAAAGAACCATCGGTGTTGGAGCGGGACAGATGAGCCGTGTATACAGCGCAAAAATTGCCAGCATCAAAGCAGCAGATGAAAACCTTGAAGTTAAAGGCTCTGTCATGGCATCTGATGCATTTTTCCCATTCAGGGATGGAATCGATTCTGCTGCAGATGTAGGAATAACCGCCGTTATTCAGCCAGGTGGATCAATACGTGACGAAGAGATTATTGCAGCAGCCAATGAACACGGCATGGCAATGGTGTTTACTGGAATGAGACACTTCAGACACTAAAAGATCTCAAACCAAGGAAAACAGGGGATAAAAAATGGATATGCAAGCAGCTATTAGTGCAGTTACAGAAAGAAATGACCTCAGCTCAGTTGAGATGGAAAAGGTTATGCGCACTATAATGACAGGGGAAGCTACTCCAGCACAGATTGGTGGTTTCCTCATTGGATTACGCATGAAAGGTGAAACTGTCGCAGAGATTACTGCGGCAGCTAAAGTTATGCGTGAACTTGCAGCCAAAGTTGAAGTAAGCGGTGACTACCCTGTAGACACCTGTGGAACAGGTGGAGATGCATCAGGAACTTTCAATATATCTACAGCCAGCGCTGTTGTTGCTGCTGCTGCTGGTTGTACTGTTGCCAAGCATGGCAACCGCTCTGTTTCCAGTAAATCCGGTAGCGCAGATCTATTGGAAAAAGCTGGATTAAATCTTTCTTTATCTCCAGAGAAAGTTGGTAAATGTATCCAACAGACTGGAATAGGTTTTCTTTTTGCCCCAAATCATCATGGCGCCATGAAACATGCGATTGGCCCCAGAAAAGAGATGGGGGCTAGAACCATTTTTAACATCCTAGGCCCACTAACCAATCCTGCTGAAGCACCAAACCAAGTGCTAGGCGTATTTAGCAAAAGCTTAGCCCTTTCTATGGCCTTAGTATTACAGCAGCTTGGTAGCAGGCATGTTTTAGTCGTTAATGCTGAAGATGGTTTAGATGAAATCAGTATTGCAGCACCAACCTTTGTAGTTGAGTTAAAAGGTGGAAAAGTCACTGAATACTCAATCACCCCAGAAGAGTTTGGATTGAATCGAGCGCCACTTGATGGCATCAAAGCAGCAGACTCTTCAGCCAGCCTGGATATAATTCAGAATGTATTTGCTGGCAACAAAGATGGCGACTTTGAAGCTGCTTTCAACATTATCGTACTTAATGCTGGGGCTGCTATATATGTTTCTGGAAAAGCAGCCACGCTAAAGAAAGGCATTGAATTAGCAGCCCAAACCATTAACAGCGGTGCAGCAAAAGCCAAAATATCCCAATTGATAACATTAACACAGCAGCTTTAATAATGAATAATACACCTGATATTTTAAAAAAAATAATAGCTCGTAAATACGAAGAGATTAGACAGCGTTCAATAAATATATCAGAGCAAAATCTTATCGACTGCACCAATCATGCAGACATATGCCGTGGTTTTAATAATGCGCTAAAGAAAACAATAGGATCTGGTAAGCCTGCAGTTATCGCGGAGATCAAGAAAGGGTCTCCAAGCAAGGGAACTATCCGTGAAAATTTTGCTCCTGAAGAGATAGCAACCAGCTACGAAGAGGCTGGGGCAACTTGCCTATCTGTTTTAACTGATAAAGACTTTTTCCAAGGGTGCGAAGACTATCTGATACAGGCACGTAAAGAAGTTAAAATACCAGTAATCCGTAAAGACTTTATAGTTGACTCTTATCAGGTATATGAAGCTCGAGCAATTAATGCTGATTGCATCCTGCTAATTGTTGCTGCACTTGATGACTCTCTTATGAAGGACCTTAATGACCTCGCCAAAGAATTAGGGATGGATGTCCTGATAGAGACTCACGACCCATATGAGATGGAACGTGCACTTAAGCTTGATCCGCAGATTGTAGGAATTAACAACCGCGACCTTCGCACCTTTGATACAGATCTGCAGACAACTCTTAGCTTAATTAAAGAAGTGCCAGATTCATGCACAATAGTCACCGAAAGCGGAATTCACACTAAAGATGATGTCACATTAATGCGCAATAATAATGTTAACTGTTTTCTGGTAGGGGAAGCATTCATGCGCGCAGATAACCCTGGAAGCAAACTAAAAGAATTGTTTTTTTAAACTCATCAATCTGTTTTCTTAGAATTAACACCTCAAAGAGCCTTTCGGCTTAAGTTTATCCTGAGCGTAGTCGAAGGGCTCAGGGCACTATTCAATATTTTCCGTACCCTGAACGTAGCTAAAGGGCATGAAAATATTTCAATTAACCCAATAAAAAAGCGAGATCATATGACCTCGCTTTTATATTCTTTAGACAGTTTGCCTTCTAAAACTAATAGGTTATCTATCTAGTTCCAAATACTACAATTGTCTTACCGCTAACTGAAATAAGCCCTTTCTCTTCCAGGTCTTTTAGAACCCTTCCAACCATTTCTCGGGAGCATCCAACAATTCGGCCAATCTCTTGTCTAGTAATTCTAATCTGCATACCATCTGGATGAGTCATTGCATCAGGCTCTTTACAAAGATCAAGTAAAGTTCTAGCAACACGACCAGTAACATCCAAGAATGCAAGATCACCAACCTTTCTGCTTGTCTTACGCAAACGCTGAGCCATTTGAGTTGCAAGAGCAAATAAAATATCCGGATCTTCAGCAGCAATCTGATTAAAACGCGAATAACTAATTTCAGCTAATTCGATAGGGGTTTTTGTTCTAACCCATGCGCTTCTGTTACCTTCATCCTCAAATAATCCCATCTCTCCGAAGAAATCACCTGGATTAAGGTATGCAAGAACAATCTCATGACCATCCTCATCCTCAATCAAAACGCTAACAGAACCCTCAATTATATAGTAAAGAGCGTCTGGCTTGTCGCCCGCGTAAATTATGACGCTTTTCGCTGGATAGTGCCTTCTATGACAATGTTTTAAAAACTCATCAATCGAAGCATTTCCAGTTTGGGGTATTATTGGTGATAATTTGGGCATCCCAACCATCCTTTGAATTATTTTCGTATTTTCCACATCTGAAAGTATAGCAAGTGCTTTTCTCTTTGCACTTAAACATTAAGTATTGATCACCGAAAAATGCAAATTCCAATCGGTTTGTCTGATACAACCTGAAGCTTAAAGCAATCAATCAGCGCTAAATCTAACAATTAACCTTCACACAAAGCAACTATATTTTTATTTAATGATATTATAAACCTACAATCACGGCAGTGCACAACATATAAAACACTGATTTAACAACTATAACTAAAGGTCTAGCTATAGAAAAACAAACTCTATTCTATACTAATAAACCAACATCTTAACCGCAACAATAAACAATAAAACTGAGAACAATTTTTTTTGTAACTTATCATCAATTAATAACGCTATCTTAATACCAACACGCACAAATAACATGCTTGTCGTAACAATTCCTAAGATGGCTGGCCAATATACATAACCCAAAGTCTCTTCAGGAAGATTTACCTCCCCCCATCCAGCATAAATATATCCAATAGAGCTACTAACAGCTATCAGCACACCACAACTAACAGAGGTACCTACAGCATGACGCATACTCATCCCTTTCCAGGATAGAAAAGGAACCGTTATACTCCCACCACCAATACCAAGCAATGATGACAAGGTCCCAATACATCCGCCAACTAACCCAAGCTTTGCAGCCCCAGGTACCTGCCCTGCACTTTTTGGATTTAAACCGAGTAACATTTTAATTGCAATAAAAAGCAAGAAAACTGCAAATACTGTTTGTAATACTGTTGATGGCAAATAATGAGCTATGTATGGACCAAAAACCAGCGCACCAATAAGCAAACCAGGAGCCAAATATCGCACCACAGGCCATTCAACATTTTTTCTTTTATGGTAAGCAAATGATGATGTCGCAGATGTAAAAATAATTGTGGTATGTGATGTTGCTATTGCCATATGAACTAAATAGGACTCATCCATACCCATGCGGCGAAAACAGAATATCAATACAGGCACAACAATAATTCCACCGCCTACCCCAAAGATCCCTGCCAAAATACCAACCACAACCCCAACAGCAAGGTAAATAACAAGTATGGTTAACATTTTCTATACCTTAATCGTATTTGTAACAAAAGCATTGAAAAACCACCTTTGCCGAATAGCCCTGAAAAGCTCACTGCTCTTTTCATTTAGCTAGGAGGTACTAATTTCATTTTTTATAGATAAAGTTTTAATATTTACAAACTCTTTGATCCCATATGCGGAAAGCTCTCTACCATACCCAGATTCTTTAACTCCACCAAAAGGGGTCTTTGGATCACTTTTAACCATACTATTTACAAAGGCACTACCACACTCTAGGGCACGAGCTATATTTTCACCTTTCTTAATATCTTTAGTCCAAACGCTACCACCTAGTCCAAAGCGAGAACTATTGGCTACTGCAACAGCCTCTTCTTCATCCTTAACCCTGATTACAGATGCGACAGGTCCAAATACCTCTTCAGTATAAACTCGCATTCCTGGGCTAACTCGATCAAGTATGGATGCAGGATAAAAGCACCCGCTTTCAGCAGAATACTCACAGCCAACAACAAGCTCAGCTCCACTTTCAAGAGCCTGGCTAACCTGTTCATCTAATTCAACACATAGATCTTTCCGAGCCATAGGGGCAAGTGTCGTCATCCCATCTAGCGGATCTCCTACAACTAACTCTTCAACCTTTTCTTTGAATAATTGGATAAATATATCAGCGACGCTATCTTCGATAAGGAAGCGTTTAGCAGCGATACAGCTTTGCCCTGCATTCATAAACCTAGACTTTACAGCATTAGTTACAGCCATTTCCAAATCAGCATCAGCAAGTACAATAAATGGATCAGAGCCACCCAATTCTAAAACTGATCTTTTAATTGCCTTTCCTGCTGCAGCTGCCACACTTCTTCCGGCAGCCTCACTACCTGTCAATGCCACAGAACAAATAGCAGAATCAGATATTACATCTGCAACCTGAGAGCTCGATATCAATAAATTAATGAACACCCCATTCTCTGCCCCTGCATCAAGGAACAACTGCTCTATAGCCTGAGCGCACAAACCAACATTAGATGCATGTTTAAGCAAAACGCAGTTACCAGCCATTATCGCAGCAGAAGCACAGCGTAAAACTTGCCAAAATGGGAAGTTCCATGGCATAACAGCTAAAACAGACCCAAGTGGCTGGTAAGTTATCAGCACCCTATCACTATTTGAATCGACCAACTGGTCACCCAAAAACGATTCAGCATTGTCAGCATAGTACCTACAGCCAGAAGCACTCTTTAAAACCTCAGCCATTGCCTCTGACTTTAATTTACCCATCTCTTTGGTTATCAGCTCTGCATAACTCTCCACATTTTCTTCAAGTAATGCAGCCACACTAGAGATAAGATCCCGGCGCTGTTTAAAGGAGCTTTCCTTCCAAACAGAAAAACGCTCCTTACTAAGCTTTAACTGCTCATAAACCTCACTTTGAGTAAGGTTATCTGCAGAAAAAACCTGCTCCCCTGTATGCGGATTAATTGACAAGTACGCCATATTAAACACCTGTTTTATCTAAAATAGAGCATCTACTCTTAATTATTTGATTCATCCTGAGACGATTCTTCTTGCTGCGGTGAATTACGTTTAGAATTAACGACAGCTAAAGCCTTAAATGCCTTTGCATAACCCTGCTCTGCAGCTTTTCGAATCCATTTTAATGATTCCTCATAGTTAATCCCAACACCTTGCCCATAAAAATACATATAACCTACTGCATATTGAGCTTGTAAGTTTCCAACTCCAGCCTCTTTCAACATCAGAGGAAACGCAACCGGAAAATCGTATGCCAAATAGGCGGCTTTTGCTTTCATAAACACAGCTGTTCCATTTACAGAACTAGTCGGCTGTTCAATAACTTCATTTGACGCGGTACAACCAGCTAAAGTAAAAACACATATAAACAAACCTAAAATAATTTTCTTCATAAGATATTACCCACCTTCTACTTTTCTACTTTTCTACTTTTCTACTTTTCTATCACATGTGTACATAATAGACTGATATTAATTTCTAAGCCATTAACCTAAAATAATTGATTACGCCAATAAAACAAAACTACAGAGTAGCTAAACCATAATTTGAAATTCGTATCAATCAACATGGAATTTATTTCACAAAAATGCAATTATGAATGTGTATTTTACTTATAACGCGCACTTCGTAGCTGCGCATTATAATTTTTAGTCTATATTAATATTTATATTGCGAGAATCATATATCGCGTAGGCTATAGATACTAACTAGACCATTAACGACAGTAAAGACAGACACCAGTGGACGGATCGAAAAGAGTGGATAAAAAGCAGCAAATTATCAAAGTGATTCAGATTACAGATCCACACCTACCTGAACATAGTGGCGATACTCTTGCTGGTGCAAACACAATGGATTCATTCCAATTAACAGTAGATAAGATAAATTCAGAATCTATTCCTGCAGATCTAATTATTGGTACTGGTGACATAGTACAAAATGCCACAACCCCACATGGATATGAAGCATTTAGAGATATTATCGAGCCATTAGGTGTTAAAACGCTTGTTGTTCCTGGAAATCACGATACAGCAGATATACTCAAAGATACCCTGTCATCTGGAATCGTCACATTTAGCAAACACCACATCATTGGAAACTGGCAATTTATCATGCTCGATTCTAGTATTCCGCACGCAGTAAATGGTCACATTAGTGAAGATCAGTTGCTTGAGGTTGATGATATATTAACAAAATACCCTGACCATCACGCACTAATTGCAATGCACCATCAACCCCTTCCAATTGGCTGCAGGTGGCTTGATATATGTGATAACGGGGCTGTAGACAATGGGAATGAATTATTTAACATTCTAGACAAGCATAAAAACACAAAAGTTGTCATGTGGGGGCATATACACCAGGATTTTATTTCTTCTAGAAATAACGTACACTTACTAGCAAGCCCATCCACCTGTATTCAGTTTAAACCAAGGCAACTAGATTTTAGTTTAGACGTTCTTCCACCAGGATACAGATGGTTAGAACTTGGGGAAGATGGATCTATAGCAACTGGTGTAGTTAGAACAGATGAGTTACCAACAAAAATTGACTTCAATACCGACGGATATGAGTAATACTCGAGAACAACTCCGCCAAGCGGAGCAAGATATTGAAAGACTTAAGAGAGAACTAGAGTTTGCTCGTAACGATTCCAATCGCACCATAAAAGAAGCTCTTGAAGTTGATCAGTCACACCATCGCATTGAAGTTGAATCACTAAGAAAGAAAAGTGATCTAAACCAACTTAGAGCCCAAGCAGAAGAAGTAGCTAAGCGCCGTAAACTTGAAAAAGAAAATGCCGGCATAAAAGGTGACCTCCAAGCTGTAAAGCAAGAGCTTAGCCGCTACCAGATCGAAGCTGAAGAATTAAAACAACAAATCATTGAACAAAAAGATAAAACTCGTTTAGAAGCTCAGGAAGAGATTGCTTCAATTCGAATGCAAGCAAAAGAAGCTTGGCGCCACGCCGAAGAGGAAACATCAAGGCTTGACTCAGAACTAGCAGGACTTAAGCAGCTGCTTGACAATGAGAAACAGCAAAAGCTGCATGCAGAACAAACCATATCCAAACTTGAAAATGCTATTCATCAAAGTAGGGTCGCAAACAACACTTTCTCTGATAACTTTGATAAAAAGCATTTCGACAAGCTACTTAAGAAAGCTCACTTAGCGATACGGAATCTGCAGGAAAAACTTAAGGGCGCCGTCGAAGAGAGAGACGAATACTATAAAGAACTAATCGAGTTACGTGAGCATATATTTGAGCAAAACAGTCAAAGCCAAGATACTGAAAGACTATCTCCATTTGGCTTTCAATCTAGAAGAAACAAAGATGACAATGTAGTTCCTTTAAAGCCTACTCCTTTTAACCGCAAAATTGCTATGCCAAATAAGCCACATAAACCGGCTGTTGTTGACTTAAATTCACCTATTTTTAATGACGACCTCTCCGACGAACTAATGATGATTGACGGAGACAACTCATTCGAAATAAATCAAGATGACAGCTTAAAAAACCATGCAACAGAGACAAAAGAATTTTCGCCAATTGAAAGTATAGGACCCTCTACAGCAGTGCATTCTGGCCTCCACGGTTCTACAGAAGGGCTTGACCATGATGACCAAATTGGTTCAGGTGTTGCACAGATAGCAAAAGAACTCTTGCAAGAGAAAGAGGGATCTTTCGAAGTTGATAGATCAAAATTTTCAGCGGTTCAAGATGATCACTACCCATTTAGCCGTGTCCAAAAAAAACCACACAAATGGATCACTGCCATTTGCATCATCACTGTATTAGCTGTGGCATTAGCTGGTGGTTACTACTGGGTGCTACAAAATCCATCTAATTCTATCAGCAGTTTCATTAATAACCTCGCCTCCCCTATAAAACCACTTACCACCCACTCTATAGAAGAAAACAAAAGACCTTTGCAAACTAGCGAGAAATCTACAACCAAACCGCTTAAACCAAAGCAAAAGACTATTGCAAAACAGCCTAAGAAAGCCACTCCTGCAAAAGCCCGCACCAAACCAGTTCAAAAGCAAAAAATCACTAAGGCTAAAACAGCTGCTAAATCAACTGCATCCCCTACAGTTTTAACAAAAAATGATTTTGAAAAGCCAGCAATAAAGCCATTACAACAGAACAACTCTGAAGCGTACCTGAAAGAAAGACTGAACGCCGAGCTAAAAATTCGTACACAAGCTGAAACTGAGTTTAGTAATCGTCTAGAAAAAAAATACGGATCTGATGATTTTTTGCGCTAACAAGAATAACTTCAACAAACCTCAGCAACTATCTATAAAGAGATAGATATCATCAGCAAAACAAACCAGTTAACACTCCTGCCAAAAGTAACAAGTATAATTCGTTACTTTTGGCACTAACACCCCCCATCAAAAAAGGAATAGTCTTTAATTAGAGGACATGCACTGCCTCGAATTTTAATAGCTTCGTCAATATTCTTATCCGAAATTGGCAACAGGTCATACAGCTATTTTTTCCTTCATGCCCTGCTTAAGAACTAAGCGGGGCTTTTTTTTATTTAAACTAAAACTTTATAAGTATATGCGATAGGTGTTACGCTTTATATATCAGTAAACTAGTATAATATCGCGCAAGCATATGAAGCCAAGACCATTCTTCAATTCATAAGAACATTAATTAAAAACTGAAATACACTAATGATTCCATAAAAAAGATATTCTGATATTAATTTGGTAATTAAAGGATACTCCATTGCTTAGTTTAAAAACACAAACCCTTCGACACGCATTGATCAACGCAAAAGAAAAATTCCCGCATAAGCCAGCTCTGGCATTCGTTGACTCAGCACCAGTAACCTTCTCAGAGTTATATTCCGGAGTAGAGCTCCTAGCACAACAGCTTTTAGACTTAGGAATTAAGCCCAGAGATAAGATAGCTATTTTAAGTGTAAACTCACCCAATTGGGGAGTTGCATATTTTTCTATTACCAGCATTGGAGCCATAGCTGTTCCAATTTTGCCAGACTTTCACACTAACGAAGTGCATAATATTTTGCGCCAATCTCAGACAAAAGCGATATTTGTCTCAGAAAAATTTAAACCAAAAACAATAGGTTTTAACCACTCCAATTTAATTATTATTGATGCTGAAAAGTTTGATATCAACCATGTCTCTGAAAAAAAACACAACAAACACCCCATCACTTCGTATCAAGAGGCCATAGTAAAAGAAAATGACCTCGCAGCTATTATCTTCACATCAGGCACAACCGGTCACTCGAAAGGGGTGATGCTAACGCACAAGAATATCGTTGCTAACGCAATCAATGGAGGTAACACTTTTGCTAATCTCAGAGAAAATGAAAAGCTCTTATCTATTCTGCCTCTTTCTCACACATATGAATGCACTCTTGGACTAGTCTTGCCTCTATTGATTGGAGCTAGCATATATTATATTGAAGGCAAACCAACTCCTTCCACCTTAATAACAGCAATGCAAAAGGTAAAGCCAACAATCGTTTTTAGCATACCGTTAATAATTGAAAAGATATTTAAGCTGCACATCTTGCCCGAGCTAAAGAAAAGCATAATTGGCAGGGGCCTATATAAATTTGGTTTTTCCCGCAAACAAATGCATAAAATTGCGGGCAAAAAACTTTTAGAATCTTTCGGCGGCGAACTTACCCTATTCGGTATTGGAGGTGCTCCTTTATCACGACAAACTGAGGAGTTTCTGCAAGAGGCTAATTTCCCCTACTATACAGCTTATGGACTTACTGAAGCCTCACCGCTTGTTACAGGCGCGAGTCAAGAAAAGAGACTTGGATCTGTTGGCCAAATACTCCCTGAAATTCAAACCAGAGTAGAGAAAATATCGTACATCCATAAAGAGGGGGAACTATATATCAAGGGGCCGAGTATTATGCTCGGATACCTTGATGATCCAGAAACAACTTCTGAAGTTCTTTCTGAAGATGGCTGGTTGAAAACCGGTGATTTATGCCATATCGATGCTGACAACTATCTATACATTCACGGTAGATCAAAAAATATGATACTGGGCCCTAGCGGAGAAAATATTTATCCGGAAGAGATTGAATCTATACTATTAACTAACCGTTATGTTATTGAATCGATAGTATATGAGCACGATTCAAAAGTTGTTGCTCGAATTCATCTCAATTACCCTTTATTAGAGGATGAATTCACAAAGCAAAAATTTACTCCACAGCAAATTAAAAAACAGATGACTAACGTCATTGAAGAGATTCGAGTTGAAACAAACTCCCAACTCTCCAGCTTCTCAAGAATTAATCGTCTTATCGAGCAAGAGGAGCCTTTTGCAAAGACTCCAACCAAAAAAATAAAACGTTATCTATATGTAACCTAATTTATAAACTCCTCCAGTTACATAACTGCAAGGGTTTTGCTATCATTTACAGCAATTATAAATTACTGCAAAATCACATATTGGAGAATTGAGTGACCGTATTTAACAATGTTACCGTAGTAAAAAAAGCTAATGTATATTTTGATGGCAAAGTTATCAGCCGTACTGTTTTATTTGATGATGGAACTAAAAAAACCCTAGGTTTCATGTTCCCTGGCGACTACACCTTTGATACTGCAGATAAAGAGATAATGGAGATATTAGACGGCGAGCTAGACGTAAAACTCCCAGGTAGGGATGAGTGGGTAAAAATTGTAGGCGGCGAATCATTTGAAATTCCTGCAAATGCAGAATTTTCAATGAAGGTAACAAAACCTGCTGATTACTGTTGCTCATACCTTAAATAACCAGCAATATATTTACTAAGGAGATAACGATGCTTACCACAGAAAACACCGCCTTAGTTATTGTTGATATCCAGCAAAAACTACTACCTGCTGTTGCCAATAATCAAGAGTTGACTGAAAACTGCATCAAGCTAATAAAGGGCTTGCAAATACTTGAGGTTCCAATAGTTTGGGTAGAGCAGATGCCAGATAAAATTGGTGGAACAATACCAGAGATAGCCGAGCTGCTAAATGATAGTAAAACGCCAATATGTAAGTCATCATTTAGCTGCTGCGGAAGTGATGACTTCATTGATACCGTGGATACCCTTAACAGAAAAAACCTTTTAGTTATCGGTATAGAGGCTCACGTTTGCGTTTACCAAACTGTCGCACAACTTTTACAAAAAGAATATGCCGTTGAGATTATTGAAGATGGTATATCATCAAGAAATCCAGCAAACAAAGAAACAGCCATAAGAAAAATGACACAACTTGGTGCAAAATCTTCAAGCGTTGAGATGGCATTGTTTGAGTTAATGCAGGATTTCAAACACCCCAACTTTAAACAGGTATCCAAGATTATTGTCTGATTTCAATAATTCACTCACCCCAAATAGCAAAAACCCGGCAGAGCCGGTTTTTTGCTTGAATCAACTATCATATTCTAAGCAGATAACTTAATTCGTAGATTATTTCTTCAAAAACAAAATTTTCTGAATATATTTACACTCGAAACAAATCATTAAAAATACATAATTCGCAGAATATTTTTTCAAGATCAAGACGCGACCTGTAAAAAACGAAACTTGGAAAACAATCCATAATTATTAAAAACGTAACGAGTGCAGCTTAGTCGAGGCATAACCAGTTAAAAAGATGTTGAGCGCACGAATAGTGCGTGACCCATTTTTTAACTGGTTATAACAAAGAATAAGCCAGCGCAGTAGTTTTTAACGTTTCATCGCGTCAAAAAAGTCATCATTTGTCTTAGTAGTCTTCAACCGATCAAGCACAAACTCCATCGCCTGAATCTCATCCATCTCATGAAGGAATTTACGCAAAATCCACATCTTCTGCAATTCATCTGGCTTAGTGAGAAGCTCTTCTTTTCTTGTTCCAGAACGAATCACATTAATCGCTGGATAAACTCTCTTCTCAGCAATACGGCGATCTAAATGAAGCTCCATATTACCAGTACCTTTAAACTCTTCGTAGATAACCTCATCCATACGTGAGCCTGTATCTACTAAAGCAGTAGCAATAATGGTTAAACTGCCATTTGCTTCAAGATTACGAGCTGCACCAAAGAATCTTTTCGGTCTTTGTAAGGCATTTGCGTCTACACCACCAGTTAAAACCTTACCTGAAGAAGGAACAACTGTGTTATACGCTCTGGCTAGCCTAGTGATTGAATCAAGTAGGATCACAACATCCTTCTTATGTTCAGCCAGACGTTTTGCCTTCTCAATAACCATTTCAGCTACCTGAACATGACGACTTGCAGGTTCATCAAAGGTACTTGAAACAACTTCTGCCTGTACTACTGAACGAGCAAAGTCTGTTACCTCTTCCGGTCTCTCATCAATAAGAAGAACAATTAGGTAACACTCTGGATGGTTAGTAACAATTGAATGTGCAATATTTTGCAGCATCATTGTTTTACCTGCTTTAGGAGGAGATACAATCAAACCCCTTTGCCCTTTACCAATAGGAGTAGATAAATCTATAACCCTTGAGGTTATATCTTCAGTACTACCATTGCCAATCTCCATTTTGATACGTTCATTTGGGAAGATCGGGGTAAGGTTTTCAAAAGCGATTTTATTTTTAGTATTTTCTGGACGCTCAAAATTGATATTTTCAACTTTGAGTAGTGCAAAATACCTTTCGCCGTCCTTTGGAGGCCTAATTTTACCAGCAATTGTATCACCAGTTCTAAGGCCAAACCTTCTAATTTGACTAGGCGATACATAGATATCATCGGGGCCAGCCATATATGAGCTATTAGCTGAACGAAGAAAGCCAAAGCCATCTTGAAGTATCTCTAATACTCCATCTCCGTATATATCTTCTCCACTTTTAGAGTGAGCTTTCAACAAAGCAAAGATAAGATCCTGCTTTCTTGTTCTAGCAACACCTTCAAGTCCCATAGACTCAGCCAGTTCAACTAAGACTCTTGGGTTCATGGATTTAAGTTCTGAAAGATTCATCGCGTCCAAAGTCGCGTCCTCAACTATTAATTAATGGGATTATTAAGCTAGTAACTAATTAGTGCTATCAAATTTCATTGGGGGAAATTCGAATATACAATTGCAGCCACTTATTAATGGCAGCATAAAAACTCCCAGTCTGATACAAGAGCCACCCCAAGGCAGCCCACCTGATTCGGTCACGTTAATAATAGAACAGCTATATTAAAGATTGCTGTCTATAAAAGCTTTAAGCTGTGATTTTGACATTGGGCCAACTTTTGTATCGTTGACGTCCCCATCTTTAAAAATCATCAGCGTAGGGATTCCTCTGATACCGTACTTCAATGGAACCTCGCTATTATCATCAATATTAAGCTTAGCGACCTTAAGCTTACCATCGTACTCTTCAGCTATTTCATCCAATAAAGGCGCAATCATTTTACAAGGACCGCACCATTGAGCCCAGTAGTCAACTAACACAGGTTCACTAGAGTTTAAAACTTCATCACCAAAACTAGCATCAGTCAGCTCAACAATTTTATCGCTCAATTCTTATTGCCTCCGAAATTTAAATACAAGAGATAGAAAACTCTTCAACAGATTATTATCAGCATAAAAGATATGGAATTCGGCCAGCACAACCTTAAAAGATCAACATATTGGGATTCAAAAAAGGGGGATAGCCATCCTCGGAAGGTTTTCTTCATAAACACAATGCTGCAGGAAACTCCCGCAATACCCACTTTTTACCCCATTTATATTTAAAAGGCAACACTTCCGCCACATATATTTCGGCATTCATGAACAAAGTCACAAAAAAACACTTATGCAGCATACACATAACATAAAACATCAACTACTATTAAACATGTTAAAACCATGCTCAACACCGCCTAAAGCTTCCTATTACTATTAAGCGCCTGAAGTGTAAGCAAAATTAAAATAAATTTTATGCACACGCTCCTTGTCACAACAATAGCAATCTATATCTTTACTAATAAAGGTTTTTTTACTAAAGTAACTATTAGTAATTTGCGAATAATAATAAGACAGTGTCGGTTTGCTAAGCCTGAAGACCAAGATTTTTTAAATATGAGCGGACATTTCCTCGTTATCTCTTATAATAGAATTAGCAAAGGGAATAATTACAAAAGTTTGGAATACGTGTGACAAAAAAAATAAATAAAATAACTGTTATCCATTGGCTTGAAGGACAAAACGTCAGACGCGCAGCAATAATCGCCAACCTAGTGATTGTTGTAATTATATCTTATGCGCTTGCCAAACTTTCCTGGGCTGTATTAGACAAAGGTGACAAAGATATTGCCGCACCAACTGTATCTGCTAGCGTGCAAAAAAAGATATCAAACCGTACGTTTGGCGGCGATAACATTGCAGCGTTACACATATTCGGCAATGCCTCTAGAAAACCAACGCAGCCTAAAGCAGACAAATCACGACTTCCAAAACCAGATCGTTCAGTAGCAAAGCTTAATTTTACCCTCAAAGGGATCTTATATAGCGATGACCCTAAATTTGCACGTGCAATGATCGAAGACTCTAGCAGAAAAGAAAACACCTACGCTATTGGTAGCAGCGTCAAAGGTCAGGCGATTATTGATTCTATCCATAAGGATAAAGTCATTCTTCTACGCAGCGATAACTCTAAAGAGACCATAAGGCTTCCAGATAAAACCGATGCAGGAAACAAAAAGAGCTCATCCAAAAATTCACGAGCTCGAAATCGTTTAAAGAGATCTAGATCAAATCGCAACCCAGTTAATAGGAGCTCTAGTAGTGGTTTATCATCTCTTTCGGGAGATATCTCACTAGGTGAAGTAAGACAAACTCTTATGAAAGATCCTGATAGCATTAATCAGGTAATTAAGATCTCACCTATATCTAGGGGCAAAAAATTCCTTGGATTTAGAGTAAGTCCGGGGAAGAACCGCAGTATATTTAAGGCTCTTGGCCTAAAAGTTGGAGACATTGTCACAGCTGTTGACGACGTAAAACTCGACAGCCCACAAAAAGGTTTCCAAGTAATTGAAAAGCTATCCACAGCTCAAAGCATGAATCTAACGGTAAAAAGTGGTAGCACTGAAAGAACCGTAACACTGAGCTTTTAGATAAAATATTTTTAGATACAACAGTTTTAGCGACTACAACCAAAGGCGTGTCGACAATGACGGAACCAACAAAAAGATCAATAATTGGAACAATTGACAACCGAATAAAAGGGATCATTAAAAAAGTGGTGCTTGCTGCAACATTTGTAATTTCAAGCATTCTAATCTCGCAGGCAGCTTTCGCTAAAAATATAACCCTTAATCTTAAAGATGCAGATATAAACACCTTAATCGCTACCGTTGCCGAGGTGACCGGGAAGAATTTCATTGTTGACCCAAGAGTCAAAGGAAAGGTAAATATCATATCTACCCGCCCAATGAAGCAGGAAGAAACCTACAGGGTATTCCTTTCAATTCTTCAGGTTCACGGATACTCAGCAGTTCCATCAGGAAAAGTAGTGAAAATCATTCCTGACATAACAGCGAAGCAAAGCAGCATTCCAGTACAAAAACCAAGTGATGGTAGATCAATCGATGAATTTATCACGCAAGTCATTCCAATTCAGAATGTTGCAGCTGCACAACTTGTTCCTATACTGCGCCCACTAGTTCCACAGCAAAGTCATCTTGCAGCTTACCCACCAACGAACGTACTTATTGTTTCGGATAGAGCAGGCAATATCAAACGAATACTTGATATTGTGCGTAGAATTGACAAAGCCAACTCAGCAGAGGTGGAAGTTATTCAATTAGAGTATGCATCTGCATCAGATGTTGCTCGAATACTCAGTTTACTTTACAAGAAAGATCAAAATCAACCGCAGTCTTCAAAGCTAACCATTGCAACAGATGAAAGAACCAATAGCTTACTATTAAACGGAGACCCTGCTGCCCGCATCAAGGCAAGAGCAATTATTGCGCATCTAGACACTGATCTTGGCGGAGATAGTGGTAGCACTCAAGTTGTTTACCTAAAATACGCTGATGCAAAAGAGCTTGTTTCAGTATTAACTGGAATCAGCGACAACCTAAAAGTTTCTAGCAAGACATCAAGCAAAAAGAAAAGCAAACGTACTACTAGCAACAGTTCACAGATAAAAGTAAATATTCAGGCACATGAATCAACAAATGCTCTTGTTATTACTGCCCCACCTAAAATACTTGCCTCTTTAAAAATGGTTATTCAACAGCTTGATATCCGCAGAGCCCAGGTGATGATCGAAGCAATTATTGTTGAAGTATCTGCAGATAGGGCATCTGAACTAGGTGTAAGCTGGATCATGGATGCCGCATCTAGAAACTCTTCGGAAGATGGATATGCTGCGACATCAAGCTTCGGCGGAATTTTAAGTAATATTCTAAGCTTCTCAAAAACTGGAGAGGGGTCTGTACAAGGAGGCCTTACCCTGGGAATAGGCAACTTCAAAAGTGGCGGAACAAGATTTGGGGCCGTTATCTCAGCACTTGGATCGAATACCGCCTCGAACATTCTCTCCACACCAACAATCATGACCACCGATAATGAAGCCGCTGAGATCAGAGTTGTTGAAAACGTGCCATTTGTTACCGGGCAATATTCAAACTCGGGATCATCAAGTTCTGTCAGCCCATTTCAAACCATCAAACGTGAAGATGTTGGTCTAATCCTTAAAGTTAAACCGCAGATCAATGAAGGAAATGCGATTAAACTTGACATTGAGCAAGAAGTATCAAGCCTATCAACTAGTGCTGCAAATGCTGTGGATATTATTACCAAAAAACGCAGCATTAAAACCAGCATCATGGCAGAAGATGGGCAGGTTATTATCCTCGGTGGTTTAATGGACGATACTGTTGAAGAAACCGAACAAAAAGTACCTTTGCTTGGAGATATCCCTCTAATCGGCGGGCTATTCAAACACAACAAAACCAGCAAGGTTAAACGCAACCTAATGATATTCCTGCATCCTGTAATTGTTCGTGATGCAGCTACAGCACAGGCATACACCCATAGAAAGTATGATTATATCCGTGCTCGTCAAATAGAACGCAGAGAAAAAGGGACTTTAAGAATGAATGGCGAGATTCAAACTCCGCTTTTGCCAACTTATGATGAGTTAACAAAACTACCTGTTCCATTCGATGAGATGGCTGAAGCGCAAAAACAGGCAGAGAAAAAAGAGTCAGACCAGTAGCCATGAATGAATATATAGATACTCTGGAAGAGATAACTGAAGAAGAGATAGAGCCTGAAAATCTCATAGCCGAAGAGGTCGACTATGAAGAAAGAATACTCTCTATATCTTTTGCCTTTGCCAAGCGCCATAAAATCATATTATCTGATGTAAAGGATGATTCGGTTTGCATATCGTATTGTGACACAACCGACATTCAAGCTATTTCAGAGCTTCGTCGTTATGCAGATCTCCCTCTGGAACTTACCAAGATTCCTGAAGATGAGTTTGAGCAGTTACTGCAAAAAACATATGAAGAAGGTGGCAATAAAATGTCTATGATGGGGGACATTGGTGATGATATGGATCTATCAGCTATTGCTGACACCCTACCAGAACCGGCAGACCTCCTTGAAAGTGATGATGATGCACCTATTATCCGTTTAATAAATGCGATTCTTACTGAAGCCATTAAAGAAAATGCATCTGATATCCATATAGAACCCTTTGAACATAAACTTATAGTCCGCTTTCGTGTTGATGGTGTTTTAAGAGAGGTATTACAGCCTCAAAGAGTGATGGCTCCATTAATCGTATCTAGAATCAAAGTTATGGCGGCACTAGATATATCTGAAAAACGTCTTCCTCAAGATGGGCGTATCGCGCTTCGAATCGCAGGTAGAGCCGTTGATGTTCGTGTATCAACACTTCCTTCAGGGCACGGAGAAAGAATAGTACTGCGTTTACTTGACAAACAAGCTGGCAACCTAAGTCTTGAACAGCTTGGCATGCCTAGCACTACCAGAGATTTACTGGAGGAGATGATCAGTAAGCCCCATGGGATCATATTAGTTACTGGTCCAACTGGTTCTGGTAAATCAACAACCCTATACGCCTGTTTAACAAAACTTAATACATCTGAACGCAGCATTCTCACAATTGAAGATCCGGTTGAGTATGACCTTGAAGGGATCGGTCAGACACAAGTAAATACCAAGATCGACATGAGTTTTGCTAAAGGTTTGAGAGCTATTCTGCGTCAAGATCCTGATGTGGTGATGATTGGTGAGGTGCGTGACCTTGAAACAGCACAAATTGCAGTTCAAGCGAGTTTGACTGGCCACTTGGTATTATCATCTTTACATACAAACACTGCTGTCGGAGCCATTGCTCGCCTTCGTGACATGGGAATTGAACCATTCCTTGTTTCATCAAGTCTGATTGGTGTTGTCGCTCAAAGACTAGTAAGAATACTCTGCCCACATTGCAAACAACCATATACAGCAACAGAAAAAGACTGCGAAGAGCTTGGTATTCCAACAACAGAACAGCCACCAATCCTATATAGACCAGCAGGTTGCCCAGAGTGCAACAATGCTGGATACAAAGGACGTGGCGGCATTTATGAAGTCGTAGTGATCGATGAAGAGATGCGCAGCCTTATCCACAACCTCGCTTCAGAGCAAGAGCTAGATAAACATGCAAGAACTCAAACATTCAGCATTCGTCGCGAAGGTGCTGGCCGTGTACTTGCAGGTGAAACATCACTAGAAGAGATACTTCGTGTTACCAGAGAAGATTGATCAAACCAGGCAGGGATAGATGGGTGCATTTGAGTATACCATTATTGATGAACGTGGCCGTGAGAAAAAGGGCACTATAGAAGGCGATACAGCTAAACACGTACGCCAAAAACTACGTGAAAATGGCTGGTCACCTTTATCAGTAAAAGAGATTGCTGAAAGATCTAGCAGCAATAAAAAAAGTAGTATCTCCATTGGTAAACCAAGAGGATCGTTGAGCACCAAGGATCTAGCCCTGGTTACCAGGCAGCTTGCCACCCTTGTCAGGGCAGCGCTGCCTATTGAAGAAGCCCTCAAAACCACAGCGCAACAATCAGAAAAGCCAAAACTAAAAAGAATCTTAATCTCTGTACGATCTAAGGTTATGGAAGGTCACCCATTGGCTGACGGTTTTGCTGAGTTTCCCAGCGCATTCCCTGATCTTTATGTTGCAACTGTTCGTGCAGGTGAACACACTGGGCATTTAGATATGATCCTTGAAAGACTTGCTGACTACACCGAGATACGTCAAGCATTACAGCAAAAGGTTTCTACCGCCCTAATCTACCCAATCGCGCTTTCTGTAATTGCAATCGCGGTTGTAGTCGGGCTATTGACCTTTGTTGTTCCTCAGATCGTCGGTGTATTTGAAAATCAATCCCAAGAACTACCAAATATCACAATTGCCATGATCACTCTTAGTGATTTTATTAGAAACCATTGGATAGCATTGATAAGTGTAATTGGCATTCTCCTTTTTGGGTTCTCCTTTGGGATGAAAAAAGAAAAGTTTAAATTTAAAGTTCATCAGATATATCTCAGAATACCTTTAATTAAAAAAATAGTTCGCGGACTAAACACTGGTCGTTTCGCCCGCACCTTTAGCATCCTTATTAGTAGTGGTGTCCCCATTCTGGATGGACTTAAGATATCATCAAAAGTTATCTCCAATTTACCAATGCGCAATGCTGTTATCGAGGCAACCTCAAAAATCAGAGAGGGTGCTGGCATTGGAAGATCTTTAGAGCAAAGTAAACAGTTCCCACCAATTACCATCAATCTTATCTCAAGCGGTGAATCAAGCGGCAAACTGGAAGAGATGCTTGATCGTGCAGCTATAAGTCAGGAAAGAGATATAGAAGGGTTAATTGCCACCCTACTTGCCCTGCTAGAACCAATATTAATCGTGACCATGGGTGGAGTGGTGATGATGATTGTTATGGCGGTTCTACTCCCAATCTTCGAAATGAATCAGATGGTGGGCTAAATTCGAACCTATTCCTTCAAATACTACGTTACAACTCCAGGCTTTTGGTTCCTGAGCGTAGCCGAAGGGCAGTCACTTGCTACAAGCAAGCTCCCTCGCAAGGCTTCGTTGCGCCTTGTCTTAGAAAAAATATTTAAAAGTTGTCTGAGCGTAGCCGAAGCCTCATCATTTTTATTAATCCTTCGGCTACGCTCAGGAATCTTGAATCAAAAAACATTTTCCACACGTGTGGAAAATCAATCTGCCATCTAAATATTATCTTTTGCTCTTCCTTTATGCCAATAACAAAATATCCCACTTACAACCCCTGCCAATGCTCCATAAAGATGCGCATCAAAGAAAACCTTACCACCAATAATCCCTTCAGTTGTTGATTCTAAACTGCCAAAAAACTGCTCCTGCATTAGTTTTGCGGCAATAACTACTAAAATAAATATTGCCATGCGCATATCATTTCCATCTACTTTTCGTAGTTCCAAAATCCCCCCGGTTATAAGCAGTCCATGCAGCACTCCAGAAAAACCAACATACCAACCAAGATCAGGATTAAAGGTATAAATTAGCACTGAAGATACAGGGGCCAAAAATGCCAACACCAACCACCACCCCAGACAAGATAACTGACGTGCGAATAAAAAAGAGAATATTGCTGTACCAGCGACATTAAATAACGTGTGATTCAAACTAAGGTGGACGAAATGAGAGGTAATAATGCGCCAATATTCCCCTGTATAAAAAAGATCTGGCTGATAACGTAATAGTTCTCTAGCTGAATCACCCAAAGCAGCTAAGAGTAAAACCACAATAGATACCGAAATCCAAAAAACATGTGCGCGTAATAATGACGAACTCATCAACCATTTCCCTTTGACATAATAGTTACTAGAATATACGCTAATCAATAACTGTAAAGAGAGGGATCTTACCAGTTTGCATACACAAACAAATATAATGCAAAAATATTGAACATTTCCCTTACCAACCACTCGAAACAGTTAAGCAAATTCTGAAAAGACTCAGGTTTGGACTACTATTTTTATAAGCGTATTTTAAAAGTAGCTTTAAATATCCGCAACTAAATTGATTTTTTATAACAAAAAAGACCAAGAGAGCTAAGTGATGAGAATTGAAAAAAACAGACACCAACAATCAGGCTTTACCCTAATCGAAATCATGGTGGTAGTGGTTATCCTCGCCATTCTTGGAGCAGTAGTTGTACCAAACCTACTTAGTAACGTTGATGATGCAAGAGTGACCAAGGCAAATGCTGACATAAAATCCATTGAAACTGCACTTGATCTATATCGTCTGGACAACTCGGTTTACCCTACGGAAGAGCAAGGAATTGAAGCTCTTATCTCTAAACCAAGCGGATCTCCAGAACCTAAGAAATGGAAACAATACATGAAAGAAACTCCAATGGACCCATGGGGTGAAGAGTATGTTTTGCTTGTACCTGGCGACCACGGTGGTCCTTTTGATATTGTTTCTTACGGTAGCGACATGCAAGAAGGCGGTGAAGATACGGCTGCAGACATAACCAATTGGAATAAAAAAGATTAAGTTTAAAGCGAGCCTTTGCAAATGATAAGAAAACACCATGGGTTCACCCTTATTGAGCTCATGGTAGTAATTGTAATTATTGCGATCATGACATCTGTCGCTATGATTTCTCTTAACCCCAACGATTCACCTCATGAAAAAGAGGCGCGCCGCCTTGCCCTTGTATTACAGCAGGCATCGATGGAAGCGATCTCACAATTCAAACAGATTGGCGTAGTGTTTAACGAAGATGGTTATAGTTTTGCCGCGCTTAATGAAGAGACCCAGCAATGGGCAACCTACACCTCAGAAACCAACCGCGCATTTAAAGAGCATGAGCTTCCAGAAGATGTATCAATTGAGATCGAGGTTGATGGCATTGCAGAATCCATCATGGGCGATAGTGACATTGAAGAACTCGAGCTTATTAGTGATGAAGATCTAGAAAAAGTTGATACCGGAACCGAAGAGGAGAAAGAGGTTATTCCGCAAATATATTTTCTCTCCAGCGGTGAAGCATCAAAGTTCAGTGTTTTTCTAATGCAGGATGATAAGGAATCATACTATATTATCGAAGGTGAGATAACTGGCTCAATAAAGCTTCGGGGTGACGATGATGAATAGCGCACCTGACTCTAAAAACAACAGCCAAAACAAATTTAAAGGTAAATCCAAAAACAAAGGATTTACCTTGCTGGAGATCATGGTAGCTATAGCTATTTTAGCAGTTGCTATGACTGCTGTTATCAAAGCAACCGGCCAAGTATCTAGCAATGCCTTTATGTTACGCCAAAAGACATTTGCTCACTGGGTTGCACAAAACAAGATGAACGAGTTAATACTGGAGAAGGCCTGGCCCAGTATTGGCAACAACAAAGATGAAGCGGTCCTAGCAGATTTAGACTGGAACCTTGTAATATCAACAACTTCAACAGGTTTTGAAACAGTTAGAAAAGTAGAAATTGATGTGCTCTCTCCAGATACCCCTGATGAAATTACAGGATCTATAACCGGTTACTTACTTGATCCAAATCTCTAACTAAAATGATGATAAAAATAAATTTAAAACCTGTAAAAACCAATAAAGCACTTGGGTTCACACTGATCGAGTTACTAATTGCTGTTGCAATATTCGCTACCGTTGCCGTAATGGCTGGCACCGGCTTAAGATCTGTTTTAACTGCTCGAGATATTACCGAAGAAAACGCCAAGCGCCTCTCCGAACTGCAACGCGGCATGCTTATTATTCAAAATGATATTGAGCAGATAATAAACCGTAAGGTAAGGGATGAGTATGGAGACAGCGTGCCTGCAATAAAAGGCTCCGCATCAGATGGTTTTATCACATTCACCAGAACGGGTACACTTAATCCCTTAAAGCTACGTCGAAGCTCATTACAAAGAATTACCTACCAGCTAGAGGAAACAGATCTCATGCGCATGGCGTGGTATTACATTGATGGGGCCTTAGAGGATGATGCTCAAATAACCACTATAATGACCGAGGTTGACTCAATTGAGTTTGGGTTTTTAACTGGTGAAGACAAATGGGAAGATCAATGGCCAACCATAGGGGCTGGTTCAACGAATGGACCCCCTGCGTTAACGCCAGAGGCAGTTCCCAAAGCAATCAAGTTTGATCTCAATCTAATAGACCATGGCGAAATATCCAGGCTTTTCATCGTACCAGGTGGAGATGCGCAATGGTAATGGTTCACATCCGCCCTCTTAGCCTTAAACAAAACGGGGCTGCGCTGATTACTGCAATGCTTTTTGTCGCTTTAGCAGTAACTGCAGCTGCATTTATGTCAAGCCGCCAATATTTTGATATTAAGCAAACCAGCAATATAATCGCTATAGATAATGCATACCAAATAGCAGTTGCCGCAGAACCCCTTGCAATGAACGAACTTATCAAAGATATCAATAGTGCTACGTCAGGTGATATTGACGATTTTAATGAAATGGAAACAAGGGCTGAAGGGATCACATACCCTGTAGATGGAGGCTCTGTCTCAGGGAAGATCTATGATCTTCAAGGCTTGTTTAATGTTAATAATCTAATCGAATATGATGAGACACTAAAAGAATTTGTAACAAATAAGGTACAGCTTGAGATATTTAAACGATTGATCGTGAACATCAATGCAGCTGCTAGCACAGCAGCCAACCAACAAACTGTTCAGATACCAGTTGATTTAGCCAGCAAGCTTGCAGATTGGATGGATGAAAATATTGAACCTGCCACTAACGGGACAGGTGCAGAAGATGGCATATATACCTCAATGATTCCATCACACAAGACACCGAACTCTTTAATCTCAAGCACCAGCGAAATCATTCTGCTAGATGAAATATGGGATGAAACTAATAGACTAGCAATTTTCCAAGCACTTGAGCCTTATATTTGCGCGCTACCAAGAATCAAGCAAGAGCTTACCGGAATCAATTTCAATATCGCCCCCAGTGAGCTTATCGCTGCAATGGTTGAAGGAATGACGCTAAGCCAAGCTGACACAATCGAAACATTCCTGCGAAGCACCCCAACAAATAAACCAGCAGAGATTATTGCTGAATTCAAAAAGCAATTCCCTAATGACACACCAAAAGACAACGCCGCTATAGCTGCAATTAACGAGCTTGAAAAGAAAAATATTTTTATGGCCACTACCGAGTATTTTTTACTCGACATAAAAGTAGATGCTAACGATGTTATATCTCGTTTATCCTCAATGGTAAAACGCAAAGATAAAAAGACAATTTTTGTTTTTGCCAGGGGCAAAGGAGCTTTGTAAAAGGTCATTTCAACCTTTGCTAACATACGAAGTTTTTATACGCTATACTTAAAAAAAAATATTAGTAATTTAAATATTTACCAAAAAAACGTATATTTACACTATCGGAATAATAATAACGCATAATTAAGTTCGGGAATGGCATGCGAGAAAGATTAGTAATACGCCTGCAAAAAGGGCATTCAAGAAATGTAAGTTGGGTTCCACTGGATGAAAATGGCAAAGCAACTGCAACTGAAGAGTTCGGTTCGCTTAGTGATGTAACCGCTGCAAGCGCGGGCCGTCACATCACGCTTTTAGCACCAGGATCTGTAGCCAGTTTAACCAAAGCAAAAGTACCTGCGGTTAAGCAAAATCGTATGATCCAGATGATCCCTTTTTCTGTTGAGGATTCTGTTGCTGATGATATCGATGATCTCCACTACGGGGTCGGAGATAGAGATAGCAGCGGAGAAGTTCCTGTAGCTGTTGTCTGCAGAGATATGATGGACTTCTGGCATGATATGATTCTTGACTCTGGCATTCGCCCACATGAGATTTTCCCTGAACAGCTTTGCCTTCCTTTAAAAGAGGCTGAGTGGAGCATTCTAATTGATGCTGATGATGTATTAGTTAGGACATCAGCAGATTATGGTTTTGCTATAGATCGCCAAAACCTTGTTGAACTACTTTCTCACGCAATTAGTACTGCAGGTGAGAAAGCACCACATATGCTGAGAATATTTGACTTTAGCGGTGGTTCATTATCATTGGAAGAGATGGAGCTACTACCGGACATTGAGGTTGAGCTGGTTGAAATCAATGAGGATGAAACTCCTCTTTCAGTAATGGCGGAAGAATCCCATAACACCCCAGCCATCAGTGTGCTCACAGGACAATACAGCTTACAGCAGGAACTGAGTAAAGTTTGGGCTCCTTGGAAACCAACAGCTATCTTAGTTGCATTGCTTTTAGTAGCCATCACTGTTACCAGTTATCTAAACCTACAGTCATTAGAACAGCAAAGTTTAGCCATCAAGAGCAACATTCAAAAAGCGTATAAAGAGGTTGCGGCATCTAGCAAGAAAAAACCATCACCAGGCAAAATGAAGCGGTTAATGGCCAAAAAATTGGAAGACCTGGAAAGTGGAGCTGGTGGCAACAAAGATTTTATCGATATTCTGGCTGCTGTTTCCCCTGCTTTAAAGAAACAAAGAGCTGGAATTGAATCTCTTAACTATCGTAAAGGAACGTTAAATATCACTGCAACAGTGGCAAATACATCTAAATCTGATGCTTTAGAAAATGCACTTGCAATCATTCCTGGATATAAATCTGAGATAACTTCATTAACGCCAGAGAAAAATAGTATCAAGGTCAATGTGCGTATAGGGAGGGTAGAATAATGCTACAGAAATGGTCCGAACTAGAAGCATTCCATAAACTTTCTATCTCTCTTGGGGTTGTAGTAAGTATTTTTCTTATCTACTTCATCGTTATCATCAACCCAATCAATAACAAATCTAGTGAATTAGAAGCCAAGATTGACTCTTGGAGTAGCATCTATGTTTGGATGCAAGAGAACACTCCCAAGATCAAAGCATTTCAGGAAAGTAGCAAATCCAAAGGTGCAGTTGGTGAAAAAAAGATTCACACATTAGTTAGTGAAACTGTAAACAAATATAGACTTAAAGACTCGATTAAGAAAATTGATAAGACCGGTTCAAGAGCGGTAAAAGTTAGCTTTAACAACGCTCCATTTGATACGGTTATTCAGTGGATTAACTTTCTAAAGAAGAACTATAGTGTCTCAACTGTTTCAGCTGCTATAAAAAAATCTAATGGCATTGGTACTGTTGATGGGGCAATTACACTAGAGGCTGCAGAGTAATGAAAAGAATTAGTCGCTATGCACTGGTTGGTGTTTTGTTTTATCTGATTTTTTTGATCTCAACCATTCCTGCAGCATTTGTAACTGATATGGTTGTCGATAAAAAAGGGCCTCTACAATTATATGGAGTTACAGGCTCAATCTGGTCGGGCAAAGCTAGTGTTTTGCGTTTAGAAGATAAACAAATTGAAAAATTCAACTGGAATCTTAATCTGTTGCCATTGATAACTGGCACCATAGAGCTAGATTACTCATTTAAGGTTAAGACGAGTTCTGCGCAAGGAGTTATTGGTTTTAATGGCTTTGGCTCTGGTGGCAAATATCTGGAAGACACCATACTTAATATTAAATCCTCTGATGTAAATGATATTTTACCTGTTCCGCAACCGCTAAAACTTGCTGGGCCGATTACTATCAATATTGATGAGATTGAAATTTCGGAAGATGGCATACCAACATACGCTGAAGCTCAAATTAAATGGAGCAAATCTGCAGCTATTCTTGGAAACCAAAGCTTTCCCCTTGGCGCGTTTGATTTAAATGCGACCACTGAAGATGACAAAGTATTTATCACATTAAAAGACCTGAAAGAAGATGGTCCAATCGAAGCCAAGTTAAGTGCTGAAATTGAAGAGGACGGAACTACTGTCATTAGTGGTTTAATTGGCACTAGAGAAACTGCAAATAAAAAGCTTGCTGGTTTTGCTAGTATGCTTCTGCAAAGTAAAGGGCGCAAAGTTGTTAACCACAAAGGTAACATCAAAAATCCTAATAAGCTGCTCTCAGGCATCCTCTCTAGTAAATAACTTAACTAGTAATTAAATATTTCACCTAAAGCCCGGACACTATAAAATCCGGGGGGTCTTGATTCTGGCATCTGCGTATCTGGTTTTCTTATCGCTATCTGATAACCGATACCATATTGAGATGCGCTTTCAAGCACTGCTAAGCTATCATCTATCATCACTGTGGTTTCATTCGCAAAAGGAAAATCTTGCTGTAACCTTTGCCAAAAAACCTGGTCCTCTTTTGGCACTCCATAGCGATGAGATGAGATAACGTCATCAAAAAAAGAATCTATTTCTGTCACCTCTATTTTCAAATTGAGGCTATCATGGTGTGCATTAGTTACTAACATAACTTTACTGACATGGTTACGCAGCTCATGCAAAAATTCTATGGTGCCATCATGTATAGCTATCTTATGCTGCAAATCTCTCTTTAACCCTGCTATATCTAAACCTAGCTCTTGCGCCCAAAAATCCAGACAATACCACTTCATCGTCCCTTCATGGGAGCGCATCTTGGGAAACAGTTGCTGCTTCGCCGCATCAACCGACATATCATGTTTTTGCGCATAATGAATTGGGACATATTCCAACCAAAAATAGCTGTCAAAATGTAGATCCAGCAAGGTGCCATCCATATCTATCAGCGCGGTATCTATCTTTTCCCAATCAGGCTTTTGTCTTGTTTGCTTGTTCATATCAACTTAATACTACACCAATAAAAACCATCATCCCTACCCAGTGGTTATTGAGGAATGCTCGGAAACACTGCTCACGTTCACGCATCCAGATCTTTTTAATCTGGGCCATAAATAATATAACGACGACAAAGAGAGATATGGAATAGATGATTCCCATCCCTAGCAGCATGCCAACAGCAGCTAGCATAGCAATGAACATAATCTGTAACGCAATAATGATTGCTATATCGTACTTACCAAAGAGGACTGCGGTGGATTTTACTCCAACTTTAAGGTCATCATCTCTATCTACCATTGCATACATGGTGTCATAGATCAGTGCCCAAACTACTGTCGCCGCAAATAACAACCAACACACTATGCCAAGTTTAGTTCCGTATGCAGTATAGGTCATTGGTATTGCCCATGCGAATGCAATACCAAGATGGGCCTGTGGTAGGTTTGTATAACGTTTAGCAAATGGGTAACTTGTTGCCAGCACCAAGGCCACAAATGACATCAGTATCGTTGCAAGGTTGAGCTGCAATACGGCAATAAAGGCAAAAACCACCAACAAGATAAATAATACCATTGCCTGCTTCACACTCAGTTCACCAGATGCAATTGGCCTCGATTTTGTCCTTTTTACTTTGCCATCAATATTGCGGTCGGCAATATCGTTGATTACACAACCTGCGCTGCGCATCAAAGCCACACCCAGCACAAAAATAAAAATTATTTTGGGGTTATGTTGGCCATTTGCAGCTAAGACTAATCCCCATAGGGTTGGCCATAGTAGCAACAGATAACCGATAGGTTTATCGACACGCATCAAACGTAGGTATGGGGATAGTTTATGCATCACACCTCTCCATAGCGGCTGGATTCTCCAATCCAGCGTTGCTTAAGCAGGCGAACCAATTCCGGATAGGAACATAAGATCTCGTCCCCCACCTGTTGCATCTCATCCAATAGCTCTTCATCCCTTGCTAAGTCGGCAACTAAAAAACCTATGGCTCCAGTTTGCCGTGTACCCAGCACTTCACCAGGGCCACGTAACTCTAAATCTTTTTGCGCTATATAAAAGCCATCGTTGGATTCACGAATAGTTTGCAGGCGTGATTTTGCCATTGACGAAAGCGGAGCTTTATAAAGCAGAGCACAACTGCTCTCTTTACTACCACGACCAACTCGCCCTCGCAGCTGGTGCAACTGAGACAACCCTAAACGTTCTGAGTTTTCAATTATCATCAGGCTAGCATTGGGGACATCTACCCCAACCTCTATCACTGTGGTTGCTACCAATAGGTCAATATTGCCCTGCTTAAATTGAGCCATGATCTCCTCTTTCTCCTGCGCCTTAAGTCGGCCATGTACCAAACCAATTTTTAACTCAGGTAGCTGTTGCGATAGCATCTCACAGGTATCCGCTGCTGCCTCACACTCTATTTTTTCTGACTCATCAATTAATGGGCATACCCAATAAACCTGACAGCCTTGCCTACAGGCATCTTTGACCCTTTGCACAATCTCTGCCCTACGCTGCTCTGGAATCACTACGGTTTTTATTGGTTTTCGCCCAGGAGGCAGCTCATCGATAACGGAGGTATCCAGATCTGCATAGGCTACCATTGCTAAGGTTCTTGGAATTGGGGTTGCGGTCATTATCAGCTGATGCGGCCTTCTTCCTTCGTCATCCACCCCTTTATCTTTTAAAGCAAGGCGCTGATGCACGCCAAAGCGATGTTGCTCATCAATAATGGTTAAGGCGAGATTCGCATATTGCACATCGTCCTGAAATACAGCATGGGTTCCAACAATAACTTTTATTTCTCCAGAGTTAATTGCTGTTAATGCCTTTTCACGCGTTTTCCCTTTAGTTTTGCCTGATAGCCAACCAACATTGATACCTAAAGGCTCAAACCAACCACAAAAACTCTTAAAATGCTGCCCGGCTAATAATTCTGTTGGGGCCATAATCGCAACTTGAAAACCATTGGCAACCGTCTGTAATGCAGAAAGCGCGGCGACTACTGTTTTACCTGAGCCCACATCTCCCTGCACTAAGCGCAGCATCGGTGCATCGGTGTGAAGGTCGCCATATATCTCCTGCAGCACTCTATTTTGCGCACCGGTTAGATTAAAACCTAGGTTTTCGGTAAATCTATCTTTCATAACATGATTGAGTGCTATGGGAAAAGCGAGGTTTTGCTTGAGCATACGGCTTCTATATTCACGCATGCAGATGTTATGCGCTAACAACTCTTCATATGCCAATCGCTTTACACTCTGATGCTCCCCCTCTTCTAAAAGCTCAACAGGAGCATCTGGTGGTGGCGCATGTAGGTATGTTATTGCTTCAGCTAGTGACAAATATCCTTTGCGTTGTAAAATTTGCTTGGGAAGTAAATCTTGTAGTAGTTCTGGGTTACGCTTCGCAACATTAATTGCCTGCTGCGTTAGCTTTTGCAGGGTTTGTTGCCCTACTCCCTGTGTTGTGGGGTAGATTGGTGTAAGAGTTTCAGGAACCGAGGAAACTTCATCATCACGCAAGATTTTATACTCAGGGTGCACCATTGACGGTAACCAGCCGTTTTGCTTAATTTCACCAAAGCACTGAATCCTCTTTCCAGGCTGAAATGACTTCTGTTGAGACGGGTAAAAATGAAAGAAATTTATAGTCAGGCTACCGCTGTTATCTTTTATTTGGCACACCAACCTTCTTCTACGCTGAACTACGATCTCAGAAAATTCTATTCCCCCTTCAACCAGGGCTTTATCACCCTCACGCAGGGCTGATATCGGGGTCAGCCTGGTTCTATCTTCATAGCGAAACGGAAGGTGCAGCAGTAGATTATTGATGGAGGTGATCCCCAGCTTCTGTAGTTTTTCAACCACCTTGCTGCCTACGCCGCTAAGCTGTGTTAAGGGGAGTTCATTCATCAATTTGATTCGCCATAAAAAGTCATATGATGATGATATTAAGAAATTGTTGGTTAGTAAACATTACAACTACTGTACTTGATTTTTTAAACCACAAAACAAGTCGGCTGAGCCTTTCGACTACGCTCGAGATAAACCAAGATCGAAGCCTCTTGCTTTTATTAATTTTTCTTGACCCTTCGACTACGCTCAGGAATCTTGAAAAATTAATTATGAACACGAAAAATGTAGGGCGTAACGGCTGAGAACAAAAAACCTAATCCAAAACCATTATCGCTTCTATCTCTACGCTCCCACCCTTCGGCAGTCCAGCAACCTCATAGGCAGCTCTTGCAGGATAAGGCTCAGAGAAGATTCCACTCATAATTTCATTTAGGGTGGTAAAATCCCCTAAGTCTGTAAGTAAAACTGTGAGTTTTACTATTTTCTCTATGCTTCCACCTGCAGCTGCACAGATCGCAGCAATATTACTGAAAACCTGCTTTATTTCGGCTTCGATATCGTTAGTTACCATCTCCATTGTCTCTGGAACTAGTCCAATCTGACCAGAGATATACACGGTATCATTTACTTTTACAGCTTGTGAATATGTACCAATAGCCTCAGGGGCCTTGTCTGTTTTAATTATTTCTTTTGCCATTTTGTATTGTTCTCACTGTTTCTATTCTTCTGCTACTTCGACCCTATTACGCCCATGCTCTTTGGCTTTATATAAAGCTGCATCAGCGCGCTGGATAAAATGCGCCATTGGCTCTTCCGGCTCATATCCTGCACAGCCGAGACTTATTGTAACAGTAACAGCATCACCTTCAATTTCAATCGGCTCTGCCATTATTATAGCTCTCATTCTCTCTGCTACTATTTGCGCACCCTCAACATTACACTTTGGCAAAATCACTACAAACTCTTCCCCCCCATATCTACAAACTATGTCCATATCTCTTGCACTTTTAGCAATACGACTTGCGACCTCTTTTAAAGCTATGTTTCCTGCTATATGCCCATAGGTATCGTTAAAATCTTTAAAATGGTCAATATCGCAAATAACTAGCCCTAAATAATTCTCACCGGCACAACGCTTGTATTCTTGAATACGCCGCTGCAACTCCTCTTGAAAATATCCAAAGTTATACAGTTCAGTTAACCGGTCTTTAGTTGCTAATTCATTAAGTTCGATAACTTTTTGTTCAAGATTTTTATTTAGAATCCCAATCTCATCTTTTTGTACTTCAACCGTCTCATAGGTTTTTGCGTTTGCAATCGAGGCTCCGAGAAAACGGCATAGTAATTTAATAACCGCCACATCATCTTCTTTTATATCAATCACTTCAGACAGTGACATCAGGGATAGGACGCCTACTACATTATCCCTTTGACTTATTGGGTTAAGCAAAAATGTGCGTGGAGTTTTAAATACGGCCAAGCCAGCTTTATCTTTTTTTGACATTGGCAGATGTAGAACCTTCATAACATCACTTATCAAGATATGTGTTTTTTGGCAAAAAGCAGTTGCTGTTGCTCCATCAAATGCATTTATGTCGTAATTAACCTCAGAAAAGTACTCTTCCATCCCCTTTACGGTATCTAAATACTTAATGTCGTTTCCCAAACACTTTTGTAAAACCAGTTGTTCACCCTCTTGCATAAACACCGACGCCATCTCAAACCCATAACGTCGTAGCATCTCACTCATAAAGACCTGATAAACCTCATCGACCTTAATAAGGCTATTTACACCTTCAATAAATTCCAAAAACTTTTTCTGTTCTTTTAGGGCTTTTTTTAAACTATGCTCCATACGCACCAACTCATTAACGCGCATAGTTTTACCTAACTGCCGACAAAAATAGTTAAGGCATAAATCTACAAGACCAACCATCGATTCCGAAATATTCTCTGTTTGGCTATAAACAAGAACGGTGCCTACTGCCTCTTGGTCTTTATAAAAAACTGGAATTACAGCTAGGCTAAATATTTTCCAGCGTTTATACCCTTTTAGCTCGAATTTAGATAAATTGTTATCTTCATGGATATTGATGACTACTTTTTCTTTATTATTAAAAGAGATTACATTTGGATCATCTCTTTCTAAAAGCAAACTAAACCTAAGCTTTAAGAAAGTTTTTTCAATCCCTTTATATTCACCTGGCAGGCATACTTTTTCACAAACTAGTGTTCTTTGTTCTGGGTCTATCAGGTTAATCATATAACCATCAACCCCCTTCACTGTTCCAATCTGCCGACCTAATGCCTCAAGCAAATCAGGCAATCCTTCAGCATCACTTATATCTTTATATAGATTTTTTTCTCGGACAATATCTTCTAAGTGCACGCAAGTTTTTTTCAGCTCATGCTCAAGCCGAATCACTTCACTTTGTACATTTTTCTCATTTTCAGACATCAATCTCTTCCATAATATCCAGTCCAGATAGATATTTAGCTATTTCCAATTGAAATATAGAAATAGCGTACCTCTAATAAATACTAGGAGCTTTTTAACATTTAACTAGTGGAAATGTTTTAAAATGAGAATAGGTAATCCTATTTATTGCTTGATTTACTAACTTTACTCTTCTGCCACTTCTACTCGATTACGACCAAGTTCTTTGGCTTTATATAAAGCTTCATCTGCGCGATGAATAAACTGTGTCATTGTCTCGTTTGGCATGTAGCTGGCACAACCTATACTTATAGTCACAGGAACTGCGTCATTGTCTGTTTCAACTGGATCCTTTTCTATCGAAATCCTAACTCTTTCTGCAAAGATACGCGCGCCCTCAAGGTCACATTTAGGAAGGATAACCACAAACTCCTCACCACCGTATCGACAAACAACATCCATCTCCCTTGCTTGTTGAGCAATTCGTGCAGATACGTCCTTGAGTGCAATATTGCCGCCAATATGCCCATAGGTATCATTAAAATTCTTAAAATGATCTATATCACAAATAATCAGCCCCAGGAACTGCTCACCAGCACAACGCTGATACTCTTTTATTCTTCTTTGCAACTCTTCTTGGAAATACCCAAAGTTATATAATTCGGTTAATCTATCTTTTGTTGCTAGGTCATTTAGCTCTATAACCTTTTGCTCCAGGCTTTGGTTTAGATCGGTAATTTTATCTTTCTGCGCAGCAACTACCTCATAGGTTTCAGCATTCTCAATCGCAGCGCCAAAAAAACGGCAAAGTAACTTTATCACTGCAAGGTCATTTTCTGTAACGGGCACTGTATCAGTGATTGAAAACAACCAAACTACTCCAACTGCTTCTTCATCCCGCATTATCGGGACAAAAAGAAAGGTGCGTGGAGACTTTATTATCTGCAACCCCTTTTTATCTTTTTCCGACATTGGTAGATGCATAATATCCAGCACATCTCGAATCATAAGATGGGTTTTTTGACAAAATGCGGTGGCAGTTGCTCCATCAAAAGGGTCTAGTTCAAAACTTACATCTTTATAATAGTCTTCCCACTCATGCAAAATATCGCTAAATTTCTCATCGATGATGGTACTTTTCTTTACTACTAAACGATCTCCACGCTGCAAGACCACTCCTGACAAGTCAAAGCTATAACGTCGTAAAAGTTCTTTGGTAAAATGTTCATATACCTCATCAACTTTAGTTAAGCTATTTACCTTTTCTACAAACTGCAAAAATCTTTTTTGCTCATCTTGCGCAGTCTTAAAGCTGGCTTCCATGCGCTCAAGCTCAGCTACTCGCATTGAGTTTTTCAATTGACTACAGAAAAAACTTAGGCACCCTTCAATCAACGTTACACTTGATGCAGGAATATCCGTTGTTTGACTAAAAACCATCAAGGTCCCAATCGTATTATCTTGGTCATATATAATTGGAACAGCCACTAAACCATAGATTTTCCATCTAACATATCTACTTTTAGTCTCTGGGTAATCTTCAATGTTGCAACTATTAACAAAGGTTGGAGTCTTACTATTAAATGCATCTACATTTACATCTTTTTTATCGAATCCATACTTATACTTTAGGTATGTCTTCTCAATGCCTCTAAACTCTTGTGGAAGCTTTATCTTTTCACAAATCAGGGATGTTTGTTTGGAATCAACTAAATTCACCAAAAAACCATCAATCCCACGAATCGCCTCTATCTGTGTTCCTAGTATTTCCAGCAGATTATCAAGGCCATTTGACCTACTAATATCACGATATAGATTTTTTTCTTTTTCAAGTTCACAGATATTACGCTGTGACTGGTCAAGATTGCACTTGGTCTGTTCGAGCTCTTTCCGCAACTCAACAACTTCGCACTGTAAATCTTTTTTGGTCTTACTGCTCATTAACACATCCGATTCATAAGATATTTACCCCATCCCCTATCCTATAATAGTAGTTAATATCGATTAAAAAAAAAGACTGCGCATAAAAACTATTACCTTATGAACCAATCCGCATTATTATGCGAAACTAAGAACGAAACTAATTTAGGCAAGATTACATAATTTAAAAGCTTGAGCCCTCTAGATTGACTGGAAATTCGATCTCAAACTTTGTGCCTTCCCCTTGCACGCTTTGACACTGAATTTTTCCACATAAGGTTTGCGTTACAAGGTTATAAACAATTTGTAATCCCAATCCACTTCCACCCTGACCACGTTTTGTAGTAAAAAATGGGTCGTATATATGTGCTATATTTTCTTCTGATATCCCACACCCAGAATCATGATACAAGACACAAACATTTTTATTTTTTTTAATGGCTTCTATTGTAATAGTTCCATAATCTACTCCGTCAAAACCATGAATCAACGAATTTATTAGCAAATTAGTTAACACCTGTGAAAGTGCTCCGGGATAACTTTTTATTGAAAACTCATGCAGACAGATCACCTCAATTTTATAAGGCGTTTTTGCAAACTTAGAGTGAACACTTATAAGAATCTCACCAATATATTGCTTAATATTAAATATTCTCAGCTCTTCACTTGATTGATCTACAGCAACCTGCTTAAAGCTATGTATCAATGCTGCAGCACGCTCCATATTTGATAAAATAATACTGGTACTTTCTATCGCTAAATTGATGTATTTATTAAGCGCACTACGTGTGATTACCCCTTGTTTGTGCAATTCATATAACTCTTTTGTTTTATCTTTAAGATATGAAGCTGCTGTAACACCGACCCCAACCGGTGTATTTACCTCATGAGCTACACCAGCAACCAATCCACCAAGTGCAACCATTTTTTCAGTTTGCACCAAATAATCTTGGGTATGCTTTAGGTTTTCCAGCGATTCATTTAGCTCTACTACTTTTTGTTCTAAGCTTAAATTAAGGTCGCTAATTTTATCTTTCTGGGCTTCTATAACCTCATAGGTTTCTGCATTTTCTATCGCAGCACCGAAAAACCTGCACAGTAGTTTAATAACCGCAAGGTCGTTTTCATTCACCTCTACTGGCTTCTCGCATGAAAAAAGCCAAACTACACCAATGGCCTCTTCACCCCTTAAGATTGGCATAAAAATAAATGTGCGCGGAGTCTTTATTATTTTCAATGCCTTTTTATCCTTAATAGACATTGGTAGATGCATAATCTCCATTACATCACGGATTATCAGGTGAATCTTATTACAGTATGCCGTTGCAGTAGCTCCATCGAAAGGATCTATCTCATAGCTTACATTTTTATAATACTCATTCCACTCTTGCAACATACCGCTAAACTTAGCGTCGACAATGGTACTTTTCTTAACGACTAACTCATCACCGCACCGCATTACAACACCTGAAAGGTCAAATTTATATCGTCTGAGTAACTCCTTAGTAAAGTGCTCATATATTTCATTAACCTTATTCAGGTGGTTTTCCTTTTCTACAAACTCAAGAAACCTTTTTTGCTCCTCTTGCGCTGTTTTAAAACTGGCTTCTAATCGCTCAAGTTCTGCTACCCGCATAGAATTTTTCAATTGACTGCAAAAGAAGCCCAAACACCCCTCAACTAACTTTACACTTGATAAGGATATATCCTTTGATTGACTAAATATCTGTACAGTACCAATTGGTGTTGAAGTCTCGAATATGATTGGGATAAAAGCCACACCAAAAATCTTCCACCTTACAAACCGAGGCTTTGACTCTGGATAGTCATCAATATTTTGATTATTAACAAACAGTGCCTGCTTGCTTTCATATGCAAAAACATTTGCATCCTTCTTATTAAATGCAAATTTATATTTAAGATAGGTTTTCTCTATTCCGCAGAACTCATCTGGCAGAACGATTTTTTCACATATTAAAGATGCCTGTTTAAAATCAACTAGATTTACCAAAAAACCGTCAACATCACGCACCGCTTCAATCTGCGCCCCCAAAATATCAAGTAGATTATTAAGCCCATTTGATCTGCTTATTTCACGATAAAGATTTTTCTCTTCCTCTAGAAGATTGAATGCATGCTGCGTTTCATCAAGCTCTCTTCGCAGCTGGGCAACTTCACATTGCAAATCTTTTTTGGTCTTACTACCCATTCACGTTATCCAATTTCTTACGCATCCATCCTATTTAAATAATTATAGTATTAAATATCATCGGAAATTAAATTTGCACATAAAAACTATGGACTTATGAGCCAGGCCTCATTATTTTTTACTAATATAGCCAACCTAATTAAACTTATTACTTGAAACTGCTAAATACGATCAAATCCAATATATTCAAAATGTTGCCTTACAGTGACTACTGTCTACAAAAATAGCTTTAAACAATATTTAATCCCTGTGAACGCTCTCTCATTTTTATAGTCCATTTTTTTGAATCACTTCACAACATAGAACGCCAAATCATAAAGCATGTAAAAATGAGAACTAGTCAACTACCATAATCTGTTTGTTAGATTCATAATTATTTCAACATATTGGTTATTACAAATGTTATTCAAGGATGAAGCACATGGGACTTAACGGAAGCGGTTTTTTGTAAGTCTCAAACTAAGGATGGCGTTAATCCCTGACAAAAATAAGTCAGGAATATATTTATAACGCAGCTTAGGAGTGATGACTAAAGCTATTGCATAAGGTCATCAATTTTAATAATGAAGAGTATGATAAAAACAATTGTGGCTGTGCCACTTCTGCTTGCGGCAACGCAATCGTTCGCCCTATATTGTGGTTCAGATAGCAATCAAAACCATATAAATGCAGGACGAGCTACACTAAAATACAGTCTACTTACTTATGCCAATGGCTCTGATGCTTATCTTGGTATGACTGCTGACTCGACCATGATTAAAGAAACCACCGATGGTCATTTTGAGATGTCTACATCTTGTGTAGGCGGTGATACACCTCCATCCATACCTGTTGGACCTGATAAAGTTTCTGATGGCAACCCAAGCAATCAACTAGATCAACTAGCTGAGTTCTCAGGTAAAAACTATAACGTTGTTGTAGTTGGTTCTGACCTCGTAAAAGATACTGGTAATGATCAGCAGGCTGATTCGCTTGATCTACCACGTACCGTTTATGTTGATATACCTGAAAATGCAACCGTTGAGGCAGCATGGGTTAGTTACTATGGTTCCGGTTATCTAACTACTGATGGTGGACAGGATAATACTACTGATACTGCTAACGGTGGTGAAGCTGGAATTGATACCGAAGCTGATATTAGAAATAATGAAATTAACATCACTATTGGTAATAACGATCTAGGAGCTCTTACCCCATCATCTACTCTAGTTGGCCCAAAAAGCCGCAGCAAGATATCTTGGTGGAAGATGCAATCTCCATACGGCACGCTTGCTTATAGCAGAGTTGCTCTATACAACAATAGACTTGATCTAACCAGTGAGTTTGTTGGCCAATCAGGAAGCATCCCTGTGACAGTTACCCGTTTACAACGTGCTGACTTTGCAGGAAAGTCTGATAGCAGCAGATCTTATGACAAGCCTAAAGGACCAAATGACAATAATGAATATGCTAATGATTGTCTTGGTAATGCTTCTTATTCAGTGATGGTTGTTTACTCTTTACCTACTGGTGAAGATAAAACAATAACTGTATTAGACGGTATGTCATGGGCATGGAACAATGACTTTGCCACATCAAAAGCAACCAACCCGGTTCCATCAAGACTAGCTCTTGATATCAACTTACAGCATGAAGCTATTGATGCTACACAAGATGTTAACGTATATCTTGGAGCAATTGACGGTGATAAATACGGGCATCATGGAGTTGAACAATGTGAGAGCTCTTCATTTGCTCATGAAACCGGTAATGACCACACATGGGTTAGATCTGGATCATCGCAAGAAAACTATTATGCAAACATCTATGAAGGAAAAAGTGCTCCTGAAATTGGCGATGCTTTCCCAAGCTACCCTGCAGTAACTACTGTTGCGAAAGGGCTTAACTTCAATATCATTAAGATTGGTGTTGAGAATGCACAGGATGAAGCAACTAATACTCTAGTCCACGTTGAGGGCGACAGTATGGTTTCTACACAAATTCCTCAAGAGGCTATGTTAATTGCATTTGCGGTACTTGAAGCTAAAACTAAGGTTCAATCAGAAGCTCCGACACCTGAAGAGAATACAGCTCCATATGTTACTCTAACTGGTGATGCAGAGATGACTCTTGAGTTTGGTGCAACATTTACTGACCCAGGAGCTACTGCTACTGACAGTGAAGATGGTGCAATAACTCCTGAAGCTGACTGCAATGTTAGTACAGCAGTAGCTGCCACGTACACTTGTACTTATACAGCAACTGACTCTGGCAACCTAAGCGACACCAAAACCAGAACAGTGATAGTAAAAGATGAAGTGGCAGAGGCAGAGCCAGAGCCAGAGCCAGAGCCAGAGCCTACATGTGTTGATTACACCGCAACTTATGCTGACCATGAAGCAGCAGGCAGAGTTGAACTTAAGTATCTGTCCAGCTACTACATAATCGGTTCTAATCAGTATCTTGGATCTACATACGTCGGTGGTAGTACAACACTGATTGAAACAGCCCCAGGAAAATTTGCTAAAGGTAGCTGTAACTAGAAACAAAACGCTTAACTAACCTAAGAAACCCGCTGCGGCGGGTTTTTTATTTATTATTTCAATTTACTTGAATACAAGAAAGACCTACACCTCCCATGTGACAACAGCTCCCTACCTTTAACACCTCCTAACAAATGAATTCTAACGCAATAAAAAAAATTGAATTCCATTTTCTCTTTTTCCAAAAACCTTATCAAAATTAATAGCAGTCCTGCTTAACAAACCCAATAGCATGAAAAATAAATGATTTTTTACTAGGCAAATTTTATATTGTGTTCATAATTAGCGACTAAATTGGTAATTGCCAATATTATTCAAGGATGATGCGAAAGGAACTTTGAGCAAATATTTTCTCCAAGTCCAAATAATCCCTGAGTGAATTGCGCTACATATACTTTAATTTGGTTTGTAGTAGATAAAACGAGGCTTAGGAGTGACGACTAAAGCAACTGCATAATAAGGTCGTCAGCTATAAAAATGAAAAATATGATAAAAACCATTGTGGCAGTGCCACTTTTACTTGCGGCAACACAAGCATCTGCTTTGTATTGCGGCACTGATACCAACCAAAACCATGTAAATGCAAATCGGGCAGATTTACAATATGGCATACTTGTGTATGCAAATGGCTCTAATGAGTACCTTGGTATGCCGTCAGATACGCAAATGATTCAAGAGGCTTCTGAAGGATACTTTCAAACTACAGACTCTTGCTTAGAGGAACCTACTAATGATGTAGGACCAGATAAAATAGCTGATGAAAACCCTGAAAACCGACTCGATTTTCTAGCCGAATTCAAAGGTAAAAACTACCATCTAGCTGTTGCCGGCTCCGATCTTGTGCAAGATATTGGAACTGATGAGCAAGCAGACAGGCTTGACCTCCCTCGTACCGTTTACATTGATATCCCAGAAAATGCTGTAGTTGAAGCTGCATGGGTCAGCTATTATGGTTCAGGGTTTCTAGAAACTGACGGCGGAGAAGACAACACTGATGATAGAGTTGGTGGCGGTGAAGTTGAAATAAAAACTGAAGATGACATAAGAAATAATGAAATCAATATTACTGTTGGTGACAATAACCTTGGACCACTGACACCTTCATCATCAGTAGTAGGACCTCAAAGCCGTAGCAAAATTTCATGGTGGAAATTTCAATCTCCTTACGGCACGTTTGCATATAGCAGAATAGCTCTTTACAACAACAGAATCGATCTAACTTCTGAATTTGTTGACCATAGCGGAAGCATTCCAATAAGTATCACTCGCCTACAAAAAGTAGACTTTGCCGGAAAAGCAGATAACAGCCAAGCCTATGATAAACCTACAGGAACAAATGACAATGGTGAGTGGGCTAATGACTGTCTTGGTAGTGCATCTTTCTCGGTAATGGTAGTTTACTACCTACCTGAAGGTGAAGAGAAAACCGTAACTATATATGACGGGATGTCATGGGCATGGAGTAATGATTTCGCCACTACAAAAGCAACAAATCCTGTTCCTACAAGACTTTCGCTCGATATTGACGTGCAGCATGAAGCGATCGATGCAACTGCTGATTTGAATCTATTTCTTGGAGCTATTGACGGAGACACATATCAACACAACAGAATCCCTCAATGCGAAAGTTCATTGTTTAAACACATAACAGGAAAAGACTACACCTGGATAAGGTCTGGGTCTGCTCAAGAGCATTTCTATGAGAATATTTTTGAAGGTCAAGGAGCACCAGAAGTTGGTACTGCATTTCCAAACTATCCAGAGATCACAACCGTTGCTAATGGGCTAAACTTCAACATCATTAAAGTTGCAGTAGAAGACAAAGAGGATGAAGCAACAAATACTCTCGTCCACTTAGAGGGTGATAACTTGCTTTCTACGGAAGAGCCTCAAGAAGCGATTTTAATTGCATTTGCTGTGGTTGAAGCAAAAACCAAAGATCAATCTGTGATTACTAACAATCCTCCTGAAGTTACTTTAATAGGTGATGCTGAAATAACTTTAGAGTATGGCGCTACATTTACCGACCCTGGAGCTATAGCTGATGACGCTGAAGATGGGGCAATAGCACCTGTAGCAAACTGTGATGTTAACACCTCCATTGCCGGCACATACACTTGTACCTATACAGCAACTGACTCAGGCGACCTAAGTGACACGGCTACTAGAACAGTTATCGTAGAAGAAGAAGTAATTAATCCGACCAATACGGCTCCTGAAATTACTTTAATAGGTGATGCTGAAATAACTTTAGAGTATGGTGCTACATTTACCGACCCTGGAGCTACAGCTGATGACGCTGAGGATGGAGCAATAACACCTGCAGCAAACTGTGATGTTAACACCTCTATTGCTGGCACATACACTTGCACCTATACAGCAACTGACTCAGGCGACTTAAGCGACACAGCCACTAGAACAGTTATCGTAGAAGAAGAGTTTATTGAGCCACCATGCGTTAACTTTACTGCCTCTTATGCTGACCACGAAACGGCAGGAAGAGTGGAAGTTAAATACTACAGCAACTACTACGTCATTGGCTCTGGGGAGTATCTTGGCTCTACAATCATAGGTGGTACTGCAACACTAATGGAAACGGCACCTGGGGAATTTGCTAAAGGCAGCTGCAATTAGAAACTTAAATCTAACCAAATAAAAAAACCCGCTTTTGCGGGTTTTTTTATAAAGAGAAATAATCTTGCCATGAAATTTAAAGCGTAACGAGCGCACTTCGGCTACACTCTATTAGACTTATACTAAAATATAAGTAGGCAAGAGTTTTAAACGTCAAACTTTTCCAGCTTCTGTTTAATCAGAGCCTTCTTCAGACGCACATACTTCGGCAACCCATTTTCATACTCTGGATAATCTTCACCTTCAATAAGGGGCTGTAAGTATTTGCGACACTTTTCAGTGATTCCAAAACCATCTTCAGATATATAATCTGCAGGTAGCATCTTCTCAACATTTGCTACATCAGAAAGATTCGCATAACCAATCTCCCACTCATATGGCTCATCAGACTTTCTGACGATAGTTGGCATCACCGCATTCTTACCTTCAGCTGCAAGTTCAACAGCAGCTTGACCAAGAGCATATGCCTGCTGAACATCTGTAGCAGAAGCAACATGACGTGCAGCTCTTTGCAGGTAATCAGAAACTGCCCAGTGATATTTATATCCAAACTCATCTTTAACCATATTAGCAATAACCGGAGCTACACCACCAAGCTGAGCATGGCCGAATGCATCTTTGGTTCCTGCATCAGCCATAAACTTACCATCTTGATCTTGCAGACCTTCGGAAGCCACGATACAGCAAAAGCCGTATTTCTTTACGCAATCATCAACACGTTTTAGGAACTTCTCTTTATCCAACTTAACTTCTGGGAATAAGATAATGTGCGGTGCTTCAGCTTCGTTCTGCGCAGCAAGTGCGCCGGCAGCAGCGATCCAACCAGCGTGTCTACCCATAACTTCAAGCACGAACACCTTGGTGGATGATTCACACATAGACTCAACATCAAGCCCTGCCTCTTTCATCGATACTGCTACATATTTAGCTACAGAACCAAAACCTGGGCAGCAATCGGTAAATGGAAGGTCATTATCGATAGTTTTAGGAACGCCTACACATGTAATTGGATAACCAAGCTTTTCACCAATCTGCGACACTTTGTTTGCCGTATCTTGCGAATCACCACCACCGTTATAAAAGAAATAGCCGATATCGTGAGCCTTAAATACCTCAATCAACCTTTCATATTCTGCTCTATTATCCTCAAGACCTTTCAGCTTAAAACGGCACGAACCAAATGCACCAGATGGAGTTGACTTCAAACCTTCAATATCTGCTGCTGACTCTGTGCTTACATCAATTAACTCTTCTCTTAGAGCACCAATAATGCCGTTCTTACCTGCGTAAACTTTTCCTATTTTCTCAGGATATTGCTGAGCAGTTTGGATAACACCGCAAGCAGATGCATTGATAACAGGTGTAACACCGCCTGACTGAGCATAAAACGCATTTTTTGGAGCCATTTCTTTTTCCCTTGAGTTAAGCAAAATAAAGGGGAAGGATACAAAAAATCGCGGACTAAACCAAGCAGGAACAGGATATAAGTCAATTCTTTCTATATAATTAAGCTTATTAAGGATTTTTTGAATTTAAGGCTAAATTAATGGATATAAATATTTTAGGAATCTGCGGAACATTCATGGGCGGTATTGCCGTTTTAGCCAAGCAGGCAGGGTTTAATGTAAAAGGGTGCGACCAAAACGTCTACCCACCAATGAGCACCCAACTTGAAGAGCAAGGGATAAAGTTAACCCAAGGTTTCGAACATGACCTGGACCTAGAAAACAGCAAGATAATTGTTGGCAACGCAATGTCACGCGGCAATCCAGCTGTTGAAACCATGCTCAACGAACATGCAGATTATACTTCCGGCCCCCAGTGGCTGGCAGAAAACATCCTCAAAGACAGGTGGGTACTGGCCGTATCAGGCACTCATGGCAAAACCACAACAGCCGGCATGCTGGCCTGGGTTTTAGAATACGCAGGGAAAGAACCCGGTTTCTTGATTGGAGGTGTTCCCAAAAACTTCGGCATCTCTGCACGCATCGGCAAGTCAAAATACTTTGTAGTTGAAGCCGATGAATACGACACCGCATTCTTCGACAAAAGATCCAAGTTTGTCCATTACCGCCCCACCACTTTAATCATAAATAATCTTGAATTTGACCACGCTGATATTTTTCCTGACCTTGCAGCTATCCAGCGTCAGTTTCATCATGTGATTCGTACCGTACCTGGCAAAGGTAAAGTGATATTTAATGGCGATGAAGAATCTGTTCAGTCCGTACTTGAACAAGGGTGCTGGAGTAAAAATGAAGCATTTGCGCTTAAAAACAATAATGGCTGGGGAGCACAAAATATATCCCACGATGGTTCTGAATTTGAGGTTACTCGAGATGGCAAACCTATAGCAAAGGTTACATGGCATCAGCAAGGGATGCACAATATTGAAAATGCCATAGCAACCATTGCTGCCGCTGAGCATATTGGGATAGCCCCGGAGATTGCTGCAAAAGCTCTTGGATTTTTCACCGGCGTTGCTCGCAGAATGGATGTCCTAGATAAAGTAAATGGGATAACCATCTATGATGATTTTGCCCACCATCCAACTGCAATAAAAACCACGGTCGATGGATTACGCCGAAAAGTTGGAGTAAATAGAATCATAGCGATATTAGAGCCAAGATCAAACACCATGAAGATGGGAATTAACAGTAGTGAACTTGCGGATTCATTACAACATGCAGACCTGGTATATATGCATAAGCCGCAGGGAATCCACTGGGATATTGAGAGTGTATGTAATAATATCGGCCATAATGCAAAGTTGAGAAACTCAGTTGAAGAGATTGTTAATAATGTAGCCTCAATAGCACATTCTGGCGACCATATTCTGATTATGAGCAACGGTGCATTTGAAGATATTCATAAGCGTATAATTGCAGAACTGAAGAAGAAAAAGTCGTGAGCAAAAATCTTAATGACAAAATAACCGTTGCAATAACCGGAGCATCCGGCGCAATCTACGCGACAAAGCTCATAGAACAACTTCTTAAAGCAGGTAAAGAGATCGACCTGTTAATCTCCAACATGGGTAAAAATCTCTTGCAACAAGAGTTGCAAATCGATATCAATACCAAACAATCTATTCACACTGCGATTACTAGCGATACAGAATATTCAAGACTAAACATCTACTTCAAAGATGACTGGGATAGTCCGGCAGCATCTGGATCTAGCGCCGCCAAAACCATGATAATTATCCCCTGCTCCATGTCTACACTATCCGCAGTCGCCAATGGCAATAGTAGCAACCTAATACAGCGCGCAGCCGATGTAACAATCAAAGAGCAAGGCAAGCTGATACTGTTACCACGCGAGATGCCATTTTCTGCAATACACTTAGAGAACATGCTCAAACTGGCAAGACTCGGTTGCTGCATCATGCCACCGGCTCCTGCCTTCTATAATAATCCACAAAGCGTTGATGACTTAGTCAACTTCGTAATCGCCAGGGTATTGGATCAATTAGGGGTTGAGAATGATTTAGCGGCAAGGTGGAGCGATCTTCAAGACTAAATATTTTCAGCCCACTGAGCGAAGTCGAAGTGAATGAAAATATTATTGACGCTATTTAAAAACAACTGACTTCGACTACGCTCTATTAGACTTATTTTCAAAGAAGGAGTCCGAATGTACCAATTGATTTTTTACATCCCAGAAACCCATCTGGAGCAAGTTAAAACGGCTATCTTTGCCGCTGGTGCAGGAAGATATCAAGACTATGATTGCTGCTGCTGGCAAACTCTCGGCACCGGGCAATTTCGCCCGCTAGATGGAAGCAATCCTTTTATAGGGGAACAAGGCAAAGTCGAGAAAGTGGTCGAATACAAGGTTGAAACCATCTGTAAGGATGAAGTACTGCACGATGTGATTAAAGCTCTCGCTGAGTCACACCCATATGAAGAACCAGCTTATAGTTATTTTGAGATTAATCAGCCTTTGTAAATGATGTTATTAATTTGAGAGATTATCACTAACCATCTCTGATTATTCATACCCTATTTGAACCATTCCATCTTTCACGATCCAATTTAACTTATAATACTTTGCCCACTTCTTAACGATATCTTCAAAGGTACCATCTGCCTTAATAGCATCTAATGCACCTTGCCATTGTTCCACAACCCCCATGGAAGTAGGTTTAGACATTCCAATGTATAAAGTTGAAGTATACACAGTAAAAACAGGTTCAATTTCATTTAGGTCGACGAGGGCTCTCTCTGCAACGATAGGGACATCAAAATCCGAATGGGTCCATAAATCAATATCTCCTGAAATCAGCTGTTTCAATCCCTTACCCCATGAATTAAAACTGTGGATATTGTTAACCCCTTTTTTCTTAAGTAAGAGCTCTGTTGCATCTTGTCTTAAGGTCCCGATTGTCCCTACACGTTTTGCCCCCGCCAAACTATTTATCTTAATACCTGAATCTTTTTTAGCGAACAGCATAACTTTTTGTAGGGCTATAGGTCCAACCCAGTGAAATAGATTCTCACGCTGTTCAAGCCGAGCAATGCTATATACAACAACATCCCCCCCTTTCTGGGCATTCATATATGCCCTTGCCCACGGTACCAGTTCAATCTTTGCATCTGTTTTGGTTCGCCTTAAGATCTCGCGCACAACATCAGTTGTTAACCCAGTAACATCTTCACTATAAAAAACATCTTCATCAAGTGTTTTGGAAAAATTAAGGGGTGGTTCCTGACTTGTGTATATACGCAGATCCTGCGCACATATACTCGTAGATGAGATAACACTGATTAGCAGTACAGCAAATTGAATTTTTTTCATCTTTACCTTCTTATCAGACAGTATATGCGTTTATTCAAAGGATAGCACAACTGGCGATAGAGGAGACGAGGAGGATGTAATTAGTCCGTTATCTTTAGAGCAAGATCACCGGACCATTACCACTTACAACAATCTGCACCTACAATTTTTAGATTTGAACATAGCGTGGAATACGCTTTTAAAAAATTTGAATTGGTTCTTCATCCATATATGCGTAGATATCAGAAATATCCAGAAAACTGCATAACTGTTTTAGATCCGATGCCGAAGACACGATTCTCTTAAATATTTAAACCTATTAGCGCGCCCTTTTATTCTTACTTATATTTCTACTCTGTTTGTTTTTCTTGGAAGAAGTGTGTTTAGTTTGTTTTGGCTTGTGCGTAGAGCTACGACCAACAGGTGAGTTCGGTTTTTTTGGTGATTTTTTTTTGGTTGTCGGCTCCTCTTCGGAGGATGAGTTCTTGGTTAACTTGAACAATACCGCTAGCTCATCTTCATACAAATCACGCCATTCACCTAAAGGTATACCTTTCAAGCTGACATTCATAATTCGAAATCTCTCGAGCTTAGTCACTTCATAATTAAAATATTTGCACATTCGTCTAATCTGACGATTCAACCCCTGTACCAGGGTTATTTTAAAAACAAATGTAGATTCTTTAGTGACTTTACATTTTTTTGTCGTAACGCCAAGCATCGGCACGCCATTTCCCAACCCCTCAATAAAAGCATCAGTAATTGGTTTGCTAACTGTTACCAGATATTCTTTTTCATGGTTATTGCCGGCACGAAGTATTTTATTAACCAAGTCTCCGTTATTGGTAAGAAAAATTAATCCTTGGGAATCCTTATCTAAGCGGCCAATTGGGAAAATCCGCGTAGTGTGATTTACAAAACCAACAATATTATCTCTTTCTGTCAACTCAGTAGTACTAATAATTCCTACAGGCTTATTCAATGCTATAAAAATTAATGCTTCTGCATCTTTAGGCTCTATTGGCTGTCCGTTTACCTTAACGTTATCCCCAGGAAAAACCTGGTCGCCAATTTTGGCGCGCTTACCATTGATATACACGTTTCCTTGCTCAACATAGCGATCTGCCTCACGCCTAGAACAGATGCCACTCTCACTTATGTATTTATTTAATCTAGTTGATTTAGTATCTAACATGGAAATAACAGGTCGCCTCTAATACGGGATGATTGATTGGGCTATCTTATCAACCTCATTGACTCACAAGCAACTAAAATGCTGTTACCAGCGCCAAACGCTTTAGAACGCTAAAAATTATCGGCATCAATAATACTAACTTTACATGAAATATACTTTCTAATTTCTGAATTTGCGGTTCCGGTTACTCGAGCACTAAAGCCAATCATAGGAAACACTCCTATATCATGTTTTTGATAATGCACATCTATTATACTGCCAGCAGCATCAAAATATTCTGCTTGCAAAGAAAAATCAGTCCAACGAGCTAAACCACTATTATTAACTTTGGTAATACAATTTACTATTACTGGATCTTTTTCAGTATTTAACTCAATTTCACCTTGAGTAATCTCAAACTGTGCACCAAGGTCTGTTGCTGAAAATGGATATAAAACCGAATAAACAAACCATGCTACTGCAAACAAAACAATAGCCACTCCCAATAACTGCCCACTACGAGAAAAGCCAAAACGAGCAATTGTTGATTGTACTTGATGACAGTGCGGGCATTTTCTCGCACCATCTTTTATATCTTCTTTACACGCCATGCATTCTTTCATTCAATTCCCCTATTACATTTATTATTTCAGAACAAAAACGATATTATCGAGTTTAGTGAGATTAAGCATATATTGCATGCTAGACCTAGAAAGAAAGCGGTAGCTTGCCAATAACAACTAGTCTAATTCATCTCCCGATTTCTTTTAACATTAATTTTTATTATTGTTGGGCAAAAAAACCTGAATCTTTTTTAGCAAACAGCATAATTTTTTGTAAGGCTATAGGCCCAACCCAGTGAAATAGATTTTCGCGTTGTTCAAGCCGAGCAATGCTATATATAACAACATTCTTCTCTTTTTGAGCATACATACTAGGCTCTTGCCCAGGGGACCTGTTCAATCTGCGCGTCAGTTTTAGTCCGCTTTAAAATTTCTCGCACAAAGTCAGTTGCTAACCCAGTAACATCTTCACTATAAAAAACATCTTCATCAAGTGTTTGAGAAAAATTAAGCGGGGGTTCCTGGCTTGTATATATACGCAGATCCTGAGCACATATACTCTCAAATGAGATGACACTGATTAGCAGCACAGCAAATTGAATTTTTTTCATATTTACCTCCACCTCATACAGAATCGAACAATTTGAAAGACTTACATTAAGTATTAATTCAATAGAAAAGCCCTGACATATGCCAGGGCATTCACTGATGCAGTCATATAATTAAATGCGCATCTTTCTTCTTGATAGCCCTATTCCAATTAAACAAAAGCCAAGTAATGCAATAATACTTGGCTCTGGCATTTGCTCTGGTTCACATACATCTGAATCACACATGTTGTATGCAAAATCATCAATAGCAATATTTGATACATCTGGTATCAACGAGTCCCAGGTAAATGTCTTTACATCATCCCAACCAGAAAAAACAACCTGATTCCATGAAGTTGTGATTGCCACGTCCATGGTATATAAGAGATTACCATCAACTCCATCTAGGCCTTGAAATCTCACTGTAGAATCGCCAGACCTGATATCAGAAACCACATACACACTATCAAGGTCAAACACCCCGCTATCTTTTGTGAACTCACCAGTGACGCTATTAAAGTTAACCATATAATTGTTACCGCTATTTGCGGTTGGCGCAAGATAACTACAGCTTGTTTTGTTATTAAAACCAGCGCCAGAGTCCCCGTCATATGCTCCTAAAGTAAAACCACCTATTGAACCACCAGCTGATACTTGACACCCACCAGTAGATGCTGATTCAAAATCGATTATAGTTGCGTTTACTGAACCAGTAAATGCCAACCCCATGAGTAAAAACATAAAATTTTTCATTTTAGTCACCTTTCTTATTTTATTAAGACAGATACAGCTAACTTGAAGCAATAAAAATACCAAACCAGCAACCAACTGTTTTAACGCTCATTTTTACACGCAACCTCTCACCAATATTATTATATTGTAAAATAAACTGACATGCATTTTAATGGCGACAAATGGCTCGACAGAAATTGGTAGATATAACTTGGATTGATTTTAAATACCACACTGAGCACCCCAATTAAATTATAATTTTTGTACTATAATTTTAAATGCTTTCATATATTCATACATATCTAAGGAATAGTACAAATTGGCAGAAAAGAACAAAATACTTATAGTTGATGATGAACAAACTTCGCTCATTGTTCTTAAGGAACTCTTATCCCAAAACGGCTATATCGTCGAATGCCTCGATTCTGGCAGTCAAGTAATTGAAACCATGAACCAATTTGGTGCTGATGCTATCTTGCTTGATATCAGGTTACCCGATACAACTGGGTTCGAAATTTGTAGCGAAATAAGGGATGGTTTCGATAATACTGATATTCCCATAATTTTTGTTTCTGCCCTTGAATCACTTGAAGACAGAATCAAAGGTTATGACTGTGGTGGCGATGACTATATTATTAAGCCTGTACAACACAGAGAACTGTTAGCAAAACTCAACGTGCTTTTTAAGAACTCAAGCAAAATAGATATTTTAAATACAAACTATAAATCTGCCTTTGATACAGCAATGCAAGCCATGACAAGCGCTAGTGAACTCGGTGTTATCATGCAGTTTCTTGATACCATCGTTACGACTAACAGCTTCGACGAGCTAACCCATAAAGTATTATCTACAGGGACCTCGCTAGGATTAAACTGCAGCTTACAGATTAGGCACAGCAACGGTATTATCTCTGTTTGTAACGATGGTGAAATCAAACCTATTGAGGCTGAATTATTTGATACGGCTAAAGACAAGGGGCGCTTTTACGATTCTGGCCCAAAAACCTTTGTTAACTTCGACAACATCTCCCTACTAATCAAAAATATGCCTCTGGAAGACCCAAACACTTATGGACGCATTAAAGATTACATCGCCCCTTTAGTTAATGGCGCAGATGCAAGAATTAGAGCTATTGAATCAGAAATTGAACTGAGACAAAAACAAAAAATACTGCAGGAAGCTATATCTGAAACAAATATTGGGATAAAAGAGGCTAACGAAAAATTAGATGGCCTTAAAGATTTAGATAATAAAGTTTTAACCGATTTAGTTAATGAAATTGATATAGAGCTACATAAATTAGCTTTAGATACAGAAAACGAGTCAAAAATAATCAAAATAATTGAAGAAAAAAAGGGGATGCTATTAGCTCCTCACGATGAAGGGCTAAAGATAGAGCATATTTTTGAACGCATCATTGCCAAATTATCTGAAGCGACTAAGTAACTTTTTTGCAACGGGACCATCTGCTAATGCATAGCTAAAAAATCAGATTCGGACAAATACACCAAAATTTAAAAAAGGCGCCCAATGGACGTCTTTTCAGAAAACATTTTCTTCTCTATGAGCCTTCAGCCCTAAAAGAGCCTTCAGCTCATAAAAAGTTATAGAGCGTCAACGATCTCTTTAGTGTCTCTACCAATTGTAATCTCTTCATTAGTAGGAACAACCATAACCTTGATAGCTGAATCATCAGTAGAGATGATTTGCTCTTTACCACGGCAGTTGTTCTTCTCAGAATCACATTTGATACCTAGTACAGTTAGACGCTTCATCACTTCTTCACGAAGTTCAATTGCGTTCTCACCAATACCCGCTGTGAAGATGATTGCATCAACACGACCAAGAGTTGCAGCGAATGCACCGATGTACTTGATGATTCTGTGCATTAGAGCATCGATAGCTAGTTGAGCTCTTTCGTTGCCTTCTGCAGCTGCTGTTTCGATATCACGCATATCTGAAGAGATACCAGAGATACCTAGTAGGCCAGACTTTTTGTTCAGCATGCTGTCGATTTCGTCAATTGACATGTTTGCATTGTTCTCTAGGAACTTGAACAGACCGCCGTCAACATCACCACTACGAGTACCCATTACTAGGCCTTCAAGTGGAGTCATACCCATTGTAGTATCGTAGCACTTACCGTCTTTGATAGCCGCGAAAGAAGAACCGTTACCCATGTGACAGGTAATACAGTTGAAGCTATCTATGTCAGTACCAAGGATTTCTGCAGCTCTGTTTGATACATAGAAGTGAGAAGTTCCGTGGAAACCGTATCTTCTTACTTTGTGCTCTTCATATAGCTCGTATGGTAGAGCGTAGATGAACGATGAAGCAGGCATTGTCTGGTGGAACGCAGTATCAAATACAGCTACGTTTGGAACACCTGGAAGTACGTGCATCATAGCTTGCATACCAGTGATGTTTGCTGGGTTATGCAGTGGAGCTAGTGGAATGCAATCTTCCATTGCTTTGATTACAGCGTCATCAACTAGTACTGATTTAGTGAATTTATCCGCGCCGTGTACCGCTCTGTGACCAATAGCTGTGATCTCTTCAAGCTGAGCGATAACGCCAACTTTTGAATCTACAAGCTTCTCTAGTACCATTTTAATCGCTTGTTCGTGGTCAGCGATGTTTGATACTTCCTTTACTTTGTCCTTTCCAGGAACTTCGTAAGCTAGAACTGAGTCATCTAGACCAATTCTTTCAACCAATCCGATAGCTAATAGCTCTTCTGTCTCCATGTTAAGTAGCTGATACTTAAAAGAAGAACTTCCACAATTCAATACAAAAACTTTCATAAAAAATACCCTCAAAAATAAGATCTTACGGGTTCAACCAAGTGTAATATTAAGATTAAAACCACGCCCTGGTTAGGCTAAAAACGCACTAAATCTATATTCTGCAAGCAATTAAATCAAGCAAACAGTTATATTTTTTTGATTTTGTTGCTAATAGCGTGAATTAATCTAGCGTCCACATCTACTTTATAGAGCCATGAACACATCAACAGACAGCAGAATAACCACTTGTTTTCCATCTAATTATCTTTATACAACCACTCTTGTGCTTACTTTTTTTGCCCAATAATAACTGTTAACAAATCATTGGGCTGCATTTATGTTTAAAAATATGCTATACCTATGACTCAACAAGTAAAAATTATGGGAATCTAGTAGCAATTAACTAATAGCTACTACTTTTATGCTAATGACTCTATGGAGCTTAGCTACTGGGTGTTTAAATGAATGCAAATATTCACGCGCATATTGACCACAAAAAAAGTGGTCGTGTAATAGAAAGAAAACCGTTTATCTGGCGTTTTTTTGGAGCCATAACTTTAGCTATACTGCCTCCTATCGGGTGGTTAGCAATTCAGTATTTTGCATTTAAACAACCTCTATTAGCTGAAATTGAAAGTCATATTCTCCTATATGCCTATATGTTTGGTGGCTCTTTACTCTTCTTTTGTGCATTTATTGCCTATCAAAGTAGAAACGAAAAGACATCTGCGGAGATGGCTCTGCACGATCCCCTGACCGGCTTATATAACATCCGTTATATGTATTATCGACTTACTGAAGCTTATAACGGCATCGATCGCAGCAGGTCCCCCTTGTCCCTTATGATTATCGATTTGGATTATTTTAAAAAAATCAACGATACCTACGGTCATCCTGCAGGAGATGAAGTTTTAAAGGCCGTAGCTAATGCAATAACTAAGTCACGTAGAATTAATGAGATTGCAGCCCGAGTTGGCGGCGAAGAATTTGTGCTTTTACTTCCTAACTGCACAATAGCTCAAGCAGTTCAGGTTGCAGAGAGAGTGCGCAAGACCATTAAAGAACAAATTATCGTTGTACAAGACGATATTGAACTTAAGGTTACCGCATCAATTGGTGTTTCCTGTACCGACATATATGAACCTGGTGGCGAGAAACAGCTTTATTCCGATGCAGATACCGCTTTGTACAGAGCGAAACGCAATGGGCGTGATTTAACTATTGCCCAATAGTTAAATCTTTAAATTGTCCACGCGCGCGGACAATTCATCTCCTCGCTTCATGAGCAATAACCATTCGAACTACCGCCATTAAAACCACCCCAGACAAAACCACAAAAACCCTACTTATCAAATAGTTACCACCACAATGCGATTTGCATTTTTTTAGTGTATAATATTGGCGCTTTTGGCTATAGAAGTGCCTTGCGTCGCAGCCAGACCATTTAAACCTGTAAGGAAGAGGTTATACAAGGTCTCCATAACTCCGTGACAGCGCATTTCTAGATTAAATTTCAAAGCGGATTTGAGATTTAACATAAACTAATTTTTTTAAAGCTTGGGTAGCACCCGCCATCAGTTGGTAAGTGTATCCATAAACGACAAAACCCCCCTACGGAGGAACTATGTCAAAAAGTGATTTTATCATTCGTGTTGCTGGAGAAGGTGGCGAAGGCGTCATCTCTGCTGGTGATTTTATCGCGGCAGCATGCGCGCGCGCTGGCCTGGAAATTTACACATTCAAGACCTTCCCTGCTGAGATTCGTGGCGGTTATGCCATGTACCAGACACGTGTCAGCGACAGCAAAATCTATAACCAAGGCGATACATTTGATGTATTCTGCGCCTTCAACGGTGAATCATACGAGCTAAACAAGCACCTGCTAACACCAGGTACAGCGTTTGTTTACGATACTGGGGGTGATTTCGAACCCGAAGAGCACAAAGGTGTACACACCTACCCAATCACCATGTCAAAGACCGCCAAAGAGTGCGGTAGCAAACAGACAAAAAACCTTGTTGCACTAGGTGCTTTATCTAAGCTATTCAATATTGACGAGTCAGTTCTGTGGGAAGTTATCTCCAACAAATTCGCCAAAAAAGGTGAAGAGGTTCAAGAGAAAAACCGCGCGGCATTTGATAAAGGTATGGAGCAAGGCGCAGCTTTAGAGAAAACTGACCCATTCAAGATTGCAGATCCCAAAGAGCCAAAAGACGTTATCGTTATCTCTGGTAATGATGCAGTTGGCATGGGTGCAATGCTTGGCAAGTTGGAGTTCTTCTCTGCCTATCCAATCACACCAGCAACCGAAGTTGCAAAATACGTTGCTACACAGATTCCAAAAACCGGTGGCACCCTAATTCAGGCAGAAGATGAGATCGCTTCTATCGCTCAGGTTCTTGGCGCCTCATACGCTGGTAAGCGTTCCATGACTGCTACTTCTGGCCCTGGTGTTGCACTTATGGGTGAGATGATTGGTATGTCTGCAATGTCTGAGACCCCTGCTCTTATCGTTGACGTTCAGCGTGGCGGCCCTTCAACCGGTATGCCAACCAAACACGAACAATCAGACCTTATGATTGCTATCAACGGCGGCCATGGTGATTGCCCTCGCGTTGTTATGGCGGTAGAAGATGTTGCCGATTGTATCTACATGACTGTTGAAGGTCTGAACATCACTGAAGAGTACCAAACCCCTGTACTACTACTTACAGATGGTTCATTGGCATTCTCAACCCAAACAATTCCAACTCCTGACCCAAGCAAAATCAAGATTGTGGAAAGAAGACGTTGGGACGGCGAAGGCGAATTCAAACGCTATGAGCTTACCGAAGATGGCATCTCAGCCATGTGTGACCCAGGCACGCCTAATGGCATGCATATCGGCACTGGTCTTGAGCACAATGAGAAAGGCGCGCCATTTATGGCTGCAGCTAATCGCCAGAAGATGCAAGACAAGCGTTTCAACAAAACCGACCGTCTACTTAAAGAATATCCAGCTATCGAGATCGATGGCAATGCTGACGCTGATGCAGAGATCGGCATCATTGCTTGGGGTAGCACCATAGGTGTAGTACGTGAGGCTGTTGAGCGTCTAAATGCAGAAGGGATTAAAGCGAAAGGCTTCTACCCTAAACTACTATGGCCTATGCCTGTAGAGCAGTACGAAGCGTTTGCTGCTAAGTGTGACAAAATCATGGTTCCTGAGGTTAACTACCAAGGTCAACTTTCACACTTCATCCGCTCTGAGACATCTATCTCACCAATTCCATATACAATCTGCGGCGGTTTCCCATTCACTCCGGCAATGATTGTTGAGAAAGCTAAGGAGGTTAAATAATGACTTCTAAGAATCAATTCAAGCAAGCAGCTACCCAAATGGAAGCCAAAGACTATAAGTCTGCGGTTAAACCTATTTGGTGCCCAGGATGTGGTTACCACGGCATCCTAAACTCAATGTACAAGGCCCTTGCTGAGCTTAACATCGACAAAAGCCAGATAATAAACATCTCTGGTATCGGTTGCTCTTCAAGAACTCCATACTTCGTCGAGTCATACAAGATGCACACCCTCCATGGTCGTGCTGCTCCTGTTGCTACTGGCGCGCAACTAGCTCGTCCAGACCTTCCAGTAATCATCACTGGTGGTGACGGTGATGGTTTCTCGATTGGTGGCGGACACATGCCGCACCTAGCGCGCAAAAACATCAACCTAACCTACATCCTAATGGACAACCACATTTACGGTTTGACTAAAGGACAGGTTTCACCAACATCTCGTCGTGAGATGAAGGCATACACAACCCCTTACGGTGGTGTTGATGACCCGCTAAACCCAATAAAATACCTAATGGGTTATGATGCTAGCTTTATCGCACAAGCATACTCGGGTAAGCCAGCAATGTGTGCAGATCTAATCAAGCAAGCGATTGAGCACAAAGGGTTTTCATACATTAACATCCTTTCACCTTGCCCAACCTTCAACAAAATCGACGGACTGCAGTACTACAAAGATCTAATCGAAGAAGTACCTGCTGACCACGATACAACTAACTATCAAAAAACATTCGATATGGTTACTGAGTTTGAAGAAAAAGGTAAAGCACCAATCGGCCTAATCTACAAAGACACCTCACGCTCAACTCAAGATGAGAGAATGGCAGAGATCGTAGAAAAGGTTGAAGGCAACGTTGATTATGACCTAAATAAGATTATTGACCTAGCGCGCCCATAAGCGCCTAGGACATAATTTAAGGCTTAATCTTAGTGTCTTCTTTAAAAGACTCGAAACGACAACGCTTCACATCACGTGAAGCGTTGTTGTCTGAGCTAGGTAAAAACGGCAATCTTGTCGATGCCGACTTGATGTTCGTAGACCTGCGCGGTTTAGACCTATCCGGAATCGATTTCTCCGGCGCCACCATCTCCGGTTCTAACCTATCTAATTGTAACCTTTCCAACACCACCATGGAATTCACCTATATACAGGATGCAAACTGGAAAGGGGTTATCGCAAATAACGCCAACCTATCTAACATTCACCTGCAAAGAACAAATCTTTGCGAATCAAAATTCACCAATTGCCAGATGGACCAAGCAAACATCCTACTGTGCAAAGCAGATTCATCCCTGTTTGAAGGCTGCTCGATTCAATCTGCATCAATCATTGAGAACAACCTCGATAAAGCTTCATTTATCAATACCGACCTAACAGACTCCTGCCTGCGCGACGCATCTACCGAAGATACACTATTTGAGAAGTGCATCTTTGATAAAACTGACCTGCGTAAAATCACCATCACCAAGGCAAAGTTCATCGACATCAAAGCCGAAGGCGCCCTGTACTATGGCAAGGCACCATGGGATGGAAAGACACTGGACAAAGATTGGAATGAGCAACTTAATAGGTTTGATGGGGAGTGATTTTCATTTCTTAAAAAACAAATCGGCTGAGCGGAGTCGAAGACTTTTTATCTCAGCTCCATAATTTACTGTGTCTTTAGCCCACAACAATATCTATAGCTCAAGCCACTTCGACAAAAACAACTCTGTAACGTTTTCCCCGTTTTAAGTTCCTTCAGGAAAAGAAGATTATTATCCATATCAATGGGTCCATCATAAGACTCCCATTTCATTACTGGTCTTCCTTTAACTTTTTCAAGAAATTCCACTGGAGGATTTGGATTTGCAACTATTATCTGAGCTGATTTTGGCAATGCATCCAAAATTGAATCTATTTCAGGACGATCACATTCCCAGTATGAAATCCCAATAAATACACAATGAGTACACCCAGCCAACTCTAGTTTATACATTTTATTTGCAGGTTCAACCCATTGATAATCAGAATATTTATTTGACTCATTAGGAACTATACACAACGGTTGTACTCTAGCATTAGCAAGATCATCAATATTAAGACGAATAATGGAGGTATCATTTAAATCGATATTATTTTGCAGGGGATATATTGGTTTATTACCAACTATACTATTTGGCTGAATTTCAAAATCTACAGAACCATGAGGTTTAACAAGAGGTATACCGTAGCCATGGTGATTAAGTTGAAAAGAATAATATTCTCTCCCAACGTCATCTAATATCGACTCCAGCAGCAAATCATAATTTAAAGAGAATGCCGATTTAATTTCATTCTTGTGTGACTTTATCCATTTATACCAAGGCCATTCCATATTTTTTTTCAATATATACAGTTGTCTTTTTGTATACTCTGAAAATGCAATAGTTAAGTAGTGGCGAGCCTCTATCGAAGTTCTAAACGGATCAATTTTCAAATCAGAGCAGACTGTTTTATCTAAAACTTTTGCAAATATATCAAAATCATTTTCTGATTTATATTTTTCAACAATCTTTTTTAAACACGGTAAACTTTCTAGAAAACCATGCCCATTTGAAGGACAGTTAATATTCCAAGAAAAAGGAGATTGGCTATCCCACTCTTTAGCTAAACCACTAAAGTAGTCAAATCCCATAGACATCCCATTACCAACTACTAATGAAATGTTCGGTGCATTTTTATTGTTTACGGATTTCAAAATCAAGCACAACTCCTAGCTTCTCCATGGATTGCCCGAACAAGTCGGCCAATCACATCTAGTTAATCTTAACCCTTCGATGACACCAACACATCACCATCTACATCGATATGAATAGTATCTCCTGCCATGAATGTTCCGGATAAAATCTCCTGCGCCAGCGGGTTTTCAAGCTGGCGCTGAATCTCCCTTTTTAATGGTCTTGCGCCATAAACTGGGTCGAAGCCTGCCTCACCTATTCTATCGAGCGCAGCAACAGAGAGTTTTATATCTATATCACGGGCGAGCAATCTTTTACGTAAATACTCTATTTGTACTTCTGTTATCGATCTAATCTGTTCCCTACCTAATGGGCGGAACACTATAGATTCATCCAGGCGATTGAGAAATTCTGGGCGGAAATGTTGCTCTACAATTTCCATTACTGCTGTTTTGATTTCGTCATACCTTTCTTCCCCAGCCAGCTCTTGGATAACTTGCGAACCAAGATTGGAGGTCATGATTATCACGGTATTTTTAAAGTCAACAGTTCTACCCTGTCCATCTGTTAGCCTGCCGTCATCGAGCACCTGTAATAGCACATTAAATACATCTGGGTGGGCTTTTTCCACCTCATCCAATAGTATTACAGAATAAGGTCTTCTGCGTATCGCCTCGGTCAGATAGCCACCCTGTTCATAACCAACATAACCGGGAGGAGCGCCAATTAATTTTGCTACTGAATGCTGTTCCATAAACTCGGACATATCTATACGCACGATGGCCTCTTCGGTGTCGAACATAAATTCAGATAGCGCTTTGCAAAGTTCTGTCTTACCAACACCTGTGGGGCCTAAAAACAAGAATGAGCCATTAGGACGATTTGGGTCTGATAAACCTGCACGAGAACGCCTTATTGCATTTGCAACATAACCAAGAGCTTCATCCTGACCGACAACTCTTTTGGCTAGAGCCTCCTCCATGCGCAGCAGCTTTTCACGTTCCCCTTCAAGCATTTTAGAAACAGGAATACCCGTCCATTTAGAGACCACTTCGGCAATCTCCTCTTCGGTAACTTTGTTTCTTAGCAGTGACATCTCTTGCATCTCGACATGAGACGCTAAATCAAGCTGGTGCTCCAACTCTGGAATTCTTCCATATTGTAGCTCTGACATCCGCGCTAAATCACCTGCTCTACGTGAATTTTCCAGCTCCTGCCTAACCTTTTCTAGATTCTCTTTAATGGTGTGAGTACCTTGTACCGCAGCTTTTTCCGACTGCCACACCTCGTCCATCTCTTTGAACTCTTTTTCAATTTTATTGATATCGTTTTGTAGATTGTTCAGCCGTTTTTTTGAGGCCTCATCACTCTCTTTCTTTAATGCCTCTCTTTCAATCTTAAACTGGATAAGCCTTCTCTCCAGTTTATCCATTGCCTCGGGCTTGGAATCAATCTCCATCCGAATCTGACTTGCGGCTTCATCAATAAGGTCGATAGCTTTATCCGGCAACTGCCTATCTGTTATGTATCGATGCGACAATGTTGCTGCAGCAATAATTGCCGGGTCGGTAATATCAACTCCATGATGCACCTCATAGCGTTCTTTTAATCCACGTAAAATAGCAATTGTATCTTCTTCACTTGGCTCGTTGACAAGCACCTTTTGAAAGCGTCTTTCCAGAGCGGCATCCTTCTCAATATCATTACGATATTCATTAAGTGTTGTCGCTCCTACACAGTGCAGCTCACCCCTTGCTAAAGCAGGTTTGAGCATGTTCCCAGCATCCATAGAGCCTTCAGCCTTGCCAGCGCCAACCATGGTATGTATCTCATCAATAAAGAGGATTATCTGCCCCTCCTGTTTAGACAAATCTTTTAGAACTGCTTTAAGACGCTCCTCAAACTCACCCCGAAATTTTGCACCCGCAATTAGCGAGCCCATGTCCAAAGAAAGAACACGTTTATTCTTAAGCCCTTCCGGAACCTCACCGTTGATAATTCTCTGCGCCAGACCTTCTACAATTGCAGTTTTACCAACACCTGGTTCACCAATTAACACTGGGTTATTCTTGGTTCGTCTTTGCAAAACCTGAATCGTTCTGCGAATCTCATCATCCCTGCCAATAACAGGATCGAGCTTGCCTAGTTCGGCGCGCATAGTTAAATCAATAGTGTATTTTTCTAATGCCTGACGCTGCTCTTCTGCGCCCTGGTCATCGATTTTCTCGCCATTACGCATCTCATCAATAGCTTTTTCTAAAGCTGCTTTATCAACCCCAACCTTCTTCAGAATAATCCCCAGTAACCCCTGGTCTTCAACGGCAGCAAGAACCACAACCTCACTAGAGATATAGGAATCTTTACGCTTTTGCGCAAATTTATCGGCACGATTAAGAAGCTTAGCAAGGTCATTGGATATGCGGATATCACCATCCGTACCCTCGACATCAGGAAGGCGCTCTAAAGATTCTCCAAGCAGAGATCTCAAACTAAAAACATTCACCTTAATTTGGTTGAATAGATATCTGACACTGCCACCCTCTTGATCTATAAGGGCTGCCATGAGATGCACCGCCTCAACAAACTGGTTATCGTTACCAATCGCCAGGCTTTGGGCATCTGAAAGGGCTTCTTGTAATTTGCTAGTCAGTCTATCTAAACGCATATCAACCTCTAAAAATGTGTATCTATAGTATAGATATGGGGAGAGGTTTTTGCTTTTTCAAGAGCCCACGATAAATAACAGGGTATTCCTCATGGCAAGCCTTAGAAAACAATAATGGCCCCTACACCTAACAACTATTGTTGTCACAGATAGCACGCACCTTTGAATACTTTTTTGAACACATTACAGTTGACATATTACATAGCAATTAATCGCTACTTAACGATGTAGCAACCTTAACCATTAACACCATATTGAAACACTTTGGTGTCAGCTATTTTTACATATCACCTTTTGCATTAAAGGGATGCCATAGAAAATGTTAATTATTACAGTGTGTTCACTTTTTTTGGACTGAATTGTGCATAACCAATGAAATAAGGCTACTACATAATATTTGAGGGTGTCATTTGGCGATGCTTTTTATGTACGACCTATTTAATAACTGAATAATCAAGGATTCTTATAGTGAACATGAAACGTTTGACCACAATAATATCTGCTACGGCAGCTTTTTTTCTGATTTCAATTGGCTCTGCTCAAGCAGCTCCTATTTTTATTGATTTTAATCTAGGTGATGAAGGCTATATCCAAGACAGCCCTGTTGCTGACGATTATTTTGCTGACCAAGATTTGATGTTAAGCAGCGGTACTGTAACAGCATGTGGCGGCATATGTATTTCAACACCTGAGGGTGACTATAGAGGCACTTTAATCGGTGATTTTATCAATAATGATTACAACTACCTGCAATTTGATTCGGTTATGGAAGCAGCTGTAATAAGCCTGTTTGACAGCGCAGATAACCTAGTAACTGTTATTGGCTCTGAAGATGGATATTTATATACAGGTTCAACAGCTATCGCTTCTTTTTCTGCTGATCTTCGATACGATGGATTTTACTCATTAACACTAGATAATGCGACTGCACGCGAAGTTCCTGAGCCAGCAGTATTAGTGCTTTTTGGACTTGGTCTAGTTGGCCTAGGGTTTACTAACCGCAAAAAATCATAAAATTAGAACATATTGCTAAAGCCCGCTTCAGCGGGCTTTTTCATAACCATCTAATTATTTAGCATTAATTCAGCCATAAAATTTCTTACTTTTTTCTACTTCTTGAACACCAGCTTCCAATGCTCTATTTTAATTATCAATCATTTACTGTATTAATTTCTGCCTCTTTCTCATATGGAAATATCACAGCATCAATCTGATTTTCAACAGCAAGATAATAAAAATTCAATATTTAACCGCTAACTCTCTATCCAGCAGTTCCTGATTCAAGTGCTTACCATTTTGCACAAGACTCATAAAATTATTTTCACTTTTCTTGTAGAAGATGTCGGCGAGGTATCGAGTGAACTTATCGCGCCAGTAGGTTTTGATAGCGATGAACTTACACCCTTTTAATCTTGATTCCATATACTCTTTGGCGTTTTGCCCCTCTTTGGTTTCTATCGCCTTGGTATTAATTCCCTTGAGCCTTAGCTTTTGCACTGTCCAACTATTAAAGCCTAAATCTATATTTACCCATAGGGTGTCGCCGTCGATGACTTCGACTACATATGCCTTGTAGGTGTAGTGTGGGACGGCTTCTGTACCTGCGGGAATGAAACTGTAGTTTTTATCGATCTTTTCAGTGCATATAATGCTTTCTTGCTTGGCATCGGCGAACGGATTCTGGATATAGAATCTGAATCCTAGATCTATCATATTTTTATTTAGGATCTTCTTCAGGCGGTAAATATACGGCTCACCGCGCTCAATTTTGAGAGTTGGTTTTGATGTTGCAAGTGGGACACTTTTGTCACTTTTAACAAGTTTTTTCAATTCAAGAACAGAGAGTTTTTCGGCTATGATTTTATTCTCTAACCTTTGTCTGGCCTGCTTTTCAGGCAGAGATAGCAGTATACGAATGTGCGACCACGTCAATTGTTCATTCGAATGAACAATTCGCGGATATTCTTCATAACATTTTACACTTTCGTATAAAATAGCTCTGGATAAATTCAGATCTTGCGCAAGCTGGGAGATTACATATTTCCCGTAATCCTCTCGCCCTTCATTCTGCAATAGATGCTCTTTTATGTGCTTACCTATATTCCAGTAGGTGAGCCTCTTTTCCCGTTCCATCGCCAGATAGGCGCGTTCTTTTCCGGTTTCTATTTCGGTACGAATGGATTCCACCAGTGTTTGCACTGCTGGTGTTAATTGCGGTGTTGTTAGTTCGTTTTTCATGAATAAATCATATCCCACATATTTTAATCATCCCCATAACTTACTTGTGTCATTCCCTAGATTGCGGATAGTTCGTTCCTCACTTCCGGAATGACGTGTTTTATTGTGGTTCATTCTTTACCCAAGCCTTGCTTTTCCAGCTCCAATTTCAGCGCGGATTGTTTTTCAATAGCGCCTCAAGTTTAGACATCTCAGTTGAAAAACCATTTTTTGTATTATCTGGTATTTCTATTTTTAAAAGTAACAGGCTACGTAAAGCTTCCAACCGAAGCTCTTTACAATCTGTTTGTATTGTCTCAAGCAAAAATAACTTCGACCAATTATCGTTGATAGCGCTCAAGCATCTAGTTATTTTATATTTAATAAAATAATTCTTAAGTTGCTTTTTGTATAACTCTTTTATGGTTGATGATGAGCGTTTTATTTTGTTTGAATAAATAATATGTCCGTAAGCATCAATTGCTTGAGATAACGCATTCATATCTTTTGAGGATTTGATAAAATCCTCAAGCGGCAAAATAGCTATAGCTCCAAGCCTACATATTGTTCGGGCAGCAATATCACGCGGAAGTGGATACGATATCTTGTAGAAACCTGTTTCAGGTATTTTTGTTTCTTGGTTTTTGCCAATTCGACCCAGTAACCTAATTAATGGGGCAATCGATAATTCGGCACATCCCACTAATGTTTCACACAATGCAATTCTTACATACAGCTTCTTTTCCAAAGTTAAAAGGCAGCATAACTCATTCACCACATTTAGGTTTTTATGTTTTCGCAAATGAATTGCAGCACATGACCTTTCAACCGGGATTTTCGATTGGAGCAAAGATAAGAGCTCGGATTCATCAAATAATTCAAAATATGAAATATCAAATTCATTCACCTCTCCCCGCTCTCTACGTTTTACAGCTAATCTGTTCATATTTATTTAAAAGCTAAAAACCCCGCACGAACAAACCTAAACCAACGAGGCATTTTTTCTAACCTTTGCCAGCCACTTATTTCTCTGCTCTGCACTTGCTTGTGTTATTGGAGAAAACTCGGTTATTTTATGCACTTTGATTCCACAAAAACCTAAGATTGATTTTTTCATCTCATTGTGGCCCGGCTTTTTATAAATCCAGCGGTAGAACCACACTGGAGTATCCATTGTCACTATTAACTCTGCAGTTCTGCCTTTAAGCAATTTATCCCAGTTAGCTGGACTTTTACCAAACTTAAATGCGAACCCAGGTAAAAATACTCTATCAAAAAAACCTTTCAATAAAGCGGGTATGGTTCCCCACCAATTTGGATATACAAATACAATGTGATTAGCCCATTTAATAAGCTCTTGTGCTTCTATTAAATCTGGCTCGAGCTCTTGAATTTCGCTGTATCCATTCCAAAGAATAGGGTCGAATTTAATCTCTCCCAGCTTAAGAGCTTTAACCTCTGCACCACTATCTGCCGCACCTTCAATGTATGCATCAGCCAAAGCAGCACAAAAACTCTTTGAACTTGGGTGTCCCAAAACAACAAGTATATTCTTTTTCATTAATCCCCCTAAATTTATCCATTAATTATATTGCCACACCAAAGCCTAACATATACAACAACACCGAAGAATCAATTTGTTTAACGCGAGCAAATTACTGTTTCCCAAACTATTCTAGCTAGGACTTTGCATATAGGACCACTTCATCTTGCCTTGTATTCGCCCTTCTCTCTTCTAGTTTCAGCACTCTGGCTTAACCTTGAACCATAAACCAGATCTAACCCTGCTTTTTTGGTAATCAGTTCTGACAGGTAATCTTTATGCGGACACTCTGGGCCATGATAAGACTCGAACGAGGCGCAGGAAGAGAGGTGCACAACTATCTCACCCTTGGAGATTCCATCTTTCTTTTTTGCGATTGAGATAAAATTTTGTAGTTTACGTAGTGTTGCTAAACCACAGCAACCACCACACGTCATTGTTAAAAATCTTAGGCCTTTGTTATTTTCATAACCAGAAAAACAATCTTTTCTTTCATGGAATGCGTGCTCACATAAAAAACCTGAGCAACGCTCTTTAACGATATGACACTGCACTACAATTACATATTTCTTTTCAGTTATTTTTTGTTCGACCATTTGGTATTGCCTTTGCTCTATTTGTAGTTCTTGTGATTATTGGTGTCTGAAGATAGTTCAAAGGATATAGAAAAATAAACTACAACTACCTAACTTCATCAACCTTTATCCAAAGATCCTGCGTACCACTTTTATATGTTGAGCCCGATTGTAAGATGCCGGCGCTATTACTGGAATTGTTGGTTTGGATATTATTTACCTGTGCCCATTTACCTAAGCGTATATACATTGATGTACCCGCCTCACCCGATGAGATTCCACTTTGAATCGAACGTTTAAAAAGATAGTTAGAAATATCTATCACTACGCGCCCATGGTTACGCGGACTAATCGTTGCGTAAAACCCGCTATCACTAAGGTCACTCACCGATACTATTTCGGTTGTGGTTGTGGTTCCATTGATGTTTTTGCGTACTATTCTTTTGCCTTCACTGCCACGGGCAACTCCGACAAATACCTTTTTACCCTCTAATGCTCTTACTGTTTTGGTTATGCCATGGGTGCTGACTATATTTTTTTCAACTAATTGTCCTTGTACTACACTTTGCCCTGAACTGGAGTCGCGATAACCAGGTTTATTAAAAAATATGGATTTCCCTTTCATCACTGGTATCTTTCCGCTAACTTCATAGTTTGAGTGTGACTTCTCTATCTGGTCTTTGGATGCTACCGATATAATGTATTGGTGCGGTGGAATATCGATGCTTTCTAAAAGTCTGCGCACCGCTGCTATGTCGGATGACGTAGCTCGCAGAATTAGAGTGTTTCTGTTTACGGTTACGATTGAGTGTTCCGACAAGATTCCACTCACTGCTTCTTTTACCTCACGTCCTGTGCGAAACTCAAGGTCGATTGTTTCAAGGAACAAATTAGCTGCAGTTGCGTTTGTTATTGAAAGTACAAGATTTGCCGACAATATAAAAATTAGTAAACCAAAAAGTCTAGTGAGGCGCCCGTTTAACATAAATACTCCACATTCCCATCGCCTGATTTAGGGGTTCAGACCAGTCCAAAAGAGGTGCAATATTGCCATTTATGATTTAATTTGTACAATTTGTTTCTACCCTAACTAGTTAGCAAGGATGATAATGGCTACCACTTTTTTCTACCTATCTAAAATCCTCTGGTTTTTTACCAATCCGTTCCACTTTTTTATCTTGCTAGTATTTTGTGGTTTGACCCTGTTTTACCTAAAATGGATGCGCTGCGCCAAGGTTCTACTCACATTTACCACCTTATGCATGGTTGTTATAACGATCTACCCCGTTGGGGATTTTTTGATGTCGCCGTTGGAACAACGCTTTTCCCGCCCGCAGCCACTACCGAAAAAGGTCGGTGGAATTATTATTCTGGGTGGAAGCGTGAAGCAGGAGTTGTCTGCGGTTTGGAATACGCTGGAATCAAATTCTGGCTCTGAACGCATCACCAAGGCGGTCGCATTAGCAAATCAATACCCAGATGCCAAGATCATCTTCACCGGCGGCAGTGGTTTGATGCAAGGGACAGCAACATCTGAAGCAGAGATTGCGCAGAAGATGCTGCTGGATCTAGGGATAGAGCGCGAGCGTTTATTAATGGAAGACGGTTCCAAAAACACTTATCAAAATGCCACCTTAAGCAAAAAACTATTGGGCGACAATATCGATGGGGATTGGCTGTTAGTTACATCGGCTTTTCATATGCCGCGTTCGGTTGGTGTATTTAACAGCGTAGGTTGGAAAGTTATCCCTTACCCTGTTGATTATCGATCTCTACCAGCGGGGCATCGCCGTTTTCGCTTCGAATATGAGGAGAACATGGTCAACCTGAAATATGCCTTACACGAATGGATTGGGCTTGCTGCCTATTTTTATACCGGGAAGACTAGAGTATTTTTCCCTCAGTAAATTTATAAAAGCGTGAATTAAAACATCGTATTGTAATTATTTTTTCTAAAGACGAGCTAAAATAGAATCATGGAGATAACATTTAAAGTAATTAAATAAATGGAAGAGCAATACTGGGTATCATCAGCTATAACCCATACTGGTGCAGTACGTGAACTCAATGAAGACTCATTCGTGGAAATTCCAGAGCATGGGATATGGGTCGTGGCCGATGGTATGGGTGGGCATGAAGCTGGAGAAGTTGCCAGCAAAATAATTGTCGACGACATCAAAAACTCCAATTTCAGTGAACAACAAGATACTTCATATAATCATCAAGATAAAATTGCCTTATTACGCAAAAGCATCCTCAATAGTAATCTCAAGATTAGAGATATCAGTCGGCAACAGTACAACGGTAGAACTATCGGATCTACCGTTATTGCGATATCACTAAGCACAACCCACTACAACATCATATGGGCAGGTGATAGCAGAACCTACCTATTCCGAGATGGTCATATGCAACAGATTACTCGAGACCATAGTCAAGTAGAGGAGTTATTAGCAAACAAACTAATTACCCCAGAAGAGGCAGAAAACCATCCCCTTGCAAATATAATCACACGCGCGGTTGGAGCGGATGAAGAGCTATTACTTGACGAGACTTCAGGCACGATTCAGCCAGGTGATATTTTTTTACTCTGCAGCGATGGGCTATATAACGAAATAAGCTTCGCTGATATAGAGGGGCTAATTAAAAGCAGCACTATTTCCGAAACAAATAAAGCATTTATACGCTCTGCTCTTGTACACGGGGCAAAAGACAATATCACTAGCATACTAATTAAAATAAAAAAAACTGACGACTAGAATGAGGAATTTAGGCGGCAAACCTCAATTGGCAGTATGCAACCTATTATAATTATAGTAACGGATACAATTCCACCCATTCTCCACTACTATCTTGTTAAATGCTGCACCTTAAATAACCATTCATACTTCATACTTCATACTTCATACTTCATACTTCATACTTCACACTACCAAATAACCCCACTACCACAGCATTTTTCCAGTAAGCTTCTACCACTCATGGATAGCGTGATTTGATGCCTATTTAGTAATTTTTGAAACGGCTTACTTGTATATTGAGAACCTTAATGACTATGAAAGATCAAGCCCCTATTTAGACTGCCTTAGTCGTATAGCCAAAGCCATAACCTGTACACACAATTATGTAGTAACAAATAGTGGATGCATATCAAATGATGCAATAAGAGCAATAACCGTTGAAGAAAAGTTTTTTGAGCCGACATATACCGAACACACCGATTCAAACCACTCTCATGAGCTGGCTGCATTCAACAACAAACTACCACACGACGGGCGTTTAAGATTCCATTGAATCAAGCTCATCTACAACAACTTTACATACCTTAAAATGGCGTAGCTTATTCTGTAGGTAGTTGTAGCAAGTAAAAACCCTATATTTACACCCAAAATGCGTATAAACCTAAGCCACACCTGCACTTTCACCGTGCAGGCGTGGTTTCCCCATTTCCAAACAAATATAAGATACTAGGGGTTTTCCTAGCCGATTAGCGACATTTTCTGCAGGTAACTGACGACAAGCGGTAGCTTTTTACCGCTAAGAGTGTGATCTTTTACTCGTTTTTCTGGTTAAAAGTTTGATCTTTTTCACACTTCACACTTAGCAATTTCAGAATATTATAAATTGCGAACTGGTTCGCTACTAACATCTTCTTGTTAAAGCGATACTTGATCCATACATTGACATTTGTTGATGATATTCAAGGATGAAACACGGAAGATCTAACGGAAGCACTTTTTTGTAGATCTCAAACTAAGGAAGGCGTTTATAGGCCATACCAAAGGGTATGGGCTTAATACTAACGCAGCTTAGGGAGCTGGTGACTGAATAAAAAAATAAGGTCACCTATTCATATAAGATGAAAATTAAAAATATTATAAAAGTTCTATCGGTAGCACCTTTGCTACTTACCGCTTCTCAAGCATTCGCACTATATTGCGGAGAAGCCACCAATCAGACACACATCGATGCGGGTCGTGCTACTCTTCAATATAACGTTTTGGTATATGCGAATGGTTCAGATGAGTATCTTGGTATGACCACTGATACAAAAATGATTCAGGAAACATCTGCGGGTTACTTCCAGACAGCAACATCATGCTCTGGTGGCGGTGGTACAGAACCACCAGCACCTGACGGAACTGTTGTTCATGAAAACTTGGGAGCTGTAGCTGCTCAGAACGCAGAAAACACCCTTCATAAGGTTGCTGAGTTCACTGGTAAAAACTACCACGTAGCTGTTTCCGGCTCAGATCTTGTTGAAGATATCGGCGGCGACCAGCAAGCTGATAAACTAAGCCTACCTCGCACCGTTTATGTCGATATCCCTGAAAATGCTGTTATTGAAGCTGCTTATGTAAACTACTACGGTTCAGCTTACTTAACAGATGAATCATTGGCAGAGGACAACACTGATGACACTGTAAGCGGCAGTGAACTAGGTTTTGATACCGAAGCTGATATCGCCAATAACGAAATCAATATTACTATTGGCACTAACGATCTTGGAGCACTAACTCCATCATCTGCAAGTGTTGGCGAGAAAAGTGAGTCTATCCCATCTTGGTGGAAGATGTTTGGTTCTGCCGGCACTATGGAAGATAGTAAGGTTACCATGTGGAACAACCGTCTGGATCTGACCTCACAGTTTTCAGGTCTTACCGGTTCTATCCCTGTAACTGTTACCAGACTACAACGTGCTGACTTCTCTGGTACTACTGCAAGTGCTATGGAGATGGGTTACGCCCCAGCTGGTACAAATGACAACGGCGACCTTGCCAATGACTGCCTAGCTAATGCTTCTTACTCTGTAATCGTGGTTTACTACCTGCCAGAAGGTGAAGACAAGACTATCGCTCTATATGATGGTATCGCATGGGGTTGGAACAATGACTTTGCTACATCAGGCATGAAGTCTCATTCTACTATCCCTTATAAAGCTGTAACCGATATCCAGATCCTGCATGACGCGATCGATGCAACGGGTGATACTAAGCTTTATTTAGGTGCTCTTGATGGTGACGAGTATGGCCACTCTGGTGTTCCACAGTGCGGTTCTTCACAGTACCCACATGACACTGGTAAAGACTACACATGGATTAAAAATGGTACTGGTGCTGTATCTTACTATGAAAATATCTATGAAGGATCTCACGCTCCTGAAGTAGGTACTTCATTTGCAAGCTACCCAGAAGTAAAGACTGTTGCTAACGGTATCAACTTCAACGTTGTTGCAATTGACATCGAAAACGATGTTGACGAGTCTATCAACACTCTAATCCACGTGGAAGGTGACAACCCAATATCTACTCAAGTTGACCAGGAAGCAATGCTAATCAGCTTTGTTATTCTTGAAGCTAAAACCAAAGCACAGTCTACAGAGCCACCAGCAACTAATGCTGCCCCTGTAGTTACTATGAACGGTGATGCTGAAATGACCCTTGAGTTTGGTGCAACATTCACAGACCCAGGTGCAACTGCAACTGATGCTGAAGATGGCGCTTTAACTCCTGTAGTTGACTGCAACGTAAGTACATCAGTAGCTGCTACATACACTTGTACTTACACAGCAACTGACTCTGGCGCTCTTAACGACACAGCTACCAGAACAGTTATCGTGCAAGAAGAAGTGGTAGAGCCACCAGCAACTAATGAAGCTCCAGTAGTTACCTTAACTGGTGATGCAGCTATGACACTTGCATATGGTGCAACATTCACAGATCCAGGTGCAACTGCAACTGATGCTGAAGATGGTGCGCTTACTCCTGTAGTTGACTGCAACGTTGATACTCAAACAGCTGGCACTTACACCTGTACTTACACAGCAACTGACTCTGGTGCTCTTAGCGATTCGGCGACTAGAACAGTTACTGTAGAAGAAGAGGTTATTGAGCCACCAGCATGTACCTCATATACATCAACATACCAGGAACATGTAGATGCAGGTAGAGCAGAGATTATGTACGTATCAAATATCTACGTAATTGGTTCTGGTGAATACCTAAGCTCAACTTACGTCGGTGGTACTGCTACTTTGATTGAAACAGCTCCAGGCGCTTATGCAAAAGGAACCTGTCCTTAATCTAATCTACTCCAACTAAAGGAGATAGGCCTCAGCTTTCGAGCTGGGGCCTTTTTACATTCTAAGCATAAATATAAATCCAGATTAATAAAAACCAATAATATATAATGCCGTTTTTAAAACTGAATTATTAGATACAAGACCGCATGATCGCTTCCCATCACAAGCTGAAAGAAATATTGTTTGATCTAGAAGCCGAATTACGCCAGAAGAATCTCTGGGGTGGTACAAAACCTTCCTCTGAAGATTTAGCAAATACGCAGCCTTTTTGTATAAACACCCTAAAATTTGAACAGTGGCTACAGTGGGTTTTTATACCAAAAATCAATGCCGCTATTGATGACGACTTACCCCTTCCTGCTAATAGCCAGATCGAACCGATGATCGATGTGCTTTTAAAAGATAGGGGTTTTGATACTAATAATATCCGCTTAATCATCTCACGCTTTGATACCCTGATTAATTCACAGTAGAATAGCGGGGTCATCATTAAGGTATTCAAATGGTATTTATAGATATTTTAGATATTTTCGGCACATTTGTATTCGCAATCTCAGGTGCATTTCGCGCAGTAAAATATGAACTCGATTTATTAGGCGTAACAGTTTTAGCTGTATCAACAGGTGTCGGCGGCGGAATTATCCGCGATATCATGCTAGGACAAACTCCTCCAGTTGCAATCTCAGACCAAAGATACGTTATCACCTGCATTATTGGTGGTTTGTGCGCATTTATTGCCACAAAAAAAATCGCCCAACGCTGGAACATGGTTATGCTTGCTGATGCCATAGGCCTTGGCATCTTTGCTGCAATTGGAGCATCCAAAGCAGCTGACGCTTCGATGGGACCTGTTGGAATCATGCTCATGGCAGCCATAACAGCTACCGGCGGCGGCGTTATTCGCGACATTCTGGTAAGAGAGATCCCTGCGATACTGACTTCAGACTTTTATGCATCTGCCGCACTATTAGGTGGAGCAAGTTTTCTATTAGTGCAGTCCTTTACCGACAACCAGGTATTACGCCTAACAGCCTGTGCCGCTATCACTATCCTTATAAGATTCTTGGCAATGCGATTTAAAATATCACTACCAAAGGTCAAAAGCCTGCCCGCATCACCTTCGCAGATGACCAAACAGAGAAAATCGAAATAATAAACGGTCTTATAACCATTCATACTGAGCCCATCGAATTATGGATGGTTAAACCCCCACCTACTCGGTCATTGCTCAACTTGTTCGACCAATCCATAGCAATTGAAACTGCATCGCAGTATTTAAAGTAATTTGACAAATCTTGGTTCGCACTTGTTTTTCTAAAGACAAGGCGCAATTTGTTAAACAGATGTTGAGCCTACAAATTTGTAGGCGACTCATTTTTTAACTAATTGCAACACAGTTATTGGGGAAATAAACTCGATTCAAACTGAGTCGAATCCGATTTGCCCATTAATATAATTCCAGAAAAATATCGAATAATGCAGTGGAATATGGTCATAAATACACTGAGGAACAGGGTTATTATTGAACGAGAGAGCCCCTTTTATCCCTTTAATATCAAGTTTTTCCTGCTTCTCTTCATGTTCAGCCAACCCCCTATCTGTTATCTGCAAACCACGACCAACATGATAGTAATCTGCAAAAAATGGAAGGTAATTCACCACATCGGTATTGTTTATTATTCTAATAAAATTACCTACGCCAAATCGTTTCTGATATTCCTCATCACCAACTCTTGGCGAGCCAAATCCATATACACCAGATGTACAGCCTATTCTATCTGCAGCAAGTGTTGCCAATGCCGCCCCAAGGCTATGCCCGGTAAACCAGATAGAGCTATCCTTATATTGTTTTAAAACATGTAAAAACTTAGGCCACATTTCATCCAAAGCTTTTTTAAATCCTGAATGAACCTGCCCCCCTGACTCCCAATCAACCAGTTTAAAACTAAGGTTTGTTGACCAATCAGCAATAACTTTTTTAAAACCATTACCATCTGGTCTTGGACGTAATTCAGAACCTCTGAAAATAACAAATACAACATAACCATTGGATGCGATAAAACAATCGACACTTTTTGTTTCAATAATATCTAATTTATCAAAGCCAACTTTTCTTAGCTCTTTAGCAACTTTTTCTTTATCAGAATAGGCCAGAACAGATGCCTCAGCTAACCACCATGCGTTGACATAGTTAAACCCATTATCAAATTCAACAAATGGATACTGTTCATGATTCATGAAATATTCATAATCATCATATGGAGGAGCCATCTCCGACCAATTATCTATATTTACGCAACGCATCCATGTTCTCCAATTGATTTCAAACGAATTTCGAACTCTATCTTAACTATAGCAAATAATATAATTTACCCATATCTAACCCAAGTAGAATATTCAATAAACAAAACCACCTGTTTCCAATTTTAAAGCCTTTGGCTTACATACCGCGCTTTCAAGTAATAAGTGCAATTATATTTCAATTTTTATGTTTTATAGGGCAAGCAGCTATTTAAAGGGGGAATAGTAGTGATTGGGATACATCTGGTAAAATAAAAGATTTTGAGCCTATATTAGTAGGGAAGACTCCAAAAGAAAAAGTTAACCATGATGATTTTTGGCGCTCTTTTCTAGTTTTGCAACAGCCACTGATTTATAAACTCAAAATTCTAACTAGAAACCACTCTACCCACCTCCTGCTTCAACTTTTCAAACTCAGGCCCAACTTCCTGCAGTAACAATTTAAGTTCTTCGTTATTATTGTTTTTTGCTGCCAGCTCAGCTTTTGCTAAAAGATCAGCAAATACCTCGCCCCCTACTGCAACAACAGCGCCTTTCATTTTATGGGTTTGATCTTTAATTTTTACTAGATTGTTTTCCTCTATACAATGCCATAATTCCTCCATCTGCTTCTCTGCATCCTGCAAATAGCGAGCAAGAATTGCTTTTACTAAATCCATATCATCATCAAAATTTTCACTTAATTTCTCAATGTTAATAACTGCCATTTTTGACTTTACATTTTCCCGTTCCGTTATCTCTTTAGCTGCAGATACCTCTTGCTCACTGTCAGACCACTTTTTCTCATCTGGAAGCCATTTATTTATAGTGTCAATTAGTGCGTTTTTTCCTATCGGCTTGGCAAGGTAATCATCCATACCTGCCTCAATACACTTTTCCATATCGCCTTTCATAGCATTAGCCGTAAGAGCAATAATTGGTACTTTAGAAACCTTCTCGCTTCCTGAGAGACGGATTATTTTAGTTGAAACAAAACCATCCATTTCTGGCATTTGACAATCCATCAGCACAATATCATATTCATTTTTTTCAACCGCATTTATCGCCTCTTCCCCATTTTGAGCAACATCAGCCACCACCCCCCTCTTTTTTAACATTCTTGAAACTACTTGCTGATTTGTTATATTATCTTCAACAACTAATACCTTTATATCACTACGTTTTATCTCACTAATTGCATGACGAGTTACAAAATCCATTTCGTTTTTCCACTCTTCATTACTTAATAATACTGATAAACAATCATGCAAATCCGTACTTTTTAATGGCTTTGTTAAATATGCATCAAATCCGCATTTGGTAAACTTTTGAGCACCTCCCCTTTGCGCAATGGATGGCATTATAACTAAGCGCGTATTTGCTATTGTTCGATCTTCCTTAATTTTCTTTGCTAATACTTCTCCAGTCATCTCTGGCATTTGCGAATCAATTAATGCAACCTTAAATGGATCACCATTTTGCTGTGCCTCACGCATTATTTCCAAAGCCTGCAAACCACTTTCAACTTTAACCGGTTTAACCCCCCAAGCACTCAGCTGAGCATATAAAACACTTCTATTGGTATAGTTATCATCAACTACCAACACTTTTGCATTCAACAGTTTGGAATTATCAAGCAATATACGTTCGCGTGACTTTTGTTTTTTGAATTTAACACTGAGCCAAAATTCAGAACCTTTCCCCTCTTCACTGTTTACCCCAATCTCTCCCCCCATTAACTCAACTAGTTGCTTGCATATCGCAAGCCCCAATCCAGTCCCGCCATACTTACGTGACACTGAGCCATCAACCTGGGTAAATTGCTCAAATAAACTTTTCAGCTTATTTGAGGGAACTCCAATACCTGTGTCTGTTACCATAATCTTTACTTCTGCAGTCTCCTTGGTCTCTTTCGCTAAAGAGGCACGAACTGAGATCTCCCCTTCTTCTGTAAATTTAATCGCATTTCCAACAAGGTTTATTAGTATCTGCCTTAATCGCCCAGGATCACCTCTAAGATATACAGGTGTATCCGGTGAGGCAGCACATATAAGTTCTAACGCCTTATCATGAGCTTTGTATACCATTGTTTCAGAGAAATCATCCAATAGTGCCCTCAGATCAAAATCAATTTCCTCCAAGTCTAATTTACCAGCTTCAACCTTTGAACAGTCTAAAATATCATTAATCAGGTCTAACAACCTTGCTCCACTATTGTTAATACACTCTGCATAATTTTTTTGCTCTTCGGTCAGATCAGTTTCTAATAGCAACATGCTCATTCCTATCACCCCGTTCATTGGGGTACGAATTTCATGAGACATATTTGCCAAGAACTCACTTTTTGATCTATTTGCAGACTCAGCTTTTCGAGCCATCAAAGTCGCTGCTTCAATCGCCTTTTCTAATTGCTGATTTGTTTCTTTGAGAACCATTTCAGACTGCTTGCGCTCGGTAATATCCGAATATATGCTTATTAGAGCAATAACTTCACCATCATCATCCTTAACTGAATTTGACTTGAGATGAACTGGAATAATTCTTCCATCTTTACCTACCACCTCAAGATCTATATCGCAGCTTCCGCCTTTTATTAAGACATTAAAAATATCCTTTGCTGCATTCTTATCTGTAAACAACTGAAAAGCATCCAAGTACTCAAAGCTATTCCTATCGCCCCCAAACATCTCGGCAAAGTTCTCATTTTGATAGAAACATCTCCCTTTGGGAGTTGCAATTGCTATTGCATCTGTAGATACATCAATCGCATTTCTAATCATTGTTAACTCTTGAGTTATATCTTTTTGTTTTTTTAGGTTATCCTCCAACTCGGTTCGAACATTTATTATCTCCTCAATATCAAATATGGTCTCAAGCAAACAATCTCTACCATCATATTTAATCTCTTTTATCGTTTTTAAAATAGGGCGCTGTGTTTTATCAGATTTAATTATATAGGCCTCTTTCTCATCCACCTTCTCTCCAAAATCAGTAACTGGACACCGCATCACCTCACTTGGACAGATAAATCTTTGACACCCCTTGCCAATCATTTCATCCCTAGTAAAACCAGTCATTTTGCATGTGGCCTGATTTGCATAAACAACTTCATGCCTTCCCTTATCAACAACTACAAGAGCTGCATCTACAGCCTCTAGCAAATTGAGCAATCCTTTTGTCGTCTCCTTATCGCGCTCCCTAAGCTCTGTTATATCTTGCTTTAGAATGGAAAAAGTCTCCTTCAGGGGACATAAAGGATTTTCGGTTGCTAAAGTTTTTTCAAGATCTATTTCTTTTTGGCTATCCCATAAAAGCTCACCAAATAGAGTACTTATCTCTTCAATATCGGTTTTTGAGACAACTATATTTCTATTGTTTAAATCTTCTTTATCCATATTGCACTCAACTGGAACTGATATCCGTTCAAATGCTTCATCGACACTTTCAACAAAAATAAACTTTTGCTTTACAAAAGCTGAGGCGACTTGAATCATCCTCTTTGTCTTCCAGTTTGCACCACAAATATAGGTAAAACTGGGGGTGCTGCTATACTTTTTATTTATCCTTTCTAGCTCTTTAGCATATTTTTTTCTTGCTAAGATTGACGCCTTTTCTAGGGCTTTATAATCTACAATCCGATAGTATTCTTTATTTTCGAACTTTCCTGCCTCAAATACAGTTTCAATTCTAGAGATTATTTCCTTAATCCTCTCCAGCGTAACATCGCCTGTTATAGCAGAAAAAAACACATTTCCCGGAATTATTCCATTCTTAACATATAGTTTTTGATCCGAGGTGAAAAATTCCCATTCAGGTTTAAAGATGATGTCTTCAAAAGATAACTCTAGTTCACGTCCATCATCCAGATTTCCTAATACTTTCTGCGCTGCATCTACCGACTGCTCAAAATCATTTGCGGCCGCAAACTTAGTTATGGTTTTATAGGTTTTAAAACCGACACATGCAATTGCTTTCAACCAGAATGGTGCTCCACAAAGTATTAATACAGCACACTTTTCTTCATTTTCTAAAATAAATTGCTTTTGCAGTTTGACTTCTCTATTCGAAGGTCTTCCTGTTAAATTTGAAAAGTCCCTGATCTCAGCATAAGGCAATCTAACTTGTGCTTTTTCAACAAACTTTCTAATAAACTCATAGTGTTTAGATAGATTTGATTTGCCCATATCACCACTACTTTGCACATGGACGATAGACTCACCAATTTTCCTCACATTAAAAAAGTAATCTTTGGTGATTTGTATATTACTAAATTCTTCTAATTCCAGTACAGGCAAAGAAGTTACTGGACATTGATACTCTAACCTTCCAGCTTTGTACTCTTTTAATACATTCCCATTATTGTCCATTTAATTCAAATCACTCTATCAATAATATTTCAATCTAAAAGCATGTCACCCAGTAGATAATTATAGTTCATGGCTTCCATTTAACTAACTTTCCTTCATTTTTTAGATGGTTAATATCAACAGCATAACTAAATAATTGCGCTTTTAACTTTTTTTCAGATAATCTTCTATAATATATAAATAGATATTGAAATAGTAAGTAATTAGGGTTTTTAGGCATGGGAAACTTTTTTGACATAGATTATGAGCAAGAATATCTGGTTGATTTTCATGACGACATGATCGAAAAAAAACAAGATTTTGAGCATATTGCATTTAAACTTGACGCTAACTCAAGTTCTGATGCTTCCTTAGTAACGTTAATCGGTTTAATAAACACCTTAAAAAACAATGCAAATGAATCTCAAATCATCCCTTTAGCCAGTGCATTAGACTCTCTTGAAAACATCCTTTCAACGTTCTCCCAACAAGATCTTATACTCCCAGATAATTTTTCAGCCTTTATTTTAGCTGTCTTTGAGGTAGCTCGTGAAATGTCAGAACAGGCTGCTGAGATAAACAAAGTCGATTTTGATCTATTTTCAAAAATCCAAAACTCACTACAACCACTAAGCCAATGTACCGCTGATACTATTAAAGACACAATGTCACTCTCAATAGCTCTGCTATCAAGTGATGAAGATATAGCTGAAGATAACATAGATCTGTTTGGTGAAGATAACATAGATCTGTTTGGTGAAGATAATCCCTCTCTTGGTGCTGATGTAGATCAATCTGAGATGGCAATTAAATACTCCAACATTATTCCCAATGATGATCTAAACAAGGTTTTCTTTACCTCGAAAGGCCACCAATTCTTTACTCCAGCGTATAACAAACGCAGCATCGAAGACCTGCAAGCATTTAGATTACTCGCCGATGAAGCTGCTCCGGATAATCACCTTAAAATCACTACAATTCTTAATCTTGCTCGCTTTATGAATGCTGCAGCCAATAATCTTGTTGATGCCAGCCAACTTGAAGCTGCGGTATACCTAAATGAAGTTAGACCTGTATGTCCAAGAAAGTGTGCACACCAACTTGCTAATATGACAGTTGTTCCTACAGCTCCTGGGTGGGAGCTTGCATCTAGCATAGTTGCCTTTCAAGATTTTAATAACCCTAGCCTTAAAGGCACTGACAAAAGCCTTGGAACCCAAATTTTTAATGGTGCTCAAATTATTGGTATATGTTTTACATTCTATAACATTGCCAAAGATAACCGTGATCCAAAGGTTATTCTCCAAGCCAAAAAAGATATCGTTCAAATGCGCGACAGATTTTCACCTTTTTGGATTAAAACCTTCCTGCAACTTGTTGATAGAGTAATTAAGCATCTTGAAACCTACAACAACCAGAATACTGCAAATACATCTTCAAAAAGAATCCTTTGTGTTGACGATGATGAGATAACCCTTATGGTTTTCGAACATATGTTAAAAAAGGCAGGACATGTTCCTGTAACCGTTGATAACTATGATGATGCCCTTAAAATGATCGAAACATCTCCACCAGATCTAATCATGCTCGATCTTAACATGCCCGGCAAAGGTGGTTATTGGATGATCGAGGAGCAAAAAAACAATGAGTTATTGAAGAACATACCAATAGCAATCATCTCTGGCAGTAAGGATGATTATGATATTCATGAGGATGAAGTGGTCGGCATCTATGAAAAGCCTATCAGCAAAAACACGATGTTAAATATCATCAACAAGGCATGCAGCTAATACAGATTTATTTACAATAACGTTATCCATATACTTATTTACTTGAAAGCGCGATCAGTTTTTTAACTCCATTTGCAGCAAGACCTAATAACTACCTTCTCAGTACATTGATATCTCTTGCCGCCTGGAATTCTTTAAATTTTTGATATAAGTTTGCAGCTGCAGCGCACTTACTCTCTCTTAGCAGAATCTCAATTACCACCTCAGCAGTACAAAGTCCGCCATCTTTTTGATTACGCCTAAGAGTATATTCTGAGTCCTTAACTCCACTAAGTCTGACACTCTGATATTTTTTTAGATATGGGCTGCGATTGTAGATCTTTCTCGCCTCCTGCCACGTCCCATCCAATAAGATATAGTTCTCTACTGATCCATGCGTCTCAAACTCTTCACCATCGTCAGCCGGATAGATAAGCACTGAATCACTCGGAGATGGCAACAATGATTCTATCTTTTCAATCTCAACCCTTTGCCACACAACTCTCGCGGAACTATATTCACTCCCTGACAGCACCAATGAAGATGTTGAATCTTGCCGCTGCAGCTCCCTTTCATGACTTAATAGATAGAACATTTTCTCTCAAAATTAAACAGTTACAACAAACTGTACAAAATATGCACAGCTAACACTAAAAATGATAATTGAATCACATTCCACTTCGGATTAACTCTTGCGCATAACATATTGATTTGCTTGATTTGCTGCAACGCGGCTACCGCGTCGCACAACACAACCCATTGTTTTTTAACATCTTTAAGCTTGACGACTCAAGATCACAGTGCTAAAAATTAATATACAAGCTCAATAATATGAACCCTAAGAAAAACAATAATCATATTCAGGAGGAGCTTGCTAGGAGGAAACAGCTATCTAGGAAGGTAAATACACCTTTCTCGGTAGCTGTTTTTTTATCGGCCATCTTAATTTGCTGCGGCTACGCATTTACATAATTCGTTAATACCATCCAACACTCTTATTGTAGGGCGTAAAAGTATATCGAAATCTATCCTACAAATAGCACCATTCTTTAGCGCCGAAATTTGCTTCCATGGTTTAATAAGATCAGATAGATCAGAGCTAAAGCCTTTATCTTTCGTGCTCAAAACTATGATATCTGGATCCCTATTAATCAATGATTCAATACTTATAACCGGCGATAGCTGCGATTGATCATTGTATACATTCACAGCACCACAATGTTGTATCAGCTCATCAACTACATGTGTACCGCCAATTGTACGTAGAGGAGAACCCCAGATTTGTATAAATAGCTTTTTCTCTGGTTCAATTTTTTCCACTTTTGCCGTTAATAAATCATCTCTAAATTTCTCTACTAACTTAGCAGCAATCTCCCTTCTTCCCGTAAGCTCACCCAGGCGCAATAAGCTTGAAGGAATATCATCTAAGTTTTTAGACCCACTTAGGTAAATTGGTATTTGTAAAATTTTAAGCCTTTGAATCAACGACTGCGATGTGCCACTTCCCCAAGCAACAATAAGATCAGGCTTATGCGCAATAAGGTCTTCAATATTTATTGTAAGAGAATCTCCGATACGAGGAATTTTTTTTGCTGCGGGCGGATAATCGGCATACTCCACAGTAGCTACAATCTTACCCCCAATCCCTAAAGAAAATAACAATTCAGTCACATGAGGTGCCAGCGCAACTATTCTTTCAGCAGTTTTAGGGATAGATACCACATTACCCATGTCATCTGTGACGGTGATAGCTTTAGCGGAAACTATCGAAGAAAAAAATACTGCGGAAATAAAAACCAATATTCTATTTAGATTTAGCATGTTAACTATTTTTTCCTGCTGAATTGGTAATTCAAAATAACATTGACTCTGTTTAGTACAAAAATGGTTTTACGCAGCGTGAGAAATCAAAGAATACCTTAAACCATCAACACTCTTTTCAACCTTAATTTGGGTTATCGATGCAAAAGGAACATCAATCCGGAAGATATTACTGAGCGGAACTCCTAACACAACATTAAGAATGGACCTTATTACGGCGCCATGCCCAACAAGCAATACTTTCTTCCCTAAATTATCTGCGACTATACCGTGAAAAGCTTGCTGCACTCGGCTGCAAAATTCAAAAATATTTTCACTATTTGGAACAGGGTACTTAACTGGGTCTTCGAAGAATTTTTTGACAGCACCAGGAGTTATCACTTCAACCTCTGCATATGTTTTTCCCTGCCAATCACCAAATGAGATCTCTTTAAACTCACTTATCACCTGCAAAGGGGTTGAAGATTCTTGTGCAAAACTTTTTGCAAACTCACAACACCTTTTTAATGGGGAGGTACAAATCAGATCCCATTGTTTAGCTGTTGTTTCAGATGCACCTGCAGTTTGCCTAGATAACGCCTGCTGCATCTGCTGCCAACCAAGCTCAGAGAGGGAGTGATCAAGGTGTCCACGAAAGCGGGTTCCACCTTGCGGCTCGCCATGACGAATCATATCTATATAGGTAATTTTAGATTTCATCTACTTCTTTTTGTAGACCCTACTTCTTTTTATAGACTAAGTCCCAAACACCATGTCCAAGATTTATTCCGCGTCTCTCAAACTTAGTTTCTGGTCTATGCTCTGGTCGTGGAGAGTAATTACCAACACCATGCTGATTTTCGAAGCGATCATCAGCTTCAAGCACTTCAAACATGTGTTCTGCATAATTCTCCCAATCCGTGGCCATATGTAAAAAGCCACCTTTCTCCAATTTAGTAAAGATTCTATTTACCCATGGAGGCTGAACTATACGGCGCTTATGGTGACGCTTTTTCGGCCATGGGTCAGGGAAGAACAACTGCACCCCATGCAAAAATCCGTCAGGAATATTATTCTGCAATACCTCTATCGCATCACCTTCCATAATCCTGACATTGGTTAAACTGCCTTGCTCAACCAGATTCAAAAGATGACCAATACCAGGGCGATGCACCTCAATACCGATAAAATCTTTTTCGGGAGCTGCGGCAGCCATCTTCGCCAATGAAGTGCCATTACCAAACCCAATCTCAAACACAACCTTTGCATCTCTGCCAAAGATCTCTTGTTTATTCAAAGATTCAGAGGGTCCTGGCTGCAGACTGTGTTTCTCATAATAATTATCTAAAGCATCTTTTTGAGCAGTGGTTGCACGCCCCACTCTTCTGGCGAAACTCTTTATCGTCTTTCTCGGCATTTCACCTTGCGGCGTATCTTTAACAGCTAAATCTTCAGCTATCTTTTCTTTGGCAATCTGCTCGCTACACTTCTTTTTCACAAATAGTTTTTCCACAACACTCTTTTCCACAGCTATTTTTCCTACAACACCGTTTATTTCCATAAGAGGATCTATCACAACAGATAGCCTAGAAGAACGTTCCGTCAACTGGAGACGATGCACTTGCAAAACGTTTGCGTGGAATACGCCCTGCAAGGAATGCCTCACGCCCTGCTTCAATCGCTTTTTTCATCGCAGATGCCATCAGAATAGGGTCTTGCGCACCAGCTATCGCTGTATTCATCAATACACCATCACAACCTAGTTCCATTGCAATAGCCGCATCAGATGCAGTACCTACACCCGCATCCACAATAACCGGTACATTTGCATTCTCAATAATGGTGCGGATATTGTAAGGGTTGCGAATACCAAGACCAGAACCAATTGGAGCAGCCAAAGGCATTACCGCAACACATCCCATCTCTTCAAACTGTTTAGCTATAATCGGGTCATCATTGGTATATACCATGATCTCGAAACCCTCTTTAATAAGAACTTCAGCAGCCTTGATAGTATCCATAACATTCGGGAACAAAGTTTTTTGATCCCCTAAGACCTCAAGCTTAACCAAGGTATGATCATCAAGAAGCTCCCGCGCTAAACGGCAAGTTCTAATAGCATCCTCTGCATTAAAGCAGCCTGCCGTATTTGGTAAAAAGGTGTATTTATCTGGTGACAAATAATCTAGCAGATTTGGCTCATCGCTATTTTGCCCCATATTAGTTCTTCTGATAGCAACCGTTATCATCTCTGACTCAGATTCTTCAATCGCCAATTTGGTCTGATTAAAATCTTTGTATTTTCCAGTTCCAACCATCAGACGAGAACTGTACTCTTTTCCAGCAATTACCAATTTTTTATCTATCATCTTCTTCACCAATTCTTAATTAATTCAATCTTAGTAGTCATGTTTACCATACAGACGAACAACCATGCATGAGCTCATGCTATGCACAGTAAAGGGCAAGATAAGTGAGCATAATGGTTTTAATTAACCACCACCTACAGCATGAACCACTTCTATAACATCACCTTCACTTAACTGATATTCAGGATGCTGCCGTTTAGGAATAATCTCGCGATTAACCTCAACCGCATACCTCTTTCCTTCTAAATTCATCTCTTCGATTAGAGCCTGCAACTTAATTTCCTGCGCAAACTCTTTCTCATCACCATTTACAGAAATCTTCATCAACTCAACTCACCATTCATTGATTAAGCAGCGCATTCTACAGTATTTTTTGCATTACCCCAAAAGAACCATTTCACTCAGATTTTGCCAACAAATAGTCTAACCACCTTACCGGTAAAATTCGCTTTAAAAATCCAAATAGATGGGTAGGAAAACACACATAGTAGCGCGCCTTTGGCCTTTTACTCTCTAGAGCATGAATTAGCCTTTTAACTACAGCCTCAGGCGCTAAAGTAAATGGGGTCTTTGACCCAGCACTCTCCAGCCTCTTCTTTGTAGCAAGGTATTCCTCTTTATAATGGCTACTTTCAATAACGATTGTATCCATAAAGTTTTTAGCAGCATTATCACGAAATTTGGACACAATAGGTCCTGGCTCTATCAATACTGGGTAGATATTACTCCCCATTAATTCCAAGCGCATTGCGTCACACAGCCCCTCCATCGCATATTTGCTCGCCATATAGGCGCCACGATGTTTAAATGCTACAAAACCCAGTATAGAGCTATTGTATACAATACGACCATGCCCTTGCTCACGCATCACTGGCAAAATCATATTAGTAAGCTCCTGTGCTCCAAATAAATTGGTCTCAAATTGCCGCCTAAATGCATCACGACTAATATCTTCTACTGCCCCAGCCTGACCATAACCTGCATTGTTAAAAAGACAATCTAAAGTGCCACCTGTTTTTTCAAGAACTTCTTTAACAGCCAACTTGATTGATTCACTACTATCAACGTCTAACAGTAATGATTCAAATCCTTCGCTATACAGCCTATCTACATCACCTTGTTTTCTGGCGCTAGCAAAAACCCTATACCCTCTTTCCTTGAGCATTTTTGCAGCACAATATCCTATCCCACTAGAACACCCCGTAATTAAAATAGACTTTTGCATCATTTGTTTATCTTCCATTTTTTAAACTGCACTGCTTTTTCCAATTAAAAAGCAGCTAAGCTATTGCGATTTTGGCTAAAAATCAATAATATATGCTGTTTTTCAATTACCGGATATGTATTATGCCAATTTATGAATACGAATGCGAAAAGTGCGGACATAGATTGGAAGCTATTCACAAATTCAGTGACGCTCCCCTCGTTGACTGTCCTGAATGCGATGAATCCGCTTTAAAAAAACTTGTCTCATCTGCTGCTTTTAAACTTAAAGGTAGTGGCTGGTATGAAACAGATTTCAAAAATAAGAGCGGTTGCTCTACAGACAGCAAGAGCCAACCAGCAGCATGCGCTGGCTGCCCTAATGCTGCTGACTAATAAGCCCAAGTTTTTAGAGCTAATGCAAGCGTTATACGCGAATAACAGTTAATCAAACAGCTGCATTGGTATATAATGCAGCTGTTTTCGTAAGGTGCTCTAACTAGATACGCCTTTCTATTTAACAACAACTAATTAATAACGGAAAATTGCTATGCGCAGTCATTATTGCGGTAACGTCGATGAAACTTTAATTGGCCAAGAGGTCGAGCTTTGTGGTTGGGTTAATAAACGTCGCGACCATGGCGGAGTAATCTTTATTGAACTTCGTGATAGAGAAGGCATTGTTCAGGTTGTCTACGATCCTGATATTGAAGATGCTTTTGCTACAGCTGAAACAGTAAGAAATGAATTTGTCATAAAGGTTAATGGCATTGTAAGAGGTCGCCCTGAAGGGATGGCCAACAATAATGTTAAAACTGGTAAAATTGAGATCCTAGGCAAAAAACTTGAGATCATCAATAAATCTGCAACACCTCCGTTCCAGCTTGATGAAGAAGTTAATGATGATATCCGTCTTAAGTACCGTTATATAGACCTTCGCCGCCCTGAGATGCTTGAACGCATGAGATTGCGTTCTAAGATATCAAATATCCTTAGAAATTTCATGGAAGACAATGGGTTTCTTGATATTGAAACACCAATGTTAACTAAAGCCACACCTGAAGGTGCACGCGACTACCTTGTTCCTAGTAGAACACATGAAGGCAGTTTCTTCGCTCTTCCTCAGTCTCCACAAATTTTTAAACAGCTACTAATGATGTCTGGCATGGATCGTTATTACCAGATCGTACGTTGTTTTCGTGACGAAGATCTGCGTGCTGATAGGCAGCCAGAATTTACCCAGCTCGATGTTGAAACTACATTCCTTGATGAAGATCAAATCATGGGAATGATGGAAGAAATGATGCGCAAGCTATTCAAGCAAGTGCTTGATGTTGAACTTCCTAACCCATTCCCAACAATGCCATACTCAGAAGCAATGAACCGTTTTGGCTCTGATAAGCCAGATATGCGTATACCTCTTGAACTAAAAGAAGTATCAGACTTGCTTGAAGGCATTGAGTTTAAAGTATTCGCTGCACCAGCTGTAGACCCTAAAGGCCGCGTAGCCGCCCTTAGAGTTCCTGGTGGCAACTCTCTTTCAAGAAAACAGATCGATGAATACACCAAGTTTGTTGGCCGCTATGGAGCCAAAGGGCTTGCATACATTAAAGTTAACGCGAAAGAAAATGGGCGCGACGGCCTACAATCTCCAATCGTTAAATTCTTCCCTGATGACGTTATTGAAAAAATCTTAGAAAGAACAGAAGCTGAAAATGGCGACTTGATTTTCTTCGGTGCTGATAAAGCTACTGTAGTAAATGATGCTCTTGGGGCATTGCGCGTTCAACTTGGAAAAGATCTTGGTATGGTTTCTGATAAATGGGAACCACTTTGGGTTGTTGATTTCCCAATGTTTGAATGGGATGAAAAGAGAAATGGTTGGACAGCCCTACACCATCCATTTACCGCTCCCTCTTGTTCAGCTGAAGAGCTTCAAAAAGATCCTGGCACTGCTCTTTCAAGAGCATATGACATGGTCCTTAATGGCACCGAACTTGGCGGAGGTTCTATACGTATCCATCAACAGAAAATGCAGCAAGAAGTATTTAGGCTGCTTGATATCTCTGATGAAGAAGCGCAATCTAAGTTTGGTTTCTTACTTGAAGCCCTACAATACGGATGCCCTCCTCATGGAGGAATAGCATTCGGTATGGATCGTTTGGTTATGCTTATGGTAGGTGCAACATCTATCAGAGATGTAATGGCATTCCCGAAGACCCAGACTGCTAGTTGCCCACTAACATCGGCTCCAGCACCTGTCTCTGAAGCACAGCTTAAAGAGTTATCTATTAAACTTAGAAAGCCTCGCGTAACTGAGTAGTTTTCTAGTTTAAGTAGGTCAAATAAAAACGCAGCCGAGGCTGCGTTTTTTTATGGGTATAAATATTAAATAGCCCTGCTGTCACTATGTTTCCGGGGTGAAACATTAAGCGCAAACTTAAAAAAACAATCGTCATGCCGGCGAAGGCCCACTAGTGCCCTAGTAAAATACTGCTAATTGCTGGAAAGTATTATTGGGCATGATTTAGGAGGGCGGTTATTGATTTTAGACTTAATTTTAAAGATCCCTGAGCGTAGCCGAAGGGTCAAGAAAAATTAAGTAATAAAAAGCCCGCACAAGGCGGGCTTTTTTATTCAAACTACTTTAGGTATTAAGACTTCATCTTCTTAAGAAGCTTTTCAGCTGCCATAACCCTTAGTTTTCCTACAACACCGATGTTGAAGAAATATACACAAAGTACATACATGATACCTAGGTACATCAACCAACGATCAGCGTGGATCAGTTCATGAACAACTGGAATATCGATACCTTCACCGATAATATTATTCAAACCTGTACGCAGATAGTTCTCCATCAAGGTCATGATAACTGCACCAATTACTGCACCATAAATTGTTCCCATACCACCAACAACAACCATGATCAGAACAACAATCATAATATTCAGTGTTAGGTATGAGTTAGGCACTGCTGAGCGCAACCAGACCGCATACAAAGAACCAGCCAATGAAGCAATAGAACACGCTAGAACGATCACTATAATCTTATAAAAAACTGGTTTATAGCCAATAGCCATAGTTCTAAATTCATTTTCACGGATAGCCTGTAACACTCTACCAAGAGGAGAGTTGACCATACGCAACATAAACCAGAATACAACTGCAGAGACCAAGAAGATTAAGTAATAACTGATATACCTGATGCCTGATAATGAGACATCTGCACCTTCGCTTGGTAAAAACAAGAACTTTTTAGCTAGAAGCGCTGGAATACCTTCATCAAAGTTAAGCCCGTCAAGACCACCGGTCCAGGTTGAAAGCTTAACCAGTAGAAATAAGAACCCAGCTGCAACAGCAAGAGTTATCATAGTAAAGAACAGCGTTCTTACTCGTAGTCCAACTAAAGCGATAATAAGCGCCAAAGTAGCTGAGCAAATAATTCCCAAAACAATAGCGCCAACCAGAGCAATCCAGCTAGTACCAGAAGCAACTCCTTCAGCGCCAGTATGGTTCAACATGATACCTACACTATATGCACCTATCGCAAAAAATACAGTATGTGCAAACGAGATAACCGCAGTATATCCAAGCAGCATGTCATAACTTGCTGCAAGTAGAATAAAGATGCAGATCTTTACTGCAGAATCCATCGCAAGCTGCCTTCCATTCTCAATACCAAAAACTTCGATAATGAATGGCATGAAGGCAAGTATAAAAAATGTAACAGCCAACATAACCGAGAGAACACGACTACGTGGATAATCACCTGATAAAAGTTTATTTAACATTAGTATCCTCTCCTAATTAGTGGGCTTGTATTGGGTCAAGGCCTTCTGGACGCCACATCAGAACTACAATCATTAGTAGTACTGTTGAAGCCTCACCAGCTATTGACGGTGCGAGCGCATTTGCAAAGTTATTAACAAGAGTAATAAGCAATGCACCATAAAGGCAGCCTTTGACTGACCCCATCCCACCAACAATAATGGCAACGATTACCATGATCAAAACTGAATCAGCCATGTGTACGTGTACAGCTTCCTCAAACAACCCTAAGATCACACCACCTGTAGCAGCAAGTGAAATCGCCGTAACAAATACCGCGATAAATAGCAGCTTAATACGATAGCCATGAACTTCAACCATCTCTTGACTCTCAACACCTGCACGGATCAAAAGACCAATTTTGGTTCTGTTCAAAATAGCATTAAGGGAGAAGAACACACCCAAACCGATGACGCCAGCTAATACTCTTACTTTTTCAACACCAATATCAGCAATGAACCACTTGCCAGCGACAAACTCAGGTCTTGGGAAAGCTGGTGTTTCACCGTGCCAAAAAGCAAGAATTAGTTCAATCAAGATAATTGAACCGCCCATGGTAACCAAAATCTGATTTAACGGATTACCATATACAGGTTTAATCATAACTCTTTCAAAAAAGTACCCAAGCAATCCAGCTAAAATAGCTGCAGCCAAAATACCAAGTACCAATGCAAGAACAGTTGTAGCAAGACTATCGTTATAGAACCAACCCTTCTCGACAACACGCAGTGTTGCTGAAGCCTTAAGGCCAGGAATAATTTCTACCATCTTGGTTACTTGAGTTGCACGATCGATCCAAATAATTGCCTGGTAACCTATATAGGCACCGAGAGCAACAAAAGCACCATGCGCTAGGTTGAATACACCCATCAAACCAAATACAAGCGTCATACCCGATGCTATCAGGAACAATAAAAGCCCCATAGTGACACCAGCCAAAAGCAACTCTATCCAGTTAATGGTCCAATCCATTCCACTCATAGATTCATCAAAGCCAATCGCTCTGACTAAACCCCAGACATAGGAACCTATAATTAATAATAGGAATGCCTTTGCTTGAGGGGTGGTGAACCAACCGGCCACCTTCTGTCCAAAGCTGATTTTTTCTTCAGCCAATGTATCCGCAGCTACATTCATAGTTAATTTCCTCAGATTATTGGTGAGTGTCCATAGAGAGCCCAAGCAGTCTACCCTGCAGCTCTTCATCCTCTATAAGTTCCTGCATGCTGCCGGTATGAACGATTTTTCCATCATCCATCACTGCAACAGTATCACCCACGGCCTTCGCGAAATTGAAGTTTTGCTCAACAAGCAACATGGTCTGCTCTTTCTTCAACTCAAGAAATGCATCACGCATATTATCAATAATTGCAGGGGCTAGTCCTTTAGAAGGCTCATCCACCAATAACAGTTTACGTGGCTCAATAATCGCACGAGCAACTGCCAACATCTGTTTTTGACCGCCAGAAAGTTTACCTGCTGGTTTGGTCCAGAATTTCTTAAGTGCTGGGAAAAAGTTAAATATCCACTCAAGTCTTTGAGTATCCATTTCACCGTTTCTTGCAGCAATAATCATGTTTTCTTTTACAGTCAACTGTCCAAAGATTCCCATGTCTTCAGGTACATATGCGATACCATCACATGCGATCTTTGGTGTTGTCATACCTACAATATCTTTTCCATCATATGAAATACCGCCTTTGACATCTGACCATAGGCTCATGATAGTTCTTAATGTAGTTGTTTTTCCTGCGCCATTACGACCCAAAAGCATCGTAGTTGCATTTTTTGGCACTTCAAAATCAACACCATGAAGAATGTGATAGTGCCCGATGTGTGTGTGCACACCTTCAAGTTTTAGAAGTGATTCAGTCATCTTTTTTTGTCTCCACACCTAGATAGATCTCCTGAACAAGCTCTGATGCCATAACCTCATTAGGTTCGCCATCAATCATCAGGGTTCCGTTATGCAAAACAATGATTCTATCGGATAAAGAACGGATAACATCCATCTTATGCTCAACAAGCAAAATGGTTTTATCTGTTGAATCTTTAATCTCTTGAATCAAATCAAGGATGACAGGAACATCATCTACACTCATACCAGCTGTAGGTTCATCAAACATGAACACTTCAGGTTCTAGCGCCATAAGTACGGCAACCTCAAGTTTCCTTTGGTCACCATGAGAAAGGTGATAAGCAACCTCATGCTTGATATCAAGCAACGAACATTTCTCAAGGAAGTATTCTGCTTTCTCAATTAATTCTTTGTAGGTAGATGCCATTCTAATCAGATTAAGACCAATTTTAGCCTTACCCTGAACTGCCAGACGTACATTTTCAAGTACGGTAAGGCGTGGGAATAGGTTTGTAAGCTGAAATGCTCTACCGATGCCTTTGAGGGTTTTATCAGCTGGAGAGATATTTGTTATCTCTTCACCATTCAGAAATACTTTTCCTGCTGAAGGTGGAAGCTGACCTGAAATAAGATTGAAGTAGGTAGTTTTACCTGCTCCATTGGGGCCTACTATTGATGTAACTGTTCCTTTTTCAAACTTACAAGAAACATTGTTAACTGCAACGTGACCACCAAAGCGGATGGTTAAATCCTGGGTTTCTAGTATTGTATTTGTCATGCTTGAGCCCAATCAGTCGCCTAATGGGAAACTTACGGTTAGGTTAAAAAAAATGTGTCCAGGGCTGAGAAACCCTGAACACACACGTATATATTAATGAATAATACTAGCGCTTGTTGCGAACTGGCACATTCATTTCTTCTTTAGCAATTTTACGAAGAAGTACATTTTCAGCCCACTCTAGCTCTGGGTTGTCTTTATACTGTACTGCGTACATAGCTTGCATAGTTTGGTGATCTTGTGCACGAACTTCCACTTCACCTTTAGGTGTTTGGAATTTAAGACCTTCCATAGCTTTGATCAAAGTTTCTGTATCTGTCTTGCCTTTAGTTTTTGTAACTGCAGCATGGATAAATTGTGCTTCAGAAAAACCTTGAGCTGTGAAGAAATCAGGTGGAAGGTTGTAACGTTTGAAGTGCTCAATTGTTAGCCAATCATTGATTTCGTTGTCTGGGCAAGCATAGTAGTAGTATGTTGCGCCTTTAGCACCTGAGTAACGCTTGTAGCCTTTCATTACGTCAAGAAGGTTACCACCGATTACTAGCTCAATACCAAAACGACCTGGATCAGCGTCAGCAATAGCACCTACAGGGTTACCACCACCTGCCCAGTATGGGAAGATGTACTTTTTACCTTTTTGGTTTTTAAGAGCGTTGAATAGACGTTGAATGTTAGCAGTGAAATCTTTTGTTCCCATTGGAACGTATTCTTCAACTACCATTTTTCCGCCAGCTGATTCAGCAGCTTCTTTAAATGCTTTAACTCCGTCATGACCGAATGGGTAATCTTGGCCAATACCACCGAAGAATGTGTTCTTACCAGCAACAGCGAAAGCGTTACCGATTGCATCTTGATCAGAGTTACGAGCTACGCGGAATACATATTTGTTCCAATCAGAACCTGTAATCGCATTTGAAGCACCCTCAGCAATAAGAATCTTCTTGTATTCTTTTGCTACTGGAAGAGCAGCAAGAACAACACCTGAAGAAAGAGGACCCATAACCATGTCAACCTTATCATCACCCATTGCTTCAGCAACTAGAGTACGACCAAGGTCAGCTTTAAGCTGAGTATCTTTTTCGATGATTTCGATTTTACGTCCAGCAATTTCCATCTTGCCGTCAGTATTATATTCGAAGCCCATCTCGATACCTTGCTTAAGAGTACGAGCATATTTTTCAAATGCTCCACTCATACCATAAACATGTCCGATCTTTAGAGGTTCAGCAGCATGAGCCATGCCAGCGGTCATTACAGAAGCGGCGATTACCGCAGATTTAAAAATACCTTTCACTTTATTATTCCTCCCCTTTTACACACGAACGCGCATAAAAGAATGTCCCTAATTTAGATTAAACTTAATATTCCTATCGGTAGATTAAATCATGAAAGACATAATCTACACGTCAATTGGAGATTACACTATGGATTCCGATATTCCAACCTTTGGAGGAAATTTAATAATGTTATTAATCATTTCGTTGCGGCGCACCATTTTTTCTTCTACCTTTAAAACAGATTTTTTTATTACAGAAATTATTGATTTTTTTAGGTTTATCTTGACCGCTCTTACCCCCTTCTTTTGAATATTTTTTGATCGTGTTAAGATGCATTTCACACTTTTTGCTGGAATAGAGAGCAGGGGGCGAATCAGTATCTTGCAATATTGTTATGCTCCGCTATTTTTTTAGAATAATATTTTGTTTTAATCGCATTTTGCTTTATAAGGTAATTTCAAATGGCAGGACACAGTAAATGGGCAAATATCAAGCACAGAAAAGCGGCCCAAGATAAAAAAAGAGGGAAAATATTCACCAAAATCATCAGAGAGATCACAGTAGCTGCCAGAATGGGGGGAGCAGACCCAGACTCTAACCCCCGTCTCAGAATCACTGTTGATAAGGCCCTTTCAGCTAACATGACTAAAGACACCATCTCTAGAGCTGCAAAAAAAGGCGCTGGAATTGATGATGGGGCAAACTATGAAGAGATTCGTTACGAAGGCTATGGCCCTGGTGGTATTGCAGTGATGGTTGACTGTATGACTGACAACAAGAATAGAACCGTTGCCGAAGTAAGACATGCTTTTACTAAAGCCGGCGGCAATTTAGGGACTGATGGTTCTGTTGCTTATATGTTTAAAGAGATTGGAATTATAAGTTATCCACCAGAAACCGATGAAGACACCTTAATGGAAGCTGCTATAGAAGCTGGCGCTGAAGATGTCTCCGCAAATGAAGATGGCTCTTTTGATGTACTAACATCTAGAGTAGATTTTATGGATGTGAAGGATGCTTTATTTGCGGCCGGATTTACAACTGAAGTTGCTGAGATAACTCAAAAAGCTGACCTTGAAATTTCTCTTGATGCTGACAAAGGTTCATCTTTAGTAAAATTAATCGATGCACTTGAGGATCTAGATGATGTTCAAGATGTATATTCTAATGCCGACATACCCGAAGAGGCTATGGGATAATCACCTCAGGACAACTTTAATATGCGTATTCTTGGGATAGACCCAGGTTCCCGCGCCACAGGATACGGCGTAATTGAAACCGCTGGCACCAACTCTACTTATGTTGCCAGCGGGGTTATAAGAACTCAACAAGCAGATTTTCCGCAACGCTTAAAAATAATTTTTTCTGGAATTGGTCAGATTATTGATCAATATCACCCTGACTGTATATCTATAGAAAAAGTATTTGTTGCCAAAAATGCAGACTCAGCACTAAAGCTTGGGCATGCACGCGGTGCAGCAATTTGCGCAGCGGTATCTCGCGATCTAGATGTATATGAATACACAGCCAAGCAAACTAAACAGGCTGTTGTTGGTGCTGGCGGAGCCACGAAAAATCAGGTACAACAGATGGTGATGATGATTCTAAAACTTTCAGGTAATATTCAGGAAGATGCGGCAGATGCCCTTGCTGCTGCAATTTGTCATCAGCATACATCTCAAACTCTTGTACAAATCGATAGCTCTCAAGGTGTCAGTGGAATTAAAAAAGGACGATGGCAGTGATAGGAAGACTCAAAGGAAAAATCATAGAAAAGCAAGCCCCTAAACTTCTTCTGGATGTTAATGGTGTTGGCTATGAAGTCGAAGTACCAATGTCTACCTTCTATGATCTTCCTAATGCTGGATGCGACATTACATTAAGAACACATTTCATAGTACGTGAAGATGCTCAGCTTCTTTTTGGTTTTCTAACTGAAGATGAACGCATCCTATTTCGCGAGCTCATTAAAGTAAATGGCATTGGAGGCAAGGTTGCTCTTGCAGTACTTTCTGGGATGCAACCAGATGAGTTCGTATCATGCATTGAATCTCAAGATGTTAAACGAATCACAAGCATCCCAGGAATAGGCCCCAAGACGGCTCAACGTTTAATTATTGAGATCAAAGATAAACTTGGCAAACTTGCTATTACTCAATCATCAACAGGGGTAGTTAATACCGGAGCTACGGCCGATGCCGTAAATGCAATGATAGCTCTTGGCTATAAGCCGGCAGATGCAGAAAAAATGATCAAGAAAGTTAAAGAGCCCGACATGGGCACTGAAGACCTAATTCGCAAGGCTCTCCAGGCCGCCACAAAGAAATAAGCGGCAATAAATTAAAGCAAAATACACCAAGGAATATTCAATGATCGAAGCTGACAGACTTATCTCCGCACAAGGTGTTATCGATGATGAGTCAATTGATCGTGCAATACGCCCGAAGAAATTACAAGATTATGCAGGACAACCAAAAGTTAGAGAGCAGATGGAGATATTTGTCAGCGCGGCAAAAAACCGCAGCGAAGCACTTGATCATGTATTAATTTTTGGCCCTCCTGGGCTGGGGAAAACTACCCTGGCTCATATCATTGCAAATGAGATGGAAGTAAACATGCGCCAAACATCGGGGCCTGTTATTGATAAAGCTGGAGACCTTGCAGCATTACTAACAAACCTAGAACCACATGATGTTCTTTTTATAGACGAAATACACCGCCTAAGTCCTGCAGTTGAAGAGGTGCTCTATCCTGCAATGGAGGACTATCAGATAGATATTATGATTGGAGAAGGGCCTGCAGCACGATCCATCAAACTTGATCTTCCGCCATTTACTCTAGTTGGAGCCACAACAAGAGCCGGGCTGTTAACCTCCCCTCTTCGCGATCGATTTGGAATTGTTCAACGTTTAGAGTTTTATTCTGTCGAGGATCTTACCTCTATTGTCATGCGATCGGCTCAGATTTTAAACCTATCTATTGAGAAAGGTGGTGCGTATGAAATTGCCAAACGCTCCCGCGGCACCCCTCGAATAGCAAATCGACTGCTCAGGCGAGTCCGCGACTATGCAGAGGTGAAATACAACGGAGTGATTTCTGAGAAAGTCAGCTCCGACGCTATGAACCTGCTTAATGTAGATTCAAATGGTTTTGACCAACAGGACCAAAAGCTCTTGTTAACTATAATTGAAAAGTTTGACGGCGGGCCTGTTGGGCTCGACAGTCTTGCAGCAGCAATCGGTGAGGAGAAAGGCACCATAGAGGATGTAGTTGAACCGTTCTTAATACAACAAGGATATATAATCAGGACCCCTCGCGGCAGATCAGTTACCCGCAGCGCCTATGAACACTTTGGCTATCAACCTCCAGCAAATGGATCTAATTCGAATATTTAATATCTAAACTTGAATACGTAATTTAACGCTTTACATAGCTCAACATTCAAACATATTGATAAAACATTAGCGCAGGACAATAGCCTTGAACTGTTTTTTTTCACGCTAAAATGTAAGATTAATTTTCTGTACAATAGTTTCATAATCGCGGTACAGTGTTGAATTACAGCCTACCTTTGAAATGGAAGTCATGGTTAATGAATACAAAAAAACGTAAGTCAGATAAAATTTTATCCCCAATTTTTCTAAAAGAGGAAACAACTCTTCTTGAATCAAAATCAAGAGGCCTTGAAGTTGTTGCCGCAATTTCCGATACCATTTTCAAAGAGCGAAACTTTTTTTGTGTCATTGGCCAAGCTATCGATCTTATTCTGGATTTAACTCAGCTCACATCCGTTGCCATCTATGGCTACGATACCAACACAAATCAGCTAGACCTAATAACCCACAAAGGCCTTAATCCAGAGAGCGAGAAAGTAACCTTAAAACTCCTACTATCACAAAGTTTTTCATCTATCGCAGCATCTGAAAAAAGGATCATTAACACCTTTGAAATGGGAAGCGATAAAAGAATCGATAAACAGATAGCAAAAGCCCTTAATAAAGAGGGACAGAACTGCATCGTCTCTGTGCCAATGATTGTCCAAGGTGAGTTAGCTGGAGTTATCAACTTCACTTTCTCTCCAGCGCGTGAGTTATGTGATATTGAAGAGAAAATCTTACTCGATATTGCGAAAAACATTGGCTTGGCGTTATCCAATGCTCGCTATGTATCACTGATAGAGCATGAGATAAAACGACGAGAACGTGCTGAAATAAAACTGAAAGACACTAATGACAGACTTGAAGATGAAGTTCGACGACAAACTATCGAGCTAAACAGAGCCAATGAAAATCTCAAAAAGGCCAACGATCAACTCCGCCAAGAGATCCAGCAAAAACACTACGAATCTATTACCGATGGATTGAGCGGACTATATTCAGCTCCATATTTCAATGTGCGCATAAACGCAGAACTTGCACATGCAAATAGATATGACCATGCACTATCCCTATTATTTATCGATATAAAAGACTTCAGACAGATCAATGAACGCCTTGGTTTTAATGTCGCAAATGATGTTCTTGCAGATATTGGGACATTAATTAAAAACTCCATTCGCAATGTTGACTCTGGTTATCGCTACACCGGCAAACAATTTGTGATTTTACTACCAGAAACAAATTCAGAACATTCGTTACCTTTAGCAAAAAGACTTATTGAAAAGATAAAACTAAAAGATCTTCCAACCATTAAAGATATTGAGATGCCTATCTCAATCAGCATCGGAATCGCTCAAATTGAGAAAGACATTTCACCAGATGATTTTATTGAGCGAGCCCAAAATGCATCTTCCATTTGTGCTGAATCCGGAGACAACAAATTTTTAATTTGGCAATCTAAAGAGCAGTAATCCCAAAAGATTCTCTTCGAAAAACAACAAATTAAAGCTGAAGATATTCAGCTTTAATCCAATAGATATAAAAACTAGCCTTAAAAAACCCTATTTTTAAAACACTATGAAACTGGCATTGCCCATATACGCAAACTATCCTTTGACTAACACCATCCTTTTATGGAGATTAGTTTATGGAGATTGCTAGTGAGCATTAGATCTGAAGATAGTTATGCCAATGAAGAAAATAGTGAACACCAACTTCAGGTTTACTTTATATTTAGCGACATTTTAGCAGGTCAGCGCTTAGCAAATCAGATCCGCAATTTTGGTTATAAAATCAGAGTCTTTGATGATTTAGAATCTTTCTCCCACGCCACATCACAATCTGCACCACAAGCAATATTAGCCGATACAACATTAATTAATAATGCTGAAAACTTTAAAGATATGATCGTACATATCGAACATTCAGCAGGTGAAAATATTCCAGTAATTGCTATATCTCCATATGGGGATGTTGCCACACGAATTGCAGCTATAGATAGTGGTGCATCAGCTTTCATTCATCAGCCAATTAACCTTACCTCTCTACTCAACCAACTAAATCAGCTCTGCCACCTTAATTCAAACGAGCAAGAGAGAGTCCTATTAATCTCTGATGGAACAGAAAATATTGAAAAAACTGTTAACACCCTAAATAATTTTGAAATGGAAGTTAAATGTTGTAACTCACCAGAGCAGATACTCATATCACTCGAAGAGTTCTCTCCAGACGTACTTCTGCTAAATGGGGACATCACAAATTTTGAAGCAATTCAGCTTGCAAAAATTGTACGCCAAGAAGAGCAGTATTTTGATACGCCGATTGTGATGCTTACCAAGCGCGATAAAAGAATTTTTGACGAATTAGTTTACGAAGCTGGCATTGATGCTCTTTTAGGCCTACCAATATCTGAAAATGACCTGGCTGCAATTATTCGATCCAAAGTACATCGTGCTGCAAACTTGCGCCGTGAATATCGCTATTTAGCAAAACGAGATGCCAGAACCGGGCTGTTCAATAGAGACTATTTTTATGAAAAAGTCAGCCAAGCTATAGCAATGCCATCTACTCCTGAAGGTTGTGGCGCAATCATCTATCTTAAATTAAATCACGTGGCAGATGAGGACAATATTAATTGCAAAAGAGCAGTAGCTATTACTCTAGGCAATGTACTGCGCAGCAAAGTACCCCCTCCGAATATCGCTGCATCACTTTCCAATGATGTCTTTGCAATCCTCAGTTATAGCTCCGATGAAAGAGAGATAGACTCATTAACTGAAACCATTAAACAGATCATTGATGAAACCACTGTTGCATATAATAGTCGATCTATTGATCCAAAAGTCGACATTGGTGTTTGCCTGATAAGTGGGCAGATAAGAAGTGCTGCCGCGGCTATTTTGCGAGCAAAAAATGCAAGTGAAGCATCCCTACACCTTGATGAATATGCTAACACCCAAGGTGAAAGCGGTGAAATTATCGATTGGAAACAACACTGGACCAGTCAAATATCAACTGCTTTACAGGATGACAAATTCAGACTGGTATATCAACCTATTGCTAATCTAGGTGGTCATCCCGAATCATTCTACGAAGTATTTTTGCGGATGCAGGACGATCACGGAAGTGACATTTTGCCACAAGAGTTCCTGCCATTTGCTGAACAAGCAGGCCTAAGCAATAAAATAGATCACTGGATTATAGATCATGCCGTGCATGTTCTTTCTGAACAGATGCATATGGGGCATAAGCCAATTTTATTTATTAAGTTATTCCCTGCAAGCATCAAAGATATTAACTTACCAATGTTTATTGAGCAGCGCTTTCTTTCAACAGGGATAGATAGCAACCGCTTTGTTTTCCAAATCACTCAGCAATCTGCCATAGATAATCTTGAGGCAGCAATTCAGCTAACCAATGGTTTGAAAAAAATTGGCAGCAAAATTGTTATCGAACATTTTGGTAAAAATGAAGCTCATGATGATGTATTAGAAAAACTGGCCTTTGATTATATAAAAATAGACGGTTCATTAGTGATCGATATCAATCGAAGCTCAGACAACCAGGAGCGTATAACCAAAATTACCGAGACTGTTAGTCAGCACAAAGCTAGAACCATTGCGTCCCTTGTTCAGGATGCAAGCAGTTTAGCCGTTTTATATCGCTGTGGAGTTGACTATATTCAAGGGTACTTTATGCAAGAACCTGCCGATATTTTCTCTGCAGATGAAGAGTTAAACAATTGATCCTGTAGATCTTAATTCTTATTTAAAAACCGGCCCAAATTCTCATATTATGAATCCAACCAATCTCTTACAATACTAACCTGCTCCTCACTCATCAGGGTGGGAGCGTGTCCGGTAACAGGAATCTCGATAAGATCAGCTTTGGGACCTCTCTGCGCCATCTCTTCAGCAACCTCTTTTTGTAAAGCCATAGAGGTTTCTCCTCTAATAACTAACACGGGACATTTAATCTGATCCCAAACATCCCAAACATTCAATTCTCCACTAGCATTTTGCGCAATTTTTACTTCAAGTTTTTTATCATAATCATAAATAAACCTACCATCTTTATCTTCACGCATCCCATTCATTGTAAATTCCCCCCACTGCTCATCACTCATTGGGCCAAAAGAAGAGCAGTGCTCTTTATGATACTGCACCGCTTCAGCATATGAGTTGTAACTCTTTGGTTTAGTCTTTTCATGTGCATTTAATGCTGCATAAAGCACCCCTGGAACGAATGGACCAACATCATTTAAAACTAGCTTGCGAATTAGTGAACTGTCTATAGATGCAAGGCTCATAGCTACCACCCCTCCCATTGAGGTACCTAAAAAATCGATTTTACCTGGAGTAATTGAAGAAATTACCCGTTTAATGGCTGTCATATAGTTTTGAAAATTATAATTATCTAGCTGAGCAAAATACCCACTTACGCCTCTTCCTGGTATATCGATACAAATCACATTGTATTGATTGCTCATGCTGGCCGCTAAGAAATCAAAATCTTTACTATTTCGCGTAAGTCCATGTACGCAAAATAGCTTCTTATGGTTATCACTATCCCCCCACTCTCTATATGCAACTTCTATATCTTCACCGCCTATATTCATCCTTATTCTTTTTTGAACAAATGATCTTTGCTGAAAATGCTTATTTTCTTTATCAAACATCATTTTCCCCCATCTCTTTCTCGATTCTACCTTTTGTAAAATCATTGATTTTATTACCACTATCTGGATACCCTAGAGCTATACCAACAGCTATTTTATGATTTTCATTTATATTCAAAATATCTTGAATCACTTCTGGATGAAATGCTGTAAGTGCCATTATGCAAGAGCCTAAACCCTTCTCATGAGCAGCAAGCAATATAGTTTGGGTAATCACACCTAAATCAAATAAGCCATAATCCTCAGACTCTTCTTTATCTAACGTCAATACTACAAGAGTAGGAGCACCAAAAAAACTATACATGCTATGGTAATATAACTCTCTCCTTTCACTATCACCCCTCTCAATATCTAAATGATCAAAGATAGCTTTTCCAACTACCATATAGCGATTTTTTACCTGTTCTGCCCCATTATTTTTTACATCAACGCCCACGGGGTTATCCCCTGAAAGAGCCTCATCTTTTTGATAACTCGTTAAAAGTCCATCTCTGACTCGATTAAGATCTTCCCCCTGAGCTATATAAATCTCCCAACATTGAGTACTACCCCATGATGGGGACCATAATGCGTCATCTAATAGCTCATGCAATACCTCTTCAGGAACTTCTTTATCCAGATATGCCCGCGTGCTTCTTCTATTTCTAATCGCGTCTTTTACTTTCATAGCTATATCTCTGCCTTCATTTCTGCAAATTCTATTTTCGCCAGTATTTTGCTTAATCTTTTGTTGGACAACATAATTGTCATGTAGTAAATCATAGCTCCTGACACATAAAACACTAACAGCGTATAAAACATATATATAAAACCAAAGTGATGTGCAACTATTCCGGCAACTAAGGCATAACCACGAAAACCACCTTCGAACAACATTGTCAACGCCCCAGTAACGACTCCTCGTGACCGTTTACTCACCTGAGTTAGTACATAAGCATTTGTCATTGGGTATAGCAGTCCATATGACAAGCCAAATAGAATAGAGATCGCAAGGGATGTGCCAATGCCCGAGATCATAGTAATTAGATATACGGCTATTAACAAACCAATATGGCAAGCCATTACAATAACTCCTTTATGCTTGCCATCAGAGTGCCGCCCACCAAATAGGCGAATACAGGCAACAGTTATCAACGCACTGGTTAAAAAACATCGGCTTGGTATAACCTCAAAGATCACCCCTGAAGTAAACATCTCATCAAAATAGACTGGAATAAACTGCAATAATGTTCCAAAAACTCCACCAAGAACGAGAATCAATATCATTCCTCCACTTACCAACATCCAGTTGGTTGGGCTCCCATTACTTTCCGCCACTATGTCACTGGCCTTTTCTTCATGGGAGGTTTCGTGCAAAAACCTACTCGCAACAGCACAAATAACATTCATAGCGGCAATAATTATAAAAAAGAGACTATAACCAAACTCTGCAATAACTAATTCGCCTAAAAAGCTACCCGATGCGGTTCCAAGCTGAATAGCTATAGTAAAATATCCTATCCCTTGGGCCTTAAAATCATCTGGCACTATCCTAGCTATTGCAGTAAATAATGGGGTAAACACACATACGTGCCCTAATCCCTGCATAATTCTTAGTAGGTAAATCAGGGGGGAAATTTCATCAACAGTCAGATATAACAATGCCGCCACAAAGTGTAGTGATGTTCCCAATAAAACCAAACGTCCAGCACCAAACTTGTTAGCAAAATATCCACTGAGCATAGAAAACATCACAAAAGGGATCACCGCCAATGCAACAAGAACCCCAGCAGTCTGCTTACTTGCCTGCAAAGAGATAAAGAACTTAGGCAGATAAAGCATCATCGATCCAGAACAAAAATAGAGTATTGCCATCATCAATATCAGGATAAAGCTTTTTTTATTAGAATCTGAAAGTGAAGCCAGCATTGTTTCCCCTTTTATTATTTTCAGGCTTGGTAGCGCTGTGATTTTCTTATACTAGTCTCAATCTTAATATTTATATATCCACCAATATGAATTAGTAGAATTCATACTATGAATATTAAATGCAATCATGCTATTTTTAATATAGGCATAACCTAAAGAGCACAATAAGCATGAATATCAGAGACATTGACCTAAACCTGTTATCGGTATTTGAAGCCATTTATTTAGAAGAGAACATATCTAGAGCTGCAGAAAAATTAGGCATTTCACAACCTGCTATGAGTAATGCTCTAAAACGCCTGCGTGAAACTCTTAATGACCCTCTTTTTGTCCGTTCAGCGGGAGCAATGTTACCAACTCCAAGAGCAGAAGAACTTGCAGAACCGATTCGATCTGCACTGCAGATAATCCAAACATCATTAGATAAACAGCCTGAATTTAATTATAGCTCTGCTGAGCATACATTTGGAATCGCGATGAGTGATTATAGCGAAGCTATAATTCTTCCACTCATTCTTCAATGGTTAGAAAAATCTGCACCAGGAATAGCCATTAAGGTTTATCCCATCGAAGGTGGAAACCTTACCAAGGCCTTAACCAAAGGGAAGATTGATATTGCGATTGGGAGAATACCTTTTCTTGAAGATGGGTTTCGTGCACAGCGTCTGATGGAAGAGCGGTTTATCTGTCTGGTGCGAAATAACCATCCTGAGATTAAAAATAAGATTACCAAAGAACATTTGCAAAAATATCCATACATCTCAATTACAGCCAGACATTCAACCAGGACATACATTGACAAATGTTTTCATAAAGAGGGAGTTACATGTAAGAACATAGTGCAGACTCCTAATACATTATCGATGCCATACATGGTAGCTAATAGCAATCATATTGCCATATGCCCCCTGCGTGTGGCCAAAATGTATGCAGACATTCTAGATCTAAAATATTTTGATATCCCTGTAGAGACAAATAATGCGGTACTTAATCAGTATTGGCATGAAAGGCTACACAACCATGCAAGCCATAAGTGGTTGCGAAAAACTATTTATAATATTTGCCAAAGGCTCTAACCAGATTAACGGTAAGAAAACCAAACTCCAGATTCAATTCATGGTTCAGAAACAAAAAAAAGCGGCTAATGCCGCTTTTTCGTTGCCTATAAAGAACAGTTAAGGGGTTACTTCTTACCCCACTCTTCTTTTAGGCAGTTATTCTTTAGCTCAATATAATGCTTTGCCGCATAGTTAAAATAATCCAGCTCATCTTGGTTGAGCTTACGAATTAATTTAACTGGGTTACCCAAGTAAAGGTATCCCGATTTAAGCACCTTTTGCGGAGGAACAACACTGCCAGCACCTACCACAACATTATCTTCAACTACCGCGCCATCCAGAATCACAGCTCCCATACCAATAAGACAGCTGTTTCCGATAGTGCAAGCATGAACCATTGCTTGGTGCCCAACAGTTACATCATCCCCAATAATCAGCGGAAAACCGCCTGGAACATAATCACTGCAATGAGTTACATGCATTATTGTTCCATCTTGGATGTTTGTTCTGGCGCCAATCTCTATCCTGTGAACGTCACCACGAGCTGTTACTAAGGGCCATATAGAAGAATCCTCTCCTATAACCACATCACCGATTATTACTGAAGAACAGTCAACAAAAGCACTTTCAGCAATCTGCGGTTTCTTACCTTGATATTCACGTATATTCATTTTCACCTGTCGCCAGACTATTAACAAAGGCCGATATAATAAAAAAAACTGTTGTGGAATGCGAGCATATATTCATTTTTTTATAAATTAGTTATGCTTAACCCCCATTAAATATAGATAAAAATTAAATCAGGAATAGATATGAGTAGTGCATTATTAACAAATAACGATCTTCCACAATTTTCTCAGATAGATCCAAATGATATAAAACCTGCGATTGAAGAGATCATAAGCAGCAATAAATCCCAGCTAAATAAGCTACTTATATCAACCAAGGAATATAGTTGGAATAATTTCATCTCGCCAATCGAGGAAGATGACGACAGACTTAGCAAGGCATGGTCCCCTGTTAGCCACATGAACTCCGTGGTAAATACTCCTGAACTGAGAGATGCATACAACTCCTGCCTATCGATTCTGAGCGAATACGCTACCGAATTTGGTCAAAATGAGGCGGTTTATAATGCATATAAGCAAATTGCAGACTCTGCCGAGTTTAAAAATTTAGACCCAGCGCAGCAAAAAACCATCGAAAATGCGTTACGCGACTTCCACCTCTCTGGCGTTGATTTACCCAAAGAGGAGAAAGATAGGTTCAAACAGCTTCAGCAAGAGTTATCTATTCTTAGCGCTAGTTTTGAACAAAATCTGCTGGATGCAACCAACTCATGGAGCAAAAATTTTAAAGGTGAGGCTAGCCTGAAAGGTTTGCCTGAATCATCTATCGCCATGACAAAACAAGCTGCTGCTGAGCGCAAGCAAATAGGCTACACAATAACTCTGGAGTTCCCTTCCTATTTTGCAGTTATAACTTATGCAGATGACCGTAATCTACGCCAAGAGGTGTACACAGCATTCTGCACCAGAGCGTCTGACCAGGGCCCAGATGCAGACGAATGGGATAACACCCCAGTAATCATCGAAACATTAACTAAAAAGCTTGAAGCTGCGAAAATCCTTGGTTTCAATAGTCATGCGGAAAAATCGCTGGCAACCAAAATGGCCGATTCACCACAACAGGTTATAAATTTCCTCAATGATCTAGCGGAGCATTCCACTAAAAAAGCTAAAGAGGAATTCGCTGAACTACAACAATATGCAGAGCAGGAGTTTGGAATTAAGCAGATAGAAGCATGGGATGCCTCATATCTTTCTGAAAAGCTAAGGCAGAAAAAATACTCCATATCACAAGAGGATTTGCGCCCATACTTCCCTGCCGAAAAAGTTATAGCAGGATTATTTACTACAATTGAAAAGCTATTCCCAATCAAAATAAAGCAGCTTGATCAATTTGACAGTTGGCATAAAGATGTAAGTTTCTACCAAATATGCGATTTGGATGGGCAGATATTGGGGCGTTTTTACTTCGATATCTATGCACGCCAAAACAAACGTGGCGGCGCTTGGATGGATGAGTGTAAAAAGCGATTTGCTACAAAAGATGGGTTACAAACCCCGGTAGCGTATCTTATTTGCAACTTTGCCCCTCCTGTTGCCGACAAACCATCATTACTTACTCATAACGATGTAACCACCCTGTTCCATGAGTTTGGTCATGGTCTGCACCACATGCTTACAGTTATCGATCACCCAAGCGTATCTGGAATCAACGGCGTACCTTGGGATGCGGTAGAGCTTCCAAGCCAATTTTTAGAGAACTGGTGCTGGAACAAAGAAACACTGGATATGATATCTGGCCACTACGAAACTGGTGAGAAGCTTCCAGAGCAATTATTCGACAAGATGATCAAAGCAAAGAACTTTCAAGCAGCAATGCAGATGGTACGCCAAATTGAGTTTGCCTTATTCGACATGCGCCTTCATTCAGAATTCTCACCAGAGAAAGACAACCAAGTTGAGACCATTCTACGCGAAGTTAGAGAACAAGTTGCGGTGATGATCCCTCCAGAGTTTAATCGTTTTGCCAACTCATTTAGCCACATATTTGCCGGAGGATACTCTGCGGGATATTACAGTTATAAATGGGCAGAGGTTTTGTCTGCCGATGCATTCTCCAAGTTTGAAGAGGATGGCATATTTAATCGCGAAACTGGGGAGCATTTCCTTAAGTCATTCTTACAAAATGGTGGGTCACGCAATGCTATGGATATGTTTATCGATTTCCGTGGTAGAGAGCCAAAGATTGATGCGTTGCTACGCCATTGTGGACTGGTTTAAAAACACATAACACAAGTTATACTTAGACATGACAGCTTATTATAACTAGCTAATGCGCCATAGCCCCTCCTGCATATAGGAGGGGTAATTGTTCTGCTATAAATAATACACGATCAATCTCATCAGCTTAATTCCAGTAAAATTATGGTGCAATAATATAGTCAACACTGCCTTGCAAAAATCACCATTTACTATAAAATCGTAGTCGGTCGATATCTTTCGTTATAGCTCTATATCTAATGAAAAGATCCTCGGCATTCAATGGACTTATTAAAATAATTAAGACTAACCTACGGTCAAACAACACGGGAATGGCATCATGATCAAAGATCTTGAAACATGGTCAGCTGAGCTAGTACTGAATAGCAGTTTTATTCCAGATTTTGGTTCTTTAAACCTTCTGAAACAAGCAGAAACTCGCTTTGACCGCTATATAGAGTTACTTGAAATGGTAGAGGGCAATGAGCCTCTGGAAGTTCTACACACCATGGCAAACTCTATCCGCATGGAAGATGATTGCGGCGCTTACCAAGTCACCCTAAATACCTTTAGCAAATTCATGACCGAAACATACACCAAGGTATTTATCGATATATTAGCCAAGGTTGATTTTCGCAGATCCGACCTTGCATCTGATCTAATTATTATTATGTCGCATATAAGTATTGATGAACAAACATCGTTTTTACATCTGTTTGAACAAGAGCTAAAAGCTTGTAAAAGCAGTGCTGCCGGACATGTGATACAGCTTTTAAATAAAGAGATACGTAGCGGCACCATTAATCATAATGACTCCTTCAAGTTAGCTGCCATTTAAATTCAAAAATAATTCCTCATAAAAAGATGCCCTTAGATGCAGTGCATAGTAAACTACTATGCACTATCAAATTACCCAAGTAAGTTTCACTATGCCATATCAAGACCTGCGTGAATTCATATCTGCCTTAGAAGAGCAAAAACTTCTCATCAAGACTGAGCTTGAGGTTGACCCTGACCTAGAGATAACAGAGGTATGCAAAAGATCGTTAGAGCAAGGTGGTCCAGCACTGCTTTTCAATAATCCGAAGAACTCAAATATTCCTCTTCTGGGGAATTTATTTGGTACAACACAAAGAGTTGCTTTAGGTATTGATGAAAAAGATACTGCGTCACTACGCAAGGTTGGCGAACAACTGGCACAGCTAAAAGAACCAGAACCACCAAAATCGCTTAAAGACCTTTGGAGTAAGATCCCGCTACTAAAGCAGGCATTAAATATGTCCTGCAAGAAAACCAAATCTCCAGCGTGCCAGGAAGTTATTATTGAAGAAAATGATATTGATCTATCTATCCTTCCCATTCAGCGCTGTTGGCCAGAAGATGCGGCTCCACTAATAACCTGGGGGCTAACTATAACAAAAGGCCCAGAGAAAGAACGTCTCAATCTGGGTATCTATCGTCAACAAGTTATCGGCAAAAATAGAATCATTATGCGCTGGCTGGCTCATCGTGGTGGTGCACTCGATTATCAAGACTGGTGCAAGAGATTCCCTGACAAACCATTTCCTGTATCGGTTGCCATTGGGGTTGACCCTGCAACGATTCTTGCTGCAGTAACCCCAATCCCTGACAGTATTTCCGAATATGGATTTGCCGGATTACTTCGTGGCAAAAAAACTGTAATAGCAAAATCTGTAAGCAATGATCTTATGGTTCCAGCTTATGCTGAGATCGTCCTCGAAGGTGAGATCATGCCCAATGATACCGCCCCCGAAGGCCCATACGCAGACCACACCGGATACTATAACGAGGTAGACACATTCCCGGTAATGACGATAAAAAGAATCACCCACCGTAAGAATCCGATTTATCTAAGTACATATACTGGCAGACCACCTGATGAACCAGCAGTATTAGGTATAGCTTTAAATGAGGTTTTTATCCCCATTTTACAAAAGCAATATCCAGAAATTGTTGACTTCTATCTGCCATCCGAAGGGTGCTCATATCGCTATGCAATTGTGTCAATTAAAAAACAATACCCAGGGCATGCACGTCGCATCATGTTTGGAATCTGGTCTTTCTTACGCCAGTTTATGTACACCAAATTTATCGTAGTAACCGATGATGATATCGATATCAGAAACTGGGATGACGTCACTTGGGCATTAACCACCAGAGTTGATCCAGCAAGAGACTGCGAGATAGTTGAGAACACTGCTATAGATTACCTCGATTTTGCATCACCAGTTTCTGGCCTTGGCTCCAAGATCGGTTTTGACGCTACTAATAAATGGCCAGGAGAAACTGATCGAGAATGGGGCAAGCCAGTAACAATGGATGAAAAAACCAAAGCTCGAGTTGATGAGGTTTGGCAACAGATTTCAGACAACTTCTGACCGCCCTCTTGCAGCATCTATCTTCCTGCGAAAGACAGAATCTATTTAATACTCATAAAAACACGTCTAACTTAAAACTTTTGTTCGCCATGAGTTTAGCTCATGGTAAAAGCAAACGATTAAATTGGATCCAGCTCGTACATAAATAAACTCAACACCAACAGGTTTATAACTATCCTTCATCTTTAACAAAACACAGTCAATCGTATTTTTTTTTGCTAACTCCTTAGCATTTTTAAATAATCTGCCATTCTCATATAGCAAACTAAATCTAATTTCCTATACTTTGAAAGATAACTAAAAATTCTGTAATCGCACCTATTACTTGAATGCGCGATTATTTATATTTCCAGGGTTTTATCTCTGATTAAGAACTATGTAGAAGGGCTACCCAAATATGTTTTTTGGATTTATTCAAAAATTAATATCTGCCTCTTATAAAAAGGTGTGACAGCGAACTACAAACCATGCCTAAATTTATAAGAAGAAATGAAAGTTATATTCAACCCAAGACTTGGTCTCTTACCATCTTTGCAGCTGTTGCTGTCTGTCTAATTATTACCATGACATCTGCATATCTAATTCGCGATTGGGAAGAAGGTAGCTGGCAAAACACATTCCACCAAATAGCTAAAGATAGAGATTCAACATTAATCATATCACTAGAGCGTGAGCTAGAGCTTATAGAATCAGTAACTGCACTACGCACCTCAACCGACGCTTTTGACCGCACATCTTTACAGCAATATATCCGTTCAATATTAGCCAAACATACCGAAATAGAAACCATAGGCTGGATAGATCACCTTCCTCATAACAAGCGCGCAAATTACGAAGAGAGGATGAAATCTTCATATAACCTGCCAAGTTTCGCCATAACAGAGTTAAATAAATACCGTGAAGTAGTACCAGTGATAGAAAAAGAATCATATTTTCCCATTAGTTTTATTGAGCCTAATAATGAGTATCGTACTCTGCTAGGATATACCCCACATAATAAATATGATTCTCATGAAAAAGTAATTAATGACTCGACGCGCTGGCGTAACGCTACTGCATCTAAAGCCAAAGAAAATGAATCTGGTCAATCAGTCTTATCTGTATATCGCCCCGTATACGAAGTGAACGGTGATGAAGCTAAGTCAGCTCCAAAATTACTCGGACTAGTATTTATCAAGTTGAATATCAGCAAGCTGATTACCAATTCTATCAACCGAGGTGGTTCATATAGCAAAGATGTAAATATCACCCTTTTTGACATAACCCACCCCAAGAAACCGCAACAGTTATATGATTCTACAAATAAAAAAATCGATCTAAAGCAGATTTTAACTCCACCATATGTGGATAAAAAAATCATCTTCGCCAATAGGCAGCTGCTATTAGTTACCACCCCAACAGTTGCACTTACTGAATCTAAACTACTATGGATTTCAGGTTTAGCCGCAACAGTCGGCATTGTTCTTACCGCGCTTCTTTACGCATTCCTCGCATCACTAGCAGGACACACCGCAGAAGTTGAGGAAAAAGTTAACGAGAGAACTGAACAGCTATCAAAAGCCAACTCTCTATTAGCTCAACATGTAACCGAGAAGAAAAAAGCAAACGCAGCATTATCTGAAAGCGAATCCAGGTACAGACTACTAGCAGAAAATTCAAGCGACATAATTGCTAGGCATGACCTTGAAGGCAAATGTCTATATGCATCATCAGCAACCCAAGCCCTAATCGGCTATTCTCCTGAAGAGGTTATTGGACATTCAATATATCCGTTGTTGCATAAGGATGACATCGACATAATGCGCGAGGCTCATAGTGAATTAGTGCGTTATCAAGACAGTATAATAATCACCTATCGCGCCAGACATAAAGAGGGGCATTATATTTGGTTTGAAGCAAGCTGCCAGTGTATCTTTGACAACAGCACCGGTAATGCCAAAGAGATACAGTCCGTATCCAGAGATGTCACCGAGCGTAAGCACAATGAAAAAGTTCTTCTAGAAAATGAAGCCCGTTTCCGCAGCGCATTTGAAGATGCAGCAATCGGCATGGCTATAGTTAATGCTGACGGCCAAATAATCAGGTCCAACCATAAACTTTGTCAAATAACCGGATATCCTCGTGAGGAGATCTGTGCAACAGACTTCCAGAGCATATCCCACCCTGCTGATATCGAAAAAAGCTTGATCCAAATGGCAACAGTAATTGAAGGCAACCGCCGTTCATTTACTCTACAAGCTCGTTTAATGCATAAAGATGGTCATATTCTTTGGGCGCTAATAAGCGGTTCAATAGTAAAAGATAGGGATGACAATCCTCTTTATTTTGTCGTACAAATACAAGATATAACCAAAGCAAAAGAGATGAAACAGAGGCTAACCCTGCTTGAAAAGCGTCATAATCTTGTTATCGATAGCGTTGCCGAAGGGATAATAGGAATTGATCTTGATGGCAATATAGACTTCATCAACAGAACAGCTGAAGAACTATTAGGGTACGAAAAAAATGAGCTTATTGGAGCAAATATGCATAAAACCATCCAATACAAGAAAGAGGATGGATCAGAATACTTATTTAAGGACTCCCCTATTTTTCACTCTTTAAAACTTGGGTCGATCAATACAATAAGGGAAGAGATATTATGGACCAAAGATGCTAAAAAACTAGATGTTTCATTGGTATGCTCTCCACTAGATGATGACGAAACAATATCTGGCTTATTAGTCCTATTTAGCGGTAACAGTGAACAACAAATAGAACAGATCACATAATAGAACAATCAATAACAAATAGATTTAATTCACAATTCCAACATCTTCTCTTTAGATAATAGTGATATAACACACAATCAGTACTAAAATTAATTCTAGAGCATATAAAACTGGAAGAGGCTTATGGATTTTAATAGAGTATTGATTGTTGAGGATAGCAAAGCCATGTGTGCAGCTATTGCGAGCACTATGCAATCTCAATACAACTACCACTGCGATATTGCCCACTCTGCAAAAGAAGCTGAACTTCTTCTACAGGAACATGCCGACAAATACTTCGCATCCCTACTTGATCTTAATCTTCCCGATGCTGCACACGGAGAAGTTGTTGATATAGTTCTAGCCCATGGTATTCCAGCCATAGTATTTACTGCCAATATCAACTCAGATACCAGATCTCAATTTTGGCAAAAAGGGATCGTTGATTATGTAATGAAAGAGGGATTTCACAATATTGATTACATCACAACCGCAATACACAGGCTCGATCTAAATCGTCATACCAAGATACTTATTGTTGATAATGAGAAAACCTCTGTCACTGCAATAAGGCATCTTTTAGACATCCATCAGTTCCAGGTTTTTACTGCTGAAAGCGCTAAACACGCCTTAGAACTTTACAATGCAATTCCAAACATAAGACTGATTATCACCGACAGCACAATGCCAGAAATGGATGGTGTAGGTCTCGTCAAAGAGATTAGAAAAATTGCAACCAAAGAAAAGACGAGCGTCATTGGTATTTCAGCTTTTAATGATAGTCATGAATCAGCTTTATTTATAAAAGCAGGCGCCGATGATTTTTTACATAAGCCACTTATTCCAGAAGAATTCTACAGCCGTATAAATAACAACCTACAAAACCAAGATACCATAAGCACTCTGCAAAAGCTTAATGAGGAAAAAAATCGTTTTCTAGCAATTGCTTCACATGATGTGCGCAGTCCTCTATCTGGCATCAGTAGTCTTTGTGAGCTAATCATGGACAACCCTGACGAGATATCATTAGAGTTCATAAAAGTGATCTCTGAAACAACTGGACAAGTAACCAGACTTATAAACAACTTACTTGATGTGTCAGTAATAGAAAGCGGAAATTTTGATATCATAAAAACTAACTGTAACGTCAACAACATCATCAAACGTAGAGTTATATTATCTCAAGCTTCGGCAGCAAAAAAACATATAAAAATAAATTCTGACTTAGTAGAAGTTGAACCTATTCCATGTGATGAAGAGAGAATATCTCAACTATTTGACAACCTCATAACCAATGCAATCAAGTACTCTAAGCCAGGTTCAGAAATATTTATCACCAGCAAAATAACACCTGAAAATAATTTACGTGTCGAGTTTCTGGACCAAGGGCAAGGAATTGCTGCTGATAAACTAGGCAGTCTTTTTGAAATCTTCACCACCGCAGGGTCAATACCTACAGGGGGAGAAAGAAGCACAGGTATTGGGCTAGCAATCGCAAAAAAGATCGTAGAAGCGCATGGAGGAAAAGTCTGGGTAGAATCGACTGTGGGCAAAGGTAGTACATTCTTTATCGAGCTGCCATATATCCTAAAAGAGCAGGATGTGTTCGCAGTTTAAAATATCTACAGAGTAAAACTCCTTCTCTAGATTTTTTCTAAATTGATTACAAATCAAAAGCAGTCACCCAACATAAACTTTAAATCGCAGTATTTTATGCAATAATCCTGGCACATAACCAACTGGATTTTTTTATACATTTTTATCATCCATCCATAAGTGATAAAATCACTTGCTTGCACTACCAACCAATTTTATAAGGATAAAAATGTCTGATCTATCCGCAGACCTTCAGTTTCAGAAGCAAATATTGCCAGGAGTTTCCAGAACATTTGCCTTAACCATTCCACAGCTTCCTGCGCAGATCCAAGATGCTGTCGCTAATGCATATCTGTTGTGTCGTATTGCAGATACGATTGAAGATACTACCTTGCTTGATAATGAACAAAAATCTAAATTTCACGCTCAGTTCATCCGCATAGTTTGTGGTGATGAGGATGCTGAATCATTTGCTCAAAACCTTACAGCAGCCCTGGATGGATATTCTCACCAAGATGAACTTAAGCTAATATTAAACAGCAAAAAAGTTATCAATATCACCCTTTCATTCACCTTAAATCAACGCAAGGCTTTAGAGCGCTGCGTAAAGATCATGAGCGAAGGGATGGAGTTCTTTGAGAAACAAGAAGAGCTCAGCAAAGCAAACAACAGTTACGGCGTCGCAACCATGGCTGACATGGATAAATATTGTTACTACGTTGCTGGAGTTGTTGGCGAGATGTTAACCGACCTATTCTGCGACTACTCGGATGAGATCAACCAGAAACGACCTGAGCTAGCCAAATTAGCAGTATCATTTGGGCAAGGGCTGCAGATGACCAACATCCTCAAAGACATATGGGATGATCAAGAGCGCGATACCTGCTGGCTTCCGCGAGAAATATTCACAAAGTATGGTTTTGAACTAGACCAACTAAAAGAAAACAATATAGAGAATGGGTTTGAAAAAGGATTAGAAGAACTGCTGACTATAGCTCATCAACACCTAAAAAATGCTCTTGAATACACATTGCTAATCCCCCCTTCAGAAGTAGGAATAAGACGTTTCTGCCTTTGGGCTATTGGGATGGCAGTACTTACATTACGCAAACTTAGTAAAAACCGCGACTTTTCTCAAAGCGATCAAGTTAAGATCTCCCGCAATAGCGTCAAGGCAACGATAGCCATCTCCAATATTTTAGTAAAACGTGATCTGCTGCTAAAAACAATGTTTTCTCTTATCAGCACCGGCATCCCGAAAGATAATTCAAATAAAAACAGCTAAAATTTAATGATACTAAATAGAAAAAGAATGGATATTATATAGATGCGTATTTTAAATGGAATAAAGCTACTAAGCGTTATAGTTTTAATCTCCCTCGGTTTTGGGTGCACCCATGTGCCTATTGGCGAAGAATCCTATGACCCATACGAAGATACCAACAGGTCAATTTATAACTTCAATGATGCATTGGATAAAAACATCCTCTACCCTGCAGCCAAAGGGTACGCCTACATCACTCCAAAACCTGTGCGCCGCTGTGTCACTAACTTTTTTGATAACCTTGGCTATTTAAACACCATCGCCAATGACCTATTACAGGGTAAATTCAAACAATGCCTTGCTGACAGTAGCCGCTTCCTTATCAACTCAACCATAGGAATTGCCGGCATATTCGATGTTGCCACACCAATGGGGCTAGAAAAAAATGAAGAAGATCTAGGGCAAACATTTGCCAAATGGGGCAGCGGTGAAGGGCCATATTTAAGCATCCCTGTTCTTGGACCGTCAACAGCACGCGATGCCCCAGACATCGCAACAAAGCGCATGCTCAATCCAGCAACATATGTGCAAGCTACTATAGCCTGGCCATTAGCAATACTAGATATAATAAACTGGCGCGCTAACATGGAGAGTTCTATAAAAGTAGTTGATGAATCACTAGATCCATACTTGGCAATGCGAGAATTCTACCGTCAGAATAGAATAAATTTAATCTATGATGGAGATCCTCCAGTTCCAGACATGATGGATGATATAGATGATTTTAATGAGGATGAAGATCTATTTGATGAAGAATAGTTCAAACTAATCTTCTACGGGCAACCTCTTGTGGTTGCCCTATAAACCACCAGCCAGACTAAAAAGCACACTCCACAAAATATACATTTTCCATTCCAAATCCCACCTATTTCAACCAATCCATTAGCAATTAACTATTTGTGATGCAATAGCAAAATCTTTTCGATAGAATGGGGCAACAATTGTTATAACCGCCTACTTCTCGGAGAAAAATAATGCCGACACGAATAGTAGTACCCAAGGAAACGTTGACTGGAGAAAAGCGCGTGGCACTTGTGCCAAATGTTGCTGCCAGACTACAAAAACAGGGTGCAGAACTAGCTATACAGCATGGAGCTGGAGACAATGCAGGATATCCAGATGCATCTTACAGTGATGTTGAAATCATCAAAGAAGAGAGCGAGCTGCTAAAGCAAGCAAACGTCGTATTCACTGTGCAACCACCAACGATTGAACAGATCGAAATGATGGACGAAGGCACAATCGCAATTGGATATATGAATCCATTTGGCGATGATGATCGCATCAAGAAATTATGCGAAAAGAAGATCACAAGTTTCTCCATGGAACTGGTTCCTCGTATCTCCAGAGCACAATCAATCGATGCCCTTTCTTCACAGGCAAATGCAGTAGGATATAAAGCGGTAATTATTGCTGCCGAGATCAGCGGTAAATTCTTCCCTATGCTTACCACTGCAGCTGGAACAGTTAAACCTGCAAGAGTATTGATTATTGGGGCGGGCGTTGCTGGTCTCCAGGCGATTGCCACAGCAAAACGTCTTGGCGCAATCGTTGAAGCCTATGATGTAAGATCTGCAACCAAAGAACAGGTTGAATCACTTGGTGGCAAATTCGTTGATACCGGTGTTACCGCTGAAGGCGAAGGCGGATATGCTCGCGAGCTGACCGACGAAGAGAAGGCAAAACAACAAGAAGTTCTGAACCAGCATATCCAAGCAGCTGATATAGTGATTACCACTGCAGCGATACCTGGTAGAAAAGCCCCCACAATCATTCCTAAAGAAGTGGTTGAAGAGATGAAGCCTGGATCTGTAATTGTAGATTTAGCAGCCGAAAGCGGCGGCAACTGTGAACTAACTAAAGCTGGCAAGCAGGTCAAAAAGAAAGGTGTAACCATCTACGGACCAGTTAATGTTCCAAGTTTACTTGCTACAGACACCAGCGAGCTATACTCGAGAAACCTACTCAACTTCACCGCCCTATTTCTTAAAGATGGAGAGGTTGAACTGGACTGGGAAGATCAGATAATCGCAGAAAGCGCACTAACCCATGATGGAGAGATCAAATCTCAACTTGTGCGCGCTAGAATGGAAGGAGACCAATAATGGTTGAAGGTATAACAGGCTTTACCGCGCTCTATATATTTATGCTCGCGGCATTTACTGGATACGAAATCATTAGTCGCGTACCAGTACTACTCCACACCCCATTGATGTCAGGTTCAAACTTCGTCCACGGTATCGTGGTAGTTGGAGCCATGATCGCCCTTGGCGGAGCAACAGGATTTGCAGAACAACTAATCGGCTTCTTCGCCGTAGTTCTAGCAGCGGGAAATGCAGCAGGGGGATACATCGTAACCGAACGCACCCTGGATATGTTTAAGAAAAGCAAAAAAGGGGGAGATAAATAATGTTTATCAATATCTGTTACTTCCTTACTGCAATCCTTTTCATCCTCGGACTGAAAAAGATGAGTTCACCAACCACAGCAGCTGGCGGTATTCGCTGGGCTGGTTACGGTATGATCCTCGCAACAGTAGTTACACTATTCTCGGCGCAGATCTCTGGACATGAGAGTGCAGTAACCAACTACATTCTGATTGTTCTAGCACTTAGCCTTGGTGGCGGACTTTCATGGTACTCAGGTAAAAAAGTAAAAACTACCGACCTACCGCAGATGATCGCCCTGTATAACGGTATGGGTGGCGGTGCAGCAGCTGCAATCGCTGCTGTAGAACTACTAAAGATGGGAACCATCAAAGATGCTTTGCAACCCGCAAAAGAAGCAATGGGTGAACTTGCAAATACTGGTCTAGCCCAGCAGATAATTGCGCAAACCCAAGCTGCTGTTAATGAAACTATGCACAACGTAATTTCAGGTGAACACCTTACCCTTGCAATCATCGGTGCATTCATCGGAACCATCGCATTCTCCGGCAGCATCATCGCCTGGGCAAAACTTGATGGCCGCATGAAAAAGGCATTTAAACTTCCGAATCAAAACCTAATAAACCTTGGGCTATTTATTGCAACCGTTGCATTTGGGGTTATCTGTTTCTACACATTAAACCCATTAGCGCTGTTCATATTCTTTGCTCTAGCGTTAGTATTTGGGGTTTTTATTACCACGCCAATTGGTGGCGCAGACATGCCGGTAATCATCTCCCTATTCAACGCTTTAACTGGACTTGCGGTAGCATTTGAAGGTTTCGTACTTGGCAATGCAGCGATGATAATCGCCGGTACTGTTGTAGGTTCAGCTGGTACGCTGTTAACTCAGCTAATGGCTAAGGCAATGAATCGTTCAGTTGCAAACGTACTATTCAGCGGTTTTGGAACCGAAGGGGGCGAAGGCTCTCACATTAGCGAAACTGGCGGCGAGATGAAACCAATCGATGCCGAAGACGTTGGTGTAATGATGGCCTATGCTGAACAAGTAGTTATCGTACCTGGATACGGCATGGCAGTTGCCCAAGCACAACACAAGGTTTGGGAACTAGCCAAACTACTGATTGAGCGTGGCGTAAGTGTTAAATTCGCGATCCATCCGGTTGCCGGCAGAATGCCTGGACACATGAACGTACTACTTGCTGAAGCGGGTGTTCCATACGACGTAATCTATGACATGGAAGATATCAATGCTGAGTTTAACAAAACTCAAGTGGCGCTAGTTATTGGGGCGAATGATGTTGTTAATCCATCAGCTAAAAACGACCCAAGCAGTGACATCTACGGCATGCCAGTTTTGGATGTTGAAGATGCAGGCAATGTTATTGTTATTAAACGTGGTCGCGGAGTTGGCTTCTCAGGCATTGAGAATCCACTATTCTTCGGCGACAAAACCAGAATGTTGTTTGGCGATGGTCAAGCAATGGCAGGTGAGTTGATTCAGGCGATTAAACAACTTTAAATATTGTTTGATTTGTTTGTTAAAAAAGGCCCTTCGGGGTCTTTTTTTATTGCCTGCTTCCCTAGACTTTGATTTTTCAAGATTCCTGAGCGTAGCCGAAGGGTCAAAAAAATTAATTAAACAAGGGGGGTTCGGCTTTAGTTTATCATGAGTCTTCCTACTCTTCTCAAGATAAACTAATACCGCAAAAACCAGCAAAAGCATCTCCACAACCATATAGATAAGCCATTCCCTCAGAGGAAGGAGTGACGTATCTTATAAATATTAAGGCGCGGTCACCTACTCCACATTAGCAATAATGCCAATCAACTCCCCATCCTGCTGCAAAGGCTCACCAGTCAAATCTCCAGCCATTTGGGTAACTGCAAAACCTGCTTGTTTCAACTCCACCTCAATACTTTGCGGTGTAAAGTGCTGAAACCAGTTAAAGATCTGCCAGGTTTCGTTAGGCTCAATGATTAGATATCGATCAAGTGATAGGTTCTCTTCAGGATATAAAAAGGTTCGCTGAATACCCACATAATCACCGGCCGACCAAAATCCCCCCATTAACTTATCCTCTATCAGAGTCACCTCCTCCTTACTGGCAAGAGATCCGATTCCGGCAACATCAATCACAATATGCCCACCAGGATTAAGCATCTCTCGCATCCGGTTTAATAGGTTTTTTCTCTGCTCTGCTGATAAAGCACAAAGATCTGTATAGATCAGTGTAACTACATCAAAGCCCGTAGGTAGATCATCTGACAAGTAATCAGCCTGCAAATATCTAATTGGGTATCTAGCATTATTTTTGGCATAGTCTAATGAGGTTTGCGAAAAGTCTACGCCTGTAACCTTTGCGCTGATTGCAGCAAAACGTTCGGTATAAAGCCCGGGTCCACAGCCAAGATCACATAGAGTTTTTCCAGATAGGTTCAACTGGGAATCAATCCAGCCAACCACTCGATCTATTGTTTCAAAACGGCGCGAGGCAAGGTCAGTTTCTTGATTAAGATGAAAACTCAGCATCTGCTGAGATAGGTAAGGTCGAGTCCATAACTCCTTCGCGGTATATCGTGAAAAAGGAGCAGGACGTTGAGCCATATCGTTAATTAAATCATACATAATAGTAATCCTTTGCAGCCAAACGGCGTACAAATTTAAAGTTAAAATAGGATTAGTGTTGCGGCATACAAAGGCACCACCTACTTCCATGCAATGAAATAGAATCAAGGTTGTGCGACCGCCGCTTATGTAGATTAGATATTCATAATGGTTGGATATTAACAGAACTGTCGCTTAAAAAACAATCGAACAGCTCTCAATCATTGTTATTAAAATAGCTCGATCTAATTATTTGCGCATCATGACAGACAAATAGCTTATTCGACTCTCCAATTGCCCACACGTGCGGACAATCTTTTTTGATAGTTTCTGGCTACTTCCTAAAAAACCAATTGCCTTATTTATCAGACAATTATGAGTTTCGTCCAATTTTCCACTCGAGTGGAAAATGTTTTAGTTACGGCACAACACATCATTCAAACAAACTATAATTCGCAGGATATTTGTTTGAAGACAAGACGCTGCGAAGCCTTATAAGGGCGCATATTGAAACATGTAACCGTCCTTCGACTATGCTCAGGAACCATGCTTGGAGCTGCAACGCAGTATTCGAGCAAATAAACGCGAATTAGTCTCGAATATCTGGCTCAAAGAATAACCACATGATCTGTGGAAACTTCTCTTTAAACGTCACTTCTGTTGAGTTGATTCTCTCTTCAATGCTTAAGGCTTGTCCCTCAACCTCTGCCATTTTTGCTTTTACAGCTACCATGACATCATTACCAAGTTGCAATGTTAGCATGTTATAGACCTTTTCAACTGAATCCTGTTGCTCGAGAAATTCAACCATATCCTTCTTAATATGCTGCTCAACACCCTGACCAATCAATAAGGCCTTGATTTCAACACCAACCATTATCGCAACTATTACGAGCAGGCAACCAATGGCTATACTTCCATAAGCATCATAAACTGGGTTGCCAGTTATCCATGTAGCCGAAATAGCAACTATCGCGCATGTTAAACCTATAACTGCGGCAAAGTCTTCGCCAAAAATAACTAATAATTCACTTTGACGTGATTCTCTAAACCAGCGATAAAAAGAGCGGTCATTTCTCACCTTGTTTATCTGCTGCACACATCCTCTAAGGGCCATACCCTCTGCCAAAACACCGAAAATCAAAACGCCAATCGCCACATATGGATAAGTTAATGGTTCAGTGCTGTTTAATTTATGTAGTCCTTCGTAAATTGAATATCCACCACCAACACTGAATAGAATCAATGCCACAATAAAAGACCAAAAATAGATTGCCTTGCCTGTTCCTAAAGGATGATCTAATGATGGTGGGCGCTTTGCACTTTTCACTCCCCACAGAAGCAATAACTGATTACTGCAGTCAGCAAATGAGTGAATGGCCTCTGCTACCATTGAACCTGAGCCGGTGTAAATTGCAGCGAAAGTTTTAGCTACGGCTATAGCAAAATTTGCACCAAGTGCATAGAAAATGCTTTTTACAGTATTTGAACCGTGTGACATATTATTCCCTCATAGAATCCAATTTTTTATAGAGCTAACTATAGCGTATATCAATCTGCATAGGTAATTGGCTGCAATAAAAAAGGGATAGCTTTTATACTATCCCTTTAGGTTCATACCAGTACTATAATAACTAAGATTTAAAACCCAGCTTTCATCTCTAGCATGAATGATCTTCCTGGAGCATTATATTCATAGCTGTATGCCTTAAATGTATTAGGATCAAAATAGCTCCCTTTAGCTGTTGAGTATTGCTTATCGCATAGGTTCTCTACGCGCAAATTAAACTCTACAATTTTATTTAGTTGGTAACCAACAACTCCATTTACAATGCCGTAACCTGAAATTTCATCTAAATTAGCTGCATCTGCATAACTTTTTCCATAAGCTATCACATCAACTCCCCAGCTTATTGCTTTTATCTTCTGGGATAAATTTATCTTTGCGCTATTCCTTGCTCTACGAGGTAAAAATTTACCGGTCACCTCATCCTTTGCATCAAGCGTCGAGAGCTCTGCTCTAAAATCGAGTATTTTTGTACGCAAATCAAATGTTAATTCAGCACCATTAATCTCTGCTTCACTGATATTTGTCGGGCTATAGACCCAAAATGCATCTGACTGCCATGCAATTAAATCTTTGATTTCAGTTTTATAGACATCTAATCCAATACTATATTCTTGTGCGTTTATGGCAACACCTAGGTCATATGTCTTGGATCTCTCAGGCACAAGATTTTCATTACCTGTAGACCATGCATCTGCAGGCCAATATAGGTCATTTATAGTTGGTGCCTTAAAACCAGTACCAACACTTGTTTTTATGCTTATACTTTTTGTTGGTTTAAAATTTATTCCTACATTATAGGTTTCGGCATCGCCAAAAGAGCTATTATCGTCATATCTATAACCTGCTAATAGATTCACTTTGCCAAATTCAAATAGTCCTTGCAGATATCTTGAATCGGTTTCAATATTTGTCTTGCTATAAGAGGTTGTGCCGTCTACTTGATCTTGTTGAAAATCATTCCCGAAAGTAATTGCTATTATATCTATTGGCTGGAAGTCAAACTGCAAATTTTGCCCTCTTCTGGTTGACTCAAACTTACTTGTTTGCGTGCCATCATTATAGTTAATTGCATCTTCAATCGATTCATTTATCTGCAATGACAAATCAAATTTACTTCCCAATGGCATTGCAAGCTTTACAGATTTTTCACTGTTATTCTGTGTAGCGTGAAAAGCATTATTTGGAGAATATGAATTGTCGAATTCATTTTTATTACTAACTCCCATATACATTAGATCAAGCTGCGCACCGCTTTCCCAAAGTTTGCCTATATTTAGTAAAACAGATTCACTTTTAAAACCATCTCTATCCTGGTTATTTTCACTCATAGCATTATAACCTTCTGAGCTTAGAGAGTTTCCTCCAAGGAATATGCTAAAGCCATCTTTTCCACCTGCAGCAGAAAAATTCACTTTATAAGTCGCATCTGAACCTACGCCTACTGTAATAGCTGGCGTGATTCCACCTTGATCAGCTGAACCTTTTTTTGTGAATATCTGAACAACTCCACCTATAGCATCTGATCCATAAAGACTTGACCTTGGACCTTTAACAATCTCTATCCTCTCTATTTGCGATAGAGGAATATGCTCAAATGCAGTAGAGCCCAGAGTTGCCGACCCAACCCTAACTCCATCAATTAATACTAATGCATGACCGGAATTGGTACCGCGAATAAAAATGCTGCTTTGTTTGCCAAGGCCTCCGGTATTACTGATATCAATACCAGCGATTCCTGAAAGCAGTGAAACGATATCTTTTGCGGAACTTCTTTCAATATCTTCGTTATCGATTACAACTACTGGAACAATAGAGTCATCTGCTGATATAGCTGTTTTAGTAGCTGTGACAACTATGTCATCAAGCTTATTGACGTTTTCAGGATTGTTGGTTGAAGCATCTGCAATAGATGTTAAAGAAAGGATAGATAATACAGGAACAAGAAAATGTTTTTTCATTTTTGCTCTCCTAGCGCCCACCCGCGCAATTATGAGTTAATAATCTAGAAGGCTGGTTCCGGGCTCATGAGCTACAAAAACTCATCTACCGTTGCGGGGGCAGCATTGGACTTGAAGTAACCATAATTTATGGCCGAATCTTACCAATTTCCCATTTAACCTATCCCTATGAATTAGCGAACAGGCACCTACTACCAATTTTATACAGCACCATTTTTGATGCTGATAGAGCGCGCAATTTACACGTGGTTCAACGAGGAGTCAATAAAATAAAGATGCGCTAATACTAAAAAACCCCGAAAAGACAACCCTTTCGGGGTTCTTTAATTAAGATCAATATAGCTTAATATTTTCTAATACGCAGTGCGGTGCCAAGGCTTAATAGTGCAAGTAATAAAGACATGTTCATGCTTCCACCACCACTACTACGTGACTCAGCCTCTAATTTAATTGAATACGCCACATCAGTTAAAGACGTAGCATTATAAACTGCTACAAAGTAGTTCCCAGAGGTTGGGTTAGCCACCGTAATTGTCTCATTACCCGTGTAACCAATAGCCTTTTCCAATCCAATTTCAGAACCATAGTAGTATCCACCATTTTCTAAAACCACTTTTGGACGTCCCCCTTTTTGCACGAATAGATCAATATCACTTGAACATGATGTGGTGACTTTTAAAGAAGACATTCCCGAAGGAGCAGTAAAATGATAGTAATGAATATCGTCATAATCATCAGTTTGTATTGTGCTACTGACAGACTCATTATTATTAAGTCTCCCTGTATCCAAATTAAAATATCTAGTTTCCGTGTAACCTCCAGCAGCTGTAATAACTAAGGAAAATGGAATCAATCTATGCCCAGCAACATCACCTAATGTGATGCTATATGTAGCTATAGCAGAACCACCCTTGGCAATATTACCAAATGACTTGGCAGCACTCGCTATGGATATTTCACTATCGGTTGTACTAAGCATTGCAGATACAGCAGTAGAATTACTCCATATATTTTCTAAACCAATAGCTAAGTCTACTGTTTCATTTGGGTCAATAGTGCCATTACCTGAAGCATCAACACTTATAGTATTAACCACTAAAACCGGAGTTGCAGCGACCGTAAGTGCAACGTTAGCATTCACCCTTCCTCCGGATGAAACTTTATCTTGAGCTGTCGTTTGCGCTTCCACCCCCGCCATAATTCTACCCTTAATCTCGAGATAATCTGCATCTGGAAACTCTGACTTAATTAATGCGGCAACGCCAGCTACATACGGAGCAGCAAAAGAGGTACCATCTATATAACTGTCACTTTCTATAGTTTGACTACAGGTATAGCCATTATTTACTTTTGTGGTGCATATATTTTCCCCTGGGGCGACCACATCAACGCTTACCGACCCATACTGTGACCAAGATGTGACATCATCAAGCTGGTCGCTTGCAGCAACAGAAATTATATTCTTATTTGCAAGGGAGCTTGGGTACATAGGGATATTAAAATTATTAACTTCATTATTACCAGCGGAAGTTACCAACAAGATACCAGCTGATTCTAAAGCTGTAACCGAATCAGCTAGAGCTTGACTATAAAATAGTGAGCCATAACTAAAATTAACAATATCTACTGACTGTCCCCTCGCGTAGTCAAATGCTTCAGCAGCACCAACAGAGGTTCCTGTTCCAGCTGCATCACTAGAAAACAGTATTGGCATTATACTCACATCCCATGCTGTGCCAGTAACCCCTACCCCGTTATCACCAACGGCACCTATTACTCCAGATACAAGCGTCCCATGTGTTGATCCTGGGGAGCTGCTCAAATTGGGAGTAGCTCCAGCTTCACCCGTCAATATATTCCACCCTACGAGCATATTATCATTCAAATCCACATGACTAGTTACACCATCATCAACTACAGCAACAACTACAGATGAAGAGCCCGTCTGAATATCCCAGGCGCTCTCCATATCCATATCTCTTCCTATCACCCCATTTATGCTGTATATAATTTGCCCCGTATTCTTTAATCCCCACTGCCTTGAATAATAGGTGTCATTTGGTATTGCGTGAGGGTACATATAGTAATTAGGCTCTGCATAAAGTACATTTTCATCATTCAGTAGCTTTTGCTGAATCTCTTCGATACTTTTACTGTTATCTACACTCCAGCGCTCAAACGAAGTTGTTTTATTTTTTTTAACTAACTGCGCTTTAAACATTGGCTCTGTTCTCTGCAGAGCACTACTTCTTCTCATATTACTTTTCATGCTCTCTGAAACACCAGCTTTAAATTTCACCAGTATCTCACCAGGAACATATTTAGGGCGCGCGGCATTAACATTGAAGCAGAATATCAATAACGTAATAAAAACACTCACTGGTTTAATTAAAATCGATACAAACCCACTTTTCATAACTTCACTACCCTTTGTTTTTTCATCTACTTCGTTCTAATCTTTATTCTTTTTACTGGAGCAGGTTGAGGTTGCATCATCCTATAGATATAGTTTGGTTCCGCCCACTTTACACCAATTAAACTATTATATAGTGGCACAGCTGACCTAACCGTATGACCAAATGGAAGTTTAATTAGATACTGATTTTTACCCGAAAGTTTTTGCTTTATCTTTGCCCCATGTGTTTTTAACATCCTATGAATTCCCGCCTCAGAAAGATCATCTTTATATCTGACTATTATCTCCCCTTCGACAAATTTTTGCTGCTCTGCGGTCATCGGAGGCTTCGGCCTATCATCAATAACCACTTTCTCAGAAGCGCAACCCATGACAGATACCACTAACATCAGTAAAAACAATGAACGCATTTTATCTTCCATTTTCTCTTAAACGATTTAACTCTATAATATGCCACAAAAAACAATTGTTCCATTATAAAAAAAAGGGCCGAAGCCCTTTTTTTACATCAATTAATAAAACTAAGGTTCGACTACATACTCCCCTGGAGCATCACAAAGAGGCTGATATTTTTTATTACCTACTTTCAATGCTGGACGCATATCACCACTCTTATCATTAAGCCAATTAACCCAATCTGGCCACCAAGAGCCTTTCTGCTCCTCTTGATGATCTAACCATAAGTCTGGATCACGTATATGATCTACGTCACCAGCCCAGTAACTTCTTTTTGGAGGATCTACTGGTGGAGATATAACTCCAAGAATATGTCCAGAACTTCCTAGCACCTGCCTAACAGGACCACTAATGTTATCGCACTTAAAACACTCTTTCCAAGGAGTAATATGATCCATCACAGTTGCCACATCATAAAGAGGCTGTTCAACATTACTTAAATCAATTTTTCTACCCGATAAAGTTAACTTGTTTTTCTTTACCAAGTTATTATTCACGTAGAACTCTCTCAAGTAAAAACGATGCATCTCTTCAGGCAATCTAACTGGGTCAGAATTCCAGAAAAGCAGATCAAACGCCTTCGGTTTCTCACCACAAAGATAGCTATCAACAAAAAAGTTCCAGATCAAATCATTAGAACGCAGCATCCTGAAAGCGGAATTCATCTTTGCTCCATCAAGAAACCCCTCTTTCTCCATCTCATCACAAACCATATCGTAGCTATCTTGATCAACAAAACTTTCGATCTCACCTGGCTTTGAAAAATCAACTAATGAAGCAAACAGTGTCCAAGAGGATATTGGTTTTGTAGCTTTTTTATCTGGATCAGCATTCATCCAAGCCATGTAGGAAGAGAGGGCGGTTCCACCAATACAATAGCCAACAGCATGTATACTCTCAGCGCCAGATATATTGCGCACAACTTGCTGCGCTCTATCTATTCCTCTACCAAGATAATCACCAAAATGAGTCTCTCTCATCTCTTTAGGAACATTTCTCCAGCTGATTAAAAACACAGAAAACCCTTGATTAAGAAGATAGCTGATCATGCTTTTCTTCTCATTCAAATCTAAAACGTAATACTTATTAATCCACGGAGGGATGAACATTATTGGTTTTTCGCGAACCTGCTTAGTTTTTGGAGTGTACTGAATCAACTCAAACAGATCAGTGCGGAATACAACCTTACCAGGAGTTGTTGCTAAGTTTTTCCCCACTTTAAAGGCTTTTTTATCAACCATACTGATGTCTTTGCTCTTCATGTCTTCCATGAATAGTTTTAAGCCATCAACTACGCTCTGACCTTTAGTATCGATCATCTTCTGTATTGCATCAGGGTTTGTTAATAAGCTATTGCTTGGCGAAGCCGCATTAAACATCTGTTCTACCCAGAATGCAGCCTTGCGTTTAATGTGCGGTGGAACATCTGGAGCATCAAGAGTAGCTTCATACATAAAATCACTTGCAAATAGATAAGTCTCTTTTAACATATCAAAAAACAAATTACTCGACCACTTATCACCTTTAAAGCGGGAATCCTTAGTTTCTCGAGCTTTCTCCATCCCGATTGATCTACGGAAAAAATAGAGCTGCAGCTCTGTCATCCCCTCGATCCATGCACGAGCCTTTTCTGCACCGCCTGTCGGATGATTCATCCAACCGGCTTGAGTTTGAGCAATAGCTTTTCCTACGCCCAATGGGTCCATAAATTTGATACAAGGATTGTTATACAACTCGATCCTATCACCCATCCATTTCATTCTTCTCTCCAGTCAATAGTCATTTCTATATATATATACTCTTATGAGTCTAGTACACCGACAAGAAACAGCACTAATTTCTTTTTTCCATCCACAATCAGCTAGAAGTACAGCTCTTAATTCACTTTGAATAAGATAGCTAATTACCCTTAAGTAGAACATTGCAGAAAATCTGCTAATATTTTTTATAGATAAAAAACAGCCTCTACAAAATATCAATTAGAAGGATTTAAATATGAAAGGAAAGTTTATCGCGACAGTGGCCTTAACAACTTTAACCTGTTGCAATCTAGCAAATGCCGAAGCATTTGACGCCTTCGCTGTTACAGCAAAGTTTGGAACTCTTGGGTTTGGAGTTGAAGCGACAACACCATTGACAGATCAAGTAAATCTACGCGGCGGATTCAATCACTGGTCTACCGATGATGACGGCGTTAAAGATGACATCACTTATAAAGTTGACGTAGACCTAACCACTTTTGGTCTTATGGCAGATTGGCATCCGTTTAATAATGGTTTTCGTGCCTCAGCAGGGCTTTATATCAACAATTCAGAACTATCCATGGATGCATCCGCCTCTGCAACCTATACAATCGGTGACACGGTTTATACAGCGACTGAAGTAGGCGAGCTCGATGGCACCGTTGATTTTGACACTTTCGCCCCTTACCTGGGCATAGGTTGGGGCAATGCTTTAAGCAGCCAAGGGGATCTACGCTTCAATGCTGATCTGGGTGTGTTATTTCAAGGAAGCCCTGAAGTGAACCTAACCGCAACGGGAACTGCAGCTACAGATCCTACCTTTGCAAGTGACATAGCTGAAGAGGAAAAACAACTGCAAGATGATGTGGATGATTTTAAGGTATGGCCGGTAATCTCTATTGGGGTTAGCTACAGTTTCTAAAAATTTTATACATAAACTTCAACTACAGCCTGCACTTTACAGGCTGTTTTTTTACTTTTTCATGCCAAACCATCCCTTTCATTAAACATTCAAAATAATTACTTATCCATGCTCACAAACAACTGTTAACATTACAGCTCACCTCTCATATAACAAAACACCAGTAAAACAACACACCATGCCACAATCAATATATGAAATAGCCGTTCCAACTCCTCTTTATAGAAGCTTTGACTATCTACCTCCGCTAGATGGCTCATCTGCTGAGATAGGATCAAGGGTGAAAATCAATTTTGCACGCCGCGAAGTTACTGGTGTAGTGGTCAACATTAAAAACAGTTCCAATTTTGATCTAAAAAAACTAAAACCAATAGATGAAGTTTTGGATCAAAAATCGCTATTAATTGATGAAACCTTACGTTTAGCTAAATGGGCAATAAAATATTACCATTCTTACCCAGGGGAGATTCTTTCGCTGTGCTTCCCTACCGCATTACGCAAAGGAAAAGAGGCCAAACCAAAAGGGGAAACTACTTGGGTAGCAACTACAGATTCACAAGATTTTGGCAGAGCTTCACGCCAAGAGGAGATCTACAATTTAATCGCAAGCTCTGAACACGGCTTAACAGCAGAGCAGCTACCCGACAAAAGCAAAGACATGGCTATTATTAGACAGTTAATAAAGCGCGGGGCTATTATCAAAACCCAATCAACTAAAACCAGCCACACCTCCGCACCCAAAAAGGATGATCTCTGTCTAAATCCCGAACAAGAACACGCATTTAGTTCTATTTGTAATGATATAGACCATTATTCTGCCCACCTACTATTTGGAATAACTGGCAGCGGTAAAACTGAAATATTCATCCAAACCATTCGTAAAATAATTGAACGCGGTAAACAGGCACTAATTCTAGTCCCTGAGATTGGTTTAACGCCTCAGCTAGTTAAGCGATTTACCGATAGATTCTCCGAAAAAGTTATAACTATTCATTCTGAGATGAGCGAGTCTTCAAGACTAAACTCATGGCTGCTTGCCCAAATGGGAGAGGCCAAAATAATAATTGGCACCAGATCAGCCCTATTCACTCCAATGCCAAATCTTGGGATCATAATAATTGATGAAGAACACGATCAATCATTCAAACAACAAGATGGCATTAGATATTCGGCACGCGACATGGCTGTTACCAGAGCACACATGCGAGACATCCCCATAATACTTAGCTCTGCTACACCCTCTCTTGAATCAATCAATAACGCAAACTCTGAACGTTATAAACTATTAGAATTAACTCAAAGAGCCGGCGAAGCATCGCCACCAAAAATATCGCTGATAGATATCCGCAGCCAAAAACTCCAAAGTGGTATGTCACATCAGTTTTTAACTAAGATAAAGCAGCATGTAACCAATGATGGACAAGCCCTGATATTTCTTAATCGTCGAGGTTATGCCCCGCTTATCATGTGTCATAGCTGTGGCTGGAATGCCACATGTGATCGCTGTGATGTAAAACTAACTTTATATCAAAAAGAGAGCGTTCTTAAATGCCAACATTGCGGATATACGATTAGAACACCGGCCCAGTGTCCTGACTGTGGAGAAAAAGAGATGCTTGCTTTAGGAAAGGGAACTGAGCGAGTTGAAGAGGCTCTGACTGCAGCGTTTCCCGATCTTAATATTGCACGAATTGACCGCGATACAATGCAGCGTAAGGACAGCTTTAACCAAATCATGAAACAGGCAGAGAATGGTGATATCCACATCTTGCTTGGCACGCAAATGCTGGCAAAAGGACACCACCTCCCAAACATAACATTAACTGGAATCATTGATATAGATAGCGGGCTATTCAGCACCGATTTTCGCGCCATAGAAAGAATGGCTCAGTTACTAATCCAAGTTGCAGGCCGTTCAGGCCGCGGCAGCAAAACTGGTGAAGTTATATTACAAACCCACCACCCAGAAAACCCAACACTACACACAATTCTATTTAGTGGATACAAGACGTTTTCCACCAAAGAACTCAAACAGAGACAAGCTGCTCAACTTCCACCATATACCAGCATGGCAGTAATACGAGCTGAAGCCATGGATGAAAATGCTGCAAAAAACTTTCTTGAATCAATCAAAGACGGTATAGATTCTGAGCAAGTTGAAGTTTTTGGTCCACTACCAAGCGTGATCCATCGACGCAATCGCCACTACCGTTCACAACTCTACTTCCAATCACCAAGCCGCACCCAGTTACAAAAGGTTCTTGCAGAAACTGTTAAACAAGCAGCTGCAAATAAACTCGGAAAAAAGGTTCGTTGGCATGTAGATATGGATGCACAAGAAACTATTTAACCTTAAAAGCAATGCATAGACACCAAGCAGTAAAAGGTCTACATTTGTTTTAATTCAAACAACAGGCAGTAGCAGCAGGACATGAACCAACCGCGCACGAGCATTATCTTTATCGGGGATAGCATAATTCAAGAGATGCCAGTTTCGCAGATTACCCCCAACGCAATGAACTACGGTATTGCTGGAGATACTACCAAAGGCCTTATAGACAGAATCGACACTATCTCTCCGCTAAATAATGCTGCCGCAGTAGTTACATTAATTGGGATCAATGACTTTTGGTTTTACGGCAAAGAAAAGATCATCGATTACTATAAATTGTTACTAGATATAATGCCGCAAAAAACCAAGATCATCGTTAACTCCATCCTTCCTATAGATGAAAAATATGACTCGCTTCCATACAATGATCTAATCGATAACGTAAATACACATATAGAACAGCTTTGCGATCTACATGATCGTTTTTACTATTGTGATTCAAATAGTAGTCTTAAAAATTCAGAGGGGATTCTTGATAGAAACTTTCATATAGGCGATGGACTACATCTCAGTGAAATGGGTTACGTTGTACTCATGCAGTCAATTGCAGCAAAGCTTAGAAAGATCCTTCCCGAACATACCGACATTTCAATTCCACAATAATCTATAGACCTATGAATATTAGCACCTATAAAAATATCGAATCCATACCTGAAAAAGTCCAAGCGCAATGGCAACATGGACAAGAGAGAACATTTGATAGCTGCTTTGAGTGGTATAAATGGCTTATTGCCTCTGCAATGAAACCTGAGTCTATCCCTCTATTAGTTTTGGTGGAAAAAGATAATCACAGCATTATTCTTCCCTTGCAGATATGTCACTCAAATAATCAAAAGCAACTATCTGCATTAACTACAGTTTATAGCCATGATTTTGCACCGATAACTATATTTAATAGGACCTCGGCCGAACTTCCTTGCATGAAGAGCTTTGCCGACTTAGTGCAGACAGGGATCACATTTGTTATAAAAAATCACCTGCCAAGCACCATTGATATTAACCCAATTAACCAGAACAGCTCTTGGCTTGAGCCTATAATCTCCGGTATAAAAAACAGCGGAATGATAACCGATACGTACTTCCGTTTTGGCAACTGGCTAAACCCAGCTATAAGCACTATCGACAACTACTCATCTACACTGCCATCCCAACTAAAAAACACACTTAAGCGCAAACAAAACAAACTTAATCGAGAGCATGTCTGGGAAGTCAAAATATACACAAAACTGCAAGACATTGAATCACCTTATGCCGAGTACAAATATCTTTACCAATTGCGCTGGGAAAAAGAGGAAGGAAACAATAGTTTCATTGATAGCATCGTTGCTGATCTTGCAGAAAAAGGCGATTTAAGGCTTGGAATTCTATATATAGACACAAAACCAGTTGCAGCTCAGATCTGGTTTAATTCAAACAAAACAGCCTCAATTTTCAAGCTGGCATACGATAAGAACTACAAACAATTTTCGCCCGGATCCCTATTAACATATGACATGATTGAGTACAGCATAACCCATGATCATATAACTAAACTCGATTTTCTAAGCGGCGACGACAACTACAAGAAGCAGTGGATGTCACAAAGAGATGAAAAATGGGGCATTATCGCTTTCAATAAACGATCAGCATATGGTATATTTTCCGCCATCAAACACTTCAGCGGCAAGTTCGCAAGATGTTTGAGGAATTTTCCAAGCAAAAAAACAGGGCAACCATGTACTTAGAAGAAGTTAAACAGCTTTTAGCCGAAATCCTACATATTCATGACCAAGTTAATAGCTATACCGCAGATACTCCTTTGCTAGGGTACATACCAGAGCTTGATTCAATGGCAGTGGTAAGCTTGATTACTGGTATCGAAGAAAAATACGATATCACCGTTGAAGATGACGAGATTAGCGCAGACGCGTTTGAAACCGTCGGAAACCTTGCTGCCTTCATTGAGCGCAAAGTGAGCTAGTGAATATCTGCGTAACACCAGAATTTTTACCCGGGTCTCAGGGCCAGATATTCACCGTCACTTATAGCAACAAACACCGTAAACACAATAGCCACAGCAACCAGGCTACAGATAATAACCAGCGCCCCAGCCTGTTATTTATCCCTCCATTTGCCGAAGAAGCAAATAAATCACGTCATATGTTATCTGCCCTTGGGCGTACCTTAGCTCAAAATGGCATTCAAACTACGATACTCGATCTATTTGGATGTGGTGATAGCGAAGGTGATATCGACCAAGCAAACCTTCGAATCTGGCATCAAGATATAAACAAAACCATACAACATATGCAGCGGCAAACTGCCAATATATCAATTGGCGGGCTACGCCTTGGTGCAACTATTGCACTAGATTTCTTAGCCACCTCTAAGCAACCAGCTGACAAAATATTAATCTGGCAACCGGTGTTAAAAGGGGAGCAATTTATAAAACAATTTATCCGCATTAAGCTAGCTGGATCAATTGCAACAAGCTCTGCATCAACATCAACAACAGAGATCATCGCTGAACTGGAAAAAGGCAATATCCAAGAGATAGCAGGATACTCAATTACAAAAGAACTTTTTCAAGGTATCAATAAACTTAACTGCCTAAACAGAGATATCCCCACAGATACACAACTTCACCTGCTTGAGATAAACCCAGGCGCAACGCCATCAACCCCAATGGCCCAAACTGTTAGCTCATATACAAATCTAAACGCAAGCCATCACATATGCCAAGGTTCACAATTCTGGGCCTGCCAAGAGATCGTTTATTGCGACTCAGTAATCGAAAAAAGCATTGAGATTCTGACTTCAGGAAGCAGCTCATGAGTCGCGAAATTCCAGTAACTTTTAATAATGGTGAAGAGCAGCTATTTGGAATTATTCACCAACCAGGAAGCACATCTGAAATAGATCAAACTAAAACAGGAGTAGTGATTGTTGTAGGTGGGCCACAATACCGAATTGGAAGTCACAGACAATTTATCAAGCTAAGTCGTTATCTTGCTGACAATGGATTCAGTAGCATCCGTTTCGATTGTGCTGGGATGGGTGATAGCAGTGGCAAGTTCGAATCATTTTTAAACATCTCTGACGACATCCGCTGCGCTATTGACACTATCATAAAAAACTCACCCCATATTGATAAAATAGTGCTGTGGGGACTATGTGATGCTGCAACTGCGGCAGCACAGTACAGCAATAGCGATGAAAGAGTTAAAGGATTGTTCCTACTAAACCCATGGGTCAAAGATGAACAATTGGCCGCAAAAGCATTAGTAAAAAACCATTACAAAAAAAAGGTTCTATCATTTGATTTTTGGAAACGTGTTTTCACCGGCAAGGTAAAGTTATTTGCAGCAGTAACATCTTTTCTGCAAAACCTCATAGCAATGAAACAGAGTAGTAGTAAACAGTCTCAAGATCCGGGTTCACAGGGCAACAAACCCCAAAGCCCTGAACCAAAGTCTCTCCAAAGGGTTATGCATAAGGAGCTAACCGAGTTTAATGGCGCCATATCCATAATTCTCAGTGAGAAAGATCTAACCGCGCAGGAGTTTACTACCGCAACAAGCAGCAAAGACTGGCAAAAACTAATAGCAGATAAACACATCCCAATAACTACAATAAAAGATGCCAACCACACCTTCGCAGCAGAAAAATGGCGCAGCCAAGTGCAACAGCATACTCTAAATTTTCTAAGGTCAATTTAAGTTTATATACAAAACAGGCATAACTTCTGAAGGTATTTATTCCATCAAGAAAAGACCACATAAAATGGAAGCAGGTCGAAAATATTCTTAATTAAACAATAGCACGCTACCAGATTACTTTTTAGCAAACTTTACCTGCTGCGCAGCATGTTTTAGCCCCTGCTGCAGAGCAATTACTTTAGTAATCGGAACCAACTCAACTCCATATTCAGCAAATTTTGGGATCTCATTTTGTAAAACCGCAATCGTTTCTGGGAATGGGTGACCTATTGCAACTGCACTCCCATGCTTTCTTGCCAAACCAACCAGCCTTTGCACCTGACGCATGATTGCTTCTTTTGTCACCTCATGATCTAAAAATACATCACGCCTAGTATTAGAAACTCCAACCTCTGATGCTAGCTGCTGCGCCACCGTTGCTGTAGTTGTTCTGCTATCGATAAAAAACAGGTCTCCCCTGGTTTTCATATAATCCATAACCCAATGCATATGCCCTGGATGTTGAGTTATCAGACTACCCATATGATTGTTAATCCCTATAACATGAGGGATGTTTTCTAAGTTATCAGTAATGGTTTTTTGCAGCTGCTGCTGAGTCATATCAAGAACTATCCCACCCTGCCCCAAGCGCAAATTAGCTATTGATTGCATAGGCTGATGCAGCATAACCTCTTTGCCGACTTGATTTGCAAGCTCAGCTACCTCGATACTATGAGAAGTGTGTGGAATAATTGCCGAAACCACAGGGCCAGGCAGGTCAATTATTTGCATAGCAGCAAATAAGTCTTCCCCCATATCATCAATAATTATACTGACCATAGGGGTTTGCGAATAAGCGTTCGAAGCGATAAACAACATAACTGCGATAGAAAAAATTTTCGCGCAGAGCTGTCTAAATAATAACTTCCTAAATAAATAAAATCGCACCAACAACAACATTTTTCTACTTCTTCGACTGCCTTAGAATTGAGATCCCTTTAAGCAGGTTAATCGCTTCATTTAAGGCGTAATCCTTAATGACTAAATCTGCTTTATCACCAGAATCACTGCTGTTACTTACATCTCCAGAGCCTTTCTTCTCAGAGCTCTTTTTTGCATTACCATTTTTCAAGTGCCCAACTAAATCAGCTTCCTTCACTAAACCAATGGAAGATGACACCTTTTTCGATAACTCTACCTCATCCAATACAACATCAGGAACAATACCTTCCGCCTGAATAGATCTTCCGTTTGGAGTGTAATACCTAGCTGTCGTTAACTTAACCGCAGTCAAACCTCCAGGCAATGGCATTATAGTCTGCACCGAGCCCTTCCCAAATGAGCGGGAACCCATTATAACTGCACGCCCATGGTCCTGCAGGGCTCCAGCCACAATCTCTGACGCAGAGGCTGATCCGCCATTAATAAGAACTACTACAGGAGCCCCTCCTACTACATCACCTGGGTCTGCAGAAAAACTCATGATAGGTTTTTCTTCTCGCCCCTGGGTATATACAATTAACCCATCTTCAATAAATGCATTTGACACATCAACAGCTGCTTGCAAAACACCACCGGGATTATTTCGCAGATCAACGATAACTCCTTTAATTCCTTGCTCTGACTCTTCATTTAATTTTTTAACTGCACTTCTCAAATACTCACCAGTTCTAGCTTGAAACTGAGTTATGCGCAAATACCCAAATTTTTCCTCAATTAACTTACTTTTAACACTCTTAACCTTGATCACGTCGCGTACTATCGTAAGCTTAAATGGCTTCCCATTTCCTTCACGCATTATTGTTAAATCGATGGGTTCACCAACTTTACCGCGCATAATTTGCACCGATTCATGCAAAGAAAGCCCTTTAACAGGCCTTTCATCTAGACGAATGATTAAATCACCAGACAAAACTCCTGCTCTTTGAGCTGGAGTATCATCGATAGGGGCAATAACTTTCACAAAGCCATTTTCCATCCCTACTTCAATTCCTAACCCCCCAAACTCTCCACTAGTCCCCTCTCTAAGCTCTTTCAACTCTTCTTCACCTAAAAAAGCCGAATGCGGATCAAGTGACTGCAACATTCCACGAATAGCCCCCTGCAATAATGCCGAGTCATCAACATCTTCAACATATACGCTCTTAATTTGGGCAAATGACTGAGATAACGCTAACAAATCTTCCAGAGGCAACCCCTGATCTATAGGCCGTACACTTGCTGAAGAATCTGCAGAAACAGTTTCGGCAAACACCCCATTAGCGAAACCAACAAATAATATGAGAAACAATGCGGCATTCTTTATATCTATAAATCTCATCCATAAACTCCGAAGTAAAATTCTTGTTGTAACTCGTGTCTTAGTCAGCGCCTACACCAAGCAATTGGATCCTGCGGCTTCCCATTTACACGTATTTCAAAGTATAAACCACTATCTCTATTTCCACCCGTATTTCCAACTGCGGCTATTACATCCCCTGCGTCCACCCAATCACCAGCATCTTTAAACAAGCTCTGGTTATGACCATAAAGACTCATATAACCATCACCGTGATCAACAATCATCAGCAAACCCAACCCCTTAAACCAATCAGAAAAAACCACTCTACCATGAGAAAAAGATCTTACACTATTCCCCTCTTTGGCTTTAATAAAAACCCCTTTCCACCTTGATTGACCACTTCCTTTTGAAGATCCAAAGCGTTTTGCCACGTACCCTTTAACAGGCAGCTTCATCTTTCCTTTTTGTTTTCTTATATCGCCAGATAATTGGGCAGGAATATCTGACAGTGCATTTTGCAGCTCCTGCACCAAAGTTAGCAATTGTTTTTCATCTAATTGCATCCCTTTGAGCTTGCTTCCCCGATTTTTTATTCTCTTTTGAATTACAGAAAGAAGTTTTTCCCTAATATTTCGCGTTTTATTTAAATATTGCTTCTCTGCCACCAGTGATTTTTTATTATTTGAAATCAATTCTAACTGAGAATTTATTTTACGCTTTAGATTCGTCAAATTTTGCAGGCGTAGCGTTACTTGGTCTATTTTCTCTGTTCGCGCCTCGTTCAAATAATCATAATAAACAAATGTTCTTGCCACCATAGCGGGATCATGTTGATTTAATAACAATTTAAGATATTCCTGCCTTCCCATTGCATAGGCAGCAACCACTTGTTTAGAAAGAATATCTTTTTGACCGCTAAGATTTTCTGATTGCCTCTTGTAATCTGCTTGCAGCTGAGACAACTTTTTCCCCATCTGCTTATTTTTTTTATTCAGCTTTCTTATTCTTTTACTAACACCACCAACTTGCACCTCGATTTTACTCAGCTGCTGTACCAGTTCATTTTTTTCTCCCTTATCCTGCAGCAGTGTCTCTTGCAGCTGTTTGATATTGCCACGCAGTTTTTGCAACTGATCAACTCGATCGTTAGCATCACCATCAGCCAACGCTAACGAAAATGGTGTGCAGCTAAATAAGATAGCTAATACACATATAAACTTTGTAATAGCTCCTGTTAAATTCAACCAAAAATCTCCGACTACTATTTCTGCAAAAAACATGAAATTATTATACCTGAGCATTTAATTAAATGTGTGCAAATAACGATCACACCTCGCCTATACCTTCTGACATAATATATAGTCCGACAATAAACCCATGGCAAATCTATAACTTGCAGCTCCTTTTTTGTTTTTTAAATAGACAAACATTCTTTTTCCATTCATAATGCTCGCTAATATTTACAAGATTAGCATTTAATGATCTTGCCATATAAAACTTTAATATAAAAACGTATATTGAGACTAGTTCAAAAAACCAAAACGGGACAAACTTGGGCCTAATATTAAAAAGGAATCAAAAAAATGAAAATTTTTGATGAGCTACAACTATCTGGGGAAGAAGAAATCGAAAAGGCGTCTAGATCACTAAGAGCGATGTCTCATCCTCTTCGCCTTAAAATCTTATGCACCCTAAGTGAAAATGAGAAAAGTGTACAAGACATTGTTAATCATGTCGGTACTTCTCAAAGCAACATTTCACAGCATTTAGCTATATTGCGCGACAAAGACATCATCACATCACGCAAAGACGCCAACAAAGTTTTCTATCGCCTTGGAGACTCTCGTACTGTTAGCCTAATAAATATGGCTAAGAGCGTGTTTGTCGGCGAATAAACTACAAATAGTACTTATACTAAAAAAAACTGTACTTCTCTGAGCGTTAAAAGTTTATCTTGTTGCTGGGATATATTATTATTCCCAGCCTCATATTTTTTTATTTAGCGTAATAGAGAGTTAACATGCAACAATACATTGAATTTATTTCAAACCACCCTCTGCATTTTGCAGCATTGGCAGTGGTTGCCGTCCTATTGATAACATCTGAGATAACTAGATCTATCAGTGGTACAAAAAGCATTAGCATCTCTGCGGCCATTCACAGCTTTAATCAAGATGCGGCCATCTTTATCGACACCCGTTCAAATAACGATTTTGCCAACGGTCATATCACCGGGGCAATAAATATTCCTGCGCAAGACCTTGAAAAACGCATCGACGACCTCAATAAATATAAAGAGAAGCAATTAATCGTCTATTGCCAAACAGGGTCTCAAAACAACAAACCTTGTAAATTCTTAGCTAAAAGCGGTTTTAGTAGTGTACTTTCTCTTAAAGGTGGCTTAAATGCATGGACTAATGAGAGCTACCCTCTAGAAAAATAATAAGCGCTACATTTCAATCTCATAAAGGTTCCTCTAATGACAGAAAAAGAACAACAACCAAAAGGCCCTCAGCTTGGGCTGCAGCGTGTCTATACAAAAGACACATCTTTTGAAAGCCCAAATACCCCTGCAATATTTCGCGATGAGTGGAAGCCAGATGTAAACGTTGAGCTTTCAAATAACGCTAACAAGCTTGACGACAAAAATTTTGAAGTTGAGCTAACCGTAACTGTAACAGTTAAGGTTGCCGAAAAAACAGCATACCTTGCTGAAGTAAAACAAGCTGGCATATTTACCCTTGATGGTTTTGCAGGCGAGGCAATAGATGGCGTTCTTGGAAGCTATTGCCCAAGCGTTATATTCCCATTTGCTAGAGAGGCCGTTGCAGATTTAATTCAAAAAGGCGGCTTTCCTCCATTTTACTTACAACCTGTTGACTTTAACGCCCTATATGCCCAGCACATTCAGCAACAAACTGAAAAGAATGAGCAGGGCAAAGTTAAGCACTAGAGAAATATTATGTCTAAACCATCTTTTGGTATTTTAGGAGCGGGATCTTGGGGCAGTGCTCTAGGCCTTCTCCTTGCAAGAAACAATCACAACGTTTCATTATGGGACATTGACACTTCACTCCTGAATGATATAAATGCAAATAAAGAAAACGGCAAATACTTACCAGGAATTAAATTTCCAGACAATCTAGTTGCAATTCATTCAGCTGAGCAAGTTATATGTAATTGCGACCAAATTCTGTTAGTGATCCCAAGCAGTGCATTTCAATCAACATTAGAAAACTATAAAGATGCTTTCCGCACTAAGAAGACCATATGCTGGGCAACCAAGGGGCTTGACTCTGCTTCTGGTGGACTTTTACACCAAACAGTTGCAGATGTTCTTGGTAAAGACATTACCCCTGCTATCATTTCAGGCCCAAACTTTGCCAAAGAAGTAGCTGCAGGGCTTCCAACAGCTGTAACAGTAGCTTCAACTGATATAAATTTTGCCAAAACAATAGCATCATCTTTACACTCTAATGTTTTTCGCCCATATACCAGCGATGACATAATAGGGGTTGAAATTGGTGGTTCAATAAAAAATGTTCTTGCTGTAGCAGCGGGCATATCCGACGGCTTAGGCTATGGAGCAAATGCCAGAGCGGGGCTAATAACTCGCGGGCTACATGAAATGACTAAACTCGGGCTTGCGCTCGGAGGTAAACCTGAAACATTTATGGGGTTATCTGGTGTTGGAGATCTAGTTTTAACCTGCACCGACAACCAATCGCGTAACAGGCGCTTTGGTATAGGTCTAGGCAATGGAAAATCAATCGCTGAGATCACATCTGAAATTGGACAAGCGATCGAAGGGTTACGTACTGCACAAGAAGTTTACTCATTAAGCCAAGAGCATAAAATTGAGCTGCCCATTTGCGATCAAGTATATAAAGTCATTTATGAGCATAAATCAGCAAAAGAGGCGGTTAATGATCTTCTAAACCGGCCCCCAAAACCTGAGATAATATAGCCTACTTTCCTCACTCCATTTTATCTATGCTGTTTTGCCAGTTTTCATCCCCGGGGTTGCGCTCCAAATCGACCCCATAATCTTCTTTTTGCAGGTCATAACTACCATTCCAATCCTCAGGAGGCTGTGCAGTCTTAACTCCCATCTCTAACCAAGAATCACGATCTACCTCTTCAACAGCACCATCATAATACTGAATTTCAATAGAATCTTCTTCTGAGTCAAAGGCTACCACCTCAAAAGTTTGATCTGTATCATTTCGATACCAGTTTCCCACTTCTGGATTAACTACCTTTGCCATCAATCTCTCCTTTTACATTTTTAAACAAAAACTATTTCAAAACCTTCTATCAAAGATATAGGTCTGTTATGCAAACTTAGCAAGGGGAGTTATCAAAAATGAGACATCGATACGAATATTTTACTTAAATTATAATCTTAATAATTTACATACTGCAGAAAAACAAAAACCCCAGATAAACTGAGGTTTTATGTTTGACTTCCTTTTCATGGTCTTCCTGACCCGGCCTCCTGGCCTATTTCCCTCATCCTTAAGGGCTTATTCCTTATGAAAGCACTCCTGTGCAAATCAAGTGTGCATTATTACATATGGATGAAATTCAACAATAAGGATTTAGATACAGTTTGTGTAGGATATATCCTACATTTAATCATCGAGATTCTGCTCCATTTCGGAAAACTCTTTCTTAAGCCTTTCATATTGTACATCTTTATCCTGAACTTCCTCTTTAAGCTGCTGCAACTCTTGCTGGGCAAGCTTTAATTCTTGCTGCTTTTGCTTAAGAACCCCATCCTTTTCATCCAATAACTTACTCAGGCTTGATTGCTCCTGTTCTTTTTGTGCAAACTCTTCCAATGCCTTTTCTAGCTCTTCTTGCTTGGTGTCTAACTCACCTTTGGATTTAAGCAACTCTTCATTTAATCCTTGGTTCTGCTCTTCAAGCTCTGCAAGCTCTATACCGATATCGTTATCAATCTGCTGCGAAACCTGCTCAAACTCTTTTTCTCCCATCCCTGCATTTTCTTCACTGGATTCATCGGTAGCTGAATCAGCTACGCCACCCAAAATATCGTTTGCACTGGCTAGTAGCGCATCAATATCATCATCACTTACACCTTCCTCTGCAACCTCTTTTTCACCAGGCTGCTCTTCATTTAATCGACCTTCAAGCTCCTCTTTTTCATGCTTGATCTTCTTAACCTCATCGATTAAGCGATTATTTTCATCTTCAAGGGTAACCACTGCATTCATCACATCACCCGACTCACGGGAGAAACGCGAAATTACATTTTCTAGCTCATTTACTTTATTTTGCTTTTCCTCAAGTTCCTTGGTTAGCTCCTGTTGCTCCCCCTCTGTAGCAGCAAGTTTTCTCTTTAGGGCTAACTTTTCTCGCTCAAGCTCAACTACATCATTATCAGTTGCAGCAGTGGCTATTTGTGTTTGTTGTTGCACCTCGGCAAGAAGATCATCAGGATCTATCTCTACATCATCTGCGGCAGCTTCATCAACATCCTCTTCTTCTGCCCCTTCAGCTCTTGCGGTTAAATCGTCCAGGGTTATCAACAGGTCTTCTAACTGCTCTTGTCTACTTTGATTCTCATTTTCAAGGACCTCTATGCACATCTTGGATTCTGATAGAGCTGCTTCCATTGCATTTATCCGAGTCAGGAATTCCCCTTTCATCCCCTCATCTTCACTCATCTCTAGCATACCCTGCAGCTCAGATATAATGTTCCTTTGCTGATCAGACACACTCTTTAGCTTATCAACCTCTTTTCTTACCTTATGTTCTGCTTTATCGACATAAACGACCTTCTCTTTTGGCCTCTTAGTTCGCATCTCAAGCATCTTCTTCAGCTTTTCAAGGGTAACTTCATCCAATTCACCATCACCAATATCATTCAGTATTTTTTGGAGCGAATTGTATTCATTTTCATAACTGGATGCTAAAACATCAATAGCTGCGCTATCTTCTAATTGAGCCTTAACTGATTCCAATTGCTCTGTTAGCGGTCTTGCAGTTTCTGTTGCATCCTTTAACTTTCCTGCTAATCCATAAAACAACGTTTTATATTGCTCAAGACTTTGCGCCTGTTGCTTTAAAATATTTAATTCAGTTCTTATAACATCAACTTCAGCATTATCAACAACCTGAGTCGCATCATCGTCTAGCGGCGCTTCAGAAGTCTCTTCTTTAGAAGTTGAAGAGATACTTTCAAGAATATCTTTTAGGCTTTGCTCCTGACTTTTCCAATATGCGCTTCCATCTTCCCCTGAAGCCTCTATTGCACTTATCTCTGAGCGAATAAATGCCATGCGCAATTCTAACGGATCACTATAATCACCGCCTAAATCGAAACTATCAGCAGCAGAATCGATATCTCCACTACTTTCTTCCATCCTAAGCTCAGTCGCTAACATAGCCTGGCTAAGAAAAGTCAAATAGGTAGGAATTTCAATCTCTTCTTTAGGTTCTTGAGGGGCCTCTTTTACTACTACTTTGCTGCCCTTACTTTTTTTAAGCTTTCTAATGCGAATTACAGAATATATTAGCCACAGCAGTAGTAAAAATACTGCTTCACCTAACATAACCAATACGAGCTGATTAACTGTCACTTTTAAAATATTTCCATCTATAAATTCACACCATATACAAATTAGTTACTCACCCACTAAAAGGATAATAATTCTATTTAATTAAAGGTCATTGAGCTGTATATTTCCAGCTACTTTCCTTACTATTGCAGTAAAATTTGAACTGGTTGCTAATTTTAAATGAGAAAGTAGTTTTTATTGGGGGAGTACAGAAATATTGGCGGTTATTTGCTTCTTGCTAAAGCAAAATCAGCGACCAAATCAAGAACTCTCTTTGCCTCGCTAACTTCAATAATCTCTAGTGATTTTTTTGCTAATTTGATCTGCTCTTGAGCCATTGTTTTTGTTCTTACTATAGCACCAGATCCTTTAACTATTTTAGCTACAGCAGCAATATCAGCACTGTCAGATCCACCTTCAATTGCCTGCGTAATAATCAATTTATTCTCAGGAGCGCACTCTTCTAGTGCATATACCAATGGCAGAGTAACCTTACCCTCAGCAATGTCATCCCCAATCCTTTTCCCGAGATCATCCTCGCTTGCCGAGTAATCGAGCACATCATCTATAAGCTGAAAAGCAATGCCTAAGTGCATCCCATAACCAGCCATAGCCTGCTGTTTTATCTTAGTAGCATTTCCAAGTAGCGCGCCAAGCTCACCAGCAGCCTGAAATAATTTTGCGGTTTTCCTTTTAATCACCTCAAAACAACTATCAATACTGACATCTATAGTCTTGCAGTTCATTAACTGTAACACCTCACCCTCTGCAATGGTGTTTGTGGCATCAGCCAAAATCTGCATCACACGCATATCCCCAATTTTCACCATCATCTGGAATGCACGCGAATAAAGAAAATCGCCAACCAATACAGCAGCATGATCTCCCCAAATAGTGTTTGCAGTATCACGTCCACGACGCAGAGCCGACATATCAATCACATCATCATGTAATAGGGTCGCAGTATGGATAAACTCGATTATTGCAGCTGCACTTATGTGGTTGGCATTTATATCACCACAGCTCTTAGCAGCGAGGATAAGCAGCATTGGTCGTAAACGTTTTCCGCCACCATCAACAATATAACCACCAATCTCGTTAATCAGTTCAATATCAGATTGTAGGTTAGTCTCAATAGCCACATCTACCGCCTGCATCTCTTGCTCAACTACCTGCTGTATTTGATCTATATCCAACTGATTTTCCGTCTATTAGTTTTTCTGTTTATTAAAAAGGTGGAAGCATACTATGAGAGCAAAAGTATTGTGTCAAATTTACTTCTATTTAATTTGTGCAAGTTACTTTGCTGAAATCCACAGCCCACGGATCGCTGCTACACCTTGCGCACCATTCCTTTTAGACTCGGCAATGTCTTTGCTTTCTAATCCACCAAGAGCAAACACAGGGAGCACACACTGCATGACCGTTTGAGAAAAAACATCCCAACCAATTGGCTTTGCACCTGGGTGAGTTGCTGTCTGCTTAACTGGACTCAACATGGCAAAATCCACTCCAGCATCCTCAGCCATTTTCAGATCATCCCAAGAGTGACAAGATGCTGCAATTAAATCACTAGAATTTTCCCTCTTAACTGAGAGCGCAAGTTGCTCACTATTCAAATGAATACCATCCAAACCACACTTTCTATAAACCTTAATGTCACTATTAATTAAAATCTTGGCGCCGTATTTATGACACACCTGCTTTGACTTCTCTGCATAAGCACACAACTCTTCGGTATTGAGTTTTTTTGAACGTAACTGAACCAACTGAACCCCTTCTTGCAAAGATAGCTCTAGCTGATGCAGAAACTGCTTCTCACTATTGCCAGCTGGTTCAGGGGTTATTAAATATTTATCTGGAAGCTTAAGCGCAGTTACAACTGGCAAATCAGCTGGAGGGAGCTGAAACTCACGCATACAATCCAAAGTCACCCAAGATATCTCCTGCCCCTCAAGTGGTTTAACTTCACCCATATATTGATCCACCTCCCACACATCCAAAACGACATCTTTTTCTGGGTATGAGAATGGGACCTTAATCAGTGGGGTTATTTTTGTTGCAGTGATCGAGATCTCCTCCTGCAACTCACGCACCAGCGCCTGCTCAGCAGACTCTCCATCCTCAACCTTACCGCCAGGAAACTCCCAGTAACCGGGAAGATGAGAGCTCTTCATTAGACGCTGTGCCAACAGGATCTTGCCGAAACCATTTCTGATTACCGCTGCAACCACATGAATTTTAGGTTTGTTATTATTTGTCATATGAAGTTTTGTGTTTCTAATAAAACCTAATTTGCGGAGTGTTGACTAGAAACCATGAAAAACAGCTAATTAAGTAACTGTCTTAAAGCGTCATGAGTGCATAAATGCGACAGACTAACTGATTCGAGAAATATTTTTTCAAGATCAAGGCACAGTTGGTTATTTTTAATTGAGCATATATTTTATATGTGATTGAAAAAATAATCAGCTGTAACACAGATATTGGGAAAATAAGCTCGAATCAAGAGCGGTATTCAGCATTGATCTTTACGTAGTCATAGGAAAAATCACACGTCCAAACCGTACAAGACTCTGCACCACGCTGTAGATCTACCTTAATAGTAATTTCATCCTTACTCATCTCTTTCTGGCCATCTGCTTCAGTATAGGCTGGATCTGGATTACCACTTTTAATCAAACAAGTATCACCAATAAATAAAGACACTTTATCAATATCAAGATCTTCTACACCGGATCTTCCCACTGCCGCTAAAATTCTACCCCAATTTGGATCACTGGCAAAAAGAGCCGTTTTTACTAATGGTGAGTGAGCAATAGTATACGCCACCTGTTCTGCTTCTGCTTCAGAGATACAATTTTGTATCTCAATGCTAATAAACTTTGTTGCCCCTTCACCATCACGCACAATAGCTTGAGCCAGAGTTTTGCATACTCTCTCGACAGCCTGAACAAAGAGATCAATATCTTCACTATCTTCTGTAATCTGAGCTGCATCGCTCTTTCCAGTAGCAACCAGAACTACAGCGTCATTGGTTGATGTATCACCATCTACAGTGACACGATTAAATGTCTTTTTTACTGCAGCTAAGAGCACCTGCTGTAATAATGGTGACTCAATATTCGCATCGGTAGCAATATATCCAAGCATGGTTGCCATATTTGGTCTGATCATACCTGAACCTTTAGAGATGCCTGTTATAACCACATCTTTACCGCCAATACTTATAACTTCTGAAGCACCTTTAGGCACAGTATCTGTGGTCATTATCCCGAATGCGGCTTCATCCCAGCCAGATTCTGATAATGCGGCTACGGCTCCAGGAAGACCAAGCTTAAACTTGTCTATAGGGAGTAGCTCCCCGATAACTCCGGTTGAGAACGGCAACACTTGTTTGCGATTTACTCCGGTAATTTCAGCAACCAACTCACAACAACTTTTCGCATCTTTTAGCCCCTGCTCTCCAGTTCCTGCATTCGCACTTCCGGTATTAACCAAAAGATATCTAGGCTCTACATCTGCCAAGTGTTTTTTTGCCACAACAACTGGTGCTGCACAAAATGCATTTTTGGTGAATGCGGCTGCAACAGCAGAACCTGAGGCAATTTCCATCAACACCAAATCTTTACGATCTTCATAGCGAATTCCAGCCTTGGTTGTTCCAAGTTTAAAACCTTTTACTGGGTGCATTTGTGGTAATTTGCTGATATTTACTGCCATAAAAAATACCTTTTATCTTTATTGAAAACACTGAGGATATCTCTAAGTTTAGAGCTAATAATACCTGTTTAATAAAACAACAACTTATCTTTATAAGGACATAAAACAGCGTCCATTTATGCGCTCATCCAAATACTATCATAAGCCATAATCTAAAAACCGCTCGCACCTAGACTCAAGCACGAACGGTTCCAATGACTTAGCAATTAGATGCCAGCTATGCCACTACAAATATCAGAGTGATATCTTTCCATGACACTGCTTAAACTTTTTACCTGAACCGCATGGGCATGGATCATTTCGACCAACCTTTTTTTGTGATCTAACAAATGGTTGCTTCGCCGGCTTTCTATCTTTGCTTTCTTCTTTCTCTTGATTTGTTTGAGCGTGCTTAAATTCCATTTCCTGTTGCATTGCTTGTTCACGCTTCTGCCTTTCCATCTCCTCAACCTCTTCCTGAGTTTGGATATGCACACGGCTAAGTATCTGCGTCACACTCTGTTTATATCTTTCCAGCAATTCAAGAAACATATTGAATGCTTCTTTTTTATACTCCTGCTTTGGATCTTTTTGCGCATAACTACGCAAGTTAATCCCTTGACGCAGATGATCCGTTGCTGCCAAATGTTCTTTCCACAGACGATCTAATTCTGAAAGCATTATCTGTTTCTCTGCTAGGCGCATAATATTTGAGCCTACATGCGCCTCTTTTGCGGCATAAGCATCAAGAATTGCATCAACAATTTTTTTCTCTAATGTCTCTGCATGCAACTTCTTATCTTCATCTAGCCATTGTTGAATCAGTAGCTTTATACCGAAATCATCTTCAATCGCTTTTTCAAGACCAGCAATATCCCACTGCTCATCAATACTCCCAGGTGGAACAGATTCAGAGAATACCTTAGCAACCACATCTTCACGAATTGACACGACTGTATCAGACACATCATCCAAATCCATAAGATCATTACGTTGCTCATAAATCACGCGACGCTGGTCATTAGCTACATTATCATATTCAAGCAGATGTTTTCTTATATCAAAGTTATGCCCTTCAACCTTACGTTGCGCATTTTCAATAGCTTTATTAACCCATGGATGCTCAATAGCTTCGCCACGCTCCATCCCAAGCCTCTTCATCATTCCAGAGACTTTATCGGAAGCAAAAATACGTAGCAATGAATCTTCCATAGAAAGATAGAAACGGGAAGAACCTGCATCACCCTGACGTCCAGCACGACCACGCAACTGATTATCAATACGGCGAGATTCATGTCTCTCAGTACCAATGATATGCAAGCCGCCAGCGGCTAAAACTTCCTCATGAGTGACTTTCCAATCTGCCTTAACCTTCTCAATCTCTTCTTCACTGGCATCTTCACCTAAATCGGCAATTGCCACTTCTAAGTTTCCGCCAAGTACGATATCAGTACCACGACCAGCCATATTGGTAGCAATTGTTACTGCACCAGGCTTACCTGCCATTGCAACAATAGTCGCCTCTCGTTCATGCTGTTTCGCATTTAGAACTTCATGTTCGACATCGCTTTTAGTCAACACTGCCGAAAGCATCTCGGATGCATCTACTGAAGTAGTACCAACTAGAATCGGACGTTTAAGCTTCTGATTTGCACGAATATCTTCAATTACTGCTTCATATTTCTCTTCCGCAGTCAGATAAACCAAATCGGTACGATCATCCCTTACCATTAGCTTATGAGTTGGTATTACTAGCACTTCAAGCCCATAGATCTGCTGAAATTCAAATGCTTCGGTATCTGCAGTACCTGTCATGCCTGATAACTTTTCATACAAACGGAAATAGTTCTGGAAAGTGATGGACGCATAAGTTTGTGATTCATTCTGAATTGTCACCCCCTCTTTTGCCTCTACCGCCTGATGCAGGCCATCAGACCAACGTCTGCCAGGCATGGTTCTTCCGGTGAATTCATCAACGATAACCACTTCACCATTAACAACCAGATAATCGACCTCTTTTTGAAATAGCACGTGGGCTCTCAAAGCAGCATTGATATGGTGCATCAACATTATATTGCCAGAACTATAGAGGCTATCGCCATCTTCTAGAAGACCAATCCCTGTTAATAGATCTTCGACATGCTCATGCCCAATTTCACTCAAATAAACTTGTTTTTGTTTCTCGTCAATCCAGTAATCACCATCACCCTCTTCATCAGGCTGTCTGATAAGCTTTGGGATAACTTTGTTAATCTTACGGTATACTTCGCTGCTATCATCTGCTGGACCAGATATGATCAATGGGGTACGCGCCTCATCGATAAGGATGGAGTCAACCTCATCTATTATCGCAAAGTTAAGCTTACGCTGTACTCGATCCTCTGCACTGAACGCCATATTGTCACGCAGATAATCAAAGCCAAATTCATTATTGGTTCCATAAGTGATATCAGCTGCGTAAGCTGCTTTTTTCTCGTCATGACTCATTTCAGCCACAACCACACCAGTGGTCATACCTAAAAACCCATAAAGCTTGCCCATCCATGCGGCATCACGCTTAGCAAGATAATCATTCACTGTTACGACGTGAACCCCTTTGCCAGTCAATGCATTTAGATATGCGGCCAAGGTAGCCACTAAGGTTTTACCTTCACCTGTTCTCATCTCAGCAATCTTACCGCTATTTAGCACCATGCCACCGATTAGCTGCACATCAAAGTGACGCATCTCCATAATGCGTTTGCCAGCTTCCCTTACAACAGCAAATACTTCTGAGATCAAATCTTCAAGGACAGCACCGTTCTCAAGCCTTTCTTTGAATTCTGAGGTCTTAGCCTTTAGCTCTTCATCCGTTAAACGTTCTATCTCTTGCTCTAAGGCGTTAGATTCTTGGATTATCTTTCTTAATTTTTTTATAACCCTGTCATTTCTACTGCCAAAAACCTTGCTCAATACATTCTTAAACATTGACTTGATAACCTGTTGTTTCGTTAATTCTATTTATGCGCAACTTTTTTAACAAGAAAGCATCTACATATACGTTTTACGATGAATATCAGTTAAAGAATCTTACAATATACCTACTCAATCCTTTTTTTATAAATACCTGCAGCAATTAATACCACACGTCCTGATTTCCATGATTTATTTTAGATAACAATATACATCATTGGACAACGATTGGACACCCAAATACCATACGCAACGCGCACTAAACTAACCATGGGGACTTAACCAGTGCAGTTCAAGGTTTTGAATTAAAAATTAGAAAATTTAACGGATATATTTTAGGGGGTTTACAGCTTTACCATTCTTCCTCACTTCAAAGTGAAGATGCGGTCCAGTTGAGCGACCTGAACTTCCCATTTTAGCGATCAGCTCACCTCTTTTAACGTGCTCACCAACCTTAACAGTCAATGCTTCATTGTGGCCATACCTTGTGATAATCCCTTTGCCGTGATCAATCTCTACCATTTGGCCATAAGCCCAACGTTTTCCAGACCAGGTAACGATTCCATCTGCTGCTGCTATGATGGCTGAACCACGCTTGCCAGCCATATCAATGCCACTGTGGTATGCCTGCTTTCCAGTAAACGGATCCTTTCGCTTACCAAAAAAAGATGAAATCCACCCTTTTTTAATTGGACGCACAGAAAGAGCGGTCTTCTTATCTACTTTCTCACGTAAAAAGAATCTCTCTAAATAATCCAACTGCTCTTGCTTACCATTTAACTTTAACTGCAGAGCATCAACAGAAGCAGAAAAATCCTGCGCTTGCTGTATATTTCCCTGCGGTAATTTTAATTCTTGAAGTATGCCACCCTGCGCAGGGTCAGCATTAAATGCAAACTCTTCTTTATCAATTTTAGCCAAATTAGCAAGACGATCACCAAAGGCGTTCAACCTGATAATCTGTGCATTCATCTCACCAACTTTTTGGGTTAAAAGTTCTGCATCTGCTTGCACACCGATATTCGCCATCGCAAGTTGATCTCTTTGTTGTTGCAGATCAACCAGAACCAATTTTAATTCATCAATCTCTTTTTTTGTATGAGCAACAGTATTACTATCAGGTATTGCTCCAGCGTCAGCACCATTTACACCAAAGAAGTAGCCTGCTCCAGAGAGCGTTATTACAAATAGTAAAAGTGCACCTAGTTGAATACCAAGTCCAAATTGAAGTTTGCGAAACTTACCAGCTCGCCCTGTTAGTAGTATAATTTCCATATCTTGATAGTAGTATATATTTTTTGTTGTATCTTTATTCAAAATCACAATTAGGTCACATAACACGACCTTTTATCTGGAAAAATGGCCATTTATGCATAAACACAATTTTAGCAGTCCACTTTCACTTTTACAGGAGAGAGTTTCTTCAACTAAAAAGCTGATTAGAGCAGCTGAAAGGCATGGAAATATAACTAAAAAAATTCAATCCTACCTTCCTGCTGATTTTGCTGAACACTGCGAATTTGGGTCAATTCGCGGTAGCTCTATAATCCTGTTTGCTGACTCTGCAGTTTGGGCCACCAGACTGCGCTTCCACTCCAGCGACCTGCTAAGATATATCAACAGTGAATATAAATACAGCCTCAGCTCAATTAAATTTAAGATTATGCCAGTCAGGGGCAAACGCAAGAAACCTAAACCTCAACCTTTTCATATGGATAGTTCAAATATAAAATCAATTAGACAATTAGCATCTGCTATTAAGCATGAAGGACTAAGCGATTCACTTGAGCGCCTAGCTGCAATAACCGAAAAAAAATCGAAGTCGTAAATCTTTGTTATTTTAACTATATCAACCGAAGATAAAAGCAAAATTCACAAGAGCCGGGTAAGGTGAGAATAAAGCACTACTTATTATTTTGTTTACTAGTCAAATCCCTTGTTATTCACATCGGAATAGTGTTGATTTAAGTCTTTAAACAATGTTTTTTGGATTTATATTAATTCTCAGAGGATTTTCCAAGCTTCAATGAGCAACTGTTAACCCATAAAGATACTTACTATTAAAGCATTTAATATAGCGATAGCTACTTAAAAAATAATACGAGTAATTAGCAGGATATTTTTTCAAGATCGAGGCGCGGATTGTTAAAAAGATGTTGAGCCTACGAATAGTAGGCGACTCATTTTTTAATGAGCCGCAACAAAGATATTGGACAAATAGACAAGAATTTAGGCGGCTACTGATACTGCTGGTATCCCCTTTGAATAAAGGATAGGGGCTCCTTCTGTATTTGAAAAAGTTACCTCTTCCCATGCTTCTTTATCTTTAACCATCTCGCGTAACAATCTGTTATTAAGTTCATGGCCAGACTTATGCCCAGTAAACGATCCAATCAGACTACAACCCAGGAGATAAAGGTCTCCGATTGCATCAAGAATTTTATGCTTTACAAATTCATCATCATACCTGAGCCCATCTTCGTTAAGCACTCGATAATCGCCAACACCTACAGCATTATCAAGACTAGCACCTAATGCAAGGTTTTTTTCACGCAGATATTCAAAATCACGCATAAAACCAAATGTACGCGCACGACTAACTTCTTTTACAAATGAGGTGGTAGAAAAATCAACAACCGCTGTTGCAGGGCGATCGTGAAACACAGGATGATCAAATTCTATATTGAAGCCAACTTTAAACCCATCAAATGGTTCAAACTTAGCCCATTTGTCACCATCTTTAACGGTAACCTCTTTTTTAATACGGAAGAATCGTTTAAGTACATTTTGCTCTTGTACGCCAGCCGACTGTATCAAAAATACAAATGGGCTAGCACTACCATCCATAATAGGAACTTCTGGTGCACTTATATCTATATATGCATTATCGATTCCAAGACCTGCCATTGCAGAAAGGAGATGTTCTACAGTGGATACACTTGCGCCATTCTCTTCCAAAGTGGTCGATAGATTTGTATCACTAACATTGTCCATGCAAGCTCTAATCTCTACAGGCTCTTCAAGGTCAGTTCTTCTAAATACTATCCCTGTATTTGCAGCCGCTGGCCTTAAGGTTAAATACACCTTTTCACCTGAGTGAAGACCAACACCTGTGGCTCTTATTACATTCTTCAATGTTCTTTGACAAATCATTTGGCTCTATTCCTAGCGTTCGGGTCTGCATCCATGTCTATATAAAGACAATAAAGTGCGCCAGTTTAATACCTTATGCAGCGATATGCAAATTCACCAACACCTTATGCTGCACTGCAGCTACAATAAAATATAGTCACAAAGCGCAGTATTATCAATGCAGTTAGCCTATCTTTTTTAATATAATAGACTTACTAATCTGCCTGACGTCGCAAAAATGCTGGGATATCTAGGTATTCCATATCTGAATCACCTGGACCTGAGGTCGCAAAACCTCCATTTGCCACTTTCTTGCGCTGCTCTTGACGAATAACCGTTGGGGTATCCATCTCGCTATAATCGATCTTACCTGTTGTTGCCGATGGTTTTGGCACCAACTTAGGCTTGACCATTGCTTGCTTAAGGGTATTACCTAATCCTGTCGCTACTACTGTGACACGAATTTCTTCACTTAGTTCAGGATCAATTACTGTTCCAATAACGATGGTTGCATCTTCTGAAGCAAAATCTCTTACTACATCACCAATCTCTTCAAACTCGCCAATAGTCAAGTCAAAACCAGCAGTAACGTTTACTAGAACACCACTTGCTCCTTGCAAGTTAATATCTTCAAGGAGAGGGCTCGATACTGCTTCATTAGCAGCTTCAACGGCTCTATTCTCACCTGTTGCGACTCCAGTACCCATCATCGCCATACCTTGCTCTGACATTACTGTTCTTACATCAGCGAAATCGACGTTGATCATACCTTCACGGGTGATTAGCTCTGCTATACCTTGGACAGCACCAAGCAGAACATTATCCGCCGCTTTAAATGCATCTTTCAGTGTTGCAGACTTACCCAATACCGTCAGTAACTTCTGGTTTGGTATAGTAATAAGTGAATCTACGTGCAATGCAAGCTCGTCAATTCCTTGTTGTGCAATTGCCATTCTTTTGCCTTCAAAGCCAAATGGTTTTGTCACAACGCCTACGGTTAAGATCTTCATCTCACGTGCAATTTCTGCTACAACTGGAGCGGCACCAGTACCTGTTCCGCCACCCATTCCTGCAGTGATAAATACCATATCTGCACCAGACAAGATCTCTTGAATTCTATCTCTATCTTCTAAGGCTGCTTGCCTACCAACTTCTGGGTTTGCGCCAGCCCCAAGCCCTTTCGTTATATCTCCACCAATCTGCAATACAGTTTTGGCTTCTGATTTTTTCAGCACTTGTGCATCGGTATTAGCCGCTATGAAATCAACTCCTTCGATCCCTTCTGTGACCATATTTTGAACAGCATTGCCACCGCAGCCACCCACACCAATAACTTTGATTACTGCGTTTTGACTAAATGAATCCATTAGTTCAAACATTTTACTCTCTCCTTTTGCAACAACTAAATATCTAAAATATATTAAAAAAATTCTGTACGGTTTAACTCTTATAAGTTAAAAATGTCCCTGAAACCAACTTTTCATTCGCTCAATCATTGACCCAAACCCTTCTTGTTCCTGCTTTTGCACATTAGGTCGACCATGCCGATTCATCATGGCGAACTTTAACAAGCCAACACCTGTGGCATGCATTGGGTTTCTAACGATATCCAATAATCCTGACACACCTGTTGGAACACCTAATCTCACTGGCATATGGAAAATTTCTTCAGCAAGATCTACTACGCCTTCCATCTTAGAGCTGCCACCAGTCAATACAATTCCTGCAGCAATCACATCTTCAAAACCACTTCTGCGCAACTCTGCCTGAATCAGGTTTAGCAACTCTTCATACCTTGGCTCAACCACTTCTGCTAATGTTTGTCTTGAAAGGCGGCGAGCGGGTCTATCTCCAACACTAGATACTTCAATAGTGTCATCAACTCCTGCCAATTGTGCTAATGCACAGGCATACTTGATTTTTATATCTTCTGCATGCTGAGTTGGTGTACGCAGTGCAACGGCAATATCATTTGTTACCTGATCTCCAGCTATTGGAATTACTGCTGTATGTCTGATTGCGCCTTCGGTAAATACTGCTATATCTGTTGTGCCACCACCGATATCAACAAGACAAACACCTAACTCTTTCTCATCCTCTGTAAGCACTGCGTAGCTTGATGCTAGCTGCTCAAGAATTACATCTTCTGCCTCTAGACCACATCTGCGCACACACTTAACAATATTTTGTGCAGCACTTTCAGCTCCGGTGACCATATGCACCTTTGCCTCTAACCTAACACCTGACATTCCAACCGGCTCTTTTACGCCATCCTGTTCATCGATGATAAATTCTTGCGGTAAAATATGAATAATCTTTTGATCCGCTGGTATCGCCACAGCGCGTGCTGCATCGATCACTCGATCTACATCAGTTGACTCTACCTCTTTGTCTCTAATAGCTACTATTCCATGAGAGTTAAGACTGCGTATATGGCTTCCTGCAATACCAGCATACACCGCATGAATTTGGCAACCTGCCATCAGTTCAGCCTCTTCAACAGCTCGCTGAATTGATTGCACTGTCGACTCGATGTTAACCACCACACCTTTTTTTAACCCTTTAGATGGATGTGATCCTATGCCAATTATCTCCAGCACCCCATCGTGGTTCACTTCCCCAACTATGGCAACCACCTTCGAGGTTCCAATATCCAGACCAACTATTATGTTGCTCTCGGTCTTCTTAACCATTTGAATGAGTCCTCTTTATATTTTCTTTCTCTGATTGCGCCTGATCCTTCATTTTTACAGCGAAACCATTCGTATACCTGAGATCCACATACGCTATCTGTGCAAAATGCTTGGATAGCTTTTTGTCATATCCCTTCAAAAATCTTGTGATTTTGGAGTCAACATCACTTTTACCCAGCTTTATCGCAACATTATCTGCCGTTGTAATACTCCAAGCTCTTCTTTCATCAAGCTCTATGCTTGCTATACCTATTCCTCTGCTTTCCAGCACTTCTCTTACAAGCAGGTACATCTGTGCAACTTTTCTCTCCTGCCCTTGTGGTCCATTAAGGTAAGGGAGATTATTAAATTGTTGGGATACATTTTGTGGTGCAAATATTTCGCCTCGTGTATTTAGCAGTTTCCCCTGCCCCCACCTAGCAGTTGGTATTTGCTCTTTCACATTGATACGCAATGCATCTGGCCATATGATGCGTACATCAGCTTTATCAACCCATGCAATTGCCTCTAACTCTTTCTTGATATCAGCAACATTAATTCCGAGTAAGCCACTATCAACCAATGGCGATATTACATTTTGTAGTTGCTGCTGACTCAGTTGTTGCAACTTACTCTCTACCTGTATCCTTTTAACTGGCAGTAAGTTTTGTTGCTCTACGACCCAATAAACCGCAATAACTAATGACCCAACAATTCCAAGCAAGGAGAATATAGGTAGAAGATATGCATTCTTTGATGTTGTTTTCTCTTCCGTTATCTTTGCCTTTTTTACCACTTTTGGTTTTTTTAGATTACCTTCCACCACCACATCATTTACAACAGGAAAATCACATGAATCGAAGCCATCTTCAGTGATTTCATCACTGATAGAGAAGCAATCTTTGTCATGCAATGTTCTTGCAGATGCAGTTACCAATTTACTTAACCCCTTCCATGCTGGTATCAAGTATTCTTAAAACCAACTCTTCAAACGATATTCCAGCTGCTTTTGCAGCCATTGGAACTAATGAGTGATCTGTCATACCTGGAACGGTATTTACTTCTATCAACCAAGGAACATCATTTTCATCTAAAATAAAATCTACTCTTCCCCATCCTTTTCCACCAACTGCTCCAAAAGCTATTCTGGTTAGGGCTTTTAGTTCCTGCTCTCTTTCTATTGGCAGACCTGATGGACTAATATATCTCGTTGTGTCTAACGTATATTTAGCGTCATAGTCGTAGAAATTTTCCGGAGTTTCTAAGCGAACTAGGGGCAATGATTCCCCATTAAGCACTGCTGCTGTGTACTCAGCTCCTTTTATCCATTTCTCTGCTATCACTAAATCATCATATTCACGCGCCAGTTTCCAAGCATTATCTAGCTCAGCTATATCATCAACCTTACTCATACCAATACTTGAACCTTCATGTATTGGCTTAACCATTACTGGATACCCAAGGTTATCAACAGCTGCATAATCAATTTCATTATTGGTGGTCACATAGATTGCAGGGGATCTTAGTCCTGCACCCATCCACATCTGCTTTGTGCGCAGTTTATCCATTGCTACGCTAGACGCCATAATACCGCTACCGGTATAAGGCATACCAACAGTCTCAAGAAAACCCTGTATTACTCCATCCTCTCCACCACGACCATGCAATATATTAAAGGCGCGATCGAAATTTCCGCCCTCTATTTTTTCCACTACATTATCTTTATCAATATCGACTGCGTGAGCATCCACTCCACTAGCAAGCAAGGATTTAAGCACAGCATCTCCGCTGTCTAGAGAAACTTCCCTCTCAGCAGCCCATCCGCCCATCAATACAGCTACCTTGCCGTAATCCTTTGGATCCCTTGCTTCAAAATTCATTATTCACATCCACCTTTATTTGCAGCTTCTTGCTCTGCAGTATATGACTCTAATTTTTCACCTAAGATTTTGATCTCACTCTGCAGATCAACTCCATGAAATATACTTACCTTATCCCTGACTAATTCAATTAACTGCTCAATATCTGCAGCTGTTGCGCTACCAGTATTTACAATGAAATTTGCATGTTTAAGTGAAACCTGTGCCCCACCAATTTTTTCACCCTTTAATCCAGCTTCTTCAATCAATTTTGCTGCATATTTACCTTCTGGGTTTTTAAATACCGATCCACAGTTGTACTCGTCAAGCGGCTGAGTATCACTACGCTGTTTCTGTAATACTTTTATCTTTTGCTGCGATTTCTCAACCTGCGCATCATCTGCAATATTCGTACGTATATAAGCTGCAATAACAAAGCAATCTTTGGGTAGATTACAGTAACGATAACCGTACTCAATATCGCTTTTACCTATTGTTAAAACATCTCCGAGGCGATCAACAACCTCTATCTTTTCGATTAGATCCCAGGTTTCAGCCCCATAGGCACCAGCATTCATTTTTACCGCACCGCCAATTGTGCCTGGAATTCCTGCAAGAAATTCGGCTCCAATCATTTTATTTTTACGACATATATTCGCAAATCCTGGGCAACTAACTCCGGCTTCAACTCTAAATAATTCACCACTTCGAGTAACATCATTCAATGTACCTGCTGTGATAATCACAGCACCTTTAATACCGCCATCACGAATTAAGACATTACTTCCTGCACCTAGAACTGTTATATCTTTATCATGATTTGCTGCTATAAATTCTGCCATATCATCTATATTTTCTGGTCGATATAGAATCTCTGCATTTCCACCCACGCGCCACGAGGTATATGGAGCTAAATCAGCTTCCATTAACAGCTCACCGCGATGGGTTTGCTTAACCTGTGGGCTGTTTAGATTTGCAGCGGCCGCCATCATCTATTTTGTTTCCCCAACGGTTTGTGCGTTAATTTGCTCAACTAAATCTCTTGCCACTGTGCCAATACTTCCGGCTCCCATGGTCAAGACAATATCACCACCATTGAGCATCCCTGATAACACCTCTGGCAGCTCTTCAATATCCTCTACAAAAATCGGATCTACTTTTCCTCTTTGCCTGACTGCTCGGGCTAAACTTCTTCCATCTGCACCAGGAATCTTATCTTCACCTGCCGCATAAACTTCGGTTAACAATAGTGAATCAACGGAGCTTAAAACATGAGCAAAATCATCAAACAGATCACGGGTACGTGAAAATCTATGCGGTTGAAATACCAGCACTAATCGTTTATCAGGCCAACTTGCTCTTGCCGCTTGCAATGTAGCTTCAACCTCAACCGGATGATGTCCGTAGTCATCAACAAACAGCACTTCACCTTCTGGTTTTTCAAGGCTGCCGTTCATTTGGAAACGTCTGCCAATCCCCTGAAACCCTTCCAGCGCTGCTTGAATATATTTATCTTCGATATCCATTTCATCAGCGATTGCAATTGCTGCCAGAGCATTCAACACATTATGATTTCCTGGAAGATTAAGAGTTACCTGCAGATCATCACTCTTATCCTTTCTCTTAACACTAAAACTAACCTTGGTTCCTGTCTGTTCAATATCATATGCCATGAAGTCAGAATCATGATCGATACCATAAGTAATCACAGGGCGGGTAACTTGTGGCAGCATATCTCTGATAGTTTCATTATCTGTGCACATAACGGCCAGACCATAAAATGGTAGGTGATGCAAAAATTCCGCAAATGTATCTTTTAGTTTTTCAAAATCACCGCCATAAGTTGATAGGTGATCTGCATCAATATTAGTAATGACCGCCATTGTTGGCTGCAAATATAAGAATGAAGCATCACTCTCATCTGCTTCTGCAACTAGATATTGTCCCATACCAAGTTTTGCATGGCTTGCCGAGCTATTTAGCCTGCCGCCAATAACATAGGTTGGATCTAGCTTAGCTTCACCAAGTACACTTGCCACCAAACTAGTTGTGGTAGTTTTGCCGTGAGTGCCTGCAATGGCGATACCTATTCGAAATCGCATCAATTCAGCAAGCATCTCTGCCCTTGGTACAACAGGTATTCTATTTTCTCTTGCCTGAATTACCTCAGGGTTCTCCTCATTTACTGCAGATGAAACTACTACTGCATCTGCATCAGCTGCATTTATTGCCGCATGGCCTATAGAAACTTTAGCACCATTATCCCGAAGTCTTTTTGTTACCGAATTTTCTTTGATATCTGAACCAGAAACTTCATAACCTAGATTTAATAGAACCTCTGCAATTCCGCCCATACCTGAGCCGCCAATACCAATTAGGTGGATATTTCTCACCCTACCCATTGCATCGGTTGATCTTCGCCCTATCATTCTATCTTCATCAAATACCACTTACGCTATCTCCAAACATTGCTCTGCAACTATCTCTGCAGCATTTTCTCTGGCCAACTCTTTCGCTTTTTTGGCCATTTTGATTCTTAACTTTTTATCCTGCATCAGCTTAACCAGCTCTTTATAAAGGCTGTCAGCACTTAACCTATCTTGCGGTATTAATACTGCTGCACCCGCAGATGATAGGTAGCGTGCATTCTGCGTTTGATGATCATCCACAGCATGTGGAAATGGAACCAGAATTGCCGGCACACCAACAACTGCAATCTCAGAGATGGTTAACGCTCCTGCTCTGCAAATAATCATATCTGCCCACTCAAATGCCTTAGCCATCTCATCTATAAAGCTAACAACATCCGCTTTAACTCCAACAACCTCATATTGTTGCTGAGCTAACTCGATGGTTTTCTCACCTGCTTGGTGACAAATATTTGGCCTAACTTCTTCTGCCATCTTTGCAACAGCTTCTGGCACCACTTGATTTAGGATCTTTGCGCCTAAGCTGCCACCAAGTATTAAAATATTGGTTTTACCACCTCTATCTGCCAACCGATCTTCAACCCCTTTTACTGCAAAAAACTCTTTTCTAATTGGGTTACCAGTGCAGGTTGTTTTTTGCTGTTGATAGAAACTCCCAGGGAAGGCTTCGAATACTTTTTTTGCCATGCGCGCTAAGATCTTATTGGTAAGTCCTGCAATTGCATTTTGCTCATGAATATAAAGAGGAATCCCTAATAGCCATGCAGCTATTCCACCAGGCCCCGTTACATAACCACCCATCCCTAAAACAGATCTAGGTTTAATTCTGCGAATAACTATTATCGCTTGTAGCAACGCATAGATTATTTTAAATGGTGATAACAAAAGACTCAAAACTCCTTTGCCACGCAATCCACCAATTTTAATATATTCAATATCTATCCCTTGCTGTGGAATTATCTTGCTCTCTAATCCCTTTTCAGTGCCTAACCAAACTATTGGAACACCATTTTTTTGTATCGTGTTGGCAACAGCTAACGCAGGGAATATATGTCCTCCAGTCCCGCCCGCCATTATCAAAACTGGCGCCTGTTTTTTAATATCTTGCGCCATACTATTCCACTTTTCCTCTAGCCTTTTTCTGTTTGGTACTTGCTACTTTTAACTTGCTAGCTGAAACATTTGCCGATCTATTTTCATAATCAATTCGCAATAATATTCCCAAAGCTGCACACATTATTATCAAGCTACTACCACCATAACTCATCAACGGCAGCGTTAGTCCCTTGGTTGGCAGCATGCCCATATTCACACCCATATTGACAAAGGCCTGCATTCCAAACCATATACCAATTCCGTAGGCTAAATATCCACCAGCAGTACGCCCAGCTGCCTCAGATACTGCACCAATACGCATTGATCTAAGTACTGCAAATGCGTAAAGCATAATTAACAATGCCACGCCTATTAACCCCATCTCTTCTGCGTATACAGCAAAAAGAAAATCTGTGTGTGCTTCAGGCAAGTAAAATAATTTTTGCACGCTATTCCCTAGCCCAGCCCCAAACCAATCACCACTACCTATTGCAATAAGAGATTGCGTAAGCTGAAAACCGCTATCAAATGGGTCTGCCCATGGATTCAAAAAAGCAGTTAAACGAGCCATGCGATAAGGGGAGGTGATCGCCAAAATTGACATCGCCGTCAGCGCTAATCCGGAAAGCATTGCAAACTGCCATAATCTTGCTCCAGCAAGAAATAGCATTCCCATACATGTCGTTGCTATAACAACTGTTGCCCCAAAATCTGGCTCCAACAGTAGCAATATTCCAGCAACCGCGAGCAATCCCATTGGCACACAAAATCCACGAAATGATTCACGTACGCTTTCTCCTCTACGTACTAGATATCCACCCATGTAAATTATCATCAACAGTTTTACTGCTTCAGAAGCTTGCAGATTTATCAGCCCTATCGGTATCCAGCGCGTGCTACCATTAACTGTTTTACCAATTCCGGGAATAAGCACTAATATTAATAGTGCATACGAGGCAACCACTAGCGCCACCCCCATTTTCTCCCAAACTTTAATTGGAATATTGATTGTTATGGCCGCAGCTAAACAACCTATAATTACAAATATAATTTGCCGCTGTAAGTAATAGAATGGATTCCCCATCTGCTTTTCAGCTATTGAAACTGATGACGAAGCAACCATAACCAAGCCTATGCCAAGCAATAACACTATGACGCTTAAAAGAGTCACATCAATATTTACCAAAATCGAAGGCGCGCGCAATTTATTTGCACCCTCTTCTTTTGTATATGGCAAATAGGCAGCTATCACTTATTTTGCTCCCTCTTTCTCAATCACGTTTTCAACCTGTTTAATGAACTCTTCACCACGCTCAGCATAACCATTAAACATATCCCAGCTAGCGCATGCTGGTGATAACAATACTTTATCGCCAGCAACTGCATCTTGACATGCAATCTGTACAGCTTCTTTCATAGTTCCTGCATGTTTTATGGTGGTGGATTCAGCAACTGCATTTGCAATCAACTCAGCATCGCGCCCAATCAAAACAACAAGTTTAACTTTTCCTACCAACCCTTTACCTAGCGGAGAAAAGTCAGCCCCCTTACCATCTCCACCCATTATTAATATGAGGTTTTCACCCATACCATTTACTGCTGCTATAGTAGCGCCAACATTTGTAGCTTTAGAATCGTTATACCAATCAACTCCTTTTGATTCAGCTACCCATTGAGTTCGATGTTCTAACCCTTCAAACTCTTTCAGTGCAGCAATCATAGGCTCAAATCTAATATCAACTGCATATGTAAGTGCCATTGCAGCCATCGCATTTGATTGATTATGCAATCCTGGAATTTTTATCTCGCTCACTGGCATTACTGGTTTGTCTTCAAAGAAGATCCAATCCGCACCATTGTTTTTAGTTATACCAAAACCATTTTTATGTGGTTTATTTAATGTATAAGTATATGTCTTGCGAGTTGGTTCTATGCTATCTACAAGATTCTTGGTTGCTACATCATCAGTATTTACAATTACGTCGCCATAACCACGCATCACCCTTTTCTTGGTTGTAGCATATTCTTCAATGGAGCTGTAACGATCCATATGATCTTCGCTCACATTTAGTATCACTGATGATGCAGGGCAGAGAGAAAATGTTGACTCAAGTTGAAAGCTAGACACCTCTACCACATAAAAATCTGGCGCTTCTTTTGTAATTAGAGATACAGCCGGTATCCCAAGGTTTCCACCAACTGCAACTTTCTTTCCAGCCTTTTCTAATATTTTGGCAACAAGTGTTGTAACTGTACTTTTACCATTCGATCCTGTTATCGCTATCACTCTTGCATTAGCAAATCTGGCAAATACCTCAATCTCACCCCAAATTCTAACCCCAGACATTGCCGCCTTCATCAACTCTGGTTCTCTAAGTGATACACCAGGGCTTACGACAATTACGTTTGCCTCCAACAACATCTCTGTATCAAATGCTCCAAGAGCAATATCGCTATCAGGAAACTCTGCTCTGAAATATTCTAATTCTGGAGGGTTACTTCTACTGTCAGTAATCGAAACTTCGACCCCCATCTCTTTAAAGAAGCGCGCACAAGCAATTCCGGTTTTTCCCAAACCGACAATAACTACTCTTCCGTTTATTATCTGTAGATCCTTATGCACTTTTCACTTCCTGAGTCATAAATCTATCGAGTTATCTAACCTTAAGGGTTGCTAACCCAATCAACACCAAAATGACGGTTACGATCCAAAATCTCACAATCACTTTTGGCTCTGGCCACCCTTTCAATTCAAAGTGATGATGAATTGGAGCCATCTTAAATATTCTTTTACCCGTTAACTTGAATGAGGCGACTTGCATAATCACAGACACTGTCTCCAGTACAAACACTCCACCCATGATAAATAAAACCAATTCTTGCCTTACCAAAACTGCAACAATTCCTAATGCCGCACCAAGTGCAAGCGAACCGACATCCCCCATAAATACTTGGGCTGGATATGTATTAAACCAGAGGAAGCCAAGGCCAGCTCCAACCAGTGATGTCGCAAAAACTATTAGCTCACCAGATCCTGCTATGTATGGAATTGACAGATATTCGGCAAATACTGCGTTGCCAGTAAAATATGCAAAGATTGCTAACGCAGCTGCAACCATAACTGTTGGCATTATTGCCAAACCATCAAGCCCATCAGTGAGATTTACCGCATTACTAGTACCAACAATCACGAAATAAACCAACGGAATGAACATCCACCATTCAAGATCTATAACTACACTCTTAAATATTGGGATAATTAGCTGGGTTTCAGCAGGGGTTTGCGCTGTCACAAAGAGGAATGTTGCCGTCGCCAAACCAACAATACTCTGCAAACCGTATTTGGTTTTTCCAGACAAACCCTTAGAACGTTTAAGAATCAGCATTATATAATCATCGACAAAGCCGATTACGCCAAATGCAGTAGTCACAAACAATACAATCCAGATATATTTAGAGGAAAGATCTGCCCAAAGCAAGGTTGAAACCAACACCGCAATTAAAATTAAAACTCCACCCATAGTTGGAGTTCCTGCTTTGGAGAAATGGCTTTTTGGACCATCATCACGAATATTTTGCCCTATCTGATATTCAACCAGCTTTCTTATCGACTTAGGGCCGATAATTAAGGCAATCGATAGTGAGGTTAATACCCCTAAAATTGCTCGCATCGTTAAATATTGGAATACGCCAAATGCCCCCCAATAATCACTCAAGTAATCTGCCAGATAAAGTAACATTAGTGTTGCCCTCCAGCTTTTACTGCCTGCACCACTTTGTCGAGCTGCATCATTCTCGAACCTTTCACGAGCAAGGTAACTCCTTTAACTAGGTTCTTATTTAATTCTTCAATCAAGACCTGCGTATCATCAATAACCTGCGCACCAGCACCGAAGTTTTGCACCACGATTTCACTGTTATTGCCGCAAGCAAATAGTTTTGATACTCCAAGGTTACGAGCATATTCGGCAGCCTCAGCATGAAGCTTTTGCGCACCATCACCAAGCTCTGCCATATCCCCAAGCAGCAACCATTTCTCTCCATTTTGCTCAGCAAGCACCTGAAGCCCTGCCTTTAACGAAGCTGGGTTAGCGTTATAACTATCATCTATAACTACCCCGCCAGCCTTTGCTGATTCAAAACAAAGGCGCCCCTTAACTGCTCCCATCTTTTCCAACGCCAATTTGATTGTCGTTAATGGAATATTCAGGGCTATTGCAACTCCCGTTGCAGCAAGTGCATTTTTAATATTATGTAATCCTGGCAGTTTAAGTTTCAGAACTAACTCGCCATTAGGAGTTTCTATCTCAACTCCAGATTCAATTTGTTTACCCAGCCTAATATCAGCAGTTGCACATTCACCAAAGGTGGTGATATTTTCAGTGCCGGAAATATCCTTCCAGTAACCAGCATATTGGTCATCAGCATTAATTACCGCTACCCCCTCTTTCTCAAGAGAGGCAAAAATCTCACCTTTAGTTTTCGCCACACCATCAATATCTCCGAACCCTTGCAGGTGTGCAGCTGAGGCATTGGTTACCACAGAGATATGTGGATTTGCAATTTTGGTCAGGTAACTTATATCGCCTTGCTTACTTGCCCCCATCTCTATCACTGCATATTTATGCTCATATTGTAATGCAAACATGGTAAGCGGAACACCAATCTCGTTATTCAGGTTTCCTTCAGTTGCATGCGCTGGAGCAACCTCTGCCAATATTGCACGGATCATCTCTTTGACCGTAGTTTTTCCGTTGCTTCCGGTTACAGCAATAAAGCTAGCATCACTTGCGACCCGAACCATATTTGCTAGAGCAGCTAATGCTAACTTTGTATCTGCAACAATAATTTGTGGCAAGTTTATATCTATCTGTTTTTCCACAATTGCAGCGACCGCACCATTAGTTACCGCTGCATCAACAAATTCTGCACCATTATGATTTTCACCTTTGATAGCAACAAATAAGCTTCCCTTGCTCAACTTTCTACTATCAATAGCAACAGAAGATACAGAAAGATTCTCACCAATGAGTCTTCCTCCTGTCTTTCCCGTTATCTGTATAAGATCAAAATCAAACAACTCTTTTATCCTTTGTTAACTATTAGCCTTGAGTACTCTTCTAACTTCTGCTCGATCATCGAACGGGACCTGTCTAGAGCCAATAAACTGATATGCTTCATGCCCTTTTCCGGCAATCAACACTACATCGCCTTTTCTTGCATTGTTTATTGCCCACTCTATTGCAGCGGCTCTATTTTGCTCTACCTCTACATTGTTGGTTGTTTTACAACCCGCCATAATATCGCTGATAATCTGCATGGCATCTTCAGTACGAGGGTTATCATCGGTAATTACAATTCTATCTGCCAGTTCATAAGCAACCTTACCCATCTCTGGACGTTTGCTCTTATCGCGATCACCACCACATCCAAATACACATGTTAATTCACGTTCAGTAATTGGTCGCAACGCCTTAAGCACTTGTTCCAGTGCATTTTCTGTATGTGCATAATCAACAATTATCAGTGGCTTATTACCACCACCAAAGCGCTCCATTCTTCCTGCAACTGGCTTGATATCTTTTATTAGTTCAAGAGACTGCTCTAGAGGTATCTCCAAAGAGAGCAATACCGAAAGGACCGTGAGTAGGTTCATGGCATTGAAGTCACCAATCAAGCAGGAGGATAAAACACCTTTACCTGATGGGGTGCTAACTCGCATGCGCAAACCTTCCGCAGAGATTATTAGTCCGTAACCGCGAACATCAGCATCTTTATGAAATCCGTAAGAAAGGCAGGGGACTCTTGTTTGGCAACTATCTTTAAGATTCAATCCAAAATTATCATCTGCATTAATAATCACATGGCTTAGAGACTCTTTTTCAAATAGTTTTCTTTTTGCGTCAGCATAAGCCTCTTTGGTGCCATGATAATCAAGGTGGTCTTGAGTTAAATTGGTCAATACTGCTATATCAAAATCAACCTCATTAACTCTGCCTTGAGCCAGGGCGTGTGAAGAAACTTCCATAACCGCATGCTTGCCACCAATCTCTTTAACATCAGCAAGTAATTTTTGCACATCTAATGGTCCAGGAGTTGTATGCACCCCTGGAACAAGAGCTCCATACATTCCATAGCCAATGGTTCCAATCACACCACATGGAATCTCATTAATTTCACTCAGCACCTGAGCGATAAATTGCGAACACGATGTTTTTCCATCAGTACCGGTAATTCCAACTACTGCTAAATCTTTTGATGGGTGCTGATAAAACCTATCGGCAATCAAACCTTGATGGGCGGTTAAATTTGGAATCGCTATCATCTGAATATTTGCTGGGCACTTAATACGATCAATACGTCTGTATTTATCGCATGGCTCCCAAGCTATAGCAGCAACACCTTTGGCAATCACTTTCTCAATAAAATCTAAACCATGATTGTTTATCCCAGCGCTTGCTAAAAACAGATCTCCTTTGGAAGCCATTCTGCTATCAACACTTACACCGGATATAAACATATCCGCATCATGAGAAACTGTTCCCAAATCTTCGATCAATTCTGACAAATAAGGCATATACTTTGACCCTGCTCGGGATGCTAAGATAGCTGTCATGCCGCAGCTCCTTTGATCATTGTCCCGTCCTTTCTTTTCGCCAACTTATCTGGCGCAACATTCATTAGTCTCAACACATCAGTCATAACTTCTGAAAAAACCGGAGCAGCAACCTTGCCACTGTAATAATCACCATTGCTAGGCTCATCAATCATAACTACCATCACAAACCTTGGCTTTGACACAGGAACCACTCCGGCAAATACCGCTATATATCTATGATCTGAGTACCCGCCAGCAATGCTCTTTTTAACTGTTCCTGTTTTTCCGGCAACGCGATAATTTGCTATTTGAGCTAGAGGAGCTGTGCCACCATCACTTGCCGCCATTTCCATCATCTTTAAAACTTGATTTGTTGTTTTTTGGCTAAAAACCCGCTCATCTTTAACACGATGCTGTTCATCATTAACTATTCTTACGCGCTTAAGTTTTCCATCATTGGCAAAAACGGTATAGGCCTGCGCCAACTGCAAAGCAGTAGTAGATACGCCATAACCAAATGATAAAGTTGCCCTCTCAATATCATGCCAACGCTCTTTATTAACAAGCTGCCCCGAAGATTCTCCAGGAAATCCACTTCCGGTATCAACGCCAAAACCGACATCAAACAGTGTGTTTACTAATTTATCTGAGGGCATGCATAACACTATTTTTGAGACCCCTACATTACTGGACTTAGCTAATATAGTTTTTACGCTTATCTCACCATAATTACGCGTATCTTTAATGGTATTTTTCCCAATATGCATAACACCAGGAGTTGTATCAAATTTAGTATTTGGATTGATAATCCCCAGATCTAATGCTGTAGCAACGGCTAGCGGCTTTATAGTCGAACCGGGCTCAAATAGATCTGTCACTGCACGATTTCTATAATTATTTCCTTTGAACTCACTACGATTATTTGGGTTGTAAGATGGTTGATTCACCATCGCCAGAATATCCCCATTTCTCACATCAAGAACCACCACAGAACCAGAAATAGCTTTATGCTTTGTTACTGCTTTTTTCAATTCTCGATAGGCGATAAATTGCACCCTTTTATCGATACTGAGTTTCAATTCGCGCCCCTGACTTGGACTTTTGATATTTTCTACATCTTCAACACTTCTACCGTATCTATCTTTAATAACTTTTTTCGCACCAGCGCTACCCCGTAACCAGTTATCATAAGCGAGTTCAATCCCTTCCTGACCACTATCATCAATATCAGTAAAACCCGTAACGTGTCCGGTTATCTCGCCAGATGGATAGTATCTTCTGTATTCGCGCTGCAAACCTACTCCAGGTGCATTCAGCACCCTGACCTTGTCAGCAATCTGAGGATCTACTCTTCTACGTAAATATATAAATTCTTTATTCTTTTTCTCTTCCAAATGATTTTTTAAATCTTTTAGATTAATATCAACAGCATTAGCCAATTCTGGAATACATGTAGGTTCTGCAAGCAGTTCTTTAGGGTTTACCCAAATAGAATCAACTGGGGTACTTATTGCCAGTGGCTCGCCAAACTTATCCAAAATTGCCCCCCTGTAAGCAGGAACCTCAACCGTGCGTATATGACGCACATCACCCTGGTTTTGTAAAAAATCTTTATTGCGTATTTGCAGGTCTGCGGCTCGAACTGTGAGACCAACGATAACCGACAGCATAACGAGAAGCACCAGCCGTCTGCGCCAAGCAAAGCTGGTTACTGTTACCTCTATATCGGTTTTTTTATTCACTTTTTCACATTCCCACGTGCCATATAACCTATGACATTGCTTATTTCCTACCTTTAATTAAGCATTTCTACTTGTTCAATCTCTGGCAAGGACATACTTAATCTATCCCTGGCAATGCCATCAATACGACCGTGCATCGCCCATGTACTTTGCTCTAACTGCAACCTTCCCCAATCAAAATCAAGCCTCTCTTTCTCACTAATCAAGGCCTGTTGTTTATAAAAAAGCGCTCTACTTTGATGCTTAACATAAACAACTCCAATGGAAGAGGCTAAAACGCATAAAAAGAGAACGGTTAATACCAGTTCTCTTTTCACTTTATTCTCTTCGCAACCCGCATAACTGCACTCCTTGCTCTGGGGTTTTGTTCAACTTCGCTCTCGCTGGCCTTATTCGCCTTGCCAACTAACTTCATTCTTGGCTTTAACTCTTCAGGTACGATAGGGATTTCTGGGGGTAGCCTCATAACCGTTGAATTATTGCGCATAAAACGTTTTACCATTCTATCTTCAAGTGAATGAAAGCTAATTATCACCAGCCTCCCTTCAACATCTAGAATGTCGAAGGTCTTTCCTAAACATTCTTCTAAGTCATCAAGCTCACGATTTATGAAAATTCGAATAGCCTGAAACGATCTTGTAGCGGGGTGTTTATGCTTTTCCTTTCTTGGAATTGCATCTGCGATTATTGACACCAACTGCCAAGTTGTCGTTATGGCTTCTTCTTCTCTTCTCTCGACAATAAAATTTGCTACTCTCTTAGCGAAACGCTCTTCACCATACTCTTTCAAAACTATTGCAATATCTCTTTCATCTGCAGTTGCAATCCATTCTGCAGCAGTTTCCCCTTTTGATGAGTCCATACGCATATCAAGCGGACCATCATTGGAAAAACTAAATCCTCGTTCTGCATCATCTAGCTGCGGAGAAGAAACCCCAAGGTCTAATAAAACTCCATTAATTTTCCCAGCTAAACCTATCGATTCAATATACTGATCAACCTCAGCAAAAGAACCATGAAATATTAAACAACGTTCATCAGTAGCAAACATCTCCTCAGCACGCTCTATCGCCTGAGGATCTTTATCAACCACTATTAATTTACCATTTGGACCTAGTTTCTCTATGATCTTTTGGCTATGCCCGCCTCTGCCAAATGTTCCATCAATATACACCCCTGATTCATTGATATTCAGGGATTCTACCGCCTCTTTCAGCAGTACTGTTTCGTGTAAAAATTTATTACTCATGCTATAGATTGATTCTTGTCATTGTTACAAAAACGGCAGCGATTCAAGTTCCGCAGGCATTTCAAAGTCGTCATCTTCATCCTCCAACATAAACATTTTCTGTTGTTCCATCCATGCATCTTCATTCCAAAGCTCAAATCGATTTCCTTGGCCAACAAGGATCATCTTTTTCTCCAGCGTTGCATAATCTCTTAATGAAGGTGGAACCAAAATACGACCATTACCATCAATCTCACATTCAGTAGCTTGCCCAACGAAAAACCTTTGGACATTACGCACTGACTTATTTGCACTTGAGACAGACATCAACTTCTTTTCTATCTCCTGCCAATCAGGTAAAGGGTAGATACGCAAACATGGGTCTCTGTTGATATCGACTGTAATTACGAGGTGGCCATCACAAATTTCAGCCAGACGCTCACGATAGCGGGCTGGAAAACTCAACCGGCCTTTGGCATCAAGACTTAAATTTGCTGATCCTCTAAAAAACACTTTTTACCCTGCCTTCCCAACTCAACCCAGATAGAACCATTTTGCACCACTCTATCCCACTTTGTAACACTATAGGTTTGAAAACGCTTATATGTCAAGGAGATTCAGGGCAAATCTTCTTTTTTATACAGTAACTTACGCGTTTTTCCTCTTTCAAAAAATCACATTATGTTTTTATTATTGGTGTGTTTTTTAACTAAATCATGAGGTTGGGAAACATTGTTGTGAAATCACTTAAATCTTAAAAATAAACACATTTTCTTTACCCCAATATGCAGTTTTTAAGCTGTTTTGAGAACACCGTCACGAACCAAAAAAACAGCACTTATTTGATTTCTATTTTGAGACTCGACTGGTTGCTTTTATTAAATACGCACATCCAATAACACATTACTACAACACAATGATAATATTAGAAATATCTATTCCAAATAGCATCCAAATTGATTTTTAGTATCTAAAAAAGAAATTATAAGTTCATATACTATAATTAAAGAGTAGATTTTAAGAGGCCTATTTATGCAGCAGCAATTTTCTTTACGGTGTATAAACCCTGACGGATACCACAATATTAACTGCCGCCAGTACGGAGACCTCGAAAACAATAACATCCTGATTTGCGTTCATGGACTAACCAGAAATGGGCACGACTTTGATACAATTGCAGAATCACTTTCAGATATTTACCGCGCTGTAATCCCTGATCTACCAGGAAGAGGTGAAAGCGATTGGTTTACCAATAAGTCTCTATATCGCTACTATCAATATCAATCAGACATACATACATTGATTACCCACTTAGGGGTGGATAAAGTGGACTATCTAGGTACATCCCTAGGTGGAACCATTGCCATTATGATGGCTGGAGGGGAGAACAACCCATTTCGCAAAATTATCTTTAACGACATATCTCCATACCTTGCCCCCAAACTACTTGATGCAATTACTCATTATTCAGGCTCAACACCTCTTTTCAATAGCGCAGAAGAGATAAAAGAATACTTAAAAACCATTTATAAAGCTTTTGGAAATCTTACAGAAGAAAACTGGGACCATATTGCCAAATACACTACGGGGAAAAAAGTTGGCGACAAATACAGGCTAGCGTTTGACCCAGCAATATCGTACTCAATAATAGACGAACTTGGGGAAAATGGGCTTGATATATGGAAGCTCTGGGAAAAGATAAATACGCAATCACTGGTTATACATGGAGTTAACTCAGCAGTCCTATCCAAAGAAGACGCTCGAAGAATGCATGAGACCGGTCCAAAAGCGGATATTTTATCTATTCATGATGCAGGTCATGCTCCACCGCTAATGTGTAAGGAACATATACAAGAGGTAAGAGAGTGGTTACTTAAATAGTTGCTTAACGAACTCCATTCCCGCCAGATTTGATTCCTTCCATCCAAGCTGAACCAAAAGAATCAATCGATGGGAATGAGCTAATCAACAAATAACCACTAATAATATAATTCTATTAAATTTACCGCTAACCCAATTAGACCACCAAAAACCCCGCCCCATACAACAAGCCACCCAAGGTGCTCTCTAATCATCTTCTGCACTATTTCTTTAACATGCTGTGGCGTTAGCTCATTCAGACGTTTATCTACAATACTCTCAATCTGTCCAACGACATCGCCAGATGCTATTCCTTGTGAAAATTTCTTTTTTAGCGCTGCGACAACAGCCTCACTCCTGGATATATCATGAAATGCGGCCTTTAGTTTTTCTGTTACCGGCTCTTTAAGAGGATCAAGAGCATCTCTCCCGCCAAACATTCCCAGCATATTTCCAAATGAAGATTCCATGATCGCATCAACCATTTTATTAAATAGTTTATTAAAATCTATTGCCTCAATTACCGAATCAAAATTTATCTCGCCACTCTTTTCTGCATTAAAAAACTGCTCAACATTTTCTTTACTAAAAAACTGCTCCATAACCAGATTTTTAATTGCTGATTTAAACTCTTCAAACCGGCTCGGAATAACACCAGAACCATATAACAACGGCACCTTTTCAAACAACATATAAACTGCAAGCCAATTGGTTACTGCTCCTGCCAAAGCAAACAGCCCTATGGAAAATAGCTGTTCACTATAATAGGGACAATAATATGAGGCCACCAAGATAACGACCGCAACCATGTTGGTTACGCTACTCTTATTAATCATAGAGGTACTGGACATATTGACTCCGCATTCTTTTACATGGATATATTTAAAGGCAATTCTAATGGATTGCAACTTTTACAAGCAACTACTCATCTTGATATCCATTAGGATTATTTGATTGCCAACGCCAAGCATCCTCCACCATCTCATCAATCCCTTTTTGCGCTTTCCAACCAATCTCTTTTTCTGCATAAGCAGGATCAGCAAAACATTCCGCAATATCACCTGGGCGGCGATCGGTTATTTCATATGGTATCTCTGTATTACATTTACGTTTAAATGCATCAACCATTTGTAAGACGCTATAACCATTACCTGTACCAAGATTACAGGTTATAACCCCTGGGTTACCCATTAATCTCTCAACAGCCTTTAAATGCCCCTTAGAAAGATCAACCACATGAATATAATCCCTAACTCCGGTACCATCAGAAGTATTATAATCTCCGCCAAAAACATTTAATTTTGCCAGTTTCCCCACAGCTACCTGAGAGATAAATGGCATTAGGTTATTTGGAATCCCATTTGGATCCTCACCTATCAACCCAGATTCATGCGCTCCAACCGGATTAAAATAGCGCAAAAGAGCTATATTCCATTCGTTATCTGAGACATACAAGTCTCTTAGGATCTCTTCAATAAACAGCTTTGACCTTCCATACGGGTTAGTTGCACCAGTCGGAAACTCTTCAGTTATTGGCACAGTATGCGGGTCACCATAAACGGTAGCTGATGAGCTAAACACTATTTTTTTAACTCCGTTACGCGCCATTGCTTCGCATAAAACCACTGTTCCGGAGATATTATTTTGATAATAACGTAGCGGTACTAGCACCGACTCTCCAACTGCCTTAAGCCCTGCAAAGTGAATCACCGCATCTATCGAGTGTTCAGTAAATATCTGATCAAGGAGCTCTGCATCAAGTATATCGCCCTTCACAAAGATAGGCGTCTTTCCGGTAATTTGCTTAACCCTTTGCAAAGAGATCTCAGAGCTATTTGAAAGGTTATCAACGACAACAACCTCATATCCATTTTGTAATAGTTCTACAACTGTATGGCTGCCAATATAACCCGCACCGCCAGTTACCAATATTTTCATAGAATGCCCTCAATATTACAAAGTTATTCGACCTAAAAAATTAGATACTTTTTAAGCCCCAGAACGATGGACTCTCATCACAGTTGGAACAGAGTGCAATCTACGCAGAACTCTGGCTAAATGAACACGATTTTTAACTGCAATAGTAAAATGAAGCGTTGCTATCATGCCATCACGCTCCTTCTCTTCTACAGTAACATTTTCAATATTTGCACCAGTATCAGAGATATTTACCGCCAAACTACCCAATACTCCGCGCTGGTTTGTCACATCAAGACGCACATTGACTGGAAACTCTTTACCAATCTCATCAGCCCACTGCACATCAACCCAGTTTTGCGGCTTTTTATTAATCTCTTTGAGATTATTGCAACTGCGTCTATGTACAACAACACCCCTACCACTACTTGCATAACCAACAATATGATCACCAGGAATTGGGTAACAACACCGTCCAAACGTTACAACCATTCCCTCGGTACCTTTAATCAATAGTGGGCGTCCACGGCTATGAGCTCGGCGATCCTCATCTTTGAATTCGGTATCTATTTGATCACCTGGATTGATTAATCTTTTAGCAACCAACATAGGAATACTCTGCCCAAGACCTACACTTTCAAATAGTTCATCCAAATCACTGATTTCTGCTGAATCGAGATATTCAACTATTTGCTCTTCTGACATGTCATCCAAAGATGTTTCATATGCAGCAAGGGCCTTATCAATCAGACGTTTACCCAAAGTAACCGCATCTTCTTGCTTTAATTTTTTCAGGTAATGACGAATAGCTGATCTAGCCTTGGCAGTAATAACAAAATCAAGCCATATTGCATTCGGTTTTGTCCCTGGAGCAGAAATTATTTCTACGGTCTGCCCTGTCTGTAGAGTTGTTCTTAATGGGACTAAACGTTTATCCACCTTAGCAGCTAAGCAGGTATCTCCGATATCAGAATGGACTGCATAGGCAAAATCAACAGGGGTTGCTCCACGTGGCAACTCAATAATATCTCCCTGCGGAGTAAATACATAAACCTCATCTGGAAACAGATCTACCTTAACGCTTTCAATAAATTCCAATGAATTACCAGAACTTTGCTGCATCTCCAGTAATCCACGTACCCACTGGCGCGCTCTATCATGGGCATGACTTCCCGAGTATCTTCCACCTTTGGATTTATATAACCAGTGTGCTGCAATACCTGAGTCAGCAACTTTTTGCATATCTTCCGAACGGATCTGAATCTCTAGAGGCACACCACGAGGGCCAAATAAAACTGTATGCAATGACTGATATCCATTTGCCTTCGGAATCGCAATATAATCTTTAAATTTTCCCGGCACTGGCTTGTATAGATTATGTGCTGACCCTAGCGTTCTGTAACAAGTATCTACAGTATCTACTACGACTCGAAATGCAAATACATCAAGTACATCGGCAAATGACAGAGCCTTTCCCGACATCTTTTTATACAGGCTATATAGATGCTTTTCACGGCCGAAAACTTTACCGCTAATCCCCTCTTGCGTTAATCTACCCTCAATCGATTCTTGGATATTAGAAATTATCTCTTTTCGATTTCCTCTAACCTTTCTGACCCGATCACGTAATACACGAGCTCGCATAGGGTAAATGGTCTCGAAGCACAGGTCCTCAAGTTCAATCTTGATGGTATTCATACCTAATCTACTAGCTACAGGAGCATAAATATCTAGGGTTTCTTTGGATATACGCTTTTTTTTATCACGCGGCATTGCACCCAGAGTACGCATATTATGCAGGCGATCAGCCAATTTAATCTGAATCACTCGAATATCATCAGCCATCGCCAAAACCATCTTGCGGAAGTTTTCCGCTTGGGCCATGGCTCTGTTCTCAAAATGGATCTGTGTAAGTTTAGTTACACCGTCAACCAGCCCAGCAATGCTTTCTCCAAAACGCTGCACAATCTGCTGCTTGGAAATCTCGGTATCTTCAATGACGTCATGCAGAATTGATGCGGCAATGCTTTCTGGGTCCATGTGCATCTCAGCCAGAATTATTGCTACGGATAGAGGATGGGTTATGTATTCTTCGCCAGACTTACGATACTGCCCTGAATGATTTTCACGTGCAAATTGGAAGGCACTTGCAATTAAATCTTCTGTTTCAGCTGGAAGATATTCATCGGTTATGGTTATTAGTTTTTCAAACAAGGCCTCTGGAGTATTCTCTAGTTCATCAATAACTTGAGGCTTTCTTTCGTTATATTTACCCATGGGTTTATATGCCAAATCCTTGTTTAAACTAATCGCAAAAAAACAAACGCCAGTGCTGATTACACCAGCACTGGCGTCTTATTCTATATATCAAAGGATAGTGCATCAAAGATACAATTTCACCCTTAACTAATAATTCAAACTATTTTTATAGGGTTGGGGCGTGTTCTGGCTCATCAAGGATGCTTGGACCAACAAAATCTTCAGCAATCTCACGTAGCGCAACAACTGTTGGCTTATCACGATCCCACTCAACCATTGGATCTGCACCCATTGCAATCTGGCGAGCTCTTTTACTAGCTACTAACACTAGCTGGAAACGATTTTCAACATTATTAAGACAGTCTTCTACGGTTACACGAGCCATAACTTCTCCAAAATTCCAAAATCAAATTGCATAAAGATCAGATTTTACTCGATCTTTGCCAAACTTCAATTTATTCATGCACCTTTTATCATAAAAGAAACATTAAAACAGATCACTTTTGCGCCAACACCAATGATTTAACCTTCTCATCCTGACGCACAAGGCTCAATCTTTGTGATGCCAATATTGACCTTATCTCATCCAGCGCAACCTGGAAATCATCATTAATAATCACATAATTGTATTCATTATAGTGTGATATTTCATCCATAGCATCGTTCATGCGGCGACGAATGGTCTCTTCACTATCCTGCCCTCTCCCTCGAAGCCTATGTTCAAGTTCATCAACAGAAGGGGGCAAAATAAAAATTGAGATGGCCTTTGGAATCTCTTCACGCACCTGACGTGCTCCTTGCCAATCAATTTCAAGAATGACATCCATCCCTTCTGCAAGTTTATGCATAATTCCTGATTTCGAGGTGCCATAAAAATTATCAAAAACCTGCGCAGACTCAAGAAAATCCTCTTGCTGCACCATCTCTTGAAACTCTTCAACAGTTACAAAAAAATATTCCTGACCATGAGTTTCACCCTCACGGCGTTTTCTTGTTGTATGAGAAACTGACAGCTCAACTTCAAGATCACCTTGCAGCAACTCTTTTAGCAAACTGGTTTTACCCGCTCCCGACGGGGCCGATACTATATAAAGAACCCCTTTGGCACTCTCACTCATATTATTCTCTGTCATCATGTATTTAACTTTAAATATCACTCTATATTCTGAATCTGCTCGCGCATCTGCTCAATCAAAACCTTCATATCAACCGATGCCTTAGTAGTTTCCGCATCTGCTGACTTAGACCCTAGGGTATTAGCCTCGCGATTAAGCTCCTGCATCAAAAAATCTAGCTTCCTACCAACTGGACCATATTTTTTCAACACTAAGTCAATCTCTTTAAGGTGTGTCTCCAAGCGATCCAACTCTTCATCTACATCAAGTTTTTGCGCCTGCAAAACCAATTCCTGTTCTAAACGTGGATTATTCTCTTCCAAATCTACCTTCAGATCATTTAGACGTGTCATAACTTTTTCACGCACTGCCTTGATAACTTCAGGGACGCGTACCTTTACATCTGCAATAATTTCAGCAATCCCTTCCATTCTGGAACGGATAATCACATCTAAGCTTGCACCTTCACGCTCACGCGCTTCGATCAGATTGCCTAAGCTCTTTTCTAATAATGAGACAACTGCAGCATTAAGTTGCTCCAGGTCTTTCTCTTGAGCACAAATAACCCCAGGCCATTTTAAAATTTGTAGCGGATCAACATCGCGTTTAGCGCCAGAAATTAAATTCACCTTACGGCAACCTTCAATAACTGCCGCAGCCAAGCCTTCATCAATATTTACCGATGCAGCAGAAACCGCAGGATCAAACCTCAACGAGCAATCCACCTTTCCACGGCTTAGATGCTTTGTTATAACCTCTCTGATCTTAGTTTCAGCACTACGCAAGTCTTCAGGAAGACGCATATTAATATCTAAATAACGATGATTTACTGACCTTAATTCCAAAACAAAACGTCCATTTTCATCTTGCAACTCAGACCTATCAAAAGCGGTCATACTACGCGTCATAAATACTCCATAAAAACTATTCAAGAAATGAGTGCAATTGTTGCAAGAATGTATAGTTACTGCAACAACGAATATATTAAAACACTTATTAAAATTCAAACTTTACAGGCAGAATATGATATTCTTCGATCAATTATTATCTAAGGAGATCTACGGTGAGACCAAGCGGCAGAAACAATGACCAACTTCGCGAAGTAACAATTACTAAAAACTTTACCAAGCATGCTGAAGGCTCTGTGCTGATTACGTTTGGCGACACAAAAGTCTTATGCACCGCTTCTGTCGAAGCACGCGTTCCAGGATTTCTCCGTGGTTCAGGTAAAGGGTGGGTAACTGCTGAATATGGAATGCTGCCACGCTCAACTAATACCAGAAATCGCCGAGAAGCTTCTCAAGGCAAGCAGTCAGGTAGAACTCAAGAGATCCAACGTCTAATCGGTCGCTCCCTACGAGCAGCAATCGACCTGGAAAAACTAGGTGAATTCACCATTACCCTTGATTGCGATGTACTTCAAGCAGATGGCGGCACCAGAACTGCATCCATCACTGGCGCATATGTTGCACTTTGCGATGCAATCGAATCGCTTATCAAAAAAGGCGCATTGAAAAAGAGCCCTATGTTTGGTCAAGTTGCAGCAATATCTGTTGGAATTTTCAAGGGTGAACCGGTGCTTGATCTTGATTATGCAGAAGACTCAAATGCTGAAACAGATATGAATGTTGTGATGAATGAAGCTGGTGGTTTTATTGAAGTTCAAGGCACTGCAGAAGGCCATGCATTTAGAGCTGATGAGATGAGCTCTATGATTGCCCTTGCACAGAAAGGTATATCCGAACTAGTAGAAATGCAGCAGCAGGCGCTAAAAGCATAATAGACAAAAGAAGGAAAGGCATATGTTTCCCGAACTGGTATTAGCAAGCAACAACAAAGGTAAGGCGAAAGAGTTATTTCGCCTACTTGAGCCATTAAACATCAACGTAATATCACAGTCTAAATTTGATGTTCCTGATGTAATTGAAGATGGGCTAACCTTTGTAGAAAACGCGATCAAAAAAGCTCGTAATGCTGCATACCACATAGGGAAACCAGCAATAGCAGATGATTCTGGAATTGAAGTAGATGCACTAAAAGGTGCGCCGGGAATTTACTCGGCGCGTTTTGCCGGAGATGGTGCCACCGATGCAGACAATAACCTGCGACTTCTAAAAGATCTTAGAGATGTTCCTGCAGAAGAGAGAACCGCGCGCTTCCAATGCGTCATGGTCTTAATGCGCCACCATGAAGATCCAACACCGATAATCTGCCAGGGGACCTGGGAAGGGCAAATACTATTTAAAGAGCGTGGCGATAACGGCTTTGGCTACGACCCCCTTTTCCTCATTCCAAGTCGCCAACTTGCATCTGCGGAACTATCTCCTGAGCTAAAAAATCTAATCAGCCATCGCGCTCAAGCTTGTCGCAAGCTAATAGAAATATTAGATCAAGGACGCATTAAGGATGGCGACGAAGTTATGCAGAACATTTATTAAATAATTGACAGTTTAATAATGCAGATACCACCTTGCTCACTCTACATCCATATCCCCTGGTGTCTGCAGAAATGCATATATTGTGACTTCAACTCCACCACCCTTTCGAATTCCACCGATCAAAAAAGATATATTGAAGTCCTACTCAAGGATCTGCAACAAGAACTAAAGCTTTCTGACCAAAGAGAGATTAATTCAATATTTATCGGCGGTGGCACCCCGACAATCCTTTCTGCAGAAAACATCAAACAATTATTAGAAGGGATATTCGCTGATACAAAAACATCCAGTTCAGCTGAAATCACCATCGAAGCTAACCCAGAGACATTAGATAAAGCTAAACTTACGCAATTATATAAAAGCGGTATAAACAGAATCTCTTTTGGGGTGCAAACCTTTAATGACCAACAACTACAATTCCTCAAGCGAGCACATAGCAGCGCTAAGGCGATTCAGATCATCCAAACCGCGCAAGATATAGGTTTTGAAAATATCAATATCGACCTAATGTTTGGCCTTCCCCAGCAATCCAGTAGACAGATGCTAGATGACATCGACAAAGCGGTTGAACTGAAACCAACACATATATCCCATTATCAACTCACACTAGAGCCAAACACCCATCTTGCAGCACAAAACCCAACCATGCCAGATGAAGAGCAGCTCGCATCAATGTATGCAGAGAGCCGTACCCATTTACAAGAATATGGTTTCATAAACTACGAAACATCCGCATTTGCAAAACCTGGATTTGAGTGCCAACACAACCTTAATTACTGGCAGTTTGGTGATTTTATCGGCATAGGAGCTGGTGCCCATGGCAAACTTACACAAGACAATCAAATAATTCGCTATAACAAACCAAATGATATTCAAAGTTATATAAAACAAGTTGAAGATCAGAAATTTGCCCAAAACAACGAATACCTTTCCCAATACGATGCTGTTCTCGACTTTATGATAAATGCAATGCGTCTCAATACTGGATGGGACAAACAACTGTTTATTGATAGAACAGGATTAGATTTTGCCACGATAGAACCCAAGTTAAAGCATCTTTCGGAATCAGGCCTTATATTAATAAAAGACAATCAAATCCAACCAACAGCAAAAGGAAAAATGCTTTTGGATGAGATTCTGGGTGTGTTCGTATAAACTTAATACAAGTTGATTGAGCGTAGCCGAAATCACATTTGCATTATTCAACATACAGCATTTCGACTACGCTCAGCGCACTGTATGTTATCTTTAAGTCTCACAAGATTTCCCTACCCCTAAGTGGAACCAAAGGGCTCAATACCAAACTACAACAAGACTTATTCGAACGGAACAAAGCAAATATTAAAAGGACTCCAAATGATACAAAGCGACCATCGAGATCTAGAGCTGGTAATTAAGTCTCACATACCTCTGGTTATTGCAGAAACCAAAGAGGAACGGCGCGTTGTAAACATGCTCACAGATTTAGGTTTTCGCCTTGGCCTCCCCTTATATAAATGGAGCGTTACCGAGGGGCTATCCCGTTTAGAATTTGACGCACCACCAATGGAAAACCTTCAAGAACCAGGTGAACTATTAAAACATATCAAATCAAACCCTGTTGCCAGCATCTATGTTCTTCCCGATTTCCACCCATATCTTGATGACCCGATCACCGTCCGCCTGCTTAAAGAGATCGCTCTAAATTATGAACAAACTCCTTCAACCATTATTTTTGTAAGCCATGACTTCGATGTTCCCCCGGAGATCAAAATGTACACCGCTCACTTTGAGCTTGCACTTCCAAGCACAACAACACTGGAAGATATAATTCGTGAAGAGGCGATGAAGTGGAGCGAAAAAAACAAATTCCAAAAAGTAAAAACCGATCAGAAATCGCTTGATCAAATGATAAGAAACCTTAGCGGCCTAACAGCAATGGATGCAAGACGACTGATTCGCCGCGCCATAGAGAACGATGGAGCAATAAATGAAAATGACATGCCAGAAGCTATGGAAGCCAAGTATAAACTCCTCGATCGCGATGGAGCCCTTACCTTTGAGCACGACACAGCAAAATTCACCGAAGTTGGCGGGCTGCGCAATCTAAAGCGCTGGTTAAAACTGCGTAAAGATGTATTCCTTGGTGATGATAAAACTTTAGAACCACCAAAAGGTGTTCTTCTGGTTGGAGTTCAAGGTGGCGGTAAAAGTTTGGCTGCAAAAGCTATCGCTGGCATGTGGGGTCTTCCATTACTTAGATTAGATATGGGAGGGCTATACAACAAATACATAGGTGAGACCGAAAAGAACCTGCGCGATGCAATAAAAACAGCAGAAGTGATGTCACCATGCGTTCTATGGATTGATGAGATAGAGAAAGCAATCGCAGGAGGTGGTGGCGATAGTGATAACGGCACATCCAGAAGAATACTTGGAACCATCCTCACCTGGATGTCAGAAAAAGATAAATCAATATTTATCGTTGCTACGGCCAACGAAATAGATCGCCTGCCACCAGAACTAATTCGCAAAGGGCGCATGGATGAGATCTTCTTCGTTGATCTTCCGGTAAAGGAGGTACGTGCAGACATCTTTGAAATCCACCTTAAAAAGCGTGAGCTCAACCCAAAAGATTTCGATACCGAAAAACTTGCAGCAGCTTGTGACGGTTTTACCGGAGCAGAAATTGAGCAAGCAATTGTTTCTGGTCTATATCTTGCGAAAGAACGACAAGAACCACTTGATGACAAACATCTGCAGGAAGAGATCAAGCAAACCAGACCTCTTTCTGTAGTAATGGAAGAAAAAATGACAACTCTGCGCCAGTGGGCCAATGACAGAACTGTAAATGCTGATATAAGCTGATTTAGGCAAACAATTCGACTATTATAGACAGATGTATTCTCAACAATTGAACGGGTTTTGCTTCAATGGCTAAATATATAATTGGCGACATTCAGGGCTGCTACGATGAGCTGCAAAGGCTTCTTGAGCGCATCAACTTTGACCCAGCTCAGGATATGATCTGGATTGCCGGAGATATAATCAACCGAGGCCCAAAATCACTTGAATCACTCCGCCTGATCAAAGAGCTTGGAGAAAGTGCAAACTCTGTTCTGGGAAATCACGATCTGCATGTAATAGCATCTGCATTTTCACCACAAAAGGACAAATCCCTCAAACAAGATATCAAAAGATTATTTGATGCTCCTGACTGCGAAGAATTACTTTTCTGGCTGCGTACTCGCCCACTGCTACATCATGACGCAGAAAATAAAATCGTGCTTACCCATGCAGGGATCCACCCCCACTGGAGTTTAGAGAAGGCAATAGCCTTAGCAAAAGAGGTGGAAACCATACTGCAAGCAGACGATTGCCATGAATTCCTACTCGACATGTACGGCAACGAACCTTGCATCTGGAATGATTCGCTACAAGAAAATGATCGCTATCGTTTTATCATCAATGCCTTTACCCGAATGCGCTACTGCAATCAACAAGCACATCTCTTATTTGACTACAAAGGGCATCCAAATAACAAACCCGATGGGCAAATCCCCTGGTTTGAATTACCTCAAAAAATATCAACTGATATACAGGTAATATTTGGCCACTGGTCTGCACTTGGATTTCAAGATCACACTAATATAATAGGCTTAGATACCGGATGCCTCTGGGGCGGCGGCCTAACTGCAATCCGAGTAGATCACCCGGAAAAGTTAATTTATACCATCCCTTGTAAGGCTTATTCTACACCGAAAGAACTCTCTGATTAAATCAATCACACCATAGGTTGTATTACCCATAGAAATAATTCACTCACCACTCACAACACTTTTATGCGCATAAAAATGGGAATTACATAAATGAGGCGATTGCTACTTGAAAAGCTCATGACATGGAAAGCAAAAGATAAGAGAAAGCCACTTCTTATAGACGTATCACCTTAAAACTAACGCCAACATATGGAGTTTATTACATAACAAATATGCAACACTAGTGAAAAAAAACCAACTCGGAACTAGCTAACCCCTAACAAAAAACCTTCTTTTGTTGTAAAAAAACCACAAAAACCACACTTGTTGCATTTCTTACTCAATATATTTGCATTGTTGACTCACCTATATTATAAAACACTCTGTAAATACAAATTTTTTTAACTCAGGGAGTTTTAACAATGAAAAGAGCACTTATTGCTTTAGCTGCAGCTGCAGCAATCTCACCAACAGCATTTGCTGGTGACGTATCTTGGGGCGGCGACGCTAACGTTGAAGGCTACATGTCTCACCAACAAAACAGCGCAGACGTAACAACAAAAGACGATCGCGGCTACACTAATCGCATCCGTCTTAAAGGCACATTCAAAGCTGATGGAAATGTTTCTGTAAGCACTCGCATTATCTTAGCTGATGGCGCATTTACTGGTGATGATTATGCAGCTGGCACATATAGAAATAACTCTGGCGACACAGTTTCTCTTGATTATGGTTATATCCAAGCTCCAATCGCAGGCTGGACTTTCCGCCTAGGCCGTCAAACAGCTAACTGGGCTAACTGCTTCGTAACATGCGATGATCGTCGTGATCGTCTTCTAACCATGAAAAGATTTGGTGGCACTACTGTTATTCTTATAAACGACAAGCGTGCTTCTACAGGTGACGATGAAACAACAGCTACAGGTGAAGGCGACATGTACGCAGCAGCAGCAGTTGGCGTTGTTAGCGGATGGCAGTGGGGCTTTTTGGTGGCAAAATGGTTAGGCGAGCCTGGCTACGCACTTCAAGACGTTTGGGAAGTTAGCCCAACAATCAAAGGAAAGTTTGGCAATTTCAAAGTTGAAGGCGCACTTGACATTCTTGGCGGCGGAAACAAAGCAAATAACGCATACTTCACTGAAACTGCTGTTTCAGCATATGTACGCGGTAGCTTAGAAGTTTCTTCAGTAAATGTTGAAGCACAAGTAGTAGTTGGTGCAGATGGCGGCCTAGTACCTTCTGGATTTGACAGCTTCTCAATCCTTCTTGGCAACAACCCAGATAACGACCAATCTAGCACAATGGTTGATAGCATTGGTAGTTATGGCACAATCGGAAATGGCAACAAAGCTATTGCTAACGACGAATGGCTAGTTGGACTTCGCGCAAGCGGCAAAGCTGGCAAGTTTGGCTGGAAAGCATCAACAGCATACTTCTCTGTACAAGACACTGTACCTAATGCAACTACTGTTGATTACACCATTGCAACTATTGATGGCGGCGTAACATACGCAGTAGCAAAAACTACTGAGCTATATCTAAATACTGCTGTTGGCGTCAAAAGCGATGACCTAACCAATGCTGGCGATGTAGATTACAGAGCTGCAACTGTTGGTATCACAACAACATTCTAATCTAATTTTTACAATTAGTTAGATGTTAAAAAGAGGAGCTTTGCTCCTCTTTTTTTATGGATATAAATTATTCAACACCCATACGCCACACAAATATAGAGTTCAATCATATCGCCAACTCCAACCAGTCAACCTTACAATTCCACCACCACTAATCATCTTCAGATTCACACACCACCAAAACCCATCCTCTCTTAAAGGGACACGCCACCCAAGCCAACCAACAACACCGGAAATACACATGAAATCAGAACCTGAATTGACCCCACCAATACAGCCACCAGCTTAACCACAAAAAAGCTGACGGCAGTTATAGCAAAGCCCCGCAGCTACCAACTAAACTTGATCTGCTTATTATTGATGATTGATGACTGAGGACTAAAGCCTTTAACAACCCCTCAATGACCCTATGGAGATTATGAATGACAGGCATAGCAGCTCATCTACAACTATAATCAGCTAACCACCTACCGATCAATGACATAAATCCATTGGTGATAATACTTTAGCAGGTGCGATTTTAGATCACCCGACGCATAACTCACGCAGAATTAAATCAAAGATGGATCTATGAGAAAATTGCAATCAAAATTGACCAACATGAACACTTGAGTTAAAAACACTATTGCCCAGCTAAGTGCTCACAATGATGAGAACCCGCGCTCACACTCATGAGAATATACCCCCCATTTCAACCATTACACTTATAAGTAGAGCTCAGACTTAACTACTGAGCATATAAGCATATTTAAGACAACACAACCCCATTAGCCTCGCCAAAAAGATCAAACAACCTCACCCTAATTACTTTAGGGGTAACACAATAATCACCAAGACATCAAGTCATTACAATTGAAAATTCATGAAGGCTAAGCCAAACCGCTACATAGGCATTTTAAAGAAAAAACAAGGAGGGATGAGGGGGGGGGACAATAAATACTTATTACAACCATTAACAACAAGCATGCAGACCAAATTATTATTTTAGCGCACAAACAAAAACACGGAAATACCTTGCGGCATTCCCGTACTTTGAAAGCAAACTCTTGAAGCTTGATTAACGCTTAGAGAACTGCTTAGCTCTTCTTGCTTTGCGTAGACCAACCTTTTTACGTTCAACTTTACGAGCATCACGAGTTACGAAACCTGCTTTACGTAATTGCTTACGCAGTGTTTCATCATACTCCATGAGAGCTCTAGTGATACCGTGACGGATAGCACCAGCTTGACCAGTTGTTCCACCACCTTTTACTGTGATGTGCAGGTCGAACTTTTCAGTTAATTCTACATTTTCAAGTGGCTGACGCACAACCATACGAGCTGTTTCGCGTCCGAAGTACTCATCTAGAGTACGGCCATTAATAACTATGTTTCCGCTTCCTGGACGCGCAAAAACTCTTGCTGTAGAAGTTTTTCTGCGTCCTGTACCGTAATATTGTTCTGACATTGAGCTGTTCCGCTTTCTATTAAATCAATTTAGATTTCTAAAGGTTGAGGTTGCTGTCCAGCATGACCATGCTCTGTACCAGCGTACACCTTCAACTTTTTAAACATCGCGCGACCAAGTGGGTTTCTTGGTAACATGCCTTTTACCGCCTTTTCGATAATCTGCTCTGGAGCTTTTATACGAAGCTTATCCAGGCTGATTGACTTAAGGTTGCCGATGTAACCAGTATGATGATAATACATCTTATCAGTTTCTTTGTTACCAGTTACCTTAACTTTTTCGGCGTTAACTACAACTATATAATCGCCCGTATCTACATGAGGGGTATACTCAGGTTTATGCTTTCCGCGCAAACGAAGAGCTATTTCAGTAGCGAGTCTTCCTAGAGTCTTACCATCTGCATCAACCACATACCAGTCTCTTTTGACTTCAGCGGGCTTTGCGCTAAAGGTTCTCATACATATACTCCAAAGGTATCTTTACTTCAAGGGCGAAGATAATACTAGAATCATTTACGTGATACAAGTTTAAATAACGTTTTTTGAGATATTTTCTCAGGTTATTTTGCTAACTTGTCATTGCATTTGATTTTATTGATCTTTTGCACCTTGAATTTTAATAAAATCCCATCAGCTTAAAGCTGACAGGGCGTTTTTCTACTCATTATCTTCTATTTAGTTTTGCCCATGAATCTCTAAGAGTAGCAACTCTATTAAAGACAATTCCTGCTTCATTTGAATCTTTAGCATCATGATAGAAGTAACCCATTCTTTCGAATTGATAACGCTGCTCTGCATCTATTTTCGCAAGCAACGGCTCCACTTTGCCATTCTGTCGCACCTGAAGTGAATCTGGATTCAGGTTATCCTTATAGTCACCATCACCCGAATCTGGGCTTGGCACATTAAATAAGCGATCATACAACCTAATCTGAGCATCTACAGCATGTTTTGCGCTTACCCAATGAATAGTGCCTTTTATCTTGCGGCCATCTTGAGTTTTGCCACCACGAGTTTCTGGATCATAACTACAGCGAATCTCAGTTACATTACCATCTGCATCGTGGATTACACTTTCGCATTTCACGATGTAGGCATAACGCAGACGAACTTCACCACCTGGTTTCATACGGAAGAATTTTTTCGGTGGCACTTCGGCAAAGTCATCTCTTTCTATATAGATCTCTTTCCAAAACGGAATTTCGCGCGTTCCCATCGATTCATCGTTTGGATGATTCTTCGCAGTTAGCATCTCCTCTTGTCCATCCGGGTAATTCTCTATAACTACCTTTATTGGATCAAGAACCGCCATTACGCGCGGTGCATTTTTATCTAACTCTTCACGGATACAGTTTTCCAGCACCCCGGTTTCGATGATACTGTCTTTTTTGGTTACACCTATACGCTCACAAAAGGTGCGAATTGAGCCCGATGTAAAGCCACGGCGACGCATACCGCTAATAGTTGGCATACGCGGATCATCCCAGCCATGCACATATTCTTTTTCCACTAACTCAAGCAGCTTACGCTTACTCATTACAGTGTAATCAAGATTAAGACGAGCAAATTCTATCTGCTGCGGATGACATGGCGTTTCTAATTCATTTAACACCCAGTCATATAGTGGACGGTGATCTTGAAACTCTAAAGTACAGACTGAGTGGGTTATCCCCTCAATTGCATCAGATAAACAGTGGGTAAAATCATACATTGGATAGATGCACCACTCACTGCCGGTTCTTTGATGTTCAACTTTACGGATACGATAGATGATTGGGTCACGCATATTAATATTGGGTGACAACATATCAATCTTGGCACGTAGTACGCACTCACCCTCGGCAAACTCACCGTTTTTCATTGAATCGAATAGAGCAAGATTTTCTTCAATCGTTCTTTCACGATACGGGCTGTTTTTGCCCGTCTGCTTCAGAGTTCCGCGATACTCACGCATCTGCTCTGGAGATAGGTGGCAAACATACGCCTTACCTTTATTGATTAAAGCTACTGCGTATTGATGCAGCCGCCCAAAATAGTCTGAGGCATGATATAGGTCTTCCTGCCAATCAAATCCTAACCACCTTAAATCCTCTTCGATCGCATTAGCGTATTCGACATCCTCTTTCTCTGGATTAGTATCATCAAAGCGCAGGTGGCATTTTCCAACCTCACTCTCTAATGCTAAACCAAAGTTTAAGCAGATAGATTTTGCGTGGCCTATATGTAGGTAGCCATTTGGCTCCGGCGGAAATCTGGTTATCACCTTGCCGTCATTTTTGTTGTTCTTTACATCTTCGGCAACAATGTTGCGCACGAAATTTGGTGCTGAAACAACTGCTTCTTCAGCTGTATTTTCTTCAGTCGCCATTTAATTCTTTCCTTTTTTATTGTTGGGCTACACCTGTGGCAAACCCAACCTACAATACTAAAAAACAAGCTGACTGAGCCCTTCGCTTGTACTGAGCGTAGCCGAAGTGCGCTCAGGATAAACCAAGACCGAAGTCTCCATGTTTTTATAATTTTTCTAGCGCTATTTTTTAAAGCTTTGGTAGATCTCGCCACCCTGCTTTTTAAACTCTTCGGCGCGCTGACGCAGCCCTTCCTCTTGCTGACGCTTTGCCTCAGCACGAACATCATGGGAGATTTTCATCGAGCAGAATTTTGGGCCACACATAGAACAGTAGTGCGACAGCTTTTCTTCTGGATCTGGAAGAGTTTTATCTCTAAATTCACGCGCTCGATCCGGGTCTAAACCAATATTAAATTGATCCTCCCAGCGGAACTCAAACCTTGCCTTTGACATGGCGTTATCGCGAATTTGCGCACCCGGGTGTCCTTTAGCTAGGTCGGCTGCATGAGCCGAGATCTTGTAGGTTATGATCCCCTCTTTCACATCATGTTTATTTGGCAAACCAAGATGCTCTTTTGGCGTTACGTAGCAAAGCATTGCTGTGCCGTACCAACCGATCATCGCGGCACCGATGCCAGAGGTGAAGTGATCATAACCAGGGGCTATATCTGTTACTAGAGGCCCTAATGTATAAAACGGTGCGCCGTGACAGTATTCAAGCTGCTTATCCATATTCTCTTTAATAAGCTGCATTGGTACATGCCCTGGACCTTCAATAATGGTTTGGCAGTCGTGTTTCCACGCAATTTTAGTTAGTTCACCAAGGGTTTCCAACTCACCCAATTGCGCTTCATCATTTGCATCTGCCAATGATCCTGGACGCAGGCCATCACCTAGGGAGAAGGCTACATCGTAGGCCTTCATGATCTCGCAGATCTCTTCAAAATTAGTATAAAGGAAGTTCTCTTTGTGATGCGTCAAACACCATTTGGCCATTATCGATCCGCCACGCGATACGATTCCAGTCATTCTATTAGCAGTCATGGGTACGTGATGCAAACGCAGACCTGCATGAATGGTGAAATAATCCACCCCCTGCTCTGCCTGTTCAATAAGGGTATCTTTGAAGATTTCCCAGGTTAGGTCTTCAGCAACACCATCAACTTTTTCTAGCGCTTGATACATCGGCACGGTTCCGATTGGAACCGGTGAATTACGAATTATCCATTCACGTGTTTCGTGAATATTCTCACCAGTAGATAGATCCATTACGGTATCACCACCCCAGCGAATCGCCCACGCCATCTTCTCTACCTCTTCGGCAATCGATGAAGTAATGGCTGAGTTACCAATATTAGCGTTGATCTTCACGAGGAAGTTGCGCCCGATTATCATCGGCTCAACTTCTGGGTGATTGATGTTGCCCGGTATGATTGCTCTTCCTGCAGCCACTTCATCACGCACGAATTCTGGAGTGATTTCAGTCTGGATAGCTGCGCCGAAACTTTGCCCTGGATGCTGATTTAACAGACCGTTTTCACGCGCCAGATCTAGACGGGTATTTTCACGAATGGCAATATATTCCATCTCTGGGGTAATAATACCCTGCTTGGCATAGTACATTTGCGATACGTTGCTGCCAGTTTTAGCACGACGTGGTTTTCTGATATTTTGAAAACGGATAGAATCTAATGCCAGATCCTGCTCACGCTTTTGACCGTATTCTGAAGTTGGTCCAGCCAGCTCTTCTGTATCACCGCGCTCTTTAATCCAACCACTACGGATATCTACCAAACCTTTATTTAAGTCAATCCGTGCATTAGGGTCGGTAAATGGTCCAGATGTATCATATACATATAAGGGTGGATTTTTCTCAGCCGTGTCACCGATCTTTGTATCAGTAAGAGCTATTTCGCGCATTGCTACAGCGATATCATCCCTACTACCTTTAACATAGACTTTAGTTGAATTGGGGAATGGCTTTGTGACATCTTCACAAATCTGCTTCTGCAGGTTGGCTTCATTAGGATTCGTTTCTGGGGATTTCATGTCTTTTTCAGTCACTACCAAACCTCGGCTAGTATTAAATTGGTCATTTTAGAGATATTTATGGACAAGTATTGTACTTAATATTAAGCATTACAGCCATATTATTAATGTAAATGATGCGAAGATTAATGGTGGCTTTTCGCGAGACAGGGAGTGTTTTGCTTTATTAGCAGCGTACAAAACATATCCCAATGACAAAGATAATGTAACTTATTAGGCTCAAATTATTAGTTTTCTCCAATAATATCCTCACGCGAAACTCGCTTCCAGGCAGCCTGCTGCACTAACCACTCTGAGTCTTCCTCAACCATTTTTAAATCAAACAAGAAAAGGTTAGCGCGAACTCCAACAGGAATTCCGTTGGATATTGGGGTTCCTGCCATGCCCACATATACCTTTATCTGAGCACTGCTTTGCTCGAGGTCTTTTTGTTGTTCATCACCTAATAAATCGATCGATTTAATTTGAGTGAATAGGTAGATTGAACGATTGCGAAGAAAATATAGGCGCAGCATCTTTAGCGCATTCTTGCGATTATTCCCATATTGGTCAGAATATGATTCCGCGATTACATCAGCAAGGCGGCCAAGCTCTTTTTGCTCAACTGTTTTTACCGCACTCTCAACAACTGCTTTTATCTTTGCCTCTGAAGTTATCTCATTATCTGAGCAACCAGACAAAAAACTCGATAACATTAATATAAGAAAAGGTACCGATAGCAGTCGTACTATAGAGTGCACTTTAAAAACTACTGAGCATCTCCTACCATTTTTAATAGCCACGCCATGTTCTCTCCCAGTTTTTGAATATTTTCTAGCCCTTCAGCATCGTTTTGCACATCACCCCTATCTTTACCTATCCCCATATTCCAGTAGTTTGCACCTGGAACTATCATTTCACATGCTAAAAAATAATGATTAATTGCATCAAATGCGGCAACCTGCCCTGCTCTTCTAGCAGTGACGATCGCGGCACCAACTTTACGTTGAAACATAAAATCATTGGCGCGATTTACCACACCGGTTCTATCTATAACCGCCTTAAGCTCAGAAGATACATTTGCAAAATATGTTGGCGAAGCAAGAATAATTCCATCAGCATCTATCATCTTTTCAATTATTGGATTTATGATGTCATCATCATTATGGCACTTTTTATCTTGCTTCTTTTTACATACATAACAAGCATTACATCCTCGAATAAGTTCGCCACCAACCTGGATCGCTTCAGTCTCTATCCCTTCTGACTGCAGAACCTTAAACAATTCATCTATCAACTGCGAGGTATTGCCGCCTTTACGCGGGCTGCCGTTTATTGCTAATACTTTCATTTTTTTAATTCTCTGAAAAAAACTGATGAGAATAATCTCAGTCTATTACGAGATCATCTGCCTGTAAGTTTCATAGGTTACCGCATCAAAGCAGACCAGGATAATCTTTTTTATCTGACTTCCATGCTTTGATGCCAAAAAACTTTTAATCTCGCAAAGTGCAATTGCACATGCTTCTTCATGAGGATAGCCGTATACCCCGCAGCTTATTGCGGGAAAAGCTATGGTTTTAACTTGGTGATTCACAGCTGATTTTAAGCTGTTGCGGTAACACGAACCGAGCAAATCAGCCTCTGCACTATCACCACCGCTCCAGATCGGTCCAACAGTATGAATAATATATTTTGCCGGTAGCTTGTAGCCTTTGGTAATTTTTGCCATTCCTGTTTGGCAACCACCTAGACCACGACAAGCATCTAGCAGATCTATTCCTGCTGCACGATGAATGGCCCCATCTACACCGCCACCGCCAAGAAGGGACTCATTTGCAGCATTCACAATTGCATCAACCTGCAATTGGGTAATATCCCCCTTTAACACCTCAACTTTTTCCATCTGCTTAAATTAACCCGCTTTTAGTCAACCAATTTCTTCTTAATCAAGAAGTTTAACCTTGCGAGCACAAACCCCTCTATCATTCTCACCAAGCTCAAACTCTACAACATCGCCAATCTTTACATTATCAAAGCCAACATCCGTCACATCTGAACAATAAAAATATAGGTCATCCTGACAGTTTGGTCGCGCAATAAACCCGTATCCACACTTATCTTTAAGTGATTTATTGATGTATTTTATTACCCCAGTTCCATCACTAAAGTTTTCCATACTTTGTGACATTAAATCTGCATCAACACCCTTTTCTACAAATATACTGTCAATCAGATCTACATCTGCTTCCACTGGATTTTCAATCAATTGATCCATACGCATAGGATAAGCAACTTCATCGAGAAGACTTGATGAAGTAACAGTCTCTCGCAATACATGATGTTGATCTTCATGTTTGAAATCCCAACCAAGAACCATAACTCTGGTTCCAAGTGAGTTAACCTTTTTGGCTAAAGGGATGAAGTCTCCATCACCTGCTATCAATACAACCACATCAAGCTTCTTTATTATCGCTAGCTCATACACCTCAAGCGCCAGCCAAACATCTATCCCTTTTTCACCTGATGCAGCCAGAGGCAAATAGTGAGTAGTTACACGCTCTCGAATCAAAACTTGGTCAAACGAGCGCTCTGTATACAGTGAATCACGCTCTTTTGCTTCTGTTGCCGATAACCTTCCGCGAAAATAGTGAGCATCAACAATATTACAATAACGTTTGTCGACATCTTCATTCTCGGCAACTTTTGCGCAGATATAATTATGCAATCCGCGAATACTGAGGCGCTGCCCCCTGGAGTGAGAACGGAAATAATAGTTGCTCACATGAAAGAAAAAATTTCCATCATAGAACACTCCAATACTCAGATTTTGTTTACCTTGGCTACACATTTAATTCTCTTTTTATCATAGATGCTTTTACATCAACGCCTTAGATAGCTTTGACTCGATTTTGAATTCTTATAACTTTATTGAATATATCTACCCATTTAGCATCAAGCTTAATTCCCTTAATGGAATTAATCCCTGCAACTGCACGAATAGCTGCTCGTTTTGGCTCTTGATCTGCATAATTATTTATTAACAGGTAAAATGTATCGCAGATAGCTAATATTTTTGCGCCATCACATATTTTTTCTCCGGTAACCCCTTCTGGATAACCACTTCCATCTTCGCGCTCTAGATGCTGAAAAACAATACCTGCGGCCTGATCCCACCCTCCCATTCTTGATAAAACTTCATAGCCAATCACTGGGTGACTCTGTAGTAATTTTTCCTCTTGCTCAGATAAACTTTCGGTTTTAAAAAATAGTTCATCCGGTAATCGCAGCATTCCAAAATCACGCATATATACGGCCGCTTCAAGCTGCTCAAATGGCACGGGGTTTCTTGCAATCCCATTCATCCCTAGTGCTATCGACATTACACAGTTATCTCGATCTCGCCATACGGGATGTCTAAAATCGATGGTGTCAGCAATAATACGAAAGATCGCCATATCACGATCTTCCATGAAGAAATCACCGTCTTCTTCAACCTCTGACTCGCTCATCTTATCTTCTGGAAAAGCCACCGCTTGTTCGCCTGACTCACCGTCACAAAAGAGATCAACACTGCCACTTGCAGGCTCTGCATCAACCGCTTCAAACAATTCCACACCATCAGCGCCTTCACCTTCTAGCATAAAATCTCCAAGAAGAATTTGCATGCTCTTCTGGATTGCTACGTCTACTTCATCGTCAGCGCAAATAGATATTGGATGTAAAGCGGATTGAACCTGATTGAATACTGAAAAAGTGATCTTTTTAGTTTGGGCAGCTTCTTTACTTAAGGCGAGGATCTTATCCATAAAAATAAGCATCGTCTCTACAAATCCTGAGGTGACTTTTATCTTTCTTGTTATGATTCTCTCAACAAAACTTTCTAACGAGTGCAACGGTTCGACAATCGGCGCAAGATTACAAATTCCTGCGTTCGACTTTAAACTACTAATCTCCAGATAGAATTTCTTAAGCAGCTCGGGGTCATATGACACATTATCCAGATGTGCCAATATCGCCTCTATACCTTCATGCCTGTTACAAAACTCTTCATGAAAATCTTCGAGAACTTCATGTTCTTCGTCTATTTCAAATTTATCTGCGTCACTCATCAATTAACTCATTTTTAATGGTATCAATATTAAAAATGGCACTGAAAGTGCCATTAATCAAGGTGAATACTTTAGGTATGAGACAAACCTCGTAAAATTCCTAATATCTATTAATTTTAATATTCAAAGCAAACTACCGACTTATTTTTTCGCGCCGATCTTTTTCTCTTCCCCTGCAATTAGCTTTTTAATATTTGAACCATGTCGCCAATAAAGCATCGCCGTCATAACTACGCAAACTATAGTAATAGTTGCATCTTGAGTAACAAGGTAAACATACAGCGGCGCCACCAGAAAAGACACTAAGGCCGAGAGCGACGAATATCTGGTTACAAATGATGTGATTAGCCAAGTTGCACCAGTAGCTACGAATAATATCCAACTCCAGCCAAGCAAAACTCCCAGAGCAGTTGCGACCCCTTTTCCACCTTTAAATTTGAAAAATATTGGATATAAATGACCTAAAAATGCTGCGATACCAACTAAAGCCAATACCATAAATGGTTGGTCGAAGCTCGCCACTTCAAAATAGATAATAAACTGAGTTATTAAAACAGGTATTGTACCTTTAAACATATCGCCCAACAGGGTTATAAACGCGGCCTTTTTCCCACCGATACGTAATACATTAGTTGTTCCAGGATTATTTGATCCGCTGGTACGAGGATCTGGTAATCCCATAAGTTTACAAGTGATAATTGCTGTTGAGACTGAACCAAAAAGATATGATGCAATCACTAGTGCAGCTATTATAATAATTTCCATTATTTTGCTCCGCAGATCCTATATTGAAAGAATGTTGATTCTACCTGATTTAGCTGCAGAGTTAAAAATTGATATCATTCGTTTATAATTCTGCTTGAATTATTAAAGAGCAACTAAGCAAAGCCTCGCTTTTTTTATATAAAACAAGTAATCTTTTGATTCCAAAATTTGCACGAATACCCCCTAAATAACACAGTTTAGCGCTGTTTCAACTTAACATTAGTGAGAGTGATGGAAGAAACATACACAACAGATACCATCTTTATTTCAGGTTTAAAGATAGAGACTGTAATTGGGGTTTATGAGTGGGAGCGGGAAAAACCACGCTCACTTTTCATTGACCTTGAAATCGGCTGTGACATTAGCTCGTCATCACATTCTGACAATATTGCTGACACTATTGACTATGATTTATTGAGTACAGAGATTGGTTCTTTTGCTTCTACAGCAAATTATCAGCTTATCGAAACTTTTGCTGAAGCAGTCGCACAAATTGTTCTTTCTCAAAATGGTTGCGAATGGGTAAAACTTAAGATTAATAAGCCAGGCGCAGTTAAAAACGCTGCTAGTGTTGGAATATCTATTTTCCGTAAAGCAGATTCCTCAATTTGCGCAAGTAGCAATATCCAACATAACAACCAAATACGAACCAGCACATGAGAAATATTTATCTCGGAATTGGCAGCAACATAAACCCTGAAACCAATATCAAACAAGCTTTAAAACTGCTAGAACTCGAGTTTGGTTCATTAAAAGAGTCATCTATATATAAAAATCCTGCCATTGGTTTTAGCGGCCCCAATTTTTTAAATATGGTTATTAACTTTGAATCTGAGCTGTCTATTTTTGAGATACAAAAAATATTGCAGCAGGTCGAAACAGCAATTGGCATAGATCCAGAGGACAAACAAAAATTCACCTCAAGGATAATCGATATCGATCTATTATTAGCTGGTGAAGTAATTTTCCACAGTGACACCCTAAACATTCCTAGACCAGGAATTACTCAATACCCTTTTATACTCAAACCATTGCTTGACGTTACCCCTGATTTGATTGACCCTTTAAGCAATAGCCCATACATCGAGATATGGAACAAAATAAGCAATACCATCGACGTCAATAAGATGGAAAAAGTTGAGTTTTAGCTTTAATTTCACCTGCAAGCACAACAACATAAGCATTATTTAATATTTAAAGATAAACAAAAGTTGCCTATTTAGGCCCTATTCATATATATTCATAATATCCATACAGAGCAATAAAATAAACCATGTCAAAAGCCACTAGTAACAGGCAGCTACTTATCGTTGACGATAACCGTTTCGCAAGAACGGTATTAAATCGTATTCTAACTGCGGCCAACTCTTATGACGTTAGCCAGGCAGCTAGTGGTGAAGAGGCTCTGGAAATTATCAGCACTAAGCCAGGAAAGTTTGATGCTTTTCTTATTGATATTGAGATGCCGGGAATGGACGGCATGGAGCTTTCTCGTAAGATCCGAAGATTCCCTGAACATAGATTGACACCAATATTAATGGTTACGGCTCTGGACGAGGGAAAAGAGTTACGTGAATGTTTCTCTGTCGGTGCCGATGATTTTGTAAACAAGCCTTTAGATCCAGTTATTGTTCACGCACGCCTTTCCGGGCTTTTACAAAGAGTTGATTATTATAATCAGCTGGAAAAGCTACGTCGCAGCCTGGTTCGTTATGTTTCACCACGCACTCAGTTGATGGTGGAAAAGTATTTTGATAGCGAAACACTGCCTCCTCCTGAAGAGCAAAACCTTTGCGTAATGTTTTCTGATATTCGTGGATTTACTGCTCTTTCACAAAAAATCGAACCCGATGTTCTATTTGCCAATGTAAGTCATCACTTGGGAACCCAGGTTGATGTAGTCTACCAGTATGGTGGATATGTTGATAAGTTTGGTGGTGATGGGATTATGGCTGTTTTTGAAGGTGAAGACGGACCAATTAACGCCTGTAATTGTGCATTAGAGATTATGGAGATAGCGAAGATATCTCCACCAGTAAATGAAAAACCGGTAATGCCTGTTGGAATCGGTATCCACAAAGGTCCAGCGATGGTTGGTAACATTGGCGGCGGCGAGCATCTTGATTACTCAGTTATCGGAAATACCGTCAATCTTGCTGCACGACTTTGTGGCTATGCTGGCCCTATGGATATTATTGTTTCAGAAGCGGTAAAAGAAGCAGCTTCAGCAACTCCTCACTTAAAGTTCTCCAACGGCCAAGAGGCTGAAATACGTGGATTGAGCGAGTTAATCACCCTTTATAATCTAGTCAAAAACCCTTCTTACTAGACTAATATTTATTTTCCAAACTAAATTCACACTAGCCCCGCCAACCTCTCTGAAGTAGAATACGTCCCCAAACAATACTCTATTTCAGAGAGATTGGCGGGGCTAACATTCGTTCAGGACGTTTATAAATGGAAATCATACAAATAATTACCCTTGCCATAATCCAAGGGCTTACTGAATTTTTACCTGTTTCCAGTTCAGGTCATCTGATTCTAACTCAACAAGTACTCGGTTGGGCTGACCAAGGGCAGGCATTCGATGTAGCTCTGCACTTTGGTTCTGCAATCGCAGTTATTGGCTATTTTCGTAAAGACCTTGGCGACATCATATCCGGCTGGTTTAAATCCATTAAAACTAAAGAGCAAACTAATAATAGTAGGATTGGGTGGGGAATAATTATTGGTACCATTCCAGCGTGTATTGCTGGGTTACTGATTAAAGTACTTTTGGATGGAGCCTTCCGCAGCCCCCTTATCGTAGCTTCTACCTTAATCATCTTCGGGTTATTACTGGGATGGGCTTCAGTTAAATGCAAGGGGAAGCGCGACATAACGACTCTTTCAATTAAAGATATGTTATTAATAGGAATAGCTCAGGCATTTGCATTAATTCCTGGAACATCGCGCTCCGGGATAACGATTACTGCAGCACTTGCAATGGGACTTACGCCTGTTGCAGCAGCTAGGTTTTCTTTCCTTCTTTCAATCCCCGCAATCCTTATGGCCAGCGGGTTACATGTGATAAAAATGCTCTCATCTACCGATGCAGTTAATTGGGGAGATATGATAATTGGAGCCGGAGTTGCTGCAGTGACTGCATTTTTATGCATCCACTTCTTTTTGAAATTAATTCAAAAAATCAACATGGTTCCTTTTGTGCTATATCGCATCGCGATGGGGATCTATCTAATTTATCTATTTGCGTAGAAATGCAAAAAGGATCGATTAATAGCGCTATTTAAAAGCTAACTAATCATCTCAAGCAGCCCTCTTCTATTTTACTCAGGGGGCTTTATCTCTGGCAGCAGATCTTTACACGCCGTTATCGCAGCAATTCTCTGTCTATGAATTTCATCGGCAATTGCCTTCCCCTGTAGTCCAGAGCTTGAAATTGCCTTTATATCTACATCTAACACCGACTTATGTGCAGCTATAATGTATTTTTTGCTTTTGTACTCTGCATCCTCAAATCCGTATCGGCCTCTTGCATCTGCAATACAGATATTAAGGAGTTTTTCGACCCGCTCAGGTCTGCGAATAGCATCTATTGAGTTAAACATCTTCAATAGAGTTTTTGGCTGTAACTCTTCACTTCGATGAATATTTGAGTGATATCTTGCTGCAAAAACTGCAATATCTCTATAGGAGTTGGGGCAGCGCACTCTTTCACAAAGCTGCTTAACCAGATCCACCCCTCTCTCTTCATGACCAATATGGCGCGGCAACTCATCCTGCGGTGTTGTAGCCTTACCTAGGTCATGCAATAGCGCTGCAAAACGCACTTCCTTATCTTCGGTTAGTTCTGATGCACGTTGCAACACCAGCATTGAATGCAAACCTGCATCCACCTCAGGGTGATATTGTTCTGGCTGCGGCACACCAAACATCGCATCCACTTCAGGAAATATTCTTTGTAAAGCTGAACCAATTCGTAGCGTTTCAAAAAAAACAGAAGGCGTTTTTTCACTTAAGGCCTTATCTGTCTCGGTCCAAACCCTCTCTGGCACCAGAGCATCAACCTCTCCCGCCACTACCATATTTTTTATCAATTCTATCGTCTCATCAGCCACTTTAAAACCTAAGTGGCTGTAACGCGCTGCAAAACGGGCCAGACGTAAAATTCGCACCGGGTCCTCAGCAAACGCTGGCGATACGTGACGCAAAATCCTATTCTGTAAATCCTGCTGCCCATTAAAAGGATCAATAATATTACCGTCACCATCAATTGCCATTGCATTAATGGTTAGATCTCTGCGTATCAGATCCTGTTCCAGGGTTACAGACATATCCGCATAAACAGCAAACCCTTTATACCCTGGAGCCGTTTTCCTCTCGGTCCGAGCCAGCGCATACTCTTCTTTGGTTTCTGGGTGTAAAAATACTGGAAAATCTTTACCTATAGGAATGTAACCTTGCTGCAATAGTTCATCAGGTGCGGCACCTACAACAACCCAATCACGGTCTTTTACCGGCAAATCAAGCAGTTTTTCTCGCACAGCTCCACCAACTAGATATATCTCCATACTCTCCAACTGCTTATCTGAATAACCATGTGTTATTATTTCTGACAATCAAACTTCAAAATGATTAAGATGCTATCTATGCAGCAAATGCTAAAAATAACCGCCTTAAATATTACCATGTTGATTATAACTGCTTTGTGCAGCGGTTGCTCATCAATCAAATATTATGCGCATATGCTTGGCGGGCAGATCGAAATAAGCACCAGCGCCAAACCAATTCCTGAAATAATAAACAACCTTGATAACGATAAAAAATTACGCGCAAAACTACAGCTTATTCAAGCTGCAAAACATTTTGCCTTTACCAAACTAGACCTTCCGCAAAATGATAGTTACTCAGAGTATGCAGATCTTGGAAGACAATATGTGCTATGGAATGTTACGGCAGCACCACAGCTATCTCTTACTCCTTACAAATCCTGCTTTCCTATAATTGGCTGTATGAACTACCGTGGGTTTTTCTCCAAGGAGAGTGCTGATGAATTTGCCCAAGAGCTTAAATCTGAAGGTTACGATGTTTACGTTGCAGGGGTTGCAGCTTTCTCATCTCTAGGGTGGTTTAATGACCCAGTTTTGAACACCATGATTCACTGGCCTGATACCAGGTTAGCTGGATTAATATTCCACGAACTAACTCATCAAAAAATCTATATTAATAATGACACTAGCTTTAATGAATCCCTTGCTGTTACGGTAGAGATCGAAGGGATAAAGCTTTGGTTAAAACAACAGGGTAAAACTGAAGATCTGCAGACGTTTATTAAGCAACGACAACGGCATCAACAATTTTTGAATATAGTTTTTCAGGCTAGAAATAAGCTAAATTTTCTCTACCTGGCACCTTTAAGTGATATAGATAAAACGCTACAAAAAGATTTAATCTTTGCAAAACTACTCAATAATTATCAGAAACTAAAGCAAAGTTGGAATGGATACAGTGGATACGACCGCTGGTTTAACGAGGATCTAAACAACGCAAAGCTTGCACTGCTGGCGACATATTCACAATACGTTCCTGCTCTTACCGAACTTCTTCAACAGAAGAATTATAATTTTACCGACTTTTTTACTGTGGCAGAAAAGATTGCAAAACTTCCAAAGTCAGAGCGAGATATCCAACTAAAATCTAGTGTTATCCTATCAAATTAATATTTGCCATCAACTGCGAACGCACTAACTCTTTCATTTTTTTCATCGACTCTATACTCTCACCAAATCCACTTGCAATTGGCTCAACTCTTTTAGCCATCAATGAATAATCATAATTATTAAACATGTAATGGTTAGTCATATAGTTCGATAAGATTAACATATCGTGTATTGCCTTGGTTTTCTTATCGTTCTCCTTAAAATCGGAATCATGATGATACTGGATTGCCTTATAAAACTCTTCTGGCATACTCCAGGACTTGGCTAATGCCAAACTTACATGGGTATGGTTAAACCCATACTCTGCATTCTCCTGTTCACACTGACTACAACCAGAGTGATCTTGCCTCCACCCTTCTGTAAGCATTTGCGGATACTCTTCAGGATACTCTTTAGCCATAAGTAATATTCCACTATTGTGAACCGCTCCAAGCGTGAATGCCTCGCTAGTATCAAACTCCATCCAAAAAGATTCAACATGAGGGTTAAGGTTTACGCAAGCTATGGCATTAGCTAGGGAGTATTTCCAATATTTATAAGCAAAATCAGTAATTTTACCAGTGCGCATACCAACAACCCCATTTAGGGCAATCAAGTTGGCAAAATTAACCACTGGCTTCATTCCAATCATATTTATTGCATGGGATATTGATGAGATTTTAGTCTTAACCCTCACACCAAAAAATGGAGCTCCAACTAACTTCAAAACCCTGTTTTTTAATTTATAATCCTTCTCAATAATAGCTGCAACCTCATCCGGTTTGGTGCGTTTATCTCGAGAAAATAGCTCTTTTAACTCCATTACAATAGCTGTTGGCTCTGGCATTGGGATTGCACTAACAAGATCAATAACATTATCCAGCTTTATTGATTCAAACTCCTCAGTAGCAGAAGAATCAGTTACGGTGACGACTGGTTCCGGCGTTTTAAGCTCTTCCCCGACTGCAGCTGCAAGTTCAGACATTATCTGTTCATCTGTTTGACTAAGAACTAAACATCCGTGAACTTCTAAGGCTGTAGCCATCTTCATAGAAGATTGGTCCATATCATCACTACAATATAAAACTTTTGGCTGCTGAGGAAAGTGCCTTAGCTGGTCACTCCAACATTCCATCTCTTTTTCAGTTGGAACAATTCCAAAAACAACTAAATCAACTTTACTCTTTCGGTCATCTCCGAGCCTTTTCAAACCATCTTTTATGTCAAAGACGAGTTCTACTTCTTTAAAATAAGGCGATAATAAGTCCGACAGCTTCTGTCGTTGCTTCCAGTTTTGGTCAATAATCATTACTTGCCACTGACTCAATGCGGAGTCATGTGGTTTTTCAACCTTACATATTCGGCTGTATATTTCTGTTGCCACAAAAAATCTCTATGTTTTTAACCCGTATATTAAGCATAGGGCATTATTCGAAAAATTCATAAAAAAACGGTTGAAACAACAAGATGGCGTTTGGGCTTCTCACATGGTTTTGTATCCCGTACATTTAAGGTAGAATCAAGTAAATCACACAGGTTAATAATCCTATGAAGAAAAGAATTTTCCTACTCCTTATTATATGTTGCTGTAGCATAAGCTGCGGTCAAAAGGGGGCTCTATACAAAGAGAGCAACAATAAAAATTTCACGGTCCATAACGAAAGCAATAAATAGAAGCGGTAAATAACAGATGAGCGAAACCAAACACTATTATCAAAATAATTCTCTACACCTTGAAAGTGTTGATCTAAACCAAGTAACACAAGATATTGGCACTCCATGCTATGTCTATTCTAAAAATGCTATTGAAGAAGCATGGGCAGAATATGACCATGCATTCGGCACGGCTCCACACCTTGTATGTTATGCCGTAAAGGCCAACTCAAATATCGCCATCCTTAATCTAATGGCTAAACTTGGCTCTGGTTTTGATATCGTTTCGCTAGGTGAATTAGAGCGTGTCCTTGCTGCCAGCGGAGATCCTAAAAAAATTATTTTCTCCGGTGTTGGTAAAAAAGAGAATGAGATCAAGCGCGCCCTTGAAGTTGGAATCAAGTGTATCAACATAGAATCTGAGCAAGAGCTTTACCGCGTAAATCAAGTTGCTGCACAGTTAGGACTAAAAGCTCCAATTTCATTAAGAGTTAACCCAAATGTTGATGCCAAAACTCACCCATACATCTCTACCGGTTTAAAAGAGAATAAATTTGGAGTCGATATTGACCAAGCGCTAAATATTTATATCGATGCCAGCAAAATGGATAACATTGAGATAACTGGCGTTGATTGCCATATTGGCTCACAGCTAACTGATGATTCCCCATATTTTGATGCTATTGATAAACTTATCCTGTTAATGGACAAACTCAAAGAGAATGGCATTGAATTACACCATATCGATATTGGTGGTGGCATCGGTATTTGCTACGATGATGAAGTTCCTCCAGCGAAAAGCGCTTATGTAAAAAGGTTAGTTGCTGCACTTGCTGAACAAAACTTAGAGATCATCGTCGAACCAGGAAGATCAATCGTGGGTAACGCGGGGTATTTCCTTACCAGCGTTGAGTTCCTCAAATTAAATGACCACAAAAATTTTGCCATCGTAGATGGGGCTATGAATGACCTGCTGCGCCCATCGCTTTATAGCGCTTGGCAGAGAATCATCCCAGTTAAAGAGAGCAGTGACGCAGAAGCACGCAGCTATGATGTAGTTGGTCCAGTATGTGAGACTGGAGACTTCCTTGGCAAAGAGCGTGAGTTGGCAATTAAACCTGGAGATATCCTTGCAGTTTGTTCAGCTGGCGCCTATGGTTTTTCCATGAGCTCAAACTATAACTCCAGACCAAGAGTTGCCGAAGTGATGGTTGATGATGGCGCTACACACCTGATTCGTAAACGCGAGACCATTGAGGAGCTATTTGCAGCAGAGATGCTGTTACCATAAAACCTAGCTCTCCTGGCACAAAGCTGAAAAAAGATACTAAACTGAGAAAAGGCCTATGAAATATCTTTTACTATTGTTAATCCCAGCTGTAATAATGTCCTTGGTAATACGCGGTAAATTTGTAAAATTCACTAGGCGCGGTTCAGGAATGAAGACGTGGAATATACTCTGGCTGATAGTACTGATATTATTTATTGCAGCGATTTATTATTTTACATTCACCTGGAAACCATAGGCCTAAGATCTATTAGCCTTGATGGAAAACTGAGATAAAACAGAGATATGCTACTAAAATTCACCAAAATGCACGGCCTTGGAAATGACTTTGTCGTCATCGATGCCATAAACCAAGAACTATCGCTTACAACCAACCAGATTCGCGAGATAGCTGACCGTAAATTTGGAGTTGGTTGCGACCAACTTTTACTAGTAGAGAAGCCTCGTTCACCAGGTGTAGATTTTCGTTACCGAATTTTTAATTCTGATGGCAGTGAAGTTGAACAGTGTGGCAATGGCGCGCGTTGCTTCGCCCGTTTTGTAGAAGAGAAGGGGCTGACCGAAAAACACGAAATCCCGGTTGAAACCAAAAATGGCAATATCATCTTGCGCTTGCAGAGTGATGGCGATGTAACAGTCAATATGGGCGCACCAAACCTTGCCCCAGAGTCATTGCCTTTTACTGCAGAAAAGCAACAAACAACCTATGAAATCGAAGTTGAGGGTGAGACCCTGGAGATCTCAGCTGTATCAATGGGTAACCCACATGCTGTAACCCTAGTAAATGACACAAGCTCTGCTCCGGTTCTATGGCTTGGACCTAAAATTGAAAAGCACGAACTGTTTCCGAATCGTGTAAACGCTGGTTTTATGCAAGTAGTGGATCGAGGAAATATTAATCTGCGCGTATTTGAGCGCGGCTGCGGAGAGACACTTGCATGCGGCACTGGAGCTTGTGCTGCAGTTGTTGCCGGGATAATCCAAGGACTATTAGATAGCACGGTAAAAGTATCCCTCCCTGGCGGAAGCCTGGTAATAAATTGGGAAGGTGGCAACTCCCCTGTTATGATGTCAGGACCTGCTACAGTTGTATTTGAAGGAGAGATGGAGATATGAGTCCAAAAAAGGAAGTTAAGAGCAAGCCACTCAAAGAACAGGATGTTGTAGATTATCTTCAGAAAAACCCCGACTTCTTTACTGAGAATGAAACCTTAATTGAAGAGTTGCAGATACCTCATAGCTGCGGTGGAGCAATCTCGTTAATTGAGCGTCAAATCGAAGTTTTAAAAGACAAAAATCGCTCCTACAGACAAAAGCTAAAAGAAATAGTTGATATTGCGCGTGAAAACGACACCCTCAACGACAAACTGCATCGCCTTACTCTTGAACTTATATCTGCCAATGACCTGGACGATGTATTATTAGCTATCCAAGACGTGCTGCGCAATGAGTTTGGGGCAGACCTGGTTTCAATCCGCCTATTTGCCAAAGATGGAGCTGAAGAAGATAACGAGCTACACCCGGAGCTGGTCCCAAACAACGATCCTGGCCTCAAAGCATTCGACAGTCTATTTACTAGCCGCCGCCCTATCTGTGGCCGCCTTAAAAAAGAACAGTTAACCTACCTATTTCGCGACAATGCAGCGCGCATCGCATCTGCAGCGCTAATTCCATTAGAGCATGATAGGCGTTACGGTTTAATATCCATCGGTAGCTTCAGTGCAACAAAATATATGCCTAACATGGGGACTATATTTCTGCGTCATATGAGCAGCACCGTAAGCCGGGCATTAAAGCCGTTTATGGATTAAGTTGTCACTGTTTATTTTTCCTGAGCCCTTCGATTTTAGTTTATCTTGAGCGTAGCCGAAGGGCGCTTTAATAAAGGTCAATAGCCTTATGAAGAAATCCAATCTCATCGACCAATTCCTCGCCCACCTCCTGGTGATAAAAAACTACTCCCCCAATACAATCAATAGCTATGGCAAAGACCTAAGCACCCTGCTGGAATTTACCGAAGAACAAAATATAGATAACTGGCGCGACCTTAAAACATTCCATATTCGCGATCTTACCGTCAAGTTCCATACAAGTGGCAACTCAGCTCGCACCATTCGCCGCAAACTTTCCTCGACTCGTTCATTTCTCAACTACCTATTAACTCTAAGGGAGATCGATGACAACCCTGCCCAGGGAAGTCCAGCTCCCAAAATGCCTTCACGCCTACCAAATGCACTAGACATTGAACAAACACAAAGGCTGGTTAATATCGATGCAGTAACTCCAATAGAGATACGCGATAAAGCGATTCTGGAGCTCTTCTATTCTTCAGGAATGCGTCTTAGTGAACTGGCAACACTAAACTTAATGGGGATCGATCTGCACGATGGCAGTGCTCGCGTTATCGGCAAAGGCAATAAAACCAGAATCGTTCCCATTGGGTCTCATGCGGTTAACGCGCTGAAGGAATGGTTAGATTGCAGAGATAGTTTGGCAAAAATTGATGAAGCAGCACTATTTGTTTCTAAGCGCGGTACTAGACTACATGTGCGCAGCATTCAGGAGCGGGTAAAATATTGGGCAACTGCCCAAGCCGTTTCCACCCATGTTCACCCCCATATGTTACGCCACTCATTCGCTAGTCACATCCTCGAGTCAAGCCAAGATCTGCGGGCAGTGCAAGAACTTTTAGGGCACAAAAATATCAGCTCCACTCAAATCTACACCCATTTAGATTTTCAACACCTTGCCTCGGTATATGAAAAGGCACACCCCCGTGCTCACAAAAAAAAATCTTAATACCCTTGAAAAATAACATTTAAGCCACCATCTTTGTTACACAGGTTATGCTATCCAAGGAAAATCGTAAATATTCAGACTGGTAGCAATTATTACCTTAACAAATGAAGTACATGTTGTTTTTAAAAAAATGACGGCTAATCTAAATATCACAGCGTAGCCTTAATAAAAGAATTATTGGAGAATATTGTGGAACAGTTCCGCGGGACAACCATCCTGTCAGTTCGTAGAAACGGCAAAGTAGTTATTGGCGGTGACGGCCAGGTATCACTGGGAAACACCGTAATGAAGGGCAATGCCCGCAAAGTTAGAAGATTACATGACGACAAGGTTATCGCTGGATTTGCTGGCGGTACCGCTGATGCATTTACCTTGTTTGAGCGTTTTGAATCCAAACTGGAAAAATACAGTGGCAACCTCACACGCTCAGCAGTCGAGATGGCTAAAGACTGGCGTACAGATCGCGCTCTGCGCAAACTAGAGGCCCTGCTTTGTGTTGCCGATAAAGAGACATCTTTAATCATCACCGGGAATGGAGATGTTATCGAGCCGGAAAAAAACATCATGGCAATTGGCTCAGGTGGAGCTTTCGCCCAATCGGCAGCTATAGCACTGCTAGAAAATAGTGAACTTGATGCGCGTGATATAGTCGAAAAAAGTCTGCATATTGCAGCTGATATCTGCATCTATACCAACAAGAACCTCACTATTGAAGAACTTGATAGCACCAACTAACAAAACATAAGAAGAGAATAATCATGTCTGAAATGACTCCTAAAGAGATAGTTCAAGAACTAGACAAACACATCATTGGACAAGACAGCGCCAAACGATCTGTAGCGATAGCACTTAGAAATCGCTGGAGAAGGATGCAACTGGAAGAGGGGCTTCGTAATGAGATCACCCCTAAGAATATCCTACTGATTGGTCCAACAGGCGTCGGTAAAACCGAAATCGCCCGTCGATTAGCCAAACTTGCCAACGCTCCATTCATCAAGATTGAAGCGACAAAGTTCACTGAAGTTGGTTATGTTGGTCGCGATGTTGAATCCATTATCCGCGATCTTGCAGACATTGCAGTTAAAATGATGCGTGAGCAAGAGATAATAAAAGTGGCCAATCTTGCAGAAGACCAAGCTGAAAACCGCGTTCTCGACATCCTCCTTCCTAAAGCTACCACAACTGAATGGGACGAGACTGAGAAAGAATCGGATACCAGACAGAAATTCCGTAAAAAAATACGCGAAGGAGATCTGGACGATAAAGAGATCGAGATTGAAGTAAATGCCGCACCAATTGGCGTAGAGATCATGGCTCCTCCAGGGATGGAAGATATGACCAATCAGCTGCAGAGCATGTTCCAAAGCGTATCAGGCAATCGCAAACGCTCGCGCAAACTGAAGATAAAAGATGCGCTAAAGGTATTGCAGGAAGAGGAAGCATCCAAGCTTATCAATGATGAAGACATCAAAATAAGAGCTATTCATAATTTAGAACAAAACGGCATTGTCTTTTTAGATGAGATCGACAAGGTAGCAAAACGCTCCGACAGTGGTCCAGATGTATCACGCGAAGGTGTGCAGCGCGACCTACTTCCATTGGTTGAGGGTTCCACCATATCTACCAAATACGGCATGGTAAAAACTGACCACATCCTGTTTATCGCCTCTGGTGCATTCCATCTGTCTAAACCATCAGACTTAATCCCAGAACTTCAGGGTCGCTTACCAATCCGAGTGGAACTTGATGCTCTTTCGGTTGGGGATTTTGTAAAAATTCTTACTGAACCGAATGCCTCACTCACCGAACAATACGTTGCTCTAATGGGAACGGAAGAGTGCGACATAAACTTCAGCGAATGTGGTGTTGCCAAAATTGCCGAGTTTGCCTGGCAGGTTAACGAAAGAACCGAGAATATTGGCGCTAGAAGGCTTCATACCGTTTTGGAGAAGCTTCTGGAGGATATATCTTTTAATGCTGGCAGCGAACAAACAGGTGAAGTAACCATCAATGCAGATTATGTTGAAAAGCACCTTGCCAAACTATCGCAGGATGAGGATTTGAGCCGTTATATTCTTTAGTTAATTCAAGAGCTAACAGTTGTAGCTAATTAAGAAAAAACACGTCATCCCCCGCGAAAGCGGGGATCTCGACAATACAAGTTCCAAAGAGATTCCCGTTTTCACGCATTGCTGCCCGGAATAAATTTGGATAATTACTGAAAAGAATTGCAGATTCAGGTTGTAAAGGGTGTCGGTATTTTTTAGACTTGAATTTTTCAAGATTCCTGAGCGTAGCCGAAGGGTCAAGAAAAATCAATGAAAACAATGGACTTCGGCTACGCTCAGCCAACTTGTTTTTCAGTTTTAAATATTCCGGACAGTAGTGCATTTTCACGGGAATGACGCAACCTGAAATCCCGCATTTAACGGTAACCCTATGACAAAAACCCATTTTGGTTTTCAACAGGTTGATATAGAAAAGAAAGCCGAGCATGTTGGCGAGGTCTTCCACTCTGTGGCCAATAAATATGACATCATGAACGACCTGATGTCTCTTGGGCTACACCGTCTATGGAAGATATTTACCGTAGATTTGTGCCAACTACACCCCGGAAACAAAGTTCTAGATGTAGCCGGAGGCACTGGCGACCTAGCGATAAAATTTGCCGAGAAGGTTGGCGAATCAGGGCAGGTGGTTCTCTCTGACATCAACTCATCCATGCTGCTTGAAGGAAGAGATAAAGTTATCGATAGCGGTTATTTCAAAAATATTCAGCTATGCCAACTCGATGCAGAAAAGCTTCCATTTCCTGATAACTATTTTGACTGCATCACCATAGGTTTCGGACTGCGCAACGTCACCAACAAAGAAGCAGCCCTGCGCTCATTCTACCGCTGCCTCAAACCAGGTGGTCGCGCAATCATCCTCGAGTTCTCCAACCTCACCAGCGAAGTGCTACAAACATTGTACGACAGTTACTCATTCCACATTCTGCCCAAACTAGGCAAGATGGTAGCGGGTGACGAGGATAGCTACCAATATCTGGCCGAATCAATCCGCATGCACCCAGCTCAGGAAGAGCTGAAGCAGAAGATGCAAGATGCTGGATTCGAACGCTGCGACTACCACAACCTCAACTCCGGCATCGTCGCCGTACACAAGGGATATAAATTTTGAGACTCACCACCAGATTGCAACGGATTTGCCGCTTTGCCCAAATTATCATCATAGCCCTGCGCTATGGTCTTGACGAAATCATTCTAGAAACTCACGTTTTCAAACCGGTTAGATTCTTCATCTACCTGTCTCCTTGGTACTGGTCCAAAAAACACAAACACCTTACTAAAGGGGAGAGAATCCGCTTAGCATTAGAAGAGCTAGGCCCAATCTTCGTGAAATTTGGTCAGTCACTCTCCACCCGCCCAGATATTATTCCTGTAGATATCGCTCAAGAGCTTAGTAAATTACAAGACCAGGTTCCCCCATTCCCTGGAAGCGAAGCCGCCAGCATCATTGAACGATCGCTAGGGAAGAATATTGAAGAGGCCTTCAAAGAATTTGATAAAATCCCAATGGCATCTGCATCAGTCGCCCAGGTTCACGCGGCAACTAAATTTGATGGCACCAAAGTTATCGTCAAGATCATCCGCCCCGCTATTGAAAAAACTATTCGCAAAGATATCAGCATTCTCTATTCCATCGCCAGAATCGCAACAAACCACTGGCGTCATGGCAAAAGACTGCGTCCAACCGAGATCGTCGCCGAATTTGAAAAATATATATTCGACGAATTAGACCTATTAAAAGAGGCCGCAAACACCTCACATCTACGTCGCAATTTTGCTGACTCTGAAGACCTATACATCCCCGAGGTTGATTGGGAACACACCCGCCGAAGCATCATGACCATGGAGCGCATCTACGGTGTTCCAATCAAAGATATCGACACTCTAAAAGCCAAAAACGTCAATATGAAACGTTTGGCAGAAAAAGGGGTGGAGATCTTCTTCACTCAAGTATTCCGCGACAACTTCTTCCATGCTGATATGCACCCCGGCAATATCTTTATCGATGTAAACGATCCTGAGGATCCGAAATATATCGGCATCGACATGGGAATAACCGGCAGCCTCTCCCCAGATGATAAAAAATATCTGGCAGAGAACTTCCACGCTTTTTTCAATCGTGACTATAAAAAAGTGGCCGAGCTACACATCCGCTCTGGCTGGGTTCCTGCTGATACCCGAGTAGATGAATTTGAATCTGCAATTAGATCAACCTGTGAACCTATATTTGAAAAACCGTTAAAAGAGATCTCCTTCGGCGCCCTACTGCTCAACCTATTTCATGCTGCTCAACGTTTTAACATGGAGGTGCAGCCACAACTGATATTACTGCAAAAGACCCTACTCAATATAGAAGGGCTTGGCCGCAGCCTCTACCCAGAGCTCGACCTATGGCAAACAGCCAAACCATTTATGGAAGATTGGATAGCACAACAATACAGCATGGAAAACTTCAGTGAATCGATGAAGAGTAGGCTGCCACAGATGCTGGAGATCATCCCCGAAGTACCACAAATGATAATCGACCACATCCGTCATAGCAGAGAACAGAATCAACTAATCCAGCAACAGAACCAAGAGCTGCAAAAACTTCAGCAAGAGATAAAAAAGACGCGTAACCGCACCTCATCCATGCTCTACGGCGCCACCTTTATCATCACCGCCGCAATTGTCGCCAATGCCAGCATGTTCACATCCTCCATAGCTCACGACATACCAGTTATCAGCTGGATACTTGGCGGAGCTGGATTGGCTATTATTTTCTTATCGCCGAGAGAATAATCAAAGAGGAGTGTTGTCTGCGCGTGTAGACAACATTTAAATGGGACACATCTGTCCCATTTGGCATTTTCTTAAAACTATCTTTTTTATATTTTTCAATCGATTAACTAAAACATTGAATTGTCCCCGCGTGGGGACAATGTTTTTATCCTGCTGCTTTATATAGAATATATCTATAATAAACCTTGGTTTTTAACTCGTTTTTTCAAGGCATCTATAAACAGGAATTTACACACCAACACCTTACCTAATATAAAAATATTGATACAAATACCACCAGTTAATTCACTTACGACATTTGATATATTTTCATGCATAAATCACCAAAAATCATATAACGACTAAGTGAAACCATAAAATCAATAAAAGTGACTACTCCACACACCGGAAGCATTTATTTATTTGCGCAATTAACGTTTTCAGCGACAAATTTCACAAATAATGGATTTTATTATGTTTTTTGTGGACTGGGCTGCACTAGTCTCATTGAAAACATATGAACTATGCTATATAACTTATTATAAGCGTTAACTTATTTTCCAATTTTAATAGGTAGTTAAAAACAAGAAAATAAATAACGCTAAGATTTACCCTGAGAGTTAGGCAAAAAAAGAGGTATGCGGTACCTGAAAAGATAGAAAATCGTTATTCACTGAAATATATTTTTCTTAGTCACATCTGTATTCAGCGAACAACAATATAGAAATCAGCCTATTTCAGGAATATAATATTGAGGACGGAAAAATGAAACTAAAAATTATAATCGCAGCGGTTGCTGCACTAGGTGTCTTTAGCTCTACAGGTGTTTTAGCTGCGACTGACGGTGATGTTGGTACAACTTCAACTGGCACAACTGATGTACAGCTTGTGATTCCAGACTTAGTACGAATATCAGATCTTTCTGACATTGACCTAGGTACATATTCAGGTATGGGAACCGAAGCAGGTAATACTGAAGCCTGTATCTTCCGCAATGGTGCAGGCACTTATTCTGTCACAGCCACTACCAACAAATCTGAGTTCAGATTATCCAGCGGATCCGGTGGTACTGCCGCCGAAGATATTGATTTTACCGCGTACTGGAATGATGTAACCGGTACAACAGGGCGTGGAGAATTGACCTACAATACTGCACTAACTACTCAATCAGGTACTAACACAACATCTATCACCTGCTCAGGTGGTACAAATGCTAACTTTAGTGTTGAGATTGCTGATACGGACATGCAGACCAAGGTGCCAAATACCTATACAGCAACAGTTACTATTGTAATTGCACCTGAATAAAACGACTTAAGCCCCACCTACATGGGGCTTTTTCATTTATAGCGCAATATACAAATGGATTATCTTAAGCATATTGGCTATGCTTAAAATATCTATAGATATATCTACCTATAAATAAGGATGTTAATAATGCGTAAACTTTCGCTTTTGTCGGCTTTTTGGTTGTTTGGAGTGGTCTTTACTACTGCTGCAAATGCCAATATTACTTTAAGCCAAGCGATTATCGTTTTTCAGCCGGATGAAAGACCAATTCAGACCATTGAAGTTATCAATATTGATGACGAACGCACTTTTGCGATCAAGACCAATGTAGTTGAGGTTATTAATCCTGGCTCTAAAGAGCAAAACAGTATTAAATCAAGATCATTGGTGGTTGCTCCTAACGCCTTTGAAGTCGCAGCACAAAACACCAGAAATGTACGCCTTATGTTACGTGAACGTAACTCAAGCGATATTGAAAAAGTTTACCGCGTTACTTTTACCCCTGAGGCCCCTAGCCGCTCGTATAAAGAGGCAAATCCTAAGGGAGTAACCACCAAGATTGATATCATTGTTGGAATGGGAGCTTTAATTCTGGTTCCCCCCAAAGAGGTGATGTATAAGCTTGAAGCCTCACGTGCTGGCAAAAAACTATCTTTTATAAACAACAGTAATGTATCCACTGAGATTCAACCAAGAACCATATGCAAGAGTGAAGATGACTGCTTCCGTTTTAATGGCGCTCGCCTCTATCCTGGAAAAAACTGGGAATATGAGCTTCCGGAAGGTTTTGAGAATATCGGTTTAACTCTTTCTGTACGTGCTGCGGGTAAGTATTCGGCAGTTGAATTTGCACCCATTGATTAATGGTCTGGTCGAATAAGCTCCTTAAAAAAATAAAACATCTACTAGGGGCCTTATTATTAATCTTCTTGACTGTTGCCGGAGCTGTTGCTTTAAACTCTCCAGACAAGCTCTCGTCAGATGAATCCCCACCGCAAAAAACTGAACCGGCTACTCCAGATAAAAGTTCATCTATACCACAAGTTATACCTCTTGACACGACCTCCTCCCCTAAAAAAACCAGCCTCAATAAAAACAACAAAACCGATAACGAACCACCACCTATTGCCAAGCAACTAAAATCAACCGTAGATAATACAGCTGCAAAATCAATTAATAGTGATGGCAAGACGGAAAAACTAAGCATGGGAAAGGTAGGTGCCGCTGCTGCTACTTTCAAAGGCCTCCAAAAACCAATAGCACCACAAAACAAAGCCGGAAATTTAAACCAACGTATAACTCAAAAAAAATCTAAAGCGAAACCTAAACAAATGAAGGTGGCGCAGAAAAAATCCTCACCTAAAAAGACTCTTCCAATAGTGGAATCGACTCCAACGAAAGCCCCCTCTGCAGCTAGAGTAACGTCATTAACTAACACAGACCCTGCGAAGAGGGATAAGCAACAAATCATTAAACCTGGTCCACCACCTGAAAAGCAGCCTGCTCCAGTAGAAATCACTGACGATTATATTGAAACTGCATTTGACCTGTTTGTTGGTGGCAATTACTTCGGTTTTGTCTTGGTCAAATACAATGACAATTGGATAGAGCTATTAAATCCGCAGGAGGCTATATATCTTTTGCCTCTTATCCGCGACCGCCAAGAGATGTTGCCTTTATTTCAAGGGCATATTTTAAAAGAAAGAACAATCGACAAGATTGGAACGGTAACAATCGATAATAACAACTTTGCTATCAATGTAACCATTGCTCCAGAGCAAGCACTTGATGTCTCTATCGATGTCAAAAAGACCCTAAAACTTGAAGGGTCTCCAACCTTTCTTACCCGTTTTGCAATCAAGGGTAATCGTACGATAGATGCTGTCGATGAGGAGAGTAGATTCTCTGGGACCAATCACACCCGCTTCGCCTATAATCAGCACCGCATAATAACTTCTGGTGTATATGATGATGTCGAAGCTAAATATAAATTAGGTACTCTACAGGCAGAAACCGATTTCGCTCTATTCGACACCCCTTTAACCCTTGCTGGCGGCTTATTGGACACCCCCGGGCAGATGTTTGCATCTAGCCTTGATGTCATAGGCGCATCATTATCTAGCAATAGAAACCTCTATATTGACGACCCACTACTTAGTTCAAATGAGTTAGAAGTATTCGTACCCACCAGAGCTTTGGTCGAAGTGTATAAAAACGATGCTAAAACTGGCGAAGTGCTGTTCTCACGCATGCTAGAGTTTGGCCATACTCAGATAGATACCCGCAACTTCCCTCGCGGGTCTTATCCGGTGATAATTATTGTGTCCGTCGATGGGGTGGAGTTGTCTCGCTACGAGGAGCAGTTCTATAAATACGGGGAGATTATGCCGCGTGAACGGTTGGACATTAACCTCACCTATGGCAAATTTCGCGATAATCTGGATTTTTATGATATTCCTATCTGGCATGCATCAATCCGCGCACGTATAAATGACTATCTTGAAGGCAATTTCTCTGTGTATAAAGTTGCCGACAGAATTATGTTTAGCCAAGGTGTAAAAGGGGTCTATCAAACCAAGAATCTGGGTGAATTTAATTACGAATTTAACTTATCTGAAAGTACCACTAAGACTCTTCTTGGTTATCAGGCTAATCTACGCTGGAAAATTTTCAGCATCTTTTCCAGCGTGACATACTCCGAGGGTTTTAAGGATCAACCAATCATAAGCAACGGGATTCCACTGCTTAATTTCACCGATAGGCAGAGCCTGAATTTTAGTCTGTCACGCAATATAAAGTTATTTAAACGCAGTATAAATCTCTCCTTCAAAGGACGATATAGAAATAGCGAATACTCCTCCTATACTTACCGATATGGCCCAGGGCTTAGGTTCACCCCTTATAGCGGTAAGTACGCAACTTTTACCATTGCTGCTCAACGTGATTGGACCGAATCAACAACAGAAAACAGAATGCAATTAAACCTAACATGTAGATTAGATCCTGTAACAGCATCTAGCTTTTTTAACCGTACCGAGCAACCAGAAAGAAAGACCTCAGTTCTGCAACACTCAGTTCAATACAAAGGCAATAAAGATAGCTTGCCATCCCTAAGAAATATCACCGCGAAAGTGGTTTATACAACTAACACCACCAGCACCAATACTGCGAGCGATACTAGTGAAGTAAAAACCACCCTCAAAAATGGGTCACTTGACTACAAAGGCTCTATTGTTGAGTCAGGGGTATATATAAATACAACATCAGGACAGGAAAGCGGAAATATTGGTGGGGAGGTAACATCTACCTTTGTCACAGGAGCGAATACCAAGACACAGATGAAAGGCTCAGTGCCAATCGGTAGCGCTATTGTTGCAATCACACTTAACGGGCAGCCAGATAGTGAAAAGCTTATCCGAGTTTTGATAAACGGCAATCACAAGGCATACATCAATATTGGGGAGACCACATTTATCGAGGCTCCAATGTATAAAGAGTCAAAGATAGAGGTCCGCGATGCTACCCCGAAAAAAGGTGCATTTATCAAGATCGTCAAACCAATTACAACTGTCACTCCATACCCTGGAAATATTTTAAGTCGCTCCTTCGATGTGGCTCGACTAGTAATTATTTCTGGCTCACTATTTAATGCAGATGATACTCCGGTGGCAAACCTATTCTTTGAAACTGGTAGTGAAGCCTCATATACCACCAGTGAAGGTGAATTCATCGTTGAGATGCCAATTCGCGCCAACGAAAAAGAGTTCGACTTTCTTGTTAGAGACCAGATATGCACATTCGAGATCCCAGAGACTGAGAAAGATATACTAGTTGAGGTGGGGAAGGTTAAGTGTCAACAAGGAAATGAGTCGGAACTAAAGCTGATTCGCTCTATTCATGATGAAACCAGGGTTTATTAATTAATAGTTTGTCAGTCACTATCCCAAAGCTCCATGAGCACAACAACCCCATAAGATCCCTGAGCCCTTCGGCCTTGGTTTATCCTGAGCGTAGTCGAAGGGCTCAGGATAAACCAAGGCCGAAGGGTCATCCACCCCAACAATTTAAATAATGACAATCACTCCGGCGATATAACCACCGAAATAGTCGAGCTATAGCTTCCGGTTCTTACTTTTCCTACGCTGCTCCTTGGAATCTGGATAGAAAAATTACTATTGCCACGCCCTTTTCCACTCAAACAATCTTCTGTCTCGGAATCATCAATAGTTAGGCCGGTAAGTGGTTTACCATACTGCAAGGGCTGGCGCCCCTCTCGGCCTAGAGTTGGACTCCAATAGGCTGCAAACTCTACATCTTCACCATTATTAGTTTTTTTGAGCTTAAAATCATTATTATCTGTAGTAACGATAATGTTGTAACTTCCACCACCATTGAAATATATGCAGGCATCTGTCTCACGAACGATATCACCGCTAGGTGAGGTCTGCTCCCTATCAAAATTAACCTCGATAACAAAGCGAATAGTATCCGGGATGGTCAACCTTACATCCATCTTTCCTTTTGAAGCTTTCGGGTCAATATCTCCATCTTCCACCGCCATTGCGCCTGCATTGAAAAAAACAGCAAAAATCAACACCAGTCCTAGCTGGCGTAATAGGCTTCGAGGCTTAAAATCTAGATTAAATCGCATGGTTTCACTATATCAAATGGGGTTATCAAGGAGCTGTTGCTGTTACTGTCATTGTAGCGGAGTATGTTCCTGCTGGCTTGGTTTGCAGGTCTGCCTCCAAAGCCTTCCAGGAAATATTTGCTGTATTGCCACCACTACAGGTCTGGCTGCTGGTATCACCCCCGGTAACAGCGGCAAGAGATGGGTCATCAGCCTGATCTAGTGCTGTACGTCCGCTTGTACCAGTTGTATTGTTCCAATAAACCGTAATTGGGATTTTGGTGCCACCGCCTTCTGCGAGCACATAACTTCCGCTATCAACAGTACCCTCAACCAACACATCATAGGTGCCGTCACTAGTGTAGATACAGACATTATCATTATTTGCAGCATCACCAGAGCCATTCCAGGTTCCGGACATATCAGTTAAATTGGTAACCCTCACCGCACCAGAAGCACTTACATCAAAATAGAATACTGGACTTACTAGCGACGTATTTGTATTGGCTAACTTAACCGTAACTCGCTTAGTATCAGTACCAATAGTAACATCTATTACGATATTAACAGCTGTCGAGTTTGAATATAAATTGCAACCAGTATAAGACAAATAAGCATCATCCGCCCAGATACAATAAGTTCCAACAGGAGCAATGGTAGAGGTTGACCAACCAATACCAGCACCACTTAAAGATACCTCAGTATTAAACGGTAAATAAGACATTGCATCATATGAGCCTTCTCTTATTACATTAATAGTAAACTGTACAGTATTACCAGCAGGGTGGGAGCTACCGCTTGCTGGTGAAGGGGTGTAAATATTGGTATAGATGTCATTACAAGGAGCTTCGCACGGCGCCCAATCAGCAGCAAAAGAATTTTTAGCGCTAAAAACAAGTATTAGAGTAAGAAAAGGTATCCATAGCAGTCTCGCAAAGCGATAACCACTCTTTAGATCGAGAGCAAAATCCTTCTCAGCTAAAACCATCACATTTCCTACGAAATAAGTCACACGACAAAACTAGGCGCATATACCTATTCTAGAGGTTTTTTCCTATTAAAAAAAACCTAAATGTCACAATTTACTTAAAATAGAAGCCATACCAAAGTCAATTAACTCTAATTTATCAATAAGTCTTCGCAAACAAAGTGCTAATTATGAACTTTTAGCCGCTTCATTAGCACGATAAGAATGTACAGCATTTACCAAGAAAGCTATTAACACCCCTACCATCAAACCAAGAATAGCACCAAGAACAACAATCAGAGTCCTTTTGGGCTTGATATGTTGCTCAGGCGGGTAAGCTGATTGGTCAACGGTAGCAGCTCTAAGCTCTTTTTGGTTTATATTAATCGAATGCAAACGATCCAGTTCTTCCTGCAAGTCACGTAAATCCAGGATAAAAGCATCATCACTTTTACGCTTACGCAAAACATCTGCCTCAACAAGAAGCGCTTTATCACCGCGATAATATAAGCTCTCAGAAGTTAAAAGCTGATTTTGCTTTCCAATAGCCCCTTCTTTTTGAGAGTTTTCATAAATCGAAGCTCCTTTATGAATATCAAGTGATTTTGCAATGCTGGCAGCCTCTTCTAATACTGCAATTTTATCTTCACGTCGCTGCTGGGCAATCTTACGCTTCGACGCTATTTCATATTCAATATCCCGAACCCGATTATCCACTGCACTCTTTAAATTCATAGCAAAATAATTTACTGTCGCCCTTTCAGCAAGATAGGCAAAATCATTTGCCCATTGCGCAGCAATAACTGGGTCACTCCACTCTACTGATAAAGAGCTATTGTCCTTATTCTTTTTATCTCTGCTAACTGAAATGAACCTTGAAAATTTCTGAAATAATTTTTCATCAGAACTACCAACAACCCCATGCATCTTAAATTGTTGAGGCACATCATTACTATCAAAAAAACTACGCTGCAAAGATCTTGAGTTCAAATTCCGATTAAACACATTGTATACAGTTTCAATATCAATTTTGTCAGATCGCTTATCACTATTTTTTTCCACGTCTTGAAACCATGCAATATTCAGAGCTTGAATATCACTTAACGCAGGAGGAAAAAAGAAAGTATCTGCTTTATATACTGGAGCTACAGCAAGAGAATAAATTACTGACATCATAGTAAAAAATGCGGCGATAATGAGTATCAAAGATTTACGTTTATATATTATTTTACAAAGCTCAATAAGATCAATTTCATCATCACGCTTATAATCTTCATTAGACTGAGGCCTAACACAAGCCAAATGTGCTACATTATTTGTATTAAGAGGCATTTTTTTCCCATTTTCTTAATTGCATTAAAAGCACCCATCATTTAATAACAATAACATTAACCAGGCACGCACCATGAAAGTCGCACAAATCTATCATATTTCACCCTAGATTTAAAACGGTATTCATTTTAATATCTTTATATTTAAAGCAATGCATTCAAACCTATTACTAAATAGCTTTGCACTTAATTAAAGCTAACCAAATTAATACTATGGCTGGAGTAACTCATGACTGACATCCTAACCAAACTGCAAAACGACCCATACGCAAATTATCTTGGAGTTGAGATTGACGAGGTCAAAGATGGATTTGCACGATGCTCACTGGTCATCACAGAGTCGTTGCTGAATTTTGGTGGTTTTCCCCATGGAGGGATGATCTTCTCGCTGGCAGACGTCGCCTTTTCTGGAGCAGCATGTAGTCTACATCAAGCCTCAACTGCTCTGAATATCAACGGTAATTTCAGTGGCACGTCTAAGGTTGGTAATCGGATAGTTGCAGAAGCAAAATTAACGAATGAATCGAGAAAGTTCTCCTACTTTACTATCGAAGTGAAAGATGGTGACAAGTTGATTGCTTCATTCAACGGTACCGCTTATAAAATCGCATAGTTTGAGGAAGGTATCATGAGCAAAGATAACTCCACACCATTTGATGCCACGGAGTATGATTCCAAGGTATTTAACACCATCCCTTTTTATGAGAACTTTTTCAGTGAGACAATCGATTTCATAAATAATACTATTCCATTTCCAAAAAAATGGCTTGATACTGGCTGTGGAACCGGGAGCCTTGTTGAAAGAGCAATAAAACAATTTCCTGATAGTCAGTTCATCTTATCTGACCCATCTAAGAATATGCTTGAGCTTGCCCAATCACGCTTAGCTAAACATACGAATAACATTACTTTTCTTGACCCTTATGGAACTGAGGATATTGACAAGGCTAATCTAAATAACATTGATATTATAACGGCCATACAATGTCATTGTTATCTAGATAAAGATGCCAGAATTAAGGCTATTAACAATTGCTATAATGCCTTATGTGATGGCGGCATTTTGATCTATTTTGAAAACATTGATACTCACGATGATATAAGCCGTAAGATAGCACTTAACCGTTGGGGTCAATTCCAACTTACCAACGGTCGTTCTTTCCAAGATGTCACTGAGCACAAAGAAAGATTTGGCACAGCGTATTTTCCAATTTCAATTGAAGATCACTTTTCTCTGCTTAAAAACTCTGGTTTTGAAGCCTTTGACCTGCTTTGGTACTCACACATGCAAGCTGGCTTCTTTGCGATTAAGTAATCATAAAAACGATTACGATCCAGCGCCACAATGTCCTCGTCAACACCTCCTTCTGCGCGTAAGCAGTCACGACCTTGCTGTTGATTTAAAAGATATTTTCTACTACTAAAGTCTAATTGCATTCTATTTACTATTGTTGTTATTATCAAGAACGATTATCCAAGGAATTCCACTAAAAACAACAGGATGATTTTAAGCTAGGTGACCCCAAATATAACTATCAAACAGGGTCACTAACAATAACAACATGGATTTAATAGCGTGTAATTACTCTATTAATACCTTTGGAGGAAATACTCATGAAAATAAAAAATACCATTGCAGCCCTATTGGCATGCTCACTTTTACAAGGGTGTGTAGTTGACCAAATAATTGATGGCACTGAAGTCAATGGCGAACCAAACCCAACAACTAAGCTGGGCTGGTCAGAGAATGGCACCTATGCTAAGCAAGGTAGATTCTTTATTGTCGGCGGTCAGGTTCCAATCTATTTCAGCCAATCTTCTATATTTGAAGTTGTAAAAAATGATGGTGGTGGTGGTGGTTATGACAATGTATCTATCGTTGATGGAGAGATAAACGGAAACCAATGTTACTTTGGCGGCCTTACTTCTAAAGCTAATAAGCTCTATTCATCATGCGTGCAAATGGCTTTTGTTGAGCTACCTGGTTTTCCTCAACCGCTTTTTTTACCTGTAGCCAACAAGCTTTATGTTGTTGATTTAGATCAACCAACAGATTCTGAAGATTATATCACCACCACTCTTTTACAAACTCCACTGCTTTCTTCCAATGGCATGACTATTGATGACAGTGGGGATTTATATATATCTAACTCTATGGCTTTTATGGCTAGTCTTTCCGGAATTCCAGGTATTCCTGCAATAGTAAAGGTTAGCTTTGGAGATACTATTACCGAAACTCCTTGGCTAGCAGCTGAACAGGGCGGAATGTCTCCTAATGGTTTGCAACATCAAAATGGAAGCCTATATCTAGCCTCAGGAAACTCTTTAACCAAAATTCAGATTCAAGAAGATGGTAGTGCCGGGGAAGTTACTCCTGTTTATACAGCAGATCCGGCTATTATGATCGATGATTTTGATATTAAGAATACTATTATTGCAGCATCTGAAATTAAAACCATCATCCCTGATATTGTTTTAATGCTTTATCCAGATGCAGTTATTCCAGAGGGACCTATTAGCAAGGTTGTTCTAATTAACACCAGGAATGGCAAAGAACTAGGTGAGCAATCATTTAGCGGCAGAGCATTACCAAGTAGTGTTAAGTTCGGTAAGTGGCCTCTGTTTGAGCCTTACTCACTTATCGTAACTGACGCTATCGGCACAGGTGGTTTATATCAACTAACAATTGAGCAAAGTGATTTTCAATAACTCGGTTTTAAGTAATACTGCTTAAATAAATACAGCCAGAATATATTTATATATTCTGGCTGTATAAACTGATTACCTACAACTCAAATTAACCACACATCTATCAATTAAGTTTTTGTTCTATGCCCGGTGAATCTTTATTTTGGAGAGCAGCAATAGTGCTCCACATAAGCGCGTCATCCATCATTTTACGCACCATGAAATATGATGTTTCACCATCATTCACTATCAAAACATCAGCAACCTCATTGCTAAAACGGTCAACAAATGGGCGAATCTTGCCCTCTTTATCCTTGCAACGTTCACAACGAGGGTTACCCTTAGCTTTACCAGTACAATGCAGAGCCTTATCCAAATAGGCCCGCAATAAACACTTATCTTTACGTCGTAGTGCTACAGAACTTACATCACGGAAGTTAAACAGCGATACATCATTCACCTCTATTCCCATCTGCTGCAATTCTGCAAGTAACTCCTCCTCTTCTGGACTACTATCCGTGCGACTTACGTTAATTGACTCCAGTAACTCATCTTTGCCCCAGGAGTTGATACTAAATTGACATGGGGTTGGTTCAAATGTGCTCTCACACAGCTCCAACACCCTTGCCGCTGGGCGCACTGGCTCTGACACCCCTGGAATCACCCGAATACACTCCTCAAGAGTGGTTATTCCGCGGAGAATCTTATACATACAATCCTCTTTAAGAGTAATTAAATTTGCTCTCTGCTTTGCTATATCACGTAGATCTTTTAGGTTCGTGGTATCACTAATCCCTCTGGAGACATCTGAGGTAACTGTCAGTACCTCATGAATAGCAACCCGACCAAAGTACCCAGTACCACTGCATCTTTCACAGCGCACAGCACCAAGCATCCCAGTACCATGCATGAATTTGTATTTCTGCGCTTCTGAAGGGGTCATGCCGATTGTCATCAATTGAGTCTCATCCGGCCTATACTCTTCAATACACGCAGGACAGATACGCCGCACCAACCGCTGCGAAACAATTAGCTCTAGCGTACCGCACATCAGGTAGTTATCGATCCCCATCTCCAGCAACCTATCGATAGTGCCAGTCGAAGTCTCGGTATGGATAGTGGAGAATACCTTATGCCCGGTTAAAGCAGCCTTCATAATTGCATCGGCAGTTTTCTTATCGCGCACCTCTCCAACCATGATTACATCTGGATTCTGCCGCATAATCGATATCATGGCTGTATCATATTGGAACCCTGACTTTTCATTCACTGTCCCTTGCGTAGCACCCTTAAGGGTATATTCAATAGGATCTTCAATAGTGATAATGTGTTTTTCTTCAGCCTGGATAAGTTGTACCAATGCTGTATACAACGAGGTAGATTTTCCTGAACCTGTTGGACCGCAAGCCAATATAATGCCTGAAGGTGTCTGCAGAGACTTTTTAAATTTATGCAGATTTAATGGAGACATGCATAGATAATCTAGTGAATCGAGAGAGGAGTCATGTGTCAACAAACGCATCACGCAGTTTTCACCATGGATACATGGATAAGTTGAAACCCTTAAGCCAAACTCCTTACCTTTATATTTAACTGCAAAGCCACCATCTTGAGGTACCCGGTGTGAAGCGATATCCATTCCAGCCGCAGCTTTTATTGCACTTATAACCTTGTTAGTTATGCTCTTAGGGAAATGGGTAATAACATGCAGTATTCCATCGATTGCAAAACGAATTCTTAAAGAGTGCTCCAATGGTTCAAAGTGAATATCTGAAGCTTTCATCTCTATAGATTTTTTAATATATAGGCGCAAAATCTGAATGCTATCTGCATTATCAAATGCAGCGCTGCGTTTATCTTCCAGCGAACTATGGCCAATAATATCTATATCATTTGCTCTGTTAGCCTCATAATGACTACCTTCAAGTCTACCGTCTGCCTCAAAGAAATCTAAGAAGACAACCATATCTGGCTGCGGTGTATAAGCTACCCTTATTGAATAACTCTTATAGAAATTTTGCATCTGCTCTATAAGATCGTGATTAAAAGGATCTGACATAATAATGGTTACCATACCGTCGGTAAGAAAATACGGGAAAACCAAATTTTTAAGCATAAATTTCTTTGCTGGTAGCGGCTCAATCTTATGCGCCAGCTCAATCTCTGGAATAATTTTGATAATATCTAGTTGGTAACATAGGGCCTCCATGAGCTCATCATGGCTAATAACCTCTACATCTTCCAGAATTTTACCTAGGCTCTTTTTTGAACCTTTTTGCTGCGCCCTTAATGCTGCATGAACCACTGTTGGTTTATCAATAACACCAGTCTCAATCAATAGATCCCCAATCAGAATATCGAACTTTTTCCTTTGCAATAGACTTTGTATTGTGGACCTTTCAACAAGTTTTTTCTCGACCAGCAGATGCGACAAAGAAACATCTTTTTCATTACACTCTTCCACATAACTATCTAAATCATCATTCAGAAAGAGCTCTTCATCCTGCAGAATTTCAACAAATGTTTTTCTTTCAGCCATAATCATAAATCCATTGCCAATTAAAGAGTTGTAAGCAGTCCATTAATACCTAAGTATTTGCCTAGCCATACAAAGTATAGTTTATCAAAATGGCGTCACTATAGATTTTTACCATTACGTGATACATATACCAATAACATATTAATTAAGCATCCATAAAAAAACAGCTCGAGATTAACGAGCTGTTTTATCCATTTTCCTTCTTTATATTTTATTTTTAATGCTTCCCTTTCTATTTCGAGTTCACTCTTACCCTCTGCCCACTTAGCTGAACTAAGAACCTATAGCAAATATAGATACTCATCAACGCAAGCAATAGTAGCCCTGTTGATCCACCGCCACCAGATCCACCACCATCACCTGATCCCCCGCTACTTTCACCTCCATCTGTGGCATCTGTAATTTCCGGACCAGCAGGCACGGCTACAGATTGATTAAACACCACAAAATCAGCATTATCTGCATCATAATAATCAGCCATATCCAATGCTACTGTTGCATCTACCCTTATCTGTTCATCAGTTGTATAAGTTGCGCTAAAGGTTATAACTTCTATTGCACTACCAAGCATATCACCCAGATCACAACTCAATTGCCCAAGCGTCTCAGTACAAGTTGCTCCTACAGCACTATCTGCAACATAAGCAAGATCGCTTGGCATATCGACTACTAACACAACCCCTGTAACATCAACTGCTGTTTTATTAGTTACTGTTGCCGTTAATTCGACATCACCCTCCACATCATTAGCAGCTATATCTACCTTAATATCAGAAGTTGCCACAAAACAGCTCTTAGTTAGATTAGGGGTTATTTGCCCTTTTGAGCGTTCACTAAAGCTCAACACTATACTTGATGAAGCTGATGGCCACATGATGTGTATGCCATCAGATGCGCTATCGTGTGTTGCCCCTAGGTTATGCCCCATCTCATGCGCTGAAACTATTAACTGCGCTGAAGCGAACGACTCATAATTCTGCACCAGTGATACGCGATATCTTTTAGAGCTATAACATACGGTCCCAACATAAGCTAATCCAACAGTGCTTCCATCAAAGTTCTTACCACTAATCAATTGATTCAACCCATTATTATTAAAGTCTACTGAGCCTGAAAAATAATTACCAGCTTCTACTAAAAGGGCGTAAGAGTCTGTTGTATCTGTATATGGATCTGCAGCACCATTAAATACAGTAATCTTGGTTAGGTTCAAAGCAATACCCAGCTCTTCCTTATAGATACCATCAATTTGGTTATAAAGAGACTGAATTTTTGAAGGTGAACCTGCACCATGGATAGCAAAGTATTCGTAATCAGCTATAACTCCCACTCTAAGCTCTTTAATGCCATTACTTTCCATAATGGTAAGATCTATTGACATTGCTCGCATATTATCAACCATCTCGTCAAACTCTTTTGTACCATTTTCCTGCGCATGCGCTACCAAATCTTCTTCATGGTCATGCTCCATGCCACAAAACTCAGGAGGAAGACCAGTACCTACTTCAGACATGCGATACATAACCATCTCTTTCTTAGATGATTTACTCATTGTTTTTACTAAGTTGCGCTTTGGTTCAATGATATAGATCTCTTCTGGTGTGCGTATAGTCCCAGCAATCTCCCCATCATTTATGCTGAGCCTTACCCATGACCCTGCAACACCCTTAACAACGCCTTTATAAAACTTATAAGTAGAATTAGGCGTGACTGCATCGCCTTTCCATTCAATATTTAACTGATGATTAAATAGTTCATTTTCTTCTAGTTGAAGATAAAACTCTCTGCCCATTGCATGAACAATGATCTCTTCAACCAGAGCACCAGATGCTGATCTTTGCGCTGCTATAAAACCTTTTGTACTAGGGGCTGTAATTGAGACGTTATCAACAAGTGAGACTTTTTCTTGAACAAGAGGATTTTCATAAGGAGATTTACTACTCTGCGCAGCAAACGAAGTTATGGAAAAAATTAATCCTGAAATCCATATAGTTCGTGCCACCCATTTAATATACATTTTAAACGTCCCTTAAAAAACACCTTACTTGCTTCATAGGTTATGAAGTTTTTCAGTGGACATTCATGACTTAAGTCTCAGTTCATATGGGTTTTAATGTTTATTTGTGTTTTCAAGACTTCATTCACTACGACTTTAGATACATCATCACACTCACTTCTCACAGATGGTCACACCACAGCAAATTAGGGTATGGCAATATGTTTTTTGTGCTCTATTTATCAGAATATGACAATATGCAGACTGGTTATTATTAGCTCTGTGACGAGTGATGCATAACTCAGCATACATCACGAACATGGTCTCGCAGGAGAAAGAAAAGTAAGAATTTACTCAACAGCCCTGACCTTATTTTATACCAACCAAGGTCAAGGATTTTTACTTAATACGCCTTAAAAAGAAGGAGCTTATTGCATAAGCTATCATGCAATAAGCAGGTTAATTAAACTTATTATTTGAACGCGATAAACATTAAAAATTACACTTTATAATCTACGGTTTCAAAAGGTTATCAACCTCAATTTGAACAGAGCTAACCATCTCTTCCTGCAAGCGCGGAAGATACAACTCAGATAGAATTTGGAATGATTGCTGCATCAGTTGATTTTTTTGCTGTTTATACTTCATTCCAGCAGCAGATTTAAAAAAGGCAGTAATCTCTTTTAAATCCTGCGTGCTGTAGACATTCGCATGAGCTGGATAAAACACATTTTCCGCAATGTTATCAAACCCCATCTCTTTTCCTATCCATTGATTTAAGCTAACCTGAGCTCGAGCAATAGCTATAGAACTCTCCTCTTTACTGATTTTTTTCCCTAATTTATTATCTTCACTCAGAATATGATTAAAAACCTGAGGAGTCTGTTGCTTAATAACATTCAAGATCTTTTGATATTCAGCTACTCCACCAGTCTCCAGCATATACTGTTGAAACAACTCCTTTTTCTCGGCAGCATCATTTGCCAATACAGATGGAACAACTGTTAATAAAAGCAAAAATACGGCTAAAGAGCCGTCTTTAATATTCTTTTTCATTGCAATATCCCTTATAACAAAACTTAATATCTATAAATTATTTAATGGCAAAAAAATGCTCCCGCCCTAAAAGGTAACGGGAGCAACCATTAGATTAGCTAACTCTATTTCTTTTCAACTTTTTCTTTGGCGTCAGCTTTAACATCAACCTTTTGCACCTTAGCAACTTGCTTTAGCGCCTTCTTTTCATCAACAATACCAAGAGTAGATTTCTCTTGTGCAATAAGCTCATCCATTGAAGCAATCACTTTTTTATGGCTTCCGGTAATGGAGGCGCTTATCTTATATTTACCGTTAACAATAACTGCAGGTACTGAATGGATACGATAGTTCTTAAGCGTCTGCTTTGCTTGGCTCATCTTCACTTCTACAGCAAATGAATCATATGCATCTAAAAACTGCTTCTCCGTAACACCATATGCAGTTGCAAATTTTGCCAGTGCGTTTTTATCTTTTACCGCTTTCTTATTATTTCTTGAGGTTGTAAACACTGCAGGATGAAATTCATCAACAATTCCTAAAATCACCGCAGCATGATAACCACGAGCAAGATGGTCATTTGCAGGGTTAAATACCGCAGGAACACCAATATAATCAATACCGCTTGGCTTTTCCCAGTGATCTAGATGCTCAGTATGGAAGTTGTAGCAGTGGCCACATGAATAGGCAAAAATACTCAAAACTTCAACCTTAGTGGGATCATTTACTGGCTGTGGAGTTTGAATCGGTTCAAACTTCTTATTATTACCATGGTTACTGCCTGCTTGAGCACTTACAGCAAATCCGAAGACAACCATAACTATTGCGAATACTTTAAATAACTTTTGCATCATCTTTACCTATCTTATTTATGTTTTTGTATGACATCGATTATTACACGTCCAATATGAATATTGACTGAACAATATCAAATAAATTCAGAATTTTTCCCAATTATATACCATAGAGGAAGATTAACTTTATTTTTTCAATGATTCATTGAGCTAAAAGCTGTTTAAGATAGCAAATAGTCCAGTATACAATTAGAGTATTAATTGCCGGAGTTTATAATTTCTTCAAAGATTTTTATTTATCTTTCAATCAAAGATTCAATAGCTTCATCACGATACCGCGGTCTTGATTTGCATGTCCAAGCATTGCGATTGAAGCCTGCTCTTGAATGCGGTTACGGGACATATTAGCTATCTCTTTAGCTAGATCTGCATCTTCTATTCTACTTCTAGATGATTCTGAACTTATGAAGGAGCTACCTAGATTATTGATTGTGGATTCAAACCGGTTTTGTACTGCCCCCAACTCAGCTTGGGTAGTTGCTATTTCTTCCATTGCATCATCAATAACTCCAAGCGCTGCATTTGCCCCTTCTACAGTTGTTAGATCTATTGTTCCAACTCCTTGTGCCTGTAACTGCTCATCTAAGTTTCCAATTCTTACTGACACACCTTCTCCAGCTTCTGACCCAACTTGAAAGCTAAGATCTTCGTCATTATTAAGGAGCTTTTTCCCACCAAAACTGGTGGTATCGGTTACTCGTGATATCTCATCTTTGAGAGCATTTACTTCACTTTGGATATATTTTCTATCTGAATCATTTAAAGTTCCATTCGCAGCTTGGATTGAAAGCTCTCTAATTCTTTGCAGATTTTCAGTTACACCACTCATTCCACTTTCAGCAGTTTGCACCATTGATATTGCATCATTAGTATTTCTAGTAGCGGCCAATAGCCCCTCACTCATCGAAGTTAATCGTTGTGCAATAGCCAGTCCTGAAGCATCATCCTTGGCATTATTGATTCTTTTTCCTGATGAGATACGCTCAGAGGCTGTATGAATTGAACGATTAACCTTATTCAGACTGCGTTGCGCCATGAGTGAGGTTAGATCGGAATAGATGCTACTGACCATGAAAACTCTCCACTTCGTATATTATTAAACAATTATACTCTCGAATGAAAAATTTGCTGTGAATGCGATTACAGTTTATATCTAAGCGGGGTTTTCTGCCTGACGAAAGGCCTCCAAAGCCAGAGGAAATGGTTCCAATGCACGCTCAATAATCCCCAAGCTATAGGCAATTGTAAGCCCATAGTTAGTTATTGGTACGCCAGCCTCGCGACATTGTATAATCCGATTAAGCATTATCTTTCGATTAAAAGTGCAGCCACCGCAATTAATAACTAATTTATAATCGGTTAAATTCTCAGGGAAATCGTGCCCCTGATAAAAGGTAAAATCCAGTTTGCTGCCGACATATTGGGTCAACCAACGCGGAATCTTCACCCGACCAATATCTTCACCAATTGGGTGGTGGGTACACGCTTCAGCAATCAACACCTTATCGTTTGCTTTCAAGGTCTCAATAGTTTGTGCGCCTACAGCTTGAGTCGCGATATCTCCCTTAAAGCGAGAAAACAGTACTGAGAAGCTAGTTACCGGAACATCTCGTGGCGTATCAGCAACAACCTTGAGAAAAGCCTGCGAATCGGTAACTACAAGACTTGGCGGCTCTTTAAGTTTCTCCAGCGCGGCCTTTAACTCACGCTCCTTGACCACCATACAAAAAGAATCACTATCGAGAAGGTCGCGAATAGTTTGCACTTGCGGCAAAATCAATCTTCCTTTTGGAGCCTCCTTATCAATTGGCACCACCAACATCACCAAAGAGCCTGGCGGCACCAGATCCCCAACAATAGCTGGATTATTTATATAGTCTGCTGGAGCATTATCCAAAAGCGCCTTACGCAACTCCAGCACTCCAACTCCGCTAATTGCAGAGGTCTTAACCACGCTAACTTTTTCTTCTTGTAACCGGGCAACTATCTGTGCATCTGGCTCACCCAGGTCGGTCTTATTGAAAACAACAATTACAGGAACATTACGACGCCGTAGCTGTTCTAGAATCTCTTGCTCAAAATCACTCCAACCATCAGCCGTTACGATGATTCCTAAATCAGTACGCTCAAATGCCTTCTCGGTTTTCTTTATGCGCAATTCCCCCAATTCACCAGTATCATCAACCCCAGCGGTATCGATAAACAGCACCGGCCCCAATGGCAACATCTCCATTGGCTTTTCCACAGGATCTGTCGTTGTTCCTGCAATATCGGAGACGATCGCTACCTGTTGACGCGTAATTGCATTTAAAAGACTGGATTTTCCGGCGTTTCTTCTGCCGAAAATACCGATATGGAGTCGTAGACCTTTAGGCGTAGCTTGCACGTAATTTTACCTATATTTTATGGTGTTGGATTAGATGAAAATTAGCATAGATTGCATTATGCCAACATGATTCATTAAAACCTTAACTGAAGTCAATTTTTACGGAAATATTATGCAGACCCTAATCTGCATACCGCTTCAGGCGAAACCAACTCATCAATCTGCTCGTCGGTCATAATTCCCAATTGTTTTACCACTTCACGAATCGACTTACCGCTTTCCTGTTTTAACCTGCTCACCTGTGTAGCCTTTTCATAACCAATCACAGGTATCAATGCAGTTGCGAGTACTGTTGAACTCTCTATATTTGCACGACACCTTTCTGCATTTGCCTCAATACCAACAATACATTTAGTTGCTAAAATCTCGCACGAGCGTTGCAGCAAATCAATACTCTCCAGTAAACAGTGGGCAATAAGCGGCATAAATGAATTTAACTCCAACACCCCCATACTACATGCATTAGTTAACGCGGCATCATAACCAATCACCAGCATTGCGGACTGAATAACCGCCTCTGGAATCACTGGATTTATCTTACCCGGCATCACTGACGACCCAGCTTGCACAGCTGGCAAGATTATCTCACCAAGCCCTGCTTCAGGTCCAGATGAGAGTAAGCGCAGGTCGTTACTAATTTTGATAAGGGTTGATGCACACGCCTTAATAATCCCCGAAACCTCAACAAATACATCGCAGTTCTGAGTATTCTCTACCATATCCTCGGCACGAGCAAAGCCTACTCCAGTCAGTTCACGCAGGATCTCTACCACCTGGAAAATATACTTACGCGGCGCAGTAAACCCGGTTCCGATAGCGGTTCCACCCAAATTAACCACACGCAGACGCTCTTCACACTTATAGATGCGCCAACGATCACGCGAACATGCCTCAGCATAGGCTGCCATCTCGCGCCCCAGCGTGGTCAATACAGAATCCTGATACTGAGTGCGCCCAACTTTGACTACATCAGCGAATTTTTTTTCTGCATCCTGAAATGATTCCTGCAGCAACACTATGCTCTGCTCCAGTTTTTTAATTCCGGTTATTGCAGCAAGCTTTAAAGCTGTAGGATAAGTATCATTAGTGGACTGAAAACGATTAACGTCATCATTTGGACTTATAGACGCATAATCACCAATCTCCTGCCCCAAAATCTGCAAAGCACGATTGGCAATCACTTCATTCACGTTCATATTGGTACTAGTGCCTGCACCACCTTGAAGCGGATCCACTACAATATCTTTATCAAGAATGCCCTGCGATAGTTCAAATGCCGCTTGCTCCATCGCTTGAACCTGCTCCGCCGCGCAATCCCACCCGGCAGTTGCACCAATAGCACGCAAGGATGCAAGTTTTACCACTCCATAGGCATGAATCAATTCAGGATGCAGAGGCTGACGCGTCAAATCAAAGTTTTCTACAGCTCGCAGGGTATGGATCCCATAGCGTGTCTGCGCCTCAATCTCACGCTCACCTAAAAGATCGCTTTCAATTCTTGTAGATTTAGTGCTTATAGACATGGTTTTCCTTTGGGGGAATATTATTTGCGCTAGTTTAAACCATAGGGAGGAAAATGTTGACGTTCTTTATTAGGAGCGGCGGCATCTTACCGAGTTACTGTATATGCAGATGAGACGCCTGAGCTCCTAAGTAGGTGTTTTCTAATTTGCGACTATCGTTTCATATGAAATGTAATTACAGAAGCAGACATTATTGTTTTTCCACTTTCATCAACCACCTTTGCACTTAAACTATGTGAGCCGCGATCGATATTTGAGGCACTAACACTGGTCGATTTACCTTTTGCAACCTGTTTACCATCAACCATTACCACAACGGAATGGTTTGCTCTTAATGCTGGGGATACCTGCATAAAAACAGAAAGATTACCTGGAGCACTTCTAACTGTTCCATCATTTTGCGGTGAGACAATTTTAAAGCTTTGATAAAATTTGTATGCAGTTTTCGTCTGTGGTTTATCAAGCTTAAATTTTGGCTTTGCAGGAGCTTTATAGATCATACTTTCAGGCAGATCTATCGGTTTATCTGTAGCTTCATGTGGTTTATCTGAGTAATGCACCTTACCGAAAGCATCCGTCCATTTATACACCTCTGCCCCTGCAACTAAAGGCATTAGCAGCAAAACCACAATCAGTAACCTGCTTGAAATTTTCCCTTTATTTTTCATCATGCTGCCCCTGAGTTGAGTTTTCCTTATTCGAATATTCCATAAGCATAGAACAAAATCAATACAGCGACTCACAAATGGTGTAATTTGTTATTTATTAAATAACATTATTCACAAAATATTTTTCTAAAGACAAGGCATATTTAATTCTTATGAAGGCGCATACAAGCAGTATGTAACTGAAATGAGGATGCTAATATAATTCAGTATCTAGAAAAACAGATGTCAATAATAAGAAAGGCGCCCCGAAGGACGCCTTTCTAACTGAATAACTATTCAGTAGCGATTAAACGCTGTAGTACATATCAAACTCAACTGGGTGAGTTGTCATGCGTAGGCGTGTAACCTCTTCTTCTTTCAGCGCAATGTATGCATCGATTACGTCATCAGTGAATACTCCACCAACCTTTAGGTAATCTCTATCTTCATCTAGAGCTTTTAGAGCTTCGTCAAAAGAGTAGCAAACTTGTGGAATCTCTTTTTCTTCTTCTGGAGAAAGGTCATATAGATCTTTATCCATTGGGCCACCTGGGTGAATCTTGTTTTGGATCCCGTCAAGGCCAGCCATAAGCATTGCTGCAAAAGAAAGATATGGGTTAGCAGTTGAATCTGGGAAACGTACTTCAACACGACGACCTTTAGGGTTGCTCACGTATGGAATACGGATAGAAGCAGAACGGTTACGTGCCGAATAAGCAAGCATAACAGGAGCTTCGAAACCAGGAACAAGACGCTTATAACTATTTGTAGAAGCGTTTGTGAATGCACATAGTGATTTAGCGTGCTTGATGATACCACCGATGTAGTATAGAGCTGTCTCAGAAAGACCACCAGCTTCGTCACCAGCAAATGTGTTCACACCATCTTTAAATAGAGACATATGAACATGCATACCGCTACCATTATCACCAACCAATGGCTTAGGCATAAATGTAGCTGTTTTACCGTAGATGTGTGCAACGTTATGAATAACGTATTTTAGAGACTGAACTTCATCAGCTTTCTTAACCAGTGTGTTGAAAGCAACACCGATCTCACACTGACCAGCAGTAGCGACCTCATGGTGATGAACCTCTACTCTTTGACCAATCTCTTCTAGAGCAAGACACATTGCTGCACGGATGTCATGTAGAGAATCGACAGGAGGAACTGGGAAGTATCCACCTTTAACACCTGGACGGTGACCAAAGTTACCATCTTCGTATTTTTTATCTGAATTCCAATCTGCTTCACGAGAGTCAACTTTATAGAAAACGCCACTCATGTCAGCGCCCCAACGAACATCATCAAATAGGAAAAATTCGTTTTCTGGTCCCATGTAAGCTGTATCAGCGATACCAGTAGAAGAAAGATATGTCTCCGCTCTTTGAGCGATTGAACGTGGATCACGCTCATAACCTTGATTTGTAGCTGGCTCTACGATGTCGCAAGTGATGATAACAGTTGCATCATCGAAGAATGGGTCAAGGAAAACTGTAGACGGATCAGGCATTAGGATCATGTCTGACTCATTAATTCCTTTCCAACCGTTGATTGAAGAGCCGTCGAACATTTGACCCACTTCGAATAGTTCTTCGTCACATTCGCTTACAGGAATTGTTACGTGCTGTTCTTTACCGCGTGTATCAGTGAAACGAAGATCAACGAATTTAACATCATTGTCCTGGATTAATTTAAAAACTTGTTCAACAGACATTTAAATATCCTTTAGTTAAGTTGTACTTGTATTATCGGTTAACGGGGCGTTGATTTACGGAAATATCGCTCACAAAAACCGGCACCAAATCTTTGGGTTCATTTAAAGCAGCTATTGTGCCAAAAATAAAATAGACTGCAAAAAAAACCACTTACAGAATTATGCTGTTGCTATAACAACAAATATTGCACCATTACAGATCATCTCTACAGCTTGCGCGCCATTTTGGAGCAAAACCCTAGGCGTGCCACGAAGACATAATCTGCTCAGGAGAATACGGTATCACAGTATAGACCAATTTTTCACCGCTAGCCTCAAATACTTCAACCTTAACTTCTGGTGCATCTCTTCCACTTCCATAGCGCGCCAATATAGCAGCAGCCATTTTAATTCCACCTATATCCACCTCACCATCAATCAATCCCATAGGCCCACCATAACCCAATACCTTGAGCATGGTAAATTGACCATAAAACTGCTCCATATACTCTGTTTCAGCTTTTTCGCGTGAGATAATCAACTTAACTCCACCTTGAAAACGCAGATGCCTGCCGATACTCAGCAACTTAACTTCATCAACCGTATACTCTTTTTCACATTTTGATTTCCACAGGCTTTCCAAACGCTTAGAAAAAGCAACATCAGTAAGCAGACACCCACCAGCTGGCTGTGGATATTCAGTAATGCCGAGTTCTTTTGCCAATCCAACCTGGGCCTTTCTTCCTCGGCCATTGAAACTGTATAGCTTTTCACGATCGACCCACCCCTCGCGCTCCGGCAGAGTCTCTGGCAGTATTTTGGCACAAAGCGGACGCAATACAATATCCTCAACACCACCCTCTTTAGCAACTAGCGGCAACGCCTGTTTGCGCTGCGACATGGGCCGCTGCCCAATCACCTCACCAGTCACCAAAAAATCAAAGCCATGCTCCTGCATATACTTCTTAGCCTTATGCAGCATAAATGCCTTACAATCGATGCACGGATTCATGTTCGAGCCATAACCATGCTTCGGATTAAAAAGAACCCCCTTAAACTCTTCAAATATGTTTACCACATTAAGTTTAATATCAGCTTTTTCCGCATAATACTCAGGATTTCGAGGCTCATCGAACTTCTCCTTTTTGCCCTTTTCCCTTTGCGGAATACCAAATTCCTCTTTGGTAAAACCGATCTGAAAAGTTATCCCCTCAACTTCCACCCCTTGTTTTTCTATCACCTTGGCAGCTAACAGCGAATCCAAGCCACCAGAAAACAAGGCCAAAGCCCTTATCTTTCTTGCCATCTTTATTTCCAAAATAGATTTGCGATATTGAGGAGGTTAACACAAATATTCGCGCTCTTCGTGAGAAGAGCAATAGGCGGCAATACCGAAACATCCCTAATAATATTAAGGGTGCACCTAAGCACACCCTCACAACCCTGAGCTTAATCTTTATTCCATTAAATTATTAATGCTTTACCTGCAGATAGCTATCACTCGCCCACGGCGTCGCCCCCGTAGTCTTATTAACGATGCTCAACATATCCCGGTTCTTAGTGCGTTGCCATATCTCCATCGCCAACAGCGGAGACATCTCTTTTTCAGCATCCATACCTCGTATTGCATGCAGCACCCGCAGAACATCTACATAATTTAACACCAACTGACCAAACAGTTCTGCAGACTCTTCTCTCTGGGCATTTGCAATTTCATAGTACGCTGCACGGCCCAGCTCAACGAAATATCCAAAGCTTACGAGGCGCTTTTCGGCTTGCTCGGGGAAAAAGCCAGCAAAAAGCAGACACTGATCACCAATATCTCGCAGGCGGATATACCTTTCCTTACCTGAGGCTCCTACACCATTAAGATATGACAACGCAAATATTGTATTAACCATCTCTGGTCTTTGTGAAAAACGAGACAAAGTCAAAACCAGATAGTTTTCCAGCTCTTCACTTAATTGTTGCTGAGTAACCTCTTCCGCATCCAATACTAACCTATACCACTGTGAAGTTTCGCTGGGCTCTATTACTAACTGATTCATGACGTTCACCTTACGCTCTTATAATTATTGCCTTTGTTATTCAGGCTTGTTAATTATATTAGCGGCCAATTATTTACAAAGTTTAGGGGAAGCCTCCCTACTTACTATCAAACCAAATGTTTTCAGCCCGCTGAGCGCAGTCGAAGTGAATGGAAGCATTAAATAATTAGCTAAAAACAACTGGCTTCGACTACGCTCAGCCGACTTGTTTTTTTAATCGCAAATAAATATTCGCCCCAACCTGTTCCGAAACATAAAAAACTCCCGTAAAATACGCTGTTTAGTTTTTCGCGGGTTTTTATGCACATACAAACCCCATCCAAAGAATATATAAAGTAGGGATCATTGCAGATGTCGTACGATCTAAGTACATTTCAAGGGCTTATCCTAGCACTCCAAGAGTACTGGGCAGAACAGGGTTGCGTTATTGTGCAACCATTGGATATGGAAGTTGGAGCAGGAACCTTTCACCCAGCAACTTTCTTAAGATCTATTGGACCTGAACCATGGAGCTCGGCATATGTTCAACCATCGCGCCGCCCAACAGATGGCCGCTATGGTGAGAATCCAAACCGACTTCAGCATTATTATCAATTCCAGGTTGTTCTAAAACCTTCTCCACTTGAGATTCAAGAGCTATATCTTGGTTCCCTGAAGATGCTTGGCTTTGACCCTCTTACCCACGACATCCGTTTTGTTGAAGACAACTGGGAGTCACCAACACTTGGTGCCTGGGGTCTTGGCTGGGAAGTATGGCTTAACGGCATGGAAGTGACTCAGTTTACCTATTTCCAACAGGTTGGCGGCATCAACTGTAGCCCTATCACTGGCGAAATCACTTACGGCCTTGAACGTCTAGCTATGTATATCCAGGGCGTTGATAGCGTATTCGATCTAGTTTGGGCTAAGACACCAAACGGCACTGTAACCTATGGCGACGTGTTCCATCAAAATGAGGTGGAGATGTCTACCTACAACTTCGAACACGCTGATATCGATTCACTATTCAGTTGGTTTGACACCTGCGAATCTGAAAGCAAGCGCATGATTGAAGCCGGGCTTGCACTACCAGCCTATGAGATGGTGCTTAAAGCATCCCATACTTTCAACTTACTGGATGCACGCAAAGCGATCTCAGTTACTGAAAGACAAAGATTTATTTTACGCGTTCGCACCCTAGCTCGAGCAGTTGCACAAGCATACTACGACAGCCGTGAAGCACTTGGTTTCCCAATGCTTAATGCCGATAAAGATTGCGGAGAGAAAGAATAATGACTGACACAAAGAATGTAATCATTGAAATTGGTACCGAAGAGCTTCCACCAAAGGCACTAAAAAAACTCAGCGATGCCTTTAGCAACGGCATTATCGACCGCATCAAACAAGCCGGATTAAGTTTTAGCGATTTCAAGAGCTACGCAACACCACGCCGCCTGGCTCTATTTATCGACAATCTTGAGTGTAATCAGGAAGATCAAATCATCGACCGCAAAGGCCCAGCTCTTAAAGCGGCCTACGACAAAGATGGCAATCCAACCAAAGCAGCAGAAGGTTTTGCCCGCTCTTGTGGAACCACCATTGACCAAGTGGACAAGCTTGAAACAGAAAAAGGTAGCTGGCTATTTTACAAGGTCACCAAAAAGGGTAAAAATGCTGCGAAACTACTGCCTGAATTTGTACAACAGTCACTTGATGCACTTCCTATCCCAAAGCGTATGCGCTGGGGCTCAAGCAAAGTAGAATTCGTACGCCCAGTTCACTGGATTTTAATGATGATGGGGGAAGAAATTATCGACACCACCATCCTTGATATCAAATCTTCAAATTCAACGCGCGGACACCGTTTTTATGCAAACCAAGATATGGCTATCAAATGTCCAGAAGAGTACAAAACCACTCTAATTGAACAAGGAAAAGTTATCCCCGATTTCAATGAGCGTCGTAAGATCATCAAAGAAAAGGTTATTGCAGTTGCAGACTCGCTCAATGGCAAAGCAATCATTAATGAAGATCTACTTAATGAAGTAACTGGCCTAGTTGAATGGCCAGTCCCACTTTCTGGCGACTTCGAAGAATCATTCCTAGAAGTACCACAAGAAGCGCTGATCTCCAGCATGCAAGATCATCAAAAATACTTCCCTGTTGTAGATAAAGATGGAAAGCTACTACCGCATTTCATCACAGTATCTAACATTGACAGCAACAATCCAGAGGCAGTTAAATCTGGTAACGAAAGAGTTATCCGTCCACGTCTAGCTGACGCGGCATTCTTCTGGTCGCAGGATCGCAAACAAAAACTCGACAGCTATATTGAAAAGCTAAAAACCGTAGTATTTCAAAACAAACTCGGAACCGTATTTGAAAAATCATGCCGCGTTTCTGAGCTTGCCAGGGTAATAGCTGAACAGATTGGTTCTGACCCTGAAAATGCAGCACGTGCTGCCGTGTTAGCTAAATGCGATCTTATCTCAGACATGGTTGGCGAATTCCCTGACCTGCAAGGAATCATGGGGCGTTACTACGCAACTCACGATGGCGAGAATGCTGAAGTAGCAAACGCTATTGAGCAGCACTATCTACCCAAGTTTGCTGGCGACTCACTTCCGACCTGCAAGACAGCAAGCGCACTTGCTCTAGCTGATCGAGTTGATACCATCTGCGGCATCTTCAGCATCGGCCAGCTACCAACAGGTGATAAAGATCCATTTGCACTGCGCCGTGCAGCACTTGGTATCATCCGTATCCTTACCGAGAATGGTTACGACCAAGATCTTAAACAACTACTTACCACCGCTGCAGAACAACTTCCTGGTGAGATTGACCAGGAAAAAACAGTTACCGAAGTATACGGTTTTATTATAGATAGGCTTAAAGGTTACTATCTAGAAAAAGGCATTAGCGCTAATGTATTCGATGCAGTACAAAGCACATCTCCTGCAGAACTTACCGACTTTGAAAAGCGCATCAATGCCTGCATTGCGTTTAGCAAACTGAGTGAATCAGAAAGCCTGGCAGCAGCAAATAAGCGCATCAAAAACATACTAAAGAAAGTTGAAGGCGATATTGCAGATACAGTTGATAGTGGACTATTACAAGAAGACGCAGAAAAACAGTTAGCAGAAGCAATTGCTACAGCAGAGCAAAAAGTTACACCGCTATTTGCTGACCGCGAATACACCAAGGCCCTTACTGAACTAGCAAAACTACGCACCACCATTGATGCTTTCTTCGATAATGTCATGGTTATGGCTGACGATGCAGCTATCAAAGGCAACCGTATCGCCATGCTTAACAAGCTAGCAAATATGTTTATGCAGGCAGCGGATATATCTAGGCTTTGTCTTTAGGGTTAGTGGTGGACACTGCCCACCCTACGACAAAATGAATTACTCGGATTAAACCAAGCAAAAACATAACGAGGTGCGCAATAAAACAGATGGATTTGAATAACCAAAAAATAATAATTCTGGATCGCGATGGGGTAATCAATCGCGATTCCGATGCCTATATAAAATCTCCTGAGGAATGGGTACCTATTGAAGGTAGTCTCGAGGCTATTGCCCAGCTAAACCGCGCCGGATACCGAGTCTTTATCTTCACCAACCAATCAGGAATTTCCCGTGGGTATTTTGATGAAGAAATACTGCAGCAGATGCATCATAAAATGGAATCTATGCTGGTAGATCTCGGCGGTACAATAGAAGGCATTTTTTACTGCCCTCACGGCCCAAACGATGACTGCTACTGCCGCAAACCACGCACAGGGATGTTAGAGCAGATCGAAAAGCATGTTGGTGCTCCGATAAATTCAGCGTATGTTGTTGGCGATTCCAAAAAAGATATTGAAGCTGCAATAAAGATTAACGCAAATCCTGTATTGGTTCTTAGTGGCAAAACCACCAGCGCACCAGATTGGAGCATAGACAACTTAAAGGTATTTGATAACCTACAGGCATTCGCAAATTCAATTGCACAGCACACAATCGAGAACACAAATGGCTAAACAACTTTCAAAACCAGCCTTAATTATCCAGGCGATTAGATCACTAATCTATAATGCAACTTACTCATCTACTGTTGTATTCTTCGGGATCTTTATCTGTTCAGCAGCATTTATTGATGTACGCATAAGCCGCTGGTTTTTCATTAAATGGTCTAACTTTAATCTTTGGAGCCTACGCCTGATTTGCGGCCTCAAATTCAAGATCGAAGGCATTGAGAATATCCCGGATGAACCTGTAGTGATAATGCCAAAACACCAATCAACCTGGGAGACCATGGCGCTACCAAGCTTTTTTCCAAAACATGCCTGGGTAGTAAAAAAAGAGCTTATAAAAATCCCATTTTTCGGATGGGGGCTCACCGCACTCAGATCGATTGCCATCGACCGAACTGCTGGAATAAAATCACTAAGGATGATCGCAAAACAAGGCGAAGAGAGGCTTAAAGAAGGTCTTAGCATCATCATCTTCCCTGAAGGAACCAGAACCCAACCGGGCGAACAACCAGACTATAATGTTGGCGGGGCATTTCTCGCAAAAAAAAATAAAGTAAAAGTGCTACCCATCGCACACAATGCTGGCGATTTTTGGGGCAAGTCATCTTTTTTAAAAAAATCAGGTACTATAATTATGAGGATTGGCAAACCTATTGATGCGGGATCACATTCAGCTGAAGAGACAAAAAAACTCGCACAAGAGTGGATCGAATCCACCATGAAGGAAATCAGCGACTCTTACCAATAGCCTAATACGTTGAAACAAAGGAATGTAATGGCGGCAAAAAATAAAAATATTTTAGTTATCGAAGATGACTCTTCTACCAAAATGATTCTAAAGGGGACATTGCGTAAATATGGTTATCATCAAGTTGAAGAGAGTTCTGACGGTGGGGAAGCATTAAAGAAAGTTCAAGAAAATGAATATGACCTAATATTCTGTGATTGGCAGATTCCCACCATGACAGGAATTCAACTGCTTAAAAAACTCAAGAAAGATGATAAAACCAAGGAGATCCCTTTTGTAATGATCACCGGTGAATCAGAAAAAGAGAGCATTGTTTCTGCTATGAAAGCAGGGGTCAATGGGTACATCGTCAAACCATTTGCACCTATAAGTATAAAGCAAAAACTAGATCAGATTTTTGGGGCATAAGCTCATATTGTTTATCTTTTTCCATTCAGGTATCATCTGTGCCATTGTTAGCGACTGCTAACTAATATACGTAGATTATTCATAAATAAAAACTCTCAAAGTGGGGACTTTGTTTTTGTGCATAATCCTATGTAATTTTGATACTAAATATATTTGGAGAAACGTTATGAAAAAAATAGCGCTATTTCTTTGCGCCTTTCTATTAGCTGCAAATGTTCATGCATACGAAAACAACTCAAACTATACCGGAAATTTTAACGTATTTGCTGGCAAAAAAAGCTTAAATGAAAATGATTGGAGCCCGGCGGAAGGACAAGTAGAAGTAGGGATCTTATTTAACATTAAACAACAAAATTGGCCCGTTAGTTTAACAGCAGACTTACTACACTCTTGGGACAAAAACGAATACCTTAATAATGTTACCTTTGAAGGCAACACAACCGAATTTGATTTAGGAATAAGCAAACACTGGGAGCTAGAAGGTTCAATAACCCCATATATAGGTGGCGGTTTAGCGATTATTAGTGCTGAAGCAATACTAACTATTGATTCAACAGAATACAGTGTAGATGATTCAGCGCTAGGTGGATGGATTAAAGGCGGCGTATTTGTCACGCTTGATGACGACGGAACAAACCTTGGATTTGAAGTACGCTATTCGAATGCTGAAATAGAAATGAACGGCTATGATCTCGATGCAGGTGGATACCACGCTGGAATTTTCATTGGCTATCATTGGTAAAAATATTTTTGCTTCCTTGCTAATAGCAAGGAAGCAAAATACTATAACACTACCTAGTAACCCGTGTCTCACCGCCGCGCGAAAGAACCCTTACGCGGTCTCCGCGTCTAAAAGAATCTCTTTCATCTTTGCCTTGAATCACAGCTATGGTTTTACCATTATCAAGTTCGACCACAAGCTCAACGCCCTGCTCTTTCATCACCCCCCCCTCTACTTTATTACCAATGATTCCACCAACTAAAGCTCCGATAATGGTAGTGATTGCCTTTCCTCGTCCACCACCAGCTGAGTTACCAGCGACACCACCAATTGCGGCACCACTAATAGTGCCAACGCCACGCTCATCTCTTTCAATAGTTACATCTCTTACATCAACCAAAGTTCCCATTAGAACTTCATAGCTACGGCGTGATTGACTATCGGAATAACTCCTGCCTGATGTGCTTTGCGCGCAACCAGTAATTATTACTGAGAAAATCACTAAAAAGGTTAAAATTAATCTATTCATTATTTATCTCCCTTAAATTCTATTTCTTCATCCATGCGTTACTGGGCTACCCTCACTAGCAGCCCATTCCTCAAAAAAGAGTACCACTTAAAAGTTTAGTACAGAATCAAATAGATATCTGGCAATTCCAGATTTTGAATTGCATCTATTAATACGTGAATCTCAAATGCATTATTTACAAGATAGTTTAGAGTTGAGTTTAATCTACCGGAATTTGCTTTTTTATCGGCAACACACCGAATAAATAAAGATTAACTCAGGGGAAGCTCAATTACTTTTACGCTCAATCTCGATCAATTTGGCGTATTTTACCATGCTATTAATACAGCCAATTAGAATATGAATAAGCCCTGGTATTCCATCCTGAAACCCACGACGGATAAAGTAGAATTTAATAAGCCTAGTAAAAGGGCTCACCAACATTCTCGAAACACTCGAACGCTTGCCTTTGGCAAACATCGCTTCGGCCTGTAGCGAGGTGTAACGATTTTGTTTTTGTAGATAATCGGAGATTCCGTCCTCAGACTCATGCAGAATATCACCTTTAAGCAGCCCCACCTTTTCATCGGTGATTACATGCTCATGTACACTATGATCGCTCCAATGTGCATATTTCTTATGGAACAGACGCAAATTATGATCGGGGTAACCTTCACCATGTCTAAGCCATTTACCAAGAAAGCGATTACAGCGCGGCATATTAAATGCCTTTGAATCTATCTCTTGCTGCTGTTTTAACGCTTCAATCTCTTGATTAAGTTCTGCAGAAACTCGCTCATCTGCATCTATGCAAAATACCCAATCATTCTCTGTTTGCTCAACTGCCAATTGCTTTTGCGCTCCAAAACCCAGCCACTCCTGCTGAATCACCTTGGCACCAAGATCCAAACAAATTTGAATTGTTTTATCTTTACTTCCGGAATCAACAACGATGATCTCATCTGCAAACTTAAGGCTCTCTAAACATTCGCGGATTACCCTCTCTTCATTGAGAGTAATAATGGTTGCGGAGATTTTGATGCTGTTTTGTTCTTCCATGATGTTTTCCTGCTAGTCCAGAAAAGTCCGATTAAGATTCCTGAGCGTAGCCGAAGGATCTCAACCCGCTTATTTTTAATAGGAGCACACTTCGGCTACGCTCAGTGAACTTATCTTTAAGTATCAACGGGGTCATGATCCCATTGATCTTCGTCTCTACACAAGGGCATTACAGCACTATCTCTTGCAGCACCATCTCTGGAGTAAGATCTCTTAAACATTTGAGGTGTTGTTCAGGGCATTCACGCTGCATACATGGGCGGCAAGACATATCCAGCTCCATAATTTTGGCTTTTTTGCTCAATGGTGGGGTAAAAGATGGGTTGGATGACCCGTAAATCGCGATGAGTTTACAGCCAAGTGCTGCTGCCAGATGCATTAATCCAGAATCGTTGGTGATAACCAGATCAGCCAAAGACATGATATCTATCGCTTGACCTAACTCTGTCTTGCCTGCCATATCATAAGCCTTACCATCACAGATATCATTTATACCTTGAGCCAATTCAGCTTCTTTATGCGAGCCCATGATCCACACATCACAGCCATCTGCAATTTTCTGTTTTGCTACCGCCCCGTAATATTCAACTGGCCAACGCTTGGCATTGCCATATTCTGCGCCAGGACACATAACTATTACTGGTTTGTTTGGCGCCAATATTCCTAACATTGATAGAGCATTTATCCCATCATCACGCTCTACATCAATTGATGGAGCTATGACATCTGGAATCTCTTTAGCTATTTCTTGGCTAGATAGTGCCACGAAACGCTGCACGGTCATGGTAAGTAAATTTTTATCCAACTTACGCGCATCATTGAGGATACCGTAACGTAATTCACCAACATACCCAGTTCTTTTAGGTATCTTTGCCCAAAATGGAATCAGGGCAGATTTATATGAATTTGGCAGGACTATAGCCCAATCATATCTCTTTTCTCGCATCGAATAACCGATACGATACCTGGCTTTAAGCTGTATCTGACCATGACCAACAGGCATTTGAATCGCCTCACGCACCTGCGGCATTCTCTCCAACAAAGGACTAGTCCAACTTGGAGCCAAAACATCGATCTCTGCATTTGGATATTCAGATTTAAGTGCTTTGAACAGGCTCTGCGCCATGATCATGTCGCCAACCCAGGATGGGCCGACGACCAATATTGATTTTATATCTTTTCCCATAAAAGTTAGCTCTTACTCAACGTAAGTAAGCCACTCTGGGTATTCTTCTCTTCGGCCATGAACCTGATCGAAGTACATGGTTTGCAGCTTCTCGGTTATTGGACCTCTTGACCCATTACCGATTTCGCGATTATCCAGTTCTCTGATAGGCGTTACCTCAGCCGCACTTCCGGTAAAGAACGCCTCATCAGCGACATAAACCTCATCACGAGTGATGCGTTTTTGCACGATCTCGATACCAAGATCACGCGCCATCTGCATAACAGTTGCGCGAGTAATTCCATCAAGCGCTGATGTTAGTTCAGGAGTATAGATAACTCCTTTCCTAATCATAAAAAAGTTCTCACCACTACCTTCAGCAACATAACCTTCTGTGTCCAGCAATAGCGCCTCATCATAACCATCCTCTAACGCTTCACGCAGAGCAAGCACTGAATTAATATAATTACCAGTAGCCTTTGCTTTACACATGGTTACATTTACATGGTGACGAGTGAATGAAGATGTTTTGATACGGATACCGCGTTCAAGATTCTCAGCGCCAAGATATGCACCCCACTCCCAAGCTGCAACAGCTGTATGCACCTTAAGGCCATCAGCTCTAAGACCCATCCCTTCACTTCCGTAGAAGCAAAGTGGCCTGATATATGCGCTCTTAAGTTTGTTTTCTCTAACAGTATCGATTATCGCCTGATTGATAATATCTTCAGTGCTCTCAATCTTCATACCCAAAATCTTAGCAGAACCAAAAAGTCTCTCGGTGTGCTCTTGTAAACGAAAGATCGCTGGACCTTTGTCGGTCTCATAAGCACGAATACCCTCAAATACACCAACTCCATAGTGCAAACTATGAGTTAAAACGTGAATATTTGCTTCACGCCAAGGTACTAGCTCACCATCAAACCAAATTACTCCATCACGATCAGACATTGACATTTTTTCTTACCCTTTCTGTTCTTTTCTTTGTGGCTTCAGCCACCATTGCTTTTTTACCGCCAACCTCAAATGCCTATTATTCGGTCCCAGATCTCTGAAACTGCAGCACGAAGTTGTGTAAACTCTGTTCCCTTTACCTCTGCCTTTTTCTGTTTGATCGCCAATTTATGCCCTGCTGCTCGGTAGCATCTATATGCTTCCGTCAGAATCTCAGCATCGCCTTGGGCGATAAAACCAGAGTTGGAAAGTTGCTCCAACATACGAATATTATCAGAATATTCAGTCAGCCCTTCATCATTTGAAGCAAAGAGCAGAACATTATACTGCACCAAGAATTCAATGTCAGCGATTCCTCCTTTTCCCTGCTTTAAATCAAAGATTTCCGTATCTTTATTCTCTAGTTCCGCACGCATTCTCTGGCGCATTTCACCGATCTCTTTTTGCAAAAAATCCTGCGCACGCCCCCGCGAAAGAACCTCTTTACGAATCCGCTCAAATTCACCTTTGATATCAGCACTACCAGCAACATAACGTGCACGTGCCAACGCCTGATGCTCCCATGTCCAAGCACTATCTTTCTGGTATTTTTCAAATGCATCAATACTTGTAACCAGCAAACCTGAGTTACCATTTGGACGTAGGCGCATATCAGCTTCATAAAGAACACCTGCTGGCATTCTGGTAGTCAATAAATGGATGATTTTTTGCCCTAAACGAGCAAAAAACACTACATTATCAACAGGGCGAGTCCCATCTGTAAACTGTTCTGTGCCACGACTATCGTGCAGAAAAACCATATCTAGATCGCTGCTATAACCTAGCTCTATCCCGCCAAGTTTGCCATATGCGATAATTATAAACCCCGGGCTATATAGATTTCCATTATCTAAAATGGCTGTAGGTTGACCATGCTTGACAGCAACCTGCTGCCAGGCTATTTGCAACACCTCTTCCAATACCACTTCAGCAATCTCCGTCAGGCGATCACTAACATTCATGATATCAATTGCGTTATTCACATCCGCAGCTGCAACACGTAACACATGAGTGTGTTTAAAATGGCGCAGATGCTCCATAACCTGCTCTAGATCATCCATATCTACCTGCGCAAGTCGATTCTGCAGATCCTGCTTTAGTGCTTCTTTTTTTAATGGGCTATATAGAGTTTCTGGATGAAGCAAGTCGTCAAATAGCACCGGAAATTGTGCCAGATATTCTGCAATCCATGAGCTTGATGCACACAGCTTTACCAGTTGTTTTTGTGCCTGCTCACTCTCAAGCAAAAGAGACACGTAACACGAACGATTAATTATCTTTAACAACAGGTTTATGATTCGCTTTAGAGCAAGCTCTGGATCTTCCTCTTTTCCTATCTGTTCAATTAACCGAGGAACCAAACGATCAAGACGAGAGTGCCCCTCTTCTGAGAGGATGCGACAAGCAGAACTTTCACGTAATACTTCCAGCTGTTTTAGCGTTTCACTAACATCACTGAATCCAGCTATTTTTAAAGTTTCAGTGCAATTTGCACAGTCTCCACCCAAACGCCACACTTGATCGATATCATTCACCTCCTTCTCTTCAGGCCCGGAGATAAGCGAATCAAAATATTTCTGCACTGTGTTTCTAACTTGAGTTAATTCAATAATAAACTGTTCCCAGCTTTCATATCCCATACCATAAACTATACGCTGGCGATCAATTTCACTGTCAGGTAAGTTATGAGTTTGTTCATCGCGTAGCGCTTGAATCAGATTTTCTACTCGGCGCAAATATCGATATGAAGCAGTTAATTCATGCGCAACGTTTTCCTCTATAATCCCAAGCTCATGCAGATTTTTTAATACCTCTTGAATCGGACGCACCTGCAAAGATTTATCCTTGCCGCCACGAATCAACTGAAACATCTGGCCGATAAATTCAATCTCACGAATGCCACCCCAGGCAAGTTTGATATTATTCTCTATCCCCTTGCGCTTAACTTCGGCATTAACCATCCCCTTCATTTCACGCAGAGACTCAATCGCACCAAAATCGATATAACGGCGATAAACAAATGGCCGAAGAATTTCTAGCATCTCTTCCCCCGCCTCTTTATCTCCGGCAATCACCCGCGCCTTAATCATTGCATAACGCTCCCAAGAACGCCCCTGCACCTGATAGTAGTTTTCAAAGGAGTTAAAATTCATTGCCAATGGTCCACTCTTACCAAATGGTCGCAAACGCATATCTACTCGAAATACAAAACCATCAGCGGTTTTTTCATCAATTGCACTTATTAACTGCCTGCCTAACCTAGTAAAGAACTCTTCATTCTCCTTCGGTCTAATACCGTCAGTTTGACCACGTTGTGGATAGCAAAAAATAAGATCGATATCAGAGGAGAGGTTAAGTTCATGAGCTCCTAGCTTACCCATACCCAGCACTATCATATGCTGCTGATCACCCTCTGCATCCCGCGGAACACCAAGTTTTTCACATAACCACTGATAAAGTTTGGTAAGAGCTGTGTCTACGCAGGCATCTGCTAAATCTGACAATGCCAACAAGGTCTCATCCAAAGAGGCCCATGAGGTAATTTCGCGCCATGCTATGCGGCAGATCTGGCGATTACGGAAACGACGCAATGCCGCTTTAAGCTGAATCTCATCCGCGATCTCTTCAACTTGCTCAGAAAGTTGTTGTTGATAATCACCTTGTTGATACTCTCTTTGCAAATCACCGCTTAGCAGTAACTCACCAAACAACTGGGGGCGCTGCTGTGCATAACGGCTAACATATTCACTGCAAGCAAACACTTTAGTTGCCGCAATTAGTAAATCTTGAGGTACATTGGCTTCCACTTCTTGAAGAATATTATTTAACGTAGATGCACTACCTTCTTTTAGTAATTTAGGGAGGTTTTGTGTGACTTTGGCAATATCTATTTCCATTAGCTATTCCGTTTTGAAATTAGTTAAATGCGGGTAGGTTTACTTAGCCTGAATACGTTAAGTTTACTCAAACTAAAACCTTTATTAGGTAAGGTCCTTAAGAAAGGTGCGTGAATTTCTTTTAAAATTATAGAGTTTTTGCTTTTCCAAGGGTAACTGCTCAATATCCGCTGCCTCAAAGCCACGTTCTTGAAACCAATGAGCAGTGTGGGTGGTCAATACAAATAGTTTTTTGATATCTTTTTGCTGCGCAAACTTTTCGATCCAAGCCAATAATTTTGATGCTTTACCTTGATCACTATAATCACTAGCTATTGCCAGACATGCAACTTCAGCATAGTCGGCATATGGATACAGCCCTCCGCAACCAATAGTTACGCCATCTCTCTCAATCAGAAAGAAATGTTCAATCTCCAGCTCCAGGTGCTCGCGCGAACGTTTTACCAAAACACCTTGCTCTTCCAGAGGCTGAATCAACTCTAGCATCCCAGGAATATCATCGATCTTGGCCTGACGAATATTCTCATAACCCTCTTCAGTTATTAACGTTCCAACTCCATCTATGGTAAATAACTCCTGCAACAATGCGCCATCAATACGCAAATCAAGAAGATGAGAGCGCTTTACCCCCTGTTTACACGCAGAGATTGCCTTCTGCAAGCACTCTTTAATCTCTGCAGGCAAAGATGTCATCTTCGCGCAATAGCTTTCTGCCTCGGTTGCTGTTAGCTCGCGAATTTTTTCTGTTCCGTCACCATAGAGTTGCAAATCATCATGTAAAAAAAGAAGCTTGTCAGCGCCAATATCTACCGCCACCCGAGCTGCTATCTCGCTATAAGACATATTAAATATCTCACCCGTGGGTGAATACCCTAGCGGTGAAAGCAATACCACATCATTATTTTGCAGATGTGATTCTATAGCCTCAGAGTCAACTCTACGTACAACTCCAGTATTAAGAAAATCTACCCCTTCATGGATCCCATATGGGCGTGCAGTGATAAAATTACCACCAACCACTCTGATGCGCAGACCTTCCATGGGGGAATTAGATACCCCCATAGATAAGAGCGCCTCGATCTCAACTCTTGCGTAACTCGCCACATCTTTAACGTGCTGCAACGCCTGCTCATCTGTTATGCGCAAACCATCCTTGTAGCGCGGTTTAATTTCAAATTTATGCAAACGCTGGTCGATCTGCTGCCTGATTCCATAAACCAAAACTATCCTGATCCCAATACTGGTCAACAGAGCAATATCATGAACAAGGCTGGTGAATTCCTTTGAACCAATTGCACTACCGGCAACGCCCATAACAAAGGTCTTTCCCCTGTGAGCGTTGATGTATGGAGATGAGTCTCTAAACCACTTTACAAATTGATGCGTGTTATTTGTATTCATAATCATATTGTAGATTAATTTACTAGTTTCTGAACACAAAGCAGGCAGGACTATTGCCCTGCCTGCTTTGCAAATCAATACTTTTATTCTAACTTAGAGCGAACTCCAGCTCGATTTCTTATGCCATCTAACCTTTGGAATAATCAATCCTAGGATCAAGCCCAAAAGCAAAATTCCTCCACCAATCATTACCCAAAGCTGATCATCTTTAGCTTCTAAATCAGAATTAGCTTGTTCTAAGGCTTCTATTTGGCGATTGTAATCTGCAAGCTCTTTTTGTAATCCAATATATTTATCTTGAAATGAAATTTCACTGCCAAACTCACGTTTTAACTCTTTCAACTCTGTTGATAGCAGCTTATTACTACGCGTAAGCTTCTTCTTTTCCGCCGAAAGTTGTTTTATCTCACTACTTAGTTCTTTATTTATTCCACGCGACTTATTTGTACGATCTACCAGATCGAGATTCTTTTTGGTCAAATCTGCAAGCTGAGTACGCGCACTTGGCTGCCCCATTAACTGTCTGGACAATGCCCAACCAACTGTTCCAGATGGAAGTTGAACTTTGGCATATCCAGACACTCTATCAACCTCCAGCACCTTTAATTCTGTTCCACTGCGTGGCGATGAGATAATTCTATGGGTATTTGATTTACCCGAGCGCAGATTAACTCTGAGCTGATCACTCACATATTTAGTTTCCGCACTAACCGCGCCTGAAATAAATAGACCTGAAAAAACCATTGTTAAGATGAATACCAATTTTGTCACTGGAGCACCTATCCTTAGCTAAATTTACTATTGGGTGACAATTGTATAAGAACCTCTCTTTAAAAAGAAATTTTTTATTCCAAATTCAGTTATTGTTTACTCATCACTTTTGGTTCTCTTTATGATAAAGTCTCTCTTCAATCATGAAACTGAACTAATACGATGCTACAACACCCCAAATTTGACCCTATCGCTTTCTCTCTTGGCAAATATGACCTGCCAATTATTGGTGATATTTCCCTGGATATTCGCTGGTATGGCCTAATGTATCTTGTTGGCTTTGCCTGCGCTTGGCTCCTAGGCAGATACCGTGCAAGCAAGCCTGGTTCTGGTTGGACCAAAGAGCAAGTGGGTGACATCATTTTCTATGGCGCAATGGGGATCATCGTCGGCGGACGCCTGGGCTATACATTTTTCTATGGCATGGACCAATTTCTTAGCAATCCAGGTTCGATCATAAAAGTATGGGAAGGCGGGATGTCATTCCATGGTGGATTTATTGGTGTCATGGTGGCAATGATATTTTTTGCACGCAAATACAAAAAAACTTTTGCAGAAGTTGTCGACTTTTTAGTCCCACTTGCACCTACCGGGCTTGCAGCTGGCAGAATGGGAAACTTCATCAACGGTGAGTTATGGGGGCGAGTCTCTGATGTACCATGGGCCATGAGCTTTGAGCAAGCTGGCATCTACCGTCACCCTTCACAGCTTTACGAATTTGCTCTGGAAGGGGTTTTATTATTTATAATAATCTGGTGGTTCTCATCCAAACCACGCCCAAAACTAGCCATAGCCGGCTTGTTTACCATGCTATATGGCGCATTCAGGTTCTGCGTCGAATTCTTCCGCGAACCTGATGCACACATTGGTTTTGATGCAGGCTGGCTTACTCGCGGGCAGATACTTAGCTCCACCATGATTTTAGTTGGCCTATGCATCATCATAATTACATATAAAAAACATCTGGCTAAAGATAGTCCTGTGCAAAAACAGTAAAACATTAGTAAAAGGAAAAATTAATGCAGCAGTACCTAGACCTATTACGCCACGTTCGAGAAAATGGAACAATAAAACAGGACAGAACTGGAACTGGAACCATCTCTGTTTTCGGCTACCAAATGCGCTTTGACCTATCAAAGGGTTTCCCACTAGTAACCACGAAAAAATTACACCTGCGCTCCATCATCCATGAACTACTTTGGTTTTTAAAAGGTGAGACCAACATCAGTTATCTAAAAGAGAACGGAGTCAGAATTTGGGATGAATGGGCTGATAAAAATGGCGACCTAGGACCAGTCTACGGCTCTCAATGGCGCTGCTGGCCTAGTACCGATGGTAGCCACATCGACCAAATCACCAATGCCATCGAACAGATTAAAAACGATCCAGACTCACGCCGCATCATTGTCAGTGCTTGGAATGTAGGGGAGCTAGACAAGATGGCTCTAGCACCATGCCATGCATTCTTTCAGTTCTACGTTGCCGACGGCAAACTATCATGTCAGCTATATCAGCGTAGTGCCGACATCTTCCTCGGGGTGCCATTTAATATTGCATCTTATGCCTTGCTGGTAATGATGGTTGCACAAGTAACCGAACTTGAGCTTGGCGATTTTGTTCATACTTTAGGTGATGCACACCTTTACTCTAATCACTTAGAACAAACAGACCTACAATTAATCCGTGAGCCATTCGCATTGCCAACTATGAAACTTAACCCAGATGTAAAGTCTGTTTTTGACTTTAAGTTCGAAGACTTTGAATTAAGCGGATATGAGTGCCACCCCCATATCAAGGCACCAGTAGCAATATAACCACGCGGTAAAAAAAGATACAGAGAACGACAAATGACTCAGAAAATATCCATCATAGTGGCCTTGGCAAAAAACCTCGTAATTGGCAAAGACAACCAGATCCCGTGGCACATCCCAGCAGATCTACAGTATTTCAAAAGAATTACACTGGGAAAGCCTATGATAATGGGGCGCAAAAACTACGAATCTATAGGCAGACCACTCCCTGGACGCAAAAATATCATCCTAACCCGTGATATAAATTACTCTGCGGAAGGGTGCACTATTGTCCATTCTAAAGAAGAAGCAATGGTAGCTACCGATAACGCCACAGAGGTGATGATAATAGGCGGCGGCGCTATCTATGAGATGTTTATGAATGATGCCGACACGCTCTATCTAACCGAGATCGATTCTCATGTAGATGGTGATGTACTCTTCCCTGAATACAACAAAGATCAGTGGAAAGAGGTCTCACGTAAAGCTGGGGAAAAAAATATGGCTTGGAACTACGATTATGTGGTTTATGGAAGAAGCTAAATTTTAAACTCAGCTCCTTTCAAGTAATTAAATGCAATTATTAAAGCTAACAAAAAAGGGCCATAAGGCCCTTTTTTGATCCAAAATAAAAAGCTATTACTTACGCTTTTTGAATTTTGGATTACTTCCTGGAAGCTCAGGAGCTACTGCTTGTTCGATTGTGTCAGCTGGCTCACCGAATACGAACTGCATAATTTTACCTTTTCTAGACATCTGAATAGAAACTTTCGCATAAGGCACTGCAGCCCAGAAGCTGTTAAGTGCGCCTTCACCAAAACTATCAGTATCATCAACTACGGTATCGATCACACCTGTATCAGGACCAGTAGCGGTGTAACCAACAACTTTAAAAGTAAGTGTTCTTAGAGAATCACCAAAGCTGTTTGGAGATTCGATAGCCATATCGCTACCTTTGAAAAGTAGAGCTGAACCTTTAGATGAACCTTCGTCCCAACCAATACCGTTGAATACGCCTTCGCCAACTGAAGGTATAGTTTTGTATGTTGTTTCTACTGTCGCAGGGAAAGGACCGCCTTCTAGCTTAGCTGAAGCTGCTGGTTTAGCAGCGGCTTTAGTTTCTACAGCAGGAGTTTTTTCTGTTGCTGACTCTGATTTTGTAGCTGCAGTGCCACCGCAACCAATAAGGAATAAAGGTACTAGAAAGATTGACAACCATTTCATGATGTATTTCTCCATTATAATAGTGAGTTAAGTATTTTCCCGATTTCCAGGATTTTAATAATTTCCATAAGACCATTAAGTGGCCTAAAGCAATGCCAGTTATACCAACAATTGAACAGATATGAAACCCCTGCATTTATCTATACCCTAATTTATTTCCATTTATTCTAATAGTCTTATTTTGCCTATTTTGTTCATTTCAATACACTGCAATGATTAAGAGACAGAATTCAGCATTAAACCCTTGAACCTCACACACTTACCACTAGAAAAACATCATTCAAATCAAAGTAAAATTGCATTTTTTTGTCGAGCTGGTCACAAAAACACACACAATCTATTTCAGATTCTAAGAAAAGTATGTAATTATTTATAAAAGCTAGATTTTTTCTTAGCTCTAAATATGAACTAGATAACACAAAATAATAAAAGGATATGATCATGATAAATAGGAAAAAGGACTTTCTTATAAGCGACAACAAAATTATTGCTAACTGGTTAAAAGAGAGAAAAGAGCTGCTTGTGCTTTACTCTCAGTTGGTGGCTGTTGATGACAACACCCCTGAAGATGAAGAGATATCTTTAATCAATAGCTTTAGCTCTGTTCTCATTGACTATGTATCAACTGGTCATTTTGGTGTCTATGAACAAATGATCCAAAATTTATCACTTTCGAAAGAACATCAAGCACATATTTTTGCTCAAATTTATCAAACCACAGAGATCTCTCTAGCGTTTAATGACAACTATGAAGGTGTTTCCATCAAGCCTGACCTAGAAAAATTCACCAAAGATTTTTCCATCATCGGTGAAGCTATCTCAATCAGAATCGACTTAGAAGACAAGCTACTAGCCAGCAGATAATCTTCAGCTTTTTAGCTACTGAATCACAAAATCCACCAGTCTTTTTACAGCTGGTGGATTTTTTTTAACTTTTTCCTAAAGTTTATGCTAAACCTGCCGATAACTTTACTGACACGGGGTAAAAGGCTTGCGCCACAGACTAGAGGAGATACATCATGTTACCCACAATAAATTTTGACAACCCAGTTTCGTCCACAAGTGGGGACCAAAAGTCTCGCGTCAGCAATGACCCTAAGATTACTTCCAATATCGGTCACGAACAGGTTCGACAAGCAGAACAAGATGACGTTAAATTAAGCGATTTTCATCCCGCAAGAGCGCGCAAGCTCTTAAATGATCAGATAATTGCCAGCCTGAATTCTGTACTTGAAACAGAAGGCATTCAACCACTTGATTCATCCAGAGCTGACGATTTCACACCTGATAAAGTTGCCAACCGTATTCTCGACTTCATAGATTCAGCAATGGGTCTGGCAAAACTTAATGGCGCAGATGAAGCAGAGCTTGACAAGATATTTAACGAGGCCAAGCGCGGTGTAGAGATGGGGTTTGAACAGGCCAAAGAGATTCTCGATGGATTTGGTGTTTTAAACGGCAAAATTGCTGAAGATATCGATACCACATACAACCTAATCCAAGATGGTTTTAAAGAAAGAGAATTTGGCAGTGCCGAAAAACTAACTCAAGTTGAGCGTGGTACATCAGCAGCTCGCGAAGAGAGTTTCGAACTCGAGATCAAAACCAACGATGGCGACATTGTGAAGTTAATGATAAACAATAGTAACAGCATCAGCACATCACAACAGCTAAGCACATCTGGCGACCAGCAATCATTAACCATAAACACTGAGAAATATTCCAGCTCCGATCTTTCATTCTCTGTACAAGGAGATTTAGATGAAGATGAGCTTGCAGCAATTAATGATCTAGTAGGTCAAATTGGAGATGTAGCGGAAGATTTCTATAGTGGCAACATGCAACAAGCACTGCAGCATGCTGTCGAAATTGGTTATGACGCTGGAGAGATCGCAGGCTTTGCCGCCAACATGAAATACTCATCCGCAGTAAGCACTTATCAAAAAGTTGATTCGTATGTTGAGCAGACAGAAGCAACACCCACTCTATCCCAGTATGATGCATCTACTCTAGGTGATTTCAATGAGAAGATGGATAACGCAATCTCTGCCACAGCATTAATGTTCCCAGAACCTAATGCAACTGTGAAACAGCTATTTGAAGGTATTGAAAGGATGAGCGAGCGTTTCCGCTCATTTAGAGAGGCCGCTCATGTTCAGCAACCTCAATTACCTAGCTTAGCTGAAATGGTAGATAGCGTATCTGCTGCTCAACCACCTGCAACTGCTGAGATTGAAGAGTAGAAAAACACTTAACTTTAAAAACAAAGGCAGCTTGAAAGCTGCCTTTTTTATATCTTGATACTATTCTGCATCAAGCAGCTTGCCTTACTGAAAACTGTTCAAACATTGAGTTTATCTTGCTCAGTGGTCCAGAATCAAAATCTGATGCTGATCCGTTATGTGTTAACAGTTCTTTTGATAGATTTCCACCATCACGAGCGATCTGCACCACATAGTTCTTCACCCCAAGATTTGCCAACGTCTCAGAAAGCGACATAAGATCCTCTCTAGACATCAAGCTCCAATGCACTGTGGTTCTAACCTCATATTCAACACCGGAAGCAAGCAGCTTTTCCAAACCTGCAAAGGCAGATTCACCAGATCCTGCCACCTGAGTTATAGATGCATAAGCCAACTGCTCAGCCTTTATATCATAGCCAACCCAGTCAAGATGGGGTAGCGCCTCAGAAAAGCGATGCACCATAGCTCCACCTGTATGCAACGCCGACTCAAATCCCACCTCTTTTATCTCTTTTAATACATCAACCAAATCTTTTTGAATCAATGGTTCCCCTCCACTAATCACAACCCCATCAAGAAGCGACTTGCGCTTTTCAAGCATCTTCTTTATACCGTTCCAGTCATGTGGAGATTCTGCCTGCCCTAATGCCAAAACCGGGTTATGACAGTAGTGACAGCGCCATGGACAACCCTGAGTAAAGATAACTGCCGCTAATTTTCCTGGAAAATCTATAGTTGATGTTGGAATGAAGCCACCTATATTCAAAATTATCTCCTAAAAAATACTCTCGCAAAAATGGGGCTCTAGCGTATTAAGAAGCCCCATCTCTAATTCAATCAAAAACTAAACTTATACTGCTATTGCCCTGCTTTCAGCAGTAATATCACCCAATGTCATCCCCATATCCTGGGCAACAACTACACGCGCCTCTTCAAATGGGACTCTGTCAGCATATTCTGATTTCTTTCCATCATTGAACTGGGAAACTGGACGATGATAACCCATCACTCTGGTCCATACCTCAGTCTTTTCACCGCAAGTTGGGCACTCATGCTGCTCACCATTTATATAACCATGAGCTGGACAAATTGAGAACGTTGGAGAGATGGTTATATACGGAAGTGCAAAGTTCTCCATAGATCTTTTTACTAACTTTTTACATACGCCTGAATCAGTAATCCGCTCCGACATATACAGATGCAGAACCGTTCCACCAGTGTACTTACGCTGCAACTCCTCCTGCATCTCTAAAGCCTCGAATGGGTCATCAGTATAACCGGCAGGCAACTGGGATGAGTTAGTATAGTATGGGTGCTCTGAAGTTCCTGACTGAATAATATCTTCATAACGACTTTGATCTTCGCGCGCAAATCGATAAGTTGTGCCTTCGGCCGGTGTCGCCTCTAGATTATAAAGGTTTCCTGACTCTTCCTGATATTCCTGCATCTTACTACGGATATGATCCAACAAACGCGCAGCAAATTTATGACCAAACTCGCTAGTGATATCATCACGGTCACCAGTAAAATTCCGAACCATCTCGTTAATACCATTCACACCGATTGTAGAGAAATGGTTGCGCAGCGTTCCAAGATAGCGTTTAGTGTATGGAAACAAACCCTGATCCATAAACCCTTGAATCACCTTACGCTTAACATCCAAGCTACGGCGCGCCATATCAAGCAACTGATCTAAGCGTTGAAACAACCCCTTTTCATTAGCTCGATATTCATAACCGAGACGCGCACAATTAATAGTAACAACACCTATAGAACCTGTTTGTTCAGCAGAACCAAACAACCCATTACCGCGTTTTAACAGTTCGCGCAGATCCAATTGCAAACGACAACACATAGAGCGCACCATACTTGGATTAAGTTCAGAGTTCACAAAATTCTGAAAGTACGGCAGGCCATATTTAGCTGTCATCTCAAATAGCCTATCGCTATTTTCTGACTCCCAATCAAAATCATCAGTTATGTTGTAAGTTGGAATTGGAAATGTAAACACGCGACCAGATGCATCACCCTCTTGCATCACCTCAATATAAGCACGGTTAATCATCTCCATCTCTTTTTGTAGATCACCGTACATAAAATCCTGTTCTTCACCATCAATCACAGGAACTTGCTCTTTAAGATCATCTGGGCAAACCCAATCAAGGGTAATATTGGTAAATGGAGCCTGACAACCCCAACGAGAAGGAACATTTAGATTATATACAAACTCTTGAATCAATTGTTTAACAGTCTTATACGTCAAATCATCCTTACGCACAAATGGTGCAAGATAGGTATCAAATGAGCTGAACGCTTGAGCTCCAGCCCACTCATTTTGCAGCGTTCCTAAAAAATTAACCATCTGCCCAATAGCGCTGGAAAGATGCTTTGGTGGATTAGAAGAAATTCGCCCAGGGACACCATTAAACCCTTCATGCAATAATGTTCTTAATGACCAACCCGCACAATAACCAGAAAGCATATCAAGATCGTGAATATGAAAATCTCCCTGCCTGTGAGCCTCACCAATATCCGGTGTATAAACATGACTAAGCCAATAGTTTGCTGTCATCTTTCCTGAAATATTAAGGATTAACCCCCCAAGAGAATACCCTTGATTTGCGTTAGCGCTAACACGCCAATCTTCACGCTCTAAATATTCATTAACCGATGCCTCAACATCAACAACTGTTTTATCTGCACGCAGCCTTTTATGCTGGTCACGATAAACGATATAAGCACGAGCGGTAATAAAGAAATCCTCTTCAATCAAAACCTGCTCAACAACATCCTGGATCTCTTCAATCGCTGGAAAATCATCGTGATGACGATACATCAAAACTTTTAATACACTAGCAGCTAGTTTTCTTGCCGTTTCAAGCCCAAACTCACCAGTCTCATCACCAGCTTTTTTAATGGCATTTTGAATCTTATCTCTTTTAAACGGGGTTCTCTCACCGGCTCTGTTAACAACAAATTGCGGCAAAATGGCAATAGCTTCCTTATGCATAACTACACTCCTTTTTGAAATCTTTACTACTTACCAGCTTGCAAAAAACAATAGAAAAACACCCACAATCTATTCAAAGCCTGCAAACAGTTAATAAAAGCTTAAAACACAACATATAGTGTTTTGATATGATGTAATTATGATAAAAAAACTAGATATGTCAAACTGACTAAATTTTAAACAACTCTCTTAACGCATTGTTTATGCCCAACTTTTACTTTAGATGCCACATTGGGCGCAATTTATTCCCCCCTAAATTCAACGGCTTATAAAAATTTCAAGCAAACACAAGATATAGTATATGCGATTTCACACGTCTTCCACAAAATTATGATAAATATTCCATATAAATCAGATAGCAGGAAAGCTCTTTTAATAGAGTAAATTAAATGCAGAATGAGAATTACAGATGACCAACAACAGCCATTAAATCAATAGGTCTTAAAATAACTGCCATTAAAACAATAAACTTAAGAAATTAAATCAAACATACTGCCCAGCACACCACCCCGATGACCACGCCCATTGCAGGTTATAACCACCAAGCCAGCCGGTAACATCCAGCACCTCACCAGTAAAATAAAGCCCTTTAACCGCTTTTGTTTCCATCGTCTTCGAGGATATGCAATCACAATCAACACCACCAACTGTAACCTCTGCGGTACGATAACCCTCAGTACCATTGGGTTTAATTTGCCAACAGTTAAATCTGTTGGCAATCTGCTTAATCAGTTCACTCGACAAATCTTGTAATTTAGATTCTGCCAAACCAATATCCAACAGTTGTTCGACTACTCTTTTAGGAAGCAGATCGGCAAGTAGATTGCGTATAATTTTCTTATTATTATTCTGTCGCTTAGCAGCTTGCAGCATCTCTTCTAAGTCAAGATCTGGCAACAGATTTATTTCAACCGGCTCACCTGAATTCCAATAAGATGATATCTGTAAAATCACAGGGCCGCTCAACCCTCTATGGGTAAAAAGAATATTCTCACGGAAGCTTTGCTGCTTATTGCTAACAACCGCTTCAACCGCAATTCCTGATAGTTCAGCAAAACGCTCCTTATCCTCTGGTTGTAATGTAAATGGAACCAAACCAGCTTTAGGAGAAATCATTGGAATATCGAACTGCTCTGCTACCTTGTAACCAAAAGAGCTTGCCCCTATAGCCGGAATCGATAACCCGCCAGTAGCGATAACAAGCGATTCACAAGCATATTGCCCATCGCCTGTATTGATTTTAAAGCCTGAACTATTCTGTTCAACACCTTTAACTTCACAGCCAAATCTAAAGCCAACCCCCGCCTCTTTACACTCCAGCATAAAACCATCAACAATCTGAGAGGCCTTACCATCACAAAAAAGCTGCCCGTGCTCACGCTCATGAAATGCAATCTTGTGTCTATTGATAAACTCAAGAAAATTCCACTGCGTGTAACGGCTCAGCGCAGACTTACAAAAATGGGGATTATTGGAAAGGAAGTTTTCCGATTCAATATAGTAATTAGTGAAGTTGCAACTTCCACCACCAGAGACCAGGATCTTATTCCCCGGCTTTTGGACATGATCTAGCACCAAAACTTTGCGCCCTCGCTTTCCCGCCTCTAGAGCACACATAAGACCAGAAGCTCCAGCGCCAATTATTATTACATCTACTTTGCTGTTCATTTATAGAAAAAACCTTTAGTAAACGAACATTATACTAATAATTAGTCTTGGGGTTATTCTTTTATGGTTATTTTCTTACCAACTATTCCTGCATAAAAAACAATAATCTCTGCAGGACCTTTACCCTCATTTATTCCATAGTGCCAAGTATCGACCACCTCAACGATTGGGTCTCCTGCCTTAAGGTAAAGTATCTTTCCATTAACGGTTTTCACTGTTAACTCACCACTAAGCAATACTCCAGCATTTATCACCGGGTGCTCATGCATTGGAAGTTTTGTACCTGCCGGGATTTTTATCCTTAAAATTGTAACCTCAGGTTTTCCTTGCGGATAACTAGGCAGTTCTGCCCCATTCCAACTTTTGGTCGTTTTTACTAATTTAGCAACCTCTATTTTAGCTTTAGAATTTTCAACAGCCGACTTAGCATCAGCATTTATGGATAACAACAATATTACTGCCAGTAAAAATACTCTCTTCATTGATACGCCCCTACCTAAAAAATTATATTGATGATAATTGCCTTAAATATAGCACCAAAGGAACATACCACAGATTTGATATAAAGCTCACAGAATTCATAAAGAGTAGAACTGCAGTTATAAAGCGTCATGAGTGCAGCTATATCGAGGCGCTAGACTGAGATTACAACTACAAAAACTCTTACTTTACGAAGCATTTTTCCAAAGACAAGGCACAACAAAGCCTTATGAGGGAGCATACTTTAGTATGTGACTAAATAAGCCTTGAGTTGTAACGCAGTATTTAGGGAAATGAGCGTAAATTTAGTGGAGGGTGCTTGGGGTGGTAAGAGTAAATGCCGGAATATCAGTCTCAAATTCAAGCCCTTGGTCATCAATCAATTGATAGCTTCCATGCATAAAACCAGTTGGGGTTTCAAGTATTGTCCAACTGGTATATGTGAACTCGGCATCTGGATCTAGGTGAGGTTGTTTGCCAACAACCCCTTCGCCCAAGATCTCTTTGGTACGTTCATTGGCATCAGTTATATGCCAATGACGCGACATCAACTGCACCCCGACCTGAGCATTATTAAGTATGGTTACATCATAAGAGAACACATACTTATTTTTTTCAGGGTCGGACTGTTCCTCGATATATTTTGGTTCAACGCGGATACTTATCATATCCGCTGTTTTATTTTCCATATCTATATAGAGTAGCAGTTTTTATAATGATTCAACTTTTTGTTTTAGTGAATCAAGCAAATTACGAAATGATTCTTGGAAAGCAACGATTCCATCAGCTTCAAGTTTATCTGTAATTGCATCGATATCGATACCTAAACCTTTTGCCGTAGCCACCTTTCCTGCTGCGTCTTCAATCCCAACAGTTAAGGTTTGAGCTATTGTACCGTGATCCTTAAATGCATCATAAGTTGCAGGAGGAATGGTATTAACTGTATCTGGGGCAATTAGGTCATCAACATATAGTACATCGCTGTACTCAGGATTTTTGGTTGAGGTGCTTGCCCAAAGAAGACGCTGAACCTGCGCACCCTCTACTTTAAGCCCTGCAAATTCAACCCCATTGTATACATCATCAAAGTACTGGTAAGAGATCTGTGCGTTAGCAATCGCAATCTTGCCTTGCAAATCAGCATTACCTGCTTTTTCCAATTCGGGATCAATTGCTGCATCTACACGACTAATAAAGAAACTTGCTACTGAACCGATTCCGTCAATCGGTTTGCCAGCTGCCATTCTTGCCTTAAGGCCTTTGATATGTGCCTCAACTACCTCTTTGTATCTTTGTACTGAGAACAAAAGGGTCACATTTACACTAATGCCTCCGGCTATCAACTTCTCAATCGCAACTAGGCCAGCTGATGTTCCTGGAACCTTGATCATTATATTTGGACGACCAATCCTGCTGTATAACTCTAGCGCTTCTTTAATGGTGCCCTCTGCATCGTGAGCAAGTTCTGGTGAAACTTCGATACTTACGTATCCATCTACCTTATTAGTTTCTTCATATACCTTTTTGAACTCATCAGCGGCATCACGAATATCGTTGATTGCTAAATTATTAAAAAGCTCATACATAGGCATGTCAGGAGTTTCTTTAATCAGGCCTGCAATCGATGCATCGTAGTCATTGCTACTGGTTATAGATTTTTCAAAAATACTTGGGTTTGAAGTGATCCCCATCAATCCGTCTTCAGCAATGATTCCTGTTAGTTCTCCTGAATCCAACATACCTCTGTGAATAAAGTCCAACCATGCGCTTTGGCCTGCATTATGAAGTTCGCGAATTTTTGACATTTTTGTCTCCGATGATGGGAATTAGTGAATTTCGAGCGCGACATTATACAGAAGCCGGTAAAAATTTCTATGGTAAGCTTTTGAATAGATTATTAAATGAAATTTACTCTTTCAATTCTAAAGCCGCATTAGCAAGATCCGCAAACTGGGCCAGCCCCAGCTGTTCAGGACGAACCTGTGGATCTATCCCAATCCCCTGTATCTGCTCTTCAGTGAGGTATTTTTTCATTGAGTTACGAATTGTTTTGCGACGCGCATTAAAGGCCGAAGTTACTAGTTCAGCAAAGAATTTAAAGTCATCGACCTTAACAGGTGGTTGTACATGCGGAATCAACCGAACTATAGCGGAATCCACCTTTGGTGGCGGATTAAATGCTCCAGGATGAACTTCAAACAGAGGAACCACCTGACAATAATACTGCACCATAATAGATAAACGGCCATAGGTTTTAGAACCTGGGCCTGCCGCCATCCTCTGTACCACCTCTTTTTGCAACATGAAGTGCATATCTTGGATCTGATCTGCCCACTTCATAAAGTGGAATAATAGAGGTGTGGAAATATTGTATGGAAGATTACCTATTAACCTCAGTTTTGGTTCGGATGGCAATTCAGAAAAATCAAATTTTAGTGCATCCCCTTGCTGCAGGCTTAACTCACCAATTGAAGCCGACATCTTTTCTAGGTTTTCTATCAGGGTACGATCCAGCTCAATAGCCGTCATTTTTTTGCAGCAATCGAGAACAGGGATGGTCATAGCGCCGAGCCCTGGTCCAATCTCAACTATATTTTCCCCCGGCTGTGGATTTATAGAGCTAACTATACGCCCGATTATGCTTTTGTCGTGGAGAAAGTTCTGCCCAAATCTCTTTTTTGCTCTATGCTGCATGATATGTCTCGCACTCTTCAATTGCTACTTTAATGGCATAATCCATACTACCAAACTCAACCTTACCACTACCCGCTAAATCAAGTGCGGTTCCATGATCTACTGAGGTACGAATTATTGGTAACCCCAACGTTATATTTGCTGCATTCCCAAAACCAACATGTTTAAGCACCGCCAATCCCTGATCGTGATACATTGCCAAAATCAGATCAGCTTGCTCCATATACTTGGGTGTAAATATAGTATCCGCAGGAAGGGAACCAACCACTTCTATCCCATCCTTTTTTACCTTTTCTAAAACTGGATTGATGGTGTCGATCTCTTCGGCTCCCAGGTAGCCACTTTCGCCTGCATGTGGATTCAATCCACAAACATATATCTTTGGATTTTGCAGCCCAAACTTCTCCCGCAAATCCTTATCGATGATACGAATCACCTGCTCCAGACCATCTTTGGTTATCGCAGCACTCACATCCTTTAATGGCAGATGTGTAGTCGCCAAAGCCACCCGCAACCCAGGAGTTGCCAACATCATTACTGGTAGCTGCCCACCTGTTACTTCGGCGAAAAATTCTGTATGCCCACTAAAGGTGATGCCTGCATCATTAATAACCCCTTTATGCACCGGAGTAGTTACCACCGCGTCAAACTCACCATCCAGACACCCGCGTGCTGCACGATCCAGCATTGCTATAACATAATTTGAATTTACAGAGTTGAGTTCACCAGCGATTACTGACTGTTCTAGATCGAGAGCGAGAACAGATAAAGCCCCAGGCTCGCAAGGAGATTGTTTTTCCGGATCATATAGTTCTAGATTAACTTCAAGCTGCAACTGTTGCGCGCGCTGCCTAAGCAGGTCGATAGATCCTATAACTGTTATTTGCGCAGGATAATTTTTTTGCGCAAGCATTAACGCCAGATCAGGGCCAATGCCAGCAGGCTCACCAGATGTCACTACCAATCGCGGAAGGTTTTTCATAGCCAGCCTGTAATCACTAAATTTTAATCTTCACGAACGCTTCGTCACGTAATCTACGCATCCAAAGCTGCATCGCTTCTTGCGACTTTCTCTTTCTAATATTTTCCATCGCCTTCATGCGCATCACCTGATCAGAATCATCATGCTCACGGCGATCAACAATCTGGGCAATGTGGAAGCCAAATCTGGTCTTAAATACAAGAGAGATCTCATCTCCTTTCAGCTTATCTACCTCTTCCTGAAACTCAGGTACAAACACACCTGGGCTCATATAATCCATCTCTCCACCTGCGGATGCGGTACCTTTGTCATCTGAATTGGAGCGCGCAAGCTGAGCAAAATCCTCACCATTAATAATACGCTCGCGAATCTGCCCTAACTTTTGCTGAGCCTCATTAGGAGTCATAAATTCACTCGGCTTTACCAATATATGCCGCAATTTAGTTTGCACTACTAGCTCAGCTTTGCCTTGGGAAATATCTATTAATTTGACAATGTAATAGCCACCCTGACTATTGATAATCCCACTCACATCTCCCACTTGCATATCTGGAACGATTTCAGCAAATATTGTTGGAAGCTGGTTGGCCTTACGCGCTTCTATGATACCACCTTCAAGTGCATTACCACCATCAGAGTATGATACTGCCATCTCAGAAAAGTCAGCACCATCACGCAGCTTATGCATCACCATATCAGCCTTCTGTTTCGACTTATCAATCTGCTCAGAAGAAGCTGCTTCAGGAATCTCAATCAATATATATGCAGTTTTATATTCTTGTGCGCTAGCGCCAGCGCTCTTTTGGTTGGCCACATAGTTTTTAATCTCTTTTTCTGTGACGTGCACCTGTTGATCAACAAATCTTTTTCTAAGATAATCAAGGATGATCTGCTCCCGGATACTTTCTCGAAACTGCAAATAATCCATCCCTTCCCGCTCAAGCTCTTGCTTTAACTGGCTCACAGAAATTTTATTGTTTTTAGCAATATTTTGCAGGGCTTGATTCACCTGTTCATCATCAACATTTATTCTGGTTCTTTTGGCAATACCTAACTGCAGGTTTTTCATTATCAAGCGCTCTAAAACCTGCTTTTGTAAAATATTCTTCGGAGGAGTCCTAGTTCGACTGGCTTGAAGCTGCTGCATGGTTTTCTCCATCTCCATACGTAGCTCGCTAGCTAAAACCACATCTTCATTCACCACCGCCACAATGGAATCGATAGGTTTCTCAGCTATTGCTGTAAAACTGAAAAGCAACAATAATGTTGCGCTAATCAACTGACATATCTTTGATCTAATTTTCATATCTAGAATTGCTTCCATCTCTATCTGTATTTTGATTTAGGGGTAGAATAACATTTTGGCCTATTACGGTTCCATAAAATCATCTACATCTTGTCCGAAACCACCAACACCCAAAAGTTCCACTTGTAACAAAATTTGTTGTTTGGCATTTGCTGGGTTTTGCATCTCTTCAATAAATCTATGCGTAACTAAACGCGCTGCCCAACAGCCACTGTCATACTCCAACCCCAAAAAAGACTCTTGGGTTGCATCATGTAACAATGAATAGTTCCATTTTCCAACAAATTTCCAATTATGGTCGTACTCCCAAGCAAAGCGCACAGTAGTAGAATCAGTTTCTACTACTGCATTTACATTCTTTTGCTCAAGATAGGTAATTCCAAATAAATTTTCTGCATCTGGGCGATACTCTAATACAAGACTTTCAGATTGCGTGTAATCACTTTTATGATTCCACTCAACCTCACCAGTAATCCGAAAATCCCTTAACGGGCGCAGCTGAGCATTCACAATGAAATTTGAATTTGCGTTCGTCTGCAGCTGATCATTACCAATGGTCACTCTACGATCATCAAGATAAAATATCTCACCAAAGTTCAGAGACAACAACGTTCTACCACTATCATTATCGACAACCCTGCTACTAACCGCTGCTGATATCTGATTTGCATCTCCAACACGATCTGGCCCTGTAAAACGATTTTCTGCAAATAATTGCCCAAAACTCAAACTTGTGACTCCAGAATCAAATACTGGCAAGTTCTGCTGATCACGATAAGGGGTATATAGATAGAAAATTCGCGGTTCCAGTGTCTGCTGCATATCCTTACCAAACAACTGAAAATCACGTTCAAGAAAAATACCACTATCGAGACTAGCGCTATATAAAGTTCGAGACTCACTATAAAGATCATCTAATTGATAATCGCTCTGACGCACAGATACAGCAGGATGCATAAACCACCCAGGTGCTGTTTTTTGATATTGCAGTTTATAGTAAGCATCAGATCTTATGCCGGTGATTTTAGTCTGATGCTCTGGATGATCGAAGTTAGTCAACTCATATGCAAACCGATTCCCCCACTCACCCTCTGTCTCAATGTATGAAAGGTCAAATCGTGGCAAACGACGATATGGTTTAGTAACGTCATTCTCAATGGTTTGATAAGCCTGCACCAATAAACCTGCCTGCCATTCACCCTGTCGATAATTATAATCAATGGCATTATTTAAGTGACTTGTATTTGCGACATACCCCAAGCTACCAAGATCAGAAAAATATTCCTTATCTGACACATATGCCAAGTCAAAGCTATTTGATATAGTTTCACTAACCTTTCCCTGCTGCTTAAATGAGATCAAATAGCGCTGGTCATCATAAATATCGTCATAAGGCAGGTAGTCAAAATGGATCTCACCAACCTGACTATCGAGTAAATAGCGGAATTCAGATTCTAGCCCAACGCCCCTTTTTGAAAGAATTCTTGGAGTTAAAGTAGCATCATAATTTGAGGCTAAATTAAAATAATATGGTGTTCTGAGATCCAAGCCATTTTCAGAACCGTATCCAATTTGAGGAAACAGGAACCCACTTTTACGTCGATCATCCAGAGGAAATTTGAAATACGGAAAATAAAAAACCGGCAAATCAAAAAAATCTAACCTAGTGTGGGCTGACTTCCCTTCCCCTTCGGCCGCATCCAATGTCAATTCGGAAGAAACTATTCGCCAATCATTATCTCCAACAGGACATGTACTGTAAGTCGAATCATCCAGAAAGACCTCTTCCTTGCTTTTAATTTGGATTAATTTCGCTTTACCATTGCCAGACTCACCCACCAAACTATAGTTAGCATTATCAATACGCCCAGTATCATCTACTATATTAAACTCACCCTCAGAGCCATCCACTTCAATTTGTGAATCACGAAACTCAAGTCCACCTTGAGCATTTACCTGGCCACTATTCTGATTATAAGTGATATTATCAGCCCTAATCTCTTTGTCACCTTGCAAAACAACTGCATCACCGTTGAGTTGATATTCATTCTCGCCCACAGAGGAAATCTGTTTGGCCTCAATGACAGTTTGCTCTTGTGCATTTATGATTTGTTCTTCTGCATATATTAAAGGTGACCACAATACACACAGCAAAAACAGCAACGTTTTTTGCATTTTATGCCTTTCAATGGATTGAAAAAATTCCGTTATCATCAAAGATTTTTACACGTAATTATTAATAAACTTGGCTGATGTTATGGGATATTTATTATTGGTTCAAGCAATCAACCATTTTCACCTAATAAAGTTAGAATTATTTATTCATACAACATCAAAATTGTGTACACTTCCAGCACTAATTTACTAAAAATTCAATGGAACTGAAAGCATGAGTGATATCCGTAAGGATAAAATCTACAACTGGTTAAAAAAGGATCTGCGCATGCGTGTAGATTCTCTAGAACCAGCATCTGAAGATGCCAGCTTTCGTAGATATTTTCGTGCTACCTGTGGTTCTAAAACTCATATTATTATGGATGCACCGCCAGAAAAAGAAGATTGCCGTCCATTTATTGCGATAAATATCATCCTTGATCGCATAGGGGTTCATGTCCCAACCATTTCTGACTTAGACTTAGACCTGGGGTTTTTACTACTACAAGACCTAGGCTCAACTCAATACCTGTCAAAATTAGAAGATGATCCTGAGTCAGCACCCCCCCTTTATAGAGATGCATTGAACACCCTAGCTAAATTACATACCAAGGCCCCAAGGATCAGTGAAATAATCCCACCATACTCAAAAGATCTACTATTAACAGAGATGGAACTGTTCAGGGAGTGGCTTCTAACCAAGCACTATGGAATAAAACTTAATAGCTATGAAAATGACATCTTAGATCAAACCTTCGCCAAGCTAGCAGAGAGCGCATTGGAGCAACCACAAGTGTTCGTTCATAGAGACTATCATTCTCGTAATTTAATGGTGACTAAAACAAACAACCCTGGCGTTATAGATTTCCAAGACGCCGTTATTGGTCCAATAACATATGATCTAGTATCACTACTAAAAGATTGCTACATAGCTTGGCCCTATGAGCAGGTTAAACACTGGGTAATTAAGTATTTTTCTCGCTCAGAGATTACACCGCTAATAAGTGGAGCAGATATGAACACTGTTCTACGCTGGTTCGATTTCATGGGAGTTCAACGCCACCTTAAAGCCAGTGGCATTTTTGCTCGACTAAACTATCGTGATGGTAAAGATGGTTATCTGAAAGATATCCCAAGAACATTAAATTACATTCTTGATGCAGTTTCGCGCCATCGTGATTTCGAAGAGTTTTCAGAACTATTCCAGCAGCGCATCGCCCCCAAATTCATCTAATCAATACTTATAGAAACACACAAAATAACAACCAATATTTTAATAAAGAACATAACATCAATACTTATGAGCTGAGGGAGACGGCATGAAAGCAATGATATTAGCTGCTGGGCGCGGAGAGAGAATGCGCCCCTTAACTGACACCTGCCCCAAACCATTATTGATGGCAGGGGAAAAATCACTTATAGAATACCAAATATCACGTCTTGTTGATTGTGGAATTACAGAGATCGTTATCAACCATGCTTGGCTAGGCAATATGATTGAAGAAAAGCTTGGCGATGGAAGTAAATATGGTGCCAAAATCCTATATTCAGCAGAAAAGGAAGCATTAGAGACTGGAGGAGGAATAGCCAAGGCACTACATCTTTTAGGAGATGATCCATTTTGGGTGGTAAGCAGCGATGTTTGGAGTTACATTCACTTCAATAAAGTTATCGCACCGAAAGATAGTCAAGTGCATCTTCTCATGGTTGCAAATCCTGTACACAATAGCCAAGGAGACTTTACCCTCAATACAGACGGCAAAGTAGGCATTGATGATGGGGAAAAGCTAACATATAGCGGAGCTGGAGTTTTCTCCCCATCTCAATTTAAAAAATACATAATCGAGAAATTCCCATTACGCACTGTAATTGAAGATGCCATTAAACAGCAAAAATGCACAGGTGAAACATATAACGGCACATGGATTGATATAGGAACGCCGGCAAGGTTAGCAATTATAAAACAACAAATAGAGAATGGGCTCGGCTTTCCATAGACAAGAACATGAAAACATTAACTTTTACACATTTTTCCATGAAAAAAGTCCAAAACCTTCTCAAAACATGAACCAGCTCACATCAGCTTTGTAGGTAAATTGCTTTTTTTATGCCTAAATATTGATACGTATAAAGATATCTGTTCTAATTACGCCATAAGAATTAAATAATAAAATTCTAATAAACAAATAATAAAACAGGGCTTTTAAGGATAGAGCATGTACATTCTAATTGCAGCTGGACTGCTACTTGCATTGCTAGGTTTTTTATGGCTATCGCGCATAGTCACAAACAGGAAAGGGTTAGGCTGGGGCTTACTAGTATTTATAGCGCCACCAGTATCATTTGTATTTTCAGCAGTATACTGGGAAAAAGCACGCTATTGCGTAGCTACAACCGGGTTTGGAACTATTCTTCTTGCTATCGCAATATATTTTAACGGCGTCCCATCTGCCATTGCTCAAATACGCAATTTTGGAATGAATGGCACAGCAACCAATCTAGAATCTATGTATGTCAGCGCTCAACAGTCAATCTCTGGCTTGCAATCTAGCCATGATGAAAAAACCGTCGATATTGCTTTAATTACTGAAAATAAAAATACACAGCAAGAACAACACTTTATTTCAAAATATGTATTTAAAAAACTTCCTTTAAGTAAAATAAATAATTATTCAAACCACAATATATATATCACTTTCAATTCAGGCAAAAAACAAACTGGAATATTAATTGAGAGAAACCGCAATGAGATCCTTATAAAGCGTATAATACACTCCGGATCAATGACTTACGCGATAAAAATATCTGACATATATAATATAAAAGTTCAGATTCCCAAAAAAATCAAGGCTTAACACCCTCTCCCACCAAGAAAAATTACAAATCCGTTCATATTTAGCTTTATGAACGAATTTAAAAATTGCTTTCACATTTTTACAGTTTCAGTATAACAACATACCCAATAACTTAATCTTAACTACTGCTGTAAGTCCTGCAATAATCTATCTTGATCAACGTTTCCAACAATTCGTTTTAATATATTTCCGTCTCTAGCGAGAAAAACAAATGTCGGCGGACCAATAATTTGATATTTATCCATCAACTCCTGTTGAAAATCACCTATATCAGTCAGGTCAATCTTGGTTGGATTCCAGCTTTGCAAAGCAGAGACAACCTTGCTTTCAGACAAAACATTAGCCTCTAAATGCCTGCATACCACACACCATTCAGCAGAAAAATATATCACCACCTGTTTGTCACCAGCTATTCTCTGTTGCAACTCTTCAGCGGATCTAGCGAAGATAAACTCAGAAACTAATGACCTAGTAAATGGATGGGTTAAGCTTTTTCCTCCATAAACTGCACCTGCAACAGAAATAACCCCCGCTCCAATTAAAATAATGGCCAACAGGTTAATGATCTTTGTTTCTTTAAGAGCCTTTGTTGCCTTTCTTATAAAATATATCCCCGCACTCACAAATAAAATGCCCCAGATAACATTAACCACTCTAACCGGAACACCGCCCTGAGCTAAAAACCAAAGAGCCACCCCTAACAAAACAAATCCGAAAAACCCCTTAACTAAATCCATCCAATCTCCAGCCTTGGGAAGAAAAGACCCCATACCAGCACCCACCACAATCAAAGGAACTCCAGTCCCAAGTCCCAGAGCAAACAATGCAGCCCACCCCAGCAAAACATCGTTACTTTGGGCAATATATATCAAAGCACCGGCAAGAACAGGGGTAGCACATGGTCCGGCAATAAGAGCTGAAAGCGCCCCCATGATAGCAGCACCAATATATGAGCCTCCGTTTTGCTTATTGCTTAGATTATTAAAATAATTAGTACAGACGGTTGGAGTCGCAACACTTAACTTACCAAACATGGCCAGAGCCAAAACCACAAAGATAAGGCTAAAACCTCCAAGGACATATGGATTCTGTAGCAACGCCGTTACGTTAACCCCAACAATTGCTGCCACCAGTCCTGCAAGACTAAGCGCCAACGCCATCGCCACCACATAGACAAAAGAAAGCGCAGCTCCACGCAATGGAGTTATTCGTTCTCCTTGTCCAGCAATCAAACTAGAAACTATGGGGATCAAGGGGTATGAACATCCAAGAAATGCCGAAACAATCCCCGCCACAAAAAATAGCACCAGATTAAAAACAAAACCATTTCCAGCCAAAGCAGCCGTTATCTCTTCCTGACTAAATAGCTCTGATTCTGCCTCAGTTTTGGAGGTTTTATCTTGAACAATAACTTCCTTATTAGAAGTTACATAAATTGGCTTTTCTTTATTCATGTTAGATTGAACGGGGGCCAGTTCATAGGGTTTCAAATCCTCATTGAACATCAAAGGGTAATCACTATGCATCAATGGGTAACACAGACCTCCCTCAGCACACCCTTGATAGGAAAACTTCAGAGTTAGATCGCGATCGATTAATGACTGACCCAAGATCAGCTGTATAGCAACCTCCCCTTTAAAAACCTCAACCGCGCCATACTTTGGATCATCAACGAAAACTCCATTTGGAAAAATCGTTTGCTCAATCTTTACATTAGCATCCGTGCTAAAAATAAATTTATCTTTATACAGGTAATAACCATCGGCAATCACCCATGACAGTTTGATCTGTTGCTGATTAATAGTCTCTACGGAATAGATAAATGCCTGCTCGGGAGGTAGAAAATCCCCATATAAACCTGAAGTATCAGTATCAGTGCCAGAATCAAAGCGTTGATCCGGATTAAAGAACTTTGATTCTGCATATAAGCTCTGCACAGATAGCATGCTTAATAAGCAAAATATTACACAACGAACTACAACTAACATGAATTCAGCCTTTTTATAACTATCAAACCATTACCCTAATGCTCACCACTCAACTACGTTCAGGGCACGTTCCAATAACCGGGATCAATAAGATCTTAAGCAATTATATTCAACAAATATGCCCCTATTAATTCAAATACATTTATAGCTTAGCGCCATTCCCATATAAAAATAAACAGCTATTAATGCTAGAATGGCATTATTTTGTACATGCTCTATATTATAGACTTCAAAGGCCCAAAAAATGTTCCGCATAATCCTTGCCCTTTTTATCCTAATCCCAATCATCGAGATTTTCCTATTCATGCGCATCGGAGCTCTAATCGGCGTTGCTCCGACATTAGGAATGATTGTACTTACAGCTATCATTGGAGTATCTATGCTTAAGATACAGGGGCTATCAACCCTACAACGCGCACAAAACAACCTGCAAGAGAACAAACTACCTGCTACAGAACTAGTTGAAGGGGTTATCCTGCTCATTTGCGGAGCATTACTGCTCACTCCAGGGTTCTTTACCGATACCATCGGCTTCCTCATGCTCGTACCACATATACGTCGCAGCATTGCCAAGGTAATTATCAAAAAGGGTAAATTTCATATCACAAGTGGTTCCGGCTTTAGCGGTTTTTCCACTCACCAACATCCCAATTCAGACAATAGTGACATAATAGATGGGGAATTTCATCGTGAGGGTGATGAAAATACCAGTAACGAACAAAAAAAAATCGACTAATTTACAAATAATTAAGAAAAAATTCTTTTTTATCCTTGAAAAGAATAAATCCATCCCCATTTACATTTCACGACAGGTGCTGTTTCTGCTAACTCCACTCCAAATCAGGTCTTAGGATCATATATTCATAGTGGAATAACCAGACAGCCAACATAAACATCAAATTATTTTGATTCAAATTAAAACTGGAGAATCTTTATGAAAATTCGTCCTTTACATGATCGCGTTATCATCAAGCGCATGGAAGAAGAGCGTACTACAGCTGGTGGCATCTTAATCCCAGGCAGTGCAACTGAAAAGCCAATCAAAGGTGAAGTTATTGCAACTGGTAACGGCAAAATCCTTGAAAGCGGTGAAGTTCGCCCATTAGACCTTAAAGTTGGCGACAAAGTTATCTTTGGCAAATTCTCAGGAACCGAAATCAAGGTTGATGGCGAAGAGCTATTAGTAATGCGTGAAGAAGATATCATGGCAGTTTTTGAAGGTTAATAACCAATACCAGCAATCGTAACTAATTATTGATTAACTGAATTTAAAAAGGAAGAATCATGGGTGCTAAAGAAGTAATGTTTGGAGATGACGCTCGTTCACGTATGGTGCACGGCGTAAACGTCTTAGCTAATGCAGTAAAAACAACACTCGGTCCAAAAGGACGTAACGTAGTTCTTGAAAAAAGTTTTGGCGCACCAACAGTAACTAAAGACGGCGTTTCTGTTGCTAAAGAGATCGAGCTTGAAGACAAGTTTGAAAACATGGGCGCACAGATGGTTAAAGAAGTTGCTTCGCAAACTTCTGATGTTGCTGGTGACGGCACAACAACAGCTACAGTTCTAGCACAAGCGATTCTACGCGAAGGCATGAAAGCAGTTGCAGCTGGCATGAACCCAATGGATCTTAAGCGCGGCATCGACAAAGCAGTACACGCTGCTGTTGCAAGCATTCAAGAATCATCTAAGCCTTGTGAAGATAGCAAAGCTATCGCTCAGGTTGGAACCATCTCTGCCAACTCTGACAAGACTATCGGCAACATCATCGCTGATGCGATGCAAAAAGTTGGTAAAGAGGGTGTTATCACTGTTGAAGAGGGTACTGGTCTAGAAGATAGCTTAGACGTTGTTGAAGGTATGCAGTTTGACCGCGGTTACCTGTCTCCATACTTCATCAACAACCAAGACAGCATGACTGCTGACCTGGAAAACCCATTCATCCTACTATTTGATAAGAAGATCTCAAACATCAGAGATCTTATCCCAACCCTTGAAGCAGTAGCAAAATCAAGCCGCCCACTTCTAATTGTTGCTGAAGACGTAGAGGGAGAAGCTCTTGCAACTCTAGTTGTAAACAGCATTCGTGGCATCGTTAAAGTTGCGGCTGTTAAAGCTCCTGGTTTTGGTGACCGTCGTAAAGCTATGCTTGAAGATATCGCTATCCTAACTGGCGCTACAGTAATTTCAGAAGAAGTTGGCCTATCACTTGAGCAAACTACTCTTGAAGATCTTGGTACCGCGAAGAAAGTTACCATCACTAAAGAGATCACAGTTATCGTTGACGGTGCTGGCTCTGCTAACGATATCAAGGCTCGCGTTGACCAAGTTCGTAGACAGATTGAAGATGCAACTTCAGACTACGACAAAGAGAAACTACAAGAGCGCGTTGCTAAACTAGCTGGCGGTGTTGCAGTAATCAAAGTTGGTGCGGCTACAGAAGTTGAAATGAAAGAGAAGAAAGCTCGCGTAGAAGATGCACTACACTCAACTCGCGCAGCAGTTGAAGAGGGTGTTGTTCCTGGTGGCGGTATCGCACTACTTCGCACTGTTCCTGCTATCGAAGCAGTAAAAGGCGATAACAGCGACCAAGACGTAGGCGTTTCAATCATCCGTCGCGCTATCGAAGAGCCAATTCGTCAAATCGTAGCGAATGCTGGCGGCGAAGGTTCCGTAGTTCTTGATAAAGTTCTACAAAAAGATGGTACATTCGGTTACAACGCTCAAACAGAAGAGTTTGGCTGCATGATCGAGATGGGTATCCTAGACCCAGCTAAAGTAACACGCTCTGCTCTACAAAATGCAGCTTCAGTATCTGGTCTAATGATCACTACTGAATGCATGGTTGCTGATCTTCCAAAAGAAGATGACGCAGCTGCAGCCGCTGCTATGGGTGGCATGGGTGGCATGGGAGGAATGGGCGGAATGGGCGGAATGATGTAATTCATCTCTCCATTATTTCCATTGTAGAACACTCTACAAATAAAAAAGGCCTCGAATTTCGAGGCCTTTTTTGTGCCTACAAAATGCATAAGCAATAAAAAAGACGATTAACCAATCGCCCTTATATTTATTTTCCAACTAAGACATTTAAATTAAGCTTGGTAGTTCCCGTGAAATTGAACCTGCCTGAGCTAACATCGCCATATTCCCATCGCCACTCATTTGCTCTTTCAGGCGAGCCAAAACACTTTCAGCAGCCGAAGAGGTTTTTATGTTTCCACTTGGCGCAGCAGACTGAGAAACGCCTACCTCAGATGTAGATTTGGCAACCTCCTTCTTCGCTTCACCTTTATTACCAGCTTGAAGAGGTTCATCTCTGACAAGATTTTGTGAAGGATTATTTCCATTGATATTAATTGTCATATTTTTTCTCCATTATCCGCTATTCTAAAGCCAAACGAATGACATTTCAGCGAAAATCATTTTCAAATTCTGCGATCCTTAGCGTCAAAATCTTGTAAGAATCGTGCCTTTGATAATATAAGAGCAATATCCAAGCCAACTTTTAAGTTACCTACAATTCAATATCAGCCATTGATCTTTCTTGGCGTTTTTTTAGCATTACATCTGCAACTTCATATCCTTTGTCTACTAATGCAGAAGCATCCGCGCAGTCTTCTCTTGCTAATATCCCCTGTATTGCCTTAGCTGCAAAGTAATCGCGTAAATCCATGCCACTGGTGCTTGAACCATCCTTTTTTGGATAAGGAAACGCCTTCTTCTTCATAATATTTTCCTTTTGATTGCCCGAATATTCAGGTTTAATATTTCTAAAAGTATAAACCAAATTTACCCATTTATTTTAACCAAGCAGATAAAATCAGCTCTATTTATTGGATTATTCTAAATATTGTCTATTCTTTATTTATAGAGTGAACCACGTAGTATTCTTGTGTATGAATATTCCATAGAATACGGAATATTCAACGTGGATTAAATGGTATGGAAGCTGTATGGAAGGACCCTATGAACTATCAAAACGTCTCAATTTTAGTTGTCGATGACGCTCGCTTTACCTGTGAAGTTATTAGGAGAGCTCTAGCATCTTCTAACTATTGTGACATTAGGGTTGCTAATAGTGCTAACGCCGCATTAAAAATGCAGAATGATCGCCCGGCTGACGTTTTATTAGCGGATTGGTTAATGCCAGACATTAGCGGCTTAGAGCTAACTGATCACATAAGACAATTAGACGAAGAGAGTGACCACTACACCTATATTCTTCTTTTAACCGCTAAGGATGATATAGAATCACTTGAAGAGGCCTTTAGTCACGGCGTTGATGATTTCATCAATAAATCACCTGATAGCAAAGAGCTTTTAGCTAGAGTATATGCAGCAGGTAGAATTGCTCATCTGCAAAACACTCTACTACAAACCGCCTCCCACCTAACCACAATGAACCATAATTTAGAACAAGCAAACTCCTTTGATGTAACCACTGGAATGGGAAATCGTTGTTACATTGAAAAGCAATTAGAAAATATTCTCAAACACACCATAGCACGTGGTGGCGGTGCATCCTGTGCAGTAATCAAGATTGCCGAATTTAAAAAGATCGCAAAAGAATACGGCGAGCAAGCACAAAATGAGATAAGCCTTGGAATTAGCAAAAGGTTAAAGCAGAACATCCGCCCACTAGATACAATGGGCATAATTGCTGATGGGGAATTTGCGATCATTATGCATCAGCCTGACCCTACAAACTGCCACGCTGTATCATTCAAAAGAATCTTTCAGGCGATAAATCTACGAACATTTAAAACAACTTCTGGCAATATCCCAATATCAGCAGCAGTATGCATAGGCTCAATTGAGAGCAGCAAAAATAAAAGAAGCGCAGCAGAGATTATAACCGTAATGCAAAAAGAGCTGCCTAACGCCCGTGATTATGGGAATATTTATGAGGTAACGCAGCTAGAAGAGTAAGATAAAACTAAAAATAAACTGACTGAGCATAGCTGAAGCCTCATGTTTTACTGATTTTTCTTGACCCTTCGGCTACGCTCAGGAATCTTGAAAAATTCAAGTCACTTGCTTTTCACAAATACTTTTCCTAGGCCAAGACACAACCCCCTATTTTTAATAGGAGTTTACTTTAAGTAAATGACTGAAAAAATCGGCGACTGCAACACCTATATTGGGGAAATAGAGCCAAATTAAGTTATTTTTCCTCGAATCTGTAGACGGCAATTTCAGCCAACATATTAGGCCACATATTCATATAAAATTTATCTTTATGTAATTTATCCACCAAGCTGCGCTGCAAAATATTAAACCCCTCTTGCTTACATAGAATTTCAAAATCCTTAACTGTACAAAGGTGAATGTTTGGCGTGTCATGCCATGCATTTGGCAGAGATTTATTAACCGGCATTCTTCCCTGCAACATAAGCCCAAACCTACAACTCCAATAACCGAAGTTAGGAAAAGTGACGATTGCTTGTTTACCAATACGTAACATCTCATGCAAAGCCTCAACTGGATACTTTAATGCCTGAATCGCTTGCGTCATAATCACATAATCAAATGAATTATCATCAAAGCTATCAAGTCCACCATCAACATTACTGTGAATAACATTAATTCCGTTATTAATGCATGTAACGATATTGTCATCGTCTATCTCTATGCCGTAACCTGTAACTTCTTTATTTTCAGCTAGGTATTTAAGTAATAGGCCATCACCACAACCAAGATCAAGAACATGCTTACCTGGCTCAATCCAATGGCTAATTTTTTCTAGATCTGCACGCATCTTTATTCACCCCCTACTTTTACAGTAACTCTATCTAAGTAGGATCTTAACCCTTGCATATAAACAGGCACATCCATCAGAAATCCATCATGTCCATGCGGAGCTTCTATTTCCAAATAACTCACATTTTTACGATCATCAATCAAAGCCTTCACAATCTCCATTGAGCGAGATGGATTGAAACGCCAGTCACTGGTAAATGATGCTACAAAAAAATCACAAGTAACATGTGCGAGGGCTGCGCATAAATCATCATCATGCAAACGTGCCGGGTCAAAATAATCTAGAGCCTTAGTCATTAACAGATAAGTATTAGCATCAAAGCTTCCAACAAACTTCTCACCTTGGTAACGCAGATATTTTTCAATCTCAAACTCAGTATCATAATGAAACTTAAGCTCACCTTCCCGGATATCTCGCCCAAATTTATCCTTTAAAGCCTCATCTGACAGGTATGTAATATGTCCAAGCATGCGCGCTAACATCAACCCCTGATCGGGCTTTTTATCATTCTCGTAATAGCGGCCTTCAGCAAAATTTGGATCTGACATTATCGCCTTGCGCGCCACATCATTGAATGCAATATTCTGTGTAGATAGCTTTGGTGCAGCAGCAATAACCACAGAGTTTTTAACCCTGTGCGGGTAGTCTATTGCCCACTGCAACGCCTGCATCCCCCCCATGCTACCGCCAATAACTGCAGCCAAAGAATTAATCCCCATGCTATCTAGCAAAAGAGCTTGAGTCTTAACCCAGTCCTCAATAGTAACAACAGGAAAATCTGGACCATAAGGCATACCAGTGGATGGATTAATAGATGATGGTCCCGTTGAACCGGAACAACCACCAATATTATTACTGCAGATAACAAAAAATTTGCTGGTATCTATAATGCGCCCGCGACCAATGAATGAATCCCACCAGCCAGGCTTTTTATCGTCTGTTGAGTGATACCCTGCAACGTGATGATCACCAGAAAGTGCATGGCATATTAATACAGCATTCGACTTATCACGATTTAGTTCACCGTAAGTTTCGTAAACGATATTATATGAGGGTAAAACTTTACCGCTTTTAAGCTGTAATGGCTGATCAAATGACTGTGAAATTGGGGTGGCAATCCCTACCGAATCTTCTGCCCATGACGAATTTTGAGGAACACCGCTCTGCATCTACTTTCCGAAATCAAAATATTAAGACATCAAGTTTAAATCGCATGAAACCGCATAGCAAGCAGGAGTTTTAAAAGCTAGAACAGCGCAATTATAGGAGTGAGACAATAGAAGACTTACTTTCCAATCTTAACCACCATCGCCGAACGCTTCTCTTGAGCTTCGAATACCTTTGCCGCTTCCAGAGCCTTGCGATAACTCTTAAAATAACCGATGCGGACAGCCAATGGTAAGCGTTTCTTTGTTTTATTTTCAAAGATATGAGCGCTCGGATATTTCTGCTTAATTTTAACCAAAAATTTATCAGCATTGCGCTGTACCCCAAAGGCTTCCACTTGAATTGAATACCGCGTTCCAACTGGTTTCTCTGTTTGTAGAATTAATTGAGGTTCAACACTTTTCTCAGCAGCAACCTTATCTGCTGCCTCACTTTTTGAGGCCGTTTTTTTCGCAGATTTAACTGCAGATGTTTTTTGCTCTTTTAGATTTTCAACTTTACGTTGTTGCGTTTCTGACTGTGATTTTTGTTCATCTTTCTTTTTTGCACCTGACTGCGCAGGTTTCTCTTTAGCATCGGTCTTGTTTTTATCATGAATTTGCTCTTTTTTCTCTAGTTCAATTTTGTGTGTAGGCTCAGCATTTAAATGATTTATCTCAGAACTATGCATCTGATCAGTTTCTTGTCCATGCTCACCTGAGTTTTCGATCAATCCCGAATCTTCTACAGGAAGAATCATGGCAATTCTGGCATTTGGATCAACAACACTACTTTTACCTAGCATATAACCGCAAACAAAAAACAGCAGACTTACCAATGCAGCACTTATTAACCAAAATATAATATTTCTATGTGACGTTATTATTACACCCATGAATCCATCCTAAATATTTTGAAAGCGCATATGCGCATATCCCTTTTAACACCCAACATTATCTAAGCTAATATTACGTTTTAATTTGCTTTAGAGCTTCAGCAAAAACATATTCAATAAAAGGTATCTGATCTGTCAACGTGTGTCCACTGTTGAGGATGTGCAACTCGGTGTCAAATTGCTGTGCAAAACGGTAGGAACTTGAAACGGGGACGATATCATCCCCCCTGCCATGCACCACCACTACCTTCTCCGCAACCGCCATCGGCTCTTTTTCATAGCCAGGCATATACAGTGCAGGAGCGAGAAGAAACAATAGATCAGGTTTTAAAGCCTGACTTGCATGAGCAGAAACATATCCACCCATACTTGAACCGACTAAAACCAGTTTTTTGGTAGCTTGTGGCTTTTGCTTAAGAAGAAATGCCACTCTTTCATCAGGATCAAAGGTGAAAGTGTAATCAGGGCTTTCGACGGTAAAACCCAGATTTTCTGCTATCTTTGCCATTGCCTTAATCTTGGTTCCCCAAGGACCACTCTCTTTTCCATGGGCAAAATAGACTAGATAATCTTGCATCGGTTTTCCTTTGTTAATCCTATCAATTATCGATAGATCACGAGCTCTTTGGCTTTAGTTTTCTTTCTATCGAGAGCTCTGTTGGAATTTTTTTTGGCGCATGGATTCGTATCCGCTTTATCCTGCAGCAATCGCCACTTATAAGTGCAATTGAGCTTTTGCTTACACCAAAACTTTTTGCCAGAAACTTAATTAGGTGTGCATTAGCTTTGCCATCGACAGGTGGTGCGGTGATCTTTATCTTCAAATGATCTTCAAGCGGGTCGCAAAACTGGTCCATGCTACTCTTTGGCTGAGCTTTGATACTCAGCAACAGGTCACTGCCATCCCATTTATACCATTCTTCCGACATATGCTAAAGAAGACCAAATCCTAAATATTTAACATGCGCCCCATGCAACATCAGGCTTATGGTATAAATAACTATTCCTGCAATAAATGGGGAAAAATCCATTGCTCCAAAGATTGCTACCCTTCGAAATGGATGCAAAATTGGATCTGTTAGAGCATAAATAACCGTAAGCGAAGAGGTGTAGTAAGAGCCACTCTGTGCCACCCAACTAATTATCACTCGCGCAAAAATAGCATAAAGGAATACAACCATAACCTGATTTATTACTGATAAAGCTGCAGAGATTGGTAGGTTCAACAGGGTTATAGCTTCAACTCCATAAGATATAAATAGCCACAATGCGGTTCCAATCATCTGAACCACCAACGCTAACATCAACGATGAAAAATCAATGCCACGCCACCCTGGAATCACTCTGCGCATTGGACGCAGAAATATTGAGGTTGCCTTCACCGTAAACTGTGACATTGGATTGTGAAAATCGGCACGAAAATACTGCAATAAAAACCGAAGGATAATTATCGACAGATAAACCTCTACAGCCGTGCTTATAAGAAACTTTAGCGGTTCCATAAACATTAGGCATCTTCTCCTAGAATGTTTCCAAGTTCAATTGAGCGCCTTTTTGCTGCTTTCAGCGCTGATGCAAATGCTGACCTAATGCCACCATTTTCTAAAGCAAGCACACCCTGCTCTGTTGTTCCTCCAGGTGAAGTAACCTTTTTCCTGAGGGTTGTTGGCGAATCATCACTCTGAGCCGCCATCTTCGCGGCTCCAAATGCTGTTTGCAATACAAGCTGTCGTGCTGTCTGCTCATCTACACCCAGCTCTTTTGCTGCATTCTCCATCGCTTCCATAACCAAAAAGAAATATGCTGGGCCGCTGCCAGAGATTGCTGTCACTGCGTCGAGCTGCTCCTCTTCCTGCAGCCAAACAGTTGAGCCAACAGCGCTCAAGATGTTATCTGCAAAATCACGCTGTTTCTGCGAAACTTTAATATTTGCATACATACCTGTAACACCTGCCCGCACCAAGGCTGGAGTATTTGGCATGGTACGAACAATAGCCAAATCACCGCCCAGCCAGCGTGATATCTCTTTTTCCCGTATTCCAGCTGCGATAGAAACAACCAATGGCTTATGCAACTGCACTGCCTCAAGCATATCTTGCAATACAGCTTTAAACACCTGTGGCTTTACTGATAAAACAACACAGGATGACTTTTCCACTAATTCATCATTACTTGAAACTGGGCAGATACCAAAATCTTGCTGCAGTTTCTGTAATTTAACCTGATCCAAATCTGTAACAAAGATCGAATCAGGGGAAAAACCACTAGATACCAAACCTCCGATTATACTAGCAGCCATATTGCCACCACCAACAAATCCTATTGTTTTCATCCTATTTTGTCCTTCGCGTTCCAAATATTGCAGTTCCAATCCTAACCATTGTTGACCCTTCAGCAACAGCGCTCTCAAGATCATCTGACATCCCCATCGACAGGGTGTCAAGACCAAATCCTTCCTGATTCAACTCTTCAAACATTTTTCGTAGCTTACAAAAATTTTGCCGCTGTAAATTTACATCGTCAGTGGGCTCAGGGATTGCCATCAAACCTCTAAGCTTGATACCAGGCATATTCTGAAGCAACTTTGCCAGGCTAATAACACCATTCAAATTCACACCTGACTTGGTATCTTCATTACTGACATTAACCTGAATACATATATTTAATGGAAACGCACCTTCAGGCCGTTGCTCACTGAGGCGTTGTGCGATCTTTGCTCTATCAATACTATGTACCCAATCAAAATTCTCAGCTATTTGCCGAGTCTTGTTTGATTGAACCGGACCAATAAAGTGCCATTCTAAAGGGTATTTTTTAAGCTCACCTATCTTTGGCACTGCATGTTGCAGATAATTTTCACCAAAACTTGTTTGACCGTATAGATGCGCAGAGATTATTGATTCTGCAGGGTGAGTTTTACTCACAGCAAGTAAAGTCACAGAACCTTTATCCCGCCCGAATTTAAACTCAGCTTCTCTGATTCTTGTAATTACCGCATCCAGGCGTTGATTAATATTCGACATAGCGCTATGTTACAGGTAAATAGTATTGTCATTTTGTTAAAAACATGACATTTATGAAAAAAAATAATTACTTTCGAGCAATTTTAAAAGCTAAATGCCTAATTTGCTCTAAAATAAATATAAGAACGATTTTATATTATCTACAAGCAGCAAAAAAATAGATAGGGGAATATGATGGATATTTCTGATTTACTCGCATTTGGCGTCAAAAATGGTGCTTCTGATTTGCATCTATCCGCAGGCTTACCGCCTATGATACGAGTTGACGGTGATGTGCGCAGAATCAATGTCCCAGTGATGGAACACAAGCAGGTTCATGGCCTGATATACGACATCATGAATGATAAGCAAAGAAAAGATTATGAAGAATTTTTAGAAACTGACTTTTCATTCGAAATTCCTGGCCTTGCGCGCTTTCGTGTTAATGCATTTAACCAAGACAGAGGCGCAGCCGCCGTTTTTAGAACCATTCCATCGAATGTTCTTTCTCTTGATGATCTAGCCGCTCCTGATGTATTCAGAGAGGTTTGCCAGCAAGCACGCGGGCTTGTATTGGTCACCGGGCCAACAGGCTCGGGAAAATCTACAACTCTAGCTGCCATGATTGATTTCATAAATGACAGCAAATACGAACATATACTTACCATCGAAGATCCAATCGAATTTGTACACAAGAGTAAAAAATGCCTGATAAACCAACGTGAAGTACATCGTGACACTCATGGTTTTAATGAAGCATTACGTTCAGCTCTTAGAGAAGATCCAGATATCGTCCTTGTTGGCGAGCTGCGCGACTTGGAAACAATTCGCCTAGCCCTTACTGCTGCTGAAACAGGACACTTAGTATTCGCTACACTACATACCAGTTCTGCAGCCAAAACCATCGACCGTATTGTTGATGTATTCCCTGCTGCAGAAAAATCTATGGTTAGATCCATGCTTTCAGAATCATTAAAAGCCGTTGTCGCGCAGACATTGTTAAAAAAGGTTGGAGGGGGCAGAATTGCTTCCCACGAAATCATGATCGGCACCCCTGCGATTAGAAACCTTATTCGTGAAGATAAGATCGCGCAGATGTATTCAGCAATTCAAACTGGTCAATCGGTTGGTATGCAGACTCTGGATCAAAACCTGCTAGAACTTGTGCGACAAGGTATCGTTAGTCGCCTTGATGCAAAATCCAGAGCGCAAAACAAGGATCTGTTTAACTAATTCAAACATAAGTAGCAAGGATCTATTATGGACTTTAATTCACTACTAGCATTAATGCTTAAAAAGAATGCATCGGACATGTTCATTACTGCAGGAATGCCTCCTAGCTTGAAAATAGCCGGTAGGGTTGTACCTGTTACTCAACGTAAACTTACCCCAGAACAGACTCATGCTACCATAACGGCCATAATGACATCTGACCAGCAGGAAGAGTTTGAAACCACGCGTGAATGTAACTTTGCAATAAGTGCAAAAAATATTGGCCGTTTTCGTGTTAGCGCCTTTTATCAAAGAAATAACTCAGGCATGGTTCTCCGCCGCATAACCACCAAGATACCTTCTATTGATGAGTTAAACCTACCCCCTATTCTGAAAGATTTTGCGATGACTCAACGTGGTCTGATTATCTTTGTTGGTGCGACTGGCACTGGTAAATCAACATCTCTAGCCTCAATGGTTGGTTTCCGAAATAAAAATAGTACCGGCCATATCATAACTATCGAGGACCCGATTGAATATATCCATTCACATGAAGGATGCGTTGTAACCCAACGCGAGGTTGGAATTGACACTGAATCTTACGATGTGGCATTAAGAAACACTTTGCGTCAGGCTCCAGATGTTATCTTAGTTGGCGAGGTCAGACAGCGCGAGACCATGGATCATGCTATCGCTTTCGCTGAAACCGGCCATTTATGCTTAACAACACTACACGCTAATAATGCCAACCAGGCAATGGACAGAATAGTTAACTTTTTCCCTTCAGATCGACGCAATCAGCTATTCATGGATCTATCCCTTAATCTAAAGGCCATTATTGCCCAACAATTAATCCCTACTCCGGACGGCAAGGGTCGAGTTATTGCCCTTGAGATACTGGTCAATACACCACATGTAAGCGACTTGATTAGAAAAGGGGCTGTTAACGAACTTAAAGACATTATGAAACGCTCTCGAGAGCAGGGAATGCAAACCTTTGACCAACATCTGTTTGAGCTTTATAAGGAAGGCAAAATCGCCTATGAAGATGCAATCAGATACGCTGATTCTGCTAATGAAGTGCGTTTATTGATCAAACTTGATTCTTCAGATGGGGATAGATTTGCGTCAACACCAGCGGCATCTGATGGCGATACAGTTATGTCGCTTGATGATTATTAGCCTTTAAACTAAAGGCTTAGTATAGCGCCCTAGACTCTATTCAGGGTGCTATATAATGTTTTCGCAACCTGAGCGCGTAGAAATATAGATTTTTCAAATACTCAAACTTTCACAACTTTTTTTATCCAATCCCAATCATATTCTGGATCGCCAATAGCCACAAAATCACTATTTTTAAACGATTCTTTTTGATTATATCTCATTCGTTTCCCATCTAACGAAAGCACTTTACCCCCAGCAACTTCAAGTACACATTGAGCCGCAGCAATATCCCATTCTGATGTTGGACCTATCCTTGGATAAAAATCAGCTTCGCCACTAGCAATCAAGCACAATTTCAAAGAACTACCAATAGAAATCATTTCAATATTTTTCTGTTGATTTATCCCTTCATGCAGCGCTTCTGACAGATGTGACTTACTAACTAAAGCCTTTATGCTGCCTTCAGTCTTTTTAGTTAAAATTAAGACAGGCTCCAGATGATTAGCACCTATTTCAAATGCTCCCAACTTATCCGCAGCATAATAAATACGTTCTTCAACTGGTTGCCCAACTACCCCTATAATTGGATACCCATCTTCTATTAAAGCAATGTTTACTGTAAATTCTCCATTACGGTTAATAAACTCTTTAGTTCCATCTAATGGATCAATCAACCAATATGTTCGCCAGTTTTTCCTTATCTCAAATGAAAGATGTACACCCTCTTCAGAAATAATTGGCAAATCAGACTGCAACTCCATTAATCCTGCACTAATTATTTCGTGCGCTATTTTATCTGCTTTTGTTAAAGGGCTATTATCACTTTTACGTTCAACATGAATATCATTTTGATAAATTTCAATAATGGCCTTACCGGCTTGTTCAACCAAAACCAGTAAACCGTCCAATAACTCCTTCTTTCTCTCATTTGAGAATATTGACTCTTCCATTATTATTTATCCATTACTCTTCAGGAGATTTTCTCATCGATCACTTTCTGAGCCCAATTGATCACAGACACAACCCTTGGTGAACACATCTTAACTGCTTGCTCAAAAGTCACCCATTTAGACTCAACATGCTCAGGACAACCTAGTTCTGGATTTATTGGTAATTCAATATCAATTTGCTGAGTTGTAGCAATATAGTACCTTGCAACCTTCCCACCACGATATGGACCAGTTTCAAAGAATACTTTTCCCCAATGAAAATCTAGCTCAGAGATCGTAGTTTCCTCTTGAACTTCACGCAGAGCAGCTTCAAGTTCGGTCTCCCCAATCTCTTGCATCCCTTTAGGAAAGTCCCAGTACTGATATGCTCTCAACAATAATAGGTATAACTGCTGAGATTCTTCATCTCTGCGCAAAACAACAACCCCTGCAGAAAGCCTTCGACCTCCCATACTAATTCTCGCAATATTGCTCAAGGGTTTGTTTGAAAATATCCGGGGTATATTGATCAACGACAATACCTTCCCCTAAACCCTTGATCAAAACCAAACGGACTATGCCATCAAGCACCTTTTTATCTGCCTGCATTAATCTTTCAAAATCTTCTTTTTTCATATTTCTTGGAACTGAAATAGGAAGTCCAGTTAGTTTTAAAAGATCTACCCCTCTTTTCTCAATATTCTCATCAATCCAGCCCATAAGCCTAGACATAGTCAGAGCCATGCACATTCCAGTCGAGATAGCTTCACCATGGAGCCAACTTGTATATCCAGTAAATGTTTCTATAGCATGTCCGAATGTATGACCAAAGTTTAATAGAGCTCGAATACCGTGCTCATGCTCGTCTTTTTCTACAACTTCTGCTTTGATCTGACATGACTTATGTACGGCGTATTCAAGAGCTTCGTAATCTCGACATAATAACTTATCAAGATTTCCTTCAAGCCAGAGATAAAAATCATCATCATAAATAAAACCATACTTAATAATTTCAGCAATTCCAGCTCTTAATTCCCTATCCTCTAAAGTATCAAGGGTGGATATATCGGCAATGACTACCTGTGGCTGGTAAAAAGCGCCTATCATATTCTTACCCAGAGGATGATTAACGCCGGTTTTACCACCAACTGAAGAGTCAACTTGGGATAATAAAGTCGTTGGTACTTGGATAAACTGAATTCCACGACGATAACAGGCCGCAGCAAAACCTGTCATATCACCTACTACACCTCCTCCCAAAGCTATTAACGTAGTTTTGCGATCATAGTTTTTGGCCATTAGCTCATCAAAGATCTTATTAATTGTTCCTAGATTTTTATAACTTTCACCATCTGGCAATACAACTTCACTTACAGACTTACCGCTTCCAACAAATGATTTTTTAAATTTTTCTATGTACAAAGGAGCAACTGTTTCATTACTAACTATCATCACTTGCTTGCCACCGATATATGGCAATAGATATTCTGCTAAAAAAAGATCCTTTCCAATAAATATTGGGTAGCTTCTCTCTCCAAGGTCAACCTTTAATGTTCTCATATTCTTCTCAAATATATCTCTTAAGCTTAGTTTCTATATCTGCTAAAACGGCATCAATTCCATTTCCGTCTGTTACAACTACAATATCAGCCAATTTTTCATAAAGAGGTGATCTTGCTTCATACAATTCCTCCAACCTTCTACGCGGATCTTCTGTCTGCAGTAATGGTCGATTTTTATCTTTTTTAGTACGTAGCATTTGTTGTTCGACAGATGTTTTTAAATAAATAGCTATACTGTGCTGTGCTATATTTTCTCTGCTCTCAAGCATAATAACTGCACCACCACCAGTCGCTAAAACAATATCACCATCTCCATTCAATAGCTCACTTATGGAACTTATTTCACGTTTTCTAAACCCTCCTTCACCTTCAGTTTCAAATATATATGGTATATCAACCCCAGTTCGGTGCTGAATATCGCGATCACTATCTTCGAATTTTACTCCTAGCTTCTGAGCTAAGCGGATTCCAATAGTAGTTTTACCCGATCCCATCGGACCAATTAAACAAATCTTCATAACTTATACTAACAACCAATTCTCTATAATATATGCATTATTCTACTCTAGGCTAAATATTTCATAAAGTGTACTTAACTTAAATTTCATATATCCATAACTAGAAAAAGACGCATCAGCGCCTTTTTCTTAGATCCAAAATCACCTTAAAGAGAAACTTTCATATCACTCTTAAGAATTTTCGGAGTAACGAAAATCAGTAGCTCCGTTCTATCATCGCTTTCAGTTGTAGACCTAAACAATCTTCCTAGTATTGGCAAATCACCCAGTACTGGAACCTTTGTTTTTCCTTCAATAGCATTCTGCTCATATACACCCCCAAGAACAACAGTTTCGCCATTATCTACTAACACCTGGGTTTGAACCTCACGAGTATCAATACTTGGAACATTTAAGAACACCTTGCCAACGCTATCCTTTTTAACAGTTAAATCCATTATTATGCGTTCATTAGGTGTGATTTGAGGAGTAACTTCAAGACTTAGCACAGCCTTCTTAAATGACACAGTTGCTGCACCACTAGAGGAAGCCTCTAAATATGGCACTTCTGTACCCTGCTCTATCATAGCTGTATGTTGGTTTGAAGTTATTACTCTAGGGCTTGATACTACCTCACCTTTACCTTCAATTTCCATCGCCGACAACTCTAAAGCTAACAAGTATGAACCAATTTTACCAATAGCAAAACCAATAGACCCAGCAGGATTAGGCACAGGCAAATCTACAAGCAGACCTTCATTACCACTACCCGCAGTATCATAACCTGTAATAGCTCCACCATTGTACGATACATTTCCAGGCCTTGTGCCACCAACACCTACTGACATGCCATCTATAGACCCACTACGCGAGTATCCAAACCTTACTCCAAGATCCTTGGAAAAATTGCTATTAGCTACTACAATTCTAGACTCAATTAATACCTGCTGTACCGGCACATCAAGCTTAGCAATCATTTTACGTGCTTCTAGCAATATACCTGCAGTATCGCGAATCATAACCACATTAGTTCTTGCATCAACGGTCGCGCTACCACGGGCAGAAAGCAGCGACCCACCACCTTCACCAGCAGAGCTTAGTAGTGACGCAATATCATCTGCTTTTGCATAATTAATCTCTATAAACTCTGTTCGTAATGGAGCAAGCTCTTCAACTTGTTTTTTAGATTGTAGCTCAAGTTTTTCCCTAGATGCCAGTTCTTCTGTTGGAGCGATCAAAATCACATTGCCATTCTGACGCATTGATAAACCTTTGGTCTTCAAGATAATATCTAGAGCTTGATCCCAAGGCACATTCTGCAACCTAAGCGTTAAACTTCCTGAAACTGTATCGCTAACAACTACATTCATCCCGGTAAAATCAGCTATCAACTGCAGCACTGCCCTAACTTCAATATTTTGGAAATTCAGGGTTAATCTATCCCCAGTAAACACTGCGTTCTCACGTTCAATCTCTTCCTTCTCATCTTTAGTCAATGGACGAAGTTCAATTGTTAATAATTTATCCGATTGATATGCAAGCTGTTCAAAAAATTCGCTAGCCGGTGTTATAACAATTCTTGTATTGCCGTCTCTCATACCGGTATCAATAGTTTTTACCGGGGTACCAAAGTCTAATACATCTAATCTTTTAATTAATTCCGCAGGGGCTTGCGTCTCAGCAAAATCAACGACAACTTGACCTGCTTCACTTCGCACATCAACAGGAATGCTAGCATCAGACAGTGATATTATTACACGCCCTTCGCCTGACTCCCCTCTTCTGAAATCAATGTACTCCACATGAGGCCCATCTAATTTATTAGCCGCTTTAGCAGGAGCTGATTTAGTTTCTAGCTTAGCAGTAGCCCCTTGAACTGCAGGCTTTATTGCGTCTGATTTCCCAAGTATTAAAGCAACCTTGCTCCCTTGGGCCACTAATGAATATGGCACTTGCTCTGCAAGATAAATCACTGCTCTAGTTCTACCACCGGCTTCAGCAGTTGTAACCTTCTGAGCAACACCAACCCCAATATCCAGCGATTTTTTCTCTAATTTATTAACTGTGCCAATAAAATCAACAGACACTCTAGCAGGGTTATCTATAGTAAAACTATTCAGCTCACCTTCTATAGGAGAACTCAGCTCAAATACCACCTGAACTCTCTCTCCAGAAAGTGATGAGACAGAGATGTCCTTTAGTTCATTTGCATTCGCAGCACTATTTAACAGAACCCCTAGCAATAAAAATAAACAACTAGTACACATCCTGTTAATTAGGCTCAGTCTTGTAAGTATATTTGACCATCTTTTCATTATTTTATCCTCACCGGAATTTTCTTATTTGCTTGCATCATTTTAAGGTAAGTACCGCATCACGAAGTTTGCAACGCCTCCCTGTCCTCACTCTTTCAACCAACTCTATTTTTGTGCCATCAATGTTAGTTATTTCCCCGGAGTTTTGCCCCAGATATTCACCTGATTTCAAGCGATGCACCGTACCCTCAGGAGATCGAATTAGTGCCCACATAACGTCACCCTGAGCCATACTTCCAACCATCGCCAATGAATCAAGCGTATACCCTTCTAGTAATTCCCTTGGCCTATCAGAGTCAGGGCAAAACTTACTGTTGATACTTGGGTCATCTATTTTCTCGATTATTGGGCCACCACCTATGTTTATTTTTTTAAAAGGATCAGCAATCCCTTCCATCGAATAAAGAACTTTCTCGATTGGTTTTATCTTTGGCGGAGAACTTATCTTACCCCCGGGGCGAGACTTAATATCTTCAATCTGCTTGCGTAAATCTTCGTTATCACTCCCACCAAAACAACCGTTTAAGAAAAACACTGAACAACTTAACAATAAGAATGCAATTGCCTTAATGATCTTTTTAGTTTGATATATCACGACTATTCCCCCTTATCTCTATATCTATAGGTTTTCGCCTTAACACTCATTGAAAGCTTACCCCCACTTTTTCCGCTAGAAATGGAAAAGTCTTGCAGGGTAACAATCCTTGATAATGCACCTATCCCACTGACGAACATACCAAAATCATGAAAATCACCACGCAATTTCAAAGAAATTGGCAATTCAACATACTCTTCTTTTGTTTTTTCACCATCCGGTTTAACTAGATCAAACTCAAGAGCACTTGCAGCACCTGTCTGTGAAATATCACGCACAAAAGATTCAACTTCAATTTTAGTCGGCAAACGGCTTATCATATCATCAAACATCTCTTCCATGACTGCCAGCTGTTTCTTGAGCTCTTCAAGATTTGCCGCTTTAACTTGCTTCTTTTTAAACTCTGCAATTTTTCCTGTTTCCAGAGCTACAATTTTATCCAACTCTTTCGATTGCTCTTGCCAATCAAAATGCCATGCAGCTCCAAGTGCAGCTCCAAATAGAAGCACCCAAATGGCCACCTTCGCAGGAAGAGGCCAGTTACCTACATTACTCAATTCTAGATTATTTAATTCAGAAAGATCCACTATTAATACCTTCCAATTGTATTATTAAACCGCTATTGCGATTATTCATCCTCATTTTTTTTCTTTGCCGCCTGCTTCACCTGCAGAGTAAAGAGAAACTGCTTATGATCACTTTTACTCTTAGCTGTAATCACCTTAAGCTTAGGTACATCAAACATCGGAGACTTATCTAAATTCTCCATATACTCTGAAACTCTAGATTGCGAAAGAGCAACACCCTTTATCGTTAACTGCCTACCTTTTTGCTGAAAACTTTTTATATAAACTTCTTTAGGCACTGTTCGTATAAACTCATTAAATAAGCGTACTGCTTCAGGTCTACCAGATTGTAGTCCCTCAATCACACCAATTCTTGCTTCTAACTCGTCCCGGCGCTCTTCAAGACTTTTAATCTCTTTAATCTTTTTATCAACAATTTTAATCTCTCTATCCAACATGTTATTTCGATCTTTCTGATTAGAAATCAGGGCTTCGTTAAACATGTGGACACCAAGACAAGCTAAGCCTGCAAGTGCCAGAACAACAACAGTTAATACAGCAAACTCTGTTTGTTTCTCTTTCCTTAACTCTTCACGCCATGGTAATAAATTTATCTGCGTCATTAGTCAAAACTCCTTAAAGCCAAGCCACATGCCACCATCAAAGATGGAGCATCATTTGCCAATATCTGCGGCTTTATCTTTTTAGCTAATAACATGGACGCGAAAGGATTTGCTATTGACGTTTCTGTCGCAATACTTGGAGTTGACTCAATCAGTTCACCAATGCCGGCGATAGATGCGCTGCCACCAGCCAGAACAATATGGTCTACATTCCCATGCTGATTATTTGCAAAGAAAAATTGCAGTGACCTAACTACCTGCTGCACCAACGTTTCTTTAAATGGTTCCAGCACTTCAAGTTCATAATTATCAGGCAGGCCACCTTGACGCTTAGCTATACCGGCCTCTTCATACGACAGTCCGTAACGACGCATTATCTCTTCAGTAAGCTGCCTCCCGCCAAATACCTGCTCACGCGTGTAAACGATACTGTTATCATGCATGATATTTAGGGTCGTAACCGTTGCACCAATATCAATTACAGCTACTGTTTGCTCAGCACCCTGCTTTGGAAGTTGTTCTGCAATTAAAGAAAATGCATTTTCCATAGCATAGCTTTCGACATCTACAACTTTTGCCGCTAGACCTGCGCTCTCTAAAGCATCACGCCTGATATCTACATTTTCATCTCTACATGCAACCAGCAATACATCTACATTACCTGGGTTACCCTCTGTAGGTCCTATAACTTCGAAATCCAACGCTACCTCATCAAGGGGATAAGGAACGTACTGATCAGCCTGAAGCTCAATATTTGCCTGCATCTCAGATTCATTTGCATTTGCAGGCATGCTTATTATCTTATTAATAGAAGCAGATCCTGGAACTGCAACTGCAGCATGCTTTGCTTTAGTTCCAGATCTCTTTACTGCCCGGCGAATACTTTCCGAAACAGCTTCAACATCAGATATGTTTTTCTCAACAACCGCCGAAGCAGGCAAAGGCTCCACAGCATAACTCTCTACACAAAACTTCTTGTCAGTCTTGCGAAGTTCAATTAGTTTTACAGCCGTTGAACTGATATCAATCCCCAATAGAGTTGGGGACTTCTTAGTGAATAGGGGCACTTTTGTTCCTTTTTTTCTTATCTTACTAGGATTTTGTTAACTGTCCGTATTAATAGCATTAAATAACAGTCTCTAATGGATATCAAGCTAGAAACAGAAATATTTATAGTAAATATAATATTTCATTGGCAACTATTAAGCCGGAAACATATCAAACGGCCTTTTATTTAACGACTAAATACCAAATACTTACAAATTCTGCTATTTTCTAACATCCATACTTAAAGTTAATTCTAGTAAAAGAAATCCAAATATGAAGTTTTTTTACCGTTTACTTAAATATTTTATAGTTTTCTCCATGATCTGTTCGCTTTTGGGGGGGGTATTATTTTATGCTGCTTACCTATATATTGAGCCTGATCTACCTGCTGTAGACAAATTAAAGGATATTAAATTATCTGTTCCACTGAGAGTTTACACCTACGACAACAAACTAATTGGTGAATTTGGCAAAAAACGCCGCGCTCCACTTGAATACGCTGAAATCCCAACTCAAATGATTAACGCCTTTCTTTCTGCTGAAGATGAGCGCTTTTTCACCCACCCTGGCGTTGATTACCAAGGAATCTTACGCGCGGTATGGCATATTATAAAAACTGGTGAAAAAGGATCCGGGGGAAGCACAATTACTATGCAGGTTGCTAGAAATTTTTTCCTATCCAATGAAAAAACCTACACTCGCAAACTGAAAGAGATATTTCTTTCTCTGAAAATTGAACAAGAATTCGACAAGCCCCAAATCATTGAGCTCTATCTAAATAGAATTTTTCTAGGAAACAGAGCTTATGGAATCGGCGCAGCTGCCCAAGTTTATTACGGCAAGCCAGCTAAAAAGCTCTCCCTTGAACAAATAGCCATGATAGCAGGACTACCCAAAGCCCCCTCAGCAAACAACCCCATATCCAACCCTGTTCGCGCCAAAAGACGACGAGGCTATGTTTTACAACGCATGTTGAAGCTTGATTATATCTCCGAGGAACAATTTAATATCGCAAACAGTCAGCCAATTTCCGCCAAACTACATGGACAAGCCACCGAAGCCGAGTCACCATATATTGCAGAAATGGTACGAAATGAAGCCATAAATAGATTTGGAGACTCTGCCTATACTCAAGGTTATAAAATTTATACGACCATAAATTCCAAGCTTCAAATTAGTGCGCAAAACTCTCTAAGAGCAGCCTTAACTAATTATGACATGCGCCATGGTTATAAAGGACCTGAAATCAGGATTGAACAAATTCATGATAAAAGTGATGAAGAGCTGAGCTCTATAGCTGCTGACTATGGATCTGTTGGCAACCTCTTACCAGCAATTGTTACCGGAGTAGACGAATTATCTGTCACAGCATTCCTCGCTGATGGCACAAAATCAAAAATAGAACTAGAGAGCCTAAAATGGGCTAGAAAATATCTTTCTGATAACTCCAGAGGGCCCAAAATCAAAAAACCATCTGATGCTCTATCCATTGGAGACCTGATCCGGATACGCAAAAACACCAATATAGAAAATGAAAAACAAATATCACCCTATACATTAGCACAAGTGCCTGAGGTATCAGGGGCCTTTGTAGCTATGAAGCCTAATAATGGGGCTATCCTCGCTTTGGTTGGCGGATTTGATTATTACACCAGCAAATTCAATCGTGTAACCCAAGCAAAACGCCAACCTGGATCTGGCATCAAGCCGTTCATCTATTCGGCAGCACTCAAGAAAGGCTACTCAACTGCATCTTTAATCAATGATGCACCAGTAGTATTTAAAGATTCTGCTCTTGAAAACACTTGGCGTCCAGAAAACTATTCTGGACATTTTTATGGTCCAACCAGGCTTAGAAATGCCCTTACATTTTCACGCAACCTTGTATCTATAAGACTCCTACGTTCAATTGGAACCAAATACGGCATAAAACACCTCCAGCAATTTGGCTTTAAAAAACAACAACTCCCCAACGACCTTTCATTAGCTCTTGGAAGCGCCAGCGTAACACCTCTTGAAATGGTATCTAGCTACTCAGTTATTGCCAATGGTGGCTACCAAGTTGAACCCTATTTCATCGATAGAATTGAAGATAGCGATGGCAAAACTATCTATAGTGCAGCTCCTCTTACTGTTTGCACAAACTGTCACTTTAAAGACCAAGGTGATAGTTCTGAACCAGAAAACAATATAGCTTCCTTCGCTACAAACATAGCTCCTCGAACTGTCGATGAACGCAACATCTACCTTTTAACCAGCATGATGCGAGATGTCGTAAAGAGAGGTACAGCAAGAAAAGCCTTAGTACTAAAAAGAAATGATTTAGCTGGAAAAACCGGCACCACTAACGATCAGCGCGACGCTTGGTTTAACGGTTTTAACCAAGATATTGCAGCGACAGCATGGGTTGGTTTCGACAAAATACGTTCTCTTGGCAATAGAGAAACTGGTGGCAAAGCTGCACTTCCAATCTGGATCGATTTTATGCGTTATGCACTCGATAAAACCCCTGAAACGCCTCTTATACAACCTTCGGGCATCGTCACAGTAAGAATCGACAAGAAAACCGGCTTACAAACCAATGCATCCAACCCTAATGCAATGTTTGAGATTTTTCGCGCTGAAAATGTTCCGCAGATGGATCAGAGCAGTGACTCAAAGGAATCTGAAGTCAGCAACGATAACAATCAAACAGCAGCAAAGCCTAATAAAGACGATGGTGAACACCTTTTCTAACCATATTTTCTATCGAAAAAATAAATAAGATGAGCAATAAATTATACACCAAAGAAAAGCACATGATTGCTTCAGAAGCAGTAGATATAATAATTACTAAAGGAGCCTCTTTTGAAGCTGCGAAGCTCGAAGCATGCAAAAAACTAAATATATCAGCGAATAGAAAAATCCCCAAAGACTCTGAAATTGAAGCCCTGCTTATTGATCGCTCTGAGCTATTCAGTTACACAAGCATCAAGAGCAAAGCCAGCCTTAAAAAAGTGCATGAAACCACAATCAAAGCGATGGAGCTATTTTCGAAATTCCACCCGAAAGCTACGGGAGCGGTTCTCACTGATATTTTTCACCAAAACAGCAGCATAGAGTTACACCTATTTGCAGACACTATCGAAGAGGTAGAGCGACTTCTAATAGACCACTCTATCCCGTTTGAGCTAATTGACAAAAAATATAAAGTTTCCAAGGGGAGCTGGGATACTTTCTATATAGTCTCTTTTTTTGCTGGAGAACATCACATTAAGCCAGTAATTTTTCTTAACGATAGTCCATATAAGAACATCATTAGCAACGAAAGCGAAACCCCTTTAAAAAGAGTTTCACTCAAACAGTTTTTAAAAAAAATTTAGCCTTAGCTTAATATTTACACACAGTTACTACGCACATATCACTTACTATATGGCAACATGTGCTCTCAATCTAACGAGCACCTATTTAACTGTCTTAAATCAATTAGTTCCACGCTGAAACTCTTCTATATAATCTCTTTTTGCAGGGCCTCTATAGGTTTGTCTTGGCCTTGCGATCTTTTGATCTGGATCATTAATCATCTCCATCCATTGCGCTATCCAACCTGGAGCTCTACCAATTGCAAATAACACCGTAAAGAAGCTCGGGGGGATATTCAAAGCCTTATAAATAAGTCCTGAATAGAAATCAACGTTCGGATACAAGTTCCTTTCAATAAAGTAATCATCCTTCAAGGCTACCTCTTCCAAACGCATTGCCAACTCAAGCTTTGGATCATTTACTCCTAGCGCTTCAAGAACCTCATGACAAGTTTGGCGAATAATAACAGCTCGCGGGTCGAAGTTTTTATAAACTCTATGCCCAAACCCCATCAACCTGAATGGATCATCTTTGTCTTTAGCTTTATCAACATATTTTGGAATATTATCTACTGAACCAATCTCATCAAGCATATTTATTACAGCTTCGTTCGCTCCACCATGAGCAGGCCCCCACAAAGCAGCACACCCTGCAGCAATTGCCGCAAAGGGATTGGTACCGGTACTTCCTGCCATTCTAACCGTAGAAGTACTAGCATTTTGTTCATGATCCGCATGTAATATGAACAATTGATCCAAAGCCTTTTCAGCAATTGGATTGATCTCATATGCCTCGGTTGGCGTCGAAAATAACATATTAAGCAGGTTGCCTGAGTAACTCAGCTTTGAATCTGGATAAACTATGGGGTGCCCCATCATATGCTTAAAAGTTGCACCAGCAATTGAAACCATTTTAGCGACAATTCGAGAAGCGATCTGCTCTCGATGAAAAGCATCTGAGATATCGATACGATCATGATAAAAAGCGGAAAGCGAACCTACAACCGCTGTAATCATCGCCATTGGGTGCGCATCATAGTGGAAACCATTGAAAAAATTCAATATTCCCTGATCAAGAATCATATTCTTACTGATATTATGTTTAAAATCTTCCAGATTCTCTTTCATCGGTAATACTCGATGAATCAACAGATAAACCACTTCCAAAAAGGAGCTTCTCTCAGCCAGCTGTTCAATTGGATATCCTCGATGCAACAAGACCCCTTTCTCTCCATCAATGAAGGTGATCTTGCTCTGACAACTTGCTGTAGAGGTAAATGCCGGATCATAAGTAAAATAACCAAACTCTTTATACAATGTACCAATTTCAATGACACTTGGCCCATGAACACTATCTCTGATAGGAAAATCAGCGCTCTTACCAGTAACATTATCCGTCATGGTTACAGTTTTATTACTCATAATCACCTCCAATAATACGTTTACTTACCTTAACTCATTCTTCTCCGGCAAATAGGATATGGCACAAAAACGCCTCTCCGCGAGAAGATTATAGAACAATTTGGGGAATTTAAAATTATAGTGTGCAGCCGAAGGCAGGCATAAAAAATTAAGGCGCAACCTATTACAGTAGCGCCTTATATCTCTCTGAGAAGAGAAATTATTTAGATACTTTTGTGTACCTTTTACGGAATCTGTCAACACGTCCACCTGTATCAACAATACGCTGCTGACCAGTAAAGAATGGATGAGTTTTACTTGAGATTTCAACCTTTACTAATGGGTATTCGTTTCCGTCTTCCCATTTGATAGTGTCTCTTGTCTCAATAGTTGAGCGTGTAAGAAAAGCAAAGTCCGCAGCAAGATCCTGGAAAACAACTTCTCTATAGTTAGGATGTATACCTTCTTTCATAATCTTTTATCCAACAACAATATGTTCGTTAATTTCTGGCCCCACATCAAAAAAATCAAGACCCGAGAATGTTAGCCGCCGAATGTTATAGATATTTAACCGTGATGGCAAGCTAAATTATTCTATGACTCAAAGCATAACTAAAGAAGTTCAACTTGCATAAGCTTACACCAACAACTAAAAAACCACTGCAAAAACCGTCAGTTAGCATTACCACCACCAAGCACTAACATTCCATTAAGGCTTTGTGACAACGTAATTTTCATGACTTAAATCCATTTTATTAATGTCAGTTTACGAAATATTCCACCCAGTTTACAAAAGTAAGGGTGAAAGCTGGGGTAAAATCACCTATAAATAGTAAGGAGTGCATATAAAGATTATTCTGAGCATCGACCGATTAAACATATACGACTCTATTATATTGCTCTACCTATTAATCACTAGGAGTAACCACCATGGAACGGGAACACGAAAAACACATCACCAAATTAATTAATGACATTCAAAGCCATAAAATAACCCTTCCATCACTCCCTGAAGTAGCTGTTAAAGTAAGAAAATTTGTCGACGATCCGGATATGGGCATCGCACAATTATCAAAAGCGATAAGCACTGATCCAGCCCTTGCTGCAAGATTATTACAAGTAGCAAACAGTCCTTTTTTTCGTTGCATGACACCATCTTCCAATCTAAATAATGCTATCGGCAGACTGGGCGGCGTATGCGTACGCAATATTGTCACCAGCCTTGTAATGGCTCAACTATACAAAACCAACATCTCGGGTGAGATTAAATCTTATATGAAAGAACTTTGGGAGCACTCTACATCTGTAGCTGCTTACTGCAACGTTATTGCAAGAAAATTCACATCATTAGATGCAGAAGAAGCAATGCTAGCAGGGCTTGTTCATAACATAGGCTCTCTGCCAATTCTAACCGCAGCCAGTAACGATGCTGAATTATTGGGGAATTTTGATACCGTAAAAGATTTAGTTACAGAATTTCACACCGATATTGGTAAAATTACACTAGAAGAATGGGGGTTTCCTAAAGCGCTAATTAATGCTGTATTTGAGCACGAAAACCTAGATCGAGAACATGAAGGCCCTGCTGATTTAATTGATGTAGTGATGGTTAGCAGCCTTCACGCAACATTAGGCAAGAAGAATCGTCCACAAACTCGCCCATGGGATGAAATCCCTGCATTTAAAGCATTAAATCTAACGCCGGACGAAAGCATTGATGCTATGATGGAGGCCAAAGATGAACTTAGTGCAATACAGAAGCTCTTAAGTATGTAACCACAAGAAAACCCATGCCGTCATGCAATATAATAATTTAAAAATTGGGAAATCAAATTTAATTAGGTGTAGCTATGGAACTTGATCCAATAATAATTCCAGCACCATTCCCAGAAAACGTGAATCAGTTTGCCCATGTTTGGCCTACAGATGATCCCGTGCCTCAAGTAGGCCAGTTGCGTAATTTTATCTTTGACGGGAAAACCTATACTCTTAAAATCCAAGAGATTATGGATCTAGGCGAAGGATATATAGGGGTCACTCTAAGCACCAAACCCTCCTAATTATTTCCCCGAATTCAAACCTCTACAAAAAAACTCCAGTTTAAGCCATCACTTAACACGGCTACATGGATAGCTGCACCAACACATTAATTCGACGAATGCTTTTTAAAAGACATTATGCAACGTGTTTTGTAAGGGAATTAGCATCAATCAATGTGGCCTAACAAATAGGACAAATACTGGATTTGAAAAAACAAACTCAAATCATAGCTCGCAGAGAGGCCAGCGCGGCCGAGTATCAAACGTAATCTCCGGCTCTTGCCCCTGCATAAAGCGACGATATCCAGCATAGGCAATCATCGCACCATTATCGGTACAAAACTGCATCGATGGAAAGAATAATTCTGCCCCCATCTTTTCCATCTCTTCCTTCAACCTCTGGCGTAACCGCTTATTAGCCCCAACACCGCCAGCAACTATCAGCCTCTTAATACCACGCTGCTCGATCGCTCTGCGGCATTTTATGATCATCGTATCGACAACCGCCTCCTGAAAGGCATAAGCCACATCGGCTTTGGTCTGTTGCTCAAGGCCATTCTTTTGCACCGTTGTGATTGCAAAGGTTTTTAAACCGCTAAAACTAAAATCTAAACCTGGACGATTAGTCATTGGGCGCGGAAATCTAAACCTATCTGGATTACCATCCTCCGCCAACTTTGCCAAAACAGGCCCACCTGGATATGAAAGCCCCAAAAGCTTTGCGGTCTTATCAAAAGCTTCGCCAACAGCATCATCCAAGGATTCACCTAACAGCTTATATTTCCCCAACTCATCTACTTCAATCAACATGGTATGCCCACCTGATACCAGTAAAGCTATGAAAGGAAATTCAACTTTATTCTCCTCCTCCAGCATTGGAGCCAGCAGATGTCCTTCTAAATGATGGATACCTATTGCTGGTACACTCCAAGCCCAAGCCAAACTGCTTGCAGTTGCTGCTCCAACCAATAATGCTCCCATAAGACCGGGGCCTTTGGTAAAAGCTATGCCATCAATATCATCCTTACTGCTATTTGATTCCAGCAAAACCTGCCTAATCAATGGTGTAACCTTACGCACATGATCTCTGGATGCCAGCTCAGGAACCACACCGCCATACTCTGCATGAATCGCAACTTGACTATATAAAGCATGAGACATCAAACCTTGTTCACTATCGTAAATAGCTACGCCAGTCTCATCACAAGATGTTTCTATTCCTAAAATTCGCATCATTTAAACCATTATCAAGTTAAAGTCAGCGGTTATTTTTAACTTAAATCGGTCTTTCAGCAACATTTTTTTGCTTTTAAAAAAAACCAGGCGTAAAATAATCGCCCCTGTCTAATTGGCAGGGATTTTTATTAACTTTTTAACAGAGTGTGATAATAAATGCCTATCGTAAAAGTAAAAGACAACGAGCCATTTGATGTTGCTCTACGTCGTTTCAAGCGTGCTTGTGAAAAAGCAGGTGTTCTTTCTGAGGTTCGTAGACGTGAGTATTACGAAAAACCAACAGTGGAACGTAAGCGCAAGAAAGCAGCGGCAGTAAAGCGTCATCTTAAAAAGACGTCTCGTGACAGCATGAAGCGCGTAAGAATGTACTAAATCCAAAGTGCAAACTTTGATCAATGTACAACAGCGTATTTATATTTAAATTAATAACTTCATACGGAAACCTATCGTGAAACAACGTATTACCGATGAAATGAAATCTTCCATGCGAGGGGGTGATAAAAAGCGTCTCGGTATAATCAGATTGATTATGGCCGCCATCAAGCAAAAAGAGGTTGATGAGCGCATCGAACTTAGCGATGACCAAATTGTTGATATTATGTCAAAAATGGTCAAACAACGTCGCGAGTCGATTTTTCAATATGAAAAAGCCGAAAGGGCCGACCTGGCTGAACAGGAAGCCTATGAAATCGAAGTTCTACAAGAATTTCTGCCTGAGTCACTAAGTGATGAAAAGATTGCGCAAGAGATAGCCAAGGCTGTTGAAGAAACTGGCGCATCTTCTATTCGCGACATGGGCAAAGTAATGGGCATTTTAAAAACTCGTCTTGCTGGAAAAGCAGAGATGGGTGCTGTAGGCGCTAAAGTTAAAGAGCAGTTATCTGCATAACCCCCTAACCCGTATATTTCAGCACTCCTTATCAAATAGGAATGAGGTATACGGGCTAGGCTTTAACTCAAGCCTTACCAAGCTCCAATTTGCCTACAATCATTTCTATCTACAGGTAATTCTATCTGTATTTGCGCTTTTTTTTGTCCCGCATTCAAGCTAGAATTATTACTTGTAAAAATATAAACATGGAATATAGGGTAAAGCCTGCCCTTCATAAGGATTAAAGTAGCGGATGTCGGATATATACAAACAGTCATATGACCGCCTAGGAATTACAATATTCTTTGCTTGCGTCATTCACGCACTGGTAATTTTTTTCTTCTCCTTTATATCCCTGCAGATGCCAAAAAAAATCGCTACAAACAAAATAGAAGTGACTATTGCCAAAAGACCTTCACGCACTACACCGAAAGAGTTCGATTACATAGCTCAAGCAGACCAAAATGGTGGTGGTGAAAAAGAAAAAAAAGAGAAACCAACCGACGACAACACAGCTCTCTCCCCCGATGTTGGCCAAGAGGAAGCACCATTACGTAGCGCCCCTGAAGAATCTATCGAAGAGATTAAAAAAAACGAGATCATAAGCTCTCAATCCGAGGATCAAAAGAAAACCCAAAAACCTGAACAAGATTCCGAACAAATTGAGGCACAGCCTCCTGCTGAGCTAAATTTTGAAAAGATGGATATCGCACAAATCGAGGCATTAAACAATAATAAGAAAAAACAATATGCAAAGAAAAACAAAAACAAAACAATCGACCCAAGCACCAAGAAAAAAGTTGAGGCTGGTTACTACAAAAAATGGATTGATAACATTGAAAACTTTGCAAATAACAATTTCAAAAATGAACAATTTAGAGATAAATTAAGGGGAAAGGTTGACATTCAAACAACTCTCTTACCTGATGGAAGAATCTTATTAATTGAAGTAGTTAAATCCTCAGGAAACTCTTTACTAGATGAAACCATTATACGCTACATAAAAAACGCAGCCCCTTATGAACCATTCCCAGAAGAGCTTAAAGAGTTAAAAACCATTACTATTCACAGAGGGTTCAATTTTACGGACGAATAAATCACAATTATTCCATAATTACCTTTTTTCCCAAAACTTTCAGGTGAGCTTGGCCTATAATAAGCTGTATAGGATGATTTGCAGTTGCCTATTAATAATTACACGGGGATAGTCCATTTCATGGAAGTAATCGAATCATTAACAAACCATATACTTATCGCGATGCCAACTTTGGCAGACCCAAACTTTTTCCAATCAGTCGTACTAATATGTCAGCACACTGAAGAGGGAGCTATGGGGATAATTATTAATCGTCCAACGGATATAAGCCTGGGTGAGATACTGGTTCATCTCGAAGTTAAAGAATCTATTGGCACTAATGAAACAGATATCGAACTAATGAATATTCCTGTATTCGTTGGCGGACCATTACAACGCGAAAGAGGCTTTGTGATCCATGAACCCCATGGGAAATGGGAGTCTTCGGCTGCTATCTCTGATTCCATTGAGATTACCTCTTCTCGAGATATTCTTGAGGCTATCTCCATAGGAAAAGGGCCTGAGAGAAAATTTGTTGCCCTAGGTTATGCTGCATGGGCTCCAGGCCAAATTGAAGAAGAGATGATTCAAAACTCATGGCTTAGCGGACCAATGGAACCATCTTTAATATTTGAAGTATCTGATGATGAACGCTGGCAAGCAGCAGCAGCATCTATAGGCGTTGATCTTAATCTACTTTCTGAATATTCTGGTCACGCTTAACTAAAAACTACTTTATCCCCTTTGTAACTTAGCAACTCTATAGGTCATGGGGATGCACAAAGATAATCTATATCCATAATTTTGATACGACACCTTTCCAATAATTCCATAATCCAATAAAATACTTAGACTTAAACTATTCTGACACTCTTTATGGGACAGTATCAAAATGACCAAAACCTATCTTGGATTTGACTACGGAATGCAACGCATCGGTGTAGCCGTTGGACAGTCAATAACTGGCACCAGTCGCTCCCTAGTTACTATGAAGTGTAATAATGGAGCACCTGACTGGGAGCACATCACCAAACTTCTAGATGAATGGAAACCAGATGCACTGGTTGTCGGTGTTCCACTACATATGGATGGTGCCGAGCAGGAGATGACAAAAAATGCAAAACGCTTCGCACGAAGGCTAGAAGGGAGATATAATATCCTGGCTTTCACCGTTGATGAGCGCCTGTCATCACGCAAAGCGGAAGAACTAATAGCAAAACGACGTGCTGCAGGCATCGGCAAACGCTCCAAAACTGGAGATTGCGACAAGATCGCGGCACAAATCATACTGCAAGACTGGCTTGATATGCATGGAAGTTAATATGACGACTGATAATGTGAACCAACTGCTCTCCAATATGGCTGAACAGCTGCAACAAATAATCCGAACAAGAAAGTTAAAAAATCCGGCGATGATTGGCATTCAGAGCGGTGGAATTTGGGTCGCAGAAGAATTACATAAGATACTAAATATAAAAGACAAACTAGGCAACCTAGGGATATCTTTCTACCGTGACGATTTCAGCCAGATAGGCCTTCATCCACAGGTAGGACCTTCAGACATACCCTTCTCTACAGAGCATCGAGATATCATTCTAGTCGATGATGTCCTGTTTACTGGTCGTACCATCAGGGCTGCAATAAATGCCATATTTGACTTTGGCCGCCCAGACTCTATCATTCTTGCCGTTCTTGTAGATCGCGGACACCGCGACTTGCCGATTCAACCAGACGTTATTGGTAAAACCATTGAGCTTGCAGCCAATGAACAGATTAAACTATCCGGTCCAACCCCGTTAAAACTGAGTGTGCACAAAGTATCATGAATATACAGCTAACCAAAGATGGCAAACTAAAACACTTCCTCACCACTGAAGGGCTTTCCAAAGAGATCCTAACTGAGGTCCTAGACACTGCAGAAAACTTTTCCACCGTTGCCAACATGCCGGTAAAAAAGGTTCCTCTGCTACGCGGCAAAACTATTATCAACCTGTTTTTTGAGAATAGTACCCGCACCAGAACCACCTTTGATCTTGCTGCAACTAGGCTTTCTGCTGATGTGATAAACATGAATATCAGCACCTCAGCAACATCCAAGGGTGAAAGTCTGCTGGATACCCTGAGAAATCTTGAAGCGATGAGTTGCGACATGTTTGTAGTACGCCACGCTGACACAGGTGCCGCACACTTTATTGCCAACAATGTTGCTCCCCATATCAGCGTACTAAATGCCGGCGATGGTCAGCACGCCCACCCAACCCAGGCAATGCTCGATGTATTTACTCTACGTCAGCAAAAAGGTGCATTTGAGCCTTTAAGCGTTGCTATCGTTGGCGACATTATGCACTCTCGCGTTGCTCGCTCTAACATCCACGCACTTAAAACCCTAGGAGTTAAAGACCTAAGGGTTGTCGGTCCTCGCACCCTTATGCCAAAAGACATTGAAGATCTTGGCGTCAAAGTTTGCTATGACATGAAACGTGGCATCGCTGATACCGATGCGATCATAATGTTGCGCCTGCAGCGCGAAAGGATGCAAGGTGAGTTACTCCCGAGTGAAAGCGAGTACTACAGTATGTTCGGCCTTACCGAAGAAAAACTGAAATTGGCAAAACCAGATGTAACTGTTATGCACCCTGGGCCAATCAACCGTGGCGTAGAGATTGAATCATCTGTTGCTGATGGAAAACATTCGGTTATTTTACAGCAAGTAACCAATGGTCTTGCTATCAGAATGGCAGTCATGTCTCTCACACTCGGACATCAAATAGAGGAGTCAGCGTAATGACCAATATAGCTAATAGCATTGCGATTGAAAATGGCCGTGTAATCGATCCAGCTAACAATATCGACTCCAATACAAACGTGTACATCAGTAATGGCATCATTACCCATATTGGTGATAAGGCACCCGCTGATTTTAGTGCTGAGCAAACCATCGATGCTTCTGACAAAATAATTTGCCCTGGAATTGTTGATATGTGCGCACGCCTACGTGACCCAGGCCAAACTCAAAAGGGAACTATTGCCAGTGAAACCAAAGCTGCTGCTGCTGCAGGTATCACTACCATCTGCTGCCCTCCAGACACATCTCCTGTAATAGATACAACCTCTGTAGTTGAGCTAATCCGCAGCCGCCAAGAGAGCGCTGGAATGACCAAGATAGCGCCCTTGGCAGCAATAACTAAAAACCTTGGCGGAGAAAACCTAAGTAGCATGGCATCGCTAAAAAAAGCTGGCTGTGTTGGCGTATCTGATGGTCGCAAACCAATAGCTAACAGCATGGTGCTTCGAAGAGCAATGCAATATGCAGACACCTACGACCTAAAAGTATTTTTATCCCCAATTGATCCTTGGCTCAACCAAGATGGCTGCGCTCATGAAGGTAAAGTTAGCGCCCGTTTTGGCATCCCATCTCTTCCAGAAGCAACTGAAACAGCTGCAATTGCGCGCGATCTTGCCCTAGTTGAACAAAGCGGTATCAAAATTCATTTCAACCAACTCTCTACTAAGCAGGGGGCAAAATTGATTGCGATGGGACAAAAAGATGGGCAGAAAATTACTGCCGATGTAAGCGCCCACCAACTGTTCTTTACCGAAAATAACCTTTGTAGTTTTGACAGCGCATATCATGTTCGCCCACCATTCAGAACCACTGAAGATAGAGACGGGCTACGTGATGCATTAAAAAACGATGTAATTGGCGCTATATGCTCAGATCACCAACCACACGAACCTGACGCAAAGATTGGTCCTTTCCCAACTACAGAGCCGGGAATCTCTGCCTTAGAGACGCTTCTTCCATTAACTATAAAGCTTGTTGATAAAGGCATACTTAGTATATCTAGCGCTATTGAAAAAATCACCACTGGACCGGCAACCATTCTAAATATTGATGCGGGTACTCTTGGAGTAGGGTCAATTGCTGATGTTTGCGTATTTGATCCAGATATGGAGTGGGCCTTAACCGAGAACGAGATGCTGAGCATGGGTAAAAACACCCCGCTTCTTGGGCAAACAATGAAAGGCAGAGCTACTCATACCATTATTGATGGAAGAGTGGTTTTTGAGAGGTAATATTTTGATTTGTATATTTGCTTATTAGATTAAGAACACTTCGGCTACGCTCTATTAGACTTATACTAAAATATAAGTAAGCAAAAAGCCATTCTAAGATCTGATGAATAAGCTCAAGGCGCAACGAAGCCTTATGAGGGAGCATATTTCTAATATGTGACCGAATAAGGCTGAAGTTGTAACGCAGTATTAGGAGAAATAAACCAGAATCAATCGTTGTCGGCAACACCACCGAACAGATCAAACACCCCTTTTATGAAATGACCCAGTTCAAGAGTCATTATCGCAAAATCAGCATCAAAGCGCTGCTCATCGGTCTCTCCGCCTTGATCTGCAGCCTCTTCAATCACCACATCACCAAAACGCACTCTCTTTAACTCTAACTCCTGTGTAACCACACATGAGACTTTGTCATGCCAGTTAATCGCAACTTTGGTTACATATTTACCGGTATTGATATGAGCAATCACTTCATCTGCAGCAATATCCATATTCTTAAAGCGCGCAGTACCGCTCTCTTTATCTGGATGCTGAAGCTCACACTCTGACTCAAGCATAACGCTTGTTGGAGCACCTTTAGTCAACCAGCCAGTCATTGTTGTTGAAGGCGAGGTTTTTACCTCTGGTGGAGCAACAGGAAGAGTGCCTATAGTCATACGTAAAAATTCAGCAAAATCTTCCGCCTTCTTTCTACTTACAGTATCAACAATCAACCAATCATTTTTAGTATCAATATAAGCATGGATTTTTTGCTTTTTAGTAAAAGCACGTGGCAGCATATCATGCACCACCTCATCTTTGAGCTGATGAGTTTCATGCCTACTTAATTTATGTCCAACCCTATCCTCATACTCTTCCACTCTTGCATTAAGAAGATCCTTGATTGCTGCTGCCGGCATAATCTTTTCTTCAACACCTAAACAGATAGCTATGCAGCCATTTGCTGCATGTACATAAGAGGTAGTGTTTCTGCCAACGGGAGGCAACCATCCAAGGGCAACTTGCTCCAGGTTTCCGCAACCATTCAATGGATACTCTTGTAGCAGAGCATTTAATTCTTCTGCTGTTTTATTAAGAGGCTTGGTAAAACGGAACAGTTGTAAGTTTTTAAACCACATCCTTGCTTTTCCTTTTAATACAAAATCAAATCAAAACTAGTAACACAAGCGACACCCCCATCCGATCAATAAATCAAATGGGGCTTTTGCGCTAAACGTAGTCGAAAGGCTCAAGATAAACTAAAGCCGAGTGGTAAAAAATCAATCTAGTGTTGTTGCCAAAACTTTTTCTGCCATATCTTTACGATACTGTTTTAACTTTTCACGTAGCTCTGGGAATTTAACTGAAAGAATCGCAACAGCCATTAGGCCTGCGTTTTTAGCACCAGCATCACCAATAGCTAAAGTTCCAACTGGAATGCCACCTGGCATCTGTACAGTTGCAAGCAATGAATCCATTCCACCAAGAGCTGCGCTTTGAATCGGCACACCAAGAACAGGAAGAACTGATTTACCCGCGATAACGCCAGCAAGATGGGCTGCGCAACCAGCACCGGCGATAATCACCTCTACGCCACGATCTTCAGCAGTAGCTGCAAACTCACCAGCTTGATCTGGTGTTCTGTGTGCTGAAAGAACTCTGCTCTCATGCGGCACACCAAAATCTTTTAGTACATCTGAGGCCAGCTTCATTGTACCCCAGTCATTCTTACTACCCATTACAATGTTAACCAAAGGCTTACTATTTTCCATTAGGATCTCCACTAATCTAAGTCTTTGAGCCACTTGGCTCTTATTACCAATGCCATACCATTCAGCGCATCAGCAAATGGTTGAATTTTCGAGAACGGGACAGTATAGCAGCAACAAAATTTTACTCAATTATTTGTCGCACTGTTAACAGAAGTAAATTGATGATCTACGCGAAGGACATATCGTCCGCCTTAAAGGGTATCTAGTATCAATTAAAGGTGATGATGGTTTTACCTGGAATAGCTCCATGACAAGAGGGGACACTGGCGCTGGCGCATGCGAGGTTTTTTGGGTTAAGGATATTGAAGTATTTGATGAGCCTATTTAAATAGGCTCATCATCTCTTGCTGTACTTATTCATCCTTAGCTTGTAAAAGAATTAAAGCCTTCTTATTACGCCTTCTCAATCATCCAGCACTGATGAAACTTCGGTGTGCGCTCAAAATCCTTTGGAATTGTCTGTGCAGTTATATTCTTCACTTTAAAATCTGTTTCTAACGATTTATCCAGTTTAAAACCACGATAATTATTAGAGAAGATCATTAATCCATCATCATCTAATAAATTTGCTGCATCTTTTATTATCTGTACGTGGTCGCGCTGCACATCAAACACATCCTCCATCTTTTTTGAGTTGGAGAAGGTTGGTGGATCGATAAAGATCAATCCATAACTCTCATTGTGAATTTTCTGCAGCCAATCAATACAATCAGCACGCACAAATTGATGGCTAGACTGATTGTAACCATTAATACGCATATTTCTTTTCGCCCAATCAAGATAGGTATTGGACATGTCGATGGTTGTGGTCGATTGCGCACCACCTGCAGCCGCATAAACCGTTGCTGATCCGGTATAGGCAAATAAGTTAAGGAAATGTTTACCTTTGGCTTGCTGCTGAATAATTGATCTAGTGATGCGGTGATCTATAAAAAGTCCGGTATCCAAATAGTCAACATAGTTGGTGAGGAACTTATGCCCCCCCTCTTCTACAGTAAAGAATTGGTACTGATCTTCCTGCTTTTCATATTGGGTTTTGCCTTTTTGGCGCATCCTTTTTTTATAAAAGATTTTATCGCGACTGGCCTGAAACACCTCTTCCACCACAGCAAATACATCCTGCAGGCGCTCTGCAGCTTTAGCAATCTCAATAGTTTTAGGGGCTTGATACTCTTGAATATGGATATTTGTGCCATACACATCAATCGCAACTGCATATTCGGGAAGATCTGCATTGTATGCACGATAACAGTTTATCTCCTCTTTTTTCAGCCATTTTCGCAGATGTTTAAGATTTTTATGCAATCTATTTACTAACATCTGCGCATGTTCAGATTTTTTCACCGGCACAGTTATGCTCTGATCCTGCGACATCTCTACTGGCTTCGCCTGCTGCCGACCAAGAACCAACAAGCGACACTCTATCGCTCCATTATAAAATTTATACTGCTTTTGCGGCACGATTCCAAAATTCTGAACCAAGCCTGGATCTCCAATAAAAACCGCTGTTTTCCAATCCGGAAATAACTGTTTAAGCTTGCCACCTATATGAGTATAAAGCAGTTCTATATCTGCAGAGGGTTGCAATCTTTCTCCATACGGAGGGTTAAGCAGCACCAATCCAGTTTTACTCGCGGCAGGGAGCTGTTCTAACTCTAGAAAATTCTGTTGTTTAATAACTATATGTTCATCCAGCCCGAGTCCAGCACCAGCTTCAGCCACACAACGCTGCGCTATCTGCACTGCCTTTAGATCACTATCATAACCAATGATACGTGGAATATTTTCATCACCATCTTCTTTGCGTTGCCAAGCCTCTTCTATTAGCTTTTCCCATATCTCAGGTTGGTGCTGCTTCCAATTTAGAAATCCCCAGTATGGATTTGCATCGGACTCACGCGCTAGCCCTGGGGCAATATCTCCTGCGATCATAGCCGCCTCAATCAAAAAGGTTCCTGAGCCACACATAGGATCAAACAGGGTTCCACCGCGCTTTGCAGTCTCTATCCAAGAGAGTCGCTGCAATATTGCTGCTGCCAGATTCTCTTTTAATGGCGCGATGGCGCCATTTTGCCTGTAGCCACGATAATGCAGACTATCGCCCGCCATATCGATACTTATGGTGTATTGATTCTCTTTTGCATGGCAATTTATGCGCAGATCTGGCTTATAACGCTGTACCGTTGGGCGCACACCGCAATCATCCTTAAACTGATCTACTATTGCATCCTTTATCAATTGCGCCCCGTACTGGGTATTATTTATCGCTTTGTTTCTGCCATTAAAATCTATTGACAAGGTTTGCTCTGGATCCATGTGGTGGCTCCAGTCTATCTGCTGCACCTCAGCATAAATTTCATCTTTATTATTAGCACTAAAGCTATGCAGCGGCATCAATACCCTGACACCAATCCTGCACCATAGACATACCCTAAGAGCATCTTCGTAGCTGCCTTTAAAAGATACCGAGCCAAAGCCTTGCTCAACATCTTCAAGGCCTAAATATTTTAGTTCTCTTACAAGTAGATATTCAGTTTCTCTACTTGCAGTGACAATAATTTGTTGGTTATCTTTCATAAAGTTTGTTTTGAGCCTTTGTGCACAGAATAATTTTGGCTAATAATATACTATAACTCTTTATATTATGACTTAATTTTACAAAAGGTGGGTCATGGAAATTTCATCAGCATATAATTCTGGCATGCAAGGCTTACAAAAAGCAACTGAGTCTCTTGCACGAAACGCAGATACAGTGGCCAAATCTATCGGTGATACCGATATGAATGAAGAGGTCACAACAGCTCTACTTGAGTCAAAGCAAAACGTTGTTCAAGCAGAGGCTTCAGCTGAAGTTGTAAAAGCTGCAGATGAAGTTATGGGTACCATAATCGATACTGTTGCCTAGCATTTAAGCCAGCATTTCAATTAACGCCACCACCGAAAGGTAGCTGGCGTTTTGTTGCTATTCTTTGTTTTTATTCTAAATATCCTAACATCTGCTTCCAAGCATTTAACTTATCCTCGACACTAACCGATGCATTCGCTGGGCTGGTCGAAGGTAAGGATATCAAATCATATTGCTCTTCTAACTCAGGATTTTGTTTTAAGATATGACGCTTAAATGAGGCATAAGCCTTCTGTCCATTAAAGCATATAGCCTTTATATTTGAACATTGCTGTAACAATGCGGGAATATCATTTGCCTGCTCTGAACCTGCCTCAATATTAGAATCTAAACTCCCAGAACGTTTGCAGACACCCAACACATCCCATAAAGCCACACCTTTATCCTGCAACAATTCCAACCTTTCCGCATAATCCAGCTCACGCGGAATACCTAATAGCTGCTGCATAAAATTCCAGAACAAATTGCGCGGATGGGCGTAATACTGAACGGCAGCAATAGAGACATCACCCGGCATGGAGCCGAGAATTAGAATCTTGGCATTAAGTTTAGCTTTGTAGGTAAAGGAGGTTTTTTGGTGTTTCATAGAAGTAATATTTTTTTGATACCAATTTATGGATTTGCATCAAGGAAACGAGAGCAATCTGACTTTTATCAAGCGCATTAATTCTGCAAATATTTTTTCAAGATCGAGGCGCAAGCTGATAAAAACATGTTGAGCTTACGAATAGTAAGTGACTCATTTTTTATTAGCTTGCAACAAAGATATTGGGGAAATAGACCAGAATTAATTTTGATTAGTGATTAAAGTGCCTACACCCTTATCGGTGAACAACTCCAGAAGAACCGCATGTTCAACTCTTCCATCAATAATATGCGAAGCAGTAACTCCACCCTGAACCGCTTCAAGAGCACAATTAATCTTCGGCAACATACCACCGTAGATAGTTCCATCTTCAATCAATTCATTTACACGAGCAGAATCAAGACCCGTAAGTAGATTACCCTCTTTATCCAATAAACCTTTAATATTGGTCAGCAGAATAAGTTTTTCTGCATTAAGGTGCTCTGCAAGCTTACCTGCAACCAGATCAGCATTGATATTGTAAGATGCGCCATCCTTTCCAACACCAATCGGTGCTATCACCGGGATAAAGCCGTTATTATCTAGCATCTCTACCACTGAGACATCTATATCCTCAACTTCACCTACATGGCCGATATCGATGATCTCTGAAGCTTTCATTTCCGGATCGCTCCCCCTGAACTCCATCTTTTTGGCTTTAATCAATCCGCCATCTTTACCGGTAAGTCCAACTGCTTTTCCGCCACCAACACTATTAATCAGGCTTACAATCTCTTTATTAACTAAGCCACCCAACACCATCTCAACCACATCCATGGTCTCACGATCGGTTACGCGCATCCCACCAACAAACTTGCTCTCTTTACCAATTTTTTCCAGCACGTCACCAATCTGCGGGCCACCACCATGCACAACTACTGGGTTAAAACCAACTAGCTTCATCAGTACAATATCATGGGCAAATGAACGTTTTAACTCTTCATCTACCATCGCATTTCCACCGAATTTTACTACGATGGTTTTGCCTCGAAAGCGTTGAATATATGGCAACGCTTCAGTTAATACATCTGCAATTCTAATGGCTGATGATGAATGTTCTTGCATTTATTTCTACCCTAAATATTTCTCTAAAATGGTAAGCTTAATTCTGCATTTACTGAAAGTATCTGTTCGCGGAAGCGATCCTTAATCTGCTCTAGCGCACCTTCAGTATCAGCGTCAAAACGCAACACCAAACACGGAGTGGTATTTGATGCTCGCACCAATCCCCATCCATCAATAAAGTCAGCACGCATACCATCGATAGTGCTGATCTTGGCATCATCAAAACGAGCCTTGGCAACAAACTTTTTCATAAACTCATTTGGCTGCCCCTCTTCCATATGTATCTTTAACTCTGGGGTATTTACACTATCTGGTAATTCAGCAAAAATCTCATTGGTTGGGCGTGGGTCTTCCGCCAAAATCTCTAATAATCTTGCCCCTGCATATAGAGCATCATCGAATCCATACCAACGTTCACCAAAGAATATATGCCCACTCATCTCACCAGCAAGTGGTGAGTTAGCCTCTTGCAATTTATTCTTAATCAAAGAGTGTCCGGTCTTCCACATAACTGGTACACCAGCATTTTCTGAAATCACACGCGCAAGATGGTTGGTACATTTCACGTCAAAAATTATATCGGCACCAGGATTTCTCGACAAAACATCTCTTGCGAACAACATCATCTGCCTATCAGGCCAAATGATATTTCCATCACAATCAACAACACCAAGCCTATCGCCATCACCATCAAAAGCTATACCCAGATCAGCTTTTTGCAATTTGATTAAGCTAATCATTGCATCCAAGTTCTCTGGATCACTTGGATCAGGATGATGATGTGGGAAGTTGCCATCTACTTCACAAAAAAGTGGTTCAATATCACAACCAAGCATTCTAAATAACTTCGGCGCTATATCACCGGTAACGCCGTTTCCACAATCGATCACCACCTTCAATGGACGACGCAAGGTTACATCTCCGGTTATACGCTCCAGATATTCTTGCTCAATATCCTGCTTACGCACATGCCCATCACCTGTAATGAAGTCTTCTTTTTGAATTCTGGTTAGCAGCCCTTGAATCTCTGTTCCCGACAAGGTTTTACCACCCAGCATAATCTTAAAACCATTATAGTTTGACGGATTATGGCTCCCGGTTAACATCACACCAGCACCAGTTCCAAGGGAATAAGTCGAATAATACATAGTTGGTGTTGGCACCTGACCAATATTGATCACCATACGCCCAGTTGATTTCAAGCCATCTATTAACGCATCTAATAAAACAGGGCCCGATAAACGGCCATCACGTCCAACTACAATTGCTGCCTGCCCCTTATCCGCAGCTTCGCTACCAATAGCTTGACCAATCAAGCGCGCAATGGTTGGACTTAAAGTTTCTCCAACTATACCGCGGATGTCATAAGCTCGAAAAATCGATGGTGATACTTCTTGCACATCAACAATCTCTTCCGCCTCATTCATCTCTTTATTAATAACAAACTCTAACCCTTTACCCAGATCTATATCTTCTACGACAACCTCTTTTTGAGCATCTTCAACAGGCTGAATATCTAGAGAAGACTCACTTTCATCCGCCCCTTCCAGCAGATCAAATTGATTCTCTTCATCGCCTCCACTACGGTTAAATGTAAGAGAGTGCTCTTTCACAAAATTTTCTACTTCACTTGGTTCAATAAGCTCTGTTTCTATACTCGGGATAGTATCGAGTGGCTGATATGTTGTGTGTGCAGCTTCCGCCTGTGCAGTAATCTCTTGCTGTGCGGCTGCGATATCCTCATCTGTTGGTTCTGCTGCTTCCGGTTCAGACTCAACTGATTTTATCCCCTTAGACCTAAATTTATCTGTAACGCCCTTAGATACAATTTCGTGCCCCAAGTCCATCATCTTAATCATACACCCACGCAGAGGGTGCAACTCAAGATTATAGCTCCCCTTCATTCGCGATTCTTTGATGTCTTCAATCAAATTTATTACCGTTGCCCCATCCTTAAGGGTTGCTCTACGCACCATATTAATCGGTATAAAAGCAGCTATTGAAAGTAAGATCATAAAGCCGACAGCTACCCCAGCAATTATGATTATATCAACGCCACCCATAACTCCAGGATCTTTCTCAATTACAAATATCACTTCAAATGGTTTATTAAATACGGATATTTTTGATCCTTTATTCTCACTATTGAGTAAAGATGCATCACCTTTTTTCGCAACTACTACTCTCTGCCCACCAACATAAGCGATCTCAGCATAACCACTAGAAAGATCCTGCCCCATCAAAATGCCATTCATCAGCCTGCGTTTAAAGGTTACCAGGATATAACCAACAGCACCTTCAGTCTCAGCATTGATAACTGGCTGAACATAGTTGACATTCTCTTTAGGGCCACCAGGGTATAGCAATTCAAGCCTTGAATCAGCCTGCTCCTGAGCAGATTGCTTCATCATCTCAACAACTCTATAGCCTAGAGGTGGATCTAGATCCAGCAGTGGCTTTTCATCCCCAGCCTTGACCAACATCACCCGTAATGCTTCAGGGAAAAAATTCTTCATCTTTTCTTGCTGAAACTTAATCTGATTCTCATCACTATATGCAGCAATAAGATCAGGATCTTGTGCCAGAGACTTCATCACATCCTGAGTATTATCTAGCGCTTGTCGCACCTTACTGCCAATATCTTTCACTATTAGCTGTTGATACTTCATCCGCTCTTCGTGACGCGCATCATGCTCTATAGCCATCAAAAGATAGGCGCACGCCCCAGCAACAAGCGCCACAAAAATTATAATCTGCATTGAAACGGCATATAGATTCACACCACGAGTATCATGGCTAAACGGGCTTGCCCCTTTGCCTTTTCCCTTTTTATTCCCTACATTAAACTTAATCGCCATCCTTAACTTCCCTTGATAGTTTTATCTCTTGTGCAATCTATTTTTACTACTGTTTTCCTGTATGTCCAAAACCACCAGTTCCACGTTTAGTCTCTGCAAAATCATCAACTATCTCAAATTTAGCATGTACTACTGGAACAAATACCATCTGCGCAATCCTATCACCCGGGTGTATGGTAAATTCCTCTTCACCACGATTCCAGCAAGATATAAATACCTGCCCCTGATAATCAGAATCTATAAGACCCACCAAGTTTCCCAGCACTATTCCATGCTTATGCCCTAGACCAGACCTTGGCAAAATCACCGCTGCCAACTCCTTGTCTTCCATATGGATTGCTATCCCGCCAGGAATCAAACTAGTATCTCCAGGCATCAGTACTAGCGGAGCATCTATACATGCGCGTAAATCTAACCCTGCCGCTCCATCAGATGCATAATCAGGCATCTCAAATTCAGCACCAATTCTCTTATCAAGTATTTTTATTTTTACATCTTTAAGCATTGTAGCGTTCCATTATTACAGCAACCAACTCTCGAGCCAGTTTAGCTTTACTCATAAGTGGCAATACCTTATCGCCATTATCCCAATAAATATGCAATTGATTATTATCACTATCAAAACCAGTTCCACTAACTCCGACTAAGTTGGCAGCAATCATATTCAACTTCTTATTCTTTAATTTACCTTTAGCATAAATTTCTAAATCATTGGTCTCTGCTGCAAATCCAACCGTAAACGGTGGCTCTACCATCGCCGCAACATCAGCCAGGATATCTGGATTTTTAATCAGGTCTATTGAAAGTTGCTCAGCAGACTTTTTGATCTTCTGCTCCTCAGGGGTAGCAATTCGATAATCTGCCACTGCTGCGGTAGCTATAAAAACATCTGCATCAACAATATTTGCAAACACCATATCATGCATCTCTTGCGCGGTTTCAACCTCGATACAATCAACCCCACTTGGAGCTGGAATAGAAACTGGGCCACTTACTAATACTACCTTAGCTCCTCGTTCAACACATGCTGCAGCCACTTCATAACCCATCTTTCCCGAACTACGATTAGTAATAAAACGTACTGGATCTATGGGCTCTCGGGTTGGGCCAGCAGTTATAACTACTTTTAAATCCGCTGTTATCTGAGCAGGAGCAAAATATTCACGCACATAATCCGCTATTTCAGCAGCCTCAACCATTCTTCCCGAGCCAATTTCACCGCAAGCTTGGAAGCCTTCAGCTGGCCCCCAGATCTTAACGTCCCTCTCTTTAAGAACGCTTAGATTAGCTTGCGTCGCGGGGTTTTTCCACATCCCCAGATTCATTGCGGGGACTATTGCCAGATCGATATCGGTAAGCGCAAGGCAAACAGTAGAAAGCAGATCGTCAGCAATCCCATGGGTTAGTTTAGCGATAGTATTTGCTGTAGCAGGTGCAATAACTATCAAATCAGCCCAACGAGCCAGCTCAACGTGCTCAATAGCTGATTTGATACGTGGACCAAACATATCTACATGTACGGGATTGCCAGAAATTGCCTCAAAGGTAAGGGGGGTAACAAACTCTGTTGCAGCTGCGGTCATAACCACCCGAACCTCAGTTCCGCTATCGTTTAACCGCCTTATCAGTTCAATGCTTTTATATGCTGCGATACCACCGGATATACCGAGCAATACCTTTTTACCGCTTAGCTCATTCATAATTTGTACAAAAATTCCATAGGAGCATAAATTCTACACTGCCTTTTTCTAGATACCAAGTTTGATACTATAGAAAAATCAGCAAATCAATAGAAAAAGACGCGGGCTTGCCTGAAATTTCAGGTTTGATAACATAACGACTAAATATCAAACATAAACAAATAAAGAATCATATGGGGAAAAACATGGCAATTACTGATTGGCCAGAAGGGGAAAGGCCGCGTGAAAAGCTTTTATCACTGGGTTCCAACGCTCTTTCAGATGCTGAGCTATTAGCAATATTTCTACGCACCGGAATTCATGGAAAAACAGCGGTTGATCTTGCTCGCGATCTGATTGATCACTTTGGCGGACTGCGCAACATATTAGAGGCGGAGATAGATCAATTCTGCTCTTATAAAGGGCTTGGCCCAGCAAAGTTTGCCCAGCTACAGGCAGTAATTGAGATGGGGCGCAGGCATCTGCTGGAAAATATTAAACAGCGCGACCTACTACAATCACCGCTAGAAACAATCAGGTATCTAACCTATAAACTAAGAAATCAAGCTAAAGAGGTCTTCTCTTGCATATTTCTCGACAGTAAAAACCACATCATAAATTACAAAACAATAAGCGAAGGAAGTATCGATAGTACCACCATCTATCCTCGCGCTATTATGATTGAAGCTCTCAAAGAAAATGCTGCTGCTATTATCCTGGCACACAACCATCCATCTGGAGACACCACACCCAGTCAGGATGATATAGAAATAACTGCAAAACTGAAAAAAATCTTCCTTCAAGTTGATATAAATGTGTTGGATCATATAATTATTGGTGAGGGTGATGCATACTCATTTGCACAACATGGAGCGATTTAGCAAAATTTAATTTTTAACAACAAATACATACTGTTACAGCTTTTATTGCCATGCGAAGCTAATTTAAAAGCCTTTTGTTGTTGAATTTTAAGATATTATTTGGTATAAAGTCGCGCTCTGTATGAATTTGAATTCGCTAAATAATAGTTTTAGGAGGCCATAAGATGGCTAAGGTTTGTCAAGTCACTGGTAAAAAGCCGATTACTGGTAATAATGTTTCACACGCAAAGAACAGAACTAAACGCCGTTTTCTACCAAACTTGCATCAGCATCGCTTTTGGGTTGAGTCTGAAAACAAGTATATTCGCCTACGTGTTTCTGCGAATGGTATTAGAGTTATCGATAAACTCGGCATAGATGAAGTGTTAAAATCAATCCGCTCTCGCGGCGAAAAAGTATAAGGAGCTAGAAGATGCGCGATAAAATAAGAATGAATTCTTCGGCTGGTACTGGTTATTTTTATACCACTACTAAAAACAAACGTACCATGCCAGAAAAGCTTGAGCTAAAAAGCTTTGACCCTGTTGTTCGTAAACATGTAATGTTTAAAGAAGGCAAGATCAAGTAGCTTGTAAGAATAGAATTTAAAAGCCTGCCTCAGCAATGCGGCAGGCTTTTTTATTTTTGCACTTTCGCTATTTAAAAATCAAATCGTTATTTCAGTATAAATAACCAGTCTCGATGCTGTGCCATTGTCCTATCAAGCCAAGTACATTTGACTGCGACAACAGCGGGATGTACTCTCTTGGGTTAACTTACTAAGATAACAATAATTAACATGGATGAAGCTCAGTTAATCTCAGCAAATGGAATTTCCAGGGTTTACGGCAACCTAGTCGCTGTTGACTCAATTAATTTCTCTTTAAAGCAAGGGGAGGTTTTGGGTTTTCTTGGACCAAATGGTGCTGGTAAGACTACAACCATGAGTATTCTCACCGGGAACCTTGCACCACATTCAGGATCCATAAGCATCTGCGGCACCGATCTTTTAGAAAACCCCAAAATTGCCAAATCCAAAATTGGATATCTTCCAGAAGTACCTCCGCTTTACCCTCAATTAACCGTAACCGAATATTTAACTTATTGCGCAAACATCCATGATATAAATAAAGTAGATGTTAAGTATGCAGTTGAAAGGGCCTTACATCGTTGCAACATTCAAGATGTTAGTAAAAAACTAATTGGCAATCTTTCCAAAGGATTTCAGCAGCGGGTTGGCATTGCCCAAGCAATAATTCACTCACCACAAGTCATTATCCTTGATGAGCCTACAGTGGGCCTTGATCCGAATCAGATTATTGAAATTCGTGAACTTATTTCAAACCTCGGCAAAGAGTGCGGCATAATCATCTCTACCCACATCCTGCCTGAAGTGGAAGAGATATGTAATCGCATCCTGATAATGAATGGTGGAAAACTAGTATTTGAGTCGAACTTACCTCTGAGCAACTCTCCCGAAGTAGCTGTCAGTTTTACTGCGCCACCAACTATCACCCAGCTTAAACAACTGTTTGATAATATTGAGGTGATGCAAAAATCCAAGCACCACTTTATCTTTTCCCCTGAGTTTGATTATGAATTCAAACCCAAGCTGACGCTTGCTGCTGTGGAAAATAACTGGGGTTTAGAGGAGTTACGCTCGATCCAACCATCTCTGGAAAATATCTTTACTAACTATGTTTGCTCAGATATAGGCTCTGGACAATTGGAAGATAATCTAGACGAACCGAATCAAACGGAGAACAATAATGAAGATTAAAATTATTGCGCTGCGTGAATTCAAAAATTTCTTCATATCCCCGCTAGGCTGGATTATTCTTGCTGCTGCGCAAGGGATAATATCCTTTCAGTATATTGCCAGAATCGCTGATTATATCTTCGATTACCAACCTACATTAGTAAAATTAACCAACCCTCCTGGAGTTACCGACCTAGTTGGAATCTATATCATCTCTCACGTTGCTGAACTGCTGCTGATTATGATACCAATAATAACCATGCACTCATTTAGCATGGAACGGCGCAATCAGTCCCTCACATTACTACGCTCAGCCCCTTTATCGATAACCGAAATGGTTTTAGGCAAGTTTCTGGGGATCTTTGGTTTTAGCATGTTAATCGTTCTGCAGCTTGCTCTCATGCTGTTCACCCTAGAGATAGGGACAAGTTTAGATATTGGCAAGATATTATCTGGCCTTATGGGCTTAACCCTGTTGATTGCAGCATGGTCTGCAGCAGGAATCTATTTCTCCTCCTTAACCAAGAGCCCAGCAACTGCTGCTATGGTTACACTTGGACTACTAATGATCCTGTGGAAAATAGACTGGAGTGGAGAATCATCTGAATACGCCGTTGCAATATTCTCCTATCTATCGGTACCGAACCACTTTGGCCCGATGGTGATGGGTGTAATGCAGAGTGTTGATGTCTGCTACTTCCTCTTATTTACCGCATTCTTTCTAGTATTAACTATCCGCCGTTTTGACGCCGAAAGACTGAGACACTAACGGAGAGATGATATGAAGATTAATAAAAAGACCCGCTTTGCACTTCGCCTGGAAAACCTAATTTTTACCCTGTTATTTATAACTCTTCTAGCTCTAATCGCATGGTTTAGCATCAAATATAATAAGCGCGTAGATCTAACACAGGCTGGAAGCAATACTTTATCTCAACACAGCCAGGGCGTGTTACGCCTGATGCCGGATAAGATCATTATCACTGCATATGTCGATAACTCGCAGGAGATACGCCAAATAATAAAAGATATAACCTCCCGCTATCACCAATATAAACGCAACATCGAATTGCGTTTTGTTAACACTGAGCTTTCTCCAGACGAAGTGCGTGCCAACGAGATAACTCAGATTGGTGAGCTAATGATTAAGTATCATGGGAAATCAGCTCATGCCAAGATTCCGCAAGAGCAAGAGATAACTAATGTGCTGCGCTATCTTGCTCGCACTGAAAACCGTTGGCTGGTATTTTTACAAGGCCATGGTGAGCGTCATATCAACGGCAAGGCCAATTTTGACTGGGGGGTACTGGGTGACAAACTTACTCAGCATGGCTTCAAGGTACAAAATATTGATCTAAAAACCAGCCCTTTCATCCCGGATAATACTGCAGCTTTGGTTATTGCCAGCCCTCAAACTAAGCTATCTGCAAAAGAGATATCGATAATTGATAATTATATAGCCGGTGGTGGCAATGCATTCTTACTTGCAGAGCCAAATGCATACGCCAGTATCGCTTCTTTAATCCAGCCTCTTGGAATTGAATATTTATCTGGTACGGTACGCGATCCTAACGCTGAGTTGCTCTATAAAATTCAAGATAACACTTTTGCCGTTGCGCCAAAGTTTCCAGAACACCATATAACTAGCAATCTCAGCAACGTAACAATATTCCCGAAATCAGCAGCCATCAAAGTTCCTGATTCAGTCGGTGATTATAAGGTTACCAAGATTATCCAGACCTTACCCCAAAGCTGGACCGTACCGCAAAATGTTAAAATCACTAGTTTAGATCAACTACAAGAGCTGAAAACCATTGGCCCATTAACTTTAGGGGTTGCGCTGAGCAAACAGGCTCAATCTTCCAATAATGAACAGCGCATCTTTATTGCTGGCGATGGAGATTTCCTCTCCAATCAATATATTGGTAATGGCTCAAATCTTAACCTGGGATTTGGGATCATAAATTGGTTAACCAATGATGATGATTTCGTTTCTATACCGCCACGCACTACCGCTGATAAAAAGCTAAACCTGACTGTATACAGTGCTGCTATCTTTGAAATTGGCTTTAAAATTCTCCTGCCAATACTGCTATTATTAACTGGCATCATAATTCATATTATTCGCAAGAGAAGGTAGTTACGATGAAAAACCGGATGATGGCTAACCTCCTTATCGCCTGTATGATTGCCGGGATAACCATATATGCCTCCAATGCCTACCGTGAAGAACAAGAGCGACTAGAAAAAACATCTACTACACAGATCTCCGATATCGATCCAAACTCTATCAACCATATTCAGATCCTCACCAAAGGACATGATAAGATTGAGCTGCGCAAAATCGAAAAAGATAGGTGGGAACTAACCAAACCAGTAAACAGCAAAGCCGATCTAACTCCAATTGATCGCGTCATGGATATTCTAAGCGCTGAAAGCCATAGTAAGTACGATGCTGATGACGTAAGCAGTTTAGAATCTCTCGGGCTAAAGCCGGCAAGACGGGTAGTACGCCTCAATGAACACCGCTTTGTAGTTGGCGGATTTGACCCTCTATCCAATAAGCTCTATGTGCTTTATGATGATGAAGTTCATCTGATTGACGATACCTTTTCCCACTTTCTTTTGTTGGGGTATCCTGTATATGCTAACCGCCTAATCCTTCCAGACAGCAGTTTTATTGAAGCGATACAAACTCCAAAATTCCGCATCACTAAAGGTGATGATGCATGGCAAACCGACCCACAGATGTCACCAAAAAAAGTCCAGGCAATGTTCAGGTCATGGAAAAACGCTTTCAGCGAAAAAGTAAGTTACCTATTGGTTGATGACCTAAAAGACCAGAAAACAACCCCAGTGCAGATCATCACATCTTCCCCCAAAGAACTACTCAACCTTGAAGCCGTGATAAAAGAGGATGAGATCTGGCTTTGCCGCAAGGATATCGGCATCAAATATCACCTGCCGCTTAAACTTGAGCGCGAGTTGCTACCTAAATTCAAATAGTTGTTTAATTTCAACATCTTGTGCAAATAAGCATGCTAATTTAGTTCTATTGCAAAAGCGATATCTAAAGTTATCCAACGTCCGCTCGAATAGAGCTATATGACGCAAGAAATTCAAACTCCAGCACTATAATCAATACTGCCAAGTTTTATCCGCAATAACATCACTATCAAATACTCTAGTCACTTACTATACAAAACACCGAATTAGCAGCTGGGAAAAATCTTTGTTATCGACCACACTAACAATAATAAAAAACACTTTATCCACCCCAAAACCGCTGTAACAACAGGCCATCAAAAGCTTGTTAAATCAAATTCTAACACCTATATTTTAAAGACACACCTGAACAAAAACAGATCCTTTGAACGACGTCACATCTTTTTAGGAAGGATTTCACGATAATCCCCCCCTGAAAAAACATTACTAACCACGGGTCATAAATATGAAATGTAAATTATTCAATTTACTAAAACGCTCTACACCTCTTCTATCCATTTTCACTGGGATGATGTTTATCACCAGTCTCGCCCATGCAGGTGTGGATCTGGTAGTAAACCACAGCGACTCACCCGACCCTGTCTCCGCTGGCGGAGTGGTTACCTACACCATCAGCGTCTCCAATAATGGCAATACAGATTCACCTACTACGACCCTGACAGTTACAATTCCAGCAACTACATCCTATGTTAGCGATAGCAGTGGTGATGGAGTTACTTGTACTGGCCCCGCTGGAAACGTCCTTACCTGTGATTTCGGCGCTCTTGCCGGGTTCCCCACCAACGAAGAAAAAACCGTCGCAATCCAACTACTAACATCATCCCAAGGAATAGTTACTGTTGGAGCCTTGGCTGAAACCAGTGGCGCTGGGGTAGATGACACTCCGGCTAATAATACCGATGATGAAACCACTACAATAAACAAAGGGGCAAATGTCGCCCTGGTGAAAAGCGCATCTACTTTAAATGCCCCTTCCGGTTCTGCTCTGACCTACAGCTTTGCCATCACCAATAATGGTCCGGACTCAGCTACCCTATTACGCATTCAAGATCCGATACCTGCAGGTTTCAGCCTGATTAGCCTCCCATCCGAGTGTACCGATAGTGGCGGCACCATCATCTGTGATATTGCTGGCCCGATAGCTAATGGTGACACTCTAAATATTGGACCTGTTTCTGGGGTGATAACAGCAGCTGGTTCTTCCACCCTAACCAATGCTGCATCCGTAGGTATACAGCCATCGGCTCCATTTGGAACCCCAAATGACCCAGACACCTCAGACAACAGTAGTACCGTTAATACCACAGTCACTGGTGGCAGCGATGTAAAAATCACTAAATCCCGCAGTGTTGGTGGATCAATATTGGTTGGAACTGATTTCAATTTCGTCTTAAGCCCAAGTTATTCAGGCGATAACCCAGCAGATCTTACTGTAACCGATTCCATACCGGTAAATTACACCATCGATTCTGGTAGTTTTCTGGCTTCCCAAAATGGTTGGAGCTGTGGCCTGTCTGGGCAAGATGTAACCTGTACCCGTGCCTTAGGTGGCGCAGGAACTGGGTACAACCAGGCAATTGGTAATATCACCATCCCGGTTACCGTTGCAACATCTGGCAATAATGTTATCAACAGCACAACCATAGCAACCACATCTACAGACCCTGTCGCGGGCAACAACACTGCCACCGATGGCGGCGTAAACCTGCTCGACCCAACCGTTAATCTGGGAATTGGTAAAACCGGCCCTAGCCCGGCTTTGGTGGTAACGGGGGTTGAGTTCGATTTTTATGTAAATGTGAATAACACCGGAACCACTGGATTCTACGGCACAGCAACTATCACCGACAATATTCCAGTCAATATGACGGTAAACAGTTATACCCTCAATGGTTGGTCCTGTGCACCGGCAGCACCAGTGGTTGGGCCAGCTACCATCACCTGTAGCCGCACCTATACCTCTGGCTCACAATTAGCGGCTGGAGCTACCAGTCCATCAGTAATCATGACGGCAGAGACCGCTACCGATGGTAACTTTATCAATAGCGCCACTGTAACTACCCCCGACTGTAATCTAGGAAATTGTAATGATGGAGACCTGGATACTTACCAGGTGGCATCTAGTGTAAACCTTGATTCTGCCGATGTAAGAGTTCTAAAAACTGTCGATCCAGCAACTGTTCTGGCTGGTGATATCCTCACCTACACCCTTGAGGTGGTAAACGACGGTCCCACCATTTCAGCAGATGTACGCCTTACTGATATCTTTTCTAGCCTGATAAACAACTCGGTTGGCGCAACTGGTGCCGGTTATATCGATGCGGTGACTGCCAATGGAACCGCTACTCTTGATAGCTGTAATGATTCTGCCAGTGGTTCAACTGGACGCAGCCTGAGCTGTGTTTATACATCTATCCCGGTGTGTACCGCTAGCGTTGATTGCCCGGTGGTAACTGTGCGTGTTCGCCCTGGTGGTAATGGTGGAGCGCGCAGTAATACCGCCAATGTGATCTCCAATGGTACTGCCGATCCGGATCACAGCAATGACTCTGCCACCGCCGCCAATACCGTGACACCACGGGCAGATATTGCCGTTGCCAAGGCAGCAACTCCATCTAGTGTTGCCGCCGGACAAAATCTGACCTATGTGGTAACCGTATCCAATAACGGTCCAAGCCGTGCCGAAGGCGTCTCTATGACCGACACCCTGCCGCACAACGTAACCTTTGTCTCCGCCACCCCATCTACAGGGACATGTGGCACAACCCCTACCGCTGAAACCACAACCACCGGCGGTAACGACTCTGTCATCTGTGCCATTGGCAATATCAACAACGGTTCGCAACAAACCGTAACCATCATCGTGCGCCCAAATACGGTAACTCGTGGCAACAACATAACCAACAATGCCAGCGCGATCACCACCACCCTGGAGACCGATGGGCCAGCAAACACGGTTAATGCCAATAACTCCGACAGCATAGATGTTGGGATAATCGTTCCTTCCCTGGATCTGGTACTAAATAAAGATGACTCGGTCGATCCGGTTGCCGTTGGTGACCAAACTGTTTACACCATCACTGTAACCAACTCCGGCCCATCTGCTGCCGAGAATGTAATCGTCACCGATACTCTACCTGCAACCGGCTTAAGCTTTGTTTCCGCCACCAGCAGTAGTGGATCCTGCCCGACACAACCCGCCAGTGGAGATGATAGCGGTGCCGATGTAGAGTGTCTACTTGGTTATCTAGCCAGCAGCGCGCAAGAAACCGTCACCATCACCCTGCAGGGTAAGGTGAAAGGGGTATATACCAATACTGCCACGGTCGAATCAGATGAAACTGGCCTAGGGTTTGAGAGTGCTGCCAACAATAGCGTTAATGAGCTGACAACTGTGCGCACCAAGGCGGATATGGAGGTTACCAGCAAGGTTGCTTCTCCAGCTTCTGTCAACCTGCGTGATAACTTCACTTACACCATCAAGATCAAAAATTTAACTGGGGCAGGGTTATCAGAAGCCGATAATGTAGAGGTTACAGATACCCTACCAACCGACATGGAGCTAACCGGGGCACCAACGGTTGAAAATCCAGACAGTGGTAGCGTCACTATCTCCACCTGTACTGGTGGTGCTGGCGACACATCGTTTACCTGTTCTCTGGGAACCGTGGTCACCAATACCGAGGTGGATATCACCGTTCCGGTACAGCTGGTCAAGGTAACCACGATGCCACAAACCTTCACCAATACCGCCAGCGTTACCACCAGCTCTCTCGATGTTGATCTAGACAACAACAGCAATAGCGGTGATGTTGGGGTAAATTCATCCTCCATTGCTGGTAAGGTTTTTCGTGATTTCAATGACAATGGCTTAGTAACTGCTGGTGATACTGGCATCTCAGGGATCACCATCACTCTTACAGGAACCAGCTTCGACAGTGCTGCTGTTAGCGAAACAACAACCACAGATGGCAATGGTGACTTTGCCTTTACCGGTCTTCCAGAGAGTAATGGCAGCGGTTATACCATTGTCGAAGGGGTTGTGTCCGAGAGTTATCTAACTGATGGTGACGATACCGCAACTAACGGTAATGGCGATGATGCATCGGTTAATGATGAGATATCTGATATCACATTAGCTGCAAATACAGCAGTAACCGGTTATCTATTTGCCGAGGTGCCAGTTGCGCGTATCGGTATCGCCAAGCGGGTGCAAAGTGGGCCAACTATTCAGGCGGATGGAACATTCTTAACCAACTTCCGCTTAAATATTGAAAACTTCAGTCTAGAACAGATTAATAACATAGTTGTGACCGATATACTTAATGGTGGCGCCCCAGCCTTTGGCGCCTATGTAGCCGGTGGCTCTGGCGCCAGCCTTAGTACTGGTGAATACACGATTCAAACAGCTCCATCAGGTGGATGTGGCGGTACCAACGCTGCCTTTAACGGCAATGGTGATACAACTGTAGCTACCGTTGTATCCTTAGCTAGCACCACCTCTTGTACCTTAGATTTTGCCGTGCGCGCCCGACCAACTGCGCCATTACCAGCAGCGCAATCATCTGGCGGCACCTACGAAAACCAAGCATCAATCACAGGTACCGGCGATCTATCAGGACAAGCGCCAAACGATACATCCGATAGCGGCAGCAACCCGGATCCAGATAATGATGGTGATCCTGACGAGGCTGGAGAAAACGATCCAACCCCAATATCACCCTCCTACACCCCTGCTATCGGTATTGCCAAAACCATTCAGGGCGGCATCACAGTTGAAGCCAATGAAAGCATCACTGTTCCTATCCGTTTAACCATAGAAAATCTTGGTGATGAACCGCTAAATACAATTGCTATCACCGATACTCTGGCCGGTGCTGCTCCAAGATTTGGTACCTATGTTTCTGGTCCAAATTTATCCCCAGGAGAATATACAATTGAGGCCGCACCAAGCGGTACTTGCGGCGGTTTAAATAACAGTTTTGACGGTAATGGAACCGTTGCCGTGGCATCATTCGCCTCACTAGCGATTGCTGGATCATGCACTATCGATTTTACCTTTCGATTTATGCCACTAGCTTCAACCATCTATGAGAATCAAGCTAGCATTTCAGCAATCGGAGACTATACCACTGGCGCCGCTTCTGACACCTCGGACAACGGAACCGATCCAGATCCAGATGGTGACGATGATCCTGATGAAGCAGGGGAAAATGACCCAACCCCAATCTCATACCCTAGAATTGGTTTGGCCAAGCGTGTAGTTGGTAGCTCTACCACTAATAACGACGGTACGGTAACCGTGCCATTTAGTTTTGTGGTCACCAACCTGGGCGGTGAGAACTTAAACTCAGTTGTTATCTCCGATGATCTTTCTGGCGCTTCGCCACAATTTGGCAGCTATGTAGCTGGTGGATCAGGGGCAACATTAGCAGCAGTCGAATATACCATCAATACTGCCCCGACTTTCTCTGGCGCATGTAGTGGGGGAACACTGACTCCAGGATATAACGGTGATGGCACTCCATCTCTTGCCAGCATCACTGGTTTTGCCAGTGGTGCATCTTGCACCATACTTACTACTATCCGTTTCCGCCCTGGCGCCCCGCTTCCGGCTGGAAATAACTTTACCAACCAGGCATCTGTTGCAGCGACAGGAGCTGTTAGTGCTATCGACATCACCGATCTTTCGGATGATGGGGTATCGCCAGATACCGATGGTGACGGTATTGGTAATGAGGCGGGTGAAAACGACCCAACCCCAGTAAATACCACATTCACTAAGCAGATCGCACTGACTAAGACCTTCTCAACCGCACAAAGCATCAATGCCGATGGTTCGATCAATGCACCATTCCGCGTAAAAGTATTAAACAGTGGAACCGAACCGTTAATCACTCTGACCGTCACCGACAATCTAGCCGGTGTCGCCCCAAGCTTTGGCACTTATGTTGCCGGCGGCTCAGGTGCAACCCTAAGCAGAGGACAATACACTATCCAAACCGCTCCGACATTTAATGGAGCTTGTGCCACTGGTACTTTAACCGCTGCATACACTGGCGATGCCCAGGATCAGCTGGCAAGTTTGACTCGACTCGAGGTTCTCGACTCCTGTGAGATCGACTTCACCCTACGCTTTTTGCCAACCAGCCCTCTTCCTGGCGGTGGTTATAGCAACAGTGCATCAACTCAGGGAACTGGTGAGTTCTCTGGCGGCGCTCCGGTAACCGATATATCCCAAAACGGTATCGATCCAGATCCAAATAACAATGATGATCCAACCGATGACAACGACCCTACCCCGGTCACCACCAATCACACCGCATCTATCGGGGTTGCCAAGGCACTACAGGGAAGCCTGACCGTCAATGGTAATAATACCTATAGCGGCACCTTCCGCATCATAGTGGAGAATTTAGGCAACGAGGAACTGGCAACGGTCAGCGTCAGCGATGCGATGAATACCGCCCCATCTAATCTGGGAACATATGTCGCAGGTCCATCCCTTGCAGCAGGGCAATATACGATTGAATCAGCTCCAGCCTTTAATAGCGCCTGTACCAATGGCACAGCAAATGCGGCATTTAATGGTAGCGGCGATGCTGTGGTTGCCACCATCACTGAGATGGATACCGAAACCAGCTGTAGCATAGATTATGATTTCCGCTTCATGCCACAGGCGAGCACCAGTTATCTTAACCGCGCTACCGCGCAGGGAACCGGTGTATATAGTACAGCGCTAGTTACCGACCAATCCGACAATGGAGCCAATCCAGATCCGGATGGTGATGACGATGCCGACGAGGCGGGCGAGAACGATGCGACACCAGTCCCATATCCACGTATTGGCCTGGCAAAACGCGTTGTAGGCAGCAGCACCACTAATGCCAATGGCACGGTGACGGTACCATTTAGCTTTGTGGTCACCAACCTCGGTGGTGAAGATTTAACCGTCTCAGCAATTACCGATGACCTATCCGGCGCTTCACCCCAGTTTGGCACCTATGTCGCTGGCGGTGCTGGAGCAACACTGGCTGCAGCCGAATATACCATTGAAACCACACCAGCATTCTCTGGCGCCTGTGCAGGCGGCACACTAACACCAGGGTATGACGGTGATGCAACACCATCAGTTGCTAGCATTGCCGGCTTTGCCAGCGGCTCTTCCTGTACTATCATCTTTACCATGCGCTTCCGCCCAGCAGCCCCTCTTCCTGGCGGCGGCAATTTCACCAACCAGGCAAGCGTTGCAGCAACCGGAGATGAAAGTAGTATTGCAGTAACAGATCTTTCCGATGATGGCCTAAACCCAGACACCGATGGTGACGGTGTTGGTAATGAAGCGGGTGAGAATGATCCAACTCCAATCGGTACCTCTTTTACCCCAGAGATCTCTCTAACCAAGACCTTCTCGGTTGCACAAAGCATCAATGCCGATGGAACGGTCAACGCGCCATTCCGTCTTAAGGTGCTCAACAGTGGTACCGAACCGCTAATCACCCTAACCGTTACTGACAACCTGGCAGGCGTAGCCCCAGCTTTTGGCACCTATGTTGCCGGTGGCGCTGGTGCATCCCTGGATAGAGGTGAATACACTATTCAAACCGCTCCAGCATTTAATGGGGTCTGTGCCACAGGAACCCTAACTGCTGCATACACTGGTGATGCCCAAGATCAGCTGGCAAGCCTGACTCGACTAGAAGTTCTCGGCTCTTGTGAAATAGATTTCACCCTGCGTTTTAGACCAACCAGCCCTCTTCCTGGTGGAGGTTACAGCAACAGTGGATCAACCCAGGGAACTGGTGAGTTTTCTGGCGGTGCTCCGGTAACCGATATCTCCCAAAACGGTATCGACCCTGACCCAGGCGGCAATGGCGATCCAACCGATGACAATGATCCAACCCCAGTCAGCCCAGGCCATACTGCATCTATCGGTATCGCCAAAGCATTGCAAAATGGCTTAATCATCGACGCCAATGGTAGCTACAGCGGTACCTTTAGCCTAGTGGTTGAGAATCTAGGTAATGAAGAGTTACAAACTGTAAGTGTTAGCGATGCGATGGATACCGCTCCTTCAAATCTGGGAATTTATGTTGCCGGCGGCGCGGGTGCAACCCTTGCAGCTGGGCAATATACGATTGAATCCGCACCTGCCTTTGATGGTGCTTGTACCAACGGCAGCGCAAATGCGGCATTTAATGGTGAAGGTACCCCTGTGGTAGCAACCATTACTGAGATGGCGATTGGTGCCATCTGTACCGTAGAATTTGACTTCCGCTTTGTACCAGAGCCTGGTGTCAGCTATCTTAATCAAGCCACAACTCAAGGTACTGGAGCCTATAGCACCACTGTAGCTACAGACCAATCCGACAATGGTACCAATCCAGACCCAAGCGGCAATGACGATGCAACCGAGGCAGGGGAAAACGATGCGACCCCAATCCCATACCCTAGAATCGGTCTAGCGAAACGCCTAGTTGGCAGTACAACCACCAATGCCGATGGTAGCGTATTAGTGCCATTTAGTTTTGTGGTAACCAATCTTGGCGGCGAAACTTTAAACAGCGTGGGGATCAGCGATGACCTATCCGGTGCCTCACCTCAGTTCGGTAGCTATGTAGCTGGCGGTACTGCTGCAACACTAGCAGCAACTGAATATACGATTCAGACCGCACCTGCCTTCTCCGGCGCCTGCGCTGGTGGCACGGCCAACCCTGCCTATAATGGTGATGGCGATACAGCTATTGCCAGCATCACCACCCTAAGCAGCGGTTCATCCTGCACCATCACCATGACCCTGCGCTTCCGCCCAGGAACTCCGCTACCAGCTGGTGGCAACTTCACCAACCAAGCAGGTGTAGCAGCTACTGGAGCGAGTAGTGCCATCGATATAACCGATCTATCGGATGATGGTACAGACCCAGACAGCGACAACGACGGCGTAGGTAATGAGCCGGGTGAAAACGATCCAACTCCGGTCAATGTCACCTTCACTCCGCAGGTCGGACTAACCAAAACCAAAACTACAGCAGAAACCATAAATGCCAACGGTACGGTTACCGTTCCATTCCGCCTGGCGGTATCCAACAGCGGTACCGAACCACTGATAACCGTCTCGATTAGTGACACCCTAGCCGGTGTTGCCCCCGCCTTTGGCACCTATGTCGCTGGTGGCGCAGGTGCAACTCTAGATAAGGGTGAATACACCATCGAGACCGCACCGGCATTCAATGGTGCTTGTGCAACCGGAACCCTAACCGCTGCATACGATGGTGACACTCAAGATGAACTCGCCAGCCTAACCCGCTTAGAGATCGCCGCATCCTGTGAGATCGATTTCACTCTGCGTTTTAAGCCAACCAGCCCACTACCTGGTGGAGGTTACAGCAACCAAGGATCAACCCAGGCAACCGGGGAACTATCTACTACCGTGGTAACCGATCTATCACAAAACGGTGTCGACCCTGATCCAGATAGCAACAACGATCCAACCGATAATAGTGACCCAACACCTGTCGGCACCAGCCACAGCTCCGCCATCGGTATTGCCAAGTCATTACAAAATGGGCAGATACTCGATACCAATGGCAGCTACAGCGGCACCTTTAGACTGGTGGTAGAAAACTTAGGCAATGAAGAGCTGCAAACAGTCAGCATCACCGATGCGATGAACAGCGCCCCATCCAATCTGGGAACATTTGTTGCTGGCGGTGCGGGTGCAACTCTTGCAGCCGGACAATACACAATTGAATCGGCACCAGCATTTGTCGGCATCTGCACCAACGGTACAGCAAATGCGGCATTTAATGGTGAAGGGATTCCAATCGTGGCAACTATCACCGAACTGGATACCGGTACTAGCTGTACTGTGGAATATGGGTTCCGCTTTGTACCACAGCCAGGCAGCAACTATTTCAACCAAGCTACTACCCAAGGTACTGGAGCCTACAGTGCCGGCGTAGTTACCGACACCTCCGATGATGGTACCGATCCAGATACCGATGGTGATATGGATGCAGATGAGGTTGGGGAGAACGATCCGACTCCAATTCCATACCCACGTATTGGCCTAGCGAAAAGATTAGTTGGCAGCACAACCACCAACGCTGATGGAACAGTTACTGCTGCATTAAGTTTTGTAGTCACCAATCTCGGTGGCGAAGATCTAGATACTGTAGGTATCAGCGATGACCTATCTGGTGCCTCACCCCAGTTCGGCACCTATGTCGCTGGCGGTGCTGCTGCGACCTTGACTGCAACTCAATACACGATTCAAACAGCTCCTGCCTTCTCTGGTGCTTGTGCAAACGGCACTATTGACCCAGATTATGACGGCGATACAACTGCATCTCTTGCCAGCATTACCACCCTTACTAGTGGTTCATCTTGTACCATTACCCAAACTATACGTTTCCGCCCTGGAGCTCCGCTACCAGCTGGTGGTAACTTCAGCAACCAGGCAACAGTAGCAGCTACTGGAGCCACTAGCGCCATTGGCATAACCGATCTATCGGATGATGGCGCAAATCCCGATACAGATGGTGATGGCGTAGGTAATGAAGCGGGTGAAAATGATCCAACTCCAATCAATGTATCCTTTACTCCACAAGTTGGACTAACCAAGAGACTAACTGCAGTTGAAACCACCAACGCCAATGGCACCATCACCGTTCCATTTAGATTGCAGGTTTCTAACAGCGGTACCGAACCACTAATAAGCGTTAGCGTCAGCGATGATCTATCTGGCGTTGCCCCAGCCTTTGGTACCTATGTCGCTGGCGGCACTACAGCAGATCTAGACAAAGGTGAATACACCGTGGAAACGGCACCTGCGTTTAACGGTGCTTGCGCAAATGGAACACTTACTGCTGGATACACTGGCGATGCTCAACCTCAACTGGCCAGCCTAACCCGCCTAGAGATTGCCGCATCTTGTGAAATTGATTTTACCCTGCGCTTCAAACCAACCAGCCCTCTTCCTGCCGGTGGTTACACTAACCAAGGTTCTACCCAAGGAACAGGTGAGTTATCGACAACAGTGGTAACCGATCTATCGCAAGATGGCGCTGATCCTGACCCAAGTGGCAACAACGATCCAACCGATGATAATGATCCAACGCCAGTCAGCACTAGCCATAACTCGGCGATAGGTGTTGCTAAGTCATTAAATACCGGTCTGGTAGTAAATGGCAATGGCAGCTACAACGGTACCTTTAGAATAGAGGTAGAGAACCTAGGAAACGAGGAGTTGCAAAGCGTCAGCATCACCGATGCGATGAATACAGCTCCATCGAACCTGGGAACATTTGTCGCTGGCGGCGCAGCTGCAACTCTGACAGCTGGGCAGTACACTATTGAATCAGCTCCTGCCTTTGTTGGCGTCTGCACCAACGGCACTGAAAATGCAGCGTTTAATGGTGAAGGCGCTCCAATCGTGGCAACCATCACCGAACTGGATACTGGTACTAGCTGTACCGTTGATTTTGGCTTCCGCTTTATGCCAACTCCTGGGTCTACCTATCTAAATCAGGTAACAGCTCAAGGCACTGGCGCATATAGTACAACTGTGGTTACCGATATATCCGATGATGGCACCGATCCAGACCCAAGCGGTAACAACGATGCAACCGAAGCGGGAGAGAATGATCCAACGCCGGTACCAATTCCACATATCGGTCTGGCAAAATCCGCTGCTGCCGTGGTCAATAATGGTGATGGAACTTATGATGTTGCATTTACCCTTACCCTTATCAATGCAGGTGAATTAGCGTTAAGTAATATCCAAGTAACTGATGATCTTGCTGAATTTGGTAGCTACACCACCGATGCTATTCCAGCAGCAGGACAATACACCATAAGCTCTGCTCCAGTGCAGGCAAATCCAGCCAATGGCGCAGTAATTGTTCCACTTGGATCTGGAGTGTTCACCGGAACAACAGGTGGAGAGAGCCTACTTGATGCAGCCAGCAGCTCCCTACCAAACTTTGGTAGCGGTAGCGAATCAACCGCTGAGATCAACTTTACCGTACGCTTTTTCCCCACCACTCCTGGGCCGTTCAATAACTCTGCAGTTACAACTGGAACATCAAGTTCTGGCGGCAATGTAACCGATGATAGTGTTACAGGAAACATCCCTGATGCCGATGGTAATGGTGATCCGGGTGATGACACATCTCCAACAGTGGTAATACTCTCTGGTCAGGATATAGGAGTTGCCAAGGCTGTTAGCGGCATCGTGCAAACCGGAGCTAAAAGTTACACCATCCCATATACATTGATTATCGCCAATCTGGATGCGGTCACCACATTAACCAACGTGCAATTAACCGATAACCTTGCCAGCACCTTCCCCACTGCACAAAGCATGAGCATCAGCACTGCAGCGGCTGTGTCAGCATGTACTGGCACTGTGCTAAATATTGCTACCCCAGCATTTGACGGTAGCAGCCAAACTCAACTTCTGGCCGGCAATCAGAATCTACAACCGGGTGAACAGTGCACGGTTACATTTACCGTTGCGATAAATTTTGGCAGTAACCCACTACCAAGCACGGTGCAGAATAACTCTGCCATCGGCAGCGCTGCGCAAACTCCTGGTGGCATACAAATAGCGGCAGACCTCTCCGACAATGGTAGCGACCCTGACACTAACAACAACGGCTTTGGCGGTGATGCTGGTGAGAGTGACCCAACTCCAGTTGATTTCAGTAGCGGATCTCTGGCATCGGTATCTGGTAAGATCTGGCAAGATATGAATCATGACCGGATTGACAACGACAATTCTACTATCACGTTACCAACCTTTATTGTTGAGATACTTAATAGCACCGGAACTATCCTGGGCACAACAACCTCAGATGAATCTGGAGAATACAGTGTCGGTGGCCTGTTCCCATCTACCAATGGTGATCTAGCAACCCACTACAAAGTGCGCTTCCGTGAGTCAGAAAGTGGGGCGATCTACGGTAATCCAATATCACAAGATCCAGTTAATCCAAATGGAACCATTATCGATGGTCACATTGCTGAGTTAGAGCTGATAACGGGAACAAATACAGTACAGCAAGATCTGCCCCTAGATCCTTCCGGAGTGATTTATGATTCGGTAACCCGTAATCCAGTACCAAATGCAACGGTAGTGATCAGCGGCCCAGGCGGATTTGATCCAGCTCTACATCTAGTAGGTGGTGCTGGCAACCAAACACAGGTAACAGGTGTTAACGGCTTCTACCAATATATCCTCTTGGCGGGCGCTCCTAATGGAACCTACACCCTGGATGTAACACCACCACCAGCCTATGTACCAACACCATCCACTATTATTCCGGCGTGCACCAATACTCCAACAGTTGTGGCAGTACCAAGTCCTGCGCTGGTGCAAAACAGTGCAGATGCTCCAGTACAAGGTATCACCATCCATAATCCAGCAAGTTGCCCGGCAACTTCTGCCGGATTTGCAGCAAGTGCAGATACCACCCAATTTTATTACAGTTTTGACCTAACCATCGGCACCTCCGCAGATGTGGTGAACAACCATATTCCGGTAGATCCAGTATTAGGCGGGGCGATCACCTTGGTTAAGAGTTCGCCTTTGGTAAATGTAACTATTGGCCAACTGGTTCCTTACACCATCGGTGCCACCAATACTCTGGCAGCGAACCTGAGCAATATCGATATTCGTGACATCATGCCACCAGGGTTCAAATACAAAGTTGGCAGTGCTGCAATTGACGGTATCACCACCGCACCAACCATCAACGGCCGCGTTCTAAGCTGGACCAATCTGGTATTCCCCCCTAATGGATCACGCAGCATTAAGCTATTGCTGGTAGTTGGATCTGGGGTGCAACCAGGTGAATATATAAATCAGGCACGCGCCTATAACAATCTGGTGCCAGAACCTGGCAACGCTGTTTCCAATCTGGCCACCGCAACTGTGCGCGTGATACCAGATCCAGTATTCGACTGTTCCGATCTAATCGGTAAGGTGTTTGATGACCAAAACGCCAACGGCTATCAGGATGAAGGGGAACCACCTATTCCAAATGTGCGTCTGGCAACCGTGCGCGGTCTGTTGGTAACCACCGATGCTGAAGGACGATTCCACGTCACCTGCGCCATGGTGCCAAACGAATTTAGGGGATCTAATTTCATCATGAAACTGGATGAACGCACCCTACCTTCGGGCTATCGCCTTACAACTGAAAACCCACGCGTGGTACATCTAACTCGAGGTAAGATGAGCAAGCTCAACTTTGGAGCGGCTATCCACAGAGTGGTTAGGTTAGAGCTAACAGATGCTGCATTTGTTACTCAACAATCAGATCCAAGCCCTGAGTTTACTCAGGCATTAGATACATTACCGGAACAGCTGCGCGCTGCTCCTTCGGTAATTCGCCTTGCATACAACCGTAAAAATGAAACCGATGATTTAATAGAGGATCGATTAGAGATGGTACGAAAACGGATCGAAAAACTCTGGGAGGAACAGGGGTGCTGTTACGATCTAGTTTTTGAAGAGGAAATTTTCCAGCGCAACCTTGAAACTGAAGGGGGTGCAAAATGAGACATCTAAATACAATGCTTTTAGCAACACCGTTTTTAGCCGCCCTACTTAGCTCTGGCACTGTCAATGCAACTAACAGCAGTACTATCAATAGCAAAGAGGAGAATCAGCAGTTTTGCCAACATGAAAGCAGCTGCTCTCCATGTGCTAAAGATGATTCATTCTGCACGTCTGTCAATGGCAAACGTATCGATTCTGGCGCTAGCCTCGGGGCAAAAAAATCCCCTCCAAAAAATAGTGAACGGCAGTTAGAGCAAGATAGCAAAAAGCTAATTCCATGGACTGAGGTTAAAGGGGTTCCTCAACCAGAGTTAGAAAAAGTGGTGCAAAGAACTGAACTAAAGCAGGTTATTGATAGCTCGGTTGCGCCTAAATTCGTATCTGGTAAAAGCACACTGACACCGTCATTAAAGCAAGATCTGACAAAACTGGTTAAGCAGTTAAAGGGCAAGAGTGGCCTGAAAATCACAATATCTGGCCACACCGATTCCCAAAGGCTTTCAAAAAGAGCTGCCAAAATCTATGGTACCAATCAAGGGTTAGGATTAGCCCGAGCAAAGAGTACTGCAGCATTTTTAGCGCAAGAGTTAAATATTCCAGCAAATGAAATTGCAACTGAATCATATGGTCCATTAAGATCTCTTGCTTCCAACCTTACCTCTGCAGGGATGGCAAAAAATCGCCGCGTCGAGATCTCTGTATCCTACGATGAGACAGTTACCGTCGAGGAGATTATCAAGGTGAAGCAGGCTCCAGTCATAACAGCTAAGCCATTGAGATCATGCAGCGATGTACTCAAAACCAATATCGCAGCGGCGCCTAAACCTTTTAGAATCAGCATCGATGGTGTAGAACTTGATGAAACCAAGGGCTCTAGGAAAACTGGCACCATCGACCCAGACATCCAACGCTGTACCGATCTCGCCCTGGAGAAGAGCGATATCCAGATTCGCTATGACGATCTAGAGATGACTCCGTGGCTGAATATCAGCGCCACACCTAATAGCGCGGTGCGCAAACAAAAAGTTACCTTTAATGCTTACAGTAACTACAACTACTGGATTAAGAAGCGCGAATTAAGAATCTTTGCCGCCGATGCATCAACCCAATCTGTCCCACTGCAAATCATCCAGTTAGACAGTAAAGGTCGCGCCGAGTGGACCCCAGATACAGATGCCCCAGCACAGATAAGTTATCTGCTACGCGTCTACGATGCTGAGCAACGCTTTGATGAAACCAAAGCCAAAACACTACAAATCGACGAGCGTGCAAAACCGCTAACAGATATCCAGAGTAATCAGCGCGAAGAGCTGATTGGCTATGGTGAAAACAACCTGCATATCCACAACATCCCAATTTATGGTGGAGCAATCACCGTCAACGGCACCGATATCGATCCTAGCAGCACAGTCACTGTTATGGGACAAACTATCCCCGTTGCGGCAAATGAGCGTTTTGCGACACGCCAGATTCTTCCTGCTGGCAACCATATGGTAGATGTTCAGCTTAGCAATAAAACTGGCGAGTTAAATTTCTCCCGTAACCTTTATATTCCAGATCAAGATTGGTTTTATATTGGGATTGCCGATCTAATCGCTGGTGAGAATAAAACCTCCGGTCCAGCACAACTGGTCACCGGAGATGAACAACACTACGACAATGATCTATATGTAGACGGGCGTTTAGCCTTCTACCTAAAAGGGAAAATCAAAGGTGAGTGGCTAATAACCGCGGCGGCAGATACACAAGAGCAGCCATTTGAAGATCTATTTTCTAACTTTGATTCCAAAGATCCGCGCTACCTACTGCGCCGTCTTGATCCTGACCTTTTCTACCCAGTGTATGGTGATGATTCCACCACCGTTGAAGATGCCCCAACCCGCGGCAAGTTTTATGTAAAACTAGCTCGTGGTGACTCACATGTGATGTGGGGTAACTTCCAAACCAAGTGGACCGGAAGCGACTTCGCCAATATAAATCGTGGCATGTACGGTGCTAATGCACACGTCGTATCGGATACTCAAACCAGTTTTGGGGAGAAGCAGGTCGAAATTGACATGTTCGCAGGGGACCCGGGAACACTAGGTGCTCGTGATGATTTCCGCGCTACTGGTGGTAGCCTCTACTACCTGCGCCATCAAGATATCACCCTCGGTTCCGAAAATGTTTGGATAGAGATCCGTGACAAAGATTCAGGCATTGTCTTAAAAGCCACGCAACTAACAGCTGCTCAAGATTATGACGTCAACTCAATTCAAGGGCGTTTATTATTAACCTCCCCACTTCCGTCAACAGCGGATGATAGTCAACTGGTGCGCGCTGGTTCACTCTCTGGCCACCCCGTATTCCTAATCGCAAGTTATGAATACACCCCAGGGCTGGCAGAAGCAGACAACATGACCGTTGGTGGCCGTGCATCCGGCTGGATAAACGACCACGTAAATATCGGCGCAACTGGATATAAGCAAGGGGATGAAGCCACCAAACAAACTCTGGAAGAGGTGGATGCAACTCTGCGTTATGCAGCAGGAACCTACATCAAAGCTGAAGTTGCCCGTTCCGATGGCCCAGGTAGTGGTAACAATAATTCCATGACTGGTGGTTTCGAATTCAACACCACTAGCGGCACAGATACCGAAGCCAAAGCCAAGCGCATCGAAGCAGCAATAGACTTCTCTGAAGTGAGCGACGCAACAGGAAGAGCAAGCGTCTACTGGCAAGATAAACAGGAAGGGTTCTCCGGGCCGGGACAAATAACTGCCGAAGATATTCAACAGACAGGTGCAGCGTTCACAACCGAGCTAACTGAAAACCTATCGATCGACACCAAGGCAGACCTAAAAGAAGCAGAAACTCAAGACACCAAAGCAGCAAGCGTTACTGGAAACTACCAAATTGATTCCCAGTGGAATGTATCGGTTGGGGTGCGCTACGACGATATGGAAACCACAACTGCCAATGCCAGCCCAACTCTTTCAGATGAAGGCTCACGCACCGACCTTGCCGCACAGATTGAATATTCACCTGCCCCAGATGATGAGGATGAAGATCAAGAATCAGACTGGTCTCTATACGGTTTTGGTCAGGGAACCCTGCAAAAATCAGACACCCGCGATAACAATGATCGCTTCGGTGTTGGCGGACGCTATAAAGTAAATGACTCCCTAGGTCTAACCAGTGAGGTTTCCGCTGGTGATGGCGGTGTTGGCGGAAAAATAGGTGGAGACTGGCGCGTAAATGATCGCAGCCAACTCTACATGAACTACGATCTCGATACCGAGCGCACCGATAATCTATCGCGCGGACGCCAAGGAAACTTAACTACCGGCGGCAAAACTCTCTACTCCGACAGCCTCTCCGTCTATGCAGAAGAGCGCCTACAACATGGCGATGGACCATCAGGGCTGATTCATGCCTTTGGTCTTGATCTAGCAGCACTAGATACGTGGAACTTCGGCTTTAAAGCGGAGATTGGGGATCTATCTGACCCGAACTCCGGCGATGTTGAACGCACAGCTCTATCACTATCTGCAGGATATGTGCAAGAGAAAACCAAATACGCCGGCAATCTAGAATGGCGCAAAGATGATGCAACAACTACAGGGGAACGCACCACCTGGTTGATGCGCAACAGCCTAGGTTACCAAACCACAGCAGATTGGCGTTTTCTGGGTAAACTTAACTTCTCCATCTCCGACAGTGAGCAAGGGGCAGCCTACGATGCCGACTTTGTCGAAGCGGTAATCGGCTACGCCTACCGCCCAGTAAACAATGACAAACTCAACACCCTGTTCAAATACACCTACTTCTATGACCTGCCATCTGCCAGCGCACTTACCGCAGCAGAAACCATGGCAGACTACGCCCAGCGCAGTCATATCCTCTCCGCTGATGCGGTCTATGACCTCTACCCATGGCTATCTGTCGGCGGTAAATATGGTTTCAGGCGTGGCGAGATAAAAGACAGCAGAGTAAATGGAACCTGGTTTAGATCCGATGCACACCTAGGTGTCGTGCGCGCCGATTGGCACTTTGTGAATAAGTGGGATGCACTACTCGAAGCTCGTTTACTTAAGGTTAATGAAGCCGAAGATGAACGTTCAGGGTTCCTAACTGCCGTCTACCGCCATATCAACAGCAACTTCAAGATTGGCGCCGGTTATAACTTCACCGATTTCTCTGATGACCTGACCGACCTGGATTACGATTCACAAGGGTGGTTTATCAACCTGATTGGGAAGTTTTAAGCTAAGGCGGTAATAACCGTCAGAGGTAAAAACACAAAGCACCCTGAGAGAGATCGAAGGGTGCTTTTTTTATCGGAAATTTTTCTTGAATCAACTGGGGTCAGCAGTCTATTGATTTCTGAGCGAAGCGAAGAGCAAAATCAAAGACTCTGACCTCATTGATTTTAGCTGTGAGATTGTGAGTCTTTCAACTACAATCTCAATAGCCACTTATTTCTAGTTTCAAAATTTACAATAAATAATAAGTGCCGGATAAAATCTGTAGAGTCGGCAAAATAATTTGGATAAGCTTCCTTGATTCCTCCGACTGCTGTAGAGGATACTAGTGCTATAACTATTCCTTCCTTCCCTGCCGCCTTTTTCTCAAGAGAGGAGTATTTTTCTTCAGCTTGCCTATTGTTTTTTTTGCTGAATAATTCAGCAGATAAAGTTGTATTTACTGTATCAACTTCGAGCAGGACATAACCGTCAAAAGATTCGTTGTCAATTTTCTTGTAGAGAATTTTTAAAGAGTGTGCATATGCATCTAGTTTCCTAACAATATTGAGTTTTTTAGCCTGATTTTGTACCGTTTTGCATGATTCGATAAGGTGTTTGTTGCTTGTTTTCAAAAGGTTTGCATACTCAATATTTTTTTTGTCTTTATCGAAAGTATCAAAAAGGTGTATTTGCTCCATTAGTGCGAACTGTTCGCTAACTCCTATAAAGAAGTCTTCCCAGTTTTTATCACCTTGGTTTGATTTTAGTGCTTGACCTGTGAAAAGGTCGACAATTTCTAGTGTGGTTGCCCAATCGTGTTGTAGGCTTGTTCTAACTTGTAATTCAATATTTCTTTTGGAATCAGCTCTAGTGCCGAACTTTCCAATTATATGATAACCTCTATATCCATCATCTTTTGGATTTTCAATATAGTCTTTAAATTTTATCCTTCCTTCACCATTCCTAAACTCGGTTCTTTTTTTAAGTTCCCTGACAATTTTTGTTAATTTTTTTGGGTTAGAAATAATTGCTCTACAACCACCGATATCCTGCATATTTTTGAGCTTCATATCAGGAAACCTTTTGAGTTTAGCCACTATAGAGATATATCTTTTTAAGCGTTTAGCAAATATAGCGCGTCGATCTATTTTGCTTGTTACTTCCTGTAGCAAGGAAATAGCTTCTTCAAGGGGGTGTTCATGGCTAAAACGCCAATAAGATAATACATCAAATGCTTTCTCAAATTTATTCCCATTTAAGTCAATATCATCCCTGACAAGTACTTCCCCGGCTTTTATTATTTGTTTGCCAGAGTATTTTAGTGGCATTTGATATTTTCCTTTGGAGTAGTTATTTTGGGATATTACAGGTAATATTTTAACCAATCAATGGGGTCAGAGCCTTTGATTTTACATTATCAAATAAAATCCCCCATGCCTTTCCCATAACAAAAACAAACTGCCTATTATCTTGACGGTTCTATTAAATAATTTCATAAACTAACCCCATGTATTACTTATAACACTAATACCTAACCGCCAACCTCTCATCCAACAACTCCTGGTTAAGGTGTTTGCCATTATCAACCAGGTTTAAAAAATCCTTTTCGCCTTTCTTGTAGAAGATGTCGGCTAGATATCTGGTGAATTTATCACGCCAGTAGGTTTTGATCGCGATGAACTTACACCCTTTGAGTTTTGCTTCCATAAACTCTTTGGCGTTTTGGCCTTCTTTGTTTGTTAGCTCTCTGGTGTTTATCCCTTTGAGTCTTATTTTTTGGTTACTCCACATGTCAAAACCGAGGTCGATGTTGACCCAAAGCGTATCGCCGTCGATAACTTCTATCACATATGCTTTGTAGGTGTAGTGCGGAACTTTTTCTGTACCTGCAGGAATAAAGCGATAGCTTTGGTCGATTTTTTCAGTGCGAATTAGACTCTCTTTCTCGGCTTCTGCAAACGGATTTTTCATGTAAATCCTGAAACCTAAATCCACCATGCTTTGCTTTTGCAGTTTCTTCAGGCGATATATATGTGGCTGGCCACGCTCTACCTTGAGGGTTGGAATTTTGTCTTTTTTGTATTTAGTTTTTGTGCTTTTTACCAGTTTTTGCAGCTCTCGTGAGCTGAGATTTTCCTGTATGATTTTTTGCTCTAACGCTTGCCTGGTCTGCTTTTCCGGCACATGCAGCAACACTCTGATATGAGACCATGTCAATTTTCCCTGCGCAGGGAAAATCTTTGGGTACTCTTCATAAAATTGCACGCAATCGTATAAAACCGACATGGATAATTCTAATTCTTTGGAGATTTGCGGAAAGAGAGTTTCACCATAATCGGCTCTATCCACACTCTGTAGAAGATGTTCTTTTATGTGCTTACCGACATTCCAATAGGTGAGCCGCTTTTCCTGCTCCATCGCCAGATAGGCTCGCTCTTTTCCAGACTCAATTTCATTACGGATGGTTTCCACCAGCGTTTGCACTGCTGGTAGTAATTGCGATGTTGTTAGTTTGTTTTTCATGGGGTGATTATAGCCCAAAATAGGCCGTCTGAAATTATTAAGTTAAGTACTAACCGTAGGGTGGGCACCGCCCACAAAAGTACTCAAATAAATCACCAATGGTGGGCAGTGCCCACCCTACCTGGCTCGTCATACCGGCGAAGGCCGGTATGCAGAAAATCAAAGACTGCCGACCCCAGTTGATTATATGCAAAATAGCTTTAAACACTCTATCTTTTAATAGTAGATAACTTAAAACTGGAGTATACGAATATGATATTTTGGACCATGTATTGGAATGCCTCTTATGCCATGTGGAGAAAAGGCACTATTAACTACCTTAAGATGATGGATGAAATCTATTCACCTTAGTGCCGCATAATTCATAATTTAAAAGTCTCTTTTGAGCATCTGAATTATCTAGATTCCGGATAGTTCGTGCCTCACTTCCGGAATGACATGCTTTTTGTTGAACTTCATTCTTTAACCCAACCAACACCTACCACCAAACCGTTCACCCTGAGTACGAGGAACGAGTAGTCGAAGGGTTAATAAAATCAGTCCATCCTGAAATATGTTATCATGCGGCAACTTAGATAAAAAAGCCCTCGGGCTGTTAAAGGATTCCATGAGCGCATTTACCACACTGCCATTAACCAAAGAGATGATCGAAAACCTGGACAGCATGGGTTATAACAAGATGACTCCGATTCAAGCGGAGAGTTTACCCCACGTACTCAACGGTAAAGATCTACTAGCACAAGCCAAAACCGGCAGCGGTAAAACAGCAGCCTTTGGCATCGGGCTATTACATAATCTAGATGTAAAACTATTCCGCGTGCAGACTTTGATACTATGCCCTACCCGTGAGTTGGCAGACCAAGTTGCCACCGAGCTACGCCTCATTGCGCGTTTTAAACACAACATCAAGATCCTAACCCTTTGCGGTGGAATGCCATTTAAACCACAGCAACTTTCATTAGAGCATCAAGCGCATATCGTCGTCGGAACTCCGGGCAGGATTGAAAAACATTTACAGCAACAGAACCTGAACCTAGACCACATCACTACCCTGGTGCTAGACGAGGCGGACCGTATGCTTGATGTCGGCTTTGCCGAAAGTATCGAAAAAATTATCGGACAGGTAAAACAGCCACACCAAACCCTACTCTTCTCCGCCACCTTCCCTGACAGCATCCTGGCAATGAGTAAGCGCTTGCAAAAGAATGCGCAAAAGGTAGTGGTTGATGTAGAGCATGATGAAAACGTGATTCGCCAACACTTTTATGAAGCTATTGATAACACTAAGTCTGATATTGTCGCCGAGATTCTCAACACCTATCAGCCAGCTTCAGCAATAATCTTCTGTAACACCAAACTAGATTGTAAAGCTCTGGTTAAATACCTGCGCAAGCATGGCTTCTCAGCTTTAACCATTCATGGCGACCTTGAGCAAAAAGATCGCACCGAGATATTGGTACGTTTTTCTAATGGCAGCAGCCCTATTTTGGTAGCCACCGATGTAGCAGCTAGAGGGTTGGATATCTCCGACCTAAGTGCAGTAATCAACTATGAACTACCCTTTGAACCAGAGATTTATGTACATCGAATCGGTCGTACCGGACGCGCAGGTAAAGAGGGGCAAGCCTTCTCTATATTCACCCCAGCCGAACACTTCAGACTTGAGAGCATCAATGATTTAATGGGCACCAGTTTTAAACCATCTAACTTAGATGACTTAGAGCCCACAACCGACGCTGTTATTCCCGCCCCTATGGTTACCCTTTCCATCAATGGCGGCAAAAAGAATAAACTACGCCCGGGCGATATCCTCGGCGCACTCACCAAAGAAGCTGGAATTCCCGGCACCAGTGTCGGCAAAATCAACTGCTTTGATTATTACTCCTACGTTGCAATTGCCCGCGCGATGGCGAATAAAGCCGAAAAAGCTCTATCTACCAAAAAGATCAAAGGGCGTAGTTTTATAATTCATAGACATGAGTAATTGGATGTAATCTCGAAAACTTTTCTGAATTCTCCACTCGAGTGGAGAATTTTAACTTATTGAAAAACCAGAATATCTTAAAATCAAAAACTAGCTAAAAAGTTAATCTACCTAAATACTAATCAATAAAAGTAATTTCCACTGATATTGGTGACAAATCACGCGATGTAATCTTACGGTACTTCTCAACCATCATAGCAACAGCTAGTTTAAATCCTCTATCATGGCTTATTCCTGAAACGGCGCATATAGCATCAAAGTCGATAATGTCATTATCATGATCGACTCGTTTATTTCTTATTACTGCTATTTCTTGCTGAATTTCATCCATTTGGTTCTTCATTAGTAGCATCCCAGCGGTCAATTGATTGCCAAACAACTTACAAAAACTAAGGCATCCTTAGTATCCAAACAGTCTACAACCTAAGAAACTCTTAGTCCAGACTTTGGAGATAAAATGTGACTCAAAATGGAAATAACGAATCCCCTTTTTCAAAAAGGCTTAAAGAAGCGAGAAAACATATTGGCTTATCGCAAAAGCAACTTGGAATAAATGCAGGATTTGATGAGTTTGGCTCTAGCGCACGCATGAATCAATACGAAACAGGTAAGCATACACCGGATTACCAGACTACAAAGCTAATTAGCAAAGTCTTAAATGTTCCAGCTGCGTATTTATTCGCTGAAGAAGATGACTTGGCTGAAGTAATAAAGAAATATTCTCAGCTTTCTGAGGATAATAAGCACAGAGCCTTAAAATTTTTAGATGACGCTAAATAACTTTTTTACAATCTATATAAAACTCAATTCTCCACGCGAATGGAGAATTTTAACTCATTGAATATATTGGGTTCTTGAAGCAAAAAACCAACTATAAAGTTGTAGGTTTAAATATAAATTAGATTCAACCCTCTGAAAATATCTTCCATAATTTTTCCCTGATTATTAATTCGATGTTTACTACTGATTGATGCTGAACTTATTCACAATGATAATTGTTCAAAGAATGAATTCGCACTATTAATATATATATCCTGACTTACTAGCTCCCTAGAAACCGTATTGCATAAATCACCAGAAATATCCCCTGTATTACAAAATTCAATTCCTGCCTTATATGCTGCATCAAATATATCTGCTGCATTTTCATCATTTCTCATCTGCTTAAGCACACTTGCATGCGGCCGTAATAAAGATCCTGCGAATTTTTTGCCCGCATTCAGACTAAATGCCTTTATATGTTGGATTATTGGATCAAAATTATCTAACTCCCAATGACCACAACTAGACACTAAAATAACGTTCCCTTTTTGCTTTTCTTTATTTCTCCATGGGTGTCTGCAATGGCCATCTCTTAATTCAAATAAAGGGGAAAGCAGAGGAACTATACGATCAAGTACAATCTTTGTATATGCAGTTACACCATCACAATACAAGGGTGTCGAAATCACCCACAAATCAGAGTCTTCTAAAATTGGTAGTATTTGTGACATATCATCATTTTTGAAACATTTCCCTGGCGTCTTTGTGCAACAAATAAAATCCCCATTGCACGGACTAATCTTTCGCTTAACAACCTCAATATTGTTTATTTCACACCCTGATGACTCCAACCCTTTTAAGAAAGGATTAAGAATTAAACTAGTATTGCCTTTATCTAACTTTGGACTTCCATTAATAACCGCAACTTTCATTCTTTCTCTCCATTAATTAATTACTGCACAACAATCTCATTAACAACTCTAATTTTTAATGGCATAGAGATATGTACAGCCAAACAATACCACACATCATTGTTAGTTTCGATACCGATAAGTTTGATATTATCCCCACACCAAATAGCTTTTGTTTATCTTTGACCTTTCAACTCCATTCAGGATTCTTAAAGCCATACTAAACTGCACCAACTTCGCCTAAAACTCTAAAACCAACAAACAACCAAGCACGACACATTGTTTTCTACCGATATAAAGCTAGAATTATATCTATGAAAATAAGTAGATACACGGATGGACAGATACTGCTTTTAAAAGGCCTTGGCATCCTATTTATTGTTTTACACAACTTCTTCCATAACATCCCCCCGGTTCTAGGAGAGAATGAGTTCTATTTTAACTCTCAATTATTCGGCAACTACATATACTCCCTACAACAATCACCGTCAGAGATTATCCGCTATTTTTTTAGCATCTGGGGACATTATGGAGTGCAGATCTTTATCTTTATAAGCGCCTACAGATTAAGCCTCGCCTATGACGCAAAACATGGAACCTATAAAACCCTGATTAAAAATAGATTTAAAACGCTGTATGTTTCATTTGTTATATGTGTGTTTGTGTATGTACTTCTCGGTGTTTTAAAGTCTGCAATAGTAGATGAACAAGTTTTATATTGGGATAGCATTCTCTGGAAACTGCTGTTGATTTCAAACTTTATTCCTGGGGAGGCTATTAAGCCAGTCGGTCCGTGGTGGTTTATTCCATTTATATTTCAATTTTATCTTTTCTTCCCTATTGTTCACAGTGGAGTAAAAAAATTTGGGAATCCGTTGCTAATTGCTTTGTCTATCGCCGGCCTAGCTTTAGAGTGGTCACTAGTTGATAAATTTGACTCCATTAATTTTACCTTTTTAGGCCATCTACCCCTTATCTGCTGCGGGATATGGCTCTCTAAAAAACCTAGTTTTACTCTAAAACCATGGTTGATTTTGTTTGCTGTAGCGGTATTTATTGGAGGGCACTTTAGCTTCTATTTGTGGCTGGTTATCGATTTGGCGGTTATTGTAATCGCCATCTATTTTTTTGAGCTGTGTATAAATAAATTACCGCAGCACTTTATAGGGGTAAAACTCCTATCTTTGTTTGGATTTATCTCTTTGCATCTATTTTTGGTTAATGGTTTTTTACGCTCCCCTTTTCACAATGTTGCTATTGGTATCGATCATTGGTGGGGCGCTGTCATCATGGCAATTATCTCTTTGATTTTCTCCACTATATTTGCCTTTGCTTTGATGTATCTGGACAAAGGGGTGAGAACTCTTTTTCATCTGATAATCAATAAGGCTAAAGATCGACATTCTGCTTAAATTTTGATCCAAGTAGACCTGTAATACATTCCCCCTGCATCATTTAACCAATTTATATTCCTTCACCAAACACTCAAGCGGTATCTTTAATCCTGCCGACAGCTTACGAATCATGCTTAAACTTAACTTACGTTGATAATTTAATATTTCACTAACGCGACTGCGCTGACCAAGATATCTTGTTAAATCAGCTGGATTTAACCCCTCTTGCTCCATTCTAAATTTAATGGCTTCTACCGGATCAGGTGTATCGATTTGGTATTTTTTTTCCTCATAAGCACAAATTAGTGTGGTTAAAACATCTAGTTCGTCACCTTTAGTTGTATCTGGCTCTGCATCCCACAACTCATCTACTCGTTTAAGAGCTTGCTGATAATCATTCTCATCTCTAATTGGTTTAATGTTCATATTTCACCACTGTTTTAATCTATATAGTTTCAACATCGATTTGATCATACTGTTTATGGGTACCAATAAATCTTATGTAACAAATGCCAAAATCATATTTCATTGCAACAACTAAGCGATAAGTATTTCCATGTATATTAAAAACAACCCGGTTATTTCCAATGAAACTTGCATTGCGATACTTCTCTTTAATATCCTGAGGAGTCTTCCAAGTGGCGTGCTTCGCTTCATCAAACCATGCCATAAGTGAATTCTCAGAATCCTTATACCTTGGATTACCCCAAAACGTTTTCAATTTCGCCCTTGATATAATTCTCATAAACCTCTCATTACACACTTCCCATTATGGGAAACACACCTTCTCGCGTCAAGCGACCATTTCCCTTTTTGGGAATTTGCGCAAAAAGCCAGTCTTAAGTAATTAAAATAAACGAAGCCCGGCCTACATGCTGATTATTTAGTTTTACTTTATAAATCTTTAATAATTTTGAGGCTATATCACGCCACCCCCCGATCCAATCTTCTATATGAGATCGCCTCGGTCAGGTGTTTGCGCGCTATATCTTTACTGTTATCTAAATCTGCGATGGTGCGTGCTACTTTTAAAATTCTATGCAACGCCCGTGCTGATAATCCAAGCTTCTCCATCGCAGTTTGCAGCAGTTTTTCATCATCTTCCTGCAGCCTGCAGTGGGTATCTATCTCTTTGCTCTGAAGCATAGAATTTTGGTTATAACCACGCTGTTGCTGAATATTACGCGCCAGCTGTACCCGCTTTCTCACCTCGGAGCTAGACTCTCCGGTTTTAGAGCTGCGTAACTCTTCATGAGCAATGCGTGGTACCTCGACATGCATATCGATTCTATCCATCAATGGACCAGAGATCTTGCCGCGATATCTTTGCACCTGAGTTGCACTACAGCTACACCGCCCATCCTTGTCTCCAAGATATCCACAAGGACATGGATTCATAGCTGCAATCAACTGAAACCTTGCGGGAAACTCTGCCTGCTGCGTAGCACGCGATATGGTTATCTGTCCGGTTTCCAGCGGCTCGCGCAATACCTCCAGTACCTTGCGATCAAACTCCGGTAATTCATCTAAAAACATAACACCATTGTGCGACAAACTAATCTCTCCCGGGCGTGGATTTGATCCCCCTCCAACCAATGCTACAGCAGAAGCTGTGTGATGCGGATTTCGGTAGGGTCTACGTTTCCAGTCGTCCTTTTTAAACTGCTTACCACTCACAGACATTATCGCTGCAGTCTCGATCGCCTCCTCATCTGTTAGAGGCGGCATAATCTCTGCCAATCTACTGGCCAACATGCTCTTACCTGTTCCAGGCGGTCCGCAAAAAATTAGTGAATGCCCACCTGCTGCAGCGATCTCTAACGCACGTTTGGCGTGCATCTGACCTTTCACATCGGCCATATCTTTGGTGATCTTTGGTTCTGCCATCTGTTGATTGGCAACCAGGTAATTTAGCTTTTGTTGACCAGTAAGATGCGCACAAACATCAAGCAGATGGGCTGCTGGAAATATCTCAGCATCATTAATCAACGCGGCTTCGGCGCTGTTTTCCTGCGGGATGATTGCGGCTCTATTGTGCTCTTTGCATTGATATACAAACGGGATTGCGCCTTTGACTCTGCGCAATGCGCCAGTTAAAGCCAGCTCACCAATAAACTCATATTTATCCAGTTGATCCTTGGGTATCTGCCCCGAGGCTGCCAAGATCCCAATCGCAATCGGCAAATCGAACCTTCCCCCCTCTTTCGGAAGGTCAGCCGGAGCCATATTAATGGTGATTCTTTTAAGTGGAAAATCGAAATTACTATTTAGAAGTGCCCCACGCACGCGATCCTTACTCTCTTTAACCGCTGTCTCAGGAAGACCTACTATCGACAATCCTGGTAACCCATTGGAAAGATGAACTTCTACAGTGACTAGTGGCGCCTGCACACCTACGGCGGCACGGCAGTAAACAACTGCTAATGACATATTTTTCCCCATATTTTTATCCCCCAATATGGGGCAGTTATGAAATATAACTTAATTTTTATAAAAAATCATTGCCTGCTCTAACAGGAAATAACTTTCACTGAAGATTATTCATCTTCCTCATACTTTTCTCTCCATATTTCTCCACCAAGACTGCTCTCTTCTAACCCAGATGTAAATGTAATTGCAATTGGGATTAACTCATTATCAGGAAACCCTTCACAGCAAATAGGATCAGGGCAATGAACAGCAAAGCCATCCTTATGGTTTGCATGCCTATATGGGATCATAAATTTAATTTTCTTATTTGAATCATTGGAAAATCTAATCTCTACAAAAAGCGCATTCCCCCCCCCTGCTTCAAGTGTAATCATGCCATCGTAAACAAGTGCAGCTCCTAATTTATCAGCATCCAGATTTTCTATTTCTTTATAACCAAGAGATAAGGCTTCAGCTGCCTCCATCATCAAGCGTTTAATTAACCTACTATTATCTGACTTTACATATCCAACAATGGGCTTATCTAGTGTTTCACCATTCGAAACTGTGAATAAGGCATCTGCTACCGTATCTCCAGCCATCATAAGAATATTTCTGTCCACCTCATCATCTAATAAAATCATGCTTTGATCTTTACTAGGTTCATTTGTAAAACCTGCGCTTTGATCTTCACTAATTTCATTAGCAAACGGATCCACTATTGAATTATAGCCATATTCAAATATATCTTGAACTGACTCTGCTCGCGCCTTTTTAACAAAACTTGTCCATTGCTTCCCCTTTAACGCAGGAGCGAGCAATAAGTTTTCACTTATCCAAACAGCACTGTCGCCCAACAACTCGGGGAATTTAGCTAATGGCACATTAAGCTCTTCATCTCCTTTAGTTTGAATGGTTATTACTAAATGATTATCGCAATAAAGTGTAGCGCAATTTTTTGTATATACTGAGTTACGTACTGACTTTCCAGAATCTGGATTATTTAGAACAAATGCTATCGCCTGACAAAAGCTTTCATTATCTTCTATGTAATTCAATGTTCTTATACGATAATAAAACTCTTGCTCTGTCTTGGTCCTGTCTCGCAATAACTGCTCCATCACCCTGTTTCCAATGGTTATTTGATTACCAACACCAGTAATATGAAAAGGCAATTCTGACTTATCAACTTGACGATCAAAGATCATGGAAAAACAATCAGCACAATGCGTTTCAATCCATTCCATATCATATTCTTTATGAAACTCAGCCAAACTTAGAGCATCATTATCTTCTGGAAAAATATCTTCGTTGAAAAGTTTTGCAATCGCCTCTGTTAACTTTATTGCTAACTCATAGTCATCAGGTGAACTTGCAGCAAAGATCCTAATTTGTATAACATCCTCACTGTAATCTACTTCCAAAGCTCTTGCTGAGATCGTATTACGATAAACATATGTAAATCCTTCAGGCCATTTATCATTTACTGGAGCAGGGTAACCTGCAACAAACTCTATATCTTCAAAACCAGTTTCCTGAATAATGCTGCTAACATTCAGGTCTTTGATATTATTAATATGGAAAGAGTGGCTCATTTAATTCTCCTAAAAGTTAATATTATTCTTATTCATGAAATGCCCTGCCCCATTCAATGAGAATCATGTCTCTCAGAGAACGATGATAAACTATTATGAGTGATTATCGTATTATCCTGTTAAGGTGCCGGCATCTTGACTCATAGCACTTAAATTACCTCCAATAAGTCAATAAAAGTTCACCCCATCATTTAACTGGCATATTTAAAGATAAAAGTGACCCTTGTCTTTGTCTAAATAAAGTTTGCCGGAGCCATATTGATGGTGATTCTTTTAAGTGGAAAATCGAAGTTGCTGTTTAGAAGTGCCCCACGCACTCGATCCTTGCTCTCCTTAACCGCTGTCTCAGGAAGACCTACTATCGACAATCCTGGCAACCCATTGGAAAGATGAACTTCTACAGTGACTAGTGGCGCCTGCACACCTACAGCGGCACGGCAGTAAACAACTGCTAATGACATGTTTTTCCCCATATTTTTATCCCCCAATATGGGGCAGTTATGAAATATAACTTAATTTTTATAAAAAATCATTGTCTGCCCAGATAAAAATAAACTTTTAAGAAATCATGGAGCTTGATAGCTTAATCTATTCCCATAACTGCAAGCTTAGATATTATAAAACAGACTAGCCCTTTCTTTCTTCAGCTATAATTTACAGTCACCAGACTATGTAAGTAGCGGATTTGACTCTGGGCTTCCGCGCACAAACCTGAAAGGCAGTAGTTTTGCTGACTGCAGTGTAAGTACAGCGAGTCCTTGTGAAGCTAGGTATAATGGATAACCTTAGCTATCATTACTATGATTGTTGAGGAGGGAAAATCCTGCTTTTTTATTAAAAATAACTATACTAGCCTACCTCTATCAAGCAACCATCAAACATTTTACACCACATAACCACCTGTTTTTTAAAGAAACACCGTGATTACCATGTAAAATTAGGGCGTTCCCATCAAGCAACCATCAAGCAAATTACGCCCAAGCCGGAATATAACGCATAGCTTTGGTTCCAGCATCAGCATCATACGCCTTTATAACTCCTACTTTAAGAGCTTCTTTTAAGATCCTACTAACTGTGGCGCTATTTTTTGCATCGATACCAAAACGATCGCGTAAACTAGCATTGTTCATATGCTCACGATTAACATAACGCAAACAACAGTGAAGATAACAAGCTCTAACCCTATCTTCATTATCCATTTCGGAGAAATCCTTGTGTCCAAACAATACAGATCTAGTGTGATGGTCAGTTACTTCAAATACTGGCGCTGGTAGTTGATAAAGCTCTGTTTGAAAAACCACTTTATCAATTCCTGTACCTCTCTCTTCACATATATTAATCAAACGCATTAATGTTGCTAGCGCTTCATTTCTACTTTGTGGCGGAGAATCAAGAAAGCGTTGAGCGTCAACTAACGGCACACCTGGATTAGTAATTTCCATTCTATTTTCAAACAACTCAATCATCGGACCAGTTCCAGTCATAGATAAATCCTGATGAATAATTGCATTTGCTACAAGCTCTCGTATAGCTAATTCAGGGTACATTGGTACTTCTTTGCGGAATGCCTTTCCAATTTGCTCATTAGAAGGGAGCAGAGTTTTTATATGATCAATCAAAGCCTCAAAGCCAACAGCATACCCTTTACTTACGACGTGCTCTCTAATGGTATCAATACGATTATTGCCTTTGTATAAAATCAAACGCACGGCTTTCCTACTCAAATGGAGAAAATCCTGCAATTTTTTAGCAAATAAAATTGCTCCTAAATTAGTTATATCCCATAACCCACTTTCATTTCTCTTAATTAGATTATGGCCTTCAAGTGCAGCCAGAATCCCACCTCTATCTTCGGGCAATGGTAGATGCATCAAGTCAAAATATGCCGGGTAATCAATTAATTTTAAAACTTCATCATCTGTACAGTTTTTTGCTGCCATCTGTCTTTCAAACGGAATATTGTCAAATATTCTCCAAAGCTTTCGCTCTTTTTCCTGATAATCTCTCAGTTTTTTCTTATATGATCCAATACGAATATACTCTTTACCATCGAACTGCACGGGGGTATGACTAGCTGATTGAATTTCTAATATAACAACATTCAAACCATCTCGATTTTTAAATTCATAAAACCTAAAGTCAATTTTTGGCAACAGCTTTTGGAGTAGCCAACTTTCTAATTCTTGCTGCTTATGCCTGATAGCCGATGGTTTAAAGTTAGTACCTACAATTGTATGCGTATCATTTTCAATACCCCAAACTATATACGCAGATGGCTTACCTAATAAGGCAGAAGAATTGGCAAGCGCAGAAATATATTCACCTATCATCGGAGCATCATCATTATTATGCTTAAACTCAACCCATTCTGATTCCTTTGGTAAACTACAAAGTTCTCGCAACAGACTGTCCAGCTGTTCTTGAGTTTGATCAATAGGCATTAAAAAGTGCTCCAGCTATATTATTTTTACTGCATTAATAATCAAAAGTTTTTCTGTCTATATTTTCAAGTATTCTGTCACTTTGCCCTATGAATAGAAAGAACAAATTTATACTTATAATTTTTCACTCACGGCAACTTCTTTACACACAAAAATAAGAAATACATTAGAAAGCAATGCTAAACAAATATTCTTGCTTCTTTATTCATCTCAATGTCCCTGAAACCACATTATTTGTCCCCATATACCGACTTAAACATATAACTATTTGAATTCAAGAGGGATGATTGCTTACTTTTCTGCTGGTTCTGCTGGTTCTAGCGGCTTTTCCAGCTGCTGCTCAAGTTGTGCAATTTTTATCTCTAATTCATCAACTTTTGAGCGCGTACGAGCTAAAACCTGGGTCTGCACTTCGAACTCTTCACGAGTTACTAAATCTAGTTTAGCAATTCCATTTTGCAGCATGGTTTTAACATTTTTTTCCATCTCTTCCTGAAAGTTTTTAACTCCAGAAGGAAGCCCTTCACTAATTTTTTTTGCAAAATCATCAAATATTTTCGGATCAAACATCTCTTACCCTTTTATTTTAGTCATTTTGGTACTATGTTAATTTCATTGATACAATCTTGTCAAATCGAACTACCAAGGTAATAGTAATGAGTGAACTACCAGAAAATCTATATTATTCCCAATACCACCAATGGGTTAAGATCAACGAAGATGATGAGACGGTCACTATTGGCCTAACCCATTATGCACAAGAGTTTTTAGGTGACATCGTTTTTATTGAGAGCCCTGAAATCGATGCTGACGTAGAACAGGATCAGGCCTGCGGAGTGATTGAATCAGTTAAAACTGCAGCTGATATTTTTGTCCCACTAGAGGGCAAGATTCTTGACACCAATCCAAATCTAGCGTCAGAACCGGAGCTTATCAATAGCGACCCATATGGTGAGGGGTGGTTATTTACCATGTTACCAGAAGAGATTGAGCGCTGCGAAGAGCTAATGTCTTCTACTTCCTACGAAGAATATTTAGAAAGCGAAGATGAAGAAGAGGAAGATTATTAGCATTTATCATGCTGCGCTTTTATAAAGTTTTAGCGCAGCATTGGTTTTTACAATGCCAGAATAAATACTAATTCTAACCTAAAAAATTAGTGTAATGATGGGCGGCCTTGAATATATAGCTCTAGAAAATCCAGGCTTTCGTCATCTATTTCGGTAAAATGTACCCCAATACCATATTCTCCGAGAGAGACTTTAGTTGCTCTATGCTCTATCTCACTAGTCGCTTCGATTGGTTTAAGTTCACCGCCTACTAGAATATTAAAATTTACTGTAACCTCAGTACCCTTTGTCAGCGGATAATTAGATTCGACAAACATCCCGCTTGCAGAGAGGTTTTTGGCTATTCCAGGAATTTTCACACCATTTGCTAGGGTAACTGCACATGAAAGATCTACCAATACACGCTTAATCGATCTTCTGTTATCCATACTTTTATACATCACTAAATAAATACCTTAAAAATCTATTTAAATTATCGTAGTTAAAACCAATATTCAAAAGTAAAACATTTCTAAAACGTCGAGTGCATCCCATATTTTCAAGTATTAGACTACGAAGCAAGGAAAAACAGGTGGTTTACAATTATATTGTATACTTGAATAAGTAAGTTTTGGATCCTTTACCGATGGAAGCAATTAAGTTATCAATACCCAATCAAGATAGCAGTGATTCTGCATGCGTTTCATTAACGCTTCCTATACTTGAAGCATGGCTAGCAACCCTGTCACAGGATGTCATTCAGTCCGGGACTGAAATCAAACTTTTTTTAGATCGAATTAATAGATCTCAACTTAAACAATGTGACCGCTATGAGGTAATGGAACAGTTTCGCCCTATTGTGAAAAAATTATGCACCTCTCTTATCACTAACTATATCCATACAAACATCCCTTTAGATGAAGAGCATCAAACAGTTGCCATGCTGAATATTCAGCTAATTACCGCAATAGGGACAGGTTATAAAATAGCCGCTAAAGAAGCATATGAAAACCTGAATAAATACAAGGAGGGGGACAAAAATTGGCAGCAGGTGGTGAACACATTCCAACGCTGCATTAATAACCTAAGCTGGTTGCTTTTAGAAACTTACAGAATCTACTGGCCGGAGCCAGCCAGAATCTGGCTAGACCTGAACCAGATCTATCTGCACGCCGAAAAACTCAACATCACTACAGCGATGGCAGAGAACTGCACAGATATGGAAACCATGCTTTCAATCAAGCAGGCTTATTATCGCGCTATCCTTCTTGCTGTTTTTAATCCTTACCACTTACATAAGGGTGAAGTTGCCTCGATCTATGAAAGAATCCCACGCTGGGCTAACTTTGTTCATGTTACTAAGCCAGCTAATATAGAAGCTCTTAAAGACAATTGTTATATCGACATGAATCAAGATAAGCCCCCAAAATTCATGTTTGATGGTGATATACAGATAAATCTTGAGCATGTACGTGTTATATCGCAAAAAGATCTGGTGCAGATACTAAACAACCAAATCAACGATTCACAAAAAGGTTCAGGACCCAATTTATCAATCGATAGCGGACAGTTAGAGCTATATAAGCGCCTTTTAAAAGCACTGCACCCAAGACAACATAGATCATCCCCCAGAATCCCCGTGTCAGAAAAGCTTACAGTCGCCAATAACCTTAATACCTGCTATTACTTTATCAATGACAGCAAAGATTTCTCAGCGAAAATAAACCTCCCTAACGAGGATATATCCCAAATACTAGCTAGCTCAGAAGAGTTAGAACAGCAAGCAACAACTTGGAACCAAAAAAACCAGAGTGAATCAGGCATTGCAATTTTTTGCCCGCAGCGCTGCAGTATGCACACGCACGTGGGAGAAACAGTTGCGTTCCGTACAGAGCAAGATGCTGACACACCTTGGCAGATTGGGGTGATTCGCTGGATAAAAACCCGCCCCAATGGTGGGCTGGAATTTGGGATCTATATCTTCGCAGATACTTCTCAAGCTGTTGAGGTGAAGGCAGTACGCGGCGAAAGCAGTAGCTTTAAGCTATTTCGCGCGATATTAGCCCCAAATGAAAATCCTATGCAGAACCAAGTTTCTATCATTGTTCCGCCAGATCTATATGCAACTAGCACTGTGATTTTAATAAATTTTGAGGACAAGGTGGTTCACGTCATCCTGCAGGAGTTAATTGAGAAAGGTAGGGATTTCGAGCGTTATGCGATTTTGCCGCTACACGAGACAGCAAAATAAAAACGTTATAAAATAACAAGATATACACAACAGACATGTCGGTTTTATTTACAGTCTAGCATTTAGTTAAATAACCAAATTTACATAAGTGATTGCTTATGCTGACAAATCTATTAAGTGGCCCAACAATTGCCTTAGTATTAATCATAGGGAGATCCAAATGACTTTTGTTAAACCTTGAATATGAGGATAAGACTATGAAAACTATCTTTGGAATTATTATTGGACTAACCACCCTGGCTTTATCAAGCATCGCTAGCGCAGCTCCAATCGGACTATCCTTCAACACCACTACAACCGGTGCCAGCTATACAGAAAATGGCATGACAATCACCGCAACTTCTGCTGAACCCGTCAGAACCAATGGCCTCTGGTATTTAGACTGCTGTGACGCTGGTCCTGAAACCTTTTCAATAACAGCTGGCGGCGCATTTAATCTATTAAGTATATTTATTAATCATATTGACTCTTCAGACCCTGTTGTTTGGAAGGGATACTCAGGTGCAACTTTGATCGCCACCAATACAGTTAATAGCGGAGCAGGTGCACTATACAACTTTACTGGGATGATGGGAGTTGATCTTGTAACTTTCTCAGTTAGTGGATACTACACTGACCCTAGCTTTGATTGTCTTACTTATGAAAAAGTGCCTGAGCCTGCAATTTTGGCCATTCTTGGTCTTGGCTTAGCTGGTATGGGTTTCACCAGAAAATCTAAAAAATGATTACTTTCATAACCCTATAGTTAGGCACTTTGTAAAAGCCCCGATCTCTTCGGGGCTTTTCTGTATCCACTCTATCTACAGATACAGATATTCATTCATCTTTAAACAGGTACAAATACTCACCATACCCCTCTTGCTGCATATCCTCTTGGGCAATAAAACGCATAGCTGCTGAATTCATACAATAGCGCAATCCTGTTGCAGCCGGGCCATCCTCAAACAGATGCCCAAGATGGGAATTAGCAAATTTACTTCTTATCTCTGTTCTGGTGCTGAATAATTTTCGATCTACATGTTCAGTTATAAACTTATTATCGATTGGCTGGGTAAAACTTGGCCACCCGGTTCCCGAATTATACTTTGAGGTAGAACTAAACAGCGGCTCGCCCGAGGTAACATCTACATAGATACCTGGCTTTTTAGTATCCCAATACTCATTATTGAATGAAGGTTCAGTTCGATCTTGCTGGGTCACTTTATACTGCGTTTTAGTGAGCATTTTGCGCAAAATGCTATCATCTGGTTTTTTATATAGATCATCTTCTGCCGCTACATTTTCAATATCTTTTTTATGGGTCGGTTTATCCCCTAATATCAACGGGGTATCTCCCCACGATTCCTTGATAAATTTATCTCTACCAGAGAAAAAACGGTAACGCTCATAGTGGCCCGTATTCTTTTTTGAGTATTCCTGGTGATACTCCTCTGCAGGATAAAAATTAATGAATGCAATAATTGGAGTTACAATCTCAGCAGCAAACCTGTTTGAATTTTGCAGCTCTTGCTTGGATAACTCAGCTACCTTTTTTTGTGCCGCAGAGTGATAAAAAATACGACTTTCATATTGCGAGCCACGATCACCAAACGAACCGCCTGCATCGGTTGGATCAAACTGGCGCCAATAGATATGCAGGATATCTGCATAGCTAATTTGCTGCGGATCAAAAGTTATCTGCACCGCTTCAACATGTCCGGAATCCCCAGCAGACACCTCTGCATAGGTTGGGTTTTTAATCTCGCCGCCAGCATATCCAGATATAACTGAAACAACCCCTTTTTGTCTCTTAAATACACCCTCTATACACCAGAAACATCCACCAGCAACCGTTACTATCTCATAACCGATGTTTTGATTCATGCTTTCCTGGCCTACGATATCTTTATCCATGAGAACCACCTAATTTGCCAACACAGCAATGCTGGCACCTACATTTGTCTACAGTTAATAGGCCCGAGAAACAGACACCTAAAAGCCTCGATACATCGAGAATTGTTTTTACTTAATTTTTCTTGACCCTTCGACTTTAGTTTATCTTGAGCGTAGCCGAAAGGCTCAGGGATCTTGAAAATTAAGCCTAAAATCAACACCTATCTCTTCTCAAACAGATGCAGATAATCACTGTAACTCTCTTTCTCCATATCCTCTACTGGAATAAAACGCAGTGAGGCCGAGTTGATACAATAACGTAATCCAGTTGGCGCTGGCCCATCATCAAATATATGCCCCAGATGGGAGTCGCCAAAGGTGCTTCTCACCTCAATACGGGTTTGGAAGAACTTTCGATCCTCGCGCTCAGTAACAAACATTTTATCGATTGGCTGAGTAAAACTTGGCCACCCGGTTCCTGACCTGTATTTATCTGTTGAGCTAAAAAGAGGCTCACCAGAAGCTATATCCACATATATGCCTGGCTTTTTATTATCCCAATATTCATTATTAAACGGAGGCTCGGTCCCCTCTTTCTGAGTAACCTTATATTGCATCTGATTCAATTTTTTACGTAAAACAGCTGCAGATGGTTTTGTGTATCTTTTAGCATGATCCACAACCGCAGTTTTATTAGTGCTATCCGTAATCACCATCTGCTTTGCCGATGCATTTATCCCTATATTTCCAACATTTGATGAGTTTTTATTTTCCGCACAGCTGGTAAATGCCGCACAAGAAAGTAAGAGGGCAGTTAAGATCTTCATGATACATATTCCTTTTGTAGCTATATAATTGGACAAGGTAGAAAAAGCCGAGTTCATAAAGGTATTCTTTAATATATGGATTAACTGAACAATATCTGGTCTGTTTTTAATCTTTATATTCATGCTAATATCTTTATATAAGTTTTTTAGCATTAACGTTAAAAAACTGGAGCAAATAAGCCCAATAATCAAGGAACTAACCCCATGTCAGCATGCCGAGTGCGCGCTCATATTGTTATATTTATGCTGCTAACAACCCCTTTAGCACATGCAGCGCCCTATGATACTGAAGACTACTGGCAGTGCTTAAACATAGCTGATGGGGAATGGAATTTCGGCCGCGTCCCTTACGCTTGCGATGTAACCCCTTTTGGCACTGAGGCTTATACACTCGAAAACTATAATGTTGTAATCTTTGTAGACTCAGCAGACAGAGCCAATGAGCGCAGGCGCTATATGCAAGAGCTATATGCCTTTATCCGTGATGCCGCTAACTATTATCTCTTAACACGTAAACCTGATGCATCAGCAACCGAACAAACGGCATGGCAACACGCTATAAACGCTGTGGTGCATCAAGAAACCTTTTGGTCCCACTATAGAACTGCGGCAGATAACCGCATCAAAATGGTACGTGGTGACTCAGGACACGGACATGGAATGATGCAGATAGATGATCGCTGGCATTTTGTCGCACTCAATGAAGGCAAAGGGTTCAAGCTAATCGAGAACATGATCTATGCACTCGATATCTATTATGCTGAGTGGCAAAATGCACCGGGTGAATCATGCCTTGATTCAGCAACCAACTGGCGCAACCGCGCACGGAGTGCCTATTCTGCTTATAACGGTGGTCCATCACAAATTTGCCGCTGGACCGATCCTGACAATTTTTGGGTGCAAAACGATATCGGATTTGCCGATAAGTATGATAATCAATCCTGGAATGGATACATCGATGATACCGACCACACCTCCCCTATCGATGTTGAGTGCCTTGCCGAAGGTGGCACCAACTGTCATCAAACTGATTTTTCCGCATGGGATGGTAAGCTGCTAAAAATTGATAGCGGTTCTGCATGCATCTATGCCAACCAGCGATTGCACTGTCTGGATGATGAGCGCAATGCAACCTGCCTTACACACATTACTGATTTTGATCTAAATCTAGTAGTTCAACTTACAACTGCTGATATTACCGGCATTACCCGCACCGATTATAATCCACACCAGATCTGCTCTAACCTAGTCGAAACCCTGCATCCTGTCGGTAGCTTTATTCAATTACTGCAAGATATAGAGTTAACCGCTACCCCTGGTGGGGGGAAAATAGGTGATATACCTGCAAACTTTATTCTTCAAATACTCGATTTTCAAGTTGAAGATAAACAAGATCAGGACCGCTTCTACATGGTCACCTATGATGGCCAGACCGGCTATATCAATGGTGGAGACGCGTCAGATGCAGCTTTATGGACGGCAACCTCCAGCGAAACACCACAAGAGCAGCTAATTCCAGTAACTGGGCAAACAATACGTATCGTTATCGATTCAGGGATAAATCTACGCGCAACTCCAGGCGGAACAAAAATATCCGCCGTACCGCAGTATACTGAGCTACAAGTTCAATCCTACGTTGTGCGCGACAACGATAACAAAATATATTATGAGGTGGATTATGCCGGACAATCCGGATTCATATATGGTGGTCACATAATTGAACCACCAACTACCGCGAACTGGGCTACACTTGTTGAAACAGATAATTCGCAAGCCAGCGATAGCAGCGATAATGCTAGTAACGATAGTGATTACGGCAGTGATGACAGCAGTAGCGGTGGTGGTAGCGCCACCTTTATAGATTTAATACTAATCATGTTATGCACCATTAGAATTAAAAACTCGAAGCATAAAAAAGAGCACTAAAAATCATGCAAAAAAATCGATTCATCCTTATCATCTCCATCGCTGCCAACCTGATTTTTATAGCCTGTCTATTCTATGTTTTTTCCCATTCCAGTGAGGACAAGCAGCCTGCCAAGCAACCGGTAAAATCAGCTGTATCCAGCGTAAAGTCCAAGAAAATTCGGGTTGAACCTCCGCAGCCTAAACCACAAGCAACCGAAGTCATCATAGAACAAGTGGAAATAAATGAACCAAAGCCTGAAGCAACAGCCACTATTCAACAAGCAGAAGAAAAAGAACAAGAAGATAGTCTTGCGCAGCTGCGTTTTCTCAACTCCTGCTATAACGACACTGATTGCGGCTACCAAAACCAAGACCCACGCCAAATAGACTACCAAATTGGTCAAGAGATAAGCGGCGAACTGCACAATCTTATGGCTCAGTGGAAAAACAGTGAGATTACTGAAACAGAACTTCAACAAGCTGCTCTTGATTCACTTAACAACCCTGATGGCCATGTACAACAAGCCGCCCTTGACCTATTAGCTCAACTTCCCCCAACTGCTGCACACTTCGATGCAATTATCTCCATCACAGAAGATAACTACGATGCGATGATAGTTGAGCAAGTGATGGATGAGCTCTATCGCTATATGCCACAAGGGTATGGAGCTGAGATAGATCAAACATTTACCAACCTGATAATCACTGGTGCTCCCTATGCATCACAGGCAGCAGCACAAAATATCCTCCCATTTTTAAACCCCAATAATATCTCTACTTATAAAAACACTCTTTCCAAAATTCCAGCTAACAGCAAAAAAGCCAAGCTGTTAAAAGGAGCAATTGAAGAGTTTGAGTTACAACAGAGTGGCGGCTAGAGACAAAAGTTACTTTTTCCTATTAAACTTTTATTGCAAATCACAATTTTCAAATAAAAAACTTGAACTAGTTCACAATATTATTACAATGTGATTGATGATGGCGCCTAGTCCTGTTTTTTAGCTTCTTGGATTAAAGCGACATTTGGGATGGACTTTTCAGCTTACAACCGAGAACAGGGCGGTTCTCCGTGAATACATATTGTCATGTATCACAGCTGTTAACCCACAAATAGATGGATATTTCCGAACTCCTCAGCTCATGGATTAGAACTGTTTAGCATCGCGAGTAATCTAACATATGAGGCAAAATACATGACCAGCAATTTATTCAAAAACACAGTCGTTAAAGGGTTTGCTGCCGCAATCCTTGCAACAGCTTCGCTCAATAGCGCATATGCTACCGAGCTATTACCACGCACCCCTGCAGCAAAAAGCTCCGCAATAACAAGCGTGACTAATAGCACTGAATACGAAAAAATCGTGGTTAAATTCAAAGAGGGTACAGGCGTAAGCTCTAACTTTGCCGGACTACTTCCGCAAGCTGCAGGCACCGAACTTCCCCCTTCTCTTGGCATTGATCTAGAACAACTAAACACCCAACTAGAGCAAATCAACCAATACGTTGCGGCTTTAGGATTAAACTTTTCCGACCTATTCCAAATCGACACATCTATTTTGCAAGATCTTAAAGCCAAAGGTGAAGCCAAAACTGGTAAGCAACTTGCAGATCTAACATTGTATTTTGAACTACCAACTTACGGACTGACAAACTCTCAAATCCAGCAAGTTGTTAACTCCCTAAACAGCTATGGATCTATCGAGATCTCATATGCCGAACCAAAAGCTGAAATTGCAGCGATAACTCCTGACTTCCAAGATTATGACCCAGCTGATAGCAGCAAAAAATTCCAGGGTTATCTTAATGCTGCTAGCGAAAATGGGATCGATGCAAAATATGCATGGACCATCGCCGGCGGTAAAGGTGAAGGGGTTAAAGTTGTTGATGTCGAAGGCGCATGGCAAGTAACTCACGAAGATTTCCCACCAATGTTTTATACCGGTGGCGACATGTATACCACAGAGAGTTGGGTAGACCACGGCTCTGCAGTTATGGGTGTTATGGGTGGCCAAGAGAACGGTTATGGCGTTACTGGTATCGCTCCAAATGCACAATTTGGTTACTCAAGTATTGGCAGTCAAAGCACTGCATCTGCAATCACCAATGCAGCAAATGCTGTTGGTGCAGGCGGCATCGTTCTTATCGAACTACATCGTGGCGGACCACAACTACAAGAAACCTGTGCATGTAATGACGGTCAATGTAACTACATTGCTATGGAATACTGGCAGGCTGAATATGATGCGATCTCAACTGCAACCGCTAATGGCGTAATCATAGTTGAGGCAGCTGGCAATGGCTCTGCAGATCTAGATGATCCAATCTATGACAACAAATTTGATCGTAGCTTGCGTGACTCCGGTGCAATCGTTGTGGGTGCAAGTCGCTCCACTTCAACTGAACCAATGTGCTGGACCAATAACGGTACCCGCGTTGACGTACACGGCTGGGGCGAGAACGTAGTAACTATGGGTTACGGCAACATCTACACCAACCCTGATGATCCAAGCAACAAAGACTATGAATACACAGGCTACTTCTCTGGTACCTCTAGCGCATCTCCTGTAGTAGTTGGTGCTGTAGCTGCGGTTCAAGGTGTTTCTAAGGCAAATAATGGTGAGACTCTTACCTCTTACCAGATTCGTGATCTACTTGCACAAACAGGAACACAGCAAGATATCAATCTTGATGTTGAGATCGGACCACTGCCAAATCTAAAGGCGGCTATCGATGCTCTTTTAGGTGCTGCAGTTTGTACTGATTTCTCAGCAACCAATAGCGCGCACGAAACTGCTGGCCGCGCCTACTCTACCACCGAAAAAGTTGGTGAAACCTGTTACGGCACATTCTGCTTTGGCGGAACTGATCAGGCAACATGGTTCGTTACCAATAGCGCGGAAAACCTAGGTACTGACGGAAACGCTACAACTATAATCCACAAACTACCAGGCGGAACCTTTGGCAAAGGGGTATGCCCAACTCCAGATGTAACTGCTCCGGTTATAACTCTTGTTGGCAACAGCCCACTAGAAATATTCCAAGGTGGTGATTTCACTGACCCAGGCGCTACCGCTTCTGATGACCGTGATGGCGATATATCTGCACAAATCAGCACAAGCAGCAATGTAAATACCGCAGCACTTGGACAATACCAAGTTACATACGACGTAAGCGATGCTGCTGGCAATACTGCTGCAACAGTTACCCGTACAGTAAATATTGTTGCTGCTCCTGCCTGCGTTGAGTTCACCAATACAGCTGCAGCACACGAGAGTGCTGGTCGCGCTTACTCAGAAACCAAGACAGAGGGACAAACCTGTTACGGCTCATTCTGCTTCGGCGGAACTCAGGTAACAACTTGGTACGCAACTGGATCTGATGAGAATCTAGGCACTTCCGGCTCTGCAACTATCACCCTGAAAGAGCAGCCTGCTGGTTCAGGCGTATTTGTACAAGGCAACTGCCCAACAGACCCTCAACCACCAGTTATTGAGTCATATTCGATAACAACTTTAAATTACAACCAAGCCATTATTACTGGTACCGCATCCGACCAAGATGGCGATATCGATCGTGTAGTTCTTGTCCTTGGCGCAGCTACCGGCATCATTTGCGAAGGTACGACCAACTTCACCTGCACCCTTGATTACAGCGAGTACGACATCACTGTTGGCGCTGCACTTGGCGTATCTGTAGCTGCATGGGATTCACGCGAGGCGGTTTCAAATGTTGAGCAGTTCACCATCACCCGTCCTGAGCAACAAGCTGAAGTTGCCCCCGTGATTGAGAGCGTGGTATATGCAGTTAGCGGCCAAAACTTAACCGTTATTACAGATATTACCGATGCTAATGACAACCTTGAGTTTGCCGTAGTGGTAAGACTTGATGATATCGGTGGCATCGACTGTGTAAACACTGGTGGCGATCAATACAGATGTGCAGCAGAGAATCTACCTGCTGACACCTATACCTTTAGAGTTGATGCAGAGGATACGGCTGGAAACAGGTCATCATCTGAGTCCTTCACTATCACAATTGAAGAAACAGCATCGTGCTATACCGCTAGCAACACCGACCACGGTTCAGCTGGTCGTGCGACGCTTAAGTATAATGTTCTATATTATGCAAATGGCAGCAATGACTATCTTGGTATGAGCGGTGACACAACCTCGCTTAAAGAGAGATCTGCAGGTAACTGGTCAATAGTAAGCAGCTGTCAGTAGTTAATTATTACACCTAGCATTTACTCAAGGGTCGCTTTTGCGACCCTTGTTTTTTTAACGTATAACTATTCCTATATCTTACCCACAATTAAACTTAATTAGCCTTCTGTACAGAGCCAGACTTCATTCGGCAACAGTCATTTATCTAACGAATCAACATGAGGAGCCCGCCCCCAATAGCCTTCTGGAAATTAGAATATGATAAAATACTTGAAATGTGAACCAGTTCCTTATACTATAGGTCACGCCTAATAAATAAAAACAATGTTTTAGCTAGCCCAACCTAGCAACTATCACAATAAATAATTTTTTTAGAACAATAAATTTTCGAAAACTTACTAGTTACTTTTTTTATCTCTTTATGGAGGATATATGGCATCTACGCTATTTAATTCATTTAACACCCCAAAATCACTTCTAAAATCCGGACTCTATATCGCCGCCCTATCTGCACCTATTTTTGGTGGGATGATTAGCAGCGTTCAAGCTGAAGAGTTTGAAGGCTACTGCGGCACTGCGACCAATCAGGTCCATGTATCTGCTGGGCGCGCAACCAAAGAAGAATATGTCTACGCCAAGGCAGTTGGCTCTAAGGACGATCTTGGAATGTATTTCTCTGACTCGGCAACCTTAAAAGAGACAACTGAAGGCTACTTCAACAAGGTTGATAGCTGCCCACCAAAACAAGTTAAGCCATATGAACATGCTGCAGAAGCGGTCGACAATGAGATTTTCAACGATATTGGCCCACTGAATCTAGCGGTAACAGGCGGGCACCTTCTTACCAGTCTTTCTGGAACTCATCCGCAAGAAGACGAAGTTGCCACTACAGGCCAAGTAAAAATCCCGGCTAATGCAACGATTCGTCACGCATTTCTATACTACTCAGGCACCATTGCAATGGAGGGTGGTGATTTCACCCCTGACGATCTGCAAACAGAAACTGATGTGCTAAATAACCGCATCTCTTTCAGTATCAACGGCGATGACTATCCACTTATGTCACCTGGTCGTGATGCTCCTGCTGAAACATCTTCAGTTGGTTCAACATCGCATATGCTTGCACCTACCACCTACCACTGGGGAACTCTTACCGGTGTTACCAGTACCTATTGGACTAACCGCCTTGATATCACCAATATGTTCAAAGGGAGTTACAGAGGTGATGTAACGGTAACAGTTAATCCTCCTGAATTTGTAGATACCAGCGCCAATACCAGCACCGCAAATGGCGGCAACCCTGCAGGCAGCTCTGTATATAACCCTTGTTATGGCGTAAGCAACTGGTCAATCATGGTTATCTATGAAGAGCCAGAAGCAAAAACTCGCCAGCTGATTGTACGTGATGGCGTGGTACAAGCATGGGATTATAAATTCATCCACTCTGGTGGCTGGCGTCGTCCAATGTTCTCCTTTGCGCACGAAGCTCTAGCAGGTGATCTTGAGTTTATCGCTTACGGAACTGGAGAAAGAGGCGGGGCAGATCTTCCAGCTCAACCAACATGTGCTTGTGGATGCGGCGGACTTTATAACGTAACTGAGGGCAGCGGTGGTTACGATGACACATCTAAATTCTTCTCCAACCAACATGTTGACCCACTTGAAGTGGTTGGCGATCCGCTAAATCGCGATAAAAACAATGGCCCATGGAAATTGGCCCAAGACGCAAACACATCTTTAGTTGGTAATGATTGGACTCTAGTTGACTCTGGCGGTAAATACACAGAATTTGCCAACCTATTTGAGGGTGAAGAAACATTTGCAGACGATGACCTAGCTGTCACCAACGAAAATGAGATGACAGTTGCCGGTGATGCATATGGCGGTCACCCATGGGCAGGTCGTGGCGAAGTTTCATACCACGGTTGGGGCAGCGCGATTAATGTAATCGGAGTTAAGCTTGATCCAACAGCGGTAACTCAAGGTGAGACTTCAACTACTATCTATATGAAGGGCGACCAAAAAGACGTATTTAAACCACAAGCAAACACATTGATATCATATCTAGCTCTATTGGTTGATGTTGATGGTGGCGATGCAGCACCAGAGATAACACTTGCTGGAGCAAATCCAGTTAACCTGTTAGAAGGCACAAGCTTTGTTGAGCCTGGTTTCTCTGCTCTGGATAACGAAGATGGCGACATAACAGCAAGTGTAGCTGTAGCTTGTAACTTCAATACAGCTGAAACTCTTGCTGCTGGCAACTACGAGTGCTCATACACAGTAACTGATAGCGCAGACAACACCAGTGTTGCAACCCGCGCAATCATCGCTGCTGCGAACCAAGCACCGGCAATAACACTAGTTGGTAACAATCCACTGGTTCTGGCTGAAGCAGCAACCTTTACCGACCCGGGTGCTACTGCAAATGACCCAGAAGATGGCGATATCTCTGCTAGCATAACTGTAACTTGTGATTTTGATACAGCTACTCCTCTTACAGTTGGCAGTTATCAATGTACCTACTCTGTATCTGATAGCCTTGGCTTAGCAGATTCTGCAGTAAGGGATATCACTGTAACAGCTAACCTAGCACCAACCATCACCCTAGTTGGCGCAAACCCAATCAGCCTAGTTGCAGGAACAGCATTCACCGACCCTGGCGCTACAGCTACTGACCCAGAAGATGGCGATATCAGTGCTGCTATCACAGCAACTTGCAATGTTGATACAGCAACAGCTGGCGAATATAGCTGCACCTATAACGTGAAAGACTCCAAGCAACTTGCTGCAACCCCTGTTAGCAGAGCAGTAATCGTTACCGCAGCTCCTGCGTGCACTGATTTCACTAGCGCTGTTAGTGAGCATGAAGCAGCCGGGCGTGCATATTCAACAACAACAACTGAAGGTCAAACCTGCTGGGGCACATTCTGCTGGGGCGGAACTGAAGTAACAACATGGATAGCAACTGGATCTGATGAGAATCTTGGCACCAGTGGTTCTGCAACTGTTACGCTAAAAGCTATTGAAGGTGGATTCGTTACAGGTGAGTGTCCTGCTGACCCACAGCCACCAGTTATTGAGACATATGCAGTTACAACTCTAAACTATAACCAAGCTATCGTTACTGGTACCGCATCAGATGCTGATGGTGATATCGACCGCGTAGTTCTTGGTCTTGGAGCAGTTACTGGCATCACATGTGAAGGCACTATCAACTTCACCTGCACTCTAGATTACAGCGTGCATAATATCGAAGTTGGCGCAGCATTCGGCGTATCTCTAGCAGCATGGGATTCACGTGATACGGTTTCTAACGTTGAACAATTCACTATCACTCGTCCTGAGCAGCAAGCTGAAGTTGCTCCAGTGATTGAAAACGTGCAATACACTGTTAGTGGCCAAAACTTAACCGTTACTGCAGATATTACCGATGCTGATGGTGACCTTGAGTTTGCCGTAGTTGTAAGGGTTGATGATATCGGCGGCATTGACTGTGTAAACAGCGGTGGTGATCAATATACATGCACAGTGGAGAATCTACCTGCTGACACATACACCTGGAAAGTTGATGCAGAAGATATAGCTGGCAACAGAACATCATCTGAATCATTCACTGTTACAATTGAAGAAGCAGGATCATGCTTCACAACCAGCAACTCCGACCATGGTGCAGCCAACCGCGCAACACTAAAGTACAACGTACTTTACTATGCAAATGGCAGCAACGACTACCTGGGTTTGAGTGGTGATACAATATCACTTGAAGAGACCTCAGCTGGAGTTTGGACAAAAGTAACAAGCTGTCCATAACAAGTTAATTCAACTTAGATAAAATTAAGGGCCGCTTATGCGGCCCTTGGTTTATTCTACTTCTGCAGTCCAAACTTTCTTCGCAAAACAATAGACTCCGACAGCTAACTTTTTCTTAATGCATCCTTTATGAAAAATCATTCAACCAAAGGCAGGTGAATAATAAATTTAGCCCCCTCACCCGGTTGCGACTCAACTACCATTTCACCACCATGATCTTTAGTAATAATAAAATACGATACGCTCAAACCAAGGCCTGTACCAACACCTGCTGGTTTAGTGGTGAAAAATGGCTCAAAGATTCTTTTTTTGGTCATCTCATCCATGCCTGGACCATTATCCTCAATCTCTAGGCAAACCATCTTTTCTTCTTGTTTGTAGCATGTGCGCACAACAACTGTTGGGTCTTCTGTTTTTGCCTTAAACATCGCTTGAGCACTGTTTAGCAAAAGATTTAATAATACCTGCTGAATCTTTGCACCTTCGCACGGTACTAAAGGGGTATTCTCTCCATACTCTTTTTTAATCTCGATCTGTTTAAAGTCATATCGCTTGCGCGAATCATAATCAGCAGCTGCCAACTCGAGAGTTTTATCAATAAGCATCTCAATTTTTAGTTGCATTTTTTCATGCTCACCTTTACGAGCAAAACTGAGCATATTATCCACAATTGACACCGCTCGCTTACCTGAGTCTTTTATAGCCGCTAACATACGTGGTATCCCACGAGCTTCCATGAATGACTTTATCGCCTCTATACTGGTGCCCGCTTCCTCCGCAGCCTTTATATTGGCAGGGGCATCTGCTTGTTCTACTAAACGATTCGCGATTACGTTAGTCGTTTGCATGATACCTGCCAAAGGATTATTAATTTCATGGGCCATTCCGGCAGCCATTCCACCAATAGATGACATCTTCTCGCTCTGAATCATCAACTCTTCCATGCGCACCTTATCCGTTACATCATCAATCCGAATCACAGCGCCTTCAACACCATTGGCAACAAGTGGATAGATAACTAAATCCTCATAAAAAACCACTTTCCCTTCTAGATGCGGCTTCTTTAGGTCATGTTTTATCTCACGAGTTTGGATGCTTGCGGTAATTTGTCCCAAATCATCTTTTATCTGCGGAAAGATATCAGAAATCAGTTTTCCCTGCGCTGCAGCAGCTGTTACCCCTGTTGAACTTTCTGCCGTTTTATTCCACTGCGTCACCCTCCCTCCAGCATCTACTCCAATCAAGATAGATGGCATAGAATCGATAATATTGGATAGATAGTTACGCAGTATTTGCAATTCATTTTCTGTTTGCTTACGTTCGGTAATATCCTGAACAAAGCACTCAAGATATTCACCATGCGCAGAGGTTCTTATCGATGCGTTGAGCAAGACATCAACCAATGCTCCATCACCCCTTTTTAATTGGGCCTCAAAACCAATTACTTTCTTTTCTTTATGCAGAAGTGCTAGCAATCGCTCTTTTTCTCTTAAGTCAGCAAACAATTCTTTGCCTATATCAGTAATTAAAAGAAATTCCTCTGGCAAGCTATAACCACATAATTCAACCATGGCTGGATTTGCTACCAGCACCCCTCCATCCAGTTCAGCTTGAAAAATTCCATTTAATGCGCCTGAGAAAATCCTCTCATACTTATTCTTCTCATCTTCCAGTTCGGCGATCTTTTTTATCAGTTCTGGATAGTAGCTTTTACGCGCAGACAGGTCTCCCAGACCAATTATGTTCTGAAATTCTTTCTGTTCAGCGGTATAATTCTGAGAAGAATTATTTTCATACTTTGTCTTTTTTTCCATCACCTATCTATCCACATTGCGAATTTTCTACACTATAGGTTTTCATGTTACATAGCTTCTTTAAAGATCACCTCTACGTCAGCCTTAGTTGCTTTACGCGGATTTGTGAGCATACAGGCATCTTTAACCGCCTTTTGTGAAAGTTCCGAGATATCCGCGGATTTAACCCCTTTTTGAGCTAATTGCTGGTCAATCCCCACCTCTTTTTTTAGATCTGCCACACTGGTTATCAATCTAGTTTTGATCTCTCGATCTTTTAACCCCCTTACATCTATCCCCATTGCCTCAGATACGGCTTTGAATCGCTCTGGTACTGAATCAAAATTATAGTTAATTACATGGTCAAGTAGCATTGCATTGCACTCTCCATGCGCCAGATCCAGAAAACCGCCAAGACTATGCGCCATAGCGTGCACAGCCCCAAGGATTGCATTGGAAAATGCCAGACCAGCCTTCATACTAGCAAGCATTATCTGTTCTCTTAATTGGGTATTTGCTGGATCTTTATGCAAAGGGGCAAGATTTTCCCGCACCAATCTGATTGCCTCTAATGCATACATATCGGTTAATACACCACTCCCGGTAGATACATATGCCTCAATAGCGTGTACTAGGGCATCAACCCCGGTACAGGCGGTAAGATACGAATCCATAGTGGTAGTAGTTTCCGGATCTATCAATGCCACATCCGGGACAATAGCCTTGCTAACTATGGCAATCTTCACCAGCTCTTCTCTATTGCTTACTATGCAAAACTGCGAGACATCCGCTGATGTACCCGCAGTTGTTGGTACAAAAATCAGCGGTGGCACTGGCATCTGAATCTTGTCAACACCTTCAAATTCGAGGATATTCAGATGATTTGAACTAACGATACCGATCCCTTTGGCACAATCCATAGGGCTGCCACCACCAACGGCAACGATAACATCACACCCTTCTTGTTGATAAACTTCAGCCCCTTGCATGATCTCTGTCGATCGTGGATTCGGTGTGACATTAGAAAATACATGGTATGGCACACCTATTTCATCAAGACTTTGCTGAACATCAACCAGCCAGCCTGCCTTTATGACCCCAGGATCACTAACGAGAAGAACTTTTGACGCAGAAAACTGTTTGGCATATTTTCCCACCAACCGCCTTGCACCAACTCCGAAAATTATTTCTGGGGCGACAAACTTTCTTAAATCCAGTAAATCAGACACTTTGTTTAACTCCCTTATGCTAGGTTGTCACTGATAAGCTGATAATGAACTTTGCATTGCAGGTTGCATACAATACGAGCATCGTACTCTACCCCAGCAACATCCATTTTATTTCCCAACTTTTTTGGGAGGGTGGGGGTAAAAAAACCCAGGGCACTGCTAAGCGAACTGGGTTTTAATATCAAATAGACAAACTTTTACTCGAAGCTTACCTCTTCAGGGCAGTACATTCTGGTAACGCACTTGGTTTCTATTGGGCTTTTGCCATCGTCCATCATTGCTAACCAAAAGTTTTCATCATATTTTTTATGAATACATAGATAACGACATGCATGTGCCAAGGTAAAACGATCCCATTTATCGCCTGAGCGTGCCGCCCCTTTAATGCCGTAATGCTCTTCCAGCTCATAGAATGATATCTCTATCTCTTTCTTATAGCGCTCTTCTAAGAACTCCATTAACTCTTTTACCATCTCCTCTTGTACGACAAACATCTCTACAAAAGGCTTATGCCACTCAGCCACTTCATCCAATACTGGGTAGATCCCTTTTTCCCATGCATACGCGTAAGGTGGGGATATTTTTGCCTCTGCTGATGAGTTAGTAAATAGCGACATTATCTGAAACTTCTGCATTGAATAGAGCATCTCTTTCATCTCTTTCATACAAGCCTCCTGGTTGTTGTTCTTCAAAATACGGCTTGGCAGCCGAAGTTAGCTCGGTCATATTATAATGATAGTATATAGAAATGGTGCTGCAGTAGGTTCGATCCATTAATACAGAATAATGTGAAGCAGGTGTCGTTATTAGTTGTTTTTTGGTAACTAATGCTCAATCAAACGGGTATTAACATATTTGGATTTAAATGAAAAAAATTGGCACGTAGAGGCGCTTAAACATCTATACAGAATCCTTTTCATCAATGTATTAATTTTAACTAGTTTCACAGAACAAAAATATTTTACCAACCTAAGTCGCACACTTATCTACATGAAAAACAACACAATAATGATCACTCATAACTGTATATACGCAAATATCAATTGAGAATATTGAAGATAGATTGATTAGATGATATATCCACAGTTTTTGATTTCTTCACTGCATAAATCAGGTATCTTTCTTTTCCCTTTAGTGGGTATAATTATGAGCTAACCACCTTATTCGGACAGTTGCACTTAATAATACTAATCCGCCTGTAACTAAAATTTAGTAAAGAAAAGATAAATGGAAAAGAATAAATTAAAGATAGGTATATTGTTGGATGATATTAATATTCCTGCATGGTCCTATAAAATGATCAACGATATTGCTGAAAGTGATTATGCAGAGATTGGATTGGTCATTATTGATGATGTTAGAAAGAACTCTGATTTAAAAAAGCAATCGCATCCAAGTACTACTTTTAAAAATAAATGCTCCTTGATAATTAGAAAAGCATTAGAGCTTATTTACAAAAAAACGATTGAAAGAAACACTTACCTTCCTGATGCAAATAAAATGGTTTCTTCCTCATCGTTATTATCAGAAGTACCTACCAAAACATTAAGGACCGCTGACGAGAATGATATAAATGCAATTAAAGAGCACAAAATTGATATTCTAGTCCAAATTGAGTTAGGTGATTATAGTGAAAATATTATTAAGGCCGCTAAATATGGGATCTGGTCTATACATCATGGTGATTGTCAAAAAAATAGAGGTGGACCTCCAGGATTTTGGGAAAGCATGGAAAGTTGGCCCGAGACTGGGTCTGTATTGCATATAGTATCTGGTGACATAAATAATAAGAAAGCATTATGTCGATCATTTTCTTGTACCGACACCATGTCTGTTAGTGATAACAAAAGCAATTATTATTGGAAGTCATTGTCATTTATGACTAGAAAGATCAAAGAACTACATCATGTTGGAGAGAAGGAGTTTTTTGAAAGGGTAGAAAAGTTAAACAGTCATCTGGTTTTCCATTCAGAAAGGATACGTGAAATACCTACGAACTATACATATGCAAAACTAGTATGTTACAAAATTTTTGAAAAAATTAAGCGGCTACTTTTTAATAAGTTCTATTTTAATCAATGGATATTAATGTTCCATATGAACGATGGATTTTCATCGTCGTTGTATAAGTATAAAAAAATCATCCCCCCTAAAGATAGATTCTGGGCAGATCCCCATATTATATATAAGGACAATAAATATTATATTTTTATTGAGGAGTGCTTATATAGCAATCATAAAGGGTATATTTCATTAATTACTATGGATGAAAATGGTGTGTATTCGGACCCGGAAACCATTCTAGAAACTCCTTATCATCTTTCGTATCCATTTGTTTTTGAGCATGAAAATGAATATTACATGATTCCAGAATCATCGGCGAATAGAACCATAGAGCTGTATAAATGTATTGAATTTCCAAATAAATGGGAGTTCAAGATGAATCTCATGGAAGATGTAAAGGCAGTAGATACAACTGTTTGTTATCATGAAAACAAATGGTGGATGTTCGCAAATATTGTAGAAAATGACGGTGCTTCATCATTTGATGAATTATTCCTATTTTATTCAGAAGACTTGTTTAGTAATGACTGGGCATCACACACCATGAATCCTATTGTATCGGATTGTAAAAATGCACGTCCTGCAGGAAAAATATTTGTAGAAAATCACCGCATGTATAGGCCATCGCAAAATTGCAGTCATAGATATGGCTATGGTTTTAATATAAATGAAATACAAAAGCTAGCTAGTGATGATTATATTGAAGAGACTATTTCAAAAGTAGAACCGAATTGGGAGAATAGTATTCTTGGTACGCATACCTTTAATAGAAGCGGTTCTCTTCATATAATTGATGCTTTATATAAACGCAAAAAATAGATTTTTTGCGTTTATATAAAGAAAACAAGTCGTATCTGTTTGGTTAATTAGGAACACCCTTAAATTTTCTAATGTTTGGTAAATGTAGTTGTTTCAGGAACAGCTAATTAATTGTCTCCAGCTAGATTATACTCAAGTGAATTCCGTATTAAGTCTATAGATTTGGATATTATAGAATAGGTGCTGATAAATTCATCTAGGGATTTACCAAAAGGGTCTTCTACTGTCCTTGATGAACTCATATTTAATGAATTAATCATAAAAGTATATTCTTTTACAAACGGGTACTTTCTAATTAATTGTTTATAGTGTTTGTCATCATGTACAAAAATAATATCAGACTCTTCGGCGATCTCTCTAGTGATTTGAATTGAGCGATGATCTAACAAATCAACGCCAAATGTTGATGCCGCAGATATTGCTAAGTCAGGTGGGTTTCTTTCAATCTTATCGTGAATGCCGCATGATGATAATGTAAAATCTTCAGGTAAAACTTTACGGGCATAGATTTCAGCAAAAGGACTTCTACAGATGTTTCCGTAACATAAAAATAATATATTCTGTGATTTCAGAAGAGCTTTGCGGCATTTGTTAAACTTATACTTTTTATACGCGAATGTATTTTTGAGGGCTAAAATACATTTGCTTTTTATTGGTGAATATATTCTTTTTCCAAGCTGCGCAATTTCCATAATGCCGGGTTTAATATCATCGAGTTGGAATGTGTCATTTTTTTCCTTGAACAATAATATGTTTTTAAGCTCTGAAGCTACATGATGAAGAGGAATAGATGATAATAATGGATCATGTCTATCTGCTTCAAGATTTGATATTAACCACTCAAAATCAAGGGCAGTATTTCTACAGTAAATGCTTTTATATTTGGTTGGAAAATTAGTTTTTTGAGATGTTAACATTTGATATAGCCAGTATGGAAAGTCTATGCCGGATGCAACAGATAATGGTAATGACCCCCAAAACCTTGAGTTTATTTCAATTAATACCCACGTATCATTTTGTTCATTAACTTTAAACTCTATCATTGCAACGCCAGTATATTTTAGTTCACCAATTAATTTTTCCACTGCATCAATTAATTGTTTACTTTGAACCATGCTTTTTCTGTATGAGCTTCCTCCACCCATCATCGGCTCATGAACTCTCTCGTGCTGAAATGAGGTTAATATTTCCCCTTTGTTTGCTAGCACTTCAACTCCAACACCTTTACCAATGAAATTCTCTTGAATTTGCAACTTTCCATTCTGAAGCATTTTATTGGATAAATAAGTTAGTTCTTTAAGATTGTGGGCTTTTTCAACTTCAAACTTTACCCCAGTTTGCTGCATTGTGAATGAGGATGCAGGCTTAAGAACAATCGGAAAGGAGTATTTCTCTGCAAACTGAGTGATCTCGTTAATATCTGATGTAACAATATCATTTGGCACTGATATATTAAGCGATTTGGCCAGCTTTGTGACTTCAAATTTATTGATACATATATCAAATGTATCGTCATCCAACAAATAAAATTGCGCATACTGTTCTAATTCTTTACGGTTATTTTGAATTGGAATAATGCACGGATCATTGGTTGGAATTACGAGGTCATAATTTTCATTTTTTAACATTTCAACAAAAGGCTGTAACCAAACATCACTTGAAGCTGTGTAATTGGGGACTTGGTGAACTTTATTTATATATCTTGAATAGAGAGAAAGCGAACTAGGGTTACACCAAGCAACATGAACATTTAGTTTTTTTCGTCCTAATGACCGTATGACAGTAAGAAAACTACGGGTATCAGAGCCTAATACTAAAACTTTTCCACAACTTTTTTTGTTTAACATATACTAATTCCAGATATATATAGTATGAACGGTTTATTGAGTCAAAATGCGCTTTTACACTCCGCTTTTGATGTCAAATATTTACATAGAAAAAACACGGTATTTTATAATATGGCATAAGGATATTTGTCGTTCTATCATGATAAGATAATGCATATTTTCTGAATTATAATGGTAGTTATATCCAGATTATAGTGCTGTCGAGTGACTTGTCGAAAGTTACTGCCAATCGAAACAAGTACTGAATATTTCTAATGATATTCCATCTACATTATACTTTAGCGGTTGAAAAGAATACGGTATTTACCGGCAAAACACAATATTCGATTGAATGATAAAAATAGAGGCTAGTCTGAATATCACTTATTCGGGAGGCTATTATCGTGCTAATGCAGATATAACTCTTGGCTAACCTTAACCCCTTTAAACCAGCACCTATCTTCAATGTTTTCTGCAATTTTCTTAAAATTACCCCCCCCTTCCAGCAGGGTGATAATACTTAGAACCAAAATATTTGACCGACCTAAGCCGAATATTTGGGGTCAGAGTAAAAATAAGCAACTGCAAAAAACTAATACCCTAAACCAACAACCTACAAGCATTAATTTTACTCTGACCCCAATTATTCTTAACCTCGTTCACTCGTAATGTGTCCACATACGCAAAATTTTAATGATTTTTTCACTCTCGATTACTTGGTAAACAATACGGCGTTGAATATTAATTCTTCGGGAAAATGTTCCCGACAAATCCCCAACCAATTTTTCAAAGGGGGGTGGCCTTTGAAAAGGGTTGCTAGCAATTACTTGTAATAACTTTTCTGCTTTAGGTTTTAAGCCACTACTGGAAAGCTTTTTAGCATCTTTTTGAGCTTGCTTAGTAAAAACTAATTTCCAGCTCACCAGTTGAGCTCCTCGCTGCAATCACTAATAGGAGTTTCTAAGCCATTATGTATAGACTCACGCATACCTGGAACAGAAAGTAGGTACAAAGTTTCTTGGATTGCATCCCAGTCTTCTTCAGAAATTAAAACCGCGGTATTTCTTTTACCTGTAATTAAAAGGGGTTGATGTGATATTGCTGTTTCATCAATTAGGCGATATAAGTTTGCTCTGGCCTTGCTAGCTGTAACGATTGACATTTTGCACCTCTAATCACTAACTCAATATATTTATAGTACCTTATTCGGTGCGTACGTCAAGAAGTACGGTTTTATCCGAAGTAAATTTGAGCCTCTCACCAAATCTACTGGGGTCGGCAGTCGATTGAAAAACATTTCCCTGGGATATACAGCTCCTTACTGGTTCCAACCCCTTGAATATTTGGGGTCAGGGTAAAAATAAGCAACCGCAAAAAACTAATACCCTGAAATCAACAACCTACAAGACTTAATTTTACTCTGATCCCAATTATTAATTTTACTCTGACCCCAATTATTACTCGACGCAATTATTATTCTCGACGTAAATTAGGTTCTCTACAATTGATTTAATTGATGGTATGCTTCTAAAACATGATGCTAAACGCTATTTAAATCGTTGCAACAATATTTAAGGGGAACAGTTATGCACGCACATTCACTTAAACAAGATGCTATACAAACACTCCAACAACTACCAGATGACGCCGGTGTTGATGAGATTATGTATCGCATATATGTAATTAATAAGATCCGCCGCAGTCAAGAGGCTATCGAGAGAGGTGAAGTTATTTCTCATGACGAACTAACGAGAGAAATTGAACAGTGGAAATAATCTGGTCAAAACCAGCCCGTGAAGATTTACAACTGATTTACCAATACATAGCTCATGACTCAAGCCAATATGCAAAACAGGTTATTCAGGATATTACTGAGAAAGTAGGCGTGTTAGTTAACTTACCTAAAATCGGGCGCAAAGTTCCTGAAATTAACGAAGAGAATATCAGAGAAGTTGGCATGTACTCATACCGCATCATGTACGAGCTAATCAATGACACCGTTTATATCCATGGTATATTTCATAAACGTCAACACTTTAAACCCGAAGACTTAGACAACCATTAATATTAATCGATATATTACTAACCAAATATTAACTAAACAACCTAAGACTATCACCAACTCAACTGGAATCAACTGATGTCGGCAGTCGATTGAAAAACATCACCACTCCCAAACCCCGCTCAATCAACCAAGAATATTTGGGGTCAGAGGAATATTTGGGTCAGAGTAAAAATAAGCAACCTCCCCATCAACAAACCATTCAATTCATCAGCTTATAAACCTTAATTTTACTCTGACCCCAATTATTCTTATGAAGTCTCCCGTTTATTCTGCAAACTTCGCACTCCGCCAATTAATTGTTTTGTGTTCTCATATGCTGACTGACAGAAAGATTCAAATGCCAATAGTTTTGAAGCATCTGGCCATAAACCACTATGCTTATCTAGTTGCCCAATGGCAATCTGATAATCAGCTAATACTTCAATGTAATTTCTACGCTTTTCAAGCGGAATCATTAACGGTGGCAGCCCTGCTTTTAACAATGGAATATTTGCGAGCAATCGAGCAAGTCGGCCATTTCCGTCCCAAAACGGGTGTATATGTACGAATCCCATATGTATTTTGGCATAAATCCGGTGCGCATTTTCCTGAGTAATGGCAGCATTATCAAAAGCGTTAACTTCACTAATGAATTCATCCATTAAAATAGGCACTGCCTTTGGTAAAGCGTATTCGATATATGCTTGTTGTCCCGATGAACTAATAGCATAAACACCATTCGGCTCAGCTTTCCAGGCTCCATTAGGCTTATAAATGTCAGCAACTACTTCTGTTTGAACCGCTTTATGCAAGTCAAAAATTATCGTTTCATTTAACGAACGAGACAGACTTTGATAAAACAAATCAATTGCACGAGCATGCCCAATAACTTCTTGATGATCCTTAAGTGGTTTACCTGAAACCGTTAACCCCTCTTCCAATAAAAAATGGGTATCCCCAAGCGTTAACGTATTGCCTTCAATGGCTGTTGAAGTATATGTCCAAAGGTCACGGAGCTGCTGAAGTAAGGAATTTTTAAGATCCTCATCCAGTCCAGAGAGAAACTTGAAGGATTTAACATCTACTGTTTGATAACGATAACGTGTCGCCCGGCCATTACCCAAACGGACAATTTGCTCCGCCTCAACCCAGGATGCCAGCCAGCGTCGCAGCGTTCTTTCAGGAACCCCACCATGTAGTGCAGAAGATATCTCCTGCAAACTCATTGCCGAGGCAGATTGCTTCAGAACTGCTAACGTTGTTGCTTGAGTCGTTTTATCGGCCATTTCTTCTCTCAACTATCATTTATCCAGCCATACAATAGCAGACTTGGCCGGATAAATGAATTAATGGCCATTAATATTTGGGTCGGCAGTCGATTGAATATTTGGGGTCAGAGTAAAAATAAGTAACCACAAAAAACTAACGCCCTGAAATCAACAACCTACAAGACTTAATTTTACTCTGACCACATTGATTCTAATAATGATAACGGCACTGAGCAATATATATTGTATTTTCAGATACTTTGTACACAAGCCTATGTTCACGATCAATACGGCGAGACCAATACCCTGTCCAGTTATGCTTAAGTGGCTCTGGATCACCAACTCCATCAAATGGGTGACGCTCTATATCTTTAATTAAAGAATTAATGCGTTTTAATCTTTTCTTATCTATTTGCTGCCAATATAGATAATCTTCCCAAGCTTTTTTAGCCCATGAAAGAATCATTCGTCAATCAATCCATGTTCAACTGACCCACCTGCCTCAATCTCTGCAATTGCTTGATTTAACCTTTCAGCATTTTTGGGGCTCGCCATTAAATAGGCAGTTTCTTCATAAGAGTTGAAATCTTCCAAGCTCATTACAACAGCAGGCTTCCCATTTTGCCTAGTTATAGTAACAGGAACATGGTCTTCGTTGACCTTGTCCAGGGTACCAGCTAGTTGAGCTCGAAATGCAGAATAACTTATAGTTTGCATAAAAATAACCTCACATTCACGTACTTACAATAGTACATGTACTTATTATTGTACGCAATACGTAAATTTTACTAGATAATTCAACAGTGTCCTTTTTGTTTTTAAACCCCAACAAGACACAACCTGACTCCTAATATTTTCATACTGAAAGCAATTCAGTGATATGCTATTAAAACAAAACATTAAATCGTACCAACACCTAAGAGGAGTTGATTAACATGCAAACAGCAAAACAAGAAGCTTTAGATACTATTAAAAACCTTCCGGATAACGTCGACTATGAAGAGATCCTCTATCGCCTTTATGTACTAAATAAAGTTCATCAAGGATTGGAAGACGTAGAAGCAGACCGCGCTATCACAAGTGAAGAGCTAGAGCGTGAGATGGAGCAATGGTAGTTTGGACACCTCGTGCCCGCAATGATCTTAAATCTATCTACGACCATATAACCGAAGACTCTCCATTCAATGCCAAGAAGGTCGCAACGGAAATTAAACGCAAAGCTGATTCTCTTAATAGATTACCTCGCCTTGGGAAGAAGATTCCAGAGCTGAATAACGAATCTATTCGCGAAGTCAGTTCCTACTCATGGCGTATCATCTACCACCTTCGTAATGACAAGATATATATCCTTACAGTTGTTCACAAACGGCGACAACTCAGTGATGATGAGATTAATACTAATTTACACTAGCAAATCTGAGGCTATCGCCAAATCAACTGGGGTCGGCAGTCGGGGAATATTTGGGGTCAGAGTAAAATCAAGAAAAGAAAAGGAAAGGGGTCAAGCCTGTTTTATAAAATTCAAAACCTTCTCAACTTTTTTCATCTCTTTAAGACATTCACCTTTATCAACCGATTTACGCACCGCTTGAATAGGAAAGGGGTCAAGCCTGTTTTATAACATTCAAAACCTTCTCAACTTTTTTCATCTCTTTAAGACATTCACCTTTATCAACCGATTTACGCACCGCTTGAATAGCATTTGATATACTACCAATATGACTCAAACCAAAACAATCTGCTATTTCCTTCAGTGAAATGTCTCCATATTGCTGACAACAGTACATGGCAAATTTTCTCGGAAAATTATTCTGACGACGCCCTGTTTTCTTTATTAGAATTGATTCTTTACTCACCCCAAATACATTTGACACTGCACTAACTATCTCGTCAATCTTTGGTCTTTCAGATATTACTTTTGTTAAGTCGCCTGACACCTGTAAATCTTGTTCATTGCTTACTATATGCTCTCGAAAATCTTTCCCACCAAAAATAGAACCTACATTTCCTTTACTATAAAAATCTTTGGTCTCATCATCTATTCCAGCTTCAACGTATGATTTGTATCCAGCATAACGCTGTCTCTTTCCTAGCATCTCATAAGTTCGCTCTCTATCTAACCAAGGCTCTGATTTCTCAAGATTGATATAAGCTCTGTAACTTGACCAAGGGTATATATTCAATACTTCCGAAGTACTACCAGCCACTTCTGCAGGATTCCTATGTATATATCGGCTTAACTGGAGAAGATACGCATCCTCTTCTACTAGTATTGCTTTATATCTTCCTCTAAACAAAGGACCATCTGTCTGCTTTAATCGATTATAGCGTTGTGTATATACTCCATTGATGTGTCGCATAATCCTATCTAAATTGGCTCTTGGCGTTTCTATCAATAAGTGATAGTGATTATCCATCAAACAGTATGCATGTATCACCGCATCGAAACGGCTGTGAGATTCCGCAAGCGTTTGTAAGAATACTTGAAAATATTCATCATCGTGAAAAATTGTTTGGCGCCCTCTACCACGATTCATTACATGGTAAAACGCATTCTCATATTGAATTCGGATTGGTCTAGGCATTGCGATAGCATATCTTACATTTGAACATTATAAAACAGGCTTGACCCCTTTTTTCACTATCAATAAGTGATAGTGATTATCCATCAAACAGTATGCATGTATCACCGCATCGAAACGGCTGTGAGATTCCGCAAGCGTTTGTAAGAATGCTTGAAAATATTCATCATCGTGAAAAATTGTTTGGCACCCTCTACCACGATTCATTACATGGTAAAACGCGCTCTCATATTGGATTCGTATTGGTCTTGGCATAAAGCTATTACAACCCAAACTTGAACATTATAAAACAGGCTTGACCCCTTTTTCTTTCCATCTAGTGAGTATAGATGGTTTACGTTGGGCTTGTGAAAGGTGGGCAATGCCCTCCCTACTTGGCTTCACTCAAATCTACCGTGCTTTTATTGAAGGAAATTCAGTCCGCTCCCATGCCTTCACTATTCCATCCTTACTAGCAGTAACAATTAACTCATTATTTCCACCAATAAATCTAATTTCATCTGCATGAAGACTTACATCTGATTTGATCTTCTTTGAACTAAAATCAATTAATATTAAAGAACCATCCGTTAATCCACACCAAGCATTTTTTTGCTGACTAACTGATGATTCACATGAAGAAATAGCTGTCTTTTTAACAGGAATTATATGTTTATCTGCAAAATCTATTGGATTTACAATATAAAGATATTCCCATCCTCCAAGAAGAAGGTGTTCTTCATTACCAAAAATGCTAAATATCGGACCTTTTCCAGTAACTAACCGTTCAACAGCATCAAAATTAACATCCGTTACTATTAACTCCCCTTTATCATTCCCAGCAAATACTTTCCCATTAATAATTAAAACAGAGTAGATTTCCCCTCCTTCTTTAGTAAAAATACTTTTTAGAGGCTGCATTTTTTGCTCATCCCATAAAACAATTGTTTCATCACCATGTACAGAAACAATTCTTCCATCATCAACAAAAGCGACTTTGTTAACTTCAGCAACTAATTCTTGCTTAGATCGCCTAATAACTTTTCCAACTTCACTATCATAGGCTAGTAAATACCCATTAAGATGAATTCCTCCACCAATCCAACAAGTTGAGCCCATGCAAACTAGCGAGCGTGCATTATTAAACAACCCTTTTCCTTGCTTAAGAATATTTCCAGAATTCATATCAAGAATATTAATACTCTGGTCAGTTAAAACGACAAGTTTTGCGCCACCATCAATAACAGAGCAATTCATTATTTCTTCATCAAATCGATAATCCCATTTACTATTATTAGAAACCGAGCAACCGCTAATAATAATTAATAAAAAAACAATGATACTTTTTCGCAAAATTCTAACTCCATAATATTAAGTTTTCTAAGTTACTTCTTTTCATTACATATTTTAATTATGACTGACATACCCTTAGGCTCTGGCACTAAATTATGTAGCCTTTCAATATCCCAATTTGAAATTCTAATACACCCATGAGAGCAAGATAAATAATCACTATTATCACTCCAGAAAGATGATAAAGGCGGCTTTTCATAAATAAACCATCCATATCCTTTGGTACCATGAATCCCATAAGTTGAATATTTCCCATCTTTATTGAGTCTTAAAAACCATGGTCCGTACGGATTAGCCCAATTATCTTCATTCCAAGGAACTTTATATTGCCAATTTACTTTGTTGTGTTGCCAATAATCAGCTTTATAATTACCTAATCGAGTATCATTCATCCCAGGGCATCCAGTTGCAGCATCTTCTCGAAAAAGCACAGCATCATTTTCATCAAATAAAGTAACAATGCCAAGATCGCGACATACTACAATCTTTTTGACCCCAGAAGGAGCACTATCCTCACCATGGTTATAAGGTGCATTTAAACCTTGACCAAACCCTGCTCCCAATGCAGCATCTAATCCCATCGGATCTATAAACTTTAGTGGATTCCCTGCAACATAAGCATATGTATTTATCCCTGCGGTAAGACCCAGCGGGTCGCTGATAATATAGCGGCCTATTTCTGGTGAGTAATATCGATTTAGGTTGTAATATAAATTCGTCTCTTCATCGTGGTATTGTCCAGCAAATCGCAACGGATTATCTATTACATTCGACTGTATATACGCCTTCCCGAAACTCTCATACCTTGCATCCCAAACTACAGCACCATTTGTTCCTGTTAGCTTTTGCGGGGTACCCAGATGGTCGTTTTGGTAGAAGTAATATTTACCTCCGGTTTTTTGGTATAGCGGATCTGTGGTCCAGTGACCATATGGCTTGTAGCCGTAACCGCGAATTAGAGCTCCTGTTGCGGTGTATTCTGCTGCAAGGCCTCTGTCTGTATACATGAAGTAGGTTTTTACACCCGCTACCTCTTTACTGATTCTTCTACCAAATGGGTCGTATTGGTATTTGGCTATGGTTACGTTTTCGTGGTCTTTAACCTCAGTTAATCTATTGGCTTCGTTATAGATGAAGTGGGTATCTTTAGCGTCTTTGGTTATCTTGTCTATGGAACCATTAGCATCGTAGTTATATGCGTATTGCGGCTTTGTTTGCAGCTCGTGATTGGCATTGTAGGTCCATGACTCTGCGCTTTCTTGGGTGGTTAATCTGTTACCTACTGTATCGTAGGTGAACTCTTCGGTTGCGGTGTTTGGATTAACTGCTTGGGTTAATCTGTATAGGTTGTCGTAGTCATAATCATACAGGCCATGCTCGGTGGTTTTGCTGTCAATGTTGCCTACGTCATCATAGGTGTATTGATAGTTCATGATCTGCTTTTGTGCAGGGTCGCTTATGCTGATTCCCTTTAGCTGCATTTGCGCGGTGTAGTCGTAGACTCTTTTGCTTCCACCAGGCAGTAACTCTGTCTTTGGTGACATAAAGGTGTAGTCGGTTACGTTGTAGCTTCCTCCACCTGGAATCTTTATGCTTTGTAATTGACCTGATTCGTTGTAGCCGTATTCGTATGTTGCGTTTTCTGCATCAGTGTAGGTCTTCTTGGCACCGTTTTTGTAGTAGCTGTAACTGTACTGTTTGGTGAATCCTGGGTAGTTTACGATTTCACTAAGCAGTGCTCCACTGTCATTATATGTAGAGCTCGATGAAATAGTGCCATCTGTATATGCCTGCAACTTTCCATTAGCATCGTAATCAAGATCAAGTTCTCGGCGTGGAGTTTCCAGATCTCCTGGCGCAAAGCTCTTTTGGATATCAATCCTTCCATCTTGGTCATAATCATAGGTTGTTAGATTGCCTTTAGGATCTTTGAATGTTTCCAACAAACCTCTATCATTATAGGTATAATTGTACTCACCTAGCATTGGACGAATTTCTTTTACCTTTCTCCCATTCAAATCATACCTGTACTGAGTTTTGCTTCCTGTTGGATCAATCACAAATAGAATATTTCCTGTGTAATCATATGCGAAAGTGGTGTCATTTAAATCAGCATCAATATGTTTTATAGCTCTACCGAGTTTATCATATTTGTACTTAGTAATTTTACCATTAGCATCTGTTACCGATACTCTTTGCCCTGTTTTGGAGTATTTGATATCTGCAATTAGTAACATCTCACTTTCTTCGATCTTGTCATGAACTTTCTCAACACGCCCCCTATTGTCATAGGTAAAATGACGACTAAATGTTGGTAACTGAATGCTATCTATTCTGTGCAGAGGAATTGAACCATCGTTCTTGTAATTGAAGGTAACTACATTGCCGCTTGAGTCTTTTGCGGTCACCTTTCTGCCAAATACATCGTAAGTATTTATGATGGTTTGTCCTTCAGCATCTATTTTTTGTTTTACCCTACCCATTGAATCAAACTTGGTTTCGGTAAAGTTCCAGCCTGAATTTACCACCTTAAAAACTTGACCTTTGGCATTGTAGTGCAACTTTAAATCAAAGGTGTTTTGCCCTGAGTTTGCTACCGCATCAGTTACTGTTTCAACATCTCCTGCATCATTGTATACATTTGTTACAGTGTGACCTTTTGGTGTAGTTGATGTTAGTACATTACCGACATTATCATAGGTTGCTAGCCACACAATATTTTCAGAATCTATAGTCTGTTTAGCATTACCCAGTGCATCAAAATCTTGATATTGAGTTGGGTGACCTTCGGCATCTATGGCTTTGATGACATTATCTTTGTCATCAAGGATCGCTGCTTTGATTGAGTCGGCTATGGTTACGCTATCAATTACGCCACCATGATATTTTACCACTGAGCATCTGTTTGTTGGCGCAAATTGGGGTCAGAGTAAAATTAAGGTTAGCCGGGCAATTATTAGAACAAATAATTTTACATGCATCTTATTTTTACTCTGACCCCAATTTGTTCTACTTATCTTTGCGCGAGGCTTTCTCTTCTATCCCTGAAAGGCCGAATCTTCGCCCTAGCTCTTGCAGGATATCTTCGTAACTTAGGTCAAATGAGGATAGCATCACTAATGTATGAAACCATAAGTCGGCAGTTTCGTAGATTATCTGCTCTTTTTCACCGTCTTTCGCAGCAATTACAGTCTCTGTTGCTTCTTCCCCAATCTTTTTAAGAATGGTATCAAGCCCTTTTTTATGTAACTTAGCTACATATGATGAATCAGGATCTGCCTGTTTTCTCTCTTCTATGGTTTGGGTCAGTGCTGCCAGTATCTCTTTTTCCATCTCTTTCCTACCTTATTTCCTGCTTGTAGCCTACTTTTTATATATCTCTTCAGGCGATTTGATCACCGGCTCAACATCTACCCACTCTCTCTGCTGCTCTTTTGGTTGCAACTGTTTATAGAAGCAGCTTTCTCTGCCTGTATGACAGGCGATGCCACCATTTTGTCTTACCATGAGAAGCACAACATCGGTATCACAGTCCGTACGAATATCTTCCACCTGTTGAAAGTTGCCCGACTCCTCCCCTTTACGCCATAGGCGTTGACGGGAGCGCGACCAAAATACTGCTCTTTTGGTTTCTGCGGTAATTTGCAGTGATTCACGATTCATCCAGGCCATCATCAGCACTTTGCCGCTTGTACTATCCTGTGATATCACTGGAATTAATCCTTCGCTATTCCATGCAAGATTTTCCATCCAGTCACTCATAATCTTACCTCTATCCCTTGCGCCTGCATGTATTTTTTAGCCTGCTCTACGGTGTATTCACCAAAGTGGAAAATACTAGCCGCGAGTACTGCATCAGCTTTGCCTTCAAGCACACCTTGCGCCAAATGTTCCAGGTTTCCTACACCGCCGGAGGCTATGACTGGAATATTTACTGACTCACTTATACCGCGAGTTACACCAAGATCGAACCCCTCTTTGGTGCCATCCCGATCCATGCTGGTTAATAAAATCTCGCCAGCACCTAGCCCTTCCATTTTTTGCGCCCACTCTATGGCATCAATTCCGGTTGGCTTTCTGCCGCCGTGGGTGAATATCTCCCAGCGATCCTCTTCACCAACAGCACTGACCTTTTTCGCATCAATCGCTACTACGATACATTGAGAACCAAATTTATCAGCTGCGTGCCCAACAAATTCTGGGGTAAATACCGCTGCGGTGTTTATCCCAACCTTATCGGCTCCTGCATTAAGCATACGGCGAATATCTTCCAGCTTGCGGATTCCTCCACCTACAGTGAGGGGAATAAATACTTCGCTGGCTACTTGCTCTACCACATGCACCATGGTCTCACGTTCATCAGAGCTTGCGGTTATATCGAGAAAGGTTATTTCATCTGCACCCTGAAGATCATAACGCCTTGCTATCTCTACCGGGTCTCCTGCATCTCTGATATCAACAAACTGTACACCCTTGACCACCCTTCCGGCATCTACGTCAAGACATGGTATTATCCGCTTTGCCAGCGCCATATTCGTTCTCTTACTATCGTTTAATATTATTAATCGTTGCTATTATCTTTTGATATTAGTCTTCAGTTAGTTCTTCAACCAGCTGATTTGCTTCTGCCAGATCAAGCGTTCCTTCATACAGGGAGCGACCTATAATTGCTCCGCTTACGCCATCATCGGCAACACCGCATAGCTTGCGAATATCTTCAATATCACTGATTCCACCTGAGGCAATAATTGGTATTCTCACTGCACGAGCTAGTTCGGCAGTTGATTCAACGTTCACCCCTTTCATCATTCCATCACGACCGATGTCGGTGTAGATAATGGAGTTAACACCATCGTCTTCAAACTCAAGTGCCATATCTATCACATTATGAGTTGATAATTTTGACCAGCCATCTACCGCCACCTTACCATCTTTAGCATCCAAACCAACGATGATATGCCCTGGAAACTCTAGGCATACTTCGGTTACAAAATGGGGTGCTTGCACGGCCTTTGTGCCAATAATGGTGTAGTTAACACCCATATCCAGATATGCCTGAATTGTGTCTGCATCCCTGATGCCGCCACCAACCTGAATTTCTATATCAGGGAAGCTATTACAGATATCACGGATAACGGCTTTATTTTCAGGTTTGCCGGAAAAGGCGCCATCAAGATCAACCAGGTGTAATCGTTCTGTCCCTGCATCCACCCATTTCTCTGCCATTAGCAGTGGGTTATCAGCAAAAATCGTTGCGTCTTCCATTTTTCCTTGACGCAGCCTTACACACTTTCCTTCCTTAAGATCGATCGCTGGGATTAGTAACATTTTAAGTCCTCTAAATTTTCTTTTATCCAAGGATGAGCTATTAAGCTCCATCCCATTTTACAAAATTATCCAGAAGCTGCAGACCAGCATGTTGACTTTTCTCTGGATGAAACTGAACCGCGAACAGGTTGTCTTTGCCTACCGCGACAGTGAATTTTGTACCGTAATCACACTCTCCTAGAGTGTAATCATTGTCATTAGGAACTGCATAATAACTATGTACAAAATAAAATCTGCTTAGATCCTCTATACCCTGCCAAAGGGGATGGTTTACAGTTTGCTCTACCCTGTTCCATCCCATGTGTGGAACCTTTAATCTTAAATTGGATTGTTTATCTTTGAGGGGATCAGCAAAACGGATTACCTTACCAGGTATTATTCCAAGGCCTGGCGAGCCTCCATTTTCTTCTGTGGAATCGAGCAAAGCTTGCATGCCCAGACAAATACCTAGGAGTGGTTTTTCTGCAGCCACTTTTTTAAGTACATCATCAAGCTCCAGACGTTGTAGCTCACTAATGCAATCCTGCATAGCTCCAACACCGGGAAAGACTATGCGGTCAGCATTAAAAATCTTATCTGCATCTTGAGTTACCACTACGGTTTGACCAACCGCAACCTTCTCCAGAGCCTTTGCGACAGAGCGCAAATTACCCATTCCATAATCAATTACTGCAATAGAGGACATTTGAAACCTGTGGTGATTATAAACTGCCTTTAGTGGATGGGGTAACGCCTTCGATCCTCGGATCATGGGTAATTGCCATACGTACGGCTCTACCAAAAGCTTTAAATATTGTTTCTGCTATATGGTGACCATTGGTGCCACGAATATTGTCAATATGCAGATTAATTGCGGCATTATTTACTAATGCCTGAAAGAATTCTCTTATTAAATCAACATCAATGCTGCCAACCTCTTGGCGTGGAAATTCGACGAAATATTCCAGAGCTGGGCGACCAGAAAAGTCAATGACTACGCGCGAAAGTGATTCATCTAATGGAACATAGGAATGACCATATCTGGTAATCCCTTTTTTATCGCCGATAGCTTGAGCCAAAGCTTGACCCAGAGTGATCCCAATATCTTCCATCGTGTGATGCGCATCGATCTCAAGATCACCTTTGGCTTGCAGTTTGATATCAATCAAACCGTGCCTACATATCTGATCCAGCATATGATCGAAAAACGGTACTCCACTGGAAAGTTCTGCTTTCCCAGATCCATCAAGATCAATCTCGATGGCTATATCCGTTTCAAGAGTTTTGCGTTCCAACTTAGCTATTCGTTTAACCATTAATATTTCTCTAAAAAATTTCGCTAATAGCTATAGCATACAAGGGTATTGGTCAGGTTTCCAGCCAGAAAGTTACTGGCCCATCATTTAATAGCGAAACCTTCATGTCTGCACCAAAAATTCCCGTTTGAATATCACCATCAAACTTTCCCATTATCTCTTTCATGCAGATACAAAAATGATTAAATAACTGCTCTCCGAGCTGTGGCGGGGCAGCTGTGGCAAAGCTTGGTCTATTGCCTTTTTTAGTGTCTGCTGCCAGGGTAAATTGCGGTACCAGTAGAATCTCTCCACCGATATCTTTTAGACTCAAATTCATTTTGTCATCTGCATCTGGGAAAACACGATAATTTGCAACTCGTTCTGCCAGGCGCTTAACTGATTTATCATGATCATGTTTTTGCACCCCAGCTAAAACCAAAAGACCTTTACCTATCTTGCCAACGGTTTCACTATCAACCACCACCTGGGCATCTGTTACTCTTTGAATTAAAGCTATCATGTTATCTCTGTTTATCTGTTGCCATGTAAGAAATCTTTTCCAAAAAAAAACGACCTGGATTCCAAGTCGTTTTTATATTTTTAAAGTAATCAACAGCGATCTATTTTTGCTGTACTACTTTGAGAACGGTGAGTTCTTCGACCATTCTTGTAGTGCTTCCTGGGCTCTTTGTGCTGCTTCTTGCCATGCAACTAAGACCTGCTGCCCATCTGAATCCCAATTAGTAGCAAGTTGCGATGGATCTAGATTCTTAACACTTTCAAACCAGGCTCCCCAAAGCTGCGATTGCGCTTCGGTCCAACCTTTCATCATATCTTGAACTTGCTGTGCCCATGTAGACACAGCTTCTGGAGCATTCTGTTCAGCAGAAACCTGGTCAACCCAACGGGTTGTCCACTCTACTTGACCTTCAAGGGCTTTATTTACCTGACTTTCCCAAGCGTCTAGATTCTTTTTATAATCAGCTTGCCATACATCAGTGCGTTGATTTTGGCCAAAACCTTTAACGGCTTCTAACCAATTATCCCACATCTTTTGTTGCATATCGGTCCACTTGCCGACCATATCTTCCGTATGCACTTTCCAATCCATTAGCTTTATCTCCTTGCTATATGTATTTCAATAAATCAGAGACTGTTTTTATACTTAATCCGAATTTACTGATTCGCCTATTTTTGCACCCAGTTCTTTGTCAGTCAAGTTGTTTGCACTTCATTCTTGTTAAGTTTTGGTTACGATAGTTTATATGTTATATTTTATATTCATATTATTTGATAGTTTCTTCACAAAATTAAAGTCTTACGGATTCAAGTCTAACACATCATGAAAGCAAGATGCGCAATACTATTTTTACGTGGTATCTCTTTTTTACCTCTTTGGGTAATCCACTCTATTGCATTTGTTATAGGAAACTTTCTCTATTTGTTTCCAACAAGCATTAAAAAAACCTGTTCGACAAACCTAAAATCCTGCTTTCCTGAACATGACAACAATACTTATAACCACCATCTGCGCAAAACTCTTATTGAAAACTGCAAAACCATCTTTGAATTTGGATATATTTGGTTTCGAGACCCAGATACATTTTTACGCAAGATAGTTTCTGTTGAGGGTGAAGAGCTACTTCAACAGGAGTTTGATAAGGGCCATGGAATAATATTAGCTGCACCCCATCTAGGACAATGGGAACTGCTTGGACTTCACCTTTCCAAAACTCTTCCCTGTTGTTTTTTATATCGGCCACCAAACATTAAAGAACTCGAAGAGGTTATGGTGAAAGCCCGCGCTCGCAGCGGTGCCAAGATTGTCCCTGCTAATACAGCAGGAGTGCGTAAAATGTTTCAATCACTTAAAAACGGTGATCTACTGGGGATACTGCCAGACCAAGACCCTGGATCTGGAGAGGGTGTTTTTGCTCCATTTTTTGGAGTTCAAGCAAAAACTATAGTTCTGTTATCCCGTTTTGCAGCTAAAACTAAAACCCCTGTATTTACCAGCTATGCAGAGCGACTCCCATTTGCTCGTGGTTATAGACTTCATTTTAAACAGGTTGATGCGGGTATATATTCTAAAAATCTCCTAGAATCGGTTACTACTTTAAATCACGCTATCGAGGATATTGTTAAGGAATCACCATTTCAATATCAGTGGACATATAAAAGATTTAAAAGCCGCCCGGATGGTGAAAAGAAGATTTATTAAATATCAGCCATCACACTGATAAGCACACTTCTTATTGCTTCGCATACCATTAGAGCGTCATTACTGGATTACTCGGGCAAGCCGTGTAATGACGTATTTTTGAATTTAGCAACTAAACCAAACTTATTCATCACACACGTCATTCCGGAAATGAGGAACGAACTATCCGGAATCTCGATAATACAAGCTCCGAATTGATTCCCGCTTTCGCGCATTGGTATCCGGGGAAATTCAAAAGTAAAAACAAGATGACTGAGCGTAATCGAAGTCTCATTGTTTTTACTTAATTTTTCTTGACCCTTCGGCTACGCTCAGGGATCTTTAAAATTAAGTCTAAATCAATAACCGTCTTCCTAAATCATACCCAATAATACTTTCCTGCAATTAGCAATATTTTCCCCGGACAGCAGTGCGCTTTCGCGAGAATGACGAATTTTAGTGGTTATTGAAAATAGAAATTATAAAAAAAATTTAAACTCGTTGGATATTTGCCTAAAGACAAGGCGTAGCAATGATTTGCAAGGGAGTTTACGAATAATAAATCAGCCCTATAATTCAGAGGATATTTTTCCAAGATCAAGGCGCAGCAATGATTTGCAAGGGAGTTTACGAATAGTAAATGACTGAGCAAATCTGAAGCTGCAACACAGTATTTAGGTAAATAGACTCGAATTAACGACGCCAGAAGGTTGGAGTGAGTATTACTAGTAATGTAAAGATCTCCAATCGCCCTAGCAACATCGCAAAAGTCAAAACCCATTTAGCTACGTCTGAAACTTCGGCAAAATTGGTTGCCACCTTCCCTAGACCTGGACCAACATTATTTATACACGCTGCAACTGCGGAAAATGCTGTTATAAGATCTAAGCCGGTAGCCATTAATATCAACATCATAATTACGAACATTATGGTGTATATGGAAAAGAATCCCCACACCGAATCAATAACGCGGTCGTTAACTGGATTCCTGCCAAGCTTAACCAGAATCTGTGCATTTGGGTGGATAATACGCAGAATCTCACGAATACCCATTTTGTAGATAAGTAGTGCGCGGATGGTTTTAATACCACCTGCTGTTGAGCCAGAGCACCCGGCGATAAAACCTACAAACATAAGCAATACTGGAATAAATATTGGCCAATTAGCAAAAGATGCTGTGGCAAATCCTGCTGTTGTCCCTATAGAGACTGTGTGAAAAATACTGGTCCTGATTGCATCACCTAAATCGGTATAGGTCGATGTTATCATTAGTGTAATTGCTACTACAGCCGATACAAAACTGAGGATTAATATATATCCTTTGAATTCTGAATCTTGCCAAAAACATTTAAATGAGCGATATCTTAAAGCGATAAAGTACAGGGCAAAATTTGCTCCGGTTACTAGCATAAAAAATATTGCCACCCATTCGATTGCTGGGCTATTGAAATAACCCATACTAGCATCGTGCGTAGAGAATCCGCCATTAGCGACCGTGGCAAAACTATGCCCAATAGCATCAAATACCGACATACCGGCGAGCTTGTACGCAATAGCGCAACTTACCGTTATCCCCAGATAGATAAACCACAGAGCTTTGGCGGTATCCTTGATACGTGGGGTTAACTTTGCATCTTTCATCGGCCCTGGAGTTTCGGCTCGATATAACTGCATCCCCCCGATACCTAACATTGGTAGAATCGCAACTGCAAGTACAATAATTCCCATCCCTCCCCACCACTGTAGTTGCTGGCGATAATAAAGAATTGAGTCTGGCAGCCCTTCTATCTGAGTAAGTATGGTTGCTCCGGTAGTGGTCATTCCTGAGACACTCTCAAAAACGGCGTCGGTAAAATCCATATGCGGGTTATCTGCAAACATAAATGGTGTTCCACCACAGGCTCCCAGCACCGTCCAGAACAATACCACTATCAAAAATCCATCACGGACCCTTAGGTGCTCTTTGGATTTTCTTACCGGAAACCATATTGCGGCACCAAGAAATAGGGTTATAAAAAACCCATATGCGAAATGAATTAAGGCTCCATCACCGGTCCAAACCGATACCAACATCGGCGGAATCATGGTGACACTGAAAATCATTAATAGTATTCCCAGTATTCTTTGAACTGTAGCTAATCTCATCGCTTCACTTAATTAATTATTTGCTTGAATTTCTTACTTTGAATTTCTTGGCTTGAACTAAAACCAGACTATATAAATGCTAGGCCAACCTGGAATAATTTCTCTACATCAGAGATATGCCTTTTATCCACGAGGAATAATATTACGTGGTCTTCCGACTGAATCATCACCTCTTTATGCGGGATGATAACCTCATTATCACGCACAATTACCCCTATAGTGGTCCCCTTAGGCAGCTTGATCTCGTTCACTGTGCGCCCAACAACCTTTGAACTTGAAGGATCGCCATGCGCCACCGCTTCAATTGCTTCTGCTGCCCCACGACGCAATGAGTGTGCCATTACTACATCACCAAGACGAACATGAGCCAATAGACTACCGATAGTTGCCATATGTGGGGAGATGGCGATATCAATATCTTCACCACCTTGAATCAAATCAACATAGGCGGGACGATTTATCAGCGACATAACTCGCTTGGAACCCATTCTCTTCGCTAACATCGATGAGAGGATATTTGCCTCATCGTCGTTAGTTACACTGATATATAGATCTGTTTCCTCTATATTCTCTTCTTGTAGCAGCTCTTCATCCGCTGCATTACCGTGCAGTACAATGGTGCTATGTAGAGACTTAGCAAGTTCGCGTGCGCGCTCCTGCGAAAACTCTATCACTTTTACGCGATACTTTGATTCCAACGCTATAGCAAGACGTTTACCGATACTTCCGCCGCCTGCGATGATAATGCGCTTTATTGGAGCATTAACCGGGTGTAACTCTTGAATAATAGTTTGGATATACTCTTTTGACGCAATAAAAAATATCTCGTCATCAGCTTCAATAACCGTCTTTCCTGTCGGAACAACCGATTTTCCGCGACGAAATATCGCTGCAACTCTGGTCTCAACTCCAGGAAGATGTTTTGGAATTGCCGCCAGCTCTTTGCCAACCAATGGGCTACCAAAGAATGCTCGGACGCCAACCAGCCTTACTCTACCCCCAGCAAAATCGAGAACCTGCAAAGCTCCAGGGTGCTCAATCAGTCTTTGAATATACTCGGTAACTAACTGCTCTGGGCTTATCAATACATCAACTGGCAGTGCATCATTGGAAAATAGCTCTGGATAGCGCAGATACTCAATAGATCTAACTCGAGCGATCTTGGTTGGAGTATGGAACAGGGTGTAAGCAACCTGACAGGCCACCATGTTGGCCTCATCACTACTGGTAACTGCGATGAGCATATCGGCATCATCTACCCCAGCCTGAATCAAAACATCTGGGTGTGTCGCGTTACCTGCTACAGTTTGAAGATCGAGACGATCATTCAACTCCTGCAATACTCCAGGATCGGTATCAACAACCGTTATGTCATTTGACTCATTTGTCAGGTTATATGCAACGGAACGACCAACCTGTCCAGCACCAAGAATAATTATTTTCATAGTATGATAAAGCTACTTAACTCTAAGCCTCAAGAAGTTTGATTGCCATATATTATAGTCGATCGAAGAAAATTGCTATGCAATCCAACCTGAATCTATCTACAACTTAGGCTATTATTGTAGCTGGTATAAATATGTGATACTCATAAGCTGCATCAACCAACTGTGATAAGAGAATGGCGAATAACGAAATAACTGGATTTAAGCGGATTTTAAAGGCGTTTGTCTACTCCTGGTATGGATTCAAAGCCGCATATAAACATGAGGAATCAATTAGGCAAGAGATCCTAGCGATGGTAATTTTTTGTCCGCTTGGAATGTATCTTGGCAATAATGGTACTGAACGGGTTCTTCTGGTTTGTAGCATCATCCTAGTTTTTCTGACTGAATTGATAAACTCTGCGATTGAAGCAGTTGTTGACCGTTTTGGCGGTGAGATTCATCATCTGTCTGGTAGAGCTAAAGATATTGGCTCTGCAGCTGTAGCTGTAGCAATTGCAATTGCTACAATAACTTGGTTTCTAATAATTTTTCAATGGTGATTTAATATGTCGGTAATAGTTAGTGGCTCTATGGCCTTTGATAACATCATGAACTTTCAGGATAAATTTCAAAATCACATTCTTCCTGACAAGATTCACATGCTTAACATCTCCTTTTTAACGCCAAAACTACGCCGTGAATTTGGTGGTTGTGCCGGCAATATCTCCTACAACCTCAATCTGCTCGGGATAGAGTCCAGGCCTCTTGCTACCGTCGGGTCTGATTTCGGCCCATATCAAACTTGGCTGGAAGAGAAAGGGGTGAATTGCTCTCTACTAAAAGTTATTGATGAGCATTATACCGCACAGGCTTATATCATTACTGACCAAGATGATAACCAAATAACCGCTTTTCACCCCGGAGCAATGGAAGAAACCCACCAAACTAATGTACCCGATGAAGAGGGAATCAAGATTGGTATTGTAGCGCCTAATGGTCGCGAAGGGATGATTCAGCACGCTCAACAATTTGCCGATAACAACATCCCATTCATCTTCGACCCAGGCCAAGGGTTACCAATGTTTGGCGGAGCCGAACTGCTTGATTTTATCGACAAGGCAACATGGGTAGCGGTTAATGACTATGAGCTACAGATGCTAATGGATAAAACTGGTTTGAGCGCTGACGATATCGCAGCTAAAGTTAGTGCACTAATAGTTACTCTGGGGGCTAAAGGCTCACAGATCTATACAGAAGATAAAATAATTGAGATTGAGCCAGCTAAAGCAGGAGCTATAGTTGATCCTACTGGGTGTGGTGATTCTTATCGCGCCGGATTAATCTTTGGGTTGATTCGCCAATTTGACTGGTTAACTATCGGCCGTATTAGCTCATTGATGGGCGCAATCAAAATCGCCTCTGCAGGCACCCAAAACCATAGCTTTAGCATGGACCGTTTTCACCAGCTTTATCTTGAGTCCTTTGGCAGCGATTTTTAATGCAGATCGACCCGGAGAAGGGTTTAATCACGGGGGTGGAGCACCAACTGTCCCCCAATTTTTCTCCGCGTCCAGATAATACAAATATAGACCTACTTGTTATCCATAATATAAGTCTCCCCCCTGAAGAATACGGTGGCCCATGGATAACGGATCTATTTTGTAACCAGCTAGATCCTAACCAACACCCTTATTTTAAAGAGATCGCTGCTCTAAAAGTCTCATCTCACCTGCTGATTCAACGTGATGGCAATATTATCCAATACGTTCCATTCAATAAAGCAGCTTGGCATGCAGGAGTTTCTACCTTTAAGGATAAAGAGCGTTGTAATGAGTTTTCAATTGGAGTTGAGCTAGAGGGGAGTGATTTTGAGCCTTTTACTGAAAACCAATATAAACAGCTAATAAATATTACCAATTTACTTATTTCCCACTATCCTTGTATTAAAGAGGGGAATATTGTCGGCCATTCTGATATTGCCCCTGGAAGAAAAACCGACCCAGGGCCATACTTTGAATGGAATAGGTTTCTTCAAGAAATTAACTGGTGATGCTTTTTATTTTTGTCAAAACCCTTTATTTTTGTCAAAACCATAGCGAGAAATAGGAACGACAAATGAAACTAATTCAGATTGTGCTTGCACTTTTACTTCGCAAACATGTTGCTGCAGTAGATTATTATACCGACCCAGAACACCTTTTAAAATATATCAACTGGGCGCGCAAGCAGGCAAAAAAACTAACTCCTGAAGAAAATGACAAAGTTGAAACTCTTGCCATAGTTATACCTGCAGTTTTAATTATTGGTGTTATCCAATTTATACTGCAAGACTTCTTTTACCATATCCCAACATTTATCTTTGGTGCAGCTGTTTTAATCTATTGCTTTGGTTCACGCAATTTTGACCAAATGATTGAGCCATTTATCGAGTCATGGGAGCAGGGCGATTATGATGCTGCTGCCTATAACGCTCTTGTATTTGAAAGCCCTGATGCACACGATAAAACTGATACGACTACTCTGCCTGAAAAAGTGGTCAAAACCCTAATCATTGGCTCTAATGAAAAGATGTTTGCTATCTTATTCTGGTTTATGCTTCTTGGCCCGATTGGCGCCTTTGCTTATCGCTGCTGCCTCATCATGCGCGACTATAATAACCACGAGTGTGTTGCCGGTGACCACTGCAATCTACTTATAGACAAACTGGTTTTCTATATCGACTGGATTCCATCGAGAGTAACCGCAGTCTCATTTGCTATTGCAGGAAGCTTTGTCGAGTCATTTGAGGCATGGCTACACATACCTCAATCCTCAAACAATTCTAACCACAATATATTACTTGCAGCCGGACTTGGCGCCCTTAAAATGGATGCATCTGTTGATAAAGAGAACTATGGTGCTGAAGAGGTAAGAGATGCTCGCGATCTAATAACCCGAACCACTGTGCTTTGGTTAGCGGTTATTGCAATACTTACTCTGACCAATCTGGTTTCGTAAATTTTGTTTAATGGGCGAAAGATTTTTCGCCCCTACACGCCCTGCCCTGTTCTACTAACTAAAACCTCAACACCTTACCTGTAACTCCATCTCTAATCACAGATGGAGTTTTACCCCTGTCTACACACCCAGAAACGATACACTCAACACTATCACGAAACACCTTACGCGTTTCAAACGCCGTTCTGGTTGGAGCTCGACCATGTAGGTTGGCACTAGTGGAAACAATGGGAGAGCCAAAATACTTACAAATTTTTGCTGCAACTGGATGATTAGTCACGCGTACCGCCAGAGAGCGATGCTCTCCTGTCAACCAATATGGAACAGTTGGTCTACATGGCAATATCCAAGTATTTGGACCAGGCCACGAAGTGCGTATCTCTTTAGCCCTGACTTTGCCTAATTGCTCTAAGGGTAAGATATAATCTTGTAACTGCTCAATATTTGCCGCTATTAATATCAACCCGTTTCTTACATGACGCTCTTTCAACTGTAAAAGCCGAGATACAGCTTCATAATCCATAGGGTCACAACCTAAACCAAATACTGCTTCAGTTGGATACGCTATAACACCGCCATCTTCTAGCGCTGTGCGTGCTAATATCATTTTAATGTGAGAACTCATGGTAAATCTGTCTTCCTGCCAATTTGCAATTTCAATCTTTAAGAGGAAATAACCTCTTACATTTAGGACAAACCTGCTCTTTACCCTTGCGCTTGGTAACTTTTTCCAATGTTACTGGCCAGGCACAATGCGGGCATGGACGAGCAATTGGCTCTTTAGGTAAATTATAATCGCAATCTGGATAATTGGAACACGAATAGAAATCTTTACCTGTTTTGCTGGTACGTTTCTTAAGTGTTCCAGTAAAACACTGGGGGCACTCAAGTTCAGGTTTTTTCTTACTTAAATCTGAAGCCGACCACTTACAATAAGGAAAATCACCACATCCGAAAAATTCACCATGAACCCCTTCTCTAGCAATTACTTCCCCACCACAAATAGGGCACTTAGCATCAGGGACCACCTTAGATTCTTGCTTTACTTTTTGTTCTGCACTTACGGTATAGTTGCAGTTTGGATATGCCGAGCATGCCAGAAAATCGCCAAATTTTCCTTGGCGTTTAATTAAAGCAGAGCCACATTGTGGGCATTTTTCAGGCTGGGTATTCATATATGGGAATTGTACCTGCAAGTTGTGTTTACAGATAGGTTATTTAATTTTGGAAATTACTCTTGATGAAAATTTGTAGCTGCAATACAGTATTTAGGGAAATAGGCTCGAATTAGTGCCAGGCTTCGGAAAGATCACCCACAAATGAAGTCTCTGGAAGAGAATCCAAGGTCTCTTTCATTGGGTCATAACACAGCGTCATAATTACCGACCACTTTAAATCATCAAAATCAGGCCTTGAATCAGTTATCTCCATTAAATAGTCGATAACCATCTCGCGCTTATCGTGGTCCAAAACCCCGATGTTACTTAACAGAAGAATATAGCTGCGGCACTCTGCACTTATATGCTCCAACTCACTTCCAATAAAAATTCTTTGTGAGTCAGGTTTATCTGCAAGGATCTTAAAAACCCTCTTTTCAATCATATCAGCCAGTGGTGGAGGTGCGATATCACTCTCTTCTGCATCATCTTGTTCTACACAACAATTAATAGCGCTCGTGAAGCCATTCTCACAAAGATATACCAACATTTCGATCATCTCTTGCTTCATTTATCTACTATCTCACTCTGTTATAGATTCCACCAGCTACAGATGCTACATAGCCATCCATCTCTAGAATTAGCAGCATGGAGCAAATGACATCTGGAGTCAATCCTGTTTTTTCAACCAAAATATCTACTGAAGTTGGTTCAAATTCAATTTGCGCAAGCAAATCAATATATTCCTTATCTAATTCGACGGAAGGACTATTTATACTTTTTTTATCAGTTATTGAAAACAGTGCCCCCAGTTCACTAATGACATCATCCGCGGTCTCAACTAACTTAGCACCTTTTTGAATCAACTCATGACACCCTTTTGCCAATGGGTTATTGATAGATCCAGGTATAGCAAAAACTTCCCGTCCCTGCTCAACCGCATAACGCGCTGTTATTAAAGACCCACTCTGCTTTGCAGCTTCAACCACCAGTGTTCCTACAGACAAGCCACTTATGATGCGGTTTCTCCGCGGAAAGTTTTCTGCCTTTGGCGGTGTTCCGAGAGGAAACTCTGATACCAAAGCACCATTTTCAACTATTTGATGCGCTAAATTTTTATGCTTTGCCGGATATACCCGGTCTAGCCCCGTAGCAGTTATCGCTATAGTTCCTGCATCTCCGGTTAATGCCCCCTTATGGCACTCTGCGTCAATACCCAAAGCTAAACCGCTGGTAACGACAACTCCATTATGAGAAAAGTCAGCCGCAAAATCGTATGCGACCTGCTTACCATAGGAACTGGCATTTCTACTTCCAACCATGGCAATCTGCCTAGCTTTCAGCAAGTCCTTATTCCCACAAATGAATAATACTGGTGGAGCTGATACCTCTTCTCGCAATAGAGATGGATAACTCTCATCATCAAAAGTGATGATGTGATTATGCTCTGCTTGCAGCCACTCTAAATCCTTATCAACAAGATCCCACTGTGGGGTTTTTATGCGGTCCACCACCTTGGATGGAATCCCAACCTGCAGTAACTCCTCTCGCGGCGCAGCAAGAATTTTAGTTACATCTTCATAAAAATCATACAGCACCTTTAGGCGTCTAGCCCCAATACCAGGTACCTTGCTTAATAATAGAAACGCTCTTAATTTTTCCAACCTATTTCCCCATTAGTCGGATCTGAAAAAACCCATAAAAAAACCGGCAACATATCTGCTGCCGGTTCTTAGTATAATAAATTTTACTTAGATAGCTATGGGTTCTTTACAGTATCAAATAGAGCCATATCTCGCTCTGCTCTCATCACTAAACCAAAACTCATATTCTTAAATGCTCTAAAAACCATCAGCTCCCCAGCTCTAACATCTGGTAGTTTGATCTTTTCATTCCATTTTCCACTAAACTTATCTTTTACCGTATCGCCCTGCCTATATATTGCAAGCACGGTCCCCTCTTCCATCCCATCATTTTCACCCAGATTGATAGCAACAATGTTGTATTGCCCAATTATGCTAACACCTTTATAAACCGATATAATCTTCCCTTCCACCTGATTCTTTGGTGGTCGTGGAACATAATGAGTGGCCAGTGCACGCTCTTCAGATGGCAGCAATCTATCACCCTTCAAACACTCAATCTCAGAAGTATTAATCAACACCGTAGATGGATCGCCGCGAACAACAACTGTTGAATCAGCTACATAAATCGCTTCATAACCAAGAGTTTTTCTAGTATCAGGATCTTTATATGCGTCACCCTTTCTAAAAACAATCTGCCCTTTATAACTATCCTTAGGCAACCTACGCACATATACCTTATCCCCAGAGCCTGCGATCTCTCTTTTATCTTCCATTGCTACAATATACGGTGCTTTTTCTAGGGTATCTTCCTCTACAACTCGTGGGCGTGACAAAAAGTACTTAATAGCGTCTAAAGGTATTGTTGGAATTGCATCTTCCAATGGAACTTCACGAATTCGAGGTGAAAGCTTACTATCACCGCCACGAGTCAACTGCAATCTTGGCTTACCATCGATATAAACCAAAGTTAAGATATCCCCTGGAAAGATAAGGTGTGGATTAGCAATCTGGGTATTAACATGCCATATCTCTGGCCATAGCCACGGGTCTTGCAGAAAAGTACTGGAGATATCCCATAAGGTATCCCCTTTTACTACAACATAGGTTTCTGGATGGTCTGGCTTAAGCTCAACATCTTCTGCCAAGACGGGAAAGCTAAGCAATAATGTAATTAATGCAGCGGCTATAGTCTTTCTAATCATGTGCCTTCCTTAGTTTTGTTTTTTCTGTGTCGCTAACACTGGTCCAAAAGAATTCGAATAATTCAGCTATTTAGCTTGTGAAAATATCCTTTCATACACCGAATAGATAATCTCTTTTTGGTCTCTTATCCGGATCCCTTTCAGGGAATACTATTTAATAGTTTATCAATAAAAACCCAAGTGTCAGCTATTTCTTGAAAAATTTCTTACTTTTTCTTCTGTAAAGAGCCGAAAAACATGGTCTTTCCGAGAAAAATATTACCTCTAAACCGTTGATACTATATTATAGTGTAGGTGGAACAGCTCCACGAAACAGGATATTCCATCAAATATATTGGTAAATATGCTGTCAATATTTATAGGCACTTATAAAATATTTATTTAAAGAGACACAGATGCGCGAAATTTTAACCTTTCCCGACCCTCGACTAAGAGAAAAATCTAAGATGGTTGCCGAAGTAACCGATAAAATTCGCTCCATTATGGATGATATGCTGGAGGTGATGTATGAAGCTCCAGGGATTGGACTTGCTGCGCCGCAGGTTAATATCCACAAACGCATTGTAGTGATGGACCTGTCGGATGAGAAAAATTCACCCATGTTCTTCATCAATCCAGAAATTATCACCTCCAGCGGCACCGAAGAGATGGAGGAGGGGTGTCTGTCTGTGCCAGAATACACCGCTATAGTTGAACGTCCATCAGAGGTAACCGTCAAGGCACTTGACCGCGATGGCAATGAATTTGAACTTGAGTGTGACGACCTGCTTGCTGTTTGCATTCAACATGAAATCGACCACTTAAACGGCAAACTATTTGTGGATTACCTTTCTCCGCTCAAAAGACAAATGGTGCGTAAAAAGTTAGAAAAACTGAAAAAATCTCAACAATAAACCCTATAAGAAACCTAAATCTATGAAAATTATATTTGCTGGAACCCCAGACTTTTCCGTAGCAGCACTTAAAGCATTAATTGATTCCAGCCACGAAATATGTGCAGTTTACACCCAGCCAGATCGCCCAGCAGGAAGGGGGAGAAAACTCACTCCAAGCCCAGTAAAAAAATATGCGCTGGAACATAGTATCGAGGTACTGCAACCCGAAACCATGAAAGATGCTACTACGCAGGATAAGTTAAACAGCTTTAATGCAGATATTATGGTGGTGGTTGCCTATGGGTTGATACTTCCCCAGGTAGCACTGGACATTCCTCGCCTTGGATGTTTAAACATCCACGCATCAATTTTACCGCGCTGGCGTGGCGCCGCCCCAATCCAAAGAGCGATTGAAGCTGGAGATAAAGTTTCCGGTGTCACCATCATGCAGATGAATGCTGGATTAGATACTGGAGAGATCATCCGTATCGATGAGTGTGAAATCACTGCAGATGAAACCGGTGGTTCCCTCCATGACAAACTGGCAGCAATTGGTGGCAAATCCATACTGGGTGCCCTACAGCAAGTAATCGAGCCTGACTTCAAGCCAACACCACAAGATGATACCCAAGCTAATTACGCCAACAAATTGAGTAAAAAAGAGGCTCTGATCGACTGGAATAAAGATGCTCAAACCATTGTCGATACCATTCGCGCCTTTAACCCCTGGCCGGTTGCCCACACATCTTTAAATGGAGACACCATGCGTGTATGGGGTGGAGTAGTTTCTAAGACTGAAAACTCCTCTGCGCAAACCCCTTCAGCACAAGCACAGCTTGGCGAAGTGATTAGCTGCGATAAGAATGGACTATTAGTTGCTTGCGGAAGTGATGGCCTTGGCGTAGTTTGCATCGATAGAATCCAATTACCGGGTGGAAAACAAACCGATATCTCCGCTTTTATTAATGCTCACTCAATCTCAGCAGGAACCATTTTAGGATGAACGAAAAAGCCACTGGCACTAGCTCAAGAGTTGTAGCTGCCAAAATCATATCTAAGATCCTTAACAACCACGGCTCACTCTCCACCCTATTTGGCGGGCAAGATCTAACTGCACTCTCCCCAGCAGACAGAGCATTTACCAAAGAGTTGTGTTTTGGGGTTATGCGCCATTTTTTCCAACTGGAAAACATCGCCAATCAACTTTTGAAAAAGCAGCTACGTGAAAAGGATTACGATATCTATGCGTTATTACTCATCGGCGCATACCAAATACTAGAGATGCGCACCACAGACTACGCAGCCGTATCCGAGACAGTACAAGCAACCAAACTACTGAAGAAAAAGTGGGCAACCGGCCTCGTTAACGCATCTCTGCGCAACCTGTTGCGCAACACCGAAAAGATGGTTAGCAAAGCAAATACTGATATCGAAGCCAAATATAATTACCCGCAATGGCTAATTGAAAGCCTAAAGAAGAGCTGGAAAGATGACTGGGAAGATATTATTCAAGCATCCAATCGGCGTGCGCCCCTGGTATTACGGGTAAACTCCAGTCAAATAACTGCAGATGAATACGGCAAACTTCTACAGCAAAGCGAAATTGAATTCAAACCGCATACTATCTGCCCTGACGCCATCGTATTAGAAAAACCAGTTGCTGTTTCACTACTACCGGAATTTGATGACGGTTTGGTATCCGTGCAGGATGGCGCGGCCCAACTAGCTGTAGACCTGCTAGAGATAAAACCGAAGATGAAGATCCTCGACTGCTGTGCAGCTCCAGGAGGGAAAACCTGCCATATCCTCGAGCGTCACAAAGATGTTGAGGTAATCGCGACCGAGCTGGAACCCAAGCGCGCCGACATGATTGAAGAAAACATGGAGCGCCTAGGGCTTGCAGCCCAAGTTATAACCGCAGATGCAACAGCAACAGATGATTGGTGGGATGGAACAAAATTCGACCGCATCCTGCTAGATGCACCATGTTCTGGAACCGGCGTAATCAGACGCCACCCCGACATAAAAGTATTACGCAGCCCAAAAGAGATAGAGGGTTTACGCCAACAGCAACTCAAACTGCTAAACTCAATGTGGCAACTACTTGCAGAGGGTGGAATACTAATTTACGCAACTTGCTCGGTTTTACCGCAAGAAAATAGTATGCTTATTAAAGATTGGCTCAATAACACCAAGGATGCAAAACATATCCCCATCGAGTCAAACTGGGGTAGACAGCAAACATTTGGGAAGCAAATTCTCCCCAATGATAATGGAATGGATGGATTTTTCTACGCAAAAATATGCAAACAAAAACCGTAATTAACAGCTCTTACAGCAAAACCTATGGGATGATTCCTCTTCTCAGGCTTGCACTTGCATTCATCCTGTTAACCATATCCACCCTAATCTCAACAAATGTATCTGCAGATGCTAAACAGCAAGAAAACCAAGCCGTTTTCGCTATTAATAGCCTTACAACCAAACTAATAGATCATGTTTTTTTAGCTGACTTAGAGCAAGAGTTTCACCTCAATGAAACCGTGATTGAAGCGATGCAAAATGGGGTGCCAATCACCCTGCAAACCCAATTCAACATCTATAAAGACCGTTGGTATTGGGACGAAGAGATTGTCACCATCACCCAAAGATACAGAATCAACTATCACGCCCTCATCCAGCAATATATTCTCACCAATATAAATACCGGCAAACAAGCGTTTTACTCCAAACTCTACCGAGTACTAGATGAGCTGACCACTATTAGAAACCTGCCACTGGTTGATAAAAACATCTTACCTGAAGATAAAGAACTATTTATAACCGTGCGCAATCGACTCGAGATCGAATCTCTACCTCTGCCATTAAAAGCCACGGCCTATCTATCTGGCAACTGGCGCCTAAAAAGTGATTGGGCAACATGGCTACTAAAAGACTAGTTACAAAAAGAGCCGGACTTTATCCGCGCATAATCATCTTTGCCCTAATGTTGCTCTCCCTCTACCTCATGAGCAGCGCAACGCAAAACTCTGACCGCTTCAGTGACATGTACCTATGGTTAATCGTCGTCAACGTTGCCCTTGGACTTATCCTCACCTCGTTAGTTCTCTACAACTTTTACCAGCTAGGCAAGCAGCATCACCAAAAAGTTATCGGTACCAAACTTACGATTCGTCTGGTGATTATCTTTATCGTCCTCTCGATTGTGCCGGTCTCAATGGTTTTCTATTTCTCCAGTCAATTCCTCACTCAGAGCATCGACAGCTGGTTTGATGTTGAGGTGGAAGGCGCATTAAAAAACTCCATCGAACTATCTAGATCCTCACTTAATCTCCGCACCAGTGACCTGCTCCATCGCGTCGAAGCAGGCTCCAAAGTTCTTGAAACCATCCCCGAAGAACTACTAGCGCTAACACTCAACGATATCCGCACTGAGATTAAATCATCCGAAATTTCCATTTATGGTAAAAATGCACGCATCGTTGCCTCCAGCTCCAATGACCCAGTAGACTTTGTCCCCCACTCTCCATCTGAAGGGGTGTTATCGCAGGTAAGAAGCGGAACCCCATACATCGGTATCGACCCAGTAGAGGAAAAAGGGATGCACATTCGCATCATGATACCGATAGAAAAACATGATGCTGAAGCAGAAAAATGGGCCCTATACGCCCTGTTCCCGGTTCCAGACCACATGAATACCCTCGCCGAAGATATAACCAAGGCATTCGATACCTACAACCAATTGACCTACATGCGCGGCCCCCTTAAAACCAGCTTTATGCTCACCCTGTCGCTGGTACTTGGTCTCAGCCTGCTCTCTGCCATCTGGGCCGCATTTTATGCGGCTAGAAGATTTATCGCCCCGGTACAAGTCCTTATCGAAGGAACCCAAGTCCTTTCCACCGGCGACTACAGTCACCAACTTCCATCTGTAGGTGAAGGGGAACTAGGCTACTTGGTTAAATCCTTCAACGACATGACGCGTAAAATCGCGCAAGCTCGAGATGAAGCCAACTACAGTCAGCAGCAAGTTGAAAGACAAAAAACCTACCTTGAGACAGTACTAGGGCACCTAAGGTCAGGCGTATTAACTATTAACGCCGATTACATAGTGCGCACTGCCAACAACTCCGCCAAAGATATCCTCAAAATAGATATGGGCAAGATTCTCGAAGAGCGCATAGACTCCATCTCCAGCCACTACCAGTTCCTCGATAAGTTCGTCGAGATGCTAGTGCGCAATATTACCGGAGTGCAAGAGGACTGGTCCGAGCAGGTATCCTACCTCGGTCCAGAAGGAAAACAGATAATCATGTGCCACGGCGTCTCCATACCTGGTGGACTCAGCGGACGTAACGGTTACGTAATAGTATTTGACGACATCACCAGCATCGTACAAGCACAAAGAGATTCAGCCTGGGGTGAAGTAGCACGAAGATTAGCGCACGAGATTAAAAACCCACTGACACCAATTCAACTGGCAACCGAAAGGCTACGACGTAAATACCTGAAAACCATGCCCGCAGCCGATGTAGAGCTATTTGACAAAGCAACCACCACCATCATAGCTCAAGTAGATACCATGAAAGAGATGGTAAACGAATTTGCCGACTATGCACGTGCACCAGCCAGCAAACCGACACTAGTACACATCGATGCCATATTAAGCGAAGTGCTCGACCTATTCATCAGCGCCAACAGCAAAATCAGCTTCACCTTTGACTGTGAAGAGAAGCTCCCATTAATTTGGGCAGACTCAGGCAGAATGCGCCAAATCTTCAACAATCTGCTGCGCAACGCTGTTGAATCGATGATGGCCACAGAGAATGAACATAAAAAGATATCCATCGATATCGAAACATTTCAGCTAGAAGCACAAAGATATATCCACATAAGTTTATTAGACAATGGGCCAGGCTTTGCCGACGGCGTATTGGAGCACATATTCGAACCATACATTACCACCAAAGCGAAGGGAACTGGACTCGGCCTTCCTATCGTGAAAAAGATTATTGAAGAACATGGTGGTAAAATCTATGCTCGCAATCATGAAGAGGGTGGAGCCGATATCTCAATCAACCTACCCCTTCCCGACATTGAAGAATCAGGAGTAGAACCATGAGCACCCCTTTTATACTGGTAGTCGATGATGAGCCAGATATCAGGACCCTACTGTGCGAAATCCTCGATGATGAAGGATTTACAGTAGACTCCGCAGCAAATGGTAAAGAAGCACAACAAGCCCTGCGCAGCCACAAACCAGATCTAATCCTCTTAGATATCTGGATGCCAGATATCGATGGTATCACCCTGTTAAAAGAGTGGTCAGAAGATGGCGGGCTACCCTGTCCCATCATCATGATGTCGGGTCACGGCACCGTAGAAACAGCAATCGAAGCCACCAAACTTGGCGCCTATGACTTCATAGAAAAACCGCTCTCCATCGCCAAACTACTACTAACCGTCGAGCGCGCGCTAGAGAACGAAAAACTACACCGCGAAAACACCGACCTCAAACAGCTGCTAGTACCGCTGGATGAACCAATCGGCCGCAGCGAAACCATGCAAGAGCTGCGCAAACAAATCAAAAAAATTGCCCACCACGACACCTGGGTACTGCTCTCAGGTGAAGCCGGTACCGGCAAGATGAGCTTCGCACGCTACCTGCATGGCATGAGCCTGCGCAAAGACTCCCCATTTATCGAAATAGCCGCTGGCTCACTAACTGGTGACAGCTCCTCCGCAGAGCTTTTTGGTACCGAAGATGGCGAAAAAGTAGTCTACGGTAAACTAGAGCAAGCCAACAACGGCACCCTCTTCATCAATGAAGTAACCGACCTAGACATCCAAACCCAAATCCGTCTACTTAATGCCCTGCAAAGCGGAAAGATAACCCGAGTTGGTGGAACCGAACCAACAGAGATAGACGTCAGAGTAGTAGCCGCAACCAGACTAAATATCGCCGAAGAGGTTAAAACCGGACGTTTCCGCGACGACCTCTACTACCAACTTAACGTGGTCCCAATTCATATCCCCTCATTGCGAGAACATCAAGACGACGTACACGAACTACTCGAATACTACATAGATCTATACGTTAGACGCGACAGCCTCACCTATCGCAAAGTCAGTATCGGCGCGCAAAACAGGCTGCGTAACTACCCATGGCCTGGTAACATCCGTGAACTGAAAAATATGGTGCAGCGTCTTCTCATCCTCGGCAATGACGAAGAGATCGCCCTTGAAGAGGTAGAAAAAATTCTCGGTGACGAACCGGTACAAATAGAAGGCTCATCCGCCAACTCATCCGTACTCTATGAACTGCCACTAAAAGAAGCGCGCGACCAATTTGAAAAAGACTACCTACAACACCAGCTAGAAAACTACCCAGGTGGGGTAAGCAAGATGGCAAAAAGGATAAAAGTAGAAAGAACCAACCTCTATCGCAAACTAAAATCCTACGGCATAGACAACAAAGATAAGTAACTAAAATAGACCAATAACAAAGATAGAAAAATGACAACCAGAAAACTAACCGAAAAAGAGTTCCAAGCAACCATAGCCAAACCCAGCAAAAAAGAGGCTGGAGAACCCCTGTTCGACTTTTGGGAATACATCGAACAAATCCCCGAAGAAGACTACCAAGGATTCGACTGCAAAGAGGGCGATGTAACCAACGTCTACCAGATGCAAGGTGGAAAATACGAACACGTAATCATCAACTCCACCACCGACAAAGTGGGAATGGTAATCATCAACGACCTACCATCCAAAATGGTATATGGGCACTTCCTGCTGGATTTAAGCAAACCCAAAGCAGAATAACTCCCCTAGGAATTTTGATGTTTTTAGTGGGCCATTTTTATCTCTTTTGACTATTTTTTTGAGTTCCGAGACAGACAGCTTTTCAGCTATGATTTTCTTCTCAAACTCTGGCCTCGCCCTTTATTATGCAATAGATGTTCTTTTATGTGCTTGCCGAAATTCCAGTAGGTGAGTCTTTTTGGAAGCAGTAATTGATATTGAGGAGAGTAGTAAAGCTCAGTGGCCAGTACTTGAAGACAGAAAATGCAGTGAAGATATAAATACTAACAGCAATAATATCGTACCTTCTATTGCATATATTTAGGGGTAACAACAAGCCAACATACTAGCTAAAGCAATGTTGTATATTTGTAAGGACATCTCTGTTTGATAGACCTGAAGCGACAGCATATCAGCAGCATAAGAGAAAAATAAACAAAGAGCGGTTAATGCGGCAGGAGGCATTTTTTGCTTAATCGATCAATGCTAAAGTTAACGGCTTCTTTCTTAGTAGTTTTCACTATGGGATCTTTATCATCTTGGTAGTAGCAGAATTTGTATATATCATCTCACGATACAAGCCAACCTTTACTGATGGTTTATAATCTGGATTAACTTCATGTTGATAGGTACTGGAAATATCAAAGAAATCACATGCTATCTTGTGAGTACTAGATGTCTTTTCACTACGAGGGCAGGCAGCACCTTTAGCTGTTTGCTTAATTGAAACTGTAAGCAGACGATCATAATCTTGACCAGTGCCTGTCTTTGAATAGATATCTGCACCAAAAGATGAAGTAACATCTTGCTCAAAACCTGATTGAGACTTGGCATGCAGCAACAAATCATTTGCTCTATTACCACTCAGTACAGTTTCAGACAGTAATAAATTAGCTCCTGCATTAGTGCTATGGAAAGTACGATTTGTCTCTTCACTATTGGCAGATATTTTAAGTTGCGTTGTACTTGTTAGCGCCACAGACACTCCAAGCATAGTTAATACACCAAGAAAGATTAAAGCCACCAGCAGGGCGCTGCCATCCTGCTTACTCTTATTATAAACTGTGAGCATAACATCTCTTCTCATAGCTATCTCCTATCCTGTTCCATCTGATTATTAAAGAATGAAACCGTAGTCTCTAACAACTTACGATGATAACGTACGTCCGTACCTGTGGGGGTAATATTGGTTCTTTTCCCATAAGAATAGGTTTTCTCGTCTACATAAGACACATCGCTCAAAGTTGTACGGCCACGCAGATATACTGTTGCTGACACCACGTCACCCCAACTAGGAACATCTTCCGCTGAATAATATCTTGTTACCATCCCTGTATTTGCAACGGATGAATCATGCACACCAAATATATAGTGTAAATCCTCAACACCTTCGGCAACTGTTTCTGGTGTGCCCCAACCATCTTTAGCCAATTTAACTCTTTTTAATTGTGAATATACCGATCCGCTTGGTTTGTAGACAAAATATACATGATAAACATATTCCCAAATAGCTCCACCCGCATACTCTCCACTGGGGGATAACTTAGAGTTCAAAGTGGTATCACCAGTTCCATCAACATGCTCACCTGAATCAAATCCTGAGATAATATAAGTCTTAGTTGCAACGGTAGAATCCCCAGCTTTCAAAGGTTTTTTCCGAGCATGCTTAACAAATAAAATATCTGTAGTTACATCTACATCAAAATCGATTAAACAATATGGAATCTGCTGCCCAGCCTCTACCGCCCAAACCGAAACACCATATTCAAATTCAGTTGGAGTGCCACCAGATATTACATTTGAATTAGGATCAACTGTTTCGCCACGTTTACACATAACGCTGGTAAGATCTGTTACATTTTCATCAAGAAGGCGGTAATCGACTCCACCATAAAAACCAGCCATACGTAGATCATTGGTTATGAGTTTCAAAACAAATCTATTATTTTCCTGTAGTGTAGCGGCAGCCTCAGAATCCCAAAACACCTTTTTATTGGAGACATAGATAGTTATCAATGCTGCAGATAGGATCAACCCTATAGCCAAGGCTATCATCAGCTCAACTAATGACATACCAGCTTGTTTTATCTGCAATCCATTTTCCATCTTATGTCTCATTATAAAAACCTGCAATACCTGCTAAATGAATGTATTTATACTAACTTCTCGCTGCTTAGGTGAGCCATCTATAGAACAAACTCTGGTTTTATTTCCGCTCATGCCACTCATAGACAACCAGGCAACAGTAACTGTAACTTTAGTTGTCTTACTGCTGGCCTCACTAACATCAATGCACCCTTTAGCACTAGCCAAACCTGATATATTTCTACTAGATAATCCACTTCCAATAACTATTGAGTTGCCATAGATATTCTTATGCCAACTAATTAAATCATATACAACCAGCTGATCTACATTGCAATTAGTTGTCAGACAATTTACTGTAGTGGTAGCTGGTGTTGTAGCAGCAGAAAAATCTTTTCCATCATATTTTGTCTTTATTTGGGCAGGGGTTAAACCGCTATTCTTGATGCGTGAAATCATATCATTTGCTATAAGAACAGCCTCTTGGCGCTGTTGAGCCTCAAATGAGGAGCGCTTGGTAATAATCTGCAGCGATGCAATTCCAAGCATCCCCATGGAAAAAACCATCAAAGCCACTAAAACCTCAACCAATCCAACTCCTTGTTGCTTTGATTTCAACCTGTACTCATCTAATTTTTCCACTTGCATTTCCTATCAATCTACCGAGCAGTTAATCGATAGATCAATCAACTGCACTTCCATTTTTATCAATATCAGGCCACCAGGTGAAACAACTACTGCTCTAGGTTTGATCCCAGCAATACTCCCGGTATAACAGACACTAAAGACCTGATAGGCCAACGTCTCTTCACCAAGACTGCCATCTTCAGTAAACTCAATTGAAGTATTTGTGCTATTTACAAAAGTTGAATCCATTGCAGACTGCAGCTGACCACTACCTATCTGCCAGCTATTCCAATCTCCCATAGAAACTGGATTTACAGCAACTCGGCTGGCTGTTTCAATCGCTTTATTTCTGGCCATAACAAAACTATTTCGTAATGAATTGGAGGTGGCTTCAATTCTGCTATTTGCAATTGTTGTACGAAAAGTAGGCACACCTACAGTTACGAGAATTATTATTACCGCAATGGTTACCATTAGCTCTAGCAGAGTAAATCCAGCAGTATTTTTGTTATTTTTATAATTCATACTTTTAATAATAGTTATTCAATTCAAACTTTGGGTTTGCAAATCTAAATCATATATATACACAACTTTAAATATATAATATATAAGGCAATATTGCGCCAATGAATTGTGTAATTTGTGACGGTGTTTTAAATATTATGATAAGCGGCATTTTGTAGTGGATCAGTAGAAGCTTCGTAAATTATAAAGGGGCCACAGCCCCTTTGATTAAAATATGCTAAATTAGCAAATATTACTGATCTTCAGTACGCCAGTATGCTCCACCACCTTTTAACACCTTGCCACCATCTGTCTTTTCACCAAGCTCTTTCGCCTGAACTCCTTCAAGCCCAACAACAGTGACGCTACCATCAGATGCTATATAAGGATCTATCTGCTGCAAAATCAATCCATCACCGGCAATTACAGAGCGCCTAAGAGTAAGGTCGCTCATAGAACTTTCACTACTGGTTGAGGCAACAACTGAGCCAGCAGTATGTATGTTAATCGAATAAAAATAATTATTTGGTAACTGTGTTGGGGCAGAACAACCGCTTTTGCCACCACGAGGAACAATAGTAGTAAAATATACCGAACCATCAATAGTAGTGGAACTTGTTACCACCTTCTCTCCAGAATCAGTAAAGTCTATATACCAGCCATCCTTTGTAGACTGCTCACTAGCAAGTGATAATGAAGCATCTTCAAGATCGGTTAGATCCAGCGGGTAATCGGAAGAAGTATAAGCTGAATAATTTGAAACCCTTGGATCTTTAACCATAAAGAACATGTCATTTACCGTAGTATCTTCAGGATTGGCTATATTTCCTGTTCCAACCGCTATTGCATCAAAGCTAACACCGTTATATACGGTACGCGCCACATCAATTCGATTAAATATCCTTCTATCATTTGCAGCATAACTTGACGCGGCAGAATCAACTCCAAGCTCTGCTAATTTGTAGACCCTCCAATTTTGCGCCTTTAACTCGTAAACTGCTGGAGTAGCTCCATTGCTAGTAAGATCTAATTCCGCACGCCAAATATTTCCACCTGTATCAGGAAAATAGATGCGCTCCGTCAGGCCATCACCATCTGCGTCAATCGGTGTAACGGCAGCTGCAATACCGTGATTTAAGTCTGCTATCAACCTAAGAGAATCAGTCTGAAGCGTTGGAGCATCAGAATTATCTGCTCGTATAGTTTGCCCCTCTATTGTTGCAAAAGTAACTCCAGTTACAGCATCAACAAAATAGATTGCGTTGCCAAGCCTATCAGACTTACGGTTTCCACTGCTATCTGGAGCTGACCCTGTAACACCAGATATATCGCTTTGGTTCAAGGCACCAGTAAGAGCTGAGTTGTAAGTGCCGATATAATCTTTAGTTGGATCGTAACCAGCCGATAGAATCAATACCGGTTTATATGCAAATGTATCGAGTATATTGTCACCATCAGTATCAATGTTTTCACCATACCCCGGTATAAAAGTCAGCACCGGCTGAGCAAAGGTATAACCCATCCGTTCAGCACCTAATTTCGAAGTAAAACCATTGCCGAAATAGCGGTTATATACATTTGCAACTGACTTTTTCGAAGCTTCATCAGCCTCACAAGCATCACCGATACGGTCACCATCAGTATCCAGTTGATCCTGATTTACTACACTGACACAATTATCAGTCGCATCCGCGATACCGTCGCTATCAGTATCTACTGCATATACCCCAGCTGATAAAAACGGTAGGGAGGATAGTGTAATAATTTTAACTAGTCTTTTCACTGTCTTATTCCTTCTATTATCCGTTTTCATTATGGTGCAGCCTGACATGTAGCTTCAGATTTATAATACTTATTATCTTTTTGGTGAGTATATGTCTCATCGTTGCTAACATTACCTGATGAATTACCCTGCCTAAAATAGCAACTCTCTCCAACCTGCCCATTAGAACAGGTATATTCGTTGTATCCCCCTCCAGAAGATGGATATACTAAATCAAAGGTATATGTACACCCCGCAAGGTTTTGCTCAGTTTTATCACTTGTATCTAATCCAAACATTACAGAGCATTTAATTACTGAACTTAAAGCATCACAGCTACTTGCAGCAGGAATTGCCTCAAATGTAGCTGTAACATTTTGATTACTATTCATTGTAACTGAGCAGGCGCCACTGCCTGAGCATGCTCCACTCCAACTATCAAATTGATAACCCGTATCAGCAGTAGCAGACAGTGTTACCGATGCTCCATCAGCATAGCTTCCTGTACAATCTGAACCACAATTAATACCTGTTGCAGTAACCGTACCGGAACCACTAACAGTGACTGTTAAGTCATTCTGAACAGCAGCATCACTAAAGTTTGCGGTAACACTTTGATTACTATTTAGTGTAACTGAGCAAGTGCCACTGCCTGAGCATCCACCACTCCAGCTATCAAACTGATAACCTGTATCAGCAGTAGCTGTAAGTTCAATATTTGCTCCTTCATCAACTGTTTCAGTACAATCTGCCCCACAATCAATACCTGTTCCTGTAACGGTACCAGAGCCACTAATTCCAACGTTCAGACTATAAGTAGAAGCGGATACTGCAGAGAACGATACCGATATCGAGCAGTCAGCAGATACTGCACCAGTTGTATAGGTGCCATCAATCAATGAACCTCCACAGCCAGAATTAACTGCTGCTTCATAGCCAGTATCTGGCGTAATAGTAAATGAGGTTGTTTCACCAGTATTTACAGTTTTACTGTTAGTAGAAACAGTACCATTACTGCCATCAGTGATGGTAACTGTATAGGTTGTTACGGTCTCTGCACAACTATCGACCTTTTTCCAGTAACCTGTAGATGTTTCTTTTATTGAAGTTTTTGCACTGCCAATATTCAATGCATCCCCAGATCCAACCGCATAATATAAAACAACATCTGCTAACTCCGCCCTACCTGCTTCTGCATGGGCTGTATTTATAGCAGTAATACAACCGTTTGCATCAGGCGTTCCTCCAAGGTCTCCACTACCTCTTACTTCCCAGAATTCTTTAACGGTTTTCTCCATTTCACTATCTGTAACAGCCCCTTGTGGGTCATCATATGTCCACGTCAACTCAAGCTTAGGAACAACATTATCCCAATAACCCTCTCCGTACATTTGACGTTCAATTTGTGGGCCTCCGGTAGGGGTCTCAAATATTGCGCCCTGACTTGCCGCTATACCGCTTGGATCAACCACCTGCAATTTAAATTGAGCCCATGCAATACCATGCTTTGCATCATGCAAAGAACTGCTCTTGAAAAGCTTTGTTAACGCAGCAATTCCTTTTGCATTTATCTCCCCAGCCTCATCATAAAATTCACCATATATATCCTCAGGAAAAATATTACCATCTAATGTTCTTGCCTGGTCATATACACCAGGATCACCAACAGCTCCTAAATATTTATAAACATGGGCATAGTCTGCATAATATGCATCTTTATCTGTACAATCTTGGGTTGAATACGCATTTCGCCCTGGAGCCTCACCAAAAAACCCATTAACGCCATGAATTGCAACTACGCCGTCATATATATCTCTTTCGGATTCTCCATCACTACTATGTACAAGACTAATTCTCGCTGACGTAATATGCGCATCATGTGGAATCGAAGTTATATCGAACCCTAAAATTATCTCAGAATTATTACTTCCGCTATCTTTACCTAACAACATATTGTTTGCATTGCTTGTGAAATATGATGATGAACATGTTGAATTTTTTTCATCATTAGTCACCTCAAATGAGTACATAGCTATGGGGTGCGCATCAAAAGTAAATTTATCTACATGACTTAAATCCATTACACATTGATTTTGCTGTGTAAAACCATAATCAGTCGCACTATTATAATAAGCATAAACTCCAAAGCTTGGCTCTTGTTTAGAATATGTACTTGGAGCATTACCGTCTAACAGCACTTCGCCTGTAAAGTTTCCTTTTGTGTAATCACCATATTTCCACAGGCACCATCTTGTAGACGAATCTTTACAAACTCCCATTATAAGACTTGAAATCGCGCCATTTTCGAAAAATGTTGCAAATACTGGGCATCCACTACCTGTAGCTTCAACTTCTGTGATAACCGTTTCTCCTGGTGTCTCGTTTTCCTTTTGAGAATTTGTTATTCCCACATCAAATTTTCCACCATAATCAATATTCATACTGCCTTTGGTCCATAACACACTTGGAGTAGTTGGATCTGTAATATCCATAGCATAATATGTTCCACCACCACGCCTGAGGCCAAAGTATAAAAACACCTTATCCTTACTTCCTTCTGCAAAACTTATGGCTCCATCTCTTAACCCATCACTATCAGGAGCATCGTAAACAAACGCGGTTGGTGCGCCATCAACCCCATAAAAGTGATCCACCATCATATATGTTGGTGCAGTATTCCCATTAACCAGAGCAGGAACCAATTTCTCTAGCTCCTTAGGCAAAAATGCCCACAACTCATTACCGGAAGAGTCAAACATATGCAATAAACCATCGTTAGTTCCAATCACAAGCCTTGTGCCGATAGAGCCACCATAATCGATAGCCAAGGGCTTAAAATGGATTGGATCCGCCAAGCCACCAGGAAGATCCTGCACATAACCATTATAATCTGCCAGTGAAATAGTAGTTTCCGCAGTTCCTACTATGCCACTTAAGTCTCTTAAGGTGGTGCTGTTTATATTGGTTTTAATCACCCTGCTAACAGCAGTCTTGGTCGTAATAAAGCCATTTGCAAAAGTCTTAGCTCCCGCAGCCTCACTTCCTACCGGATCCAAAGTGGTATCTGTACTATCACTCAAATTCTTATCAGTAATATTTCCGAACCAACGTTGAGTTTTAAGCGGCTCAAATGCTGTAGCAAATGCAGTTGATTTGTGTGCCGCACGGTTAACCGCAATTGCAACAGATGGAGACGATAAAGAAAGTGGATCTGGATAAGAATGATCCAAATCATCAAGAATAGAGCGAACAATTTCACCCCCAGTGGAAGCATTTAGAAATAATCCTTCCCCTGCATCTGCCATCTTCTTTCCAACAGGTTCCAAATCTTTAAATAAATTTTCGGTAACGGGAGCATCTACACCATAAACACTTGTGCTTACCCTAGCCGAACAACCACTTTTAATAACGTTATTCTTAAAGTGATCGGTAATTTTTTCTAGATAATCACCTTCACTTGAAGCAACTGCTGATATGGCAGTATAAAGAGGGGGATTATTTAGTTGGGACTGATATGTAATATCATTAGTCCATCCACCGTTTGTAATTAAGATCAACTTCACATCACTGCAATCATTATTTAATGGGCTTGCATAGTTTGTATTTGAATTACTACCATCATCCAGTTGCCCACTTAAATAATCATAAGCATAGCTCAACCCACCAATAATCGGCGTTGAATCTACCAAATGTGAAGTTATCCCACTGATAGTTCCAAAAGTTGTTGTCACATCTGCCCTATAGTCGACTTCTACATATAACTTTGCACTTGTAAGATATGAATCAGGATCACTATATGTATTTAATGCAATCACCCCATATTCCAGATCAGGGCGAGTTCTCATAATATATTTAACAATCTCTCTAGGATCTTTTGTTACTATCTCATCATATGAGCTTTTAGATACTTCATAATAACGGTATGAAAGTGAACCATTTGTGCCAATAAAATTACCCGTAAATGATATGTCGTTTGGGTATTGGATTAATAATGGTGTAGTTGCTACATCAGCGACTGCAAATGTTCCAGGAGATGCCTCCGTCACATTTTGCCATCCTTCTGATGTAACCTCCCCTGTTTTTGTTACCGCTGACTGTTTTAGCACATCAATAATGAAAAGAACCTGCGGACGTCCACTTCCCTGAGCGATATCAACGCGATTACTCAATAAGAAGTTTATATCGTCAGCAAATGCATTTGCCGATAATAAACCAAAACTAATAAACGCCAGAGCATTAAGTATTCGCTTCATCTCTCTCATCCTTTTAGCCGTTAATGATGCAATTTCACATCATCAGCTGCCCAGTAATTTAAATATTATTTTTATATTTTTGATATCTTGAGTAGATGAGGAGCTACCCCATTGAAGCGCAAACACCTATATACCCGAAAGATGCCGGGAAAGAGGAAAAATAATATATCTGTTTGCTGCCGTTTAAATTCATACTCAAAAATATCTATAAATATTGTTAGCAATTAATTTCTTCATACTAATACAACTATAAACATATAATATATATTAGATTTTATTGAGTAGAAATTTTCTGATTTGTGACAGTGTTTTATTGCAAATGATGAACGGCACTTTAGAAAGGATAAGTGGTGGCTTATTTTTATAAGCCAGTTGATTAAAAAATAAAAAGCCGAAAGATATCGGTGCACCCAAAATAACTGATCCACAAAAAAGGGGCCGCAGCCCCTTTTGATTAAATATCTAAAATGAAGTTACTGATCCTCGGTGCGCCAGTAAGAGCCAGCTCCTTGAAGTTTTCTTATCTCATCACTGCCATCCTTAAGAGGCGTCTTTACTCCATCAATAACAATACTTACATCACCTGCCGTAGAGACGAATGGATCAATCTGCTGAAATGCCAAGCTAGTTTTAGGTATAAATCTCTTATATGTAGTCGGAGTATCTACATCACCGAGAACATCTATATGAGCCCCTTTAGCATTATGAATTCTCAGCGCATAGAGATTAGTAGCGAACGAAGCCCCAGGTGCCACACAACCTTTATCATCGGATCCAGCTATAATTGAAGTAAAATATGCAACTCCTCCAACTGTAGTAGAAGAAGATACCACCTTCTCTTCAGCAGCAAGAGGAAGGTACCAGCCTTTAGTAGGCGTTGTAGCATGGTTTATCTCCCCTTCAACTGTAACAGCATCTTTCGATGCTGCATTCGAGAGGTCATTCATCTTTATAGCAGTAATGGTATCACTTGTAGATAGTGGCTGAATGTTGTAATCATAGATCATATAAAATGCGTTATGGCCCACAGCTACCGCCTCTTTAGGGTGGGCGATATTACCGGAACCAACCAGGATTGCATCGACATTCTTTATCCCGTCTGGGCGCCTAGTTCTTACCACATCCAGTTGATTAAAAAAGCGACGGTCATTAGAGAGATATTTTGGTGGGTCACCAACATAACCATCAGTACCTAACGCTGCAAACTTTCTTACACGCCAATTAACCGTAATATCTGCTCCATCAATGGGTGGAGCAATCAGATCCAAACGCCAGATATTACCGATAACATCGATAAAATATACCCTATCAGTGATCCCATCACCCTGAGAGTCAACCGGAGTAATCGTTGCAGGGATCGAGTGTTTTAAACCAGCAACTGCTCTTTGCCCAACTTTTTCGATTTTTTTAGCTTCAGGTACGGTTGACAGGGCGGCTTCTACATCACCACTGGGTAATATATTAGTGCCTACAATGCGAGCAACCAACTTACCATTGATGGCATCAATAAAATATATGGCGTTACCAACCTTATCCTCATGCCTGGTAGCCTCAGTTTCACTCTTAGGTCCACGCCCCTCTGCTCCATCTGGTTCACCAACGGCTACCTCGCCATGTTTACCAACATAATCCTTAGTTGGATCGTAGCCGGCAGCAATGATAACGACTGGTTTATATGCAGTTTGGCCTGCATTGGTATAACCAGGTATCAAGGTAATAATCGGCTGCGCAAACCCAAACCCCATGCGTTCAAATCCCAACTCTTGGGTAAATTTATAGCGATCGTAAAGATCAGCAGGATCAGCCGCCACTGCAACACCAGTCAAAAACGGCATGCAGGATATTGCAATAATTTGTATTAACTTTTTCATTATCTTATTCCTTTTGTATTTCATGCGTTGTTAACAGTTATGGGCAAGTTCCAAACTCAAAGTAATTTGACTTCGTTTCCTTAACATCATAAGGGTCATAGTTACTTACTCGTATAATTGCACCAGAGCCTATCAGGGTATAATCAGCACACCCCGTACCACAACTTGCGCGCGTCGCCCTACCATTTTTTTTATGAGTACTCATTGAAGCGTTATAATCTACACACTCAAACTTAAACACAACCTTAACATTACAGTCTTCAGTTATATCGCCAGTTGTATAGATTGATCCGGTAGGGGTAGGGCCAGACAGACATGTTGATGCATCAGAAATTTCAAACTCATAACCATCCTCAACTGTAAGACTAATCTCGGCTTTAGTTCCACTCTCCATCGGTTGAGTGGTTGTAAGCGAAGCAGTTCCGCCCACACCCTCAGAAATTAGAGTTACAGTTGGATTCGTTGGTTTATCCTTAAATGTAACAGTAATATTCACATTTTCTGCCGGCATGATGAATATACAATCTTTGACTGCTCCACATAAAGGATCCACTACAGCAGGAAATCCAGTCCAACTTAGCACCTCTTTATCCTCTGGAATATCAACTGCTTTTAGCGCTACGCTCGAACCAGAGGGGATATCTTCATAACCACCAACAGCATTATATCCGGCGGTACTGCCTCCAACAAAGGCCATCACTTTTACGCCGGAAGCGTCAGCAATCGTTACATCTAGATCGAATGGGGCGCCTACAAAATACACCTTCACATTATTAAACCCATTATCCAAAGTTATAGTACATACATTAGGGTAATTTTGATCTAGAACTGTACAACCTTCAAATCTATCAAATACTCCACCAGCGTTAGCGCTAGCAGTTAATGTTATAACGTCTTTAACTGCATAAGTGATGTATTTACATGGTGATAACTTAGGCTCACATGTTTCAGTTTCATCATTTACAACGGCTACATCACCTCCACCTGAAATTTCAACTTTTAGAGTTGGTCCTGCTGGCTCTGTATATTTACACCCACCAACCGCTGTGCTGTCGGTGTAGCACCAGGTAAGATGCAGCTGCGAGGCAGTTTTATTCCAATAACCGTTGCCTTCAAAGTTAGCGGCAGTTGGCCCTTCAATTGAGCGTCCCCAATAGAGATTTCGATCAACAGCAGTATTCTTTCGCCTAACTTTAAACTGTACCCAGCTATGGTTTCTACCATCATCATTATATCGATTATCTATGAATATCTTATTCAGATCTCCACTATTAGTTTCTTCAATATACCCCCCTGCAGTACGGTCACCAAGCCCAATGCCTTCCCCCATAGAAATGGTACCTATAGCGCTGCCATTAAAATAAGTCTCATCTCCACAATCATCAGAAACTCCCGATTTCCCATCTAGAGCAGCATATTGCCCAAAATACCCATCACTTGCCGCATAAATTTCTACAATATCATCATTATATATAGCTGTAGCATCTGCTAAAACTCCTTCGCCAACATGTCCAAAAGAAAGCCTTGCTGATTCAATCGTTATATTGGATGGAAGTCCGCTAAGATCAAAACCAATCAATGTTGTAATTTCGTATATGGATGCTTTTCCAACCCCAATATGCTTATCCATCTCACTCGCTGATAAAAGAGCATTCAAAGTACTTCCTATATAACATATTTCACCAGCCAAGTTCAAAACCCCCATTGCAGCTGGATGGGCATCAAATTCCCAACTAGTTAATTTATTTTCGTTTTTGTCTCTAGCATTTGTAATATCAGGTATACACTGATTCTCAGTTGTTATTGTTGCATTATTACCACTCATTTCTTTAAAATAAAGTGTATCGAAAGTGTATGTACCTGATTCTAACAATGGTAGTAACTCCTCTTTCGTCTCAATAAGGTAGTACCCTGCAGTATTAGATCCCGCAACAAATGAGGATATCCCCGTTGCTTGAACATTTACTTTAAATACAGGACAATCGCCGTTGTCTCGACTGCCAGAAATTTCTTCATCACTTCTCTCTTCAACATCACTATTGTCAATATCTGCTTCAGGCTTGCCCCCATAATTAAGAGCAGACCCACCAAGCTGCCATAGATTGTCAAGATAATTTGGACTGGCGGGGCGGGTTATATCCAAAGCGATATAGCCAGCGCCACCACGGCGCAGACCAAAGTATAAATACACCTTATCTGAGTCACTATATTTTATTTTTCCGTCTTTATTCGCATCATAGATAAATACCGATGGAGCACCATCAACACCGTAAAAATGATTGATCATACTATGACCAGGGGCGGTATAATCTTCGCGTAACGCCTTGATCATCGGTTTAAGCTGTGGTGGCAAAAAGGCCCATTGCTCGACTCCGGATTTATTAAACATGTGTAACAGGCCGCGGTTAGAGCCAACTGCTACATATAGTTCATTATCATTTACAACCCCATTAGGCTCCGTCTCAAGATCACCATAATGGATTGGCAGCGGGCGAAAATGGATAATATCACCCAATAGGTCGGTCCCTGTGGCTCCACCCTTGAGCCAATCTATATCAGCTTGGGATATATCCGAATCTGCTACTAGGTCGGTGATAGAACCACCAACGATGGTTTTAATCTTACGATCAACCGCAGCAGGTAAGGTAAAATGAGACAGGTCAAAGTTTGATGCTGGAATACTATCAATATCGCCACGGGTAATGTTACCAGGCCAATTCACTCCATCTTTTGCTTCAAAGGAGGAGGCATACATGGTTGAAAGGCTATAGCCACGAGTGATAGAAACTGGTGCAACTGGTGTTACTAATGCAGTTGCCTCTTCACGGTTAAAATCGATCACATCCAAGATGGCATTATATAATCCAGTACCTATCTCGGTATTTTTAAGGGTTTGATCAATCTGAGAGGAGGTGACATTTTTATAGATCCCTTTACCATTATCCGCCATGGCCTTGGCGACAGAGAGGTTACCCCCATCAAACAGGGGAATATTAGCTGAATCGTTCTCAGCTACGTTGATCCCCAATACGTTGGTGATAACCCGAGCAGGGCAGTCAGGTTTAACATTGCCATCTTTATGACTCAAGCTTGCAGTCAGAGTGGTAAGATACAACGAAGGAGGAAGAGAGTTACCTGTATCCATGTCATTCTTCCAACCGCCGTTGGTGATTAACACCAACTGTGTATTCAGACAGTTATCAGTCAAAGGGCTGCTTTCCCCTGAAAGATAGCCTTTGACTGAGACCATCCCGCCAACGGTTGGAAATACCGCAGCGGCATCTAAAGGTTGCTTGAGAGTAGGAAAGTTAATATCGTAAAGCTGACCGGCTGAAGTATCGGTTGGATCTACTAGTGCTAGCACCTCTGTTTCGGTACGCGCCTTAACTGGAAAGATCTGCACCGCGGTTTTATCATCTTTTAGTGCCATCACCCCATATTTTAGATCTGGGTGTTGCTGCATAATCTTGGCTATAACTGGACGCACATCGGTAACGCCAGGGGTGACATTGATGGTCTCTTTTATATAACCAACGGAATCGTCCTCTCCTTCAAAACCATTAGGGCAAAAACAACCCGTAAAATGAATATGATTCGTATTAATATTAGTACCTGTATATCCAGGATAATTAACATTGAACTGAAAGTACGAATTTACTATATGATCTTTATTTAGAGTATCGAAGCACCCAGCGGAACAGGAACCGGCATTATTCTCCTCATTATCAGGGCAGTCGCCGGTAGTGTTATACAACCCCCCTTTACTACCATCATCATTAACATCATAGCATTTGAATTTATCATAAGCAGCTCCACTGGCAAGCAGATCAACCAAAAATAACACTTGAGTCTTTTTGTCATCAGATCCTTCAGTGATCGCATCCCGGTTATTACGCAGGAGTATATTGATATCATCCGCATTGGTGATGCCGGACACGAGCATCATTGCGACTAAAGATAAGATTGTTATTATACGTTTCATCTCTCTCTTCCTTTTGGCTGGTTGCCGAAATATTTATTATCTAAATTCTATAAAACTATTATGAACCGGTAACATCCAGTGTCTTAGCGGTTGCTGAATTGCTCTGAATCATCTCACGATAAACGCCAACTACAGTACTGGGGTTGTACGTGTCTTTTGTTCTAGTTGCAGAACTGGCACCAAGAAAATTATCATCGGCATTTGTCTTACTAAACTGATCATTAACTTGATCAAACTTACTTTGTCCCGGGTAAACACTGGTTACAGTAAAGTGATCACAAGCAATCTTAGTTACACTAGAACCTGCAACGGCCCTCGGGCAGATTGCGCCGCGCGCCTTTTGCTTGGTAAGAATGGTGATTTTTTTATTGTTACCGTATGTTTGAATCGTACTTTGCTCACGATTTTCAACTGTTTGAGCAACGGCCTTTAACAGCACATCAGCATCATTAACAACCTCTGTATTCAGAATGGTCTTACTTACTAGCAAGTTGGTACCGGCATTAGTGGCATGCAGGGTATCATTCATCTCTTCACTATTTGAGGCTATCTTCAGCTGCGAGGTACTGCTAAGCGTTACTGAAACCCCAACCATGGTTAGCACCCCAAGAAATATTAAAGCAACGACTAAAGCACTACCATTTTGATGTTTTAAACTATTTTTCATGTGATAACCCTCGAGTTTTTTCCATCTGGTTATTGAATAGGGTAACTGTTGTTTCAAAAAGCTTGCGATGATATCTATCAGCTGGAGTGTAATCTCTATCACCATATTTATAGGTTTTACTATCGTTAAATGAGTTATCACTGCGAGTTGCCTGCGCTAATAGATAAATTTTTACCGCGATAACATTTTTCCAATCAACAACACTAGTTACGTATGCATCCACCTTGCCATCGCCTTTTCCAGAGGCATCAGGCTTATCTATGCCAAATTCAAAATAGATATCTTCTATACCCTCGGCTACGGTCTCGACACTCCATGCAGTGCTTCCCATCTTCAATCTTTTCAGTTGTGGAAAAACCACGCCAGTGGGACGGCTGATAAAATAGGCGTAGGAGTTATACTCCCAGATCTCTCCGTCGGGGTATTTACCAGCTGACTTGGCTATATTCTGTATGGTTGTTTTATTATCAGTACCGACAAAATGCCCCGCCGAATCCAATGCAGCAACTATATATGTCTTTTTAGAATCTGTATTGTCAGTATCTTCGTGTTGCACTGGCGCAACATGCTTAACGAACAATACGTCCGAACCAACAGCACCGGCAAACCCTTTTATATCATTCCCAGTCAAACAGGTTGGAAGTCCTACCTCCTCTTGCCCTAACTTTAATGGATCAGGATCTCCACCCCCTTCAGCCACCCAGATTGGGCGCTCATATTCAAACTCAGTTTGAACTGTAGCTCTCTTACATGATTTTGTACTTGCAAAGTCGGTTGGTTTATCAATCACCTTATGATCCACTCCACCATAAAAACCGGCAAGGCGTAGATCATTGGCTATTAGCTTCATCGCAAAGCGGGAGTTTTCTTGTAAGCTGGCTGCTGCCTCAGTATCCCAGAAGGTTTTTTTATTCGATATATAGATAGTAATAATGGCCGCTGAGAGCAACAATCCTATAAGTAAAGCTATCATCAACTCAATCAGAGACATCCCTTGTTGTGACTTAATTTTTGATTGATTTATCATGTTTTTTATACTCACGTTTTTCTTGTCTCTTTTATTACAAGTAGGTTTTAACTGCTATGTGACGAACTTTTTGATGATCAGCAGCAGCAAATCTACAATTGGTAGTTATTGCAGTATTATTAGCTAATGCAGCAGCAGTAGAACCAATTTTACTCATAGATAACCATGATACTGTTACTGTTATCAGCCGAGGATCAGCAGGAACATCAGGATCATTCACATCAACACACCCTTTAGCTTTTAATAAACCAAAATCTTTTTTCACCCCAATCGCTACCGCAGCTGCCGACAAGGATTCTTTCCATAAAGTAAAATTATGCGTTGCCATTTGACTAATCGAACAATCACCTGCCGAAGCCGCACACGCAGTCACCGAGCCACTACCAGCCACCGCTGCTGATTTACCTATAATCTTACTAGTGTCGTTATCATAATTTGTGTAAAGCTCCTTATAGCTAGCCCCCGTATTTTTCATACGCGACACCATCTCATTCGCCAATAGCACCGCCTCTTGCCTTTGTTGTGCTTCATACGATGACTTCTTAGAAACCACCTGTAGCGATGCCACACCAAGCATACCTATAGAAAACACTAAAAGCGCCACTAGCACCTCGACCAACCCAACACCGCTTTGCTTTGCAAACTTAAATTTCATTATTTACACCAATATCAAGAACATATATTCTTAAATGCTTGTTTATCATCATTGCTGCCATCACTATCATCACCAGAATCTATCATCTGGTTTTCATTTTTAATAACCGCTAAACCACTTGGAGATAATATGACCGCTTTAGCATCATATTTACTGCCCGAGTCTTTGTAACATATTGAAAATACTCTTTGAGTTAGGTCTGTTACTCCATCAATAGAGCCATCTGGAGAATAAACAATATCGGGAGCATCTCCCATTGTTGTAACAGTAGTACTAGTTGCAGCTGTAATCTCTTTCATTATTACCGTTAACCCAGCTTTTTCTGAAAAAAGAGCAGTTCCTCCGGAATTAGCAGCCTCCCACTCGGTAAAATGAGCCTTCGACGCCACAGGAGTAATGCTTATGGTTATCAGATCTTCTTTTTGAATTGCCAAGCTTCTTGCTTGAACAAGACTGTTTTTAAAGCGATTTGCTGTCGTTTGAATGCGATTATTTACTATCATCGTCTTAAAAGATGGAACAGCGATTGTTGCAAGTATTGCTACAATTGCAATAGTCACCATCAACTCTGTAAGAGTGAAGCCCTGTTGTTTTGTTTTTTCCATTTTCTTCCGCTATGTTTTTATAGTCTTATGATTTTATGTGACCTCATTCTCTATTTAAACGAGAAGTAATTCACTTTATATAAGATGAGCGGTATTTTTTATGGGATGGGTGGTAAACGGAGGTTTTTATGAATCTATCTTTACCGAGGCTTAAGAAGAACTAATAGCGCGACATACTCTCTAGTCATAGGCTATGGCTAACTATAATATAATTTTTTGAGTGATAAATCGTTTATTGCATAGAAATACAAAAACCAATGAAGCAGATTTAACTGAATCACTAATATGGCTTAATATTCTAAAGGGGATGCTCCAAGAAAGGAAAAATGGAGCTGGCGATGGGAGTCGAACCCGCGACCGGCTGATTACAAATCAGCTGCTCTACCAACTGAGCTACGCCAGCTCATACCCGACTACTGCGAGAACAGCTATAATATTAGCTCTCTATTTAAAATGCAACCAATTTTTTTACTTTTTTTGCTCGTGCAAAAGAACTAAATTACCTCTGTCTACCTTATAAGTGTAACTGATATCAGCATCGCTCTTTTCAAAGAATCCCTGCCAAACCATTAATCCTATATTTATCACTACGATAAGTGCTAATAATACCTTCATGCTGTTCCTTTGCTTCTTTATTGCTACTCTTTATTACTATTTTGAGCAAGCGCTGCTAATCCCTGCAGTATCAGGTCTGTAACCAGGATGTATCTTACTGGAAGATGCGGCAGTAACTTTTGCGCGTCTCCTCCTGTAATAAGATAGTCTATTTTACCATCATCATCTAGTGCTAATCTTTGTTCTATCTGCTGTATCAGACCGACCAAAGACCATATGGTTCCACTGGCTATGGCATCTTGTGTATTATCAGCCACGGTACAAATTTCGGCCTCTTCAACCAACATCAAGCGCTCGGTATTTTGACTGAGGGAATTGCGCATAAGTGATAGGCCGGGGGAGATAATGCCACCGAGATGTTTTCCATCTACATCCACTGCATCGATAGTGATAGCGGTACCAGCATCAACTACTAACACACCACGACCGGGCTTTGCCTGTGCGAAGGCTCCAATCAACGCCACCCAACGATCAACGCCAAGTAGAGCAGGCTGCTTATAACCATTAACAAGGTGATTAAACTGTGGGGCGGACTTCACCATCTGTACTGGCACTGCAAAGATGGTCTGCAGTTGTTTTTTTATCCGCTGCGAATTTAGATCATCAGTTACGGCGCTGACGAGGATAAAGTCTAGATTTGCTGGGGGGATGATATATTGCAGTGTTTCCGCTTCAATCTGACTATCATGTTCGAGCACTCCATGGCCAACCAGCTCTTTATCTGCAGAAATTTGGGGAGAATAGTGCGCCCACTTTATGCGGGTGTTACCTATGTCGATTAAGAGTGTAATCATGGTTTTGTCTTAAATAATTCCATTAATATTTTCCTTCACTTCAACTACGCTCAAGATAAACCAAGGCCGAAGGGCTCAGGGAGCTTGGAAAATTTAAGTCTAACTTTATTCAAAATATCTAAAAACCTTACCCAATAACACTCTTGAAATAGTTTCATAACTTATCCAGGACAGTATTGCGCCTGCACGGTAATGACGTTTTTCTTGAATAGGCGAAAGAATTTCTGCCCTTACCCAACATACCTTCTCTCTTAGGGAAATATTGATACGGCGACTACTTACTGCTTGGTCTCTGGAGTCTTATGGGTATTACCATGATTAAATAGATATTCCACATCTATGGTATCGAAGGTGTATTTCTCTTTGCAGTATTCACAATCCACTTCAACATTGCCTTTCTCTTCAATCAATTTTTTCAGATCTTCTATGCCAATCGATTTAAGCACCGTTTCCAGTTTCTCACGCGAACATGAGCATTTGAACTCGATAGTAGTTGGATCAAATAGGCGAATATCGTCCTGATTAAATAAGCGGTGAATTAGTTCCTCAACCGATAGTTGTGATAGCTCTTCATCGGTGATAGTGGATGCAAGTTGCGACATGCGCTCCCATGCATCCTGATCCTGTTCTGTCGAGTCTTGAGCATGTTCTGGCTTACTGCTTGGAAGTTTTTGCAAAAAGAGTCCAGCTGCAGTTTCATCATTGGCAGTTAAATAAACCTTAGTTGCTAACTGTTCTGAGCTCTTAAAATATTCCTCAAATGCATCAGCTATTTTTTCACCATGCAGTTGCACCACACCTTGATAACGCTCTTTGTCACCATCTGGTTCAATTGTAATCGCGATATAGGCTTTTCCCACCATCTGCTCAAGACTAAGACCATCAAGATCACCTTCCCACTTGGCGGTGCTACGAATCTGGTGTTCACTACTACATTGCACCAAGATCAAAGAGATGGGTCCATCACCCTGAACCTGCACATTAAGCTTGCCTTTGATTTTTACCGTAGCAGCCAAGAGTGCAGTTGCCGCCATCATCTGCCCCACTAACTCTTTCAGTGGTTGCGGATAATCACTATTTTTGACTGCGCTTATGTAAGAGTCATCAAGATGAACTATTTCACCACGAACATCGGTACTTTCGAAAATGAAACGCTGCAGGCTGTCTTTTAATCTTTCTGTCATGATGTTGCTCTGTTAGTTTTTAATTGTTCTTCGGTTAATTTTAACTAATTTATTTTGTTTTTCTCGACACAGTGCTCAAACATCGAAACACACATTGTACTTTTACCCTATGTATTCCCACGCAGAGCGTGGGAATGAGGAGAAATTCATGTGCCCTCCGGTCTTGGTTTATCCAGAGCGTAGTCGAAGGGCTCAGGAATCTTGAAAAATTTAAGTCTAAAAAATACTCTCTTCTAACCAGCCAACTTCTGCTTCAATAGCTGATTAACCTGTGCTGGATCAGCTTGCCCCTTGGTCGCCTTCATAACCTGCCCAACGAAGAAACCAAACACTTTCTCTTTTCCAGAGCGGTATTGCTCAACCTGGCCTTGGTTATTAGCAATAATGCCATCTATAATAGGTTCGATCTCGGATGCATCTGCTGGTTTCCAGCCGTACTTTTCTACAATCTCATCTGCGCTGCCTTCACCTTTCCACATCGCCTCAAATACTTTTTTGGCGATTTTACTGGTTACTGACTTATCTTTGATTTTTTTAACCAAACCACCAAGAAGCTCTGGAGTTACCGGAGATTGCTCCAGATCCATATCTTCACGATTTAAGCTGGCTTGCAGTTCACCCATTATCCAGTTAGCACAGAGTTTACCTTCGCCACCTGAAGCTTCAACCGCTTTTTCAAAATAGGCTGCGCTCTCTAAACTAGAAGAGAGGAGGCTGGCGTCATAAGAACCAAGTTCAAACTGCTGCATAAAGCGTGCTTTTTTCTCAGCTGGCAGTTCTGGCATTGCATCTTTGATCTGCGCAACCACTTCATCAGAAATTACTACAGGAAGTAGATCTGGGCATGGGAAGTAGCGATAGTCGTTAGCTTCCTCTTTGCTACGCATAGAGCGTGTATCGTTTTTATCTGAATCGTAAAGGCGAGTCTCTTGTACCACTTTGCCGCCAGCTTCAATCAGATCGATCTGACGTTCCACCTCTACATTGATCGCCTTCTCAATAAACTTGAAAGAGTTCAGGTTTTTGACCTCGGCACGAGTACCGTACTCTTCCTGACCTTTTGGCCTTACCGATACGTTAGCATCACAGCGAAAGGAACCTTCTTGCATATTGCCATCACTTATCCCTAGATAGCGTACCAGCGAGTGAATCTGACGCATGAAAGCAACCGCCTCTTTGGCACTACGCATATCCGGTTCAGATACGATCTCTAGCAGTGGAGTTCCAGCACGATTAAGGTCGATTCCTGTCATCCCAGCAAAATCTTCATGCAGTGATTTCCCTGCATCCTCTTCCATATGCGCACGAGTAATTCCAACCACCTTGATGGTGTTTTCATCCACCTGAATCTCAATATCACCCGTACCAACGATTGGCTTTTCAAACTGACTTGTCTGATAACCTTTTGGTAGATCTGGGTAGAAATAGTTTTTGCGCGCAAAAATCGAACGCTGCTCGATCTCGCAACCACAGGCTAGACCAAATTTAATCGCCATCTTTGCTACTTCACCATTAAACACCGGTAACACGCCTGGCAAACCTAAATCTACTGCACATGCTTGAGTGTTTGGCTCGGCACCAAATGCTGTTGAGGCACTGGAAAATATCTTACTCTTACATGCCAGCTGCACGTGGATCTCTAGACCAATTACTACTTCCCATTCCATCTTAGAATCCCTCCGGCATTTGCTGGTGCCAATCGGTCACCTGTTGATATTTATGCGCTGCATTGAGAAGCTTTGCCTCATCGAAATAGTTACCCATAAGCTGTAATCCAACAGGCTTGCCTTGTGCCATCCCAGCAGGAATCGACATCGCTGGAATACCTGCCAAGTTAACCGCAATGGTGTAGATATCTGACATATACATGGTGATTGGGTCGTCGGTCTTGGCTCCAATCCCAAATGCTGTGGTTGGCGATGTTGGCCCAAGGATTAGATCTACTTCGCCAAATGCTTTTTTGAAGTCATCACTAATCAAGCGACGAGTTTTTTGCGCCTTTAGGTAGTAGGCATCATAGTATCCAGCTGATAGAGCATAGGCTCCAATCAGGATGCGACGTTTAACCTCTTCACCAAACCCTTCACCACGCGATCTTTTATACATGTCTTCTAAGTCTTTTGGATCTTCACAACGATGTCCAAAACGCGCACCATCGAAGCGAGATAGATTAGAAGAGCATTCTGCAGGAGCAACTACATAGTATGCAGGAACCGAAAGGTGGGTGTTGGGCAGGCTAATCTCTACCATCTCAGCACCCAGCTTTTTATACTCCTCGACTGCTGCATCAATCACCTGAGCGACCTCTGCATCCAGACCCTCTTCAAAATATTCTTTGGGCAGACCAATCTTGATCCCTTCTAAAGAGTTATCAAGGGTTGCACTATATTGCGGCACATCTTTCTCTGCCGAGGTTGAATCCTTTGGATCAAACCCAGCCATTACCTCAAGCATCAACGCCAGATCTTCTGCACTTTGCGCCATAGGACCGCCTTGGTCCAAACTAGATGCATAAGCAATCATGCCATAACGCGATACGCGACCATAGGTTGGTTTGATTCCAGATATTCCGCAAAATGATGCTGGTTGACGAATCGAGCCACCGGTATCTGTCCCAGTAGCCGCTGCCGCCATACGTGCTGCCACAACCGCTGCGGAACCACCAGATGATCCACCTGGTACACAGCTTAAATCCCATGGATTTTTCACTGCACCGTAAAAACTGTTCTCATTAGATGATCCCATCGCGAACTCATCCATGTTTGCCTTACCGAGAGTTACTGCACCAGCTGCATTGAACTTCTCAATAACCGTTGCGTTATATGGCGCAATAAAATTATCCAACATCTTCGATCCACAACTGGTTTTAACACCATCGGTACAGAAGATATCTTTATGGGCTAGCGGAATTCCTGTCAACGCCTGACCATTGCCAGCGGCAATCATCGTATCAGCATTTTGCGCTTGCTTAAGTGCCAGATCTTCGGTAATGGTAATATAGGCATTGGTTGATTCATTGAATTTTTTCGCGCGCGCTAAAAACTCCTGAGTCATCTCAACACTCGATATCTCTTTGGCCTGCAATGCTGCAGATAGTTGTGCTAATGTTTTTTTGTGCATTACTATTCCTAATTCACAATTTATTCGTTTTCAAAACTCTTAGTTTCTTTTACACCAAACGTTATGAGCGCATCTCTTTCATAAAAATTAGATTTGCTGTAAAAGCGTAATGAGCGAATCTTAATCAAGGCCAAACATTATTATGGCCACACTTCGATTACCTGTGCTGAGCGTAGCCGAAGTACGCTCAGTGCGCTTAACTATTCGATTACCTGAGGAACCAGATATAATCCCGCTTCCACCTTTGGAGCTATCGACTGGAAGTGCTCACGTTGATTCTCTTCCGTCACTTCATCAACTCGCAAGCGCTGAGACATATCCAGAGGATGCGCCATCGGCTCTACATTATCTGTATCAACCTGGTTTAATTGATCTACAAAATCGAGAATCTTCGATAGATTTGTCGCATACTCAGGAATATCTACTTCATCAATTGCCACACGGGCAAGGTGCGCTATGTTTTTTACATCATCTGCTTGTAGAGACATTTAGCTCTCCATTTAGCTAATTTATGGGTCTATGAATTCTTGCATCGCTTATCCATTTATAAGATAGAAATACCACGGTGCAGATGAAACTTAACATATCCCCGATATTTCATAAAACCCAAATCACCCATATTGGTGTTTTTTTATTTCTAAATTCAACTTGTAAGCACAATTTTTTATTATTCTGCATAAAGATATCCTATATTTATCATATCAAGTGCAATAAATACTGATTTCGCACTTTATGGATGAAAAAATAATCGCTTGCCGATAATGGCTGCCATTGTTAAAGTACGTCGATTAACCTGAATGTTATTACCAATATTCAGATTGGCCTTATTTCAGGGATCATGAGGAAAAGAAGATATGATCTTCAAAAGAATTCGCGGGATATTTTCAAACGATCTGTCCATTGATCTTGGTACAGCTAACACTCTTATCTACTGTCGTGGCCAAGGGATCGTATTAGACGAACCTTCCGTAGTTGCAATCAGGCACGATGCTCGAGGAAAGAGCATTGCAGCTGTTGGTTCCGAAGCAAAACTAATGCTTGGCAGAACTCCAAATAACATCACAGCTGAGCGCCCAATGAAAGATGGCGTTATTGCTGACTTCACTAAAACCGAAAAAATGCTACAGCACTTTATCCGTAAAGTGCATGAAAGCCGCTTTTTTTCCCCAAGTCCTCGTGTGCTTATATGCGTACCTTGTGGATCAACTCAGGTTGAGCGTAGAGCGATTAAAGAATCTGCCGCTGGCGCTGGCGCTCGCGAGGTATTCTTAATCGAAGAGCCTATGGCTGCTGCTATTGGCGCATCTATGCCGGTTGAAGAAGCGCGTGGCTCAATGGTTCTGGATATTGGTGGCGGCACCTCTGAGGTTGCAGTTCTATCTCTTAACGGTATCGTTTATTCAGCTTCTGTCAGAATTGGCGGCGATCGTTTTGATGAGGCAATCATGGCCTATGTGCGTCGCAACTATGGAACATTGATTGGTGAAGCTACTGCAGAAAAAATCAAACACGGAATTGGATCTGCGTTCCCGCTAAGTGAAGTTAAAGAGATTGAAGTAAAAGGGCGCAATCTAGCTCAAGGTATTCCTCGTAGCTTTACCCTTAACAGCAACGAAATTCTCGAAGCTCTGCAAGAACCACTCACGGGGATCGTTGGTGCAGTAAAGACGGCTCTGGAGCAAACTCCGCCTGAATTGGGTGCTGATGTTGCTGAACGTGGCATAGTCCTTACTGGTGGCGGTGCATTATTGCGCAATATCGACAAACTGATAATGGAAGAGACTGGTTTACCGGTTGTTATCGCTGATGATCCATTAACCTGTGTTGCCCGCGGTGGCGGTAGAGCACTGGAGCTAATGGAAGAGCACGGCGCCGACATTTTCGCTACCGAGTAATCCACTAAATCAGTAATCTTAGTTAATGGATTAACCCAGATGCATTAACCAGAGTTAATGCATCTGGATTAGCTTAAAAGTCAGGGAGATTTGGCTATCAAACGTCTATTCAGTACAGGTCCTACCGCTACTGTTCGCTTGATCGTACTTGTTGTAATCTCTCTGATTTTAATCACTCTAGATCATAAGAGAAACACCTTTGATTTTTTGCGTTCATCATTAAATATTGGCGTCTACCCAATCCAACAAATCGTACACATCCCATCTGCAGCTACCGATTACCTCTCTGAAAATCTAGTCTCACGCGGCACCTTTATCGATAGGATTAAAGAGTTACAAAGAAAAAACACCCTTAATAATGCACGCCTACTCAAATTAGAATCACTGGAACATGAAAATATCCGCTTGCGCGCTCTTTTGGATTCATCTTTTGAGGTTGGCGAAAGGGTATCTATTGCTGAGATCATTCGTGTTGATATGGACCCATACAAACATCATGTATTAATAAACAAGGGCAGCTGGGATAATGTTTTCCGCCTACAGCCAATTCTTAATGCCAACGGCGTATTAGGGCAGGTAGTACACACATCTCCGAAAACATCTCAAGTTATCTTAATATCCGATCCAGATCATGCAATTCCGGTGCAACTCAATCGCAGCGGATTTCGCTCTATTGCACTAGGAACTGGAACCACTGGCAGGCTAGAGTTGCCCTATATCCCCAATAATACTGATATCAAAATTGGCGACCTACTTATAACATCTGGCCTTGGCGGGCGATTTCCATCTGGATATCCCGTAGCAAAAGTTACCGAGATCATCACCAACCCTGGCAAACCTTTTGCCACTGTAAGCGCGGAACCAACTGCAAAGCTAGATCAGATTAAAGAGATACTTTTAGTGTGGAGAGGCGGTCCAGAAAAAAACTCACCCCAATTTAATTACGATTATCAAAATAGCACTAACCAAACTGATAATGGTAAGCCAGATAAAAACCAAGATGGTAAACAGGGCGGGGGCAATAAATGAGCATCATAAGGCATCAATCCGGCTGGGTTATTATTGCTACAATAATCGCCGCATTTATTCTACTGATTATCCCTATATCTGAAACACTTGCATATGCACGCCCTGAGTTTGCTTTATTGGCAGTTATCTACTGGAGCCTGGCTATTCCAGAACGCGTTGGAATATTTTCTGCCTGGATGGTTGGGCTATTACAAGATACATTACAAGGAACAATGATGGGCCTACACGCTCTTACATTCACCCTAGTTGTATACATTGCAATCAAGTTTTATCACCGCATACGCGTCTCACCAATCTGGAGTCAGTGCGTAACTATTTTACTATTACTTTGTTTACATCAATTACTATTCCGTTGGATCTACGGTTTTACCGGAAGATCTGTTGGTGATTTATATTATTGGTCAGCATCTCTATCCGGTGCAATTTTGTGGCCATTCCTTTTTGGATCTCTACGCTTTCTGCGTCGCCAATTTGGTGTAAGTTAAGGTAAAACATAACACCGTGGATATTAAGGATAATTTCAAAGAAACTAGGCTCTTTACTAATCGCACTGTGATAGCGGTGATCGTTGTATTCATTATGTTATGTATTCTCATTGTACAGATGGTCAACCTACAGGTTGTGGAATACGATAAATACAGCACTAAATCGGTAAACAACCGTATCAAGATTGAACCTCACCCCCCGCGCCGCGGATTGATATATGATCGGAACGGCGTAATTCTTGCCGATAACACACCATCATTTCAGCTTACTTTAGTTCCTGAAGAGATTAAGAATGTAAAAGAGACAACTTTACGTTTGCGCGATATTGTTGAGATTTCCGAAGATGAACTAACCCGCTTCGAAAAACTAATGAAGAACCTGCGTAGCAACAACCTACACCGTTTTGATCATATACCAATCAAATTCCAACTTAGTGACAACGAGGTTGCTCGCTTTGCAATCAACCGTCACCTTTTCCCAGGTGTCTATGTTAAAGCTCACATTGCCAGACGTTACCCACTTAAAGAGTTAGCATCACACATCGTGGGTTATGTTGGAAGAATCAATGAAAAAGAGCTAAAGACTCTGGATTACTTTGATTACGCAGCATCAACCCATGTTGGTAAGACTGGAATCGAAAAATATTACGAGGATATCCTGCACGGTGATGTTGGTGAAATAAAGGTAGAAAAGAATGTAAGTGGTAGATATATTCGCACCATTGAAGAGACACAGCCAAAACCAGGCAATGATATCTATCTGACTATCGATTCAACATTACAAATGGAAATTGAAAAAGCTTTTGGCGTATACAGCGGTGCTGTCGTAGCTATTGAACCAAAATCAGGAGAGATTTTGGCGATGGTTAGTCAACCAGGATATGATCTAAATCTGTTCGTAAATGGTATCTCGAGGAAAAAATATAAAGAGCTACAAGCCGATAAGATGCAGCCGCTATTTAACCGCCTGACCCGTGGCCAATATCCCCCCGGATCAACAACCAAACCTTTGGTTGCATTAGCTGGACTGCACTACGGGGTTATTAAGCCTGAAGATGAAGTTTTCTGTCCCGGACACTATATGCTACCCAATGTAAGCCACAAATATCGCTGCTGGAAAAAATGGGGGCATGGCAAGGTTAATATCGAATCCGCTATAGCTCAATCCTGTGATGTCTACTTTTATGATCTTGCCTACAAACTTGGAATTGACCGCATGTCTACCTTCCTGGATCGTTTTGGACTTGGTAAGAAAACAGGGATCGACCTGCCAGGAGAAAAGCCGGGTATACTTCCGTCACGCCAATGGAAAAGAAGAGCAAAGAACGAACCATGGTATCACGGTGAGACCTTAATCTCAGGAATCGGCCAAGGGTTTACCCTCACAACCCCTATGCAACTAGCTGAAGCAACTGCTCTTATCGCTAATCGAGGAAAATATATTCAGCCACACCTGCTAAAAAAACATATCGACCCTGCAACAGATACCGAATCAACAGCGAAGATAAAATCCAACGGCAACACTATCACGGATGTAAAGCCAGAACACTGGGGTATCATTATCGATTCGATGCATGAAGTGGTCCAAGGAAAAAAAGGGACTGCCCGCAAAATTGGTCTCGATGCTGCCTATGAATTCGCTGGCAAAACTGGAACTGCACAGGTATTTGGTGTCAAACAGGATGAAGAAGCCAAAGACAATGAGGAGCTGGCGTTTGAACTGCGTGATCATGCGCTGTTTATCGCGTTTGCTCCAATTGATGATCCTAAGATCGCCGTTGCTGTAATTGTTGAGCATGGTGGTGGTGGCAGCTCAGTCGCGGCCCCAGTTGCTCGCATAGTTCTAGACAAATATCTTTTGGGAGTAAATGGTGCTAAATAATTATAACGCCCCGCAACTCAAGGGAACACAGATTCGCCAACTCAGCTTTATCGAAAAGACATTGCACCTTGATACCATGTTACTACTCGGGTTGTTGATAATGTCATCGATAGGTCTTGTGGTTCTTTATAGCTCCGGCAATCAGAATCTAGGACTAATTTACAAACAGCTGGTCCGGATGGGGATCGCATTTACCATCATGATTGCTATTTCCCGCATCCACCCAGACAGGCTTCTGCGCTGGGCTCCGTGGTTTTATGGCGCTGGAATTATTTTATTACTTGCCGTATTAGTTGTTGGTACTAAAAGTAAGGGTGCGCAACGCTGGCTTAACTTTGGTCTATTCCGTTTTCAACCGTCAGAGATCATGAAGATAGCAGTACCGATGATGGTAAGCTATTACTACTCAAGAAAAAATCTACCGCCATCATTTAAACAGATAATAGTCGGCTCTTTAATAATTCTGATCCCAACAGGACTAATTGCAAAACAGCCAGATCTAGGTACTTCACTACTGATAGCAAGCTCCGGTTTCTTCGCTATATATTTCGCAGGAATATCCTGGAAACTATTACTTAGTGCAGCAGGAGCAATTGCCGCTGCTGCCCCCGCCTTTTGGATGTTTTTCATGCATGAATACCAAAAGCAACGAATACTTACCTTTCTTGACCCAGAGAAAGATCCAAGGGGAACCGGATACCATATTATTCAATCCAAAATTGCAATTGGATCAGGAGGAACCTACGGAAAAGGCTGGCTCAACGGCACGCAATCACAACTGGATTTCCTCCCCGAACGTTCAACAGACTTTATTTTTAGTGCATTCAGTGAAGAGTTTGGATTGATAGGGGTCTGCATCCTGCTATCTATCTACTTTTTAATCATCGTGCGCGGACTTTATATAGCAGCTCAAGCCCAGAACACTTTCTCGCGTTTATTATGTGGAAGTCTTGTTCTGACATTCTTTGTATATATTTTTGTAAATATTGGTATGGTTTCTGGATTGCTTCCAGTTGTTGGACTGCCATTACCTTTAGTTAGCTATGGTGGAACTTCAATGGTGACCATTATGGCTGGATTCGGTATCATGATGTCGATACATACTCACAGAAAGCTTTATTCTTCCTAAGTCATGATTAGGAAAACGGGGTGTTAAAAAATGAAATGGATTTTAGTTAGCTCTCTTTTGATTATTGGACTATTAGCAAATAGTTCCCAAGCAAAAGAAAAACAAGACTATTTTGATACAAAACTCATTGATAGAGATGAGGTGATAATCTTTATCGATAAGATGGTTACAAAACACAAGTTTGATCGTCAGTGGATGATTAAACTAATCGAGGCAATGAAACCTCGCAAAAAAATTGTAAAAGCCATATCCAATCCAGCAGAAAAGAGAAAATGGTTCCAATACAAGCCAATCTTTATCCGTAAAGATAGGATGCTAGGAGGAATTGGTTTCAAAAAGATCCATGCAGGAACATTACAACGCGCAGAAAAAGAGTATGGCGTACCTGCTGAGATCATCACCGCAATAATCGGAGTCGAAACCAAATACGGAATGAATACTGGTAAGTTTCGAGTGATTGACTCATTGGCAACACTAGCATTTAACTACCCCAAACGGAGTAAATTTTTCCTTAGCGAACTAGAACATTTTCTATTATTAACCAGGGAAGAAAGCCTTGATCCTTATAAAATAAGGGGGTCATATGCTGGGGCAATGGGAAAACCGCAGTTTATATCCAGCAGCTATCGTAATTATGCAATAGACTTTGATGGCGATAAAAAGCGCGATCTTTGGCGCAGTAATTCCGATATTATCGGTAGTGTTGCTAACTATTTTTATCGTCATAAATGGAAGGCAAATGAGCCTGTTGCGATCAAAGCAAAAGTAAACGGGAAACGATGGAAACAAGCTGTAACAGATAAATTAAAACCACAATACACTGTCGGTGACCTGCGTCTATTAGGCATAAAACCAACATACCCACTTGATGATGAGATGCCCGCAAATCTATTAGTGCTTGATACTAAAAAAGGGAAAGAATACTGGATAACCCTACATAACTTTTATGTAATAACCCGCTATAATCATAGCTCTATGTATGCAATGGCTGCATTCCAGTTAAGCCAACTAATCAATGGCAGCACCAAGTTATCCAAATAAGCCAACTAACTGAAAAGATGTTATTAAAGAAGTTACTAATCACTACGCTCACCCTTGTTATTATTCAAGGGTGTAGTTTAGGCTATAGATCGAAACCAAAGTCTGAGCAGTTCCCCCCTGGTGACCCAACTCCACACAAACTTCCATTAAGTCGCTACGGTAATCCCAAATCGTATGAGGTTTTCGGGGTTGATTACTACCTGCTTGCATCTAACCAACGTTATACAAAGCGTGGTGTAGCATCATGGTATGGCGATAAGTTTCATGGAAAAAGAACCTCAAGCGGTGAACCATACAACATGTATGCGATGACTGCTGCACACAAAACCCTGCCAATCCCTGTTTATGCACAAGTAACCAACTTGGAGAATGGGCGCAAGGTGATAGTAAAGATAAATGACCGCGGACCATTCGTAAAAAATCGTCTGATTGACCTATCCTATGCGGCTGCGATTAAACTTGGAGTGGTGGCAAAAGGGACTGCTCGAGTTGAAGTAACTACAGTAATTCCTAGCTCAACAAATATTGCTATCCCGGCTGCAGCCAAGAAAGAGACGTCCAAACAACAAACTGTTAATCAAAATATTCCATTGAAATCTGTAGCTATAAAATCTATTTACACCGAACCTGTGCCTGCATCTCTTCCTGCTTTTACGCCTACACCAATTAAACTACCAATAGCAAAAATTATTCCCATCCAAACTGCCACTGTAGTTGCAACAAGCTCAACTCCTAGCAAGGTTGCTCCCAGATCTGCACTTATGGCGCCAGCAAAAACATCAGCGGCTGTACCTGCACCACAAAGCTCTAAACCAATCGCGTCCAATACCAAAGAACCAGCACCCAGCGCTAATTACTTTATACAAATAGGGGCTTTTAACGACAAACCCAATGCCTTACGTCTTATTGAAAGGGTTAAATTGCATAATGATGAAAATTTCACCATTGAAACAGTCAGCAGTGGAAAAAAGCAAATTCATAAAGTAAAGATTGGGCCAATTCACTCTATTGAAAAAGCTGAACTCATAATGGATGAGATGAAAGATTTTGAGATTAACAATCCCAGACTAATTATCTCAAATTAAAACCTATTAAAAAATCAATTACACTTGGCAAAACAAATAAATTCTTAAGCTGGTCTATCAATCCAATCAGCCGATCTGGACCAGAAACAAGCCAACCATCGACTTTGCCAAAATAATGGTTTAACTTTTACCTGTGAACCTATCAATCACCTGTTTACTTATGAACTAAATTCATTATCATGCATCAAAGAGACACGAAAGATATTTTAGCTAAATTACCGGATATATCATGAGATTAATAAAACAGGGTTTGTTTTGCGCTTTACTATTCATTGGATTAACCACCATATCTACCGCTATGCAACGCCCAGTTCCAGCTGCACCAAAGATTGGTGCACGCAGCTATATCCTCATCGATTATCACAGTGGTAAAACTCTTGCAGAAAGAGAGCCTGATAATACAGTTGCTCCAGCAAGCATTACCAAACTGATGACCGCTTATGTAGTGTTTAGTGAGCTTAAATCTGGCAATATCTCCCTAGAAGAACAAGTAAACATCAGCGAAAAGGCTTGGCGCACCAGCGGCTCGCGCATGTTCGTGGAGGTTGGAAAAAGCGTATCTGTCGAGAATCTATTAAAAGGGATGATTATCCAGTCAGGAAATGATGCCAGTGTGGCTTTAGCTGAGCATATCGCCGGCGGTGAAGATACCTTTGCCCAGTTTATGAATCAGTATGCGAAAAAACTTGGGATGAATAACACCAACTTTATGAACTGCACCGGGCTACCCAACAAAAACCACTACACCACAGCACGCGACATAAGCATCCTGGCACGTAATTTAATAAATAATTTTCCTGAATATTATCCTTTGTACTCTCAAAAGAGTTTTACCTTCAATAATATCACCCAACACAACCGTAATAAGCTTTTATGGCAGGACAAATATGTAGATGGACTTAAAACCGGCTATACCGAAGATGCTGGCTACTGCCTTGCTGCTTCAGCGGAAAGAGAGGGGATGCGCCTGGTTTCAGTCGTACTAGGAACCAATAGCGTTAAAGCCCGAGCTAAACAAAGCCAACAATTACTTAATTACGGATTCCGCTTCTTTGAAACTAAGCTTCTATATTCTGGAAGTGAAGCTCGCCTTTCTGCCAATGTTTGGAAAGGGGAGAGAGATAAATTTAAACTTGGAATTAAAGATGATCTTTTCATCACCATTCCACGTGGCCAATATAAATTTTTAAAAGCATCGACCACGCTAGATAATCAAATAACAGCGCCGATAAATAAAGGGCAGAAATTTGGTATGGTAACAGTAAAACTTGATGAAAGCATAATTGCCGAAAGACCATTAATTGCCCTGGAAAACATTAATGAAGGCGGAATCTGGAACCGAATGGTTGATAGTGTAAAACTTTGGTTTGAATAACAAACCTCACTTATCTAAGAGCTGCTATTTTTATTAGAGAATTAATATGACTGAAGAAACCTTACTCGAATTTCCATGCGAATTTCCAATAAAAGCTATGGGAAAAACCCGCGATGATCTAGATAAAATTGTATATGAAATCATCTGTCGCTTTGCTCCAGAAACTCCATTTGAAAAAGTAAAAAGCAATCGAAGTAAAAAGGGTAACTTTCTTTCTATCACAACAACTATCACCGCTACCAGTAAAAAGCAGCTAGATAATATTTATTTAGCTCTTACTGCAAGCGAATATATATCAATGGCTCTTTAGTTTTAATAAAGCTATTGATTTAGATGATCCTAAACATCTTGCAAAGGCTGTAGCCAAACTAAATTTTAAGCATGTGGTTATAACATCAGCAACCCGAGATGATTTAAAAGATGGTGGTGATGAACATTTTTCTAACACAATTAAACATGTTCGCAATTACTATCCTGATACCAGCATAGAGATTCTTACCCCATATTTTCATTATGATACTGAATTAGCACTAGAAAATTTAAGCGCTTTCCCGCCCGATATCATCTCACACAACACCGAAGCCGTGCCTAGTTTAGGTGGAGCATTATGTCCAAATTACTGTTATAATTCATCACTATATTTATTAAGTTGTTTAAAGAGTGGTTCCCAGAAATCCCCCTCAAATTTTCCATAATGGTTGGGCTTGGATAAAAACGGGAAGAAATTATGCACAATCCATACAATATAGGGTGTAGAATAGTAAATATAGGCCAATATATAGCCCCATCGAGAAAACATGCCAAAGTGATGAAGTATGTTTCTCCGCAAGAATTTGAACGTTTCAAAACCATTGAGCTTGGTTTTGATGATGTTGAGAGTTCGGCATTAACACGTTCATCTTACCGAGCAAATAAGATCATTAGAAAAGCAGACATAAATATATGCTAACCAGAATAATTGAGTGGGTAATACTGCCTCCAGGGCTTGCATGCATATTAGTTCTTCTAGGACTGATATTCATTGTTGCATGGCGTCGCTTTGGATATACACTTATCGTTCTTGGGCTAATCACTCTGTACATTGGCAGCATCCCTCTCACAACGGCTCTGTTGGCAAAGATAATTGAACCCAATGAAGCCCTTACTATCGATGTTGCACAAAAAGCCGGAGCACAAGCAATTATTGTAATTGGAGGGGAGCGCAACCTCTCTTCCAGTGAATACGGAACCGTTGATAAAAGCGGAAACTTCATAGCTAATACTGAATCCATCGATAATAGAACTCTAAACCGCCTACGCTATACAGCAAAACTTATCAGAGCACTTGATCAAAGAGGTGAAGCGCAAAAAGTTGAAATCATCCTATCTGGCGGCCAGATCCACCCTAAAGGACCATCCAGAGCGCAGTTAATGGCCAAATCATTGAAAGATGACTTTGGGATAGATAAAGATCCTATGCTCGAACCACAAAGTATCTCTATCTATGAAAGTGCAATCTTTACCACAGATCTACTAAACAGTAGAAACATAAATAAAGTAATTTTAGTTGGAGACGCATGGGACTTGCCACGTGCAGTTGAGGCGTTTAAAAGTAATAGGGAACTTGAAATTATCCCTGCACCGGTTGGTTTCCTAGATTCAAAAAATAAGGGGCTGGCATTATGGCTTCCTCAAGGTGAAGCTATGAAGCTGAATAACAAGGCAATGGGGGAGATAATCTCTAGAATTGTCTACCGATATTTTTATCTTTAGCTTTCATTAACTAAAGCCCCGATCCCAGCCAACATGTGATTATTCCGATTACTGTACAAAATATCATTAATATACTCATCAAATGGAAGTAACAGCTTATCCTGCATATCTCTACCGTTTCGCGCAAGAGAGCTATTTATCGGAATATGCACTGGGTTTTTAAAAGCCATAATTAAAATATTGTCATGAAAAGGTACTGTAAGACACAGTGTTTGGCGATCGAAAACTTTACGCAGCAAAGTGACAAAACCAGTAAACTTATCCGCCTTAACCGCAAGTATATTAAAAAGCATAACCCCTGATGGATCTAAAGCATCATAACAACTCTGAACAAATGACTCTGAATAAATATCAGCAGGCGGCTCGTCTCCTATAAACAGATCAACAAAGAGTGTATCAACCTTATAATCTATACTCTGTTCAACATACACAAGAGCATCAGCATTTCTGATTTTGACGTTTTTACTAGACGGAATACCAAAATATTCTGTAGCTATTTCAATCATATCCTGGTCAATATCAATTGCATCAATGCGCGATTCCGGCCACCTATCATGGATAAAACGCACCATTGCACCACCACCAAGACCAAGAATTAATACCCGCCCCATCTTATTCTGACGAAAGGGTAAGAAAGCCAACATACGTCGCATATACTCTAAAATCATATAGTTAGGATTTTGTATGTCCATCGCTGTTTGTACTGAGCCTGTGCCAAAATGGATCCAGCGAAACGAATCGTCTTCACGCACCTGAATTCCACCACAAGAATTTTCAACAGCATAAACCAGCTGCCCCAACTCTTGCCCCATCAGGGTTGATAAACCACCCTTCTTATCCATAAGGTTATGCCCTTCTTATCCCTTTAAACTTATTATTTTGATCATATTCAAGAACAAAGGATCCATGAATTCCATCACGACCAACAAATGGACGTAAAATATTTGCAGGAAAACGCACGGTTCTGCCATCATGACTTTTTACCCGAACATCCTTAACTTGCCCCCGGTAGTAGGGCAGGTATTCTTCTGCTGATATGCTTAATGAGAAAAAAATATCTGACATTCTTCCATAATCCGTTTTGATCTATTTCGACCTAACGCCTTTGCTAATTAATAATTTAATTTATATTGAAAATAGCTCAATTCTATCCATGAATCAATACTCAAAAACAGCATATATAAAAACTATGACTGTAGATATTAGCTGAAAATCTAAATCTCTTGTAGCTGATCCACATCCTCTTGTTGCTTAGGTTTTTTTGTTGCTCTTTTTGATTCATACAAAGCTGTAGTTATAATTATAACTCCACCAATTATCACATTCCCTTTGGGAAGCTCTCCAATAACCAAAGCAGCAATAACAATGCTGTAAAATGGTTGCATACAAGAGATCAGACCAACGGTTGTAGCCCTCAAGTTTTTTAAACTAGCGACGATCAGCGAGTGAGGAATCGCAGTGAAAAATATGCCTAACAAAACCAAATACTGCATGCGGTTATCTGCAAGCAGATCATATTCAAAAGATATAAATGGTAGCAGCATCAAGAAGGTGATTAAAAGTTGGTAGCCCATACATACTATACTCGGTATATGCCTTAGCTTTTTACGTACAATAATATTACGCGCGGTTAATCCAGCTGCTGCTAGACATCCCCACAACAATCCCATCACCACATCATTTTGCAAGGTAAACTCTGGAACTATCATCGCAATTCCTGCTAACACGGCACCAGCACACATGAAATCGGAAAGGCGGTACTTATTCTTATCCACCAAAGGTTCAATCAAGGCTGTCATCACCGGAAAGGTATACATAGCAACTATCCCAATCGCTATAGTTGAAACCTGCATGGAGTGGAAAAATGAAACCCAGTGCATCCCCATAACCAGCCCGATAACCAACATCCAGAAATATTCCTGCATATTTTGCAGGCGTAATTTCTCTTTACGTAGCAATATAAATATAAGTAAAGCACTACAACCAACCAAGGCTCGGAAAAAAGTTATATTAGCAGCGGGTAGGGAGATCAATTTCGAAAACAGGGTAGTGCCACCAAAAAGTATTACCGCAATATTAATTTGGATTAAACTGTGTTTTTCTGGATTCACTAATTGCCCCTTAACTATATTTCAAGTTTACTAATTCAAACGAATCAATTTAAAGATATTACCAATCATCACTGGATATAGACACATCATTTGTAATGGGCAAAAAAAATGCTGACGTTTAAGTCAGCATTTTTATGTTTCTCACTTGAGAATACTGACTAGTGGGCCTTCACATAAGAACCAGGTGCATCTTCAATCGCCTTGTACTTTTTTGTGCTGCCAGGTTTACGGGCAGCAACTTTCTCGCCATCTTGACCGCTAACCCATTTATCCCAATCAGTCCACCAAGATCCATTTTGCTCTTTTGCACCTTTTAGCCATGCATCAGAGGTAGCAGGAAGCTTTGTGCTAGTCCAATGGTTATATTTTCCTGGATTCACAGGATTTACAATACCTGCAATATGCCCAGAACCACCTAGAACAAACTTAACCGGACCAGAGAACAATATTGCGCCCTGATAGGTAGATTTCCAAGGTGCGATATGATCTTCAACCGTAGATACAAAATAACTCGGTACTTTGATCTTAGTAACATCAATATCTACACCAGAGATAGTTAATCCACCCGGATCTTTTAGAAGATTACGCTGGTACATATTACGCAGATAGAAACTATGCATACGCGCAGGAAGGTTAGTTGAATCACTATTCCAATATAAAATATCAAATGGAAGTGGTTCACGACCTAACAAATAGTTATTTACAAAATACGACCAGATCAGATCATTAGCGCGCAACATATTAAATGTTGATGCCATCGTTTTCCCTTCCAGGAACCCTTTCTTGCTCATCTTCTTTTCAAGAATTTGAATCTGCTCTTCATCAATAAACACTTCAAGTTCACCTGGGTGCTCAAAATCAATCAATGATGTAAAGAATGTTGATGTTTTTACACGATCTTTCTTCTTTGCTGCAAGATAGGCAAGGGTTGTAGCCTGAAGAGTTCCACCCAAGCAGTAGCCTATAGTATTAACTTGTGATTCACCAGTCACCTCTTCAATGACATCCATTGCTGTTAATGGACCTTCCTGCATATAGGCATCGAAACCTTTATCCTGATGTCTCTCATCTGGATTTACCCACGAGATTAAGAAAACCGTATACCCTTGATCAACAATCCACTTAATCAAAGACTTTCTCTCATTCAGATCAAGAATATAATAACGATTGATCCAAGGTGGGATAATCAATAGCGGAATCTTATTCACATCTTTAGTGGTTGGGGTGTACTGAATAAGCTGCATCATATCGTTTTGATAAACAACTTTACCCGGGGTAGTTGCGATATTTTTACCCACTTCAAATGCTGAAGTATCGGTCATTTTGATCTTAAGCTTTCCATTACCGCTTTCAAGATCTTCCAAGATATTTTTGAAACCACTAAGCAGGTTTTGACCTTTGCTATCAATAGTCTCGCGAATCACATCTGGATTAGTTGCCAGGAAGTTAGTTGGGGACATTGCATCAACAAACTGCTCAGTGTAAAACTCAAGTTTCTTTGCTGTTTTCTCATCCAGCCCTTCAGTATCCTTAACTACAGAACGCATATAATCTGCAGATATCAAATAACTTTGCTTGATGAAATCAAACATAGGATTTTGTTCCCATGCTTGTGACTTAAATCTTCTATCTGATTTAGCTGGCTCTGCTACCACAGGAGCAGACTGACCAAAAAACCTAAAAGTTAAACTATTCATCAATGATGAATAGTTATTCCAGAACGCCATTTGAGCACCGACAAGCTTATACGGATCCATCATACTTCTGGACACAAATGCCTGGAACATCCTTGTAAGGTGATTAGTCTCACCTAAAGAGATACGAGATGCAGCTTGCTCACGATCAAGAAACCCTTTTAATAACTGCATACTCGATTCAGCAATACCAGAAACAGTATTTGCTAGCTCAGCAGGATCAAATGTTTTTGAATCATCTGTATCAGCTTTTTTTGAACTCATAAAAAACCACCTTCGAAAAAATAAACACGCGCCTATTAACGGCAAGATATCATAATATCTATAAAAATAATCCTAGTCATACTAGTTCCAATACTACTGCAAAGCAACATTGCAACACAAGAAACCTGTAGCAAAATTCTAATTTTATTACTTAGCTTTCCTATCATTCCATCATTATATAATGTTATTTTTTACCCATACCACTACAACTTAATATGCGTCGCAAACAATCATTATGTTTGTTAAAAAACAAATTGTATTGTTTGATAAAGATTAATTAACATACTAGGGCATTTATCTGCAAGTATCTGCAAGAAAACTTATCTGGATTTTTATTACCAAAGGAACTTCTGAAATATAAATAATAACTGATGACCAAACCTAGCTTTCCCCTCAACAGCCTGACAACCTAAATGCCATAAAAAATAGTGTTTGTTAACCAATACATAGCTATAATAAAGCCATAATCATCCAGCAATAGAAAGAATGAATAACTCGATTTCAAACAGCGATATTGGTATTTTTGCAGCAACTACTGATGCTCTCCTAAAAGCAGAAGAAGTTGCATTCCAGTTAGGGCTTCCTTTAATTCAGGAGCGCTCATCAAAGGCTATAGTCTTAGAAATTAATTCCGAAAATATAGCAATTGCCTATACCGCACCTAAATCTCCTGGCGCAACTTTTGTAGATTTTGTTGGCGGGAAGATGGGGTATCGCAATAAGAATTCTAGTTTTAAAGATCAGGATATCATCAAGGCATGTGGCATTAAAAAAGGGATGCGGCCATCAATTGTTGATGCCACAGCTGGACTTGGACGTGATGGTTTTGTATTGGCAAGCACCGGCTGTAAAGTTACCCTTTTAGAGCGCAACCCCATTATTGCTATCTTGCTGGAAGATGGAATCAGGCGTGCGAACGAAAATTCGACAACAACAGAAGCTGCAGCCAATATAAGGATGCACTGCATTAATTCTAGTTCCTTTATCAACTCTATAGCTGATGGTGATCGCCCTGATGTAATCTACCTAGACCCAATGTACCCACACCGCACCAAGTCTTCTCTGGTTAAAAAAGAGATGCGGGTTTTACGTGAAGTTGTTGGTGATGATTACGATTCAAATACACTACTAAAAGCGGCTCTAGATAAAGCCTTAAAACGGGTAGTAGTTAAACGTCCAAAAGGAGCGGAATATCTGGCAGATAAAAAGCCATCTATGAGCTTTGACGGCAAATCCACTCGGTTTGATGTTTATTTGATTAAATAAACTTTATTTTCCAAAGAGCCCCTTCAGCTTGCCTCCAAGCTTATCCCCAACCTTTTCTTTGAAATTCTTCTCTACCTTTTGCTGAACCTCTTTCTTCTTCTGCTCTCCCACAAGTTTTAGTGCCTCATCAAAATCAAGACCGATTTTCGGGTCTGTGAGATCACCTTTAATTTTAAGAGGAATAGGAGCTTTTTTCAGATCACCTAATGACTTTCCACCTTGCCCTTTTGAGGTTGCAACTAATGCAACAACAGCTACATAATCTATCTGGTTTTGCGGCAGATCGACCTTGCCTTTACCGGTAACTCTTAAAAGTGGCGATTGGGCTTTTAGATCATTATTCTGCACCACGCCATTGGTGATTTGTGCAGTTCCAGAGATGACACCAAAATCTGTCTGTTCTTGCTCTGAAGCCTCTCCACCTTTAAAAAAGGCTTGGCCATCACGAATCATTTTACCAACATTAATCCCCTTAACCGCACCGTCTTTAAAACTAAAGCCAACTGTTCCGTTAAGTGTCTTTTTGATCTGCTCTGGCTCTAATCCAACAGTAGTAACATCTACATTTATATTGGCATTACCCGTTATACGCTCTTTTTCAAGTAGGTCTTTGGTAAATGGGCCAGCTTGAAAATCCTTAAGATTTTTCTTTATGACCATTTTGGGAGTATCAGTTCTTGCGTCCATCTTAAGATTTGCATCCAACTTACCTTGGTATAAGTCAGCATTTACCGGATTAGCTTGAATAATTCCATCCTTTGCCTTTACTGTTACCTTAATATTCTCGGCTTTAAGTTTGTTTATTATCAACTCGCCAATAGTGATGTTGCCATTTAGATTTAGCTGGCGTAGTGGCTCAAGATCAATCTTCTCTTTTTTGGTTTCCGCAACCTTTTGCTGCTCAGCTGATTTCTCTGTTTCTGTTTTTGGCGGCATGTAGTTATCGGCATTTATTTTGTCGATATTCATTGCAAAGGTGATTGCTGGATTAGTGAGATCTGTTACCGTTGCACTACCTGTAATCTTGGTTTGATCAAAAACGACATTAAGCTGTTTAAGTTCTAACTTTTGCAAGGTTCCTACAATCGCTGCCTTCATCTCAACTGCAGTTAGTGCATCTTTACCCTGCATCAATGGCAGTTCCATCTTAAGCTTTTGTGTTAAGTCACGCGGATTAAAGCTGACTAGCTCTATCTTGGCATCAAACTGTGGGTTAGCAGCAATATTTTTGGCGTTTATATCTGCCTTTAACATTAGATCAAGCAGTCGAAATTCTAGCTGCTTCACCGCGACTGACATTTGATTAAGATCCAAGGCAATAACTGTTTCGAGTTTAGACTCAACCTTAGTTGGTAATATCTCCGGTGCATCAGCATTGAGATTTACAACCAAATCATCTAGGTTGATCTTCTTTAGATCTTCACTGAGAGTTATCAGTGTTTTAAAATTAAGATCTGCAGTAATCTGTGGTTTGTCTTGTTGGAATTGTGCTGAGAACTTCAGCCAAAATGGTTTAGTTAACTCTTCAACTTCTGTAATCAGGTTGATATTTTGCAGCTGAATTTTTTGTCCTTTTTGTTTGTCATTTATAGTCAGGTTAGCATCGACCAGCTCAATCCCTTCGAACTGGAATTTGTCTGCTTTAATATCTTTTGATGCCTTATCCTTTGGCTTGTCTGCTTTTGGTTTGGCTGCTCCTGGCTGAGAAAACACCTCCCAGTTAGCTTTGCCCTGAGCATCTTTCTCAAGATTAATTTTCACCCCTTGCAACAGCACTTTATCGGCAATGATTTTACCGCTAAATAATGGCAGCAAACTTACACTGACGCTCATCCGTTCTAACTGTGCAAAGTTCTCTGCCTCATACCCTGCTGGGTTTTTAAGGGCTACAGCACCAATATTCACCCCAAGATTTGGATAGATCGATTTTTCAATGTCGCCTGAGATTACTAACTCCTGACCGGTTTTCTTTTTAACTATATCGCTGATCTCTTGCTTGAAATCGTTTGGATCAAGCATCGTATAACCAATGACGAGTAAGCCTATAAAAGATACCAGTACGATCGCCACTATTAATATTGCGAGTTTGAGTTTTCTGTTCATTAGTTATCCCCCAGGGACATGTCTATTTCATTGATTCCATATAGATAAAATAGAGGTTAGAAGTGTGTACATAAATACTAGTTCGCTACCATGTAAAGAGCAAACTATTTAGGCTGGACATTGTATAATCTTAAGCTAATTTTTGAAAATCCCTGAGCATTTCGGCTACGCTCAGGGAGCTTGAAAATTAATTAGCTGATTCTATTCCAGAGAGTCCTGAGTGTTTTGGCCGCACCATCTTCAATTTTATAATCAACCATATGAGAAACCTCTGTCTTACCGGGGTTGATCTCAATAGTTGGAATCCCTTTTTGCTTGGCAAGCATCACTGGCTGAGCAATGTAAGGAAAGACACTAGTGGTACCTATGGTGAACACCATGTCATACCCAGTTTCTAATACTCCATATAGCTTATTAATCTCTTTATCTGGCAACTGCTCACCAAAGAGCACCACTTCATGGCGTAAAATAGCTCCGCACTTTGGACAATGTGGCGGTAAGTTGTTCTCATCTATATCAATATCTTTGGTCATCCCTTCAAAGCTACAAGACATGCAGTTGACGTGATCCAAAGTTCCATGAATCTCTATGGTGTTTTTACTACCTGCTTCTTTATGAAAACCATCAATATTCTGCGTTAATATCCAAGTGTTTTTCTTTGCTGCTTCAATCTCGGCTATCACCTTGTGCCCATCATTATGCTTTGCGGCATGACAGGAGTTAGCAATTTGCAAAAGGTATTTCCAGGTTATTTCTGGACGGCTGCGCAACATATCTCCTGATATTGCTACCTCAATAGGCATATCATCATCAGTATTTTCATTATTGTAAAGGCCACCAATACCACGATAGGTTGGCAGCCCTGAATCAGCAGACATTCCCGCACCCGTTATAAATAATATGCGCTCAGCTGAACGCATATGGTTACAAATCTCTTCCTGTTCCTGCGGAGTAATACCTTTTAGCATTTGATCTATTCCCTTGCTAACTACTAGCCTTAATAACTACTAACCATCTCTAGCTGCTAATTTTTCTAAATACTCTATAAGCTCATCAAACCATTTGATATGCGCATCAAAAGTTATAATTGCTGCACGAAGCGATAACTGTGGGAATTTTTTCTTTGGATCTTCAATCTCTTCACCATGATAATGCTTTGTCTCAATATCCTTGAAAATCTGCAGTTTTTCCAAGGTGGCCATTTTTCTATCACGCACCTCTTGCAATAATTTCGATGGTGTCGCCAGATCACCTACAGTCATCTTGATCAAAAACATATCACGAATAGGAGCTATTTCTGCAGGTGTATCCATCCACAATTTTAGTGAATTAACACCATCATCGGTCAAGCTGTATATCTTCTTCGCCGGTTTGCTCTCTTGCTCAACCTTCTCAAACTCTATCCAACCCATGTCGTTCAGTTTTTTTAGTTCAGAATATATTTGTGGATGTGAAGCCTTCCAACTAAAACCAACACCTTCTTGAAAGCGTTTGGCAATTTCATACCCAGTTCCTTCGCCTCGGCAAAGATCAACAAGTATTGCGTAACGTAATGACATTTTTATTCCTTATTTTTTTATATTTTTTCCACTAAGTATTAACAGCTTATTCCCATTTTACCGGCAGCGAATATCCTAACATCCATAAGCTTTAACTTTGGAGATACAAGAGGTTTAAACTCCATCTGCTGCAAAATATCTTTTTGCAAATCTACTCCAGGAGCAATTTCAATAAGTTCAATCCCCTCAATTACCAAGCGGAATACACATCGCTCAGTAATATAAAGTATATCTTGTCCATTTGCGATTGCACGTTTACCGCTGAAGGTTATTTGCTCAACCTCATCAACAAATTTCTTTCCCCCTCCATTCTCACCAAGATTAAGCTGACTATTTTCAACATTAAAATCAATTTTTCCAGCTATCATAGCCCCCATAAATACAACTTTCTTAGTATTCTGGCTTATATTTATGAATCCACCAGCACCGGCAACACGACCAGAAAATTTACTTACATTTACATTACCAAATTTATCCAGCTGCGCCATTCCTAAAAAGGCAACATTTAAACCACCACCATCATAGAAATCAAACTGAGATGGCTGATCAATTATCGCCTCTGGATTGGTTGAAGCACCAAAATCCAGTCCACCAGCGGGAACTCCACCTATTACACCAGGCTCTGCGGTAAGGGTAAAATCACCAATTATCCCCTCTTCATCAGCAACTCTTGCTACCGCTTCTGGAGCACCTATACCTAGATTAACTATATCGCCTGAATTTAATTCGAAACTAGCTCTACGACCCATTATTTTTTTTATGCTCATATCAAGAGGCTGTAGATCAATATGCTCACCTTTTACAGCCCCGATATATGCTGGGTTAAAATCACCACCAAAAGTCTGCTGATGATTCTCCGAACTAGCCTGCACAACATAATCAACCATAATGCCCGGAATCACTACATCATGTGGTTTTAGCTCACCATTACCAACAATACTTTCAACCTGTGCGATAACTATTCCACCACTGTTAGTGGTTGCTGCAGCTATTGCCAAGGACTCAATCTTAAGAGCCTCTTTTTCCATTGAAATATTGCCTCTGCTATCCGCTGAAGTGCCTCGAATAAATGCAACATCAGGTTTAAAATGTTTAAAGTTCAAACACTCTTTACCACCAATTTTAATCAACTCAACCAGATCTTCTTTTGCCATCTGGTTAATTTTTCCACCCTCGATTCTAGGATCAACAAATGTATCAATTCCAACATAGGATATTGTTGCTGGCTTTTTCCCAGCTATATCTCTTAACATATGAGATATGACACCCTGAGGCAGATTATAAGCTTCAATTTTATTTTCAAATGCTAGCTTTTGCAGCTTTGGAACTAACCCCCAGTGGCCACCAATAACTCTTTTCACCAAACCTTCGTGGCCTAAATGGTTTCCACCCTTTTCTTTAGCGTCGCCCTGGCCTGCAGCATATACTATGGTTAGATCTCTAGGTAAGCGGTTTTGCTGGAACCTTTTTTCCAGCGCTATCATCAACTCTTCTGCAACGCCTACACCAACAAATCCCCCTGTAACCAAGGTATCACCACTATTAACAAGCTCAGCTGCTTTTTGAGCTGATACTATTTTACTGGCAGATAACTTGCCTCCCATCACTGTCTCCTTTCGCTGATTCTTTATAATTTATATGCTGTGCAAAACTTATATAAAATGATTCAAAAAATTTAACGCTAATTATAGCTACTAATTCTGATATTAGTTGATCTGTTATGTCGCATTCTTATAGATCTTTACTATTATTCTAATAAAGAAATGCCAACCAATTTGTAGGGATGAAACTGATTCCCAAACATTTGATTAATATTGCAAACATTACGAGAATTTACTTGCCACAATAGCTTATGATCAGTAGAATATCGGGTCCTGAAAATCCTACAATATACAATAGATTATCAGAAGGCCTGCCTACCGAATAGGTTAAATTAAGGCATTACGATTCTTTTACCGGCATTGCCGTCGCACAGACAGAGTATAGGTAAACACAATAAATGAGTCAGCTAAATAAGCTTCAAGAGCAACAGCAATCGCGCTTAAAGGCGCTTATCGCCAAAGGTAAAGAGCAAGGATATCTAACCTATTCCGAAGTGAACGATCATCTTCCCAACGATATTATAGATCCGGAGCAGATCGAAGATATCATCAGCATGATAAATGACATGGGCATTACCGTCTATGAAGCTGCCCCAGATGCAGACACATTAATTCTCGATGAAACCAATGTAACCGATGAAGAAGTTCAAGAAGCGGCAGCCGCTGCACTGGCCTCAGTTGAAAGCGAGCTAGGCAGAACTACTGACCCTGTGCGCATGTATATGCGAGAGATGGGAACTGTCGAACTTCTTACCCGTGAAGGGGAAATAATTTTAGCTAAGCGAATCGAAGAAGGAATTCGCACAGTATTAAATACTCTAGCTAAATTCCCAGATTCTTCCCGCATCATCCTTAGCATCTATGACAACATCGTCGAAAAAGAACTGCGCCTTAATGACCTAATAGTTGGCTTTAGAGAACCCGGCGAGGAGGAGAGTGATGAAATAGCACCTCCAGCACCTCCAACTCCTGTCAATGAAGATGGCAATGAAGATGATTCATCTGATGACGATATTGAAGAAGATACCGGCCCTGATCCAGAAAAAGCCGCTGAAGTATTAGAGCGCTTACGCGAACATCTTTCAGACACGATAAAAATCATCGACAAACATAGCTGTGACCACAAGAAAAGCAAAGAAGCCATTCTTGAATTATCAGAAATATTCTATGAACTTAAATTAGCTCCGAAGGCAATTGCAAAGATAGTCAAAAACCTAAGAGACTATATCAGCAGAGTTAGACAGCAAGAAAGAGTTATTCTAAACGCATGTGTTAACAAAGCTAGAATGCCGCGTAAGAATTTTATCAGCAGCTTTCCTGGTAGCGAAACAGACCCTAACTGGCTAAAAGAGATCATTAATTCAGATCGCGACTACGCACCAAAAGTTGCTGAATTAAAAAATGAGATTGCTAAAGCCCAGGCTCGCATGGGCTTTATCGAAAAAGAGACTGGCATTCATATCACTGAGATCAAAAGCATCAATCGCATGATGTCTATCGGTGAAGCCAAAGCCCGCCGCGCTAAGAAAGAGATGGTTGAGGCTAACTTAAGACTGGTTATCTCGATCGCAAAAAAATACACCAACCGTGGTCTACAATTCCTTGATCTAATTCAGGAAGGTAACATCGGTCTAATGAAGGCTGTAGATAAATTTGAATACCGCCGTGGTTACAAATTCTCTACCTATGCAACTTGGTGGATTAGACAGGCAATTACCAGATCTATTGCTGACCAAGCTCGTACCATCCGTATTCCGGTTCACATGATTGAAACAATCAATAAACTGAATCGTATTTCACGCCAAATGCTACAAGAGATGGGGCGTGAAGCATCTCCTGAAGAGCTAGCTGAAAAGATGGACATGCCAGAAGACAAGGTCCGCAAGGTTCTTAAGATAGCTAAAGAGCCTATCTCAATGGAAACACCTATCGGTGATGATGAAGATTCTCATCTTGGTGACTTCATTGAAGATGCTAACGTGCTGTCTCCATCAGAATCAGCAACAGCAGAAGGCTTACGTGAAGCAACCAGAGGCGTTCTTGCAGGTTTAACCCCAAGAGAAGCAAAAGTACTGCGTATGCGTTTCGGTATTGACATGAATACTGACCATACATTGGAAGAAGTTGGCAAACAGTTCGACGTTACTCGTGAGCGTATTCGTCAAATTGAAGCCAAAGCTCTGCGCAAACTGCGTCATCCAACAAGATCAGATCTGCTTCGCAGCTTCCTTGATGAAGAGATTAATCGTCAATAAATTATTGATTTAATTTGATCTTAAAAGGCAGCAAAACAGCTGCCTTTTTTTATGCTTAAAAATTTTAATAAAAAGGGGTTCTCGAAACAATCCAATCTATGTATAATCATCAATCTTGTTTGGGCCTGTAGCTCAGTTGGTTAGAGCAGGGGACTCATAATCCCTTGGTCCGCGGTTCAAGTCCGTGCAGGCCCACCATTTCCATCCCAAACAAAATCTTCTCGCTCTTGCACCAAGAGTGAGCGTAAGCTAAATATTTCTATACTCACTCGCTATATCGATATGCCTATCAATTTCATCAATTAAAGGCGTAATATCATTATCTGAAGCTGATGGCTTTGAAAGCTCGACTGATATCTGATTAATTTTTGTTAAAAGCAACAAATTTTCATTTTGTAGTTTAGTTATTTGATTCTCAGACTCATTAATAAAAATATCATTTTGCCTTTTTAACTTTGAAAATTCAGATTCACCAACCTCTTCATTTTTATACTCTTTAAAGCCAGTGCTTTTATACAAGTAAATCTGTTTTGTTGTAGTGATAATAGAGTTTATATTTTCAATACACTGCTCAAATATGCTGATTGCAAGGCTTCTGAACCGGTGGAACGATAGAGACTCTGGTTTAAGGTTTATATGCGCAACGGTTATTAAATTTATATAGCTATTTTGTAAGTTATAAATAAATTCAACATCCTGCTCTCTATCCAATAAATCTAGCTCTTCCAGCAAATAGCTCAGTTCACGCTCATTTTCTTTTAGATATGAAAATTGAATATCTTTTCTACTATCGTATGTTTTAAATTTAGGCTTTTGTTTTGATTTATCCTTATCTACTTTAAGAGTAGAAAGAATTGCATCTAGTACTTTTTTACGATTCAAGCCCCATTCGGAATAACTTACAGGTATGACATTTAGGTTTGCTCTGCTTAAAAGTTTAAATGACTGTAAGGTTATAAAATCAGATAACTCTCCTGGAAACCCAATTAGATCAATTCCTACAATAGTCTCTTTATATATAGCAACGACATCAACCGGTATACTTGCCACCTCAAATTGTAATTTAATATCTATATTATACTTTTTAAGTTCATTACACAGGTCAGCTTGAAAAGCATCTGTATAATTCTTTGGGGCGTGTTCACTAGAAATCTGATAGCAATATTTAATATATTTTGCCAAATGAGATTTTGGTAAAATTTGCTCCTGATTTGCAGATGTAAAAAGTATTTGTTTATCACGCGCTCTTGTCATTCCAACATTAAATGAATCATCTCTGTTGATATACTGATAATTTGATGCAGAGCTATTTTTATCCACACAGCATGAGACAAGCATAATGTCACGCTCTTCCCCCTGGAATGAATAAGCTGTACCAACCCTTATTTGGTGCTCTAAAATCTGGGATTCATTCATTTTGTTGATAATCAGGCTTTCCAGATAATCAGCTTGGTTACTGAATAGAGCAAGAACTCCGATAGAATATTTATGCTCATGATTGATATCTTTTTGACTGTCAATTATTGAAAATAATCTTTCGATTATTCGGTTAGCTTCTATTTTGTTAATCCCTTTCTTGCAAACGCCATCTGGATGAAAATCTATCTCTATAGGTTGGCTATTAACATTAATAGGTTTACGCGTCATAACTTTAAGTTTGTTAGCGTAAAAATGTTGGTTACTATAACCAATAATATCCGGATGGCTGCGAAAATGTTCGTCTAGGTATGATATTGAGCTGTTATCAATAAGCAATTGCTGTGCTGTATCAAGGATGCTTTCATCACGATAATTCAACTGCGCAGGGATACCGGAAAACTGATATTGCTGGGAAATATGATTTTGAACTTCTCTAGAGAGAAAAGAGAAGTGACGAAGCTGTTTAGGGTCACCCACTACTACAGCACTTTTAGCTCTTACAAGAGCAGGAAGAGAGGAGGCAATATTACACTGCGTTGATTCATCAAAAATCACTAAATCAAAAAGATCTTCTTTAAGTGGTAAAGCTCGGTGTAAATTTGAAAGCGATACTAGCCATATTGGCAAGACGTCAAGTAGCACATCAAAATTTGTTTCTTCAAAGAATTTTTCTTGCTTACTTGATGATCTAGCTCTGATGGCAACCAAAAAATTTGATAAATGCTTTCTACTCTTACGCAAAGCATTAGACACCCGCTTTTGCCATTTATAATTTATATAAGAGACGCAGGCCTCTTCAAGTTTTTTTGTTTGCCCTAAGATTGAATCCAGATCTTCCTTTAGATGATTATTTTTATCTTGATATCTTTTAATTAGCGCCAAGCGTATCTTATCGATTATACCTTTTGGGCTACTTTTGATTTCATGGATAAAGTTACTGTGGCCATGAGTTTTATGACATTTCTTAATAAATTGCTTTTCCAATTTATTAACTCTTGAAGCTATCTTATGAACATCTTCCTGAGGACTAGATGTTGTTAATTTTAGATCTTTGCTATTAAGTATTTTATCAATATGCTTTTTAAGCTTTTTGTGATGCATTCCATCACCACATCTAATTAACGCTTGTGAATCTACCGAGAACTGTTCAATTAACTTTTGCTCAATAACACTTATCGATTGCTCTGTATTTGAAACTATAAGAACTGACTTCTGGTTCATGAAATATTCAAGAGCCAAAGCCGCAATAGTAAAACTTTTACCCGTACCAGGTGGCCCAATAACAGTACTTAATGAGTAATTTTTTGCATTTAAAATCACTTGTTTCTGTGCACCACTTAGCACAGCAGGAATAGGGGCTATATCCTCAGATTTAAAGAAATTATGCTTTGGCTTAAAAAAAGAATTTAGCGAATTAAGCAAATTAGAATCTGAAGATATTTTATCTAGCTCATACAGAACTCCCTGAGACAAGAAGGATTTTTTAACTACAAGGAATGCCGAAAATGGGACAATAAAAATTTTATCTGCCTTTTGATTCTTAATCTCAGTGATTAAATCCTTACCTGCCAATTTGGGAAATTGATTAAGTAAAGTAGTATCAAACAGCTCAGGAAAACGATTAAACCATTTAGACAGTTTTTCAATTGAGTGGTCGGTAAGTTGGTTAAAGAATATTTCACCAGGAAAGTCGTCTATATCACCTTCTGCAATCTGCTTGAGAACATCCATATTTATGGATGGCTGATCTTTATTAATGGAAGCTAAATTAGCATTGGTATCCCAATCAGCCGTTCTGTCTTCTAATTTTGCATCAAAATAAACTAGAGGGGCGCAAATAGTCTTCGATAAACTTTCATTACTGCACTTTCCAACAAGTAAAAAACTTGAATAAATAAGTTCTTTCTCTCTTTTGTATGCCGTTAAAGTTTTGCGAATATCTGTAGCGTATTTATAACCAACATTGTACTCAGCACTTATTTCAGTGAGTAACTCTTCATCACCATCAAGAACGGATAGGTGCTGATATTTTGATGAGAAAATATTCCAAAAGCTTTGCTGCCTTTTATCAGCATCAAAGCAGTCGTGCACCAGTTTTACGATATTTTTAATATTATGCATGTGTATTTATTTTCAAATATTGGTATTTAAATAATGGCTTAACAATAGTTGATAATCAACTGAATAAACTATGACCCATAACCACTGTTGTTCTCATTCTGAAGTTTATCTTCTATTAAAACTAATCCACATTATACTTTTGATATTAACTCTTTAATATCTGGCGGGGCTATGAACACATCCGCTCTTCCAACTTTATATTTTTTCAGTATTTTATATTGATCAGATAACATTAGAAGATCTGTTCTCGCGGTTTGGTAAGTCACATCATGGGATGTTTTATGGCTTTTAATAGTGTACTCAGCCCCTGGATTCTTTAGGGCATTTTTTAATATATTCAGCTGCCTAATATTCAACAACCCCTTTAGAGATGAGTTTTCTAAAACCTTTTCAGCTTCTCTTAATTCATTTGTTTTTTCTTTAAGGTACAAATGTAAATCTGCTATAGCTTCTTTGATAATATCAAGCTGATGAATGATAAAATAAGTCATATCATTTTCATCGGTTTCCGTATAAAGGTACGCCTGCATATATTTTGCTGGGGCTTTTTTTATAACCCTGGATATTGAAATATACTCCATTAACCAATAATTTTCTTTTGCCATTACCAGATAAAAGAGTGCTCGAGCAGTTCTTCCATTACCATCAACGAATGGATGATCATAGCCAATCATAAAGTGGATGATAATCGCCCTAATTATTGGGGGAATGAAGGTTAATTCATTTTCACCTATCTTATTGGCGAAATCACAGATTAGCTGCAACCTTTGCTCCAAAGTATCTGCATCAGGCGGTGTATGCAAAAGAACGTGATCATGTGAATACACACATATGTCATCTGAACTATTTCTAAGCTTTCCAGCTTTGTCCTTATCCTCTTCTGCAAGAGTGTCTTGAGTCAACATTCTGTGCAGCTCAAAAATCATCGATGGGGTTAGGGCATCACTCTTAAATTCATTAATGAATTTCATCACCATATAATTATTTAAAATCATTTTTTCTGAGTGACTTTTAGGGTCACGCCCCGTTCTTATCATCTCTTTTGCGACACGACGAGTCGTTGATGCTCCTTCAAGCTGGCTTGAATTAATAGCTTCCTCTATCAGAGAATTGATAAGATATGTTTCTTTGGTATTTCTGTCAGATATTATTGGATCTGCCCCTATAACACCACTTGCATTCTCACTTATCCATAACAAATCTCTCATAACCACATCAGGGATACAGAAATTAAACGAATTATCGTATTTATCCTTAAACGATAATGTCTTAAATATGCTATTTCTTGCGTTTTTAGTCGCCAACCAGTAAAGATCTGAATCAAAATTTTCTGGAGGGGAAAGATGCCTTAGCTTATCCCAATGTAAATAACGCCCCTTATCATCAATGGGACCTATTTTTGAACTTACCAGCAATTGAAGCTTTTTAATGTCAAAGCCAGAATCACTCATAATCTCTTTAATTAACGGTGGTTTAATAGGTATTCTCATATAATGAGCCATCCAAGTACTAATTTACATAAAATTAGTATATAAGACGCTCTTCTATTTATCTACTAATTTTACGTAAATTAGTAGATAAATAGAAGTAATTGAAATATTTATCCTTTTTACCACTCAAATACTGCAGCAATCCAAATTATTTCAATTCACGTATATTGTTTTAATTAATTTTTATATTTTTCACCCACTTATTGTTATTATTACCTCACTCATAAATTTAAGGTATTCACTTATATGTCTCGGGTTATTATCGGAGCTATTATTGGCTATATTGTCGGCGGTCTTTTCTTTGGGCCTGCTTTTCAATTAATCGGCGGAATTATTGGCGCTATCATTGGCCGTGGATATGGCAGACGCGCACAAATCATGGGCTCATCCGAAAACATGGTGCGCATCCACCAAGCCTTTACCAAAGCTACATTCCAGGTTATGGGTGCTGTTGCTAAAGCTGATGGCAGCGTTACTGAGCAAGACATCCAGCATGCAGAGTTGGTTTTTACCCGTTTTAATATGTCACAGGCTCAGCGCCAACGTGCAATTTCATATTTCAATAATGGTAAACAGGATGACTTTTCTCTTGAAGATTGCATGGTGGAATTTCTGCAAAACTGCCCTAGCCGCAATCTGCACCGTACCTTTATTCAGATACAATTTCAGACCGCATATGTTGATGGTGAGCTTCATGCCGCTGAATTAGATATCATCATGCGTACCGCTTCTTTATTGCGCATCTCTGATTTCGAGCTTAAATCAATAGAGGCCCTTGTTGCAGCCCAATTTCGACATCAGCAATATGGTGGTGGATCACAGCAGCGTGCAAAACCAGCAGGAGAGGATCTTGCAGCAGCTTACCAGATTATTGGTGCGACACCACAAACCTCAAAGCATGAAGTAAAGAAGATGTATCGCAAATTAATGAGCCAACATCACCCAGATAAACTAGCGTCACAGGGACTGCCTGAAGAGATGATTAAGGTGGCTACTGAGAAGACCAAGGAGATCACTTGGGCTTATGATCTAATTAAAGATAGTAGGGCGCAAAACTAATTTCGTTGTAGAAATTATTATGTGCCGCTATTAAGAGGGGGCATTATAACTTTTATCAATAGAGTATAACTCAAGATTCTAACCATAAACTGTTATAACTAGCTCTCTGCTGTGCGATCTCGTACGATGTTCCCACAAAAACACCCCCTGCCAAGTCCCCACATCTAACTTTCCATTCTCTACAGGTATTGAGATAAAGGTTTGGGTAAGTACTGAGCGAATATGGGCTGCCATATCATCAACACCTTCCAAAGTATGGATAAATTGTGGATCACCATCCAGCACAAGCCTCTGTGCATAATTCTCTAAATCAACAAGTACATCAGGATCTGCATTCTCGCAAATTATTAAGGACGCAGAAGTGTGTTTAATAAAGATATTGCAGATACCAGTTTTGATATCGCTACCAGCAATTAACCTTGCTATATCATTAGTTATTTCGGTTAGGGATCTTCCTGGCGTATCTATGCGAAGTTTATGGCGCTCTATCATTTTGGATTTTAAAATTAAGGAGGGGAGTTAAAGGTGGTGCCCGGAGACGGAATCGAACCGCCGACACGGGGATTTTCAATCCCCTGCTCTACCGACTGAGCTATCCGGGCACTCTCGGTAAGAAGCGGTATTAAACACGATTAGAGCCTTTAAATCAAGTAAAAAAATGACTGTTTTATTTTTCAAATAATAGATATGACGACGGGGCTAAAAAGCCCCGTTATCGTTTACTGCAAATTTAGGTTGTCTACCAAAATTAGCCGCACTTAGAGTCGCTGCAATTCAGACATGTCATACAACCATCCATCATTATTACCGCAACGGTGTTGCACTTGACACAGAGTTGAGAACCTTCAGGAAAGCTACTCTCCGTCGCTGCTGGCGTCTGGCTATTTTTCGCTTCATATTCTGCCCTCTTTTCTTCGATTAGTTTTTTCTGGTTATCATCTAACTCATCATTTGCAATCATACCGATAAGCTTCATATGGCTTTCAATAGCTTCACCAATCTCGGCAACAAGTGATGGCATAAATTTGCCGCCCTTCTTGAAGTAGCCACCTTTAGGGTCAAATACAGCCTTAAGCTCTTCCACCAAAAAGGTCACATCACCACCTTTACGGAAGACTGCTGAGATAACTCGTGTCAGTGCAACAATCCATTGAAACTGGTCCATGTTCTTTGAGTTAATAAATATCTCAAATGGACGACGCATCTCATGCTCTGTCCCTTCATTAAGGATCATGTCATTAATCGTAATGTATAGGGAGTGCTCCGACAAAGGGGTCTTAATTTTATAGGTTGATCCCAACAAAAAATCTGGGCGCTCAACACTCTCATGCATGTGGATAACATTGCTTTGCTCTTCTTGAGCTTCTTTGGCTTCCGCCTGCTTTTTTTCCTCTTCAGAGGTCACTTTGTATCCAACAATCTTTTTTTCAATTTTTACTGCCATAGCAATTCTCCGCGTATCTTCTTAGGCCATTTGGCCAAGAGACTAAAACTTTCCGTAGTAACCTTCTTTTAAAGCATCGAATAGATTGGCTGCCGTATGGGTCTCGCCATCGTATTCAACCTCTTCATTACCTTTGAGCTTAACTGTTGAACCGTCTTCTAAATTGAATTCGTATTCAGTATTTTCTAAATCAGATTCTTTAACCAATACACCTTGGAATGCCTCTGGATTAAAACGGAATGTGGTGCACCCTTTCAAACCTTTGTCATAGGCATACATGTAAATATCTTTAAACTCATTGAAGTCAAAATCAGTTGGAACATTCGCTGTCTTTGAGATGGATGAATCGATCCATTTTTGTGCAGCGGCCTGAATATCAACATGTGCAGTTGGATTGATGTCATCCGAAGTGATGAAATAATCTGGAAGTTTATCGGCATCGTTTTGTGCATATGGATCAGCGTTCTCATTTATGAATGCTCTGTATGCCAATAGCTCGAACGATAAGACATCAACCTTCTCTTTGGTTTTTCTATTTTCACGAATGATATTGCGCGAATACTTATGTGCAAAGCTTGGCTCAATTCCATTACTTGCATTGTTTGATAATGAAAGTGAAATTGTTCCAGTTGGCGCAATTGAAGAATGATGGGTAAAACGGCTACCAACTTCAACTAACTGATCAACTAACTCTGGATTTTCTGCCGCAACTTTTTGCATGTAACGACCATATCTACCCCAAAGAACCTTACCTTTAATCTTGTCACCAACTTTGATGCCATCTTCAATCATCTCTGGACGTTGACGCAGCATCTTGGCTGTAACGTCATAATCCTGATCCATGATTGGAGCTGGGCCTTTTTCTTTAGCTAGATCTAAAGATGTTTCCCAGCCAACCATTGCCATTCTTTTGGTTAGCTCTTCGGTAAACTCAACTGAATTTTCCGCGCCATACTTCATGCAAAGCATGGTTAGAGTTGAACCAAGTCCTAAATATCCCATACCGTGACGTCTTTTGCTTTGAATCTCATCTTGTTGCTGCGGAAGAGGTAATCCATTGATCTCTACAACGTTATCCAACATACGGGTAAAGATAGAAACAGTCTTATCAAAAGTTTCCCAATCAAAGCGCGCATAATCAGTAAATGGATCAAGAACATACTTAGTTAGATTTATTGATCCTAAAAGACAACTGCCGTAAGGAGGAAGTGGTTGCTCACCACATGGATTGGTTGCACGAATTTGCTCACAAAACCAATTGTTATTCATCTCATTAACTTTATCAATCAGGATAAAGCCCGGCTCTGCAAAATCATAGGTAGATGTCATAATCATGTCCCACAATCTACGCGCCTGAACAGTCTTGTAAATCTTGCACGCTACCTTACCCTCATCATCACTTATGTAATCTTCAGGGTTTGGTACATCTTTCCAAATAATCTTAGTTGCATCTTTTAAATCTAATTCAGCTTCATCTGCTAAACCTTTCTCTGTAATAGGGAAGGTTAGGTTCCACTCAGTATCATTTTTAACAGCTGTAATAAACTCTTCTGTTATAAGGAGGGAAAGGTTGAACTGACGTAATCTACCATCTTCACGCTTAGCACGAATAAATTCCATTACATCTGGGTGGCCAATATCAAAAGTAGCCATCTGTGCGCCACGACGTCCACCAGCAGATGAAACGGTGAAACACATCTTGTCATAGATATCCATAAATGAAAGAGGACCAGAAGTGTAAGCTCCTGCGCCTGATACATAACCACCTTTTGGCCTAAGGGTTGAGAATTCATACCCAATTCCACAACCTGCCTTTAGAGTAAGGCCTGCTTCATGATTTTTAGCTAAGATATCATCCATTGAGTCATGGATGATTCCAGAAACTGTGCAGTTGATAGTTGAAGTAGCTGGCTTGTATGCGCTTGCACCTGCATTAGAGATAATACGACCTGCTGGAACGGCACCATGAAGAAGTGCCCACTGAAACTTTTCGAACCACTCTTTCTTTTTTGCCTTTGTGGTTTCTACATCAGCTAAAGCCTCGGCAACACGTCTGTAAGTATCTTCAAGATCCTTATCTACGTTTACGCCTTCTTTGGTTTTTAGGCGATATTTCTTATCCCAGATATCAAGAGATGGCTCTTGCAAATCAATCTCACGAACTTGGACTTGAACAGGTTTTAGTTGTGCGCTCATGCTATTCCCTTAGGTTACTTCTCAGCTGAAAGTTATCCACAGCTTGTTAACTTGTTATTAACAACCAAACACTACATGTTGTGTTTGATCTGCAGTAATTATGGACTTTTTTTTGAAAATTTCAAGTTCTCTTATATTGCACAACCAATATAAAAACCAATAAAATCAATGATGTAATTTTATATTACATCTATAAATGGCTAATTTTATTGGATATATTCTTTTTTACACAATTATTACAAAATACTAGATATAGTGTCTGAATAAATATGTATTTTACTAACCAAGTTGTGCATAACCCCCGACACAGCAGTGGTTTGCAAACACTGCTGTCATGAATAAATCAAATTGCACAATAATTTTAAATAGTTGCCATTTTTGAGATAAACGTCACAAATCATATCGCTAACATTTCACTGCAATATTATAAATTTTCAGGGAACGATCCTTTACAGCCATATGCACAAAAATACTCTGTGCATTCTATATTTTAAGTAACACACAAGAGGTATATAGAGACACTGCTGTCCGGAGAAATCCAAAAGTAAAAACAAGATGACAGAGCGTAGCCGAAGTCTCATTGTTTTTACTTAATTTTTCTTGACCCTTCGGCTACGCTCAGGGATCTTGAAAATTAAGCCTAAAATCAACCACCACCTTCCCAAATCAAGCCCAGCATTACTTTCCAACAATTAGTAATGTTTTTACCGGACAGTAATGATATAGAGATGATATTTTGGATGCGTTATTGAAACACTGCGTGTGTTTTTTGGACAGATTGGATTAGGAAATATTTAGAAATAGCGGGGGCTCTTTATAAATAACTCCCAGATTCAACTCATAAGTGCAGCCAAATAAGATAATTATAACCAATAAAGAGAAAGCCCTGGAATCACTACGACTCTAGGGCTTTTTTGCATTCAACCTAAAAACAGGTTAGATCAAAACAGATATAACTAGTTATCTATTTTTCGCTTTCCTCTTTTTCTTTGATTTTTGCAGCTTCTGCATCAGTAACAGCCATATATACATGTGCTTTTTCAGCTACTAATACATAGTTTCTACTTAGAGAAAAACCATAAGCCTTAACCATTCTTTTATTATCTTCATTTAACTTTTCTAGTGATGCATCTATTTGCTTTTGTATCTCTTCCTTAAGCTCATCAGTGTGAGCTTTTTGCATCTGTATCTGCAAATTTTGCAGTCTTTGACGCTGAGCCTGCATCACCTGTACGTTACGCTGAAACTCTTGATTGGCTTCGATTGAGCTCAAAGTGCTTATTTTTACCAACTTCTGCTGTTTTTGAACACCTTCAACTTTTGCCGAATCCGCATATACACTTGATGCAAGCATTCCTGATAGTGCAACTGCTGAAAGAGATGAAAGTACTGCTTTACCAAGTTTTCCTTTTAAAATCATTTTAACTCCATTTAATTAAACTATAAGCCAATCACTAAACCAAAGTGAGCAATTGAACTGTTACTGTTATCTACATTTTTTCCTGAAATCTGTGATCCATAATCAAACCTAAGCGATACATTTGATCCATATTGATATCTTGTTCCAACACCAACACTTACCAAAGTTGTTTCGCCATCTTCAAACCTATTTTTCACGGTTCCATAATCTACAAAACCTAGAAACTGTATCTTACCTAGCGAGTGGGATAAATCAAGCGCTGACGCTATGTCGAAGCTCTTAGTGCGCACTTCGTTTATCAAGGAGAAACCAGTATCACCGTTGGCTTCGTTCTCTTCAAATCCTCTTATGCTTGAGTACCCACCAAGATTCATTTGCTCACTGCCAATCAGTGTGCTGTCTGCAAATTGTGCATGAAATTTTACATCCCAAACCATGTCATATGGCAGCCTAGTCAAACGATCTAAATCAACATTAAAATAATAATATTCAGCTGTTGCCCCCTGTTTATAATCATTAAATGCTTCATTGTCATTATATTGCGTTAAATCACCTGGGCTTAAAGTAAGTTGTAAACCAAGGGCTGTTCTGCCCCAATCATCTGGGTATGAACTGTTATATCCAAGAATAAATTGCACAATCTCTGTCTTCTTATCAAATACAGGTATGGATGCAAACGCTAAATCACTATTGCTGTATTTGTAATCCATTCCGAATACTGCCTGATGCCGAATCAAATCAAAAGTTGGAAGATCCCATATATATCTTGCGGTAAATTGACTGCTTTTTGTTTCCTGATCAAATGGAGGAATATCTGGGCGCCCATGTGATGCTGCTGCTGTAAACTTGAGGGTGTGAAATATCTCTAACGGTATCTCATATCTAAGTGAGTGAGCAGTAGATCTTGGCAAATGATCAACCAACCCTATACTTGATGACGCGAAAAATTTATTACTAAAGGTAAACTGATAATCCATCAGGTGGCCAAGTCCAAATGCATCCCCCCAATTTATACCTGCCAAAAAGTTATTTCTTCCGGTCAAGTCATTACCTGTATTCTCAAAGCCGCCATAAACTCGTACTGGAAATCTATCTTGTGTTTTGAGGATTACGTCTGTTTCGCCTCTATTTTTGCCTCGCGCCAACATCACATCAATATGACGAAATGGATTTCTATTCAGCCAATTCACATCTTCTGCTAGTTTATCACCACGGATAACGTCGCCTTTTTCGGAGCGTAATGCATTAACTATGCGCTCCGAGGTAAACCATTTGTTCCCTTTTACTTCAATCTCGCCAATGCGCCCCTCTAGGATCACTATTTGAACTGAGCCAGATGTTACATCCTGCTCTGGCACAAAAATATCAACCACTGGGGTTGATTCACCTCTAAAGTAACGCACAACCTGCTGTAGGATTTCATTTATCTTTGTAACTGTTAACGGTTTTTTAAGATAAGTCCCCATCTGTGTATAAAATTCTTCTGAAAAATAACCATCAGATCTTATCCCTTCAGCAGCTACTCCATCCTTCTCAACTTTGGCTGGGTCTCTTACAAAAACGATCCCTTTTAGATGTTTGATTAATACTTTATCCGCATCCTTACTCTTAACTTTACTAACAGGAAGTTTTGGTGCATCTACTGTTTTTGCATCCTCTTTTTTCAAGGTCTTTGGAGCAAACTTATCCAAATCTTGAGCAAAAATATTGATTGAAACGGATTGCATTAACAAAAACATCAAGGCAATTCGCAGAACCCTGCAAAAGGTATTGGCTACGAACATTAATTTCTCCTTACTCATATGTAGCTTAACTGGTTAGCTTTCCTAACTTCCAACTCCCATGAGGTCTTATCCATAAAAACCTCATAAGCAAATCTTTAACTTAAGCAAATTACTGCTCTTCCTCTTCCTCTTCCTCTTCCTCTTCCTCTTCCTCTTCTTCCTCATCATCATCACTCTGTGATGGAGCAAGACCGTCAATCAAACCACCTATTACATCATCAGGTGAAATTCCCTCGCCACTATTACTTACATACCCATAATCTGCAGCAGGATTGTTTTGTTGATCAGCAGTATAGTATGCACCAAATCCAAGGTTTTGATCCTCTGCTTCCATATCATAGCTAGAGATAGAGGCAATTACTTGTTGAGGTTGGCCAGTACCGGTTTGTTCAATATCAGCTTGATCATCAATCTGAATATCAAACTCAATCTGATAGCCTGGGGTAGCCTGCATTGAAACCTCTGGGAACTGCATATCACTTTCCATGCTATTCGCAGTAGCAATATCCGCACTTTCCACGCCAGGATTATCTGTATCCATAATCTCGATGTTGCCACCTCGATTAACCAAGCGCCAGTCTCCACCATCTTCAATAATTGTTACTTCTTCACCACCAACTACGATAACTGTTGGCAAAACAGTTAGAGCTGAAGCATTGGCACCTGCTTGGGCAAATGTATAATTAGATGAACTATAACCTGAACCGTTAACAGCATAATCTCCCTCTTCACTAACTATTGTTGCCGGAGTGCTCCATGCCACAGTTCCAGTTAAATCTGCTGTAGTTTCACCATTTTTAAACCCTGCCAAACCACCAGTCAATGCTGGATTATCATTACCATATTGACGTGATACAGAATCAGCAACATAACTAAGCTCTGCAGGGGTAATTGTTAAGCTTGTGTCATTCGCCGCGGCCTGTGTAATCTGCAGACTATAGTTACTATCGACCACGCTTAAGCCTAAGCCATAAACTGCGTAATCACCTACTGCATCAACATTGGAAGCACCGGATAACCAAATAGCTGCACCATCTGTTACATCAGATAATAGCTCACCGTTTTGCAGCCCGGTAATAGTTCCTGTCAACACTGGATTTGCTTCACCATATTCACGGCCAACTGTATCTGCAGCGTAGGTTATGGTAGCAGGAGCCACTGTTAACGCAGTTGCGTTACTACCGGCTTGAACAAATGCGTAATTGTTTGAAGTGTATCCAGTTCCATTGGTTCCATAAGTACCGACATTACTGGCTGCAGATGATGTTGCCACCCAATCAACCGTACCACCAAGAGCAGACTCATCTTGACCGAGTTTAAATCCTGTTACTGACCCAGTTAATGCTGGATCTGCATCACCATAAATTATGGAGTTCACATCTGCAGTGTAGGTTATTGTTGCCTGAGTAATTGTAAGAGCAGTTGCATTATCGGCATGTTGAGTAAAATCATAATTTCCAGATGTATATCCACTTCCATCAATAGCATATGATCCTACATTGCTATTAACAGTCGCTGGAGTTGCCCAGGAAACAGCACCACCAAGATCCGTTACTGTTTCACTATTCACAAATCCTGTAATGTTGCCGGAAACAGCTGGATTTGCCTCTCCATATTCTTTACTCGCAGTATTTGCAACGTAGGTTAATAGAGCTTTATTTACATCTAAACCGCCGCCTACAAAACTAATACTGTAGTTACCTGAAGTTAGGCCTTGCGGGGTCAATACATAACCACCTACGTTGGTTGCACCTTGTGATGTTCCTGCATAACTCAGAGTTCCTCCAAGTACAGCATTGGTCTCACCATTAACAAAACCACTGTAGGTAACGCCATTGCCGCCACTATATGCAAGTCCATCATAGGTCTTGCTGTCATCATCTGCAGTAATTGATAATGCCGCTTGATTAACTGTCAAAGCACCATCATTAAAGGTGATGTTATAGTTGCCAGAAGTTTGACCCTGTGGAGTGATTATATAACCACCTGCGTTAGTTGCTCCTTGCGAAGTACCTGCATAACTTAGAGTTCCACCAAGTACCGCTGAGGTCTCACTATTTACAAAACCTGTGTAAGTAACACCGTTACCGCCACTGTATGCTAGGCCATCATAAGTCTTACTATCAGCATCTGCAGTAACTGTTAATGCTGCTTGATTTACTGTCAGTGCACCATTAGTAAAGGTGATGTCGTAGTTAGCTGTATCAAAAGTACCACCAGTTGCTGCACTTGGGGTGATTGCATATGGACCACCAGCCACAGTTGCAGTGCCAACTGTACCTGCACTATTTAGAGTTACGCTGCCAATGGTTTCGCCATTTTGCAGACCAGAAGAGATGAACTCATCACCAGCAAATGCGTATACATCACCGTAGGTCTTAGCATCATCGTCAGCAGTTACTGTTAGTGCTGCCTGATTAACTGTTAGAGATCCATCAGAGTAGGTGATGCTGTAGTTAGCTGTATCAAAAGTACCACCAGTTGCTGCACTTGAGGTGATTGCATATGGACCACCAGCCACCGTTGCAGTGCCAACTGTACCTGCACTATTTAAAGTTATGCTGCCAATGGTTTCGCCATTTTGCAGACCAGAAGAGGTGAACTCATCACCAGCAAATACGTATACATCGCCGTAGGTTTTCGCATCGTCGTCAGCAGTTACTGTTAGTGCTGCCTGATTAACTGTTAGAGATCCATCAGAGTAGGTGATGCTGTAGTTAGCTGTATCAAAAGTACCACCAGTTGCTGCACTTGAGGTGATTGCATATGGACCACCAGCCACAGTTGCAGTGCCAACTGTACCTGCACTATTTAGAGTTACGCTGCCAATGGTTTCACCATTTTGCAGACCAGAAGAGGTGAACTCATCACCAGCAAATACGTATACATCGCCGTAGATTTTAGCATCGTCGTCAGCAGTTACTGTTAGTGCTGCCTGATTAACTGTTAGAGATCCATCAGAGTAGGTGATGCTGTAGTTAGCTGTATCAAAAGTACCACCAGTTGCTGCACTTGAAGTGATTGCATATGGACCACCAGCCACCGTTGCAGTGCCAACTGTACCTGCACTATTTAGAGTTACGCTGCCAATGGTTTCGCCATTTTGCAGACCAGAAGAGGTGAACTCATCACCAGCAAATGCGTATACATCACCATAGGTCTTAGCATCATCGTCAGCAGTTACTGTAAGTGCTGCTTGATTTACTGTCAGAGCACCATTGGTAAAAGTGATGTTGTAGTTGCTAGATGTTTGACCCTGCGGGGTGATTACATAACCACCCACGTTGGTTGCGCCTTGTGAAGTACCTGCATAATTTAATGACCCACCAAGTACTGCTGAGGTTTCACTATTTACAAAGCCGGTATAAATAACGCCGTTGCCATCGCTATATGCTAGACCATCATAGGTCTTGCTATCATCATCTGCATCGATGGTTAACGCTGCTTGATTCACGGTTAATGCGCCATCTGCAAAGGTAATATCATAGTTACTTGAGGTAAGACCTTGCGGAGTGATTACATAACCACCTGCGTTGATTGCACCTTGTGATGTTCCTGCGTAGCTTAAAGTTCCGCCTAGAGCTGTATTGTTCTGACTAAGAACAAATCCACTATAGCTAACTCCATTACCACCGCTGTATGCCAGACCGTCATAAGTTTTACCATCAGCATCTGCTGTTATAGTAAGTGTTGCCTGATCAACGGTAAGATCCCCATCAACAAAATTCACCAGATACCCTTTAAGTGGAGCAACTGTATTCTGGGTAATGGTGATGGTGTAGGTTGCAACATTTGAGTTTGCATCAGCAACCGTCGCTAAAGATGGAACACCAGTATATGAGCTAACGGCATTATCACCAGTTAGATAACCAGTAACTTCATAAGTTAATGCTGGGTTTGCATCGCCATAAGTTTTCACTTTATCCACTGCGGTAAATGTTAGGGTAGCTTGATCGCTGTAATAGAAACGATTACCAGCCGCATCATTTGCATCAGCCCATGCAGGGCCATTTGCAGCATAAGTACGATTCATATATTCATCACCAGTTAATCCACCTTTGGTGACTGCTGAATTATTATCTGAATAGATGATGAATCTTCCGGTATCAAGAACCAGAGCCGATGTTCCCGGGGTGCTGTCATTATTGGTGAAATTAGCGCCAACACCTGCCGCCAAATAGATATCACCAGCTCCATTAACTGTAATTATTCTTGTGTCAGCTAGTATCAAGTTGCCACCATCAGCTCTTACCAGAACATCTCCAGTTGTAGCAGTGATATCACCGTCAATTGTTAACTCACCATCAGAGTCAGCAATAGCAACTCCGGTTCCCGCAGCTATTGTGCCTAAGGTAACTATCTCATTATTAACCGCGTTCTCATCCAGATCGATACTACCACCAGCTGTAACCGTTAAGTTATCAACACCGGTCAGCGCTACTGTTTGAGTAATATTGCCACTACCGCCAGCTGTAAGAGATACATCTGCAGCATCAACTGCTATACCAGCAACAGCAAATCCATCGGTATCAACAAATGTTACATTTGCTCCGGTAACCGCACTTGCATCAAGCGTAACAGTATCAACATCGTTATCTACATCAGATAGATTGATCAAACCGTTTGAGGTTGCAGTTAGAGTTGGAACTACAATTGGTCCAGTTTGGGTAATAGTGCCTGCAGATACAACTGTAAGCGATGTCGATGCATCCACACTTTGGATAACCGTAGCACCTGTATCTTCAGTCACAGAAACTGTTGTACCTGATAGCACCAGGCTGCCAAAATCATTACCAGTGTTGTTCAAGGTGATGACTCCACTACCACCAACTGTACTGTCTTCAGCAGTGAAGCTAGCAGTACCATTGATAACTATTGTTGTGCCACCGCTTTGGTTGATTCCGGTCTGAACATCTCCGGCATCAGTAATAGATGGAGCATCGGTTGTAACCGAGATAGCACCAGCTACATTATTAGCTGCATTAGTTAGTGTTACGGCATTACCAGCGATAGGGCCAGCATCAAAACTATCCGCACTAGCGACACTGGTTACTGCATAATCACCAGCTTCGTTAATGTTTCCAAGGGTAATTACACCACCAGCAATCAGCTCAGCACGCGCTGGAGTTGTTACTGTTCCCTGGAAGATATTGCCGGTTCCACCAAAACTTACAGAGGCACTTGTTACATCAGTAGTACCCGCAACTTTCAAGCCTGTACCAGCACTTTGAGTTACTGCGTCACCAGTTGCGGTCAAGTCGTAGTTACCACCAATCAAACTGTTGCCAATAACGGTTGCCGTTGCACCAGTGTTGTTAAGAGTTACATCACCAGCATTGTGGGTAGTTGTTATGCCTAGATCACCACCAATGGTCAGCACCTGAGTTTGAGTTAGCTCGCCATTAGTTTGAATAGTTAAATCACCAGTGGTAGTTGCTCCAAATGTATCAATAGGACCACTAACAGCACCAATCACAAATGTATCGGTATCACGAATTGAAACAGATCCGGTATTTGTCGCCAGGGTATCAATGTCGTTAGAACTATTGGTTAGCGTATGCGTACCAGTCCCACGCAGTGCTAAACCTCCTGAAATATTAATAGCTTGAGTCTGGGTTACGTTACCCGCACTGGTAAGAGTTACGTTAGCAGTAGTGGTCAGTCCATTGGTACCATCAACTGTACCGATAACAAATCCAGAATCATCTGTAATATGCAGCCCATTTGTGTTCGCAGCTAATGTTGAAATTGCATTACCACTATTATTAAGGGTGTAGGTTGCTGCGCCGGTTAGTTTAAGTCCTGCAGCTGAGATCGCTTCATTTTGAGCTACCGCACCTGCAGCCTGAACGATGAAATCACCACTTGTAACTGTAACTCCTGTTACACCATCAACTGTATCAACAGTTAAACCATCTGTATCTGTGAAACTAAATGATCCGCTAGCTACTGATGCAGCAAGAGTATCAACATCGTTGCTTGCGTTAGTTAGCGTTACCGCACCAGAAGATGTAATTGCCAGACCTGCTGCTGTAATTGCTTGTGTCTGAGTAATAGTTCCAGAAACATTAAGGCTAGTATCACCAGTTGTGGTGATCCCATTTGTTCCATTTATTGAACTAATAGCCAACCCATCTGCTTCAACAACCGCAATGCTTCCAGTGTTAGCAGCAATTGCAGTTAAGGTGTTTGTACCGGCAGTTAGGGTATGAGTTCCACCAGCACCAAGTAGCAGTAGATTACCTGCTGTAAGTGTACTTGTACCTGTTTGATCAAAGGTTTTGGTATTAGCTGCTGTTAGAGTAACCATTCCAGTAGTTGTTATCTGATCCAGAGTTGCTGACTCAGCAAGAGATAGGAAGATATTACCACCAGCATCTGCATCATCAGCAGTATTACGCGATGCTGCACTTACTTCACCAATCTCACTGCTATTAGTGATAGTGATATTTGCACCGCCATCTTTTCTACTCTCAAAATCACCTTTACCAGATATGGTTAAAGTTCCGCTAGTTAAAATCAGATCGGTTGATACCATTGTCAAATTAGCCAATGTGCTAGCACCAAGATCTGTTGATGCTGCTTCAAATATTGAAGCATCTGCACCAGCAAGTGAAATAGTTCCAAAAGTATTGGTCGCTTGTTCTAGGGTGATGTTGTTACCAGTTGCATCTAATGTAAGATTTGCTGCACCAAGTACCCAGGCACCATCTTGAGTAATCTCGGTTGTATCGGTAATAGTTACCGCTGTTGGGGTTCCGCTTATAGCAATTGCACCAAGGTCATTAGCTGCATTGGTTAGAACAATTGTGCCACCATTTGCTAATAGCGATGGATCAGCAGCTGTAAGTGAACCAGTTTGCGCAATGCTTCCAGCGCGTAGATTTAGAGGTACTGAACCATAATCTAAATCATCTGCAATGGTTAGTGTTCCGGTACCATTTGAACGACCAATAGTTAGGCTGGATGGTGCCGCAGGAAGACGCGCCAACTCATCACTTGCCAAATCAAGAGTTGCACCACCATTATCTGCTCCACCAAACTGAATATTTCTGGTGGTAGTAAATGGTTGCAGAGTCCAATCTCCGGTTCCGGTCATTGCATCATCAATCTCGATCTTATCGCCAGTTAAGGTGATATTATTTGCTGCTGCCGCCGCATTGTTTGCAAAGGTCAATGTTCCAGTCTTGGCATTAAACTCAAGATTATTACCATCTATGGTAACGATATTATTAAAGGTGATACCAATACCTGTCAGATCGCCTTGCGCAGTGATCAAACCGGTGTTGTATTCTTGCAGGCCATTGATCTCAATCGCCGGTAGAGTTACACCGGATGTACTGTTTATAGTTAGACCTGTTAGTGTGCTTTGAAGTTGATTCAATCCAGCAACAGCACCTCCAGTTAGGTTCATGGTAAGGGTATCGGTGCTACCTACGTTTCCTGAGAAGGTGAGGTTGCCACCATCTGTAGTGATCACTAATGAGTTATCAAGATCCAGTGTTGAATCGAAACTGATATCACCACCGTTACTATCAAGAGTTGATGCTCCTGAGATAGTCGCAGCAGTTGTAAATGTAAGATTCTCATCTGCAGTATTCAGGTTAACACCTACATTTATTGCACCACCTGTTGCTGTTAATTCCAGCTCATTAAATGTTGATGCTGTAGTTGTGAAATCAACATCACCAGTTGCAGACGCATTTAATGTGGTCTTACCAGATACGTTATTGCTATTTGTTCCGGTGATTCCGGTTACCACGATATCCCCAGCACCAGTAGTTTTAAGTTCCAACTCATTTGAGGTTGATATTCTTTGCAGCTCATCGCCGGTTATAACCAGCTTGCCAGCACCATCAACTCCACCTAAAGCGATATTGTTATCACCTTTTGCTGTGATGGTAATTTTACCACCACCAGCTGACATAGTACTGCTGCCTTGCAAATCAAGATCTGCGGCATTGATGTTCAGCGCCTGGTTGGTAACATTCAGAGAAACTCCATTAAGCAAAATGAAATCACCAACACCACTATTATCAGAGTCAGCAGTATAGGTTACTGCAGAACTGTGGGTACGGCTTTGATTCAGAGTGATATTATTTAGTGCATTATAGGTTTGCGCAGAAGCAGGATTAGTTGTGATCAATGGTAGTGTCAGATTATTACCTGAGATATCAATTGATGATAGTGGAGTAATTCCACCAGCTGTTCCACCAAGTACAACATCACCGGTTCCTGCAGCCAATGTAAGATCATTAGCTCCATTAATAGTTGAGGTTGGACCAGCAAAAGAGATATTTCCAGCTCCAGCTCCCGTGCTAATCTGAACATTTCCACCAAGTGTTGTAGCACCAGTAAGAGTAATGGTTGAATTGGTTGTGCTCAGATCACCATTTAAGGAGATATTAGTACCGGTAATATCCTGAGTACCAGTAGTGGTAACCCCATCAATAGTTATGTTTGCACCATCAAGATCAATAGAGGTAAGTGCTGTTGAACCACCTGCGGCAGCTTGCAATTCAAGATCACCAGTACCGGAATCTATTGCTAAAACTTGTGCGCCATTTACTGCACCAACAACACTTACATCTCCATCATTACTATCTATAGATGTTGAACCACTTTGTAATGCGACAGTGCTACCAAATACCACTGAGTCATACGCGGCAAATGAAAGTCCACCAGCATTGCCAATGGTAACAGCGCCACTGATATTCGTTCCTGTATTACCATCAGCCATGGTTACATCATCATCAAACTGTATCGGGCCTGCAGCCACAACACCAGATGCTGTATTTAATGTACTAGTAAAACGAGTTAAGCCAGATCCAGACGTGGTTATTGCTGCACCAACACCAGAACCAATTGCATCACCTGCAACCGCTCCACCAACTGCACTACTAAATGTAGTTGTTGATGTGCCGGAATTAAGAGTTAAATTCTGATTGCCAGTTACTGCACCACTAAATAGTAGGGCAGAATCATTAGATGTTACTGAAGATGCTCCAGCAGTTAATGCTACTGCACCACCAAAGGTGATGCCATCATAGCCACTGATTGCTGTAGTGCCACTACCATTACCAATAGTTACTGTGCCTGTTCCAAAGTTAGAACCGGTATTACCATTTGCCAGGATCATGCTGTCTTGAATAATTACAGCTGCGCCATTATTTACTACAACACCAGAGTTAGCACCAGATGTTGAAGCAAAAGTTATCGTTCCTGAACCACCAAATGTCATTGCTGCGCCAGTTCCATCACCAATATTTGCTACTGCTGCATCAAAGTTTTTGGCTCCAGTACCTGTGCTGATTGCAAAATCCTGAGCACCTGAAAGAGTATCGTTAAAATCAACCTGAGAATTTACAGTTGTGATACTGTTATCGCCAGTTGCTAAAGCAACAGCGCTATTAAAGGTTATTGTTCCGGTGCCATCAGCAGTTGTTTCTAAAGCACCATTAGTTGTGATGCCACCAGCCGCGGTGAATTCCATTGGGCCATTTATGGTCAATCCATCTGGCAAACTTAAAGTCTGGGCAACTATAGTGAGAGCAGTTAAGTTAGTATCGACATTAGTCAAACCGGTTACGGTTCCGGCTCCGCCAGAAAGAGCTGTTAGGGTAAGGTTCTGTGCACCAGTAACAGTGTTACCAAATGCGATGGTACTACCGTTTGATACCACTTCAACCGCACCACCAGTTAGGTTTACACCTCCGGTAAAGGTTATGCCATCATATCCTGCAAGTTGAGCACCACCACCTTTACCTAGTGTTACTGCTCCAGTGAAGCTTGATCCTGTATTGCCATCACCCATGGTGACATCATCATCAAATACTACTGCACCACTACCTGTGCTGGTAATCCCTGATCTGGTTTCAACGGTTGAATCAAAATTAGTAACGCCAGTGTTTTGTGCAATTATTGAAGCGCCAGTTGCATCACCTAGTGGTGATCCTGAACCAACTGCACCTTTGAAGTTAGTGATTGCTGCGCCAGAATTAACGGTAAGATCATAGTTACCATCAACTGTTGATTCAAAGTTGATATTATCACCAACAGTTCCATCAGATGTTACTGAAGCGCTAGCTCTTAATTCAACCGGACTATTAAAGGTGATAGTTCCTGCTGCGGTGGTTTCTACATCACCTTCTAAGAAGGTGCTAGTTCCACCAGTTGAAGTTAGTGAGATTGGACCATTAACCTGCAGACCAGCAGATGGGACCGTGATCTCATCACCAGTTACAGTAAGTGAAGTTATATTGGTGCCGATATGATCAAGGCCGGTTATCTCTGCCGTACCAGAATCAAGAGTTAGAGCAAATGCTCCATCTACAGTATTTGCATTTTCAAAGGTAAGTAGGCTGTTATTGGTGGTAATTGTTGATGCACCATCTGCCAGCACCACTCCACCACTAAAGCGAACGGTATCGTATCCAGAAAGATCCATACCACCAATTTTACCTAAGGTAACCTGACCACCAAATACACTGCCAGAGTTTCCATCAGCTAAAGTTACATCATCCTGGAAAGTGATCGGGCCAGTTACCGTCATGCCACCATTTGCAGCTACGGTACTTTTAACCAAAGTTCCGGTACCGCCAGCTGTTAGATTAAGAACAGGCTGCGCATCACCCACAAGACCAAAGCCTGAGATCGCTTTCTCAAAGGTGATCTGACCGTTATCTGCATTTACCGTAAGTATATTAGTGCCACCAGCAACGGTATCATTAAAGTAGATATCGGAATCAGTAGCATTTTTGGTTTGTATTGTTAGATCAGTAGCAAGAGTAACTGGGCTATTAAAGGTGATATCACCAGCAGCAAGACTTTGAATACCTGAGTTGAGGGTAATTCCAGAACCACCTGCGGTATATATTTGCGAACCACCAATGGTCATACTTGGTAAGGACAGTGCAGTACCGGTATTGATTATCAGGGCACTGGTAAGACTACTAATATCACTGATGCCGGTAAGGGTGTTATTTACTGAACGTAAGCTAACTTGATTAGCGCCAATACCGATACCAACTGTGCCGCCAATAGTTGCTACCGCAAAATCATCGGTATCTACAAATGATAGGTTACCACCACTAAACCCAACGGCAAGATTATCAACATCGTTGGCTACATTTTCAAGAGTTGCATAACCGGTGCCAACTAAACGTAAATTCCCAGCAGCGATTGCACCACCGGTTTGAGTTATGTGTCCGCCGGCAATTACATCTAATAAATTGGTTACCGATGAGGTATTAAAGTCTATGCCATCTGTATCCTCAACTGTAACGTTGGTAGCACTATCAATCTGAATCGTATCGATATCTGATTCAATATCGGCATCAGCCGCACTTACAATGCGCAATGTTCCAAGGTTACCAGAAACATCTAAGGTGATATTGTTGGCGCCAGCAGTTAGTGTTGCCGTATCACCAACAGTCCAAGCTGTTCCATCAGTTATTACATCATTCTCGGTAACACTTACGTTGCCAGTTCCACCAGCAGTAAGATTCAGATCCCCAAGAATGTTGGCCGCTTGAGTCAATAGGATATCATTATCATCAGTTACGGTAAGGGTAACTGTATCGCCAGAAAGGCTCCAAGCAGATGCCTGAGTGATGCTATCATTTTCTAAAATCGTAACTGCTGCTGGATCACCCGCGATCGCTATATCACCTAAAACATTTGCAGCATTATTCAAGACAATGCTCTTCGCGGCAGAGGTTCCAGGGTTCAGCGTTGTTGTTCCAGTTGTGGTCCAAGCTCCACCGTCGGTTATATCATCATTTTCTACAATGCTTACCGCACCACCAGTAACAGTTAAATCACCAAATAGGTTATCAGTATCATTCAAGGTGATCGCATTATTATTTTCAGCTATCAAGGTAACCGGCTTGCCAGCTAACAACCACTCTGTTGCCTGAGTAATAGTGCTGTTTTCAGTAATGCTTACTGTAGCTGGGGTTCCATTATCATTAAGAATAGTGATGTTACCCATAATATTACCTGATTGAGTCAGGATGATATCGTCATTAGTGCAGTTCATATATACAGGTGCTGTGCCTATGGCCCATGCACCAGATTGAGTAATATCGTGATCTTCATAGATAGTTACCGAAGATGGGGTGCCGTCAATGTCGATATCACCAAGCTGGTTATTAATATCATTAAGGGTAATAGCGTTAGATCCAGCATTTAAAACCACTGTACCAGTTGCTACCCATGCAGAGGAATAATCTGTAATAGAACTATTTTCAGTGATGGTTACATCAGCCGCGTGTATATCTAAATCACCCATGACGTTGGCACTATCCAGGACTATATTACCGGTACCGGAAACCCCGGTATTGTATGCATTCAGGTATGTCCTACCTGTTGTCCAGTTGGAATAATCCTCAATGGTGTCATTTTCATACACATATGCAATACCTGAACCGCTATTAATCTTTAATTCACCAAGTACATTAGCGCTATTAGTTAAGGCAATTTGATCGTTTGAAGTTTGAACATAGGTATCACCATGAGTGGTCCAGGCACCGTTTTGAGTTAACTCATAATTCTCTGCAATATGCACAGCACCGGGTGTAGCATTTCCGGAGTTAAGCTGAGTTACCTGCAATCCACCAAAATAATTAGACGTATTATCAAGGGTAATCGCTTGGTCATCGGCTACGGTAAACCTAGCAGTCTGATTTGGCATGTAAAAATTGGTGAACTGAGTTATTGCATCATCTTCTTGAATATCAGTAGTACCACTGTAACCAGTATATATATATAGATCACCAAATGAATTACCGGCTTTGTTTAAAGTTGTAGTGCCAAAATCACGAAAAGTGGTATTTCCACCTGTTGTTATGGTTGATCCATCTGCTTGAGTTAGTGAATCACCATTATCAGTATCCAACTCAAAGGTGCCAGAAATATTGGATGTCAAAAGATTTATCGCTGTAGTGGTATCAATTACTACGTTATTTGCTGATACAATCTGAATATCCTGCCATTGGTTATAATCCTGGTAGTTCAATGTTAAGTCATTTGCCCCAAGGGTAAACTGAGCCAAACCATTAGGCACACGGACCCCATAGCGGTAGCTTGTCTGCGTGACATTACCACCGGCTGTAACCGTGAGATTTCTAGTGAGATTAGTATATTTATACCCGTTGTTATAATAGGAGTAGAAATTAAACCCATCAACATCAGTAAGAACTACATCCCTACCACTTTCAAAAGTTATATCTTTAAAATCATTGCCTGCATTATTTAAGGTTATATCATTTGCTGTTGGCGCCCAGAATATAGCTCTAGCAGTACCAGCATCAACTGAGATAGCACCAGTCTGAATAATATTTCCATCACCGGCTTTTACATAGAGAGTGTTGCCAACAGTCATACCTGGCAAAGACACTCCAGCGTTATCATAAACAATTACTACATCATCCAAAGTCCCAACCGTAGCCAAGCCACTAATAGCTCCAGCAGCAGCATTACCGTTACGGATAAACACATCGTTATAGGTTCCAGCGCCACTTTTGGCAATCGTTAAGGTTCCTGCAATATCGTTTTGATTTCCAGGTAACGATGAACTTGATGGCCCAAAATAAAGATTACTGTTTGCTGCCGTTACAGTAAATGTTGCAGTACCATCAACCAATAAAGTTGAATAATTTGTTGGATCATTTAAATTGTAGTCTTGTTGTTGAATTGTGCCATTGGATGTCAGATCCAGGTTACCGGTGATATCAATTGCAGGTAAAGAAATTTCAGTATCAAGCCCAAATGTCGTAGTACCAGCCACCCCATTAACAATGGTGACATCATCAGCATCAGATATACGAATACGGTTAAAATCATTGCCAGCATTGTCCAGAATAACATCACTATCTGCACCAACAGCAGTAATAAGCAAATCAGCACCAACATAAAGAGAATCGGTATCAGTAATATCTCCACCAGAAACTATTGTTAAGTCTCCACGGAATATTCCATCAAGATCAAGTGCGTTTTCATCTGTAATTGAAACAAAGCTTCCACTTGTGTCCTGTGTGATAGTGACATTGCCCACAAAGTCATTGGCAGAATTAGTTAAATAAATATCTGAGTTTGCAATACCAAAACTACCCTCAGTAGTAGTAATGGTTGTTGTTCCGGTTACATTTAATTCACCAGCATTTCCAACCGGGCCAATCACATCTACAACAAGGTTGCCTGATATATTTGATACGAATCCTGTAGCACCTAACTCAATCGCTTTTTTATCGTAAAGAGTAACATTATCAGCCGTTATACCAATCTCTTCAAAATCTGTACTGGTTCCAGTGATTATCACATCACCAACAGTCGTAATTTTTGTATCGTCAGCAACACGGATAGTACCGGTTGAATTAGTGATGTTTATATCTGCATCTGCAGTAACTGTCAGCATACCTGTCAATGTTGTACTATTTAGATCAATAACCCCACCTGCTGTAAGGTCATTATGGTCAATAACCATTGCTCCAGCCAATATTGCTCCAGTTGTTATATCTACATCTGTAGCTCCTGCATCATTATCAGCATAGATATATACAGTTCCTGCCCCTGCATTAATTAAGGCATTGTTATCAAATACTGCATCACCGGCATCGCGGTTTGCACCATTAGCATTATCATCATTTACATAAAAATAAATATTGGCTTCATCTGTAGTTATGGATCCATCAATGGTTATGCTTCTGCCAGCTTGAAAAGTTAAAACACCACCATTACCGCCGCCATTATTCGAAGTTATACTATCGTTGATATTGATATCGTTATTTGCTTGCAAGGTTACAGCGTTACCACCATTAGTAATTGTTTCTATATCCGTTGGAGAAATAGTTACATCGGCAGCTGCATTATCAAGCCACTCATTATCATCTGTAGTTGCGCTTGCAGCTCCAGCATCATCAATAATGATATTTTTTGGATCAAGTAATAATGAACCGCCATTGCCTTTTGTTGCTGATGCGTCAATAGTTCCTCTAAAGGCAAGGTTCTCTTTACCGGAGATCTCTATAAAACCACCATCACCTGATTGGCTACCACCGGTTACGGAGATATCACCGTAATAACGGGTGTCATCATCAGCCCAAACGATTACCTTACCGCCATCACCATTTGCAGTTGCATCAGCAGATATTTTGGCATCGCTACCAATAAAGGTGCGTTGTGCATTTTTTACATTCTCATTCTTACCCTGGAAATCCCCTCCGATCAGAATCTCACCACCACCATTAATACCGGAGGCATCGATTACAGAATCACCTTTTACAGATACTCGGTCACCAAGAACCTGAATCTTGCCGCCTTTATCCCCAGAGGTAGCAGTCAGTTCACCAGTATTTTGTGCAGTGCCTTTTTCAGCAATTAGCCAGATACGACCATCACGCTCTTCAGTTCCAGTTGCGCGTACTGCGCCGTCATTATTTATTGCTAGGGCAAATTCATTACCGCCCATTGCCTTTAGCTCGGCATTTGTTGCTTCAATCAACCCGCTGTTAGTTACTGAGGCATCGGTTGATCCGGCTTTAATCAGGATTTTCTCGTCTCCGGAGGCTTTAAGGAGAACTTCACTTCCTGCGGCAAGAGCTACTGTTCCATTCTCAGAACTTAGCTCGCCATTATTTTCAATATTGCGTGCGATTAGGATTATGTCGCCATCGATCCCTGCAACTTTCCCCAGGTTGATAATCTTTGCATCGGAATCACCAATGAAAGACATGGAACCACCAGCCATGAAGGCTTCATTTGTTACATCAAGGGTTGAGGCTACGAACCCATTTGTATTAATCACACCAGATTCACCAACCAAGATTCCATTTTGGTTAATTAAGAATACCTGCCCATTAGCATTTAGATTACCGAAGATCTCCGAGGGGTTGCTAGATACAACACGATTAAGGATCGCGCTAGCTGCATCCGGCTGCAGGAAGTTTGTCGACTCCCCAACTCGAATGGAGAAATCCTGCCAATCAACAATGGCTCTATTGGTTCCCTGAGTAATAATTAAATTATTACCATCGCGCTCAAAAGATACTCCACCAGCAACAACCTTTTCACCGGAAGGGTTGGACCACGCGGGATTATCCAGGGTCACACCTATGCTTAAGACAGCAATGAATAAAGCAGCAAATGAAGTTCTGTTCACCGCTTTTTTAAATAGCTGTCGAATTATTGGGGATCTTTTTGTACAGAAAAACACAAAAGATAGGAAAATTTCACGCGCGCACGCGCGCACATCTGCATATACATTAGCCACTATAGCAAGCCTCCATGCTATAAATTATTTCCATCGCAGTAAGAATAACTACTTTAATTCCAACTACTTATCCTGAAAAATCAGGACCGTTCCATTTCAAATAAGTAAATCACTTATCTATTAACAAGTTAAGTTCATCACATGCAATATGTCAACTTCATCGCTATAACCAAATGACTATAGTTCAATTGTTTTTATGTATAAACCTTACTACCAAGGGTAAAATTTTGAGTGTTAAACTCGACTTTTAAATGGAGAAATTCTCCTCATATAAAATCAGCAATTTATTCAACATAACTAACTGATTAAATAAGTATTTATAATTATGAACAATTACATAAATATATCGGGTAATGGCGGCAAATTGAATGGAATTGAGGGTGATTTGAACTATGCTCAAATCAGCAGAAAACAAGATAATAGAGTGGCATTCTAATATTAGAGAAAATTTCTTTTTTTGAGAAGCTCACACCTCTACTGCACGCAGTACCTGCAGCCTAGCGGTAAGCAGATCACAAGTTGAAATTTTATTTGCCGAAAATACAAGACATAGTATATACAAATGACGTTTATGTTTGTTGGCTATTCGGCAGAGTGCAGCAGGCCTTTGGGCAGAGTGGCGCAGACCCTTCGGCTACGCTCAGGGAACTTAATGGCCAATGCTCAAGGGATCTTTATGGATGGCGTTCAGGGAACTTGATAACAGGAGTTTAGGGGCTTTATGAGTGGTGCTCAAAGAGTTTTTAATGGGTGGGTGTCAAGGTGTTTAGTAACGACCTGAGTGCTTGCATGCTTTCCGCACCCTTTGGCTACCATTATGGAGCTTGGTGGCCAAAGGTACGGGAAATATTGTGGTAACTTATTCTACGGTAACGCTTTTTGCCAGATTACGCGGCTGATCAACGTCGGTGCCTTTTAGAACAGCTACGTGATAAGAGAGCATCTGTAGTGGCAATGTATAAACAATTGGTGATACCACATCACTTACCGCAGGTATGTTCATCACTGTGGTTTGCTCATCTTCACTGAATCCAGTGCCGTCATCTGCAAAAACAACTAACTGTCCACCACGGGCTTTAACTTCCTGTAGGTTGGATTTTAGTTTTTCCAGAAGTTCATCATTTGGCGCTACAGTTATCACCGGCATATTCTCATCCACAAGTGCTAGTGGACCATGCTTTAGTTCACCAGCTGGATATGCCTCTGCATGGATGTAGGAGATCTCTTTTAGCTTAAGCGCCCCTTCCATTGCAACTGGGTACATGGTGCCGCGCCCTAGGAAAAGCGAGTGATCCTTATCAGCAAACATCTCTGATAGCTGTTTGATTGGAGCATCAAGCTTAAGTACTTCATTCAGAACCTGAGGCAGGTGACATAGTGAGGATACTATCTCCTCCTCCTCTTCTTCTGTTAGTCCGTGATTTTTTGCCATGGAGGTAACCAAAAGAAGCAGGGCTGTAAGTTGTGTAGTAAACGCCTTAGTTGATGCTACTCCGATCTCTGGACCTGCATTAGTCATCAGTACGAAATCGGATTCCCTTACTAGCGAGCTTTCCGGTACATTACATACACATAAAGTTGCTAGATAGCCTGTTTCTTTTGCAAGATTAAGCGCTGCCAATGTGTCTGCTGTTTCACCAGATTGGGAGATGGTTACAAACAAGGTATTTGGTGTAACTACATGCGCTCTGTAACGGTATTCACTAGCGATCTCTACTTCACATGGAATTTTAGCAATCGACTCAAACCAGTATCTAGCTACACAGCCAGCATGGTAGCTGGTTCCACAAGCGATGATTCTTACTCTTTCTGCCTTGGCAAATTTCTCATCTGCTCCGGGGCCAAAGATATTTTCAAATACCTTAGTGTTACTTATTCTACCTTGAAGTGTATTACTGATAGATGTTGGTTGTTCATGAATTTCTTTCTGCATAAAGTGGCGGAACTCACCTTTTTCTGTAGCAGAAGCAGATAGACTTGAGGTTCTTATCTCTCTATCAACACGGTTATTATCTACATCAAAAATCTCTATATGATCTTGATATATATCAGCTACATCACCATCTTCAAGGAAGATAAATCTCTGCGTTACAGGGAGTAGAGCATTTACATCAGACGCTATGAAATTCTCACCAATACCTACACCAATAACTAAAGGACTACCTAAACGCGCAGCAACAATATGGTTCGGTTCATCTTTTGATATAACTCCAAAGGCATAAGCTCCATCAAGCCTTGCAACTGCTTTTCTCACAGCATCCAGTAGAGTTTTTTCCTCTTGGTTATGCTTGTGTATCAAATTTACAATCACTTCGGTATCAGTTTGTGATGGAAAGGTATAAAACTCTGAGCGTAGCTCTTCACGCAGCTCTTCATAGTTTTCAATGATGCCATTATGCACCACTGACATATCTTGACGTACCATATGTGGGTGAGCATTAATCTCAGACGGTTCACCATGAGTTGCCCATCGAGTATGCGCTATCCCTGTTCCACCTTTAAGTGGATTTTCAGCCAAGCTATCTGCTAGTACTTGAACCTTGCCTAGAGTACGGCAGCGCTCAATATTTTCACCTGCAATTATGGAAACACCAGCTGAATCATATCCACGATATTCTAGTCTTCTTAACCCTTCTAATAGGATTTGTTCTACATCTCTTTGAGCTACTGCACCAACTATTCCACACATTTTCTTTACCTATTGTTTAATCTCTATAAAAATTTCCCTTACCCTTCGACTACGCTCAGGGGGCTGGGAAATTTTAAAACAAGCTGGCTGAGCGTAGTCGAAGTCACCTTGTTTTAAATGCTTAACTAATTCTATCCTGAGTCCTTCGACCTTAATTTATCCTGAACCGAGTCGAAGGGCTCTGTTAACTTAATTTATCTTACAAAGTTCCCTGAGTGTAGCCGAAGGGCACTTTATACAATTTATCTCTTTTTTGGCTTTGGCCAATCTTTATATATTTTTTGCGCTGTTCTGGTTATCGCCAGAGACCCAGCAGGAACTGTTTTAGTGATGGTTGCGCCAGCTGCTACTGTCGCACCAGATTCAACAGTTACTGGGGCTACCAGTTGAGTATCAGACCCAATAAATACATTATCGCCAATTATGGTTTTGGATTTATTCACACCATCGTAATTACAGGTAATTGTTCCGGCACCAATATTTGATTTAGTACCGATCTCAGCATCTCCAATATAAGCTAGATGATTAGCCTTAGATCCATTACCAATAGTTGATTTTTTCACTTCGACAAAGTTACCAATATGTACTTCATCTTTTAGGTGAGCATCAGGGCGCAATCTAGCGAATGGCCCAATCTTACAGCCTTTTCCAACCACCGCATTATCGATAATACTATTTGCATTGATCTGAGTGTTATCACCAATAGTTGCATCTTTAATTATGCAATTTGGACCAATTGTAACGCCAGAACCGAGTTTTACTTTACCTTCAATGATGCAATTGATATCAATCGAACTATCATTGCCAAACTCAATATCTCCCCTTATATCAAAGCGGGTAGGATCTAAAAGGTACAAGCCATCTCTCAACAGTTCATTTGCTTTTGTTTGTTGAAATATTCTCTCTAACTGAGACAGTTGTAACTTATCGTTAACTCCTGTTACTTCAGCTTCACTTTCTGGGTTTACAGCGTTAACTTTTACACCTTCAGCAACTGCCATCTCAATGATATCTGTTAAATAATATTCGCCTTGAGCATTATCATTGTTGAGGTTATTTAACCATTTTTCCAGTTGCTGTTTACCAACACTCATCAAACCAGTATTAACCTCGTTGATGCATTTCTCTGCTGCGCTGGCATCCTTCTCTTCCACAATTTTCTGAACTGGACCATCAGATCCATCACGCACTATACGTCCGTAACCACGAGGATTGGAGATATTTACAGTCAATAAACCAACATTATTGCCTTCACTTGCTAGCATAAGACGAGTTAGAGTCTCACTGGTTATAAGTGGTACATCACCATAAAGAATTAAAGCAGTATCTTGATCATCTAACAGTGGAATTGCGCGTGCTACTGCATCACCAGTACCAAGGAGCTGGGTTTGTTCTGCCCATGCTACATCAAGATCACTTAGGCTGGATTTTACTTTATCGCCTGCATGGCCGTATACCACTACTACCTTATTTGGATTCAAATTATTTGCAGCAGCAATAACATGCTTAACCATAGGTTTTCCAGCAATTGGATGCAGAACCTTAGGTAAGTCTGATTTCATCCTTTTGCCCATTCCAGCTGCCAATATAACTACACTTAAACCCATTTTTTTCTCCATTTTTATTCCGTTTCTTTAATCTCATCAATCCATTTTTTCCATGACATACTGATAATTTGGCTGCAATAATATTGATATTACATCAACATATGCAAAGCATTATAGATTTATGAGAAGTCAAAAAGTGTAGGTATAATAAACTTAAACGATGATAGATGCGAGATGATTTAGGTTATTGAACTCCATGATTGTGAAGAATATTACAATAAAAAGGTCATATTGGGGAAATTACTCTGTGTATCATGCTTTTTTATAGGTTATTTGCTGTTTAAGGTATCAGCAATTCCAAAATACTCTATCTTTTGTATGGGCAACACCCACAATAGCAAAAAGGGGTTAAATAACCCCTTTTTTTAAATCAAGCTAGATAAATAACTGTGATTAATTTTTATGTGCTCTACGCATACGCTGAAGCATCTGGATCTGGGCTGATGCTTCTGCAAGAGCTGTCCTTGCTTTAGCATAATCAGTACCCATTTTACGCGCCGGATCAGCTAGTGTAGATTTAGCTCTTTCCTGTGCTTCATGGGCAGCCTTTTCATCTAGATCATCAGCTCTAACCACTGTATCTGCTAAAACTGTAACCTGATCTGGCTGCACTTCTATCATTCCACCAGAAACAAAGAATGATTCTTCATTCTTCCCGTCATCGTTAATAACACGTACAGAACCAGGAATCAGTCTAGCAATCAAAGGAGCATGGCGTGGCAGAATCCCTAGTTCTCCGCCTTGCGAGCGAACAACTACAAACTCTGCTGTTCCAGAGAAGATATTCTCTTCTGCTGCTACTATTTCTACCTGAATCGTTGCCATATGCTACTCACTTCCCTATCAGTTAAAGATGATAGGCGGTTATAAGGTTTTTGCCTTTTCCATAACTTCGTCTATAGAACCAGCCATGTAGAATGCCTGCTCTGGTAGATCATCATAATCACCATTCACAATTCCCTGGAATCCGTAAAGTGTCTCTTTTAAAGAAACAAATTTACCTGGACTTCCAGTAAACACCTCAGCTACAAAGAACGGCTGTGATAGGAATTTTTGGATCTTTCTGGCTCTGAATACGGTTTGCTTATCTTCATCAGATAACTCATCCATACCTAGAATCGCGATGATATCTTTCAGTTCTTTATAACGCTGAAGCATACCTTGAACCGCACGCGCTGTGTCATAATGCTCTTGCCCAACTACTAGTGGATCAAGCTGACGCGATGTTGAATCAAGTGGGTCTACCGCAGGGTAAATACCTAGTTCAGCAATATTACGTGAAAGTACAACTGTCGCATCCAAGTGAGCAAATGTTGTTGCCGGTGATGGATCAGTCAAGTCATCCGCAGGTACATATACCGCCTGAATAGATGTAATCGATCCAGTCTTGGTAGATGTAATACGCTCCTGCAGAGCACCCATCTCTTCCGCTAGTGTAGGCTGATATCCTACCGCTGATGGCATACGACCAAGAAGCGCAGATACCTCTGTTCCAGCAAGTGTATAACGGTAGATGTTATCGATAAACAATAGTACGTCACGACCCTCTTCACGGAAATATTCCGCCATGGTCAAACCACTTAAAGCTACACGAAGTCTATTTCCTGGAGGCTCATTCATCTGGCCATATACCAGAGACACCTTATCGATTACGTTTGAATCGGTCATCTCATGGTAAAAGTCATTACCCTCACGAGTACGCTCACCAACACCAGCAAAAACTGAATATCCGCTATGCTCAGTCGCGATGTTACGAATAAGCTCCATCATGTTTACTGTTTTACCAACACCAGCACCACCAAACAAACCAACTTTACCGCCCTTTGCAAACGGACACATAAGGTCAATAACCTTAATTCCTGTTTCTAGCAGCTCTGTTGTTGAAGCTTGATCTTCATAGGAAGGGGCGTCTCTGTGAATTGACCAGCGCTCTTCTTCGCCGATCTCACCTTTTTCGTCGATTGGTGTTCCTAGAACATCCATGATACGACCTAGCGTCTTTTTACCTACAGGTACTTGAATTGGCATACCTGTATTGTTAGTAGCCAAGCCTCTTTTTAGACCGTCAGTTGTACCCATTGCGATAGTTCTTACAACACCGTCACCAATTTGTTGCTGAACCTCTAGGGTCAAATTGTTCTCATCAACAATCAGGGCATCATAAATTTTAGGCACGCTGTCTCTTGGAAACTCTACGTCAACAACCGCACCAATAATCTGAACTATTTTTCCTGAACTCATTTGCTAAGTCCTCTTTTACTCAATTTCGCAGCAGACCCTATACGGCCGCCGCACCACCGACAATCTCTGCAATCTCTTGTGTAATTGCAGCTTGTCGCGCTTTGTTATAAATAAGCTGAAGATCGTCGATAATATCACCTGCATTATCAGAGGCACTCTTCATCGCAACCATTCTGGCACTTTGCTCACAGGCAGCATTCTCAACCACACATTGATATACCAATGACTCGATATATCTGCATAGTAAGTATTCTAGAACTTCTTCTGCATTTGGCTCAAACTCATACTCCCATGGATAGCTCCTAATCTCTTCTTCATTTGGAACCAATGGAAGAATTGTTTCTAGAGTTGGAGCCTGAGTCATCGTGTTTTCGAACCTGTTATACGAGATAACAAGTTTATCAATACTGCCATCTCGATATTTATCAAGCATAACCTTGACGATACCAATTAGCTGCTCAACTGTCGGCTTATCACCTATTTGAGCTGTATGGGAAACTACATTTGCATTGATGCTGTTAAAGAACCCGGATGCCTTGCTGCCTATGGTACAGATTTCATTCTCTATACCTTCAGCTTCTGTAGCTTCCATATCCTTGACTATCGCTTTAAACAGATTGTTGTTCAGACCACCACAAAGGCCACGATCAGAACTTACAACGATATAACCAATCTTTTTTAACTCTCTTTCTTCAAGAAATGGATTGGTTATCTTGATCTCTGCTTGTGCCAAATGCCCTATAACATCTCTGATCTTATAGGCATATGGTCGAGCTGCATTCATCCGTTTCTGAGCTGAACGCATCTTACTTGCAGCAACCATCTCCATTGCTCTAGTGATCTTTTGCGTACTTTGTACACTCTTGATCTTTGTGCGTATCTCTTTTGCACCTGCCACGATTATGCTCCCGGTTAATTAAGGACGTGTAGCAACGTAGTCTTCGGTGATCTTCTTAAATGACGCTTTAATATCATCATTATAATCACCACTCGCGTTGATCTCCTTAATCAGATCTGGGTTGTTATCCTTGCAGTACTGATGCAAAGCAGTCTCAAAAGGAATAACCTGCTCAACATTGACCTTATCGAAATAACCCTCTTCAACCGCATACAGCGATAGACCCATCAGAGCTACACCCAATGGTGAATACTGCTTCTGCTTCATTAACTCGGTAATTCTTCTACCACGTTCAAGCTGTGCTCTGGTTATATCATCAAGATCAGATGCAAACTGCGCAAATGCAGCAAGCTCACGATATTGAGCCAGTGCAAGACGAACACCGCCACCAAGCTTTTTAATGATCTTGGTTTGTGCTGCACCACCTACACGAGACACCGAAATACCTGGGTTAATGGCAGGTCTGATACCTGCATTAAATAGGTCGGCTTCAAGATAGATCTGACCATCTGTAATTGAAATTACATTGGTTGGTACAAACGCAGATACGTCTCCAGCCTGGGTTTCAATAATCGGTAGGGCAGTAAGTGATCCTGTTTTACCTTTCACCTTGCCATCTGTAATCTTTTCTACATATTCTGCATTGATTCGCGCTGCACGCTCAAGAAGTCTTGAGTGAAGATAGAATACGTCCCCAGGATATGCTTCTCGCCCTGGTGGACGACGAAGTAGTAGGGAAATTTGACGATAAGCCCATGCTTGTTTAGTTAAATCATCGTATACAATTAATGCATCTTCACCGATGTCGCGGAAGTATTCTCCCATCGCGCAACCTGAGTAGGGTGCAATATACTGTTCGGCAGCAGAAGCACTAGCAGTCGCAGCAACGATAATGGTGTGATCCATTGCTCCATGCTCTTCTAGCTTGCGCACAACAGCAGCGATAGATGATGCCTTCTGGCCAATCGCTACATATATACATTTAACTCCAGAATCTTTCTGGTTGATAATTGCATCAATAGCAACAGCTGTTTTACCTGTCTGTCTATCACCAATGATAAGCTCACGCTGACCTCGACCAATCGGTACCATTGAATCAATTGACTTTAGGCCTGTTTGTACTGGCTGGTCTACTGATTTACGTGCGATTACACCAGGTGCAACTTTTTCGATTGGTGACATCTCGGTAAATTTGATATCGCCTTTACCATCGATTGCATTACCGAGTGAGTCTACAACTCTTCCAAGTAGTGCTTCACCAACCGGCACCTCAAGAATCTTTCCGGTGCATTTTACCGAATCGCCTTCTGAGATAGATTTATAGTCACCAAGGATAACCGAACCAACGGTATCCTGCTCTAAGTTCAGCGCTAGTCCAAACTTGTTGTTTGGAAACTCAAGCATTTCACCTTGCATTGCTGACTCAAGGCCATGTATTTGTGCAATACCATCAGTCAGTGTAACAACCGTGCCTTCTGTGCTTGATTCAGCTGCAGGACTGAAATTCTCAATCCTTTTTTTAATAATTTCGCTAATTTCTGAAGGGTTCAGATGCATCTTATAATTCCTCTTAGCAACTTAACTGTGAAGCCAGTTTTTTTAGCTTTCCCGTCACGGAGCCATCGATGACCAGATCTCCTGCGCGCAGAATAGCTCCGCCAAGCAGGGTTTCATCAGTTTTACACTCTAAAGTAACTTTACGATCAAGCTTTAATATCAATGCCTTTATTATATTCTCTTGTTGAGAATCTGTTAGATCAGAAGCTGAGGTAACCTTAACTGTTATGGTCTTCTCTTTTTCTGCCCTAAGATCTTCATAAAGGGATCGAATATCATTGATAACGCTAAGTCTGTCAAAGTTGGTGAGTATCTTGATGAGATTTTTGGATTGTTCGGTCAGTGATACTACTGTCGCGCAAGCTTCCACAACAATTTGTGCAAGCTCATCACTATCAAGCTTTGGACTATCAATAACTGTTACCATCTGTGCATTGATGGTAACCATTTCCAAAGCTTGAAGCATATCTGACCACTGCTGAAACTCTCCAGATTCAAGAGCTATCCCGAAGATGGCCCTTGAATAGGGGCGAGCAATACCAGCTGTTATTACCATAGTAGTTTGCCCCTATATCTGGGTAGCCAGATCATCCAGCATCTGCTCATGATCTTTTGCAGAGATCTCTCTTGCGATAACCTTCTCTGCGCCAGCCAATGCAAGTTGGGATACCTGCTTCTGAAGTTTTTCTTGAGCCTGCTTAATCTCATGCTCAATTTGTGCTTCAGTTGTAGCTATAATCTTTTCGCCCTCAACCCGAGCAGCTTCTTTAGATTCAGCTACGATTTCAGCGCTTCTTTTATTTGCCTGTTCAAGAACTTCAGCTACTTCGAGTTTTGCTTCTTTAAGCATCTCAGCAACTTTATCTTGAACATTCTTGAGCTCAACCTCACTCTTTTCTGCAGCTTCAAGACCACTAGTTATCTTCTTGCGACGTTCTTCCATCGCTTGAAATAATGGTGGCCATATCCACTTTACAGTTATGATCACGAGAATCATAAATGAGATGGTTTGCCCTATAAGCGTAATATTAATTTCCACTAATAAGTCCCCTTGTGTACCAAGGTTAATCTTTAATACGTATATATTTAAGTCTTTAAAAAGACTTGATTAATAAAACGTACTAGTTAGCCACCAGCTGTAACTTGTGCTGCAGCTGAGATTAAGCTTGAGATAACTGGGTTACTGAATGAGTAGATCATCGCTACACCAACACCGATCATAGATACCGCATCAACAAGACCCGCGATAATGAAAAGCTTAACCTGTAGGTCAGGCATAAGCTCTGGTTGACGTACACAGCTGTCAAAGAACTTAGCGCCTAGGTATGAGAAGCCAGCACCTGTTGTTACAGCAGCTACTGAAACAATGATTGCAACTGCGATAACTGAGATGTAACTCACTGCACCGATTTGCTGAATTATAAGATCTGTACCTGTCATCTTTCCTCCTAATGAAAAAGATTGTTAATAACTAAAAACACTTGAAACATAGTAAATAATTAGGTGTTTGACTAATGTGAGTCAAACGCCATGCTCATATAGATGAGTGATAACATCATAAATATGAATGCTTGCAACGTGATAATAAATATGTGGAATAGTGCCCAAGGCAGTGTGGCTGGCCACTGTGCCCACCATGGCAGTAACGCCATTAGGATGAAGAACAACTCTCCAACATACATATTTCCATAAAGCCTAAGTGCTAGTGAGAAAGGTTTAGCTAAATCTTCAACCATTCTCAGCACTATATTAAATGGCATCAAAAAGATACCAAATGGCGCTGTTGCGTATTCTTTAGCAAAGGCTTTTATACCTTTCTGTCGAATTCCAAAAAAGTAAACTATTGCAAATACACCTAATGCTACACCAAGGGTTCCGTTAATATCTGTAGAAGGGACAACTCTGAGGTAAGGAATTCCTATCCAGCCGGCAACAGCGGGTAGGTAATCAATTGGTATTAGATCCATTAAGTTAAACAGGAATACCCAGCAAAAAATTGCTAACCCGATTGGGGCAAGTACTGATGGGTGACCATGAAAAACTTCTGTAACCTGAGCTTCTACGAACTCGAACATGATCTCACAGAAATTTTGTAACCGCCCAGGCACACCTGATGTTGCGCGCTTAGCAGCTATTCTGAAGATAACGAGGAAGACAATACCGAGAACGATAGAAAAGAAGAGTGTATCGATGTGAAGCTTCATAAAGCCTTCACCTGTGCTCAGTGGTGTCAAGTGATGCAGTATGTACTCATTACTTGTCATTGAGGCTGAACCAGACATAGATATCAACTCTCCTTCGGTATATTAGATACCATTGTACGCATTAGTGATATCCAAAACGCTACGTATGTTAATGCAAAAGTTGCTAGCATCGGTAACATTTTGGGTTTTATATAAATTACAACTATTAACAGCATAGTTGAAATTAAAACCGTTTTCACAGCTTCTCCGAAAAAAAACAATTTCCGAGCTGCTTTTGGATCTTTCGATCCTTTTCCGGCAAACATAACGAAAACCAGAATCAGGTGAGGAAGCGTACTAGAAATCCCACCGATGAGTCCTGCCGTTGCCGATTCAATATCTTGAAACAGGTAGAACAGCGCACTGGAAATCAGGGTTATTATGATTTGAATCAAAACTACCCTCAATGCTGAATACCTAGGTTGCTCACTAACCACTGGATCGCTCCTTAGTTGATGGCTTTTCCGAAGCTACAATTCGAATTTCCTTTCCTCCCAAAAAGTTCTGTTCGATTCGCAATTCTTCGATCCTATGTATTCGACCTGCGAATATCATAAGGGCAATTTTTCTGCTCAGCAACAAAAACCCCACCATTTTTTTTATTTTTTTTTGCTGCTAATATCAGTTTTTTTATGTTTTTTTTACATGCTTTCACACTGTAATACTTGTTATTTTATATGATCTATTATTCCATCTAGCTCATCTAAATCGTTATAATGTATAACTAATTTACCTGAACCTTTACTGCTATGTTGTAGCATTACTTTTGCATTTAGTTTTGTAGATAAGCTGTTCTCAAGATGCTTTATATTTGCATCTGATTTTTCTACTTTTGCAGTGCTTTTTTCTGCACCTTGAAGCATATTTTTGACAATTTTTTCGGTTTCTCGCACCGAACAACCCTTGCTTGCAATTATTTTTGAGGTTGTTTTTTGCTGTTCTGCTGAAAGTGAAAGTAGGGCTCGAGCGTGACCCATTTCTATCTCTCTTAATTCAACAAGCTCTTTAACAAATGGGTGTAGATCCAGCAGACGAAGTAAATTACTAACGGCTGCCCTTGATCTACCAACAGCATCTGCAGCCATTTGGTGGGTCATATCAAACTCTTCTATCAACCTTTGCAGAGCCATTGCCTCTTCCAGAGGGTTTAGGTTTTCCCGTTGAATATTCTCGATCAATGCCATCGCAATTGCGGCACTGTCTGGTACATCTTTAATTACTGCAGATATTGTTTGTAAACCAGCAAGTTGCGATGCTCTCCAGCGCCTTTCGCCAGCAATGATCTCATATTTATCTTTGCCTATTGGACGAACAGCTATCGGTTGTACTAATCCTTGCCCTTTTATAGAGTCTGCAAGCTCCTGCAGGGTTTCCTGGCGCATATCTATACGTGGCTGATATTGCCCGCGCTGCAATTGTTCTATTGGGATATCTTTAAGTTGATCATTGCCGCTTGCCTCTTTTGCGGTCTCTACAATTGAAGCTCCTAATAGAGATTCAAGCCCTCTGCCCAGGCTTCTTTTTTTTGCAGCCATCTATCTATTCCCTCACTTCTTTTTTCTCTGTGACAAACCTTTAGCTTGCCTTCATCATCTTACGTAGCATCTCTGCAGCCAATGCTCGATAAGCAACTGCACCACGAGATGTTTTATCATATAAGTTTACTGGCATTCCATGACTTGGTGCCTCTGCCAATCTGACGTTTCTGGGGATAATTGTGGTATAAACTTTCTCTTTAAAATGCTTCAACAATTGTGCGCCAACCTCATTAGATAGGTTGTTACGATTATCAGCCATGGTGCGAAGCATCCCTTCAACTTCAAGCTTTGGATTAGCTGCATTTTTTATTTTATCTACTGTATCCAGTAAAGATGATAACCCTTCAAGCGCATAATATTCACACTGAATTGGGATTAATACGCCATCTGCTGCAACAAGAGCATTAACTGTAAGTAGACTTAGTGATGGTGGGCAATCGATAATTATGAAGTCATAATCATCTTTTAAAATCACCAACTGCAGGCGCAACTTTTGCTCTCGCTGTGGCATATCCATCATAGCTACTTCTGCTGCTGTGAGGTCTGTATTGGATGGAATTACATCAAATCCACCATCTACTTTTACAATGGATTCTCTAACTCCAATTTCTCCAAGAAGCATTTCACACGCGGTATTTACTGCCTGATATTTATCTACACCGCATCCCATAGATGCATTTCCTTGAGGATCTAGATCTAGTAGCAGTACCCTTTTTTTAGATGCTGCAAGTGATGCAGACAGGTTTACGCTAGTTGTGGTCTTTCCTACGCCACCCTTCTGGTTGGTAACAGCGATTATTCTTGCCATTAGTGTTTCCTTACTACTTATGTGCGTTTTATGCATACCAAATGCCGTTGCGCTTCTAGCTTTGGGACGTTTAAGGTTATCACTTCTGCAGTGAAAATGTCATGGTCAATTTGCTTTAGCTCACCTTCTGGAACCAACCCTTTCATTGCTAGCATCTCTCCTTGTGGTGCTAGATATGGATTTACCAAATCAACAAAGTCTTGAGTCGCAGTAAATGCACGAGATATTATTTGCTCAAACCCATCCACATCTGCCAACTTTTCAATTCTGCAATTTTCTATCGTTACGTTCTTTATTCCTAGCTCTATAACTGCTTGCTGAATAAAGCGAGTTTTCTTACCATTGCTGTCAAGCAGGGTGAAATGGATGTCTGGAAAGCATAATGCAAGCGGTATACCTGGAATTCCTGCTCCTGTTCCAACATCTAATACTGTTGGGCCTTTTATGTAAGGGTGAACGGCAAGGCTATCTAAGGTATGGAGTATTACCATCTCTTTTGGGTTTTTAATCGCGGTGAGATTAAAAGCTTTATTCCATTTTTCCAGCAAAGAGATATATTTAAGCTGTTTATCCAACTGAATCTGTTCTGGAGTCAGGTTTAGCTTTTCTATCCCTTCATTTAAAATTTGTTTTAATTGTTCCATTTTTTCTCTTCATATTACAAACAGTCTGACTTTGTTTGCTGTGATTGTTTTGTTGGGATTAGCTTCGGGTTATTTTAAACTAAAGTAAGCTGGCTAAGCCGTTAAGCCCAGCTCAGGGGAAGGAAAATTAAATCTAGAAATCTCTATACAAATTTTACACTTTGATAAGCTTAGTACGAATGGTTTGAAGTTCACCCTAAGCACACTCCTTTCATACTTACCCTTCTCTTTGTACAGAGCTTTTCTTTAAGTGCACTAATACCAATGATATTGCTGCTGGAGTTACTCCAGATATTCTTGATGCCTGGCCAATGGTCTCTGGTTTATGATCCTCAAGCTTGCCGCGCACCTCATTTGATAGTCCAATAACTTTACTGTAATCGGTAGTATGCGGGATTTTCATGCTTTCATAACGTGCGCTACGCTCTATCTCTTCTTTTTGCCTATCTATATATCCAGAATACTTGGCCTGTATCTCAACCTGCTCTGCAACCCTTGGATCAGCAACTGGTTCACCAAACTCTTCCAGCTCACTAAGTGCTGCATAAGTTACTTTAGGGCGACGAATTAATTCTGAAATTTTATAATTTTTATTTAATTCGGTACCAAACAACTCTTGTTGCTTCTCTTTTGGGATGTTGTTGTGATGGATTAGGGTTTCATTTAACCTTTGTTTTTCTTTCTCAACTGCATCACGTTTTTCACAATATCTTTTCCATTGCTCATCGGGTATTACTCCGCACTCACGCCCTTTTTCAGTAAGGCGCAGGTCGGCATTATCCTCACGTAAAATAAGGCGGTATTCAGCACGACTGGTAAACATTCTATAAGGTTCTTTTGTCCCTAATGTTATTAGATCATCTATCAATACCCCGACATATGCTTCATCCCTTTTTGGAGTCCACGGCTCTTTTCCTTGCACTTTTAAAGCAGCGTTCATCCCTGCTATCAGGCCTTGTGCCGCTGCCTCTTCATAACCGGTGGTTCCGTTTATTTGTCCAGCGAAATAGAGAGAATCAACAAGTTTGGTTTCTAGTGAATGTCTCAATTCACGCGGATCAAAGTAGTCGTATTCGATCGCATAACCAGGGCGCAGAATAAATGCATTTTCAAAACCATTGATCGACTTTACATACTTATCTTGAATATCAAATGGCAAACTGGTTGATATTCCATTTGGATAAACCTCATGAGTATCAAGCCCTTCTGGCTCAACAAAAACCTGATGTGAATTTTTATCGGCAAAGCGGGTGATCTTATCTTCAATCGATGGGCAGTATCTTGGGCCAACACCATCAATCACCCCTTGAAATAGGGGAGAGCGGTCTAATCCACTACGAATAATGTCATGGGTCTCTTCCGAGGTGTGGGTTATATAGCAACTGACCTGGCGCGGGTGTTGTTCCACACTTCCAGAATAAGAAAACACTGGAGTAGGGAAGTCTCCTGGTTGTGGTATCAGTTTTTCCCAATTGATAGTTCTACCATCTATGCGCGGAGGTGTTCCGGTCTTTAATCTACCAATGCGGAATGGTCTTTCGTGTAAGTTTTTAGATAGCTTTATTGCGGATGGATCTCCGGCTCTACCACCTTCGTAATTATTCATCCCGATATGGATCTTACCATTAAGGAAGGTTCCCGCGGTAAGCACAACAGCATCGGCTTTAAAGCTCAACCCCATCTCGGTCACAACACCAACAATCTTATCGTTTTCAATTATAAGATCGTCTACTGCCTGCTGAAATATCTTGATATTTTCCTGCTTATCAAGCTCTTCCATTATTGCGGTTTTATAGAGTTTTCTATCTACCTGGGCACGAGTAGCTCTTACTGCCGGCCCTTTTCTTTGGTTTAAGGTGCGAAACTGAATTCCTGACTTATCTGTTGCTTTAGCCATGATGCCACCAAGGGCATCTACCTCTTTTACCAAGTGACCTTTACCAATGCCACCAATTGATGGGTTGCAACTTATTTGACCAATAGTTTCAATGCAATGGGTTAAGAGTAAAGTTTTACAACCAACACGAGCTGCAGCATGAGCAGCCTCAATTCCGGCGTGTCCGCCACCAACAACTATCACTTGAAACTGATCAGGATGATCCATCGCTCTCTTCACTTAAATAAAAATATAGGAATTGTAGCTGTTTTTATTTGATTCACAGAAAAACAGGGTAGGGGATTTTAGTTGAAACCCCTTTTATTAGCAACGGGTTATGGGTTTTGACTGTTATTTTCCAATACAAAACGAGGAAAATATCTCACCAAGAAGGTCATCAGAGGTAAACTCCCCGGTGATTTGAGATAGATGCTGTTGAGCTATGCGCAGATCTTCGGCGGCAAGCTCTCCTGCCATGTTTACATCAAACTGTTGTTGTGCCTGCTCGATTGAGTATAGAGCTTGCTGGAGAGCATTAAGGTGACGACGACGAGCAATAAAGTCTCCATCATCCGTTTCGTTGAAACCCATGGTTTGCTTGAGGTGCTCACAAAGAAGGTCGATACCTTCTCCGGTTTTGGCGCTGATAAATACTTCGGTTGCCTGTTCAGTTTTTAAAATCTGTGGCTGTTTATTTTCTCTGTCTATTTTATTGCGCACTATGGTTACCGGTAGGTTTTCCGGTAATTTTTTATGGATATCATCTATTGCTAGATTCAGATTTTCATCGCTATCAATGATTAATAGAATTCTGTCTGCTTTTTCTATCGCGCCCCAGGTACGCTTCATCCCTTCTTGTTCTACCAGATCTTCTGTCTCTCTGATACCTGCGGTATCGATGATATGTACTGGCATTCCATCAATGCTTATATGCTCTTTAAGAGTGTCGCGCGTAGTTCCAGCTATCTCGGTAACAATAGCTGCATCATATCCAGCAAGCTTATTCATTAAACTGGATTTACCTACATTTGGAGACCCTACTAAAACAATGTTCATCCCATCACGCAGAAGTCGCCCTTGCTTGGCTCGCTTTAGTAATAGCAATAGGTCATTCTTTAATTTTTTTATCCATTGCCCAATATCTGAATCAGCAAGAAAATCTATCTCCTCCTCTGGGAAGTCGATAGCAGATTCAATATAGGTACGGATGTAGATCAACTGTTCAACCAAGTCATGTACTTGTTGGGAAAATTCACCACTCAAAGAACGCAGCGCTGCACGAGCACTTTGTTGAGTTGAACTCTCAATAAGGTCGGCTATAGCTTCTGCTTGAGTTAGATCTATCTTTCCATTAAGAAATGCTCTTTCAGAAAACTCACCTGGGCGAGCCATTCTTGCCCCAAGCTGATTTAGTCGGTCTAGAAGCATATCTAAAACCACTGGACTGCCATGGCCCTGTAGCTCTAAAACATCTTCACCGGTAAATGAGTTTGGATTAGGAAAGTAGATTGCTATCCCATCATCGATGGTTGCATCATCTGCAGACTTGAAGAGTGTATGGGTTGCGAAGCGGGGCTTAAGGTCTTTCTGGGTTATTTGTTTTGATATTTGAATAACATCAGAGCCTGATACCCGAATAACGCCAACCCCTCCAATACCTGGAGGGGTTGCAATTGCGCAAATGGTGTCGTTCCGATCTAGCGCCATCTCTATTTTTTAGCTTTCGCTAGCTTAGCTTTTTTAGGCTTCTTTTCTTTATCATAAGCACCACTATCAATACGCTTATTAATGATCCACTGTTGAGTAATAGAGAGGATATTGTTTACTACCCAATAAACAACCAAACCAGCAGGGAACCATAGGAACATAAAGGTAAATACTATTGGCATCAACATCATTACGCGCTGTTGTGTAGGGTCCATCTGCGCAGGATTTAGCCTTTGCTGAATAAACATGGTTGCACCCATGATTATTGGCAAAATAAAGAATGGATCTTTGATTGATAGGTCAACAATCCAAAACATAAACGGTGCTTGTCTAAGTTCTACTGTTTCCATCAACATCCAATAAAGAGATAGGAAGAATGGCATCTGTACCAGAATTGGTAGGCAACCACCCAGTGGGTTTACCTTCTCTTTCTTGTAGAGCTCCATCATCGCTTGATTCATTTTCTGTTTATCATCACCATAGCGCTCTTTAACTTGTTTCATCTTGGGCCCAAGCTTTTTCATCTTGCCCATTGATTTATAACTCTTCTCAGAAAGTTTGAAGAACAGTAGTTTAAGGAAGAAGGTTAATACAATAATTGCCCAACCCCAGTTACCTAAAACACCGTGTATCTTATCCAGAGCCCAAAACAATGGTTCAGCGATAAAAAACAGTGGGCCATAATCAACTGTTCTTTCCAGATTCGGTGCAATTTCCTTCATGATATTTTGCACCTTAGGGCCAACATATAATCCATGCTTAAACGTATATGACTGTCCAGGAGCAACGTTTTTTTGCGCTTCTGTTACTGTCATATAGTGAGAATCTGTTTTGGTGGAATATGCTGTTGAATAGTAGTTAACATCTTCTTGAGATGGTATCCACGCAGCAAGGAAGTAGTGTTGGATCATCGCTGTCCAACCACCTTTAGATTTAATCAAACCACCTTTGGTTCCACTGTACTCTTTAGACCAATCCTCTTTGATATCATCAAAAGAAACCTTTTGATAACTCTTATCAGCAATCGATAGGGCTCCACCAGTGAACGATCTAGCGCCACTAAATAAGCCTGGCTCTTCTAAATTTCGAGGGATTTGTTTCAATCTTCCATAGAAAGAACCTGACCACTCTTGGCCGCCATTATTTTGTAGCTTTTGCTCAATATTTATCAGATAGCTGCCGCGTGTAAAAACGAAAGTTTTGGTTAACTCAAGGCCATCATCACCAACCCACGTTAAAGGGATACGTAATTCATCTACCCCTTCCTGCAGAGCATAGCGCTTTTTTTCTGCGGTAAATACTGGCTTTTTGATTCCGTCTAATTGACCTTTTGCTGGGGTTAATCCGGATTGCGCTGAAAGTAATCCTTCCAACTCATCCTTCAAAATTGCTATTGGTGTATCTTGATCTTCAAGTGAAACCGAGTAATTGCGTAGTTTTGCTTCAACCACACTTCCTTTATCGGTATCTATCATAATCTCAAACTGGTCAGTGATAACCTCAACAATCTGCGATGTTGCTTTAACTGTTGTGGCTGTAGCTGCCTCTACTCTTGCTCCAGTACTGGTAACTCCCTGACTTGGAGCATCTGGGATAACTTCATCCTCTGTAAATTGATCCTGCGTCTGTGTTACCTGCTCAGTTGGAGCTATAACTACGGGATTGTAATCTTCTTGCCACTGCTGATAAATCAACATCAATACTAGCGCCAGAGCAGCAAATAAAAATAGTCTTTGATTATCCATTGATATCACCTGAGTTTAAGTCTTGTTCGGGAACCATATCCACCCCACCTTCATGAAAGGGGTGACATTTGGAAATTCGTTTGAGTCCCAACCAGCCACCTTTAATCGCTCCGAAGCGCTCAATAGAGGTATAAGTATATTGGGAACATGATGGGTAAAATCTACAATTAGATCCAAGAAAGGGGCTGATCAACTTTTGGTAGACCTTAATAATAAACAATAAACACTTACGCATTTTTTCAATTGCCCCGCTTTGCTTTTTTGACAATCCGCACCCATTGATTATCAAAAGAACTATTTAGCTCTTGATTAGTTACTACAGCAGCCTTACTTCTACCGATGACAACTATATCAAAACCACTAAATTCAGTATTGCTTTTTTGGCGAAAATTTTCTCTTATTATTCTTTTTAATCTATTTCTAACAACAGCCTTCTTTGAAACCTTCTTTGATATGACTAATCCAATGCGGTTTTGATTAAGGTTGTTGGGTTTGGCTAGAAGCAGCCAGCAGTTATCGCCAGATCTATATTTGTTTTTAGAAAATACTTCCGTGTACTCTCTCGGACGAGTTACCCTCTTAGAATGAGGATAACTATATTCATTGTCGCTTTTTTCTTGGCTCTTATTCACCTAAGGGAAAACTCTAAGGTAATTTAAAAAGCTTAAGACTAAGGGCAAAGACGCTTACGGCCTTTTGCTCTTCTTGCATTAAGAACCTTACGGCCACTTCTTGTTGCCATGCGAGCACGAAAACCATGTGTACGAGCACGTTTTAGACGACTTGGTTGAAATGTTCTTTTCATTTTAGAGACTCACTGCTGTTAGGTAAAAACAAACTAGATTCGAATAAGGCGCGTAAATTTACTGATTATTACTGTTTTTGTCAATAAAAAACTCTTCTTTTTTAACGGTATAGGGATTCAATTTATTGCGTTGTGTCTTTAATCAACTTTTCTCCGCTTTAACCACAATATGTATGTATTTTAATTTGGGTTTTACCATATCGATATTTTACTTTATATAACCTTAACCCTTTAGTGGTTTAAAGTCGATTAAAGGTAAATTAATTTATTCGGTAATGGTTATACTTTTATAGTCTAATTTGAATTCGTTACTATTTATTAATATAAATAAATCTTATATGTATTTTAATTTATATTATTAAGTGAGGACAAATATTTAGTTATTATTATTTATTTGCTTAATATTCAAAATTTTACTGATGTATAACTAAGTTAAAAGTTTGTCAGTAAGCATAAAATATGGTGTTAATGAATTGTGGATAACTTTGTTTAATATTTAAATACGTCTTTTCTGTACATTTTATACACATGAAATCACATGGGTTTTAAACAAGTTATTATTATTTGTTTTAAGTTGTGAATATCAGTTGGTTATTGCTTAATAAGTTAAGGTTATTACTAGTGGTTATATTGAGTCTGCTCTATATATCCTTATCCAGAATAATTGTTTATGGTTTTATTGGTTTTTAATTTACAATAGCTAACTGGCTAAATATTTATATACAGGGCCACTTATTAGTATATTCCAGTTTGATTTTTACTTGATAACTGCGCCTCATTTGCTTTTAAGAAAAAATGTATCCTATTAAGCTCCTACTGAATTGTTTTGGGGCAGCGCTAGTTTTGTAATTATAATCACCAAGGTTTATGTGTAGTGGAAGATATCTGGAAAAAGTGCCTGTCACGTCTTGAAGGATCTATAAAGGAGCAAGACCTTAATACCTGGGTTAGGCCTCTTCAGGTTGTGATTAATAGTGATGAAATAAAGTTGCTCGCTCCTAATAAGTTTGTGCGTGACTGGGTGAAGGATAATTTCCTATCTAGAATTGAATCTTTACTCCTTGAATTGTGCGATAGCGTCTCTTTGGTAAGTTTAGAGATTGGGTCGAAACCTAGTGCTCCTAAGCCACTAAAAAAATCTCAACCAGCTATAAGCAACACGCAGATCAGATCACAAGAAAAACCATCTTTAGAAAAATCAAAACTTAATAAGCTTTTTACATTTGATACTTTTGTAAATGGTAAATCTAACCAGCTTGGCTGTGCTGCCGCTTTGCAAACAGCTGAAAATCCAGGTAAGGCATATAACCCTCTATTTATTTATGGTGGTGTTGGTCTTGGTAAAACCCATTTAATGCATGCTGTTGGTAATTACATGGTTCAGCAAAACCCTGGAGCTAAAGTTGCTTATCTGCACTCTGAAAGGTTTGTTGCTGATATGGTGCGCGCTTTGCAGCGTAACTCTATAAATGAGTTTAAAAGGCACTATAGAAGTTTGGATGCACTGCTTATTGATGATATTCAATTTTTTGCTAAAAAAGAGCGTTCTCAGGAAGAGTTTTTTCATACGTTTAATGCATTACTTGAAGGTCATCAGCAAATCATTCTAACTTGCGATAGGTTTCCTAAAGAGGTTGATGGTTTAGAGGAGAGGCTTAAATCAAGATTTGGTTGGGGTCTTACCGTACATATTGAACCACCAGAGCTTGAAACTAGAGTAGCGATTCTTTTATCTAAGGCAGAACAAGCTGGTATCGATCTCCCTGATGAAGTTGCTTTCTTTATTGCCCAGAGAATTCGATCTAATGTTCGAGAACTTGAAGGTGCATTGAAGCGTGTTATCGCAAATGCACAGTTTACCGGTAGTGCTATTTCTGTTGATTTTACTAAGGAAGCATTAAAGGATCTTTTAGCGCTTCAGGATAAACTCGTTACTATTGAAAATATTCAAAAAACTACAGCTGAATATTTTAAAATTCGTGTTTCTGATCTTCTTTCTAAAAGAAGAAGCAGGTCGATTACAAGACCAAGACAACTTGCAATGTCTATTGCTAAAGAGTTAACGAGCCATAGTTTGCCTGAGATTGGTGACGCTTTTGGTGGAAGAGATCATACAACTGTTCTTCATGCTTGTAAGAAAGTTATTGAGTTGGTTTCGTCTGATTCTAGGTTTGAAGAGGATTATAATAACCTGTTGAGAACCCTCTCAACTTGATGTGAATAAGTTGTTTAAAAATAGAGTATTTGTCGGTTTAAGATTGTTATCCACATTTCATCAACAAGATGTTTTATATTTACCTACAGATTATCAAGGTGTTTATACAAGGGTAACTTTTTGAATCATAAGGTGTTTAGTTGTATTTAAATTGTTTTGTGACGAACTTAATAAAATAAATTAAAATACATATAAGATTTATTTATATTAAATGGAAAATCAAGAATGAAATTCTGTATATCAAAAGAATCTCTTTTTACATCCTTATCATCGGTATGCGGTGTAATTGAAAGACGTCAAACGTTACCTGTGCTTTCAAATTTACTATTCAATTTAACTTTGGATAAATTAGTTATTACAGGTACTGATCTTGAGGTAGAGCTGGTTTCTACTCTTGTTGAAGATCTCTCTGTAGCTGAACCTGGTGAAACAACTCTTCCAGCTAGAAAGCTTTTAGATATTTGTAAAAATCTTCCTGATAAATCACAAATAAATTTCAACATTAAAAATGATAGGGCAACAGTTACCTCGGGTAAAAGTCGCTTCTCTTTGTCTACTCTACCTGCCGATGATTTTCCTTCGCTTGAGCATATATCTGCTGATATTAGAGTCCAAGCTACTAAAGCCGAACTTAAGAAACTTTTTGATAGTACTTCTTTTGCCATGGCCTTACAGGATGTTAGATATTACTTGAATGGATTACTATTAGAGGTGTCTTCTGGTAAATTACGTACCGTTGCTACTGATGGTCATCGTTTAGCTCTCTCGGATCTTTTTCAGGAAGCGGCTTCTCAAAATAATCATCAGGTAATTATCCCTAGAAAAGGGGTGATTGAACTGCAGAGACTTCTTGATGATAGTGATGATCAATTATTTATTGAGTTGAGTTCTAATCATATTCAAGCTGAAATTGGTAATATTAGATTTACTTCAAAACTCATCGATGGAAAGTTTCCTGACTATGAGAGAGTGATACCTGTTATTGGTGAAAAGATTATTTCTATCGACCGTGAGATCCTTAAAAAGGCTTTAACTAGAGCTGCGATTCTTTCTAATGAAAAGTATCGAGGGGTTAGGTTTTCTGTTTCTGAAAATAACCTTTCAATCCAGGCACACAATCCTGAACAGGAAGAAGCCCAAGAAGAGATAATGATTAATTATAATCAAGCTGATTTTGAAGCTGGTTTTAATGTTAACTATCTTCTTGATGCAATAAGCTGTGTTAATGAGGATGTTGTTGAACTTGGGTTTGCTGATGCAAACAGCAGTTGTTTAATCTCTGGTTGTGAACAGAAAAACAATCGTTATGTTGTAATGCCGATGCGCCTATAGTTTTTATGAAGCCATTTGTAAAATGCAACTTCATCTATTTTGCTTTAAGCTTAGTTTCTTGAAGCATTCGATACTCTTAGGGGTGTAGATGTACCTCAAGGAACTGAATTTACAAAATTTTCGTGAGCTTAATATCTCGCAAATTGAGCTGTCACCAGGAATAAATTTTTTTTCTGGTGATAATGGTGCAGGCAAAACATCTTTTTTAGAAGCCGTTTATTTCCTTAGTTGCTGTAAATCTTTCCGTACTTCTGATCTGGATAATCTTGTTGCCTATAATCAAGAGTGGTTATCTGTTAATGCAGTCGCTGCAAAAAGCGATAACTCAATCGATCATACTATTGCCGTTAATAGAGTTAAAAATAAAAGCCGAGCCACCATTGATGGCTCCGTTGTAAAGAAGGCTTCACAGTTATCTCTTTTGTTGCCGTCATTAGTGATGTGCTCAGAGAAGCAACGACTTTTTATTGCTCCACCACAAACCAGAAGAAATTTCATAGATTGGTGTGTGTTTCACGTGAAACCAGAATCTATTAATTACTTCTCAAAATACGATAGAGCTCTGAAGCAACGCAATGCCGCCATTAAATCAAAATCCTCTGAATCTTTGATTAAAGCGTGGGATGTGGATCTTATTGAAAGCGGTTCTATGATATTAGAGCTCCGCACTAATCTGCTGGATAAAATTCAACATAGTGTTAGAGATCTATCTGTTGATGGTTTTGGTTCTCTTGAATTCATGTTTAATAATGACATCGGTTGTGGGCGCTACGATTGTCTGGTTGAAGCTATTGAAAAAGGTTTTGATCAAGATCTGCGCTATGGCTTTACTCGCTATGGACCACACCGTTTTGACTTTTCTGTTAGTGCTAGTGGTAGAGATGTAAAAGATAATTTTTCTCGCGGCCAAACTAAATTGCTGGTTTTTTATCTTATTCTTGCCCAATCGGCACAGATAAAAGAGTTTTCTGGGAACAACCCATGGTTGCTTTTTGATGATTTCACTTCTGATTTTTCTATTGACCTGTTGGGTATTGCGCTAGATAAGTTGTCTTTATTTGGCAATCAAACGTTTATTACATCTGCAGCTAATGCTGCTCAAAAACAGGTTGAAAAAAATAGTTGTCGTTTGTTCCACGTGGAACACGGAAATGTTAAAAAGATGATATAATTCACAAAAGTTTATTTTAAGGGAAATTTAGATGCCACAAGAATATGATTCCTCGAATATTAAAGTCTTAAAAGGCCTGGATGCCGTTAGAAAAAGACCAGGTATGTATATTGGTGATACAGATGACGGGTCTGGCTTGCACCACATGGTTTTCGAGGTTGTAGATAACTCGATCGATGAGGCTTTAGCTGGCCATTGTTCAGAGATTAAGGTTACGGTTCATACTGGTGGAATAGTTTCTATTTCAGATAATGGCCGTGGAATACCTGTTGATATGCACGAGGAAGAGGGGAGGTCTGCTGCTGAAGTTATTATGACTGTGCTGCATGCAGGTGGTAAGTTTGATGATAACTCCTATAAGGTTTCTGGTGGTTTGCATGGTGTTGGAGTGTCTGTTGTAAATGCATTATCTAAATATCTACGCCTTACTGTTCGTAGGAAAGGTAAGGTTTACCAGCAGGAATATAAACATGGTGAGCCGCAGGCCCCATTAAAGGAGATTGGGGAAACAGAAGTATCTGGTACCGAAGTAACTTTTAAACCAAGCCCAGATACCTTTAAGATTGTTGAGTTTTCATATGAGATTTTATCAAAAAGATTGCGCGAGCTGTCATTTTTGAACTCAGGTGTAAGGATTCATTTGGTAGATGAGCGCGATGATCGCGAAGATATTTTTGAGTATGTTGGTGGTATTCAATCATTCGTGGAGCACCTGAATAGGAAAAAAACCCCTTTGCATAAAACTGTGTTTTATTGCAACACCTCGATTGAAGAGTCTGGGGTTGGTGTAGAGGTTGCTATGCAGTGGAATGACTCTTACCAGGAAAATGTTTATTGCTTTACTAATAATATTCCTCAAAAAGATGGTGGGTCTCATTTGGCTGGGTTTAGAGGGGCGCTTACTAGAACCTTGAAGTCTTATATGGAGCAAAACCAAGGGGCTAAAAAAGATAAGGTTGCCACTTGTGGTGATGATGCTCGAGAAGGGTTGACGGCTATTTTGTCGGTTAAGGTTCCTGATCCTAAGTTCTCATCCCAGACTAAAGATAAGTTGGTCTCTTCTGAGGTGAAAACAATTGTTGAATCTGTTGTGGCAGATAAGCTAAATGATTTCTTGTTGGAAAACCCTGCAGAAGCAAAAGGTATTGTTTCAAAGATTATTGATGCTGCAAGAGCAAGAGATGCAGCAAGAAAAGCGCGTGAAATGACGCGTAGAAAAGGCGCTTTAGATATTGCTGGTCTCCCTGGAAAGCTTGCTGATTGTCAGGAAAAAGATCCTGCTCTTTGTGAAATCTACCTGGTGGAGGGTGACTCTGCTGGTGGTTCTGCTAAGCAAGGAAGGGATAGAAAGTTTCAGGCTATTTTGCCACTAAAAGGTAAAATTCTTAATGTTGAAAAGGCTCGCTTTGATAAGATGCTTTCATCTGTAGAGGTGGGGACATTAATTACAGCTCTTGGTTGTGGAATTGGTAAAGATGAGTTTAATTTAGAAAAACTTAGATATCACCGCATCATTATTATGACGGATGCTGATGTTGATGGCGCGCATATTCGTACATTATTGTTAACATTTTTCTATCGTCAAATGCCAGAGATGATAGAAAATGGACATATTTATATTGCACAACCACCTCTTTATAAACTTAAGAAGGGTAAGCAAGAAACTTATGTAAAAGATGATGCTGAGTTGATGGAGTATCTTTTACAGTTAGCTATCTCTTCTGCTGAACTGCATGTTAATGCAGATGCTCCTGCATTGAGTGGTGAGGCATTAGAGGTTTTGGTTCGTAAATTCCTTTCTGTTAATGCCTCTATTGAGAGATTAAGTAAGAGATATGATGCTCACTTGCTGAGTGAAATGATGCACCTTGAACAGCTAAAAAGTGAAGAAGTATTTGATTCTGGTGCTGTGAAGGTATGGCTTGAAAAATTGATGCAGCAAGTAAATAGTGATTTACCGAAAGGATCGTCGTATACATCTACTCTCGATACTGAGACAGAAGGGCATGATTTTGCTATTCACATAACTAGAAGAACACATGGAATTGTTGGTGAGATTTGTATCCACCCTGAATTCTTCTCATCATCTGAATACATTGGCATCTGTCATTTAGGAAAGTCTATTGATGGATTGCTAGAAGATGGAGCGTGGATTCAAAGGGGAGATAAGCAAGAGTCAGTAACTAAATTTAAGCAGGTTGTTGATTGGTTAATGGTTGATGCGAAAAAGGGACACCAGATTCAGCGCTATAAAGGTTTGGGTGAGATGAATCCAAGTCAGCTTTGGGAAACAACGATGGATGTTACTAACCGAGTTTTGCTTCAGGTTAAAATTCAGGACTTGGTTTCTTCTGATGATATATTTACAACCCTAATGGGAGATCAGGTGGAGCCGCGTAGAGAGTTTATTGAGAAAAACGCTCTTTACGTTTCAAACTTGGATGTGTAAGAAAATATAGGTGTAAATTCACAACTATAACCCTTGGTGGCCACTTTGTTGTAAAATGCAGGTGGTCGCTTTTGGTTGTGGCAGAAAAAAGGGTGTGAGGGAAGTAAATAGGTTGAATTTTAACCAAAGGGCGCTAGTTTTTGGTCTCTTCTTCCCATTTTTTAGCTTCAATAAAAAGAGTTCTCTTATTTTGGTGTAATTTTTTTGTATCTAATGTTTCTTGCTTTTTTTCAGTGATGACGCTTTTCTGCTCCATAATGCTGTTATCAATTTTTTTAATTTCAGCGTAGAATTTTGTTGGAACACGAGGATTACTTTTTTCTATTACTAAAACTCTTTTAATAATATCCTCACGTTGTTTAGTCATAGATTCGATTCTATCTTTCGACATGGTGATTGCAGTCGCAATAGATTCTAAGCGAACTTTATATGCACTATCTAAAAAATGGATATCTGAATAAAGTTTAAGTATTTGCTTATATTTGACTGCTAATTTTTTTGCATCTCGTTTAGTAGTTTGCTCAGCAGTTAGTCTTAAGTTGCGTTGTTTAATCTCTTCTGGTGTTAGAGCTTTCCCTGTTTCGTCAACAACGCGCCCTTGGTCAGATAACTCTTTTCGACCTTGCTGGGCTGCTTCACCTGGAACATGATCGCTATATTTTACATTGCCGTCGGCATCTATCCATTTGTATAGCTTTCCTGCTACTGCATGAGGTGTGCAAATTATTAAAGCAGCAGGTAGAAGCAGACCAAAGATTTTCATAAACAATCCCTTAATTTTTATCTAATTTTACATAAAAAAACAAAAGGTGAAAGGAAGTTAGGCATAATAAGTAAAGGAGAATGTCACAAAAACAAAAAAATGGTTGAAACCATGCGTAATAACCGGATAATTTTACGCTTTATCAGTGGCAAAATAGAAAATGAAACAATATATTGCAGAACAAATTAAAGTAGCATTAACAACTCTTATTCAACAAGAGGTGGTATCGGGTGATATCACAGGGATTATTGTCGATAGAACTAGAGATAAAGCTCATGGAGATTTTGCTAGTAATATAGCCTTGAAGATGGCTAAAGCTGCTGGTAAAAACCCAAAAGAGCTGGCTCAGTTGATAATTGATGCAATTGGTACGCAAGAAAAAATATCTAAAATTGAAATTGCCGGTCCAGGCTTTATTAATTTTTATATTAATGAGAATGAAAAGTATTCGGTTATAGCGCAAATTATTGAGAAAAAAGAGCTGTTTGGTAAAAGTGATTTTGGTTACGGCAAGAAAGTACAGGTTGAATTTGTATCTGCTAACCCAACGGGGCCACTACACGTCGGTCATGGGCGAGGAGCGGCCTACGGAGCGTCTGTTGCCGATCTACTTGCATATGTGGGTTATGACGTACAAAGAGAATATTATGTTAATGACGCGGGGCGTCAGATGGATATTCTTGCTGCAAGTGTTTGGATAAGGTATCTGCAGCAGCTGGGAGTTGAGTTCCCATTCCCGGTAAATGGATATAAAGGCGATTATGTTCATGATATAGCAAAGCAGTTGAGTGCAGCAGAAGGTGATGCGTTTAAGGTTGAGCTAGGTGTGTTACAGCAAGATTTACTAGCAGATGAAACTGATGGTGGCGATAAAGAAAAATATATCGATGCTGTAATAGTTAAGGCTAAAGAGTTACTTAAAGATGGCTATCGCAAGGTGTTTGATGTTGGACTAGATCTTATCTTGGCAGATATAGAAGATGATTTGAAAGGTTTTGGGGTGAATTACCAAAACTGGTTTTCTGAAAGATCCCTTACTGAAGACGGCACTGTTGAAAAAGTTTTGCAGCAACTTCAAGATCAAGGTCACATCTATGAAAAAGATGGTGCTCTGTGGTTTAGATCTAGCGAGTTTGGTGATGAGAAGGATAGAGCAGTAAAGCGTAGTAATGGTGAATATACTTACTTTGCATCGGATATAGCGTATCACTTGCAAAAGGTTAGCAGGGGTTTTGATCAAATAATCGATGTTTGGGGGGCAGATCACCACGGTTATGTTCCACGCGTAAAAGCTGCTATGACAGCATCTGGTTCAGATGCAGAAAAATTAAAAGTATTATTGGTACAGTTTGCAATTTTATATCGCGGTGGTGAAAAGGCGCAGATGTCTACTCGTTCAGGTGAGTTCATCACATTAAGAGAGCTGCGCGAAGAAGTGGGTACTGATGCAGCTAGGTTCTTCTATGTGATGAGAAAGTCCGAGCAGCACTTGGATTTTGATCTTGATTTGGCAAAATCAGAATCATCAGATAACCCGGTTTATTATATTCAGTATGCACATGCACGTGTGTGCAGTGTTATGCGTCAATTAAAGGATAAGGGTTATAGCTATGACCAGGCCATAGCTGAGCAAAATTTGGCGCTTTTAGCGGAAGAACAAGAGCAAAAAATAATTAAAACTTTGGCTAAATACCCAGATATGATAGTTAATGCAGCTAAAAGCTATGAGCCACATCAGGTTTGTCATTTTCTACGTGAATTAGCGAATGACCTGCACACTTATTACAACGCACATGTATTTATTGTTGCTGATGATAATCTACGTAATGCTCGATTGCTTCTCATTAATTCGGTAAAACAAGTGTTAAAAAATGGTCTAGAACTATTATCAGTATCCGCTCCTGAGGAGATGTAGTTGTTAGCAAAGGATTTAAAAAACTCCGGCAGGAAACTAGATAAGATTGAGCCGAAGAAATTTCCAATTAAGCTTCTGCTTCTTGCGCTGATTTTGCTTGGCGGGTTTGTGTATGGATTGTATTTTCTTAGCCAAAATCCTACTTCTGTTGTAGCAAATAAAGCTAAGACAGTGATAAAAAAACCGCGAATAAAGAAGAAAGAACCAATACCCGTAGAGGTTAAGAATAAGCGCCCTAGGTTTGAATTTTATACTATCCTTCCGGAAATGGAGGTTGTTATACCTGAGGAAGAGTTGGTGGATAACTCTGGCAGTGTAAATAAAAATAGTGTCAAAAAGGTTGTTCCAAATAAATTTGTTAAAAACAGCCTGCTGCTTCAAGCTGGATCTTTTAAGAAATATCAGGATGCTGATAGGCTTAAGGCAAAGCTAGCGCTTATAGGGCTTGAGGCAAACATCCAAAATGTAAATATTGGAAAGGATAAATGGCATAGAGTCAGGATTGGGCCATTTAAAACATTGGATGATATAAATGAGACTCGGTTGCGTTTAGCTGAAAATAATATTAAGACAATCATTATCAAATACCAGAAATAGTTTGGAAAACCGGGTATTACAAATATCTGGGTAATTCGAAAGGGTAAAAAGATACGGGTAGAGTTATATTCTCGGAGGTTAAAACGCACTATCTTCGGTAAAAATGCTGACAAAAGTGACTATTTGGCGGATAAGTTTATATTTACTGGACATGAGCTTTAAACTAGAGCAATATATATTTGCTTTTATACTTAAACACACGGAAAACGTAGATAGCGACATATTGTCGCTTATTCATAGTATTTAACGGAAGATAGCGCAGATGGAAACAGTATTATTAGTTAACGGCCCTAACCTTAATCTTTTAGGGAAAAGGGAGCCAGATATCTATGGTGAAACTACTATTGATGATGTTGTTTCTGAGTTGGAGCAGTTAGCAGAAAAGTCTAATATCTGTCTAAAAAGTTTTCAATCAAATGCAGAGCATTTAATCGTTGAAGAGATTCAAAAAGCTCTTTTTTCTGATGAAATAAAATTTATTATTATCAATCCTGCCGCATTTACTCATACAAGCATTGCCATTAGAGATGCAATTCTTGCATCCGGAAAACCATTTATAGAATTACACATATCAAACGTCTTTGCTCGTGAAGAGTTTAGGCATAAGTCATATTTTTCAGATATTGCACAAGGTGTTATTTGTGGCCTCGGTATAGATGGATACAAATTTGCACTACAAGCTGCGATATCAAAGATAAAGGAATAGTAGTATGGATATCAGAAAGATTAAAAAACTCATAGAACTGCTTGAGGAGTCAGGAATAGCAGAACTTGAGATAAAAGAGGGTGAAGAGTCTGTAAGATTGTGCAGATATTCAGCTTTAGTGCCTGCAGCTGCACCTGTTGCCGCTCCAGCTATTGCTCCTGCACCAGTAATTCCTGCTCCGGAAGCTGTGGTTGAAGCAGCAGATACGGTAATTGATGGTCACACTATCAATTCACCAATGGTTGGAACGTTCTATCGCTCACCTACACCTGGTGCTTCTTCGTTTGTCGAGATTGGTTCAAAGGTAAATGTTGGTGATAACCTATGTATTATCGAAGCCATGAAGATGATGAATCAGATTGAATCTGATAAGGCTGGCAAGGTTGTTTCTATTTTAGTAGAAGAGGGGCAACCTGTGGAGTTCGGCCAGCAGTTATTCATTATCGAATAAAATTGTCGTTATTGCATAAAACATTCATCATCGAAGAAAGAATGAGGCAGAAATATGCTTGATAAGGTTGTTATCGCCAATAGAGGCGAGATAGCGCTGAGAATACTCAGAGCGTGTAAAGAGCTCGGTATCAAAACTGTAGCCGTACACTCAGTGGTTGATAGAGATCAAATCCATGTAAGACTTGCCGATGAATCTGTATGCATTGGCCCTAATGCAGCAGTAGATAGCTACTTAAACATTCCTGCGATAATTAGTGCTGCTGAGGTTACTGACGCCGTTGGCATCCACCCTGGTTATGGCTTTTTGGCAGAGAGTGCTGATTTTGCTGAGCAGGTAGAGAAGAGCGGTTTTGTCTTTATCGGACCAAAACCTGCAACTATCAGTTTGATGGGAGATAAGATCTCTGCCATTAGCAGTATGCAAGCAGCAGGTGTGCCTTGTGTACCTGGTTCTGATGGAAACCTATCTGATGATCCTAAAGAGAATTTACGTTTAGCTAATGAGATTGGTTATCCGGTGATAATTAAGGCATCTGGTGGTGGTGGTGGTCGCGGTATGCGTGTTGTGCACAGTGATGCTGCACTTATGAATGCTATCATAATCACTAAAACAGAGGCTGGTAACTTCTTCGGCAATAGCGAAGTCTATATGGAGAAGTTTTTAGAGACACCACGTCATGTTGAGATTCAGATATTAGCTGATGAGCATGGTAATGCGGTTCATCTCGGTGAGCGTGATTGCTCCATGCAAAGAAGACACCAGAAGGTGATAGAGGAATCTCCAGCACCAGGAATCACGGATGAAGAGCGTGAAAAAATAGGAACAATTTGTTCTGAAGCGTGTAAGAGAATTGGTTATCGCGGAGCAGGTACCTTTGAATTTCTATACGAGAAAGGTGATTTTTACTTTATTGAGATGAACACCAGAGTTCAGGTGGAGCATCCGGTTACAGAGATGGTAACAGGGATCGATATCATCAAAGAGCAGCTACGTATAGCTAGTGGTCTACCATTGTCATTCAAGCAAGAGGATGTAAAGGTTGTTGGGCATGCAATTGAGTGTCGAATTAATGCTGAAGACGCTAAAACATTCCTTCCTTGGCCAGGTAAGATAGATCAGTTTCACGCTCCTGGTGGTCCAGGAATTAGAGTTGATAGCCATATCTATAATGGTTATACCATTCCACCATTTTATGACTCAATGATTGGTAAATTGATTGCTTATGGAAGTGATAGAGATGAAGCTATCAGTCGCATGAGAAACGCCTTGCATGAGGTTGTTATTGATGGAATTAGAACTAATATTCCATTGCATAAAGAGTTGATGGAGGATGCTGCATTTCAAATTGGTGGCACCAATATTCACTATTTAGAAAATAAGTTGGAAAGGTTAGCCGACTAAAAAACATTGCCAGTCCATTAATTGTGGACTGGTAAACTAATTTTAAATGCGCCCGTAGCTCAGCTGGATAGAGTGCACCCCTCCGAAGGGTGAGGTCAGAGGTTCGACTCCTCTCGGGTGCGCCATTTTCTTGTCTATTTATCCAATCTCTGCGTTACAACCCGTAAAAAAATGAATCACGCACTATTCGTGCGGTCCTCCTGAGCGTAGCCGAAGGGCTCAACATCTTTTTTACAAATTGTGCCTTGATCTTGAATAAATATCCTGCGAAAACCTCTTTCTAAATACTTTGCCTATAGGTTGGTGCTGAGTGAAACGAAGCCCAACAAAAACAAAAAAGGTTTTCAAACTAACCTTTAATCAAACTCAAATACTCGTCCCTTAAAGTATCCCAGGTATAATCATCAATATTTGGTGCTGCAGGTTTCTGTTTTGAGGTGAAAAGCCGCTCCATATGGTCGGCTAATTTCACCTCATCTCCCGTATACAGATACTCTGTGGGAAAGATCTCTGGATAGCTTAAACGGTTTGGGATTATAGGGATGGCGCCATGCTGCACGGCCTCCATTACAGCTAAACCTTGAAACTCATGTATAGCAGTAGAGATAACAAACTCACCTTTAGTCAACCATGAGCAATAGTCATGTGTCGATTGTTCTCCCCAGCAAATAATATTTTCTGCAAACAGTCCTTTTGCCTGATTAAAAACATCTGGAGATTGACGAAATTGTTGCCCCATAACAATTAGTTTAAAATCTTTACCACGCTGTTTTAGAATCTTGCACGCACCAAAAAATGCCTCTGGGTTCTTGTCATATTCCCAGCGGTGGTTCCATATTATTGAGTTTGGAATTTTTTCTATCTGAGGCTTGGTTTTTAGCTGCTTCAAAGGAACAGGTAAAACCTGAGTCTTTATTTTTATCGATTCAATATAATCTAGCGGGGTATGGTCCGGCATTTTATTCATAAAATCAGAAACACCGGAAAAAAAACTTTGCCGATTAAACTCGGTATTAAATACAATTAGGTCAGCAGCGAGAGCTGAATATAGATTCACCATTAAAGGTTCAAGGCGAACTGGGGTGTTTGGTGGTTGTGGATAAGCAAACTGGTTTTCGTGGAAATATACTATTTTACGGCAGCGAGCTAGATTAGGGAAAAGTCCGCAAAGAGTTGCTAAATCAACCATGGATGTAGCAATTATTAAATCATAATCTTGTATTAGTTTATCTGTGTAGGAGTGGATAAAACTTAATGGGTTACCGCGTATTCTCCAGGAGAAAAACCTGGGAGTAAGTTGTAAAAACTCCCAGTTAAACTGCGGAAAATTGTCAACAAGACCTGTGCACCAGGAGTTATGGCTGGGAGTGTTGTATGCGGATAGGAGGAGTACCTTACTCCTCTGCGGCATTATTCATCCAATCGAGCAGGCTTTGCGCAATCTTTTCCCAACCTGGTTCCATCATAAGCATGTGGCCGTGGTTAGGGTAGGTAATCAAATCTGCATCATGTATATCGGCTATCTGCTTTTGCAGTGATGCTACCGACATAAAGTCCAAATCACCACAAACAACAGCCTTGGGTATTTGTATTTGAGATAGGTCGATATTAATATCGCCGTCGGCAACCTCAATTCCTACTTTGGATGATTCAGGTACTAATTTGCGGAAAAAATCGCGCTGTTCCTTTTTTGGTATGCAATTGGCAATATAACGTTTAGTTACGCTGTAAACAGGGACTACAGGCTTTTTACGTTTGGCGACATGCCTTAATCCCCAGTTGATTAAGTGGGCGCGGATACGGTCGGATAGGTGTGGGAGGTCTGATTTATCGATCTTGACCTGCGCTGGAGGTGCTGTGCCGATAACAATCAGGTCAGAGACCTTATCTGGATTGTCCGCTGTGAATTGTTGGGCAATCAAACCACCCATAGAGTGGCCAAAGAGGATGTATTTTTCACTGGCAATCTCATCAATGACACCAGATACATCATCTATATAGTCAAAGAAAGAGGTACTACCCATTGTTGGCAAGAAAGGGTTTGGAGCATGACCGCGTAGGTTTATTGCGTAGCAGTCAAAACCACGTTGATTATAAAATTTCATAAACGGTTTCCAATACCAAGATCCGCCGCCAGCACCATGGATATAGATCATTTTTTTGCCATCACCAGGAAGGTGTTCAACAGAGAGGTTATTGATTTGGATAAGGGCCATATTTGATTCCAGGTTGGTGATATATAAGGTGGACGGTATTTTACTAATATTTGGAGAAACAAAAAAGCCCCCGTTGTAGGAGGCTTTAAATTTATTTGCTAAAAGCTGCTAGGTAGAATTATTTTCTACGTACAGCACCTAAACCTAAAAGACCTAACCCTAGAATAGCTAGTGATAGTGGCTCAGGAATCTCGCCAGCATCTTCATTAATAACTAGGTTATCAAACTGGTGGTATTCATAGGTTTGAACCCAGCTAACGCTGGTTACATCGTTGAATACTGAACCAAAGTTAACTGCCTGGTTACCAAATACAAGGTCAAGAATAGCTGTGTATGAAGCGCTGCCACCAGCAGCAAGAGTAGCTGTGAAGATAACCTCGGTTGCAGCGTAAGAATCTTTGTTGTAAACCTCCGCAAGATCGATCGAGTTAAGATCGAAAGCACTACCGTTATCAGCAGTTAGGATGGTTGTTTCATTTGCGAAGTTGTTAAACATTGCTGCAGAGCCGGTATAGTTGGAATCTGTAGATCCCCAAGATCCAAATGCTGAAGAGCCGGTGTCAGAGCTTATAAATGTAAACCCATCTTCAGAATAGTATGCTGAAGAGGTTAGGCTGGCTGATTCTCTAGCATCAAAATCGATTACAGTTGCATTTGCAACCCCACTTAGAGCAAGAACAACAACAGTTAGAATTAATTTAGACATTTTACTACCTTTTATAATAAGACTATTAGTGGCGGTTAATGTGCAATATAAATGCCAAAAAATAAAAATCAAACAAAAACACTGTGTTGTCTGTCGGTGGCATGTTTTATGTTTGCATATGTGTAAAAAAAGCTGACAAAATCCCATGGTTAAAACGTAACTAGGATGCTAACAATAAGTTTAGACATTTAAAAACTATTGCACCAAATGAGTGCGTTGCTGGTTATGTATGAGCTATAATTGAGCTTGGGACCTTTGGGTCGTAGTAGTTAAAAACAAGTTTTTGTATATATAAAGAGCTATTACATACTTTGGTCTGATGCTTGCAGAGAGATGTATATGAATAATGAGAAGTCGATGAATGGCGTAGATAAAAACCAGGTTTTAGAAAGTTTGCACTCAGCAATTATCTTGCTAGATAGAAGTATGCATATTCTCTACTTGAATAGTTATGCTGAAGTGATTATTGGCATAAGTGCTAAACAGATATTAAATGTAAATTTAAACAACCTGCTTACGAATGAATCGAGCTTGATTGAAAAGATTGTCTCTGCTGTAGATGAAGAGCAAAGTTGCACCATTCGGGAGCAGTCAATCAGCTTTGTCAGTGGTAAATCAATGTTGGTTGATTATACGGTTAGCATCTTAGGTGAAAATCAAATTTTATTAGAGATTTCGCAGATAGACCATCAGCGTCGTATAACCAAAGAGGAGCAGTTTTTTGCTCAAAGTCATGCGATGAATAATTTGGCCAAGGGTTTAGCGCATGAGGTGCGTAACCCTTTAGGTGGACTGCGTGGTGCTGCGCAACTGCTAGAGAAAGAGTTGGATGATGAAGATTTGAAGGAATACACCAAGATAATAATTGGGGAGGCCGACCGTCTGCAGAACTTGGTCTCGCGTATTCTTGGTGATAGTAAATACATTATCAAAAAAGTGCAGATAAATATCCACCAGGTATTGGAGCATGTGCGTCAGCTGCTGTTAATCGATAACCCAAAAAATATTGAGTTTTTCACTGACTACGACCCCAGTATTCCTGATGTGAACATCTGGCAGGACCAATTGATTCAGGCAATTTTAAATATTAGTCGTAATGCTGTCGAGGCTGCACAAACTGGCGGCATGATTCTATTTTGTACCAGAGTTGTTAGGCAAGCGGTCATAGGTGCGCATAGATATAAGTTAGCGGTAAAGATTGATATTCAAGATAACGGTTCTGGCATAGATGAAGAGTTAATGGATTCAATTTTTTTACCGATGATATCCAGTAGACCAAATGGAACAGGATTGGGGTTATCAATTTCGCAATCAATAATCTTTCGGCATGGTGGGATCATCGAATGCGAGAGCAAGCCAGGTTGCACAGTATTTTCAATCATAATCCCCCTTGAGTATGAACACGGAGAGAAACAATGAATAGCACACCAAAGGTTTGGGTGATAGATGATGATAAGTCTATCCGCTGGGTACTGGAAAAAACCTTTAAGCAAGCAGGGATGGAGGTTAAGACTTATGAGAATGGTTCAAGAATACTTGCAGAGCTTGAACTCAATAGACCAGATGTAATTGTTACCGATGTAAGAATGCCGGGTATAGATGGTCTAACTTTGATGGGGAAAATAAATGAAAACTTCCCTGATTTACCGGTGATAGTTATTACTGCCCATTCAGATTTGGATGCAGCGGTATCTGCTTATGAAAGCGGTGCATTTGAATATTTACCAAAACCATTTGATGTTGATGAAGCAGTAAATTTGGTGCAAAGAGCGTGGGAACACTCAAGGCAATCTAAAGTCCAGGTTGGTGATAGTGGTGATGCTAAGGTAGAGACAAAAGAGATGATTGGTGAAGCGCCATCTATGCAAGAGGTGTTTCGCATTATTGGTAGGCTCTCTCGCTCCCATATAAATGTGCTGATTAATGGAGAATCAGGAACTGGTAAAGAGCTGGTAGCACACGCATTACATCGCCATAGTCCTCGGGTGGATAAACCATTTATTGCTCTTAATATGGCTGCAATCCCCAAGGATTTAATGGAGTCAGAGTTGTTTGGGCATGAAAAAGGCTCATTTACCGGCGCACATGCTGCTAGAAAAGGGCGGTTTGAGCAGGCAGATGGTGGAACTCTATTTTTGGATGAGATTGGAGATATGCCCACTGAATTGCAGACCCGTTTATTGCGCGTACTAGAAGATGGCGAATACTACAGAGTTGGCGCCCATGTTAGTACCAAGGTAGATGTAAGAGTAATTGCTGCAACCCATCAAAAGATAGAGATTTTGGTGGAGCAGGGTAAGTTTCGTGAAGATCTATTTCATCGGCTTAATGTGATTAGAATTCATTTGCCAAAACTTAGTGAGCGACGAGAAGATATCCCAAAACTAGCGCGATTTTTTATTGACAAAATATCGCAAGAGTTAGGGGTCGAGGCCAAAATCCTGTCGGATGATGTAATTAAATATATGGTTAACTATGCATGGCCTGGGAATGTAAGACAGCTGGAAAATACCTGTCGGTGGCTTTCGGTTATGGCATCTGGACAAGAGATCCTTATGGGTGACCTCCCCCCTGAATTAAGGCAAGAAGCGGGTGAAGTTGCTGGTGGAATAGTTTGGGAAAAAGAGCTGGAAAAGTGGCTGGAGCAGCGGTTACTGTCTGGTGATTCTGATATTCTAGCCGAGTTAATGCCAAATTTTGAAAAGATAATTATTGAAACCACTCTGCGCTACAATGGTGGCAAAAAACGTGAAGCTTCTGAACTTTTGGGATGGGGGAGAAACACTCTGACCAGAAAGATAAAAGAGCTGGGGTTAGAGTAGTCGCAATAATCAAAAGTTATTATTTGAAAGCGTACCATACCTATTCGGACAATCCGTGAATAATTGAAAAATATCATAATGTAGGTTAGTGGTGAGCCCTGCGACTTTAGTTTATCTTGAGCGTAGTCGAAAGTCTCAGGATAAACCAAGGCGAACCCCAGCTTACCGCTTACTCACTTGCGTTATTACTGAGGTGGGGAGCAAACTATATGGAATCTCGACAATAATATCCGCGCCAAATGGATTCCCGCCCATGTGTAGTAATATTTGGAATGTTATCTTTCTTGAATTATGCTTGGGAGTGCATTTTATATAATCTATCCGACCATATTTAATCATTTGGGGTCAAACACCTCAGTTTTATATTTACCTTACATTTTTATAACCTGTTAATTGCAGAGCAAAAACCCCAATCAATTCACAAAACTGACCCGTATTCAATTAAATAATTGACAATTCAATCGATCGATTGAATAATAAATCAAACGTTTGATTGAATTTGTGAGTGAATTATGGAAACGAATGGTGTAAATACAAAGTTGGCTCTTATCAATGCAGCTGGTGAGCTCTTTTCAGAACATGGTTACGATGGTACAAGCACGCGCGCTATTGCTGAAAAGGCACAGGTGAATATCGCCGGAATTAAATATCACTTTGGGGGGAAGGAAGGCCTTTATCTCGAGGTGATAAACCATGTGTTTGACTATGGGAGGCAATGTGAACTATGCGCAATAATAGAAAAAGATCGCTCGCGCCTAGAAAGTCGTGAGGGGTTGGCTGAGATAATCTTAGAGCATGTAATTAGTCGTTATAACGAGATGTTTCTATCCGAAGATCCCGAGTGGCATATGAGGTTGATATTGCAGGAAGTTTTGAATAACGCCACCGGGATCGAGCATATTGTTGAAAATTATTTTCGCCCCAAACACCAAGAGGTGATGGATTTATATAAAAGTATTAAGCCAAATGCTTCTAAGGAGGAGGCATATATCTGGGCTTTTACCACATATAGTCAAATCATCTTTCTTTTACACTTGCGCAAACCTATCGATGTGTTGATGCAGGGGCAGTGCGATTACATAAAACTTTTAAACCAATCTATAAAAATGACAGCGACGTCGATGATTAACGCGGCGGGTTTGCCAATGCCAGAAAGGATTCTGCATAACAAAATAGATATAGAAAATTTTGAGGTGGGTAAATGAAAATTAAAGCATTAATAGCAGCAGTTGCAGTGGGTTTAATTAGTCTTAATTCGGTAAATGCTGCCAGCATGACACAAAGCAAAAAATTGGTAAAAACCGAAACCATAGCCGCTAGCAAAGATGTCGATAATAGAAAGTTTCCTGGCAAAGTAAGAGCAGTTAGGCGAGTTAATATGGCATTTCAGGTACACGGAGTTCTGGTTGAGCTGAATGTAAAAGAGGGAGAAAAGGTTAGTAAGGGTCAAGTGCTTGCATGTCTGGATGATAGAGATTTTCGCAACAATCTGGCAGCAACAAAAGCCAAGCTAAAAGAGGTAAGGCTCAACTATAAGAGAACGGAGAAGTTGTATAAACAGCAGGTGATAGCCAAGGCAAAATACGATGAGATAAAAGCGGCTTTGGACGCATTAGAAGCAAATGCAAGAATACTGGAAAAGCAGCTGCAAGAGACAAAATTGATAGCTCCTTTTTCAGGAGTGATAGCCAAACGTTACGTGCAAAACTATGAGAATATAATGGCTAAATCTCCGATAGTTAGCTTGCAAGATAATTCAGCTATAGAAGTAGTTATCCAAATACCAGAATCTTTAATGATAAAAGGGGTGGATAGCGAGTTTGATAATGCCAGGGTGGTATTTGATGCCGCGCAGGAAAAAAACTATGCAGCACAGCTTAGTGAAGTAAGTACTGATGCAGACCCATACTCGCAAACCTACAGTGTGGTATTGAGTATGGATAGCCCGGAAGACCTAAATGTATTGCCAGGGATGACGGCGACAATTTTAACCGCACCAAAGCAAGAAACACTCATGATTGGACCAATCACTGTTCCGTTGGCAGCAGTATTCCCCGATATAAGTGGAAACAATTTTGTATGGCGTGTAACCCCGAAGAAAATTTTGGAGAAGGTAGGCGTTAAGATTGGTGAGATAGTGGGTGACAGAATTGAGATCTTAGCAGGGATAGAAAAAGGGGATAAATTGGTAGTTGCAGGTGCAAATCTACTAAGCGATGGAGACAAGATTAGAGAACTATCTAAATAGGAGAATTAACGATGGATATCGCAGCATACGCAATAAAAAATAAAGTCGTTACCTACGTAATAATAGCTATGATAATAGTTGGTGGGTTCTTTTCTTATCAAAAACTGGGAAGGTTAGAAGACCCAGAGTTTACGATTAAAACCGCAGTAATCTACACCCAATATCCAGGAGCAGCTCCTACCGAGGTCGAAGAGGAAGTAACAGAAAAGATAGAATCAGCAGTACAACAGCTTAAACAAATAGACAAAGTGCGTTCCATCTCAAAGTCAGGTCTATCTATCGTCTATGCGGATATAAAAGACCAATACGATAAAGACACAATTGCACAGGTATGGGATGAGTTAAGAAGAAAAGTTAAGGGAGCAGAACGTAATCTTCCTCAAGGTGCCAAAGCTCCGATAGTTAATGATGATTTCGCCGACGTTTTCGGTGTTTTCTATGCAATTACCGGTAATGGCTACACCTATAAAGAGCTAAAAAACTTTGCAGTTGAACTTAGAAAAGAGGTTCTGTTGGCGCAAGATGTCGCCAAGGTAGATATCTCCGGTGAGCAAACCGAGGTGGTATTTGTAGAGATCTCGCGCTCTAAACTAGCCCAATTGGGGATCGACCCAAATATCATTTTTCAAACACTACACCAGCAAAATATTGTCAGCGAGTCGGGTAAGTTAGCCGTAGGTGATGAATATATAAATCTAAGAACAACAGGTGCCTTTGCTTCTGTAGAAGATATTGGTGACCTCATGATTCCTGCAGGGTCGCTGGATAAACTGGTATATCTAAAAGATATTGCCGACAGCATCCACAAAGGTTATTACACCCCAGCACAAAGCTACATCAAATTTAATGGTGAAAAGGCTCTTGGTTTTGGTGTATCAACTGTCCCAGGCGGAAACGTGGTGGTGATGGGGGATGCTGTAAAGGCAAAGATTGGTGAATTTAGCGAAAACATCCCTACAGGGATAGAGCTGAATAAGATCTCATTTCAGTCAGAAACAGTTAAACAGTCAGTTGATGGTTTTGTCCTCAATTTATTTGAAGCCCTAGGGATAGTTATTCTTCTATTGGTAGTATTTATGGGGTTGAGAGAAGGGGTTCTAATTGGTTTAGTGTTGTTGCTAACCATATTGGCTACCTTTATCGGTATGGATCTTATGGGTGTAAGTCTGCAGCGTATCTCTCTTGGTGCTTTAATAATAGCGCTGGGGATGTTGGTGGATAATGCCATTGTGGTCGCCGAAGGGATAGTGATAAAAATAGAGCAAGGGATGGATAAAACCGAGGCATCGAGCAAAACGGTTAAAGAAACCATGTGGCCGCTGCTAGGAGCAACCATAATCGCGATCTTGGCGTTTGCGGCGATATCACTATCCAATGATACAACTGGAGAATTTCTCGGCAGTCTGTTCAAGGTAATTGCAGTATCACTAATGCTGAGCTGGATTATGGCCATCACGGTTACTCCGCTATTGTGTATTGTGTTTCTGCAGGATAGTGAGCATATAAAACAAAGCCACGACAACAAATTTTACGATGGTTATCGCAGTCTGCTCAAGGTGTGCATCAAATATAGAATCATATTCATCGCCTTGTTGTTAGCGGTACTTGTTAGTTCATTCTATGGCTTTACCAAGGTAGAGAAGAGCTTCTTCCCAGATTCCAGCAGGCCGCAATACTTAGTAGATGTGTGGTTGCAACATGGTACCCATATAGACTCAACCGCAAAACGTCTAGAAGAGATAGATAGCTATATCCGAAATCTAGAAGGGGTGGAGTCGACCACGCAATTTATAGGTAAAGGCGCAACCAGGTTCATTCTTACCTATTCGCCAGAAGAGGCAGATGGAAGCTACGGGCAGGTGTTGGTAACAGTAGATGACTATCACAAGATAGATGCACAGATACAAAAGGTGGAGCAATACCTAAATGCGCAGCACCCAGATATTCAAAAAAAGCTAAAAAGATTTGCCTTAGGCCCGGGAGAAGGGGCTAAGATCGAGGCAAGATTTAGTGGTCCAGATATAAAAGTATTACGTCAACTAGCAGAGCAAGCAAAAAATATCATGCGGGCAGACTCGAATGCCAAAGTGATTAAAGATAACTGGCGTGAGAAGGTGAAGGTGGTAAAGGCAGAACTTGCAGAAGCCAAGGCAAGAAACGCCGGCATCACCAGAGCAGACCTTAATGCAGCACTAGCGATGACCATGAACGGAACCATCTCCGGGGTATATCGTGAGGGTGATGATATAGAGCCAATTATTGTAAGACCGCCAGAAAATGAGAGGCGCGGATACGATGATATCAAAAATATTCAGCTCTATAGCCGCATCACCAATAGATATGTGCCAATTGAGCAGGTGGTAGATAACCTGAGCATCGAATGGGAAGACGAGGTGATAAAGCGCAGAAACCGCAAGAGAACTATCACCGCACAGTGTGACGCCAAGGTGGGTAATGCAAGTGTACTATTTGCAAAAATGAGGCCACAGATCGAGGCGATGGAGATCCCGCAGGGGTATGAGATGGAGTGGGGCGGTGAATATGAAAACTCCAAAGAAGCGGAAACCAAGCTAATGGCAAAGGTGCCGATTGCATTCACCCTGATGTTCCTTATATCGGTATTTCTGTTTAATGCGATTCGTCAGCCGATAATAATCTTTTTGGGTCTGCCCCTCTCTATTATTGGTGTTGCTGCAGGTCTACTCTTGTTCGGAGTTCCCTATGGATTTATGGCCCTGTTAGGCATGTTAAGTCTGGCGGGTATGCTCATAAAAAACGAGATAGTACTGCTAGACCAGATAAATCTAGAGATAGAAGATGGTAAGTCACCATACCAGGCTGTACTGGATGCATCGGTGAGTCGTGTCAGGCCGGTATCGATGGCCGCCTTCACCACCGTACTAGGGATGGCGCCATTACTGTTCGACCGATTTTTTGTCGGCATGGCGGTTACCATTATGGCAGGGCTGACCTTTGCCACCATACTCACACTCGTGGTGATACCGGTACTCTATACAACCTTCTTCCGCGTAAAAATGGAAGAGGATGAGAAAAAAACAACTGCAAAGGTTGAGGGGTAAACAGATGAAAATAAAACAGATAATAATGCTAGCAGCCGCAATGACAGCGCAGACAGTTGTAGCAGAAAACCTCGAGCAATCCTGGGATATTGCCCTTAAACACAACCCATTGATAAAGGCGAGTGAGAGACAGGTTGAATCAGCTCAATACGGGATTGAAGGGGCGAAATCGCAAAGAATGCCATCAGTGGTAGGAACCACAGGTTATACCTGGTTGGATAATCCGCAGGTATCAATTGCAGGTCCAATGAAGATGCAGGTAAGTGAGGAGAAGATGCTCAGTTATGGTGTGAGCATGAGTGTCCCAATCTATACAGGTGGATTGATTTCTGGTTCCGTTAAGAATGCGGAAGCAGGGTTGAATATAGCGCAAAAAGATAGGCAACAATTGGTTAACACCATAAAACTCAGAGTTGCCGAAAGCTATATAAACATCCTCAGAACCCAGCGCTTGATGATGGTTGCAGAGACTCGATTAGATAGTCTCAAGTCGCACCATAAAAATGTAGAGCAGCTATTAAAACAAGGGATGGTAGCTAAAAGTGACCTGTTGGCAGTACAAGCTTCACTGGCAGATGCCAAACAATCGGTATTGCAGTCGAAAAATGCAAATGAGATATCGATAGCTCAATACAACTATCTGCTTGGACGTGCGCTCGAGTACCAAGCAACTCTAGAAGATATTGACCACGTCGAAGCAGGAAGGAGCTTAGGTAAGTTTACCCAACTAGCAAAAGAAAATCGGGTTGAACTCGCCAAGGCTAAAAACCAAAAAGAAGCGCTAATGGCAAATATAGATATGGTCAGCGCAGGGGTAAAGCCAGCGGTATCATTCAATACCGGTTATAAATATCAAGACAACAGCTTCACCCAATATGAGGGGCAGTGGTCTGCCACCATAGGGGTACAGTGGAAGCTGTTTGACGGTGGCTATAGCGGCAAGAAAAAAAGTGAACTAATGAAAAAAATCGCCGCGCTGGATGAACAGATTCGCGACATGAATAATATGATAACCCTAGAGGTGCGTTCTGCTTGGTTAACCTTGAATGAAAGCACGGTTCGTATCGAAACAGTAAAAGAAGCGGTATCGCAATCGGAAGAGAGCTTGCGCAATATCAAAGCAAAATATGCAGCCGGAATGTCAACTCATAGTGAAGTGTTAGATGCCGAAGCGTTAAGAGAGTTAAGTGGTAGCAACTTTTACAACGCTAAATACGATGCAGCCTTGGCGAAGATAAAACTCAAATATGCAGTAGGGGTTTTGTAGTTGGGTAGTTTGAAGAAAAGTGGCACTAAAAAGTAAGGTGCAATGGTAGGTTATATCTACCATTGCTTGTTTCGCTTAAAGCATTCCTGCGGAAGATAATTTTGTTTTTGTAACGATATTACTTGAAACCACGAAGCATATTCTATCGATATTTCTTACGAATACAGCGCCATTATTTACCTATAATGTTACTTGATAGAAACAATCAATTAATCGAATATGCTTAATATTAACTCGCGGATTCAACCTTTAAGTGCATAACACCTATGCAGATTTTGCTGCCAAATAAAAAATCCAAAGTAATGAGGCGAGGCCTGAATGACCAATGCAACTAGTCTAATAGCTTCTTAGCAGAGCAATGGCTGTTTACCATGAACACATCTCATGTTTTAGCGAGCAAGTCCCGATGAGAAAACAGCCGATTGAAAAGCCGTGTGTGGGAGAACCGCACGAAAATCCTTCTCTACCTCCATTATTATCTAGATTTCGTATCACGCGCTTCGCACCGCACGGAATGACATGGTTTTTCATTTTGCGTGATGTAGGTTTGATGGCTATTTTTCACACTTCAACTTATCATTCTCGTCCGTGCTCCTAACCCTGCCGGTATTGGAAATCACAATCCCTCTGGCTTTTTCAAAACCACGATCATCACAGGCTATAATTTTGCCGTTAAAAGCATAACTGAATCCTTCTGGGTCATAGCGGATGCGGTAGGTGCGATGTTTGTAGCCTTGCAGCTTTAAGTCACTGTTCGTAGTGCCGCTACCGATCTTTATCACCTTGCCCCCGTCTTCACATATACCGTCAATACTATTGCACTCTCTGTCTTTGTTGGCATCAACAAATATCATCCATCCTTTCTCCCAGTTAGCAGAACCGGAGCAATTGGTATTATCTGTATTGCTGGTGCACATTACTGCGTGTCGGTTATAGCGGATTGCAGCGCTACGCGTTAGATAAAGGTCAGATTTTAGATTGATCAGGCTGGATGAGATGCGTGAATCTTTGATTATATCCACGAATGATGGAATTGCTGTTGTTGCCATAATCCCCATTACGGCAACAGTAACCAGCAACTCCAGAAGAGTAAATCCTCTAGATTGCATGTTTTTCCCCATATTATGTAAGTTTTATATTCTATACTTTAAAAAGACTACTGAATAAAAGAACCCCGTCCAAAAGGTCCTGCAGCGGTCGATTATGAAAATAGCAAAAAGTGACCGTCTAATAAAGAGTTATTTTCAATAATAGTCATGTCAATTTGCAGTTGAAGAATAGCAATAAATAATTAATAATACTTAGATTATTATAAAAACAATAACTGGAGCCCCAGATGAGACAACGCGGATTTACTTTAATAGAGCTGATGATAACGGTTGCCATTGTCGGTATTTTATCCGCTGTAGCTATCCCAAGTTATGTTGAATATATTAAGCGAACTCGACAAGAGGATGCTAAGGTTTGTGCTGCATCTGCAATAACTGTTGAAACAGAGTATTTTACAGAATATAAGACGTATATGCCGACGATTGGTCTTCAGGTGCTTCAGGATGTTCTTCCGTTGAGATGCGCTTCCGATGATGCACTCAGAGAGTATTATAAATTTAAAGCTGAATGTGGTACTGGATTGAATTGCCCTAGTATAACTATTACAGCCGTTGCAGAGAACCCTACTAGCTATTATACCTATACGATAGACAGTGACGGGAAAAAAACAAGAGTTAAAGGTATTGATAACGCAGGTGATTGGAATGAATAAAATTCTTATATAGTAGAAACAACGAAGGCGCCATTGGCGCCTTTATTGTTTATAGTGCTGTGATTTTGGCTACGCTCAATCAGCTTAACTCTCTTGCTATAGCTCGATAACCAATATCGGTACGATAGTAGACATTATCCCACTTAACCTGCTTAGCTAGTTTGTAGGCTTGTTTTTGAGCTTCAGTAACCGACTCTCCAAGTGCGCATGCGCATAGTACACGGCCACCGTTGGTTAACGAGTCATTACCCTCCAGCTTAGTCCCTGCATGGAATACCTTGGCGTCATCTAGCTCTATTGTCGGAAGTCCGCTGATCACATCGCCTTTGTTATAATCAGTAGGATAGCCGCCAGCTGCCATAACTACACCAAGACATGGGCGTGGATCGAATTTAATCTCTTGCTGATTTAGCTTCTTGTCGATTGCAGCATTGCACAGCTCAATCATGTCAGATTGCAGACGCATCATAATTGGTTGTGTTTCTGGATCACCGAAGCGGCAGTTAAACTCGAGAACCTTTAGATTACCGTTATCTATCATAAGTCCTGCATAGAGAAACCCAGTATATGGCATGCCATCTTTGATCATCCCTTCGATAGTTGGTTTGATCACTTGTTCCATCGCTGCCTGGTAAACTTCATCGGTAACTACTGGTGCAGGTGAGTAAGCTCCCATACCTCCGGTATTTGGTCCTTGGTCACCATTATCGCGCGCCTTGTGGTCCTGCGATGTTGCAAACGGAAGAGCATTAGTGCCATCGGCCATTACGATAAAGCTAGCCTCTTCACCAACTAAGAACTCTTCTACCACTACACGGCTACCGGCATCACCAAAAGCATTACCTTCTAGCATATCTTTAACTGCAGCAATTGCCTCTTCTTCTGTTTGCGCAACAATAACCCCTTTGCCAGCAGCTAGGCCATCGGCTTTAACCACAATTGGGGCACCTTCTGCGTGGATATATTCCTCTGCTAATGCTGGGTCGGTGAAGGTTTTATATTTTGCAGTTGGAATGTTATGACGCGCAAGAAAGTCTTTGGAGAATGCTTTTGAACCTTCAAGTTGGGCGCATTCAGCTGTTGGGCCAAAGCAGCGCAAACCAGCTGCAGTGAATTTATCAACCACCCCAAGTACAAGTGGAGCTTCAGGTCCGACGATGGTTAGATCAATCGATTCTTTTTGCGCAAAATCAAGTAGAGCATCGATATCTTCAGCATTGATAGCAATATTGGAAATATTCGGTTCTAGCGCAGTTCCTGCATTACCAGGAGCTACAAATACTTCGCTAACATTTGGCGATTGTGCTGCTTTCCAAGAAAGTGCATGTTCGCGGCCACCGCCGCCAATCACTAAAATTTTCATACTATTTTCTCCATACGTTTTATAACTGGTGGTATTTGATTGTTTTATCACAACTATTGTTGCTGCTATCTGCGCGCTATTTTAACAGTATGCGCATTTTTGTTTTGATTTTTCTCAAAGATCCCTGAGCGTAGGCGAAGGGTCTATGAAAATACGCTACCCGAACCCTTCGGCTACGCTCAGGGATCTTGAAAATATACGCTCAGGGATCTTGAAAACACTTGGTAAAATCTTACCGTTTCAAAAAGTTATCTAGAAGGGCGTGGCCATCAGGTGTCAGTATCGACTCTGGATGGAATTGCACCCCCTCTATATCAAGTTCTTTATGGCGAACTCCCATGACCTCTTCGATTTCACCAGCATCATTTAATGTCCATGATGTGATCTCAAAGCAATCTGGCATGGTGTTTTTGTTAATAACTAGTGAGTGGTATCTTGTTGCAGACATTGGGTTTGGCAGCCCTTTAAATACCCCGATATCTTTATGGTATACATCTGAGGTTTTGCCATGCATCACTTGACCAGCATGGACAATATCGCCGCCAAAGGCTTGGCCAATGGTTTGGTGCCCAAGGCAAACACCTAAAATCGGTAGTTTACCTCCAAATTGATGTACTACCTCTAGAGAGATGCCTGCCTCATTTGGGGTGCATGGTCCGGGAGATAAAACGATTTTTTCAGGGTTTAACTCCTTGATCTCATCAATGGTGATTTTGTCATTGCGATGAACCTCAACCTCGGCCCCAAGTTCACAAAAGTATTGCACCAGATTAAATGTAAAGGAGTCGTAATTATCAATCATCAAAAGCATAGTTTTTTCTCCCCTCTATTTAAGCTCTTCAAAGCCTTGTTCAACCATTGCTACTGCGCGGAACATTGAGCGACCTTTGTTCATGGTCTCATCCCATTCTAACTGCGGAACCGAATCAGCTACGATTCCAGCGCCAGCCTGAATATGCAGCTCACCGTTCTTGATAACAGCGGTACGAATCGCAATAGCGGTGTCCATGTTGCCGTTGTAGGAGATATAGCCGACAGCGCCACCGTAGACCCCGCGTTTGACTGGTTCTACCTCGTCGATGATCTCCATCGCTCTGATCTTTGGTGCTCCAGAGAGCGTGCCTGCCGGGAACGTGGCTTTAAGTACATCGATTGGGGACATATTATCCTTTATCTTACCGCTTACGTTGGAAACGATATGCATTACATGGGAGTAACGTTCGATCATCATCTGCTCGGTTACTTTTACGCTTCCAGTCTTTGCAACTCTGCCGATGTCATTTCTTCCCAGGTCGATCAGCATTAGATGCTCAGCGATCTCTTTTGGATCGGCAAGAAGATCCTTTTCTAGTTCTCGATCATGCTCTTCATCTCTGCCCCGTTTTCTGGTACCGGCGATTGGCCTGACAGTTATGATTCCATCTTCTTCCCGCACCAGAATTTCTGGAGATGATCCAACGATGTGGAAATCATTCAAATTAAGTAGGAACATATATGGTGATGGATTGGTGCAGCGTAGTGCGCGGTAAAGATCAAGAGGTGATGATTCAAACGGAATAGTCATCCTTTGCGATGGAACCACTTGCATGCAATCGCCGTCGATGATGTATTGCTTTATCTTTTCAACAGAATCTTTGAATCCGTCTTCAGTGAAGCCGGAGACAAAATCTCCTTCTCCTACTGATTTGCCAGTTGCCTTCTCTGGGTAGCGACAGCTGGTGTCGCGTAATTGCTTTGATATTGCCAATAGACGTTCGTTGGCGTATTCAAATGAGTCTTTCTGTTGAGTATCTGCATGGACAACGATATATATTTTGCCAGCAAGATTATCAAATACTAGAACTTCGTCGGATACCATTAACAGGATCTCGGGAACTTCAAGTGGATCAGGATTAGGGCATGGTCCTAGACGTGGTTCAATGTAGCGCACTATATCGTAGCCAAAATAACCAACTAAGCCACCAGCAAATCGAGGAAGATCCTTAATGCCTAAATGATCAGGGACACTGTATTGTGCCTGAAAATCTTCAACAAACTTGAGTGGGTCATCAACCTCAGTCTGTGCAACGACTTCGCCATTCTTTTCAGTGGTTACGCTATAACCATTAACGCGGATAAGCTCTTTGCATGGCAGGCCTATGATTGAGTAACGCCCCCATTTTTCACCACCCTGGACCGATTCCAGGAGGTAAGTATAGGGTTTACCATCAGCTAATTTAAGGTAGATGCTAAGCGGGGTATCAAGGTCCGCGATAATTTCGCGAACTAAAGGGATCTTGCTATAGCCTTGTGCGGCTAGTTGTTCAAATATCTTTCTATCCATTTTTTACACCATCATGGTTTGTGGGTTTAATAATAGTTCGAGCAATGGTGTATTAACGCCATCGCTCTGAGCTCATCAATCCCACGGAATTCATTCCGATAGTGTGTATTTTATTTTTGTAAAAAGACATTTTTTAAAACCTAAATATATTGATTAAGTTATATTATTTATTCACTGCCAATGCAAGCTCGTTACGCATATCATCGATAACTTTTTTATAATCTGGTTGGCTGAAGATTGCTGAGCCAGCTACAAAAGTGTCAGCCCCTGCTTCAGCGATCTCTCGAATATTATCAACTTTGACGCCACCATCGATCTCGAGCCTTATCTCATAACCGCTTTCATCGATCAGCTTGCGCACTTCGCGTAGTTTATCCATGGTTGCTGGGATAAACTTTTGGCCGCCATATCCTGGGTTGACTGACATAAGTAGGATCATATCTACTTTATCCATAACATACTTTAGGCAATCAAGCGGTGTTGCAGGATTGAATACCAGCCCAGATTTACAGCCACACTCTTTAATTAGCTGTAAGGTTCTGTCGACATGCTCAGATCCTTCTGGATGGAAGGTGATATAGTCAGCACCAGCTTCAGCAAAATCGGGAACTATTCTATCAACCGGTTTCACCATTAGGTGAACATCAATCTCTGCCGTTACGCCATGATTTCTTAGTGCTTTGCAGACCATTGGGCCAATGGTAAGGTTTGGAACGTAGTGATTATCCATTACGTCAAAGTGGACAATGTCTGCACCTGCAGCAAGTACGTTATCAACCTCTTCACCTAGGCGAGCAAAGTCTGCAGACAGAATGGATGGGGCAATTTTAAAATCAAGCATGGATAAACCTTAATCGATTATGGTGTCACTGGTGACAATTATGCTTCCTGCGGAATTGTTAGCGCTGAAGACCGCGTTCCCGGCGGATCTTATCATATGCAGTCTTAATATTTTGCATTTTTAAGGTCGCGTATTTTAACTCATTCTCACCAGCATCTCTACTGATTAAACGGTCAGGGTGATAGCGGCTGATTGCACGGCGGTAGGCGATCTTGATTTGCTCTTTGGTTGCAGTTGGGCGGATCCCTAGGGCTTCAAAGGCATTATCAGTGGTCATCTTGTGCTACCTCCGTGTAAAAATAGATCAGATATTAATAATGATCTCGAATTATATTGTTTGCAAGTTTATGGTTTTTATTGAAAAACTGCAATCTTTTTGGAGGTTGGTGAGATGTTGCAAGGTTGTTGGTTTCATGAAGGTTGGAGCGATAGATTAATTAGATTTAGTGCATCCTATTGTGTATAGCTTTTTTATTATGGGTGAATGGTAGGCGGGTGCAATTTGACTTTTATAGAGAAGTATTTTGAGATGGAAAATATATGGTGGCTATGGGTGGACTTGAACCACCGACCCCAGCATTATGAATGCTGTGCTCTAACCAGCTGAGCTACATAGCCACTTGCTTCTAAAAGAAGGATCGCAATTTTCTATTTTTCAGACCTATTTGTCAACTATATTCATCCTAAATAGCTATAAAAATTATGCAATAAAGCTTCTTAGTAGTTTGATCTCTGCATCCCAGATTGATGAATCGATGGTCTCTAGAACAAGAGGGATGTTATCGAATCTTTCATCCTGCATCAGAAACTTAAATAGGTCGAGGCCAATAAAACCTTCACCAAGGCTGTGATGTCTGTCTACACGACTGCCTACTTCTTTCTTGGAGTCGTTGATGTGCATCCCTTTTAGGTAATTGAAACCTATGGTTTTATCGAATTGTTCAAAGGTCTTTTTGCAGGCATCAAAGTTGGAAAGGTCATAGCCAGATACGAATGCATGGCAGGTGTCGATACAAACACCGATGCGATCTTTGTCATCTACTAGTTCAATCATTTGTGCCAGCTGTTCAAAGCGATAACCAAGGTTCGAGCCTTGTCCTGCAGTATTTTCAATGATTGCAGCAACAGATGATGTCTTATCCAGAGCGATGTTGATTGATTCTGCAATGGTCTTGATGCAGTCCTCTTCACTAATTTTTTTTAGATGACTACCGGGATGAAAGTTCAGGTATGTCAGTCCAAGTTGCTCACAACGTTGTATCTCATCGACAAAAGCATTGCGGGATTTTTCTAATGGATCTTTTTCTGGATGTCCTAGGTTAATTAAATAGCTGTCGTGTGGCAGGATCTGCTCAGGTTTAAAATTGTATTTTGCGCAGTTATCTTTAAATGCTTGGATTGATTTTTCGGTGAGAGGCTTTGCCTCCCACCGTTTTTGGTTTTTAGTAAAAAGGGCAAATGCATTAGCGCCAATCGCATGAGCATTGATTGGAGCATTTTCAACTCCGCCAGAAGCGCTGACGTGGGCTCCAATATATTTCATTATTAACAGACCTTTTTTAACTATTGCAATTAATGTTTACACATTAAAGCGGAAGTGGATTACATCGCCCTCTTGAGTGATATAGTCTTTTCCTTCCAGGCGCCACTTGCCTGCATCTTTTGCACCCTGTTCGCCGTTAAATTCGACAAAGTGATCATAGCTAATTATTTCTGCACGGATAAAACCACGCTCAAAGTCTGTGTGAATTACACCAGCAGCTTGAGGTGCAGTAGCTCCAACTGGGACTGTCCAAGCTCTTACTTCTTGCACACCTGCTGTGAAATAGGTTTGCAGTCCAAGAAGATTATAGCCGGCATGAATTACGCGGTTCAGCCCTGATTCGGTAAGTCCGTATTCCCCTAGAAACTCAACCATCTCTTCATCATCTAGATCTGAAAGTTCAGCTTCAATAGATGCGCAGACAGGGACTACTACAGCCCCCTCTCTTTTAGCTATTTCTTCTACTTGGTCAAGAAATGGATTGTTTTCAAACCCAGTTTCAGAAACATTAGCAATATACATAACTGGTTTGATGGTTATGAGGTGTAGCTCTTTTGCTAGAATATTTTCCTCTTTGGTCATCTCCAGTGTTCGAGCAGGAAAACCTTCTGCCAGATGGTCTCTGACTTTGGTTATAAGGTTTCTTTTAGCAATGGCTTCTTTGTCGCCAGATTTACTTTGTCTGGTTATTTTTATCAGAGATTTTTCTACCGATTCTAAATCAGCAAGGGTAAGTTCTGTATCGATGATCTCAATATCTGAGGCTGGGTTGATTTTGCCATCAACATGGACGATATCATCATCCTCGAAACAGCGAACAACATGGCCGATAGCGTCAGTTTCACGGATGTGTGCCAGAAACTGATTGCCTAGCCCTTCACCTTTTGATGCGCCTTCAACTAATCCCGCAATATCAACGAACTGCATGGTTGTTGGGAGGGTGCGTTTTGGATTTACAATTTCTGCTAGTTTATCTAGTCTTGGGTCTGGCATCTCAACTATGCCAACATTTGGATCGATGGTGCAAAAAGGATAGTTTTCAGCAGCAATTCCTGCGCGGGTTAGTGCATTAAAAAGTGTTGATTTGCCGACATTTGGCAGGCCTACGATACCACATTTAAAACCCATGTTATCCTCGATATATATTGCTGTTACAGTTAACTTTTTTGTCGTTAACTATTGTTACTGTGTAGTTGATGCATTGCTTTTTGCAGGTCGGTTTTTAACAGTTCCTCAAAGGCAATGATGCTCTTATCTAGTGAGTTTTCAATCTCATTATGTTCGTGTTTTCCCGGAGCACTTAATACGTGTCCGGTTACTTTTGCGCTATTGCCGGGATGGCCAATACCTAAACGAAGTCGCAAAAAGTTTTTACTGGCCAGATGGGCGATGATATCACGCAATCCATTGTGCCCACCATGTCCGCCACCTCTTTTGAGTTTTGCGATTCCAGGTGGTAGATCAAGTTCATCATGAACAACCAAAATCTCTTCTGGTTCTATCTTAAAATAGCGGCATATTTCACCAACTGATTGTCCGCTTTTATTCATAAACGTCAGTGGTTTTAGTATGCGAATATCTTTGTTATTAATAAAAACCCGGCTCAACTCTGCGTTGAACCGGGTTTCTTTGGTGAAACTTCCGCTATATTTGCTGGAGATCTGATCTGCAAACCAGAAGCCAACATTATGGCGTGTCATTTCATATTCGGCTCCTGGATTCCCAAGGCCGACAATTAGCTTTATATTGGTGTTAGTCATACCAATAAGCTACTGAAGATTACTCTTCAGCTTCACCTTCTGTTTCTTCTGTTTCAGCATCACCGCCACGAACGCGGCCGATGTGTACAACAGTATTGTCATGACCTTTGATGATTTCTATCAGCTCAATTCCAACTGGAAGCTTAAGATCTGACATATGTACGCTGTCACCAATTTCTAGACTAGAAATATCAACTTCGATGAATTCAGGTAGATCTTTTGGTAGGCAGTTGATCTCAATTTCAATCAGATCATGAGCCAAAAGACCGCCCTTTCCAATGCCAGGACAAGATTCTTGGCCGATGACGTGAAGAGGAATGTTCGCTTTTAGCTTTTTGTTTTCATCGATACGCAAGAAGTCTGCGTGATCTACTTGAGGCTTATATGGGTGACGTTGAAGATCTTTCACCAAAACTTTTTCGGTTTTATCGCCGAAATCAAGTGTGATGATATGTGCAAAAAACTCTTCTTTGCCAGCCATATTGGTGATTGTACTTTGTTTAATCTGAATGGATACTGGTTCTTTATCAGCACCGTAAATGATTGCTGGAATTTTCCCCGCGTGACGTAGGCGGCGGCTCGCACCTTTCCCTTTGTCTTCGCGAAGTTCTACTGCTAGGGTTAGTTCCATAGCGTTCTCCTGTTTTTTTTAAGCTAATTGCTTAAAAGTTTATTGCGCTTATAACGCATAAGCCCCATTCGCGACCAAATGGGGTGCTTGTTTGAGCATTTAAAGATAAACGCCCAGCGTTAGTCCATAAACATGGAGCTAACAGATTCTTCAAGATGAATTCTGCGGATTGTTTCTGCTAATGTTTCTGCTACTGACAGCACTCTGATCTTATCGCAGGCTGCGCCTTCTTCTGTCAGAGGGATGGTGTCGGAAACAATAAGTTGATCAATTTCAGAATTGCTAATTCTTTCTACTGCTGGTCCAGATAGTACTGGGTGAGTTATGTAAGCAAATACTTTTGCAGCGCCAAATTTTTTCAGAGCTTTTGCTGCTTCGCAAAGCGTTCCTGCTGTATCTACCATGTCATCAACCAGGATGCAGGTTTTATCGGTTACATCACCGATAATATTCATTACTGTAGCAACATTCGCTTTTGGTCTACGTTTATCGATGATAGCTAGATCAGAATCATCCAGTAGTTTTGCAACTGCGCGCGCACGTACTACACCGCCAACGTCAGGAGAAACTACAATTTTGTTGTCGTGTTTTTGTTTCCACATATCACCAAGGAAGATTGGAGAAGCATAAACGTTATCAACAGGGACATTGAAAAAACCTTGAATCTGATCAGCATGAAGGTCAACCGTAAGAACACGGTCAATACCAGCTGTTTCGATCATGTCGGCAACCAGTTTGGCAGAGATAGGTACTCGGCCAGATCTTGATCTGCGATCTTGGCGTGCATAACCAAAGTAAGGGATAACAGCAGTGATTCTTCCTGCTGAAGAGCGGCGTAGGGCGTCAGCCATTACCAATAATTCCATGACGTTGTCATTGGTAGGTGAGCAAGTTGGCTGGACGATAAATACGTCTCGGCCACGAACGTGCTCTGTTATCTCAACCATTACTTCGCCATCGCTGAAGTTACCAACTACGGCTTTGCCAAGTGGAAGGTTAAGGTGATCTACGATTTGTTTTGCGAGTTCTGGATTGGCATTGCCAGAGAATACCATCATTTCGCTATTTTCAGTGACGTTTGAGGTAGGCTGCATTTTTAATTACTTCATTGGTTATGGGATAGTTAATTGTTTTGACGCATAGTTTGTAGAAATGGCTGGGGCGGCAGGATTCGAACCTACGCATACGGGGATCAAAACCCCGGGCCTTACCGCTTGGCGACGCCCCAGTATTTAACTATGCTGAGATGCTTTTTTAATATTCAGAGGAGATAGGTTCATCCCTCTGGCTACTATTGCATCCCATTTCGCAGGCACCTTATCTGCTATCTTTTGTGCTTGCTCTTTTGAATCAAAAGCAGCGAAGATGCAGGCTCCAGTTCCGGTTAGCTCGGCTATTTGATAGGCTGAAAGCCAGTCTAATGCTTCTGCTACTTGAGGGTATAAAGCACGAACAATGACCTTACAGTCGTTGCCTAGCCCCCTACGAAAGGCGGTCATTTTTAACCTTTGTGAGTCTCTTGTCAATCCCGGATGTGAAAAAATTTCTGCAGTTGGGACTGAACAATCTGGTTTAATGATTAAGTAGTAAGGTTCAGAAACATCTAAGTAGCTGATTTTCTCGCCAATTCCTTCGGCCCACGAGGATTTTCCGTGGATAAATATTGGAACATCCGCGCCAAGCTTTATTCCAATTTCTGCTAATTCCATCATGCTCATGTTGATATTCCATAGCTGATTGAGCGCAACTAGGGTTGTTGCTGCATCAGAACTGCCGCCACCGATACCCCCTCCCATAGGTAATTTTTTACTGATTTTGATATCAGCACCTTGAGTGCATCCACTTGCTTGTTGCAGAAGTTTGGCTGCTTTAATTATGAGATCTTGCTCTTGTGGAACACCTTTGATTTCTGTGAGCCGATTTAGTTTTCCGCTAGTATTTGTATCGAAATAGAGAGAATCACCAAAATTAAAAAACTGAAACATGGTTTGCAGTAGGTGGTAACCGTCATCCCTGCGACCGGTTATATGTAGGAAGAGATTCAGTTTTCCTGGGGCTGGCCAGCAGTCAGTTGCAAAAAAATCACCGATATTATTTGTACTCTCACTCATCTATTTGCCACTCTTTGATAACTATTTTGATCATTATGTCGCTATTTGTTGCCTTTAGCTTTTGTGGCAAGAGGATTTTATTTTGTTTTTCATAGTTAAGGTATTCTATGTGCCACTCTGCTTGTTGCATCGAAGCTATGGTTCCATTGTTATTGTATTTAATTTGTGTTTGTATTTTGGGTGTCCGTGTTTTAGGTATCTGTGTCCCAGAGCCAGGGAGACCTTTTATCCAGTGTCTTAGCTGCGTAATTGGAACGATAAATCCAGTTGCACGCAAAATCAGTTTTTCAGCAGATTCTCCGTATAGTGTTTTACCATTACTGCTCTTTAAGACTACGTTATCGTCTTTCCCTGTAAGGTCTATTCTTCCTTGACCAAGTGGGGCGATTAAGGATATTTGATAGGCCTCACCATTCTGCTTCCAAAACATTGATACAGACCCACTGTCATCAGCAGTTGAAAATCCAGCTCGCGCATCAATATTCCAGTTGTCGATCTTCTTAACCCTAATTTTTCTTTTTTCAAAAAGCTGGGTTATCTCTTTTGGACTGCGTCGTGATTCAGGTACAGTACTGCATCCAAAGAGCGTGATAGTTATGGTAACTATCAGCAGTAGGATTTTTATACGCATCTATTTTTCCAGTTGTTTTTCTTGTAGTTGTTGCTCTTGTAATTGGTTAAGTATCTTGGTGATTATTTCATTTTTAGGAAATTGATCAAGTACGCGTAGTAGAAACTCTTTAGCTTCGTTCTCTTTCCCCATAGCTATTAGAAGCTGTCCCATGTGTGATGCAATTTCTGGGTCTTTACGGATTTTCATTGCTTTGAGCAGATAGGTTTTGGCGTTGTCGTAGTCGCCAAGTTTAAATAGCACCCACCCCATGCTGTCAATGATGGCTGGGTCATTAGGAAGTATGGAGTATGCTTTTTCTATTAGTTGCTTGGCTTCTGTATACCGGTCTGTCTCATCTGCTAGAGTGTAGCCTAGCGCATTGAGGGCATGGGCATGGGTTGGGTCTAATTCAATAACCTTGCGCAAATCTTGCTCAAGCATTTTTAGCGATTTTATTTCTGCAGCCAGCATAGCGCGGTTGTATAGAAGCTGGATATTATTCGGATCGTTTTTCAGTGATTCACTGAGAAGCTGTATGGCTTGATCTAGATGGCCGTTGCTTTTAAGTAGTTCTGCTTCAAATAGTAGCGTTTGTGCAGTCTGTTCTGGATAGTTGGTGCGTAATTGTTTAAGAATGTTGCGGGCTTCTTGATCATCTCCTTCCTGATATATGATTTGCGTTAATCTAAATTTAGCCTCGAAGAAGTATTGCCCATAACTAACTTTGGTAAACCATTTTTTTGCCAGTTCTGTCTTCTTTTGGTTAAGTTGTAATACGCCCATGTGAAATGATGCCGCATCAATTGCTACTTCTTGATTTAGTAGCTGTTCTATGTATTTTTCAGCAGTATCATATTGTTTGGATGATATGAGTAGTGGAATTGTGTAGAGAATTATTTCATGGTTATCAGGGGATAGCGTTATGATTACTTTTAGTTGTTCCAGAGCCGCAGGTATGTTGTTTAGGCTTAGTAACGCTCGGGCAAGGGCTATCCTTGGTTGAGGATTATCTGGATCTGTAGAGATAATATTTTTAAATTGCTCTATTGCCTTATCATATTGTCCTAAGGCAAATAGGTTCTGTGCTTGCAGAATCTGTGCTCGCTGCCAACTTGGATTTATCTGAAGTGCTTTCGAGATGTTTTTTTCTGCGGCTTCATATTGTTGGTTTTGCTGTTCTAATTCTGCCAAGGTTATGATTATGTGTGCATTGTCTTGGTGTTTTTGCGCAAGTTGCCGTAGAGATTTTATGGTTTGTACTTGGTCTGGTTCACCTTTTAAGGTGTTTGAGAGCATGTTGAATAAGTTATCTTTGTCATTTGTTATAGGTAGCTTTAATAGATTATCGAGGTGTTTTAGTGCCTCTTCTGTCTTTCCTAAGCGTATGGAAACTAAGACTGCTAGCTGAATTGCTTCTGGATTTTTTGGATCAATGTCTAACCAACGGTTGATCGATTTCATTGCCAGTAGGTTGTGTTTGGCCCCAAGTGCTATGCGTGTTGCGCGTCGAATAACTCGATAGTCTTCGGTGTTTTCAATTACCCAGCTGTAACTATTGAGGGCGGCATCATAGTTGCTATTGTAGAGTGCTATCTCAGCCTTAAGAATATAGTAAAGCATCTCTGGGGTGAGATCTTCATGCGGGATAGGCGTGCTTATATGCTGGTTTTGTTCAGCGATAGAGTTTTCTTTTTTTGTTTCTAGTTGTGCACAGCCAGTTGTTAGCAGTGTTAGCCCCATCAAATAAAATGCGATTAAAGTTCGTTTCATGTTATTTAGCCTTTTTTCTTATAATTAGAATAAACCATTTTTGACTATTATTCCTCGTCAAATGCTCGATTCAATTTAAACTACTGGAATAAACCGGAAAAATTCTGGATAATTTGCACTAAACTGTATTTTGCCAAATTTAATAAGGTTAATGCGTGAATAAATCAATTTTAAGTAAGCTTGAGCAGGTGGCAGAAAGGTATGCTGAATTAGCAGCGTTACTTTCTGACCCGGATGTTATTTCAGATCAGAATCGTTTTCGTGATTTCTCTAAAGAGTATTCTCAGCTTGAGCCTATCGTAAAGGCATTTGAAGGGTATCAGGTGGCGGAAGATGATCTTGCTGCTGCAAATGAGATGCTTAAGGATAATGATCCTGATATGCGTGAAATGGCTCAAGATGAGTTGTCGATTGCAAAGGGGAGCATTGAACGTTTAGCTGGTGAATTACAGGTTCTACTTCTGCCGCGTGACCCAAATGATGATAAAAATATCTTCCTTGAGGTGAGAGCGGGCACCGGTGGTGATGAAGCTGCTATTTTTTCTGGTGATTTGTTCCGTATGTATTCGCGTTATGCTGAGCAGCAAAGATGGCGTGTTGAAATTATTAGTGAGAACCTCGGTGAGCATGGCGGTTATAAAGAGATTGTAGCTAAAATTGTTGGCGATGGCGCTTATTCAAAACTGAAGTTTGAATCTGGAGCCCACCGCGTACAGCGTGTGCCTGATACTGAGTCTCAAGGTAGAATTCATACTTCGGCCTGTACTGTTGCAATCCTTCCAGAAGTTGATGAGGTTGAAGGGATTGATATCAATCCATCTGATCTTAAGATTGATACATTTAGGGCTTCTGGTGCAGGCGGTCAGCACGTAAATAAAACCGACTCAGCGATCCGCATTACTCATCTTCCTTCTGGGATTGTGGTTGAGTGCCAGGATGAACGTTCGCAGCATAAAAATAAAGCGCGTGCTATGTCATTGCTGCAATCAAGGATGTTGATGATTGAGCAGGAAAAACAGGCAGAAGAGCAGTCAAGCGCAAGACGTCTGCAGGTTGGAAGTGGTGACAGGTCTGAGCGCATTCGTACTTATAACTATCCACAGGGACGAGTTACAGATCATCGCGTCAACTTGACGTTATATAAACTCCCGGAAATTATGCAGGGTGAATTGGGACAAGTTATTGATCCTTTGTTGAGCGAGAATCAGGCTGATATGTTGGCTTCGCTGAATGATAGCCTTTGATAATTTGAGTTTATTTACCCGGATACTGCGTTATAGCTCTAGGCTTGATTAGTTGCATACTAAAGTATGCGCCTTCACAAGGCTTCGCTATGCCTTGTCTGCGGGCAAATACCCATCAAATTATACTTTGACGAAATTAAACTCCTTTATAAGGACTCCCAATTTTTAATGGAAGACAGGGAGTGCCTTTGGAAAAGTATTCTGCGAATTTTGGGTGATTAGTGCCTGGGATATTATTGACTATAAAAACAAGTCGGCTGAGCCTTTCAGCTATGCTCAAGATAAACTAAAGTCGAAGTCATCGTGTTCTTATTAATTTTTCCTGCTCTAAGTAAACTTACTTTTCTTCTAATCTACTAACCAACGATGTCAGTATCATTGTCATCAATACCGCACAGGTAAATATATAAAATCCGTAGTGTATCTCTACATCGATCATCCCTTTGATTTTTATTATCACCACCATTATTCCTACGACAAATACATCTAGCATTGACCATTTTCCATATTGATGCATGAGATGTAGGTAACGTTTTAGATCGACTTGGTTGTTTTGCCTGAGGGTTAGGAAGATGATGCTAAGTTTTGCTATGGGTAGTATCAGGCTAAAGATGGTTATGATTAGAAATAGGAATATCTTCCCGTCTTGTAGCAGAGTGGTTATGCCTGAAATGATGGAGAAGGTATTTTCAAATAAGATAAATTTTTGCAGGGTTATCATTGGGGCAAATACCCCATAGATGAAGAATATGGTATTAATTATCACCATGACTTGCAGGGCTTTGATCGGCTTGTTGTTTATATCCATATTCTTTATATGAAAAAAGGTGATAGGGGAAAATTGGGTATAAAAAAGCCGCACTATCTCAGCTTACACTAAGAAATGTGCGGTTTTTTTCAGAGGCGCAAGTATTAAGCTACTTGCTGTTTCTCTTTGATCTCTGCCAATACTTTGCAGTCGATACATAGATCTGCCGTTGGACGAGCTTCTAGTCTTTTTAGACCGATATCAATTCCGCATGCTTCACAAAATCCATAATCATCTTGCTGGATTTTATTAAGCGTTTTTTCAATCTTACGGATCAATTTGCGCTCGCGATCTCTGGCGCGTAGTTCAAGAGAGAACTCTTCCTCTTGAGATGCGCGATCAGCTGGATCTGCATGGTTAGTCGCATCATCACGCATGTGATCTACTGTGCGCTCAACCTCTTCTTGCAACTCCTTTTTCCAGGCGTTTAAGATTTTGGTGAAATGCTCCATTTGAACAGCATTCATGTACTCTTCGCCTTCTTCAGGCTCGTATGGCTCGATCCCTTTTATTGGTAATCTATTGCTAGGCATGTTTACCTCCTTCTTGCTTGTATTTTAGTTTCAAGCTTTCGTACCGAAACTAATATGTTATCCTTTTTTTGATCAAAAAACCGTTAATAAGTTCTAGGATTTATCTTTTATCTAAGACTCCGGTTAATCTTTCTGCTGTCCTGCGCATACACTCTTCAGTTGCCTTCCAATCTATGCAGGCATCTGTAATTGAGACACCGTACTTTAATTGAGAAATATTTTCAGTCAAGGGTTGATTTCCCCATTCCAAATTACTTTCGAGCATAACGCCAACAATTGACTGGTTTCCATCAATGATTTGATTGGTGCAATAATCAAGTACCAAGGGCTGCTGTCCGGGGTCTTTGTTTGAATTTGCATGGCTGCAATCAATGATTATTTTTTTACGAACCCCAGCTTTTTCCAGCTCATTTTCGCAATTTATGATTGATGCTTTGTCATAATTGGGCTTTGCTCCACCACGCAAGATAGTGTGGCCATATTTGTTGCCTTTGGTGCGAATTACTGCGCATCTACCATCTTGATCTATCCCTAAGAAGCTGTGAGGGCTTGAAACTGCTTGTAATGCATTGATTGCAACGGTCAAACTGCCATCAGTTCCATTTTTTAAACCAACAGGGGAAGATAGTCCGCTGGACATCTCTCTGTGGGTTTGTGATTCAGCAGTTCTAGCGCCGATGGCTGTCCAGGCAATAAGATCACCGATATATTGAGGCGTGATTGGGTCAAGAGCTTCGGTTGCCGTTGGTATTGCCATATGAGCAAGGTGGACTAATAGCTCCCTTGCTTTTTCTAGTCCTGAGCTAATGTTAAATGAGTCATCTAGGTCTGGATCATTGATAAAACCTTTCCAACCAACGGTTGTTCTTGGTTTTTCAAAATAGACTCGCATCACTATAAAGAGCTGGTCTTTTAGTTCATCCGCAAGTATTTTCAGTTTTGCTGCATATTGTTTGGCCTGATCTAGCTCATGAATTGAGCATGGACCAACTATAACCAGTAGCCTTTTATCTTTACCATCGAGAATATTTTCAATGGTCTTTCGTGCTTCGGCTACATTTTGCGAGCCTTGCGAATCTAATTTGACCTTTTCTATAAGTTCATTGGGGGTTGATAATAGGTCTTGAGCTATAACATTGATGTTTTCTAGACTAGTCATTGTGATCTTGCATTTCCCGTGAAAAATAGATTGAAATAAGCAGCTCATGCAATAAGTAGCTTGAACTTAGGTATTCCACAAAATAACAGATTAGTGTTGTGCTAGGCAATAGAAAAAAGGGGTAACATAGCGATACCCCTTTGTTTAAATAAAAAGCTATGGTTATATGGTTAATCGTAACCTTGTACCATGCGTTTTTCATAATGGTATTGATGTGGAGATTCAATACCTAGCACAACATCTTTATCAATAACGATTTTATATACATCTTCCATTGATGGAAGATCATACATGGTTTCAAGGAGTAGATTTTCAACAATTGTACGCAACCCTCTAGCCCCAGTACATTTTTTGATTGCGGTGTTTGCAATAGCTTCGAGTGCTTCAGGGGTAAAAGCAAGTTCACAATTTTCTAACGAAAACATATATTGATACTGCTTTAAAATTGCATTTTGTGGCTGGGTCATTACCTCTATAAGGTCATGTACATCTAGTTCATCTAAAACGGCAGAGATTGATAGTCTGCCAACAAACTCCGGAATCAAACCAAAGTTGATTAGATCCTGTGTTTCTAATCCTGATAATTTTGCGGCAAACTTTTTATTTGAAGAGATATTTTTTATGCTAGCGGTAAAACCAAGGCCGGATTTGTCACTTCTTTGTTCAACAATTTTATCTAGCCCTGAAAATGCTCCTCCGCAAATAAAGAGGATGTTTTCGGTATTTATTTTTACTGTTTCTTGATGGCTTTGTTTTCTCCCTCCACCTTTCAGAGAAACACTTACTACGCTTCCTTCGATCATTTTTAGAAGAGCTTGCTGTACACCCTCTCCAGATACGTCTCTTCCAGAATGCTGGGTATCTGCTTTTTTTGAAAGCTTATCAATTTCATCTATGTAAACTATTCCTTGCTCAGCACGTTCGACATCATAGTCACAGTCGGATAGTAGTTTTTGTAATACGCTCTCAATATCTTCGCCAACATAACCAGCTTCAGTAAGTGTGGTCGCATCAACGATGGTAAATGGCACATCCAATTCTTTTGCTAGTGTTTCTGCAATTAAGGTCTTGCCAGACCCTGTCGGCCCAATCATTAGAATATTACTTTTATTGATGGATGTGTCATCTCTGCTATTTTGATAGATGAGCCTTTTATAGTGGTTATATACCGCTACTGAGAGCACTTTTTTAGCTTGGTGTTGCCCAGTGATATATTTATCCAGATAGGCGTGTATATTTTTTGGTTTTTGTAGCTGTGAAATTTTGGGGGACAAGTCATCGGCAAAGTTATCGAATACTAGATCTGAGCATTGTGTGATGCAGTCATGGCAGATAAAAACTGATGGGCCAGCAACTAAGGATCCAACTACAGATTGGTCTCTTCCACAAAATGAGCAGTGTAAATTTTTATCTTTTGCTTGGTGTCTTTTTGTTGTCATTGTTATTTCGCACCTGTTATATGTTCTTATTGTTATTTTTATAGAACATAATTTATTATTCCGTTCTTTAATTATAGCGACACATGTTTAAACTTTCTTTAGCTTGAATCGCGCTTGTATAATATTAATTCAAGCTGATATATGGCAGATCGCAAGGTAGATAAGTGGTGCTTCGTGTAGTAATTCACATTTTGAGATATTGATTTGTCTGATTTTGGAAACCTTTTCACAAAAGAATCCCTTTTTGTATAAGCATGTAAAGTTATTTAAGTTCTTCATGTTGAAAATTGTTGTTGGTTTTAAAAAATGCATTTTCAGGTATCATGCGTACCTTAAAGTATGGGAACTAAGCTAGTTACTATAATAATTTGGATTACTAGGATTGGTAATCTTTGGAGGGGATGGAATCCTTTTTAAGTGTTTAAGGTGATTTTATGAAAATTATATCTTTTTGTTCTGCACTGGTTGTTGCTGGAACACTATCAACATCGGCATTAGCTGCAGGTTATGTACAAAATAGTAATATCCAGAAAAAGGTTTTTGAGAAGACACTAGGCAGCTCTACCTGTGGAGATATTGAGACTCGTATATATGATGGCGCTGGGTCTGAAACTCGAATATTGTCTGATTCTGGAGGCTCAACTAATTGTAAAACTAGTAGTTATTTTGCTGATAAAACCGCTACGACCCATACCATGTCTTCATATGAGTATGCTGGAACAATAATAGAGTTTTCTCCTGGTTTAAGAGTTATCATTGATGATATGTCCCTTAATAGTACTTGGAATGATGATACAGACGTTATTATTAATGGTTCTATTGATAGCACTAGAAATGATAGTTATGAGGTTATTCTAATTGAGAATGTAACCGTTGATGCAGGAGTTTTTACTGGTTGTGCAAAAGTGGAGTGGACTATTGCCAGCACTCATTCTTTTGATCTTTGGTTTTGTGAAGATGTGGGACTGGTCAAATATGATGACAAGGTTAATGCTGAGACATGGGAACTGCAGAGCTATGTAAATAATGGCTCTTTGACAGTAGTTGATGGTTCTGAGTATATTCAAACCTCTAGCATTAGCAATAAAGTCTTCCTAGATACTTATGCTGCAGGAACTGGGTGTGATAAAAATTCAAGAACGTTTTCGGGTGATAATGAGGTAAGGGTGTATTCAAATTCAGAAGGGGACGAAATCAATTGCTTTACCGTAAATGTTGGAACTAATAAAACTGAAACATCGCAAAACTTTTTTAGTCAGGCCTTTTCTACAGTTGATGTCCGTTATTCTCCAGGTGTTCCTGTTTTAGTTGCTAATATGGCAGTTGGCCAAAGTTGGGAACAGCGCTCGAACACATATGATAGCGAAGCTGCCCACAAAGGTTATAGAAATGATAGCTTTACTTTGCAGGGTATAGAGAGTGTCAGTGTTAATGCTGGCAATTATTCGCAATGCTTAAATATATTATGGCAAGGTTATGACTCTTATATTATGGGAAGTTTTGCATATACTCTTTATATTTGTCCAGATGTAGGGTTAGTAAAATATGCAAAAGCAGGTGAAAACTGGCAGTTGCAGAGCATGTCACACTCATCTTCAGCTAATGTTGGTGGCAGTAGTGGTGGTGGAAGCCTACCTTTATCTATGCTGGTTATTTTGGGGGTTATAGGTATTGCTGTAAGAAGAAAATAGCATTAATTGTTATGAACTTCTCTGAGGAGCCTCGCTTATGCGGGGCTTTTTATTATCAAAAGTTGGAAATATAGCTACCTTATGTGTTTAGATATTGTATTGCTTTAATAGCATAGTTTTTCTAATATCACGTCTTTCAGGAGCTAAATTATGCCTATCAACAGAAAACTATTAGATATTTTATGTTGTCCACAGACTAAGATCCCCGTTGAGATTATAGGTGCTGATGCCTTGGTCGCTTTGAACCAGAAGGTTGCTGCTGGAGAGGTCCTATATTGTGATGAAACCAAGGTTGAGGAACAGTTGGCTGCGGCTTTAATTACCAAGGATCATGCGACAATTTACCGTATTGACGATGATATTCCGGTAATGATCCAACAAAAAGGGATATCTGCAGATCAGTTAGATCCAGAGCTCTTATAGATTTGGTGTTTATAGGCCTGATTTTTTTAAGATTAAATTTCATAAGTATCTTTCCCTGGGGATCTAATAATTAATGAAAATTGTAGAGTTTGTTGATTACGGCATTGATCTCCTTAAAATAGTTTCTGACAGTCCAAAGCTTGATGGTGAGATCTTGCTTCTTTCGGTATTAAAGAAAGATCGAGGCTATCTGTATACCTGGCCGGAAAAAGAGCTCTCTCCAGATCAGCTACAGCAGGCACAGCAGCTTTTACAGTTACGCCAGCAAGGAGAGCCTGTTGCTTATATTCTTGGTAGGCGTGATTTCTGGGATTTTACCGTTGAGGTAACACCCGCTACTTTGATTCCACGTCCTGAGACTGAACTATTGGTTGAGTTTGCTCTACAACGATTTACCCCAGAGGATAAATTAGATGTTGCGGACCTTGGCACTGGCTCTGGTATTTTGGCGATTGCCTTGGCGCGCGAGTTTGCTAAATCACAAGTTTGCGCTGTGGATTTTAGCGAAGATGCACTGCTAGTAGCTCAACGAAATGCACAGTCTCTAGGGGTTAATAACATTGAATTTTATGCCGGTAGCTGGTTTGCCCCTTTTTCTTCAACTACTTGCTCTTTTGATCTTATAGTTTCCAACCCCCCGTATATTGAAGAAGATGATTGTCATTTGCACCAGGGTGATGTGCGTTTTGAACCAAATTCTGCCTTGGCATCTGGTGTAGATGGGCTTGATGATATTAGGGTGATCACTGCACAATCAGTAAAACACCTCAAGCCAGCAGGAATTCTTGCAGTTGAGCATGGCTATAATCAAGGTGATTCAGTTAGGCAATTATTCACCGAAGCAGGGTATGAGAAAGTTGAGACTTTGCTTGATCTGCAGGGGCATGATCGAGTAACAATTGGACAAATGCCAGGTTGAAAAGCTAGCGCTTTCTAAGGGTGGCATCACCGGAATAGAATGGACGCTGTTTGCCATCTATTTCCACCAGAAGAGCTCCATCGCTGTTGATTCCAACAGCTGTTCCAGCTTCAATTTTATCGGGAAGATGTACGTTAACTTCCTGATTAAAAAGTATATCGTATTGTGGCCACTCTTGGGTAAATGGCTCGAATCCTTGCTCTTGAAACTGTCGTAACAGTAACGCAATATGTTCCATGATTATTGCAGCGAAATTATTTCTGGAGATATGTTTTGTTCCAAGTATCTCATTGCAATCTACCCATGGTTGGTCGATATCACTCGCGAACTCCTTGGCAAGATTTATGTTTATGCCAACCCCGATAACTACATTGCATGGCCCCCAAGGTTCCCCTTGGATCTCTATCAGAATCCCACCAAGCTTACGCTCGTTCCAATAGATATCATTTGGCCATTTCAACTTGGTGTTAGTGATGCCGATCTGTTCACATGCTTTGCATAGAGCCATACCAATAACAAGGCTTAAACCAGATAGGCCGCCAGGAAGGGTTTCAAAACGCCATAAGATTGATAGTGCAATGTTGGATGCGAAGGAACTGATCCATTTTCTGCCGTTACGCCCCTTTCCTCCAGTTTGTAGTTCTGCCAGACAGGCTTGGTTGCCTTTGGTGTGGTTGCGAGCCTGTTGCATTAGATATGTGTTAGTTGATTCTATCGATTCATAAATTTCTATCTTCTCGAATAAGTTTTCATTGGGTGCGTTGATAAAATGGCGAATCTTATCTTCATCAAGTAACTCGATATCTTGGGTTAAGCGATAACCTTTGCGTCCAGCGGATTGAATGTTGACCCCAAGCTGGCGCAGTTGTTCGATGCTCTTCCACACCGCGCTACGCCCAATGTTTAGGTGCGCGCCGATAGCGGTGCCGGAGTGATGTTGATCGTCACTAAGTAGCTGAATGATTTTGCTGTAATTACTCATTTTTTCTTTCGATTACATGGGGAAGAAAAATTCTTCCAGTACGCTAATGATGTAGTTGTGATCAAGTACGCCTGCGCTTTCTCGGATACTATGCATCGACCACATTGGGTTGCCAATATCTACCGACTTGATCCCTAATTGTGCTGCTACCATTGGTCCTATTGTGCTGCCACATGGTAGGTTGCTGCGATGGACATACTTTTGATACGGTACCTCTGCTTTTTCACACAGCTGAATAAAGAATGCTTCAGTGACTGCGCTTGATGTATAACGTTGATTGGCATTGATTTTGATTGCAGGCCCAGCATTAACCATTATCTTATGATTCTCATCATAGAACTGGGCGAAACTTGGATGATAGGCATGTGACATATCGGCACTAATGATAAAGCTTTGTGCCAGTGCTCTTTTATAGTCTTCGTCGCGGCAGTTTAAACAGTGCGCAATTCGCTCTAAAATATCGCCAAGAAAGCTGCTGTCAGCACCTTTGGTTGAGTTGCTGCCAACCTCTTCATGGTCAAAGAAGGCGCAAACATTCGTCGATGCCGGGGTGTTTTTATTAGTGATAAGGGCAGAAACCGCAGCATGGCATGAAGCCAGGTTATCAACCTGTCTGGAGGCAAAAAACTCCTTATTTGCACCATATAAAGTTGCTTTTTGAGTATCATAAACTGATAGCTCCCAAGAGATAATATTGCCTACATCAATGTCAGTTTCAGTGGATAACATCTCTTTGAAGTCATTTTGCTCAGGTAAATTAGAGCTGACATTGCCAAGTATCAAAGGCAGTTCATTTTGTTTGTCGAGCTTAAGCCCCTTCTCATTTACCTCACGGTTCATATGGATGGCAAGGTTGGGGATGCGAACTAACGGGGCTTTAAAATCAACTAATTTAGAGCTGCTGCCCAACCAATTGCTCTTATCTCGATATACAACCCTACCAGCAAGGCTGAGATCACGATCGGTAAAAGTTGCGAGTATTGCTCCACCATAGGTTTCAACGCCTATGCGGGTTATACCGCTTTTGTTCTCAATCGGGTTGGGTTTTACTCGTAAAGATGGAGAGTCGACGTGAGCACCAATGCCGCGAAATCCACACTCTTGCAGAGGTTTATTTCCAACAAAAAATGCAATCAGTGATGAGTCGTCGCGGATTATATAATAGCCATTACCAGGCTTAAGGCTCCACTTATCGTGCTCATGAAGCTGAGTGTAGCTGGCTTGTTCAAGCCCCTCTGCTATTTTTGCGCATGCATGCCATGGACTTGGGCTACTGTCGATAAAGTTGAGGAGCTTATTGGTGTGGTTATAATCTATTTCGCTACCCATTTTAATTCCCTATTTATTGGCCCGCGGTGCATGTTTAATAGGGGTAATAATAGCCTATTTTACTGGCTCAGAATATTATTGATGCTGATTCCAACCATGAATAAGGTTAAAATCAGTTGGTTTGTTGGGCTTTTCAACGGGGAATGTAAGAAAATCAGGATCTTGGCAGTAAAATAGCTAAAGAAGATAGTAGTTATATATACGTTATGTTTTTATAACCAAACAATGACAATATAGCGATTATCCCGGTTTAAAATGGTCTATAATTTAATTGCTTAAATCCTTTGCGGAACAATACGGTATGAATTTGTAATTAGGAAAAGAATAATGTTTGAATTAGAAGTTCCATGTAAACCGGAGGTTTTTGGTGTTTGAGTGGAATGATTATCGGATTATCGAAAGTATACATAAAAGCTTAAGAACAGAGGTTCTTAGAGCAATAAGAGAATCGGATGGGGTGCCGGTTATTCTTAAAGTTAGGAATGAATTTGTTGCAGAAGAGTCCGAAACCAGTCTTTTACATGAGTATGAAATAGGCGAAACACTCACTGGTGAGTACTCTGTAAATTATCTGGCATTAGAACAAATGGATCAGAAATCCATGCTTGTATTGCAGGATGATGAGATGAGTTCTCTGGAGTCCCTGATACCGGAAACAGGATTCAATATTCCGGTATTTCTCTCGCTTGCAATCAGGATTGTAGCGGCAATTGAAGAGATTCACACACAAAAAATAATTCACAGAGATATTAATCCAGCAAATCTAATTGTTAATTTGAATCTTGATACGATCAGGTTAATTGATTTTGGATTAGCAACAAAGATAAGTGAAGAGATGGTCGGTTTTGAGCCTCCAGCGGAATTACGGGGTACTCTGCAGTATATTTCTCCGGAACAGACTGGTCGTATTAATAAGCCTGTTGATTCAAGGTCGGATCTTTATTCACTAGGTATCTTGCTATATAAAATGGTTGTAGGAGAACTGCCATTCGATTCTTGTAATCCGAGTGAGATGATATACGCGCATATTGCTAAAAACCCGGTTCCTGTTTCTGCTATCAAGCCTAATATTCCAGTTACAATCTCTTCGGTTATCGAGAAACTTTTGGAAAAATCACCAGAGGAAAGATATCAGACTGCTGCTGGTGTAAAAGAAGACCTTTTATTTATTCAAAAGGCCCAAATAGCAGAGGAAAAAGTAGCAAAAGGTGGACAGGTTGAAGAAAAGGCGAAAATTTTAGAATTTAGGCCGGGATATAATGAATACACTGGCAGAATAACTATTTCCGGTAAATTGTATGGGCGTGAAGAAGAAACAGCGTTCTTGCTTGATTGTTTTAATCGGTGTAGTAGATCAGGGCAGACGGTAGCAGTTACTGGATCAGCAGGTATAGGCAAAACAGCTTTGATTCGTGAATTATATTTGCCAATTACTAGAGGAAATGGATTCTTTTTATCGGGTAAATTTGATCAGTTGAATAGAGGTTTAGCATACACGGCGATAGTTGAGGCACTAAAAGAATTTGTACAGCAGTGCTTGGGGCAAAATCAAGAAGCGCTAGATGTATGGAGAGCAACAATACAGTCTTCAGTAGGTGAATTTGGACATGTAATTACGGATATTATCCCAGAATTTGAGATGCTAATAGGTAAACCACAATGTGTTCCTCTTGTTTCTCCAGTGGAAACCGTTGCTAGACGAAATTTAGTTTTTTTGAATCTTATAAAGGATGTTTGTGCAGCTGGTTATCCCTTGATTATATTTTTGGATGATTTGCAGTGGGCCGATTCAGCTACGTTATCTTTGCTTGAAATTATAATTGAAGAAAGCCCTCCGAATTTGATGATAATCCTGTCATATAGAGATAGTGAGATCTCTGAGATACACCCTGTGAAGATGTTTTTGGACAGGATTAGCAAGAAGGAGATTGGATTTGCAAATCTTCATTTAGAACTTTTAAGTTTGGAGGCGATAACTGGTTGGATGGATGATGTTTTGCCCAATGCTGGTCAAGCAGCTCAAGAGCTCGCCGTTCAATTGGCGCTAAAATCAGGGGGTAATCCATTTTATGTTACATCTTTGTTTTATCTGATAATTGAGAAGAACTATATCAGGCGTAAGGCCGACGGTTCGCTTCTGTTAGATATGAATGCTGTAATAAATATACCAACTGATATCGATGTGGTAGAGCATTTAATAAGAAAGGTTGAAGACCTGGATGAAGGTGATAGCAAATTTCTTACCGAAGTATCCATACTTGGTAATAAGTTTTCATTTGATACTATCGAATTGCTTCTGGATGATGAAAAGAGAGTGTATAAGAGGGCTGTTCAGGTTTTGGTTGGAGCCCACTTATTAGTAAAAAGCGGGGGGAAAATATTTTTTGCACACGACCGAGTGCAACAAGCAGCTCGTTCTATGTTGGATGATAAAAAAGCTTGTGCTTTGCACCTACGTGCTGGGCAAAACATCGAAGTAGTTTTAGAAAATCAAGGGTTGGCTAATGAGCGCATAGAAGAATATGTACATCATTATAATGCCGCTGCTGATCTGATTATAGGTGAGAATCAAAGGCTTAAGCTGGTAGGGTTAAATTCCGAGCTTGGCAAACGACTAAAAAGTAATGCCGCATATCAAGCTGCAGAGAACGCCTTTGCTCAGGCAATTATGTTTCTACCGTCGACCCCATTTGTATCGAATTATCAATTAGCCGTTAATCTGTTTACCGAATACGGAGAGCTGTTGTTTCTTAATTTAAAGTATGAAGAGGGCGAAAAATATTTTAATACGGTGATTTCCCATTCTAAATCCCCACTGGTGAGGGCGAACATCTATAAAAAACAGATAGATCATTATGCATCACACAATGAGCCAGTAATGTCTATGCAGATTGCGATAGGCGCTTTTGAGGATTTAGGGATAAACTGGCCCAAAAAGTTCCTGAAAATTGTGACTAAAATTGAGTCATGGCATATAAAGTCTTTATTAAAACGTAAACAGTTTGGTTCAATTCTAGACTTGCCAAAAATGGAAGATCAGCTGGCATTAGCTCAAATCGAGGTGTTGGCGGCAGCCTTTATACCTGCATATTTCAGTTATCCAGAATATTGGCCGATTATTGTTTTAAAAATGATGAAGATATCAATGGCGCGTGGCAATTGTGATATGTCATTGTTTGGTTACATGATATATGCCGTCATGCTCTGTTCATCAGGAAAGATTGATGATGGATATTATTTTGGTAAAACGACACTTACATTATTTGAATCAACTGATGTAAAGGATGTTTCAGCAAAAATCCCACATCTATTTGGTCTATTTGTGCATCATTGGAAGGACCCAATGAAAGATGGGTTTAAATATTTAGACGCTGCCGTCGCAAATGGATTTAAGACGGGTGATTATGAGTATGCCTCTTATTCCGCAAATATGACCATGCATTATCTGTTTTATTCGGGTGAAAAAATAACGGTCATTTTAGAGAAGTATAAAAAGCAGCATCAGATATTGGAAGAATTAGGCAAAAAACACGCTATCTTAGAAGCAAAATTCTGGCATCAGATGTTGATAAGTTTGAATGATGAATCAGGTGATGGAATCACTATTTCTGGTGATTATATTGATGAAAAATGGCTTGTACCCTTGCTGGAAGAACATCAGGATTTCTCTGCTTTGGAAATTTATTCGCTGGGTAAACTACAGCTTGCATACCTGGCGGGAGAATATGAATTATCCGAGGAGCTGAGACAGAAAGTTATGCAAATGATAAAAGCACTTCCCGGAACTGTTTTTGTTGTAGCTGGCCGCTTTTTCTCAGCATTATCATGCATCGCCTATTATCGAAACCTTAAAAAGAAAGGTTATTTGCTCAAAGAGGTTAAGGCACTGTTAAAACCTTTGAAAACATGGGGGAAGCACTCTCCTAGTAATTATTTAAGTAAGGCATTGTTAGTTGAGGCGGAATTATTATCGGTTACAGGAGATCAGGTTGGAGCCTTGAAACTATATGAGAAAGCCATTAATACCGCAAAAAAAAATAGGGATAATTTAGTTTTAGGTATTTCATGTGAATGTATGGGACGCTATCTCATAAGCATAGGCCTTGATTCATACGGGCTCACACAAATTCATCGTAGTGTTGATGTGTTTCAAAATTGGGGGGCACTTAATAAATCACATAGACTCAGCAAAGAATTTAATATTGTAGTCAGCAGAGGGGGGGGGTCACCGGAAAGTACTGGTTCTTATCACTCCTCTTTGGCAATTAATGCAAAACTTAATTTAGATGCTCTGGTTGGAACTATTAAAACGCTTACCAGTGATTTTCGATTCGATTCCCTGATGGCGACCCTTTTGAATGTAGTTATGCAAAGTTCAGGGGCCACACGAGTGGTCTATATTTATGTGGATCAGGGGAGATTGCAGGCCAGAGCGGAGAAGCGCACTAATGATGGTGTCAGCATATTTGATGGAAAAGATCTCCTGTCAGAACAATTCGAACTCCCAATCTCCCTGATTGAAAAGTGTTCTTCTGGGGTGATTGATTATGTGTTGGAAAACATAGCTTCTGCAAGAAAATCATGGAGAGACAATCAGAAAGAATCGCAGTTTAAATCAGTTTTGATCATCCCCTTGAAGAGGCACCATGCAGTAAAGGGGATTGTCTATCTAGAAAATGATCTGATGGAAGATGCCTTCCGCGAAGATCAGGTGCAATTCCTCTCTCTTTTGTCTGGTCAGGCAGCTATAGCCATTGAAAATTCATTAGTTTTTGAAAGTCTGAATGCAGAGCGAGACTATTCCTCAAGCATTATTCAGAATTCACCGAGCTTAATCTGCGGAATCGACAGTAATGGGATTACTACATTCATCAATCCCGTTATTGAGGAGATTACTGGATATTATAAAGATGAGTTGATTGGTAAGAACTGGTGGGAGCTATTCTATCCTGGTGAAGAATATAAGCAGGTAGATAAGCTTTTTGAAGCCCTTACAGCAGGAGATGTTATTGACTATGAGATGACATTGATTTGCAAAAACCGAGAAAAGATAGATGTTGTTTGGAACAGTTTTACCAAGCGAGATAGTAACAATAATATTTTGGAGATTATCGGATTTGGTAACGATATTACTATACGCAAGAGGGCAGAGGAAGAGCTGCAATTACTAACCAACGAGCTTTCAGATGCGAATGAGGAGTTGATACAACATAAAGATAACCTGGAAGATCTGGTTGATGACAGAACAAAAGAACTTAATCAATCGCTTAAAAATTTGAAGGAAACCCAAGGGCATCTTATTCAGTCAGAAAAAATGGCAGCACTAGGTGGTTTGGTTGCAGGTGTAGCTCATGAAATCAATACTCCGGTTGGAGTAGGTGTAACCGCGGCTTCATATTTAGAAGGTATTGCTACAAAATTTTTAGATGAATACAAAACAGAAAAGATCACCCGAAAAGGCTTTGAGAAGTTTATTAATTGCTCACTTGATAGCTCTAAAATGATTTTATCAAATCTGGAACGTGCAGTAGATCTGATACAAAGTTTTAAACAGGTTGCCGTTGACCAGTCAAGTGAGAAACAGCGTGAGTTTAATATTGAAAAATATATAAATGAGATCTTGGTCAGTTTATATCCAAAGTTTAAAAAAACTAAGCACAATATTATAGTTAACTGCCCTAGCGACATTATGGTTAAAAGTTATCCTGGTGCTCTTGCACAGATTTTGACAAATTTATTTATGAACTCCCTTATACATGGTTTTGAAGGGATTGATGTAGGGACCATTTCAATTGATGTTTCCAAAAAAGGTAAGACTGTGAAGATAATCTGCCGAGATTCTGGTGTAGGAATAGCAGAAGATGAAGTTAAAAAAATATTTGATCCATTTTATACCACCAAACGAGGCTCCGGCGGTAGTGGGTTAGGGCTGCATATATCGTACAATTTAGTTACTCAAACCCTAGGTGGAACTATACAGTGTGAGTCTGTGATTGGTGAGGGAACAGCATTTGAGCTGGAATTTCCCTGTGAACTGGAGACCCTAGATGCTGAGCTATTTTTGAATTAGCGGAATACTATTCCCTTGGCACTGCTGGTTTAATATTTACAATATCTCTTTTCTTGCTTCTATCATTTCTATTTTATTGCTCCAGAATAGCGTTGATAATTACTCCAGCCATGGTTAGGCCAAAAATAGATGGGATGAAACTGATGGAGCCAACAACAGACCTTGGTCGTCCTGCTTCAGTTGGTTCTGGGGGGAGTGGTTTTTTAGGTGTTTCGGGAGAAAAGACGGCTTTCACCCCATTTTCTATTCCACGTCTACGCAGTCTGCTGCGCATCATTTTTGCCAGCGGGCATTCATGGGTGTCGAATAGATCTGCCACTTCAATTTTTGTTGGATCAAGCTTGCCGCCTGCTCCCATGCTGGATATTACACGTATTCCCAAATTGTATGCGATTTCAATCAAACCAACTTTGCTATTTAAGGTGTCGATACAATCTGCTACGTGGTCATAGCTCTGTGCTTGCAAATAAGCGCTTAAATTTTCATTACGTAAAAAGTCGGAGATCACGGTGAGATTACAATTGGGATTAATATCTTTGATCCTAGATGCCATGATATCTGTTTTTGTTTGCCCAATGGTTGAGTTGAGTGCGGGTAGCTGCCGGTTGATATTGGAAAGATTAACTACATCATTATCGACTATTGTGAGGCTGCCAACTCCAGCTCGAACAAGTCCCTCAACTACGTAGGAACCAACACCTCCTAGCCCTGCAATAAAAACATTTGCGTCTTTGAGTTTTTTTAGCCCATCATCCCCAACCAGGATATGGGTTCTTTCTAGAAAATCTTGCATAACCATTCTCAATAAAAACTATTTTGCTGAATTGTAACTTATCTGGCTTAAATGTTTTATGAAAATGCGTGGTTCTGGAATATTTGTTGGGGTGAATTTAGCCGGAATTTTTTATAGGTATGATCTTGATTACTTGAAAGAGCAAGAGCTTTAAAACCAACTATATTGAGAAAACTTGTTTACAGTTATCAGTGGTTATTTGTTCCAGCTGCTCTGCTGGCATATCCAATAGCTCTGCAGCGCATCTAAGTATGCCCCGAAGATTTGTTGGGGTATTTCTTACCCCTTGGGTATTTATTGGTGGCATGTCTGGCGCATCGGTCTCAAGCACGATGCTTTCAAGTGGAATTTGCTGTAAAACTCGCCGAGTTTTTCTAGCGCGCTCGTAGGTTATTGTGCCGCCAAATCCTAATTTGAAACCAAGGTCGATAAAGGCATTGGCCTGCTGTAGGCTTCCTGAAAAGGCATGCGCAATTCCACCGCAGGTAAATTTGTGCTGACGAATGGATTTTAGAATCAGATCGTGGGATTTGCGCGCATGAATAATAATTGGCAGGTTATATTTTTGTGCCACATTAAGTTGTGCTGCGAAGTACCATTGCTGTTTTTCCAGATCTTGGTTTTTGATGAAAAGATCAATCCCAATCTCACCGATGGCGATAATGCCATTATCCTTTGCAAGTAGTTCATCAAGCTTAGTGATATCTTCTTTATGGTGTTCATTGATGAAGCATGGGTGCAGCCCAATAGCGGGCTTTATGAGGGGGTATTGCTGCGCTAAATGGATGATCTTCTCCCAGCCTTGCCTGGAGACTCCAGGGTTGACTATTGCTTCTATTCCATCAGCGCAGCAGGCATTAAGTACTTGTTCCCTATCGTTTTCGAATTGTTCTAAATCAATGTGGCAATGGGAATCGATTAGCATGGCGGTTAGGCTGAAGTTGTTTCTAGTGATGTATATTTATCCGGAGATAGTTGCCAATATTCAACATCGATCCATTGGCCAAACTTTTTACCAACCTGGTTAAAATGGGCAACTTTTTCAAAACCAAGTTTTTCATGCAGTTTGATGCTCTCATCATTTGGGATAGCAATCCCACCAATAATAGCGTGAAAATCAAGAGAGATAAGTTTATTGATAAGCTGTTGATATAGCTTGGAACCAATCCCTTTACCCGCATGGTTTTTGTCGATGTAAACAGAACTTTCTACCGAATATTGAAAAGCACTTCGAGATCTCCAGCTTGCTGCATATGCATAACCAAATATTTTTTCTTGGTGATTCTCATCGCAATATACAAACCAGGGGAGCTTAGCGTTTATTTGCCTTATCCTGCTCCTCATCTCTGCAACATCTACTGGCTTTTCTTCAAAGGTGATGATTGTGTCATCCACATAGTAGTTATAGATATTGCAGATGGCCTCAGCATCTTCAGTTCTCACCTTGCGTATCATTCTAGTTATTTCCCGCTAGTAAATTTACCCGCCAGCGCTTAGTTGTTTATTGATTTTTGCTACGTCATCAGGGCTTACAATTCCAGCTGCTTGACGTAAAAGTACATGGTTGATAACTAGATTATATTTTGCATTTCTTAGATTTAGTTTGGCGCGGTGTAATTCAGTTTGAGCATTAAGTAGATCGACCATCGTTCTGGTGCCAACTTCATAGCCAGCTTCAGTTGCTTCAAGGGCAATCTCATTTGATTTAAGCGCTTGTTGAAGAGCTTTTACCTGACTAATGCTAGATGAAATACCCCAAAATGCATCGCGAATTTGTCTAGTAATGGAGCGGCGAACTTGCTCAACTCCATGACGGGTTTGATCAAATCTATATTGGGCTTCGCGTACGGTTGAAGTGATGCTTCCACCCGCAAAAAGAGGGATCGACAAGTTCACTCCAATAGAACTGGTATTTTCATCTTTCTCTTGAAATCCATCAGTTTCAGATTTCTGTAAAGCTCCGGTTAGATCGAGTGTAGGGTAATGGGAGCTCTTTTTGTAGGAGATGTTTTCTTTGGCAGCTTTCTCTGACTCTAAAAGAGATAGAAGCTGAGGGTTTTTGCGCATTGCTATCGCATTCCATTCCTCAACATTATTAGGTTTAGGCTGGAGTAAAGGGATGGTCTCTTGTAATGGTTGTAGCTTGCCAATAGGCCTATCGGTTATCTCTTGAAGAGCTTCCAATCTACTTAAAAAATTATTATGTGCTTGGATCTGCTGGGCAATAACTAAATCGTATCTGGCTTGGGCTTCATATACCCCTGTAGCTGCGATTTGACCGTACTCGTGACGTTTCTTACTTTGTTCTAACTGCTTTAAAATAGACTTTTTTTCAGCTTCTGCAAAATCCACAGAATCTTGAGCCGTTAATGCTGCAAAATATGCTTTTGTTACTCGAGCTATCAGCTCATTTTGTGCTGATTGTAATTCATATTCCACTTGAGATATGTTGGCTTCAGCTTGGTTCCATAGTGAAAGAGCTCCCAAGTTAAGCAGTGGTTGTTTTATGCTTACGCCATAAGTAGTGCTTTCAACCCTGTAATTAGAACTTGTTTTGCTTTCTATGTCAGAGTGGTTGTATGAGGATGTTGCTGCGATGCTAGGCATTAAAAGGGATTTAGCTTGGGGGATCAGCTCTTTTGTCGCCATTAGATATGATTGTTTTTGAAGTAAGGTCGGATCTTTTTCTATGGCGTCACTATATATAGAGGAGAGGCTTTCCATGCTGTATTTATCAGAACTTTGTTTGTCAGAGCAGTGCCCAATAATTGGCACAAAGATTGAAATGCTTAAAAAAACAGTAAAAAGTTGTGATGTTTTCATGGTTGTTCCTCACGCAGGGTATTGATTATGGTGTAGCTAATAACCCAGTTTTCATAGGTTCGGTTTACTCTACACAACAATGTATTTAATTTCCAGAACCAAATCTGTATCTGTTTTTAGTAGTTATGGGGTGTGAAGTGATGCGGTAATTTGCTGCGATGGGGGATAGAACAGGCCTTGCAGGGCAAGGCCTGAGCAATAAGGTTAGCGGCGCGCGTAACGGCGACGACTGTTGCTAAAGTTGCGTCTGTTATTTGCAACGTTAACTTTTAGGGCTCTACCAGCAAAATCAGACCCGTTTAATGCCTCAATAGCTAGATCAGCATCCAGTGTTCCCATCTCTACAAAACAGAAACCGCGACCTTTTCCTGTCTCTTTGTCACGCATTAGGCGAACTGTTGTTGTTTCACCATACGTTTCAAATAGAGCGCTAATTGCTTCTTCAGTAGTATCAAAATCAAGATTTCCTACGTAAATAGTAGTCTTTTCACTATTATCGCTAACCGAACTTTCAGCGCTGGCTGTGCATTTGCTTGAAGAAACTAGGATCAATAGTGTTTGTAGTAGACCACCAATAGCCAAGCCAATAGTAAGATCATTAGCTGCGAGTCCTATTTTTGGAGCAACGAAATATCCTGTTGCTACGCAAACAACTAGGAGGATTATGGATTTAATTTTCATTTAAAAACAACCTCTATAAAACATAGATAAATAATAAGCCCTGATAATGGACTGGGAATTGGCACGAATGATTTGTTGAGTTAGCTATTAGCTGATATATCAGAAGAACTATCACTGTTCTATTTCAGCGCTTCCCTGCATCGTGCCGGTGCATTATGAAATATAACAAATTTTTTTTATCTAGACTAACCCAATATGTCATTAATGCTGCATTTATGTATAAAAGCTCCTTTGAGTTACCTTATTTAAGGTAAAAGCTAATGCTAGCTGTAGGATCTCCATAATTGATGGTGCAATCTGGTCACTTGATAGACCTAACTTAAGAAGAGCACTAAAAATGCAAAATAATGCTGCTATGCACAAGTTTTCTTGGTTTTTATTAAAATCTATATGCTATTGAAATTTATATGTATATTTAGAGGTGTTGCTTTTTTATGCAAAGAAGAAGATAAAAAACAGTAGATTTTGTTGCGGCGCACAAAAAGTGGCACTATACTGAAATCAAGAAGTAAGAAAGTTAACCAATTTAACAAGGATGAATATTATGTATGACCAAATTATCGAAAGAGTACAAGAGCAAACAGAAAAATTCACAGCTCCATTACGCAGAATTACAGAGGTTTCTGTTGCAGGGCTAGAGCGCGTTACTCAACTAAATGCTGAAACCATCAGAACTTATGCTGAGCTAGGTGTTGAGAATGCAAAGAAAGTAATGGGCTTAAAAGTTACTAATGTTGAAAGTCTACAAAATTTTGTTGCAGAGCAAGCTGAGGCGGCCCATAACGTTGGTCTGAAGATTACTGATGATCTTAAAGCGTACGTCGCTCTTGGTGAAGATCTTGGTGAAGAGATTAAAAAAGTCGTTAAAGAAAACGCGACTTTGGTTGAAGAAGTCACTAAAGGCAAATAAATAGCCGCTAGTGAGTTTTAGAAAAGGCTGCTCTCCCCCCACCTTTGAGCGGCCTTTTTAATTTTATTTGTTCTAATCCCTACCCTAAATAACTTAAAACTAAGCCTGTCTATAATATTCGAGTTAGAATCTTTGGCGTATTAAGGTATTATGTGCTCACTTATTTTCTAATTTTGAGTGGCTGATGAACACCGTATATTTCAAATCTCATTTTCTTCAAAGCGCAAACCTTATCTCTCAGCTACCGCCTGATGTATCAACTGAAGTTGCTTTTGTTGGTAGGTCAAACTCGGGCAAATCGAGCGCTATTAATGCGATTACTAATAATAATGGGTTGGCAAGAACAAGTAAGACCCCTGGAAGAACTCAGCTAATTAATGTTTTTCAGATCGATCCAAAGGACGAAAGTCGTTTTATTGTAGATTTGCCAGGATATGGTTATGCGAAGGTGCCTAAAAAGATTAAAAGGCATTGGGAGGTAGAACTAGCAAATTATCTAACCTTAAGACAGTCACTGCGTGGTGTGTTTATTATGATGGATATTCGTCATAAGCCATCAGAATATGATTTGCAGATGTTGCACTGGTGTAACGATAGAGGGCTTGAGAGCCATATATTGCTAACCAAGTGTGATAAGTTTAAGCGTAGTCCTGCTCTAAATGCCATGCAAAAAATGCGTGTAGAGTTACAAAAAGAGTTCGATAATTTTTCTATGCAATTATTTTCATCCACCAAAAAATTGGGAATTGATGAGGCTCATACCAAACTTGATGAGTGGTTTGATTACTAGGGAATGCCCTAAGGTTCCACTCTGGTATGTGATTGTGGTTTTTGTCGCTTTAAGGCTGTTGTTTTTTGTTGCTATAAAGGCATGCAGTTGAAAGCCAGTCATTATGCAAAATAATGATTTTTAAAAAGAAAAATCTACAAAATTGAGAGATAGTTAGCGCTATTTCGTGAGTTTTTATCTAAACTTAAACTAGTTATTAATATAATTTTTATAAGTATTTATTTAATTTACAGGGCCTTATTTTGTCTGCTAATAATAATTTAAAAATCCAGTCGATTGGTAATCTTCCCCCTATGCCAGCAGTAGCGCAGAAGCTTGTTAACGTTATGAGTAATAGCCAGCTGAATATCGAGATAATTGCTGAATGCATATCTGAAGATCCAGGTTTGAGTGCCAGAATAGTTTCAGCTGCTAACAAAGCCTTTTTTTCGGGGGAGCGTGAAGTATGCAGTGTTTTGGATGCTTCAGTAAGGTTGGGGTTAAATAGAGTGCGGGTGATAACAACATCTATTCTTATTGGGTTGCGTTTTAATCCCACTGAAGGTGATGGTTTTGATCTTGAGAGATATTGGCGCAAAGCCATTTCTATGGCTTTTTGTGCAAGCAAAATGGCTAAATATGTAGAGTTTGAGGCACCGGCTGAGTCTGCATACTTATGCGGTTTGTTACATAATTTGGGTTTGTTGATATCAGCTTATCTTTTCCCTAAAGAGATGGGATTAGTATTTCAGCGCAATGAAGAGGGTAGTGGCTCTCTTGCTGAAATACAGCGCGAACTACTAGGGTTCTCATCTGCAGAAGTTGGTGCAGAGGTTGCTAAAAGATGGCAATTACCCAAGCCAGTAATTGAGGCAATATCCTGTGAGTCTATTGAGCAATATGATGGTGAGTTTCCTATTTTAGTGAAGATGTTGGATTTCTGTGAGAAATGGATAAAAGATGAATTTGAGAATATGCCGAAATCAGAGCACTTAGCAGATATCCCAGATAAAGTACTAGAATCAATCGCACGGATGTCGATTAAAGAGAGTGATCAACTTGATGGAATGGTTTCTCAAATTGCAGGTATGGCAGCTTGATTGGTTAAGCTATTAGCTGATCTGGGAAAAATCGCCATACTTAAATTGTAAGATTGACATCAATGTCATGCCGGCGGTTTCAGTGCGTAAAATACGTTTTCCCAGGTTGATCCCAAGTGTGTTTTGCGTTGCGGCAAGTTCTATCTCTGCAGGGGAGAACCCCCCTTCTGGACCAACAAGTATATATATCTTTTGATTGCTTAAAATTTGATTCGGCAATTGCTGCTCAATATTTGGGTTTGTATCTAGAAGTATTATCAGAGCATTTGGATCGAGGCTGGAAAGAAACTGATCTAATTTTATAGGTGGAAGTATGCTTGGTATGGTGTCTCTTCCTGATTGTTCACAGGCATTTGTGGCGATCTTTTGCCAGTGAGCTAGTTTTTTTGTAGCGCGCTCCCCTTTTAATCCGAACTGACATCGCTCTGTATGTAGCAGCTGGATAGAGTTTACTCCAAGCTCGGTGGTTTTTTGTACAGCAAAATCAACGCGCTCACCTTTAGCTATTGCTTGGCATAGAGTTATATCAAGTGCAGATTTTGTGTCTGTTTGGGTATGCTTGCTGGGAATAACGGATGTTTTTCGTTTATCTGCTTTGGATATTTCAGCAATATATTCGCCACCAGAGCCGTTGAAGAGGATTATTTGATCTCCAGCCTGTAGGCGTAAAACTTTGGTCAGATGAGTAGATGCTGAACAATCAAGTGTTAGCTCAGTATCTACTGCAAGTGGTTCAGAGGTGAAGATGCGTGGCAGGCTCATTTGACGGCGACTTCAATTCCACTGGTGATCACATCTGCGAGGTGTTGGATCTGCTCTTCGGTGATCACATATGGCGGCATTAGATAGATAACATTGCCTAAAGGTCGCAGCAGGGCTTGGTTTTTTAAGCCGTGTTGGAAAACGCGTAGGCCGCGCCTCTCTTTCCAATCAAATTGTTCACGGGTCTTTTTATCCTTAACCAGCTCAATGGCTTGAATCATCCCAGTTTGCCTAATCTCGGCTACATTTGGGTGTTCAGCGAGGTGAGCCGTTGCTGTACACATTTTTGCAGCCAGAGCGCTGTTGTTATTGATGGTGTCATTCTTTTTAAATAATTCAAGCGTGGCTAATGCAACACTGCATCCAAGTGGGTTGCCGGTATAACTATGGGAGTGGAGAAAGGCCTTTAAGGTTTCATATTTATCATAGAAGGCTTCGTAGATCTCATCAGTTGTGAGGGTGACCGCAAGTGGCAGATAGCCTGCTGTCAGCCCTTTGGATATACACATGAAGTCTGGGGTGATATTGGCTTGTTCACAGGCAAACATGGTTCCTGTGCGACCAAATCCAACAGCGATCTCGTCAGCTATTAGATGCACTCCATGTCTATCACATGCTTCACGTAGTAGTTCTAGATAAATTGGATGATACATGCGCATATTGCCAGCACATTGCACTAGTGGCTCTACAATAACAGCGCAGGCTTCATGGGCGTGTTTTGCTAGAGTTTGTTCCATATGTTGAAACTGTTGGGTGCAATACTCTTCCCAGGTCATATCATCTGGGCAGTTAAAGCAGTCTGGTGTTTTTGCATTGATAGTTTTTAACAGCAGAGGCTCATATGTATCTTTGTATAGGGCTACATCGCCAACGGATAGCGCACCAATGGTTTCACCATGATAGCTGTTGCTAAGGGAGATAAATCTGGTTTTCTCACTTTTGCCTTTATTCTTCCAGTAGTGGAAGCTCATCTTAAGTGCGACTTCAATCGCGGAGGAGCCATTGTCGGCAAAAAAGCATTTATTCAGCCCCGGGGGGGTGATCTCCACAAGTTTCTCGGCAAGCTCAATTACTGGCTTATGGGTAAAACCACCTAGAATTACGTGCTCTAGGTTTTCTGCTTGGTTGCTTAATGCTTGGTTTATGTAGGGATTGGAGTGCCCAAATATGTTAACCCACCAGGAGCTTACTGCATCAATATATTTGTTGCCATCGAAATCATGTAGCCAGACCCCTTCCCCTTTCTCTATCGGGATTATTGGAAGTTGCTCATGATCTTTCATCTGTGTACATGGATGCCAGAGCACTTTAAGATCTCGTTGCATCCAATGATTATTATTGGTCATAGTATTTTCCAATTATAAATTAAGTGAATTTAGTCTAGTGGAGCAAGCCCAAGGTTTTCCCAGATGGAAGTGACAATGTTTGCTTGATTCATAGTGTAGAAATGAAGTCCTGGCGCACCTTGATTCAGCAGTTTGTCACACAGCCCAGTTATAACCTCAATGCCAAAGGCGCGCAATGATGGCATATCATCACCATACCCTTCTAAGCGTTTACGGATCCAACGTGGAATTTCAGCCCCGCAGGTGTCTGAGAAACGGGCTAGCTGTAAATAGTTGGTTATGGGCATAATTCCCGGGATGATTGGAGCGGTAACTCCAAGTTTTTCAGCACTTTCAACAAAGCTGAAATATGAATCTGGATTGAAGAAATATTGAGTGATAGCACTGTTGGCGCCAGCATCCATTTTACGTTTGAAGTTTATTAAATCATCTGTAGCTGATATAGCTTGAGGGTGGAATTCCGGGTAGCAGGCAACCTCGATGAAAAAGTGGTCTCCAGTCTCTTTACGGATGAATTCAACTAGTTCATTGGCATATTGAAACTCACCAATATCGCGCATACCGGAAGGAAGATCACCGCGCAGAGCTACAATTCGTGAGATATCGTTATCTATATACTCTTGTAGGATTGATGAGATATTTTCTTTGGTTGAACCGATGCAGGAAAGGTGTGGGGCAGCATCGATACCGGATTCTTTCTGAATATCGATCACTGTGCCAAATGTGTCGTCACGGGTAGTGCCTCCAGCCCCGAAGGTCACAGAGAAGAATAGAGGGTTATACATAGCCAGCTTGTCGCGAACAACCTTTAGCTTTTCAACACCTTCTGCAGTACGCGGAGGGAAGAACTCGAAACTAAAAACCTTTTCATCGGTAGGTGCTGTATATGACATCATTTGTCCCTTGTATAAATTGTCTTCAATTCTGTTGATAGGAATGATTGTAACTTTAGATTTATAAATAAAAAACCCGCCGAGATGAATTAAGGCGGGTTTTTACAGGTATTATCGCTAATTAATAGCGGTAATGATCAGGTTTGTAAGGTCCATCCGTCGGAATGCTGAGGTATTCCGATTGCTCTTTGGTTAGTTCGGTAAGCTTTGCACCAATACGCTGCAGGTGCAGTCTTGCTACCTTTTCATCGAGTTTTTTCGGTAATACGTAAACCTCATTTTTGTAATCCTGGTACGATTCCCATAGTTCTAATTGAGCTAAAACTTGATTGGTAAAGGAGTTAGACATAACAAAGCTTGGGTGGCCGGTGGCACAACCAAGATTCACTAATCTGCCTTCTGCCAAAATGATCAGACGCTTTCCATCTGGAAATACAACGTGATCAACCTGTGGTTTAATGTTGATCCACTCAAGACCTTCGATGGAAGCAATGTCGATCTCATTGTCAAAGTGACCTATATTGCAGACGATCGCCTGATTTTTCATCTTGCTCATGTGTTCGTGGGTTATTACGTGGAAGTTGCCTGTTGCGGTGACAAAGATATCGCCCTGCTCGCAAGCCTCTTCCATGGTTACCACTCGATACCCTTCCATTGCTGCCTGTAGAGCGCAGATTGGGTCTATTTCGGTAATTAGGACTGTTGCTCCAAGACCGCGCAGTGATTGCGCAGAGCCTTTGCCAACATCTCCAAAACCAAGAACTACGGCAACCTTGCCCGCAATCATAACGTCAGTTGCACGTTTAATGCCATCAACTAGAGATTCGCGACAGCCATATAGGTTATCGAATTTAGATTTGGTAACAGAGTCATTTACATTGATGGCGGGAACCTTGAGTTTACCCTCTTTTGCCATCTCATAAAGGCGGTGTACGCCAGTTGTAGTCTCTTCTGAGATGCCGCGCACATCCTTCATTAACTCTGGGTATTTGCTGTGCATGATCTGAGTTAGATCGCCGCCATCATCCAAAATCATATTTGGCTTCCAGTTATCTGGGCCAAATATTGTTTGTTCAATACACCACCAAAACTCCTCTTCGGTTTCCTCTTTCCAAGCAAATACAGGTATCTCTTGAGCGGCTATTGCAGCAGCGGCATGATCCTGGGTTGAGAAGATATTGCATGAAGACCAGCGTACTTCTGCGCCTAAGTCGATCAAAGTCTCGATAAGCACTGCTGTCTGGATCGTCATATGTAGGCAGCCTGCGATGCGTGCTCCCTGCAGAGGCTTGCTGTCGCCATACTCTTCGCGCAGAGACATTAGTCCCGGCATTTCGGTTTCAGCAATTTCGATCTCTTTTCTACCCCAGTCAGCCAGGGTCATATCGGCTACTTTGTAATCTGGATCTAGATTTTCAATTGGTTGTTTGTTCATTTTGAGTATCCTTTTGCTAGAGGCCTGCTTCGGCTCTGAGTTGATCGACTTTATCAGTGCTTTCCCAAGTGAATGTCTCATCGGTTCTGCCAAAGTGGCCATATGCGGCTGTTTCTAAATAGATAGGGCGCAATAGGTCAAGCATATGTTGAATTCCGTATGGGCGTAGATCAAAGTTGTTGTTAACAATAGATGCTATTTTTTCATCGGATATCTTGCCTGTTCCAAAGGTATCGATGGTGATCGATGTTGGCTCAGCAACGCCAATTGCATAAGAAATCTGGATTTCACATTTGTCGGCAAGTCCTGCAGCAACAATGTTTTTTGCTACGTATCTACCTGCATAGGCCGCTGATCTATCAACTTTGGATGGGTCTTTGCCAGAAAATGCTCCGCCACCATGACGTGCCATGCCGCCATAGGTATCAACAATAATCTTTCTACCGGTCAAGCCGCAGTCACCGACTGGCCCGCCGATAATAAATTGGCCAGTTGGATTGATGAAGAATTTGGTATTTGGTGTTATCCACTCATGAGGAATTACTGGCTTAATGATCGATTCCATAACCGCTTCTTTAAGCTGCTTTTCTGAAACATCGGGGTCATGTTGTGTGGATAGTACAATTGCATCTACTGAAGATGGTTTGCCATCTTTATAGTGGAAGGTTACCTGGCTTTTGGCATCTGGACGTAACCAGTGTAGGTCGCCGTACTTGCGCATCTCTGACTGTTTTTTAACCAGTCGGTGTGCATAGGTGATCGGTGCAGGCATAAGTACATTGGTTTCATTGCTGGCATAGCCAAACATTAACCCTTGGTCTCCAGCGCCTTGCTCTTCAGCTGTTTGCCTGTCAACGCCTTGGGCAATATCAGGAGATTGCTTGCCTAGGGCATTAATTACTGCGCAGGTTTCCCAATCAAATCCCATCTCTTTTGAGTTGTAGCCAACGCGTTTGATTGTTCTGCGTGCAACTGCTTCATAATCAATGTTAGCGGTTGTGGTGACTTCACCAGCTAGGATAACCATTCCAGTTTTCACTAAGGTTTCGCAAGCGACTCGGGCATGTTTGTCTTCTGCAATAATCGCGTCGAGAATCGCGTCAGATATTTGATCAGATAGTTTGTCCGGGTGCCCCTCTGAAACTGATTCCGAAGTGAATAAGTAATCTTTCACTATAGTTATTCCTCTTAAATATATTGATAATTAATGCTACTGCAAGAGTATAACTACTTGGCAGATAATGTCATGGGAAAAAGGGGCATTATATTTGAAAAATAATGAAGAAGAAATCCTGATATTATATGATTGACTGTTAATTTTTCAGATATTTTTCCATCACGGCTTGCTCCAGAGTCAAAAGTGCGAGAAAATTCGCGCAGAAAAATTCTGCTTTCACTATTTAAAACGTTCGGAGTTAAATATGCCATCTAGATTTGAACTTGCCAATGCGATAAGAGCCCTAAGTATGGATGCTGTACAGAAAGCCAATTCTGGTCACCCGGGGGCGCCAATGGGAATGGCTGATATTGCTGAAGTATTATGGAATGATTTTCTTTCGCATAACCCAAAAAATCCAAACTGGTTAAATCGTGATCGCTTTGTTCTTTCTAATGGTCATGGATCAATGCTGATCTACTCACTGCTGCATCTAAGTGGCTATGACCTTTCTATTGAAGATCTGAAACAGTTTCGTCAAATGGGTTCAAGAACTCCAGGCCACCCTGAGTATGGTTATGCTCCAGGGGTTGAGACAACAACTGGGCCATTAGGTCAAGGTATCACCAATGCTATTGGTATGGCTCTGGCAGAGAAGATTCTAGCTTCTCAATTTAATAAAGACGATTTTGCGGTTGTTGATCACAACACCTACACCTTTTTAGGTGATGGTTGCCTGATGGAAGGTATCTCACATGAAGCATGTTCACTAGCTGGTACCCACAAGCTAGGTAAGTTGATCGCATTCTATGATGACAACAACATCTCTATCGATGGTGAGATCGATGGTTGGTTCACCGATGATACCCCCAAACGTTTTGAAGCTTATGGCTGGCAGGTGATCCCTGCAGTTGATGGCCATGATCCAGAACAGATTAAGCAGGCGATTGAGCAAGCCCAAGCGGAAACTGGGAAACCAACTCTGATCTGTTGTAAAACCATCATTGGTAAAGGCGCTCCAAATAAAGGTGGTTCGCATGATTGTCATGGTGCTCCACTTGGTGATGCTGAGATTGCAGCTGCGCGTAAAGAACTAGGTTGGACTCACGCGCCATTCGTTATTCCAGAAGATGTAAAAGCAGCTTGGGATGCAACGGTTGAGGGTGTTGAGCTGGAAGAGAGCTGGAACAAGATGTTCGCAGAATACCAGTCTGCATATCCAGAATTAGCGCAAGAGTTTGAACGTAGAATGGCTGGTGAGCTTCCTGCTGATTTCACTGCCAAGGCAGATCAGTTTGTAGCTGCTACTCAAGAGAAGGGCGAAAGCCTAGCAAGTCGTGCGTCATCACAAAAAGCGATTGAGTTTGCTGGTCCAATCCTGCCAGAACTTCTTGGTGGTTCAGCTGACCTGTCTCCGTCGAATAATACCGAATGGTCAGGAAGTGTTGATATAACACCTGAAGATGCTGCAGGAAACTACATGCGTTACGGCGTACGTGAATTTGCCATGTCAGCGATGATGAATGGCATGGTATTGCACGGTGGTTTCATCCCATATGCTGGTACATTCCTGGTGTTCTCTGATTATGCGCGCAACGCACTGCGTATGGCTGCATTGATGAAATTGCGCAGCATCTTTGTATACACTCATGATTCAATTGGTTTGGGTGAAGATGGTCCAACCCATCAGCCAGTAGAACATGTAAATTCACTACGTATAATGCCAAATATGGATCTATGGCGCCCATGTGATGCAGTTGAGTCTGCAGTGGCATGGAGATGTGCTATTGAGAAGAGCGAAGGCCCATCAAGCTTGATCTTTACTCGTCAAAAGATTCCACATCAACAACGTAATGCAGACCAACTTGCTGCAATCTCTAAAGGTGGATATGTATTGCGCGAAGCAGCAGGCGGTAAGGCTGATGCGATAATCATGGCAACTGGATCCGAGGTTGGATTAGCGATGCAGGCAGCAGATAGCCTAGAGCAAGACGGTAAAAATATCAGAGTAGTTTCAATACCGTGTATGGATATTTTTGAACAGCAAGATAAGGCATATAAAGAGAGCGTATTGCCAGCAAGTGTAACTGCAAGAGTTTCAGTAGAAGCGGGCACTACAGCTTGCTGGGGTAAGTATTTAGGATTGCAAGGGAAGGCAGTTGGCATGGATTGCTTTGGTGAATCTGCTCCGGCAGATGAGCTGTTTAAGCACTTCGGATTCACAGTTGAGAATGTTGTGAACTCAGTGAAAGAAGTATTAGTTTAGTCGTAACTTGATTTAATTAAGTGATTGTTTGGTATAGACGTTTGGAGAGTTAAAGAGATGGCGATAAAAGTTGGTATTAATGGTTATGGGCGTATTGGCAGAAATGTATTACGCGCGCTATTTGAAGCAAAGCGAACAGGTGAGATAGAGATTGTTGCGATCAACGATCTAGGAGACGTAAAAACCAACGCTCACTTGACCAAATACGATACAGCTCACGGGATCTTTGCTAGCGATGTAAAAGTTGAAGGTGATTTTCTGGTAGTTGATGGTCAAAAGATCAAGGTTCTGTCTGAGCGTGATCCGTCTAAATTACCTTGGGGTGAGCTAGCAGTAGATGTTGTTTATGAGTGCACTGGTCTATTTACCACTAAAGAGAAGGCATCTGCACATCTTCAAGGCGGCGCGAAGAAGGTGATTATCTCTGCTCCTGGTGGCGCAGACATTGATGCAACTGTTGTATTTGGTGTTAATGATAACGTGCTAAAAGCAACTGATACAGTTATCTCAAATGCATCATGTACTACAAATTGTCTTGCTCCATTGGTTAAGCCACTGGTTGAAACGGTTGGTCTAGAGACTGGTTTGATGACAACCATTCACGCTTATACCAATGACCAGGTTCTTACTGATGTATATCACACAGACCTACGTCGTGCGCGTTCAGCAACATCTTCACAGATTCCAACAAAAACAGGTGCTGCGGCAGCTGTTGGACTGGTTCTTCCTGAGCTAAAAGGTAAGCTGGATGGGTTCGCAATGCGCGTTCCAACTATCAACGTATCTTGTGTTGATCTAACCTTTATTGCTAGCCGTGATACTAACGTTGAAGAGATCAATGCAATCATCAAAGGTGCTGCAGAAGGTGCTCTGAAGGGAGTTCTTGAATATAACGATGAGCCACTGGTTTCTTGTGATTTCAACCACAACCCTGCATCTTCAGTATTTGATTCATCTCTAACCAAGGTTTCTGGAAAGCTTGTTAAGGTTCTATCTTGGTATGATAATGAGTGGGGCTTCTCCAATAGAATGCTTGATACCACTATTGCATTGATGAATGCAAAGTAAGCTTCTTAAGAAGTTAAAGTTATAAGTCAGTACAAGGCAGCTACTAGGTGGTGGCTGCCAGATAAAAAAACGAGGTTTAGCACAATGACTGTCATTAGAATGACCGATCTTAACTTGTCTGGAAAGCGCGTACTTATCAGAGAAGATCTTAACGTTCCTCTCAGAGGTGGAGAGATCACTGACGATACCCGCATATTCAGTGCGTTATTTACCATACAGCTTGCTATTAGAGGTGGAGCTAAGGTAATTCTGATGTCTCATCTGGGCAGACCAACAGAAGGTGTGTTTGAAGATAAATACTCTCTAGAACCAGTTGCAGACAGACTGTCGGCTTTATTGCGTCAGCCAGTACGTTTGATTCGTGATTGGGAAGATGGCTTTGATATGGGTGAAGGCGAGGTTGTTCTTCTAGAAAATATCCGCTTTAGTGCTGGCGAAAAGAAAAATGATGATGATCTGTCACGCAAGATGGCAGCTCTATGTGATATCTATGTGATGGATGCCTTTGGAACCGCGCACAGAGCGCAGGCATCAACTCATGGTGTTGCTAAATATGCTCCAATCGCTAGTGCAGGACCTCTGCTGGTTTCTGAATTAGAGAAGCTTGGAAAGGCATTAAAAGATCCTGCGCGCCCGTTTGTAGCGATCGTTGGCGGCTCTAAGGTTTCTACCAAGCTTGGTGTCCTTGAGGCTTTATCCAAGGTTGTTGATCACCTGATCGTTGGTGGCGGAATAGCAAACACCTTTATCGCAGCGGCAGGGCATAATATTGGTAAATCTCTCTACGAACCAGAATTTGTAGATGAGGCAACTCGATTAATTGAGATGGCGCATTCATCAGGTGGTGAGATCGAGGTTCCGGTAGATGTTGTTGTATCTAAAGAAAGTAATTTTGATAAGCTAGAAACAGCTTCTGCAACCATTAAATCGTTGGAAGATGTTGAAGATGATGATGTCATTTACGATATAGGTCCAAAATCGAGTGAAAAACTTTCCGAGATCATCAAAAAAGCAAATGTAATCGTTTGGAATGGTCCGGTCGGTGTGTTCGAGTATGATCAGTTTGGTGATGGAACCAAGGCGATTGGTGATGCAGTTGCAAATAGCCAAGCATACTCAATTGCTGGTGGTGGAGATACTCTTGCGGCGATTGTTAAGTACAAACTAGGTAGAAAAATCTCTTACGTTACTACTGGTGGTGGCGCACTACTTGAATTCCTTGAGGGCAAGAAACTAGTGGCACTTGCTGTTCTGGAAGAGAGAGCGCAGCAGTTAGGTAAATTTGCTCAGCAGCTCGAGCAAAGATCCCATGATCTAGATGAAAGAGATAAGCAGATAGAGAATCGCACTAAACAGCTGGATAATCGTGAAGAAGGGTTGAAGCGTCGCGAGTCGATGGTTGATATGCGGGCTCAACAGATCGAAGCCAGAGCTTTCAAACCAGTCTATTAATTCTGATTCGCGCCTATTTACCCAAATACTGTGTTGCAGCTTCAGATTTGCTCGGTCATTGGCTAAAGCCAACTCCCTTGCAAATCTTTGCTGCGCCTTGTCTTTGAATAAATATTTTGTGAATCAGGCTCTGAATTAAGTTTTATAATATTAAAAGATCCATCTAAAAATCTAATCGTGCGTATTAAAGGTTTTTTGCCTTGTATAATCTGCCGTAGTCGAAGTGCACTCATAACGCTTTAACGGATATTTTAAAAATATCCATATATTGCGTTGCAGCTTCGCGATTCAGCCCCAGTAAGTATTTGTCCAAATGCCGCATGTGTAATTTCTAGGTTTAAATTTTCAAGATTCCTGAGCCTTTCGGCTACGCTCAAGATAGACCAAGGCCGAAGGGTCAAGAAAAATTAATAAAAAACACGGTGGCTTCGGCCTTGGTTTATCCTAAGCTGAGTCGAAGGTCTCAAGACAAACTACAGCTGAAGATATTCGTCGCTTTAATTTCATATACTTACAATTCTCCACGCGAATGGAGAGTTGTAACTAGTTGAAATTATCGGTCTTAACGCAAAAAGGCAACCCGTATAGGTTGCCTTTTTATTAAGAAACGAAAACAGGTGACTATTTAGTCAAACGCTCCTGCGCTTCTCTATATTTATCTGCAGTTACTTTAACGATATCTGCAGGAAGTTCTGGACCAGGATCAGTTTTATCCCAATCAAGTGTTTCTAGATAATCACGGATAAATTGCTTGTCGAAGCTTGGAGGGCTTATGCCAACTTGGTATTGGTCAGCAGGCCAGAAGCGAGATGAGTCAGGGGTAAGAATCTCATCAATAAGAATAAGGTTACCATCATTATCCAGGCCAAATTCAAATTTGGTATCTGCGATGATGATCCCTTTTTCTAAAGCAAATTCAGCTGCTGAAGTATAAAGTTCTAAACTAATAGTTTTAATCTTTTCTGCTAACTCTTCACCAATGATCTCAACCATTTTTTCGAAGGAGATGTTTTCATCATGGCCTCCAACATCAGCCTTGGTTGAAGGTGTAAAGATTGCTTCTGGAAGTTTGTTAGCTTGCTGTAAACCTTTTGGAAGTTCAATGCCGCAAACCGCACCGCTTTTTTGGTAATCTTTCCAGCCAGATCCAATTAGATAACCACGTACAATTGCTTCAATTGGCAATGGCTTAAGCTTTTTAACAACAATCGCTCTGCCATTTACTTGGTCAAATTCATCTTTATTAGGTAGAACTTTTTCCAGAGGAAGATCTAAAGCCAGATGATTTGCAATTTGGCCGCTGGTTTTATTAAACCAGAAGTTGGAAACTTCAGTTAGGATCGCACCTTTTTCATCAATAGGGGTTGGCAGAATCACGTCAAAGGCTGATATGCGATCAGTGGTGACAATTAACATATGTGATTCATCAATATTGTAGATATCACGAACCTTGCCTTTATGTATTAGTTTAAGGCTTTTAATAGATGATTCATGCAGTGCACTCATGGCTAATGCTCCGATTGTTTTTAAAAGGGGGGTTTTACAAGGCCGGCTATAATAGCCTGCAAAACCATATAGATGCAATATTTATCCATTATAGGCACTTATTTTAATAAAAAACTTAATCCAGCTGCATTCGGTTCTTGGTGTATATAGTGGATTTATAAGTTGCTTTTTATAGGGTTGAGATGTAAAGTTCGGTCGGTCGGAGTATTTCCCCCATAGATACTCTGACGTATATTTTAAAGCCAAGCACCCCTGCTTGGCTTTTTTTTGCCCGGAAATTATTGTTATTTTAGACTCTAATGAATGTGATTCATTAGAGTTGTGACATAGTTCACGGATGAGTGTCGAGTAGAATATTATTATGCGCTTGTCCATTTAGTTTGAAGTATTTACCCCATAGGTACTTCGACAAATATTTAAGCCGAGCGAACTTCGCTCGGCTTTTTTTTGCTTTAAATATATGTAAATACGCTACATTTATAAATAAAAAATACATATTTATAAATGTGACTTCGTTCACGGAAGATGTGCGCCATAATGCGTATTATCCAACTGTCCATTTAGTTGAGGCATTTTCCCCATAGATGTCTCAACAGTACTTTTAAAGCCGAGCACCCCTGCTCGGCTTTTTTTTAATTTTTTTCAGTGATTAACTGGTTTTTTGTCGATCTACTCTTCGGGCTCCACCTCTTCTAAAGATAGCGATATACCGCTACTAGTAGTGATAGTTTTATTGTCTTCTTTTTCAATTTCTGCGGTTTCATCTGAACTTACTTTGGCTTCTTTTTCAGCACTTTCTTGTAAGCTAACTTTTAAACGAACGTTATTTGCTGAATCTGCATTGCGCAGAGCATCTTCAAGGGAGATTCTTCCTTCATTGTAGAGCTCCAATAGAGCGCCATCGAATGTTTGCATCCCTAGGTTACGTGAGCGTTCCATCATCTCTTTAAGTTCATGCACCTCACCTCTCTTTATCAGGTCGCAGACCATTGGAGTTCCTATCAGAATTTCAATTGCAGCAGCGCGTTTATTGTCGGTGGTTGGAACCAGGCGCTGGGAGATAAATGAACGAAGGTTAAGGGACAGATCGAGTAAAATCTGTTTGTGGCGATCTTCAGGAAAGAAGTTGATGATGCGATCGATTGCTTGGTTTGCATTATTTGCATGGAGGGTAGATAGGCATAGGTGTCCTGTCTCTGCAAATGCTAGGGCGTGATCCATAGTTTGCGCATCACGAATCTCACCAATAAGGATAACATCTGGTGCCTGACGTAGAGTGTTTTTCAGGGCATCCTCATAGCTATCTGTATCAACTCCAACTTCACGCTGATTTACGATAGATTTTTTGTGTTTATGGATAAATTCGATAGGGTCTTCAATGGTAATGATATGCCCGGCACTATTTGAGTTTCGGTAGTCAATTAGTGAAGCAAGAGAAGTGGACTTGCCAGACCCAGTTGCTCCAATAAAAAGAATTAGTCCGCGCTTAGACATAACTAAATCTTTGAGGATAGGTGGTAGCATTAACCCTTCCATAGAGGGGATATCGGTCTTAATGTTACGGATAACCATAGAGATCTGGCTACGTTGTTTAAAAATATTTACCCGGAAGCGTCCAACCCCTTCAACTGAAAGAGCTAAATTCATTTCTGGCTTGGATTCAAATTCCTTAATTTGGCCATCATCCATAATATCGTAGGCAATCTGTTTCACCTCTTCAGGTGTTAGAGGGTCTTTCCCAAGGGCCTTTAGTTTACCTTGAAACTTTGCCGCAGGAGGAGCTCCCACGGTTATGTAAAGGTCAGATGCATCATGGGTGACCATAGTTTTCAGAAAATCGTGCAATTTCATTACGCATACCAGATTTATGAAGCGGATAAGATAAAATTTAGGCTAGAATGGTGGGAAATCAATATCGTTATGCAAAGCAGTTTGAAATTTTTATACGCTATTTTGACTAAATATAAGAGTATCAACCCTTTATTTGGAATAATAGTAAAAAATAAATTTATCCAACTGAGTAATAGGTCATACAAATTAACACAGGAATAGAATATTGAGCTGTCGAGAGGAAAAAGTGTTTTCGCATGATGGAACCATGATAAATGCACAGGTAGTTGGCGAAGGTCCTGATCTGCTTTTTCTAAATGGGATGAGATCAACACTATCATGTTGGAAGCGGCAGATAAGGTTATTGAGCCAGGAATTTCGCTGTATCAGTTATGACCATCGTGGTGTTGGAGAAAGCGGAAAACCAGAAAAAATCTATACAGCAAAGGACCATCATGCTGATATTCAAGCTGTGCTCGACCATTTTGAAGTTAATCAAGTTGCGCTAGTTGGTCACTCAATGGGTGGAATGCGCGCATTAGATTTTACAATAGCAAATCAACATAAAGTGAATGGGATGGTGCTGATTAACAGTGGTGCTCACATTAATATGAGTCTCAAACTTATGATGCGCACTACGCTGCAAGCCATTGAAGCCAAGGATCAGGGGCTGCTGGATGCAATGAATGAGATTGGTCTTGCGATTACATTTGGTGAGAAAAGCTTAAGTGAACTTGAACCTCGATTTGGTGATTTTGTAAGGTCATCATTTGCTGGAGTTACTCTCGATTCTGCCAAGAATCTATATCGAGGGATGTTCGCTGATGGGCAAGATTTTCGTGACAAACTGGCAGAAATTGAAGTGCCTACTATGGTTATAGCTGGAGATGAAGACCTGCAGTTTCCAGCTAAACACTCAGAACATATTTATAATTTAATACCAAATTCAAGCTATAAGCTTTTAACTGATTGCGGACACTTTGCATTAAGTGAGAAACCGAAGGAGCTTAATCAAATGCTTATAACTTTTTTGTCGACTTTAGTTGATTAACTTTGGAGATTAACTGCAGCCAGCGTTGCTGCTCTTCCAATGTCATAATGCCTTGGTGCATTTTTCGTTCAAGCATAGTGATCTCATGTGAGGCTAATGCAGATTCAAGTTGACGCAAAACACCGTCAAATTGTGCTTCAATACCATCATCAGGGATCATGTGATTAAAGGTGGCAAGCTTAGCTAGAGCTGAACCGTATTCGCTCCCGCGCCAATGTTCCAGAATTAATCCCATGTGGGCATTAGGGTTGGCGTGCAGGTATTTAATCATCTCCACAAATAGATCGCCACCGGGAAGATTGAGGCTTAGGTATACATCTGGGGCGGTAATATACGAAGCGAGGGAAGGCTTATGCATCATAAATGCAATCGCAGACCTAATCGGAGATTTTTGTTGCTCACTACCAACATTTTTAGCTTTTGGTTTTAGCGGTTGAGATTCCTGCTTCCCACGTGAAGAGAAAATGAGTGACTTGAGTTTGTCTGCATCGCCAAGTTTAAGGTGGGTCAGCTTGCTTAATTCCTCTAGCAATAGGTCTAAGTAACTCCCTTTGGGGATTTGCTGTAATAGCGGTTTACATTTTTCTAAAAATCGCGAGCGGCCATCAAGGGTGCCGATATCGCAATCATTCAGCAAGCTATGGAACAAAAAGTGAGATAATGGCTGTGCTGATTTTATCAGCTCTTTAAATTGCTCAGTACCAATGCGGCGCACCATGGTGTCAGGATCATCTCCTTCATCGACAAATAGGAATTTTGCCTGTCTCCCTTTATGCATAGCAAACAGGGTATTTTCTAGCGCACGCCAAGCTGCAGCTTTACCGGCCTTATCTCCATCAAAACAGAATACAACCTCTTCGGTATGTTTAAAGATCCTTTCAATATGATCTTTGGAAGTAGATGTGCCGAGAGTGGCAACAGCATTATTAATATCAAACTGGGCTAAAGCAACAACGTCCATATAGCCTTCAACTACGAGAATATTTTCCAGCCGACGATTCTGCTGAGTCGCTTCATATAGACCATATAATTCGCGCCCTTTATGGAATATTGGGGTTTCAGGAGAGTTTAGATATTTTGGCAGTTCATCGTTCATCACCCTGCCGCCAAAGGCGATAATACGCCCGCGTCGATCGCGAATCGGAAACATAAGGCGATCGCGAAAACGGTCGTAGCAGCCCCCGGATTCTTTCTCGATAGCCATACCACACTCAATCAACTCTTTTTGCTGGGAGCGAAGTTGTGAGGTGATGTTGTCCCAACCAGGAGGGGCATAGCCGATGGCGAAACGTGCAGCAACTTCTCCAGAAACATCACGTTGTTTAAGATAACGTACAGCTACGTTTTGATCACCATTATCTCGAAGAGATTTTTGGAAGAATTTGCTGCAGAACTCAGTTATCTCATAGAGGTCGGAGCTGATTTTGGGTTTTGCGTGGCCTTGTTGTAAAGCAGGGAGTTCCATTCCAATAGATTTTGCTAACTCCTCGATAACTTCAGGGAACTCCAAGTTATCGTATTCCATTAAAAAACGTATAGCTGATCCATGTGCGCCACAGCCAAAACAGTGGTATATCTGTTTGTTGGGGCTAATTACAAATGAAGGTGTTTTCTCATTGTGGAAAGGGCATAGGGCTTGATAGTTCTGCCCTTGTTTTTTCATCTGGATACGTGAGCCAATAATATCGATAATATCAATTCGGGACATCAACTGGTCAATGAACTGCTCTGGTATCCTGCCTGCCATACTCAATTAATCTCTTTGATTGTCTTTTTGAGGGTTGAGTCCAAAATGGTTATCTGCTTATCCATCTCAGGGGTGAGTATTATCTCTTTTTCGCTAGTGATAAGCATAACTTTATTTACCCCAAGCGATTTTGCAATCTGTTGCCAGCGGTTTGGGCCAGCAACAAATATAGCCGTAGCTGCAGCATCTGCAAGAATACCTGAATCATGAATCACTGTAACAGATGCCATTAAAGTTGTCGGGAAACCAGTTTCAGGATCGATGATATGGTGAAATGTCGTGCCATCTTTTTTAAAGAAGCGCTCATAATTTCCCGATGTGAATACGCTAAGTTCGCTATTAATTGCTACTGAGGCAACTGCTCCAGCAGAAAATGGATTGCGAATACCTACCATCCACGGAGCTCCATTTTTATTGCCAATAGATTTCAGATCGCCGCCTGCATTTACAATAGCGTTGTCGATTCCAATATCCTTAAGAATCTTTATCGCTTTATCTGTGGCATAACCTTTAGCAAAACCTCCAAAATCGAGGCGCACCAGATTATTTTCACAATGAGCATAACCGTTCGGATCAATTACTACATTAGCAATTGATGGGCGCTGTGAGGTTATATTCGTGATTTCAGAATCTGAAGGTATAGATGTGTGGATATTGGCAGATTGATCAAATTTCCATAGTTTTACTAAAGAGCCAATAGCAGGATCAAATAATCCCGCCGATTGAGTATTGAATTTTTGCCCGGCATGGATTAACTCAATTAAAAGTGGTGAGATTTCAATATTTTCAGATTCGGCAATGGCCCTATTGAGAGAGTTTAACTCTCCTGGATTCCACGGGTGTAGCTTGCGGTTGAGCTGATTAAATTCAGAGCGAATGGCGCTAAAACCTTTGATAGCCATCTCTTTATCATGAGTAAAAATACTTACGGATATGTCTGTACCAAAGGTAAAGAAATGGTCAGAAAAAACCTGAGGCTTTGGTTGTGAACAGGAGGCAACTAGCAAGAAGCTAATGATAACTAGGAAAATATAACTTGCTCTATGCATATGAATAGCTTTAATCCGCGAGTTAAAAAAGGATGAAGGTGAGTGAATTATAACCGCAAACAAAGATTAGATCATATCTTCTAAAGCATCGAACAATGTGCCACAAATATTCAAGGAAAAGATGGAGTCCAATTCACGTGCGCAAGTTGGGCTGGTTACATTGATTTCGGTTAGATAATCACCGATCACATCCAGGCCAACAAAAAGCAGCCCTTTTTCGCGCAGTGCAGGCCCGACTTGATTGCAGATCCAAAGGTCGCGTTCAGTTAAAGGCTGCCCTTCCCCTCTACCGCCTGCTGCAAGGTTAGCTCGGTTCTCACCAGCTGCAGGGATTCGTGCGAGTGCATATGGTATCGGCTCCCCATTGATCATAAGGATTCGTTTGTCACCATTAATAACATCTGGGATAAAACGCTGGATCATTGCAAAGCTAGTGCCATGTTTTGTTAACGTCTCAATGATTACATTACAGTTATTGTCACCGTGATTAAGGGCAAATATTGAAGCACCACCCATTCCATCAAGTGGTTTGATGATGGTTTTTTTGTGCTTTTCCACAAATTCTAAGATTCTGGCCGCAGATCTATCGACAATTGTTTCTGGGCAGCATTGGGGAAACCATGAGGTAAAAAGCTTTTCATTAGCGCTGCGGATAGATGCAGGGTTGTTTACAATTAAAGTTCCTGCTTGTTCTGCTCTATCTAAAATATAGGTGGAGTAGATGAACTCCATATCAAACGGTGGGTCTTTGCGCATAAGTATTGCGTCGAGATCGCCGAGTAAAATATCCTCAGAATTATCGTCTTTACAAAACCAATTATTATTTTTGTATGTCTCTATAGTTTGATCCGTTACCTGAATCTTTCGTGTAATAGATCTTGCGTCACCATTGGCAAGATATAGATCGCCCAGCTCCATATAAAATAGTTGATGCCCACGATGCTGTGCCTCAAGCATCATAGCAAAGGAGGTATCTTTGTAGGGTTTGATAGATTCAATGGGGTCCATGATAACCCCGATCTTTAGCGTCATATTCTTCTCATTGGCTATATTGTTTTTTAAATCAGATAGATTGGTCTAGGAAACCTCTGCAATCTCTCTAGCGGCAGCCAGTAGGGCAAGGCGTGCAACTACACCGTAGGCATAAAAGCGGTTGTGCTTCAGGCTTTTCTTACAAAGACAGTGCTTTGTATCGTCCTCATGGGCAAATTCCAGTTGTTCAAAATGCATTCCAGGGGCATTTAAATTTTCATTATCTTTGCGATCAGTGTGTACACGGTAAAATCCACCAACCACATAGTGGTCAATCATATATACAACAGGTTCCGCAACAGCCTCTTGATCGCCAATGGTCTCAGATGAATAGACACCCTCCTGGATAATAACGCGAGATGTCTCCAACTTTCCTTTGGCCGAAGCCATTTTTTTACGCTGTTTGCGGTTAAGATTGGTTACTTCATCTGCATCACTGACGACCATGATGCCCATGCCGTAAGTGCCGGAATCAGCTTTGACTACAACAAAAGGCTTTTTATCTATTCCGTATTCATTGTATTTGGCCTGAATAGCACTAAGCAATGATTTAACATTGCGTTCGATGCAGTGTTCTCCCGAGCGATTAAGGAAATCGATCTCACCGCAATTGGTATACATTGGATCAATGAGCCATGGATCAAGGTTAAATACCGAGCTAAACTCGCGTGCTACTTGTGAGTAGTGGGAAAAATGACCTGACTTAGTGCGCGATGCCCAGCCAAGGCTAGTTGGTGGTGTGATGATCTGTTCAATATTATGAAAAATATCAGGTATGCCATCAGAGAGATCGTTATTGAGTAGAATTACACAAGGCATGAAATCGTCAACAATGATGTGATTATCAACCCTTTTAATGGGTTCTAAAACAAGCTTTCCACCAGTAATTAAATCGATATTGACTGGAGACTGTAGGTCTTTATCAAGTGATCCCAACCTAACAGAGTATCCTGCTTGAGTAAGGATGGTTTGTAGTTTGTTTATATTGCTAAAGTAAAAGCTATTGCGCGTATGGTTTTCAGGGATTATCAAGATATTTTTGGCTGTTGGACAAGCTCTTTCTAATGCTGACTGAACTGCATGGATGCAGAGTGAGTCAAAACTAGAGTTAAGGTTATTAAAACCAGCAGGGAAAAGGTTAGTATCTACTGGGGCAAGTTTAATTCCAGCATTACGTAGATCAACAGAAGCATAAAAAGGCGCCTGAGTTTGTTGCCATTGGCCTCGAAACCAGCCCTCTATCTCAACCTGATTGTCAATTAGCATCTGTTCAACGGTTTCTATAGGACCTAGAACTGCAGTTGTTAGGTGTGGAACTGTGCTGATCATAGGAATTCCCCTTTTGTGTGGCTGTCTCATTGTACCTATTCGAATGCCCATAATGAATAGGAGATGAGTTTTTCGCTTTATGATGCATACGAATGGGTAATTTATGGTAAAGCTAAAGATAATTCAATATCTTTGTAGGGTATGAAAAAATTTACTAGGTATTCTGCCAGTTAAAAAGATAGCCATGAAAAAAATGACTGTTTATACACAATTTTAAAAACGAAGCTTAATTTAAATTGCAAATGATAAAGTTTTAATTAAATATAGAGTTCGAATATTGCAAAATGTCGTAAATGACCTATCTTCAAGAATAAGGATTAATAGTAATTTAATTAATAAAAGTTACTATGAAAATGAGGTTTATCTCCACGGTGTGATTCGGGAAACCAAGGTAAGTATAGGGTTAAAGGTGTCCGGACATATTTTAATAGGGCCTAAGTACTGGATTGTGGCGGGTTTTTATGTAAAAATTATCCTGTTACAAAAACAGCAAATGACAATCCGGGGAAGTCAGTGCAAAACGAAGTAGAACAAGAAAAAGGTATTCCTGGCCTTAAGGTCATGGTTATTGACGATAGTAAAACTATCCGTAGAACAGCTGAAACCCTTTTGCGTAAAGAGGGTTGTGATGTTGTTACTGCTGTCGATGGTTTTGAAGCTTTAGCAAAAATCGCTGATCATAAGCCTGGAATTATATTTATTGATATAATGATGCCGCGCCTGGATGGTTATCAAACCTGCGCTTTAATTAAGCATAATCAGGTTTTTAAAAACACACCCGTAATAATGTTATCGAGCAAAGATGGTTTATTTGATCGAGCTAGAGGCAGAATTGTTGGATCGGAACAATATCTTACAAAACCATTTACAAAAGAAGAGCTATTAGGTGCAATCAAACGTCATGTGACGGAAGCTGCTTAGGCGCTTTAGTTTGCAAATAGCGAGGGAAAGAAGTTAATGACGCGTATTTTGATAGTCGACGATTCTCCTACCGAGACCCATATAATAAAAGTTATGTTGGAAAAACATGGCTATGAAACAATAGAAGCGGTCAATGGTGAAGAGGGCCTTCTAAAGGCGAGGGATACATCGCCAGATCTTGTTTTAATGGATATAGTTATGCCTGGAATGAATGGTTTTCAGGCAACTAGAAAATTGAGCAAGGACCCAGTTACGTCATCTATTCCAGTGATAATAGTGAGTACAAAAGGGCAGGAAACCGACAGAGTTTGGGCAATGAGGCAGGGAGCAAAAGATTACATGACAAAACCTGTTGTAGAGGCAGAGCTGCTGGATAAGATAAAATCTTCGCTTGGAGGATAGGCTTTAGTAGAGCCAAAAATATATATGTCCAAGGAAAAAAAGGCACAACAGTTAGATCTATTTAAACTTCTGCAACAGATTGAAGCTAAAAATATTGCGCACAATGTATCCCTACCTTCCGATACAGATATAAAGGAGGAGTGGAGTGGTGTTAGCTTTACTACTGCAGGTGTGTACTTCGTTGCCAAAATGGGCGATGTATCTGAAGTTCTAACCTATCCAGAATTGACTAAGGTTCCTAGAGCAAAGAGTTGGGTGAAGGGGGTTGCGAATGTTCGTGGTAACCTGCTCCCAATCATGGATTTGAAGGATTTTCTTGGGGGTGGAAGAACATCTGTGCATAGAAGAAGTCGAGTTTTAGTTATTAAATATCAAGATAGTTATACAGGTTTATTAGTTGATGATTCCATGGGGATCAAAAGATTCTATGTGGAAGAGAGAAAAGCAGCTTCAGAATCTTCAGATGAAGTATTTAAACCTTTTATAGAAGGGTTGTTTATTGAAGATCATGGGTTGGATGAGTTTGAATGGAATATATTTAACATGGAAAAACTAATAGCAAGCGGAGATTTTATTCGCGCTGCTGGTTAGGTTTTCTTGGGCAACGGCCCAGATAAGGATTAACCGGGTTAAATCGGGTTAAATTTTTTTGCAATCACCCTGAAAGGGGTATAGGACGCTCTGATGGAGGGAAGACAATAATGATGGTCTCTCAAGAAAAACAAAAGGTAGAAACTTCTGGTGCAGGTAGATTGCTAGGATGGGCTGTAACTGTTGTATTAATTGTTGCAATGGCAGGTTCGTTTTTCTACATAAACCATTTCAGTATTTATGATAGAGAGTATATAAGTCATGCTGCTGCAATAAAAGTTCTCTCTCAGCAGGTTGCAAAGAATGCTGCCGAGGCTGCAAATGGTAATACTGATGCATTTCATCTATTAGAAAAGTCGCAAAAGTTTCTTGAGGCTCACCTTGCTATCTTAGAAAAAGGGGTGAAGAGCCAGAAAGATATTCCTTTAATTCTAATGGAGGAGATTAAGTTTGCTGAAAAAGAGACCGGTAAGAAGTTTGAATTGGTGAAAATCCCACCATCTAATAAGTACGGTGCTGGGGTAAAGAGTGCGCTAAATAATGTAAAAGGGCCTTGGGATAAGATGTCTGGAAGCATCGCCACCATATTAAGTCATAAAGAAGCTGTAATTGAAGCTAAAGAGCTGACTGATGAGATGAAAAGTAGCGTAGCTAAAATTCATACAGAAGTTGATCAAATGATTAAAAAGCTCATAGCTACAGGAGCAAGTAGCGCTCAGGTATATGCTGTAAGTCAGCTGTCACTTTATGCTGAGCAGATACCTAAAAATATGGTTGACATGACAGCGAGCCAGATTGGAAATATCAAAGCTTCGCAAGATTTGGAAAAAGCACTTGCTGATTTTTCAGCTACGCTTTCTGGGTTAAGAAGTGGTTCTGCAGGAGTTGATAAAATCACTACTGGAGGCGCTCGCCGTAACTTAAAAATAATCAATCAGGTTTATGGTGGCATCAAGAAAAAAATCAACGGGATGTTGGCAGAGAAGCAGGATCTATTTGTTGTAAGACAGGGTGCAGATGAGATATTTATCAAATCAGAACAGCTGCTAGCAAAAAGTAACTGGTTGGTTAGAGAGTATGGAAAGGCAGAGTCCACTAGAATTATTCAAGAGTGGTATGGTCTAGCTTTTGGTGCTGCTGCTCTGATTATGTTGTTCTTCATGGGAATCTACTCTCGTCATCAATCACAAAAACGTATAGCAGCAACTGAAGCTGAAAAACGTATAGCTGATGAAGATGCAGAAAGAAACCAGCAAGCGATTCTAGAGCTTCTGGATGAGATTCAAGGGCTTTCTGAAGGTGACCTAACTTCTCATGCCTCGGTCGGCGAAGCATTTACTGGAGCTATTGCTGATGCATTTAACTCGGCTATCGATGCACTGCGACAGTTAGTTATGACAATTAATAATACGTCAGTACAGGTGTCATCAGCTGCACAGGAGGCACAAGCTACTGCTATGCACCTTGCTGAAGCATCTGATCATCAGGCGCATCAGATTACAGCAGCCAGTGCCGCGATCAACGAGATGGCAGTTTCAATTGATCAGGTATCTAAAAACTCAGAAGAATCAACAAATGTTGCACAGAAATCTGTGAACCTGTCCTTGAAAGGTGCAGATATGGTGCGTAAAACTATATCTAGTATGGATTCTATTCGTGAGCAGATTCAGGAAACATCAAAGCGTATTAAACGTCTTGGCGAAAGTTCGCAAGAGATCGGAAACATTGTTGAGCTGATTAATGACATTGCTGACCAAACAAATATTCTAGCATTGAACGCATCTATTCAGGCAGCGATGGCTGGTGAGTCTGGGCGTGGTTTTGCGGTTGTTGCGGATGAGGTGCAGAGATTGGCAGAACGTTCATCTAATGCGACTAAACAGATCGAAGCGTTGGTTAAAACAATTCAAACAGATACCAATGAAGCCGTTATCTCTATGGAGCAAAGTACTAGTGGAGTTGTAGCTGGCGCTAAGCAGGCTGAGACATCGGGTGAATCGTTGCGTGAGATTGAGGGTGTATCTACCCATCTTGCTAACCTTATTCAGAATATCTCTGAGGCAGCTCGTCAGCAGGCGAACGCTGCAGCCAATATTTCTGACACTATGAATGTGATTCAAGAGATTACATCGCAGACATCTGCAGGAACCAATGAGACGGCAACGTCGATTGGAAACTTGGCAGATCTGGCGAATGATCTTAGAGGATCTGTAGCGGGCTTTAAAATACCTGAGTAATCTGGAGTTACCATGGTTGCTGCCGATAGTTCTACAATGAACAGTATTTGGCCTGGTCTCAAACCTCTACCTGAGATGGGGGATAGGCATTTTGGTGAGTGGACCGCTTTATTGCGGGACCGCACCGGAATGCGCCTGCCAAAAGAAAGAAAGTCATTCTTGATAACCAGCCTTAATTTGCGGATGAGAGAAATAGGATATAAGGATTACAAATCCTATTATGACTATTTGCAATCAGGCAAGGCTGGAAAAATCGAATGGACTGCATTGGTCGATCGTTTGACAGTACATGAAACTCGCTTCTTTCGTGATCAGCAGGCCGTTAACTTTTTTCTAGGTTATTGCTTACCAGATCTATTTGCTCGTGGAAATGAGTCGATAGATATTTGGAGTGCTGGTTGTTCAACTGGTGAAGAGCCATATACTTTAGCCATGGTTACTGATCAATTTTTTGCTGAGCAAGGCAGAGGCTATTACGGAATTACAGCAACTGATATTAGTATGCTTTCGCTTGCTGTTGGTAAAAAAGGGGTTTATTCAGATCGTAAAATTAAAGGGTTGGATCCTGCCCAAGTTAATAAATATCTATCCATTATGGATGATGGGAAATATCAAGTTGTTGATGAATTAAGAAGTAGAATTTGCTTTGCCCATATGAATATTTTAGATGCAGAGAAATCAATGATCGGAGATATGGACATAATATTTTGTCAGAATCTACTGATCTATTTCGATCAGGAAAAGCGAGCAGAGATTTTAGGTGGTTTAGTTTCTCATCTAAAGCCGTTCGGTATATTGATACTAGGTCCTGGGGAAGTAATAAATTGGCATGATTCGAGGGTTGAAAGGGTTGGTGCAACAAATGTGTTGGCCTATAGGCGTTTGGAAGAAGATAGCTAGGATGCGAAAAGCATGAGTATGACAGAAGATATTGATCACAGTACCCTGAATTGGGTTAAGGCTGAGCTGGATGAGACTCTCAAACAGGCAGGGCAAGCCCTAGAGTCTTATACCAAAGATTCGAATGATCTTACGCAAATGAGGTTTTGTGCGACATATCTGCACCAGGTGTATGCGATTCTGCAGATGCTTGAGCTGTTTGGAGCTGGAATGTTGGCAGAGGATATGGAGAAAACTGCCAGGTTTTTGCTTGATGGAAAAATAGCAAAGCGTGATGAAGCGTATGAAATTCTTATGGCTTCTATGTTACAACTTTCTGATTACCTAGAAAAAATACAAGGTGGTTGCAAAGATATCCCGATTTTGATATTACCTTTAATTAATGATCTTCGAGCTATTCGAGGTGAAAATCTGCTCTCAGAAAATGCATTTTTCTCTCCAAATATTGATATGGCAGATCCCAAACCATTTTATATGTGCCCTGAGCGAGGAAATATTGATGAAATATCCAAAAAAACCAGGCATATATTTCTGGTCGGATTATTAGGTGTAATACGCGGCAAAGATATAGATAAGTCATTGAAAAGTTTGTTGTTAGTATTGAAGAAGCTTGCATATGCAGCAACAAATGACAAATTAGGATTGTTGTGGTGGGTATCAGCTGGATTTGTGCAATCTATGCTCGTTGGTGGAATAAAACAAAGCACTACAGTTAAGATGTTATTGGGACACATAGATCGTCAGATTAAATCAGTTATTGAGAATGGTGAGCAGATCATAGGGAAAGAGCCACCAAAAGATTTAATAAAAAATATATTATTCTATGTCGGTCGTGCTGAGACAGACCTCCCATTAGTAGCAGAGATACAAAAGCGTTTTGAGCTTAAAACTTTGTTGATGGCTGAAGCTGAAGTTTCAAAGGCAAGGGCTGGTATTTCAGCTCCAACAAACGAGATGATGGAAACAGTTTCTCAAGCAATTAAAGATGACTTATCTGCCGTTAAAGATGGATTGGACCTATTTCTTAGAAATCGCCAGAATGATGTCTCTAAAATTAAAGGTTTGGATCTAATTCTGAATAGAATTGGTGATACTTTAGGGATGATTGGCTTAGGGCCGCAGCGCAATATAGCAAAGTCAAAAGCCGAAATATTACAAAAAGTTATTGAAGGCAGTATAAAACTATCCGAGCAAGAGTTAATGGATCTTGCTGGGGATCTACTATTCATAGAATACGCGCTAAATAATTTATACGCCAAAATTGGTGGGGGATATGACAAGTTAGAAAATGCTAATGACTTAATGCCAGATTATGAGTATGAGTTGGTATTTATTTCAACCATTGAGGAAGTTATCTCCGATATTGCTCAGGTTAAAGAAGCTATTGTTGAATTTGTCGGTACTAAGGAGCACTCTCAGCTACAAGATGTACCTGAACTATTTTCTCGTATAACAGGGGCGCTGCAAGTTGTTGAACTTGGAAAATGCTCTGTATTATTAGGTCTTGCTGGCCAATATGTCTCTCAAGAATTGTTGTTTAAAAAGCAAGTTCCTGCTGAATCTACAATAGATAAACTTGCAGATGCCATATCCAGTATTGAATACTACCTTGAAGGTTATATCGATAAAAGCGGGGCTAAAGATGAAGCTCTTCAACTAGCTGTTCAAAGCTTAAAAGATCTTGGGTTCGAATATAAAGAGGAAATACGAGAGACCCAGCTAGAAAGTGATATTTCGGTTGAGGCGGCAGTCATTGGTTTGGATGAAGCTGAAACAGAGAATGCTAAAAATGGCGAAGAAGATCTAGAAGAGAAATCATTTGATATTTTGGATCCTATTGATGAAGCTGATGACTTTATTGATATAAGGGAAGAAAATAAGGTAGCAGAACCAGTTTCTGAAAAAATGAATAATGAGCAAGATGCAGAAGAAGATGACTTTATAGATTTTGGTGCAGAAACAGAAGAAGAATCTAACCAAGCCCCTATTGAACTGGAGCAGATAGGTCAAGGGGTAATTGAACAAGTACATGAAGATGATTTTATTGATTATAGAGAGGAAGCAGAAGACGTAACGCGAGAAAAGTCTGACGATACCTCTGTAGAGCAAAAATCTTCTGCAGGAATGCTGCTTGAAGGGTGGCTGTCTATATCGGAGGATTCGGATCCAGAGATACTTGAGATATTTCTTGAAGAAGCAGATGAATTACTGGAAGAGCTGCAAGCAAAACTGCCAAAATGGCTAGCTGATAAAAATGATACAAATGCTCTTGGGGATATAAGACGAACATTCCATACCTACAAAGGTAGTGGGCGCCTTGCCGGATCACCTTTGATAAGTGAGCTGTCTTGGTATATCGAAAGCATGTTGAATCAGGTGATTGAGGGTAATATCGATGCCTCACTGCATGTAGAGCAAGTACTTCAGGATGCTATGGTATTATTGCCAGCATTGATTGCCAAGCTTAATGGTAAAGAAGCAGATATATCTGCAGTTTATCCTCTAGCTTGGAAGGCAGATGTATTATCCGATCCAAATCGTCATGGTGAGTTAGTATCTATAGCAGAAGAGATCTCAGCAGAAGAAATCTCAGCAGAAGAAATCTCAGCAGAAGAAATCTCAGCAGAAGAAATCTCAGCAGAAGAAATCTCAGTAGAAGAAAATCCGGTAGTAGCAGAAGTCCCAGTGGAAGAAAATCCGGTAGCAGAAATCCCAGAAGGAACTTCGGAAGAGGTAAGGCGTGACGAGAGTGGGAATATTCTTGTGTCACGAATGGAGCCAACCCTTTTCAGTATATTTAGTAATGAAGTTATTGAGCATCTTGAATCGATAAAAACCTATATTCAAGAATCTGGCGAAGAGGCTGTCATTTCGGAATCATTGGTAAGAGCAGTGCACACACTAACTGGAAGTGCAAGAATGGCTGCTGCAGAAGAGGTTGCCGTTCTTGGTGGTGCTCTGGATAAGTACATTCAAAAAATGCATGGTTATCAACAGCCGTTACATGTAGAGCAATTTAAAGTACTAACCGATGGTGTAAATTATTTTGAAGAGATACTTGATGCAATAGGTGACAATAGAAAGTCATACCCTGATACAGATCAATATCTGCTACAGGTCGAAAATTTAATACATGAATTTAGTAAACATGAAGATATTAAATTAGTTAAACCTGAAGCCATATCAGCAGATGTAGATCCAGAATTGGTTGAGCTTTTTGTCGAAGAAGCTGACGACATTCTAGCCTTTTTAGAAACCACAGTGCATACATGGGAAAGTGCTCCATACGATCAAAATGTTGTTGCAGAATTACATCGTTCATTGCACACCCTAAAAGGCGGAGCTCGTTTAGCTAAATTTGATGGAATTGGAACCCTAAGTCATATTCTTGAAACAGTATCAATTGATATAGCAGAGAAGAAAATAGTAGCAGAACCACAAACATTTGAAGTGATTCATCAAGCCTTTGATCGTTTAGTAAGCATGCTTGGTTTAGCTAAACAGGGGTTGAATGCCCCACTTCCAGATGACTTAGTGGTTAGTTTAGAAAATCTGCCACCCACAGCGCAAAGTGGTGCTATGAGTGAAATGCCTAAAACCATTCATCTTGAACAGCAGGATATGGAGCTTGTTGAAGTATTTCTTGAAGAAGGTCATGAGATTCTCTCCACGGGAAATAGTATCCTACACCGCTGGATCGAGGCTCCGGACAATAGCGATTTAATTGTTGAGATGCAGCGTGCATTGCATACCCTTAAAGGTGGTGCAAGGATGGCTGGTTTCTGGACTATTGGAAACTTAGGACATGCATTAGAAACTCTTTTGATAGAGGTTCTTGAGGGTAGACTTTCAACTGGCGCTGGATTCTTTGATGTGCTCGAAACAGCACATGGCCGCCTGCATGATATGCTTGCTTTAGCTCAAATTGGAAATGTTGTTGAAGAAGCTGATGATGTTCTTGCAATGCTTGAAACTATCAAAGCAGGTGAAAAGTTAGATGCTCTTGTGCAGCCAAATAAAGCTGTTGAAACTGCAATAGCACAAGCATTAGAAGCAGTGAAACAAAACCCAGTTGAACAGGTGGAAGATGTTCAGCCTAAACCAGTAGCTCTGAGCGAGGTGGTGCGTGTAAAGGCTGATCTTCTTGATGACTTAGTTAACTATGCTGGTGAGATAAGTATATATCGATCAAGAACAGAGCAGCAGGTATCAGGATTTAGATCAAATTTAGAAGAGATGGATCAAACAGTTGTTCGTCTACGTGAACAGTTGAGAAAATTAGAGATTGAAACTGAAGCTCAAATGTTATTCCGCCATGAGCGTGAAGTAGAAGACAGCAGGGTTGAAGATTTTGATCCATTAGAGCTAGATAGATTCTCCCAGATACAAGAGGTCTCAAGGGCTATTAGTGAAACCTTAAACGACATTAATAGTATTAGTGGCTACATGGATATGTTAGCTAGGGATGCTGAAACTTTGTTGTTGCAGCAATCAAGAGTTAATACAGAGCTGCAAGAGGGTTTAGTTCATAGCCGTATGGTACCGTTCTCTAACTTAGTTCCCCGTATGCGTCGTGTAGTCAGACAAACATGCCAAGAGTTAAATAAAGAGGCGCAGATCAAGATAATTGGTGCTCATGGTGAGATGGACCGTACTGTTCTGGAAAGAATTACAGCACCACTTGAGCATATGCTGCGTAACGCTATAGCTCATGGTATTGAAAAGCCACAAGATCGAATCAACAAAGGTAAGAGCCAGGGTGGGACTTTATCAGTAGCTCTTACCAGAGAAGGACCAGATATAGTCATTAAGGTTATAGATGATGGTGGTGGGATTAATCATGGTGCTATTCGGGCTAAGGCTTTGTCGCTGGGTTGGATTAATGAAAATGATTATTTGTCAGATACAGAAATTGCACAGTATATACTTGAGACAGGTTTTAGTACCGCTGAGTCAGTAACTCAGATTGCCGGCCGTGGCGTAGGCATGGACGTAGTAAATAATGAGATTAAACAGCTAGGCGGAACCCTGCATATACAGTCTGAGCATGGGGTAAGCACTGAATTTACTATTAGGTTGCCATTTACCTTAGCTATTAATCACGCACTGTTGGTAAATGCTTCTGATGAAACTTATGCGATACCACTTTCATCAATTGATGGTGTAGTAAGATTGACTCATGAACAGTTAAAAGAGTTCTACAATGACAGTGGCCCATCAAGTTATGAATATGCAGGTCAATATTATCAAGTGATAAATATGGCTGCTCTACTAGGTATTGGGGTACCAATATTACCAGGTGCTGGGAAAAGAGCCCCGGTTGTATTAGTTCAAACTAGTGATCATCGCTTTGCACTTCAGGTTGACGGATTGCTTGGTAGTAGAGAAGTTGTAGTTAAAGCTGTTGGTCCTCAAATTAGTTCTATCCCAGGTATTATGGGAGCCACTATTCTGGGTAATGGAAGTGTAGTATTGATTTTGGATGTTGGTGCTTTATCGCGCATTAGTTTGTCCGGTAAAGTTGAGACATTTAGTGAAGTTAATGATCCTGAAGACGAGATTGCAAAATTCACCGCAATGGTTGTTGATGATTCCATCACTGTGCGACAAGTCGGAACCAGGCTTCTCGAGCGTAATGGCTTTGATGTGATGACAGCGAAGGATGGGGTAGATGCCATAACTGTTCTGCAAGAGCGTATACCAGACATAATGCTGTTAGATATTGAGATGCCGCGTATGGATGGCTTTGAACTTGCTACTCATATGAGAAATGATGATATTCTGAAAAATGTACCAATCATAATGATTACATCCCGAACCGGTGAAAAACACAGGGAAAGAGCAAAAAGGATAGGTGTAGAGCACTACCTGGGTAAGCCTTATCAAGAGAATGAGTTACTGAAAAAGATACTTGGGCTCTTAGGGATAACGGCGAATGAGAATATGTGAGTATGTCAGGATACCTCGCATAGTAATTGTAGGCACAAGAGATCGTGCCTACAAACAGCTGCAACAAGTATTTGAAATAAATGGGCTAACCGTCGAATCTGTTGTTAGTCAAGAGCTGTTTCTACAGAATCAACATGAAGCCAATCCCCGCAATAAAAATATTGATGCTCTGTATATAGACATTGATGAGAGTAGTGAAAAAGACAGCGAATTCATAAATGAAGCATATCAACAGACCTCACTCCCTTTAGTTTTTTCCGATCAAGAAACATGGAGTAACTTCTCTAAATGGGGAAAACGTATTGCGATAAAACTATTTAAATCAATTAATAGTGAAATGGATAAGCAAAATAAAGAGCTAAAAAAGAAACAGCTTGAACAAGATGTTGTGCAGATAGAATATAAACAAAGATCTCATCCAGCTAAAGATAATGATCAGACTGTTTGGGTTTTAGGCGCCTCGCTTGGTGGCCCTATTGTAGTTAAGAATTTTTTAGAACAGTTGGATGAGATTCCAAAAGCGTGTTTTATCCTTGCACAACATATTGGTGATGGATTTGCTGATCTTTTAGCCTCACAGCTTAATCGAGCGACAAAACTGAAGGTAGTAACCGCTGAAAATGGCACTATGATTGAGGATGGTGTTGTGATAATTGCACCGGTAGAGCAGAGATTAATGATACACCAAGAGGGAGTGGTTTCCATTGCACCAGAGAACAGAAAAAGCATATATAAACCATGCATAGATTTTGTGATGGAAGAGGTTGCTGAGTGCTATGGTGAAAAATCAGGTGCTATTATTTTCAGCGGAATGGGAGATGATGGCTCAATTGGTTCGGCGGCAATTAAAGAGTATGGAGGTATAATCTGGGCACAAGATGCAGAAACATGTGCTATTTCCAGTATGCCAGATTGTGCAAGGGAAACAGGTAATGTTTCCTTTACTGGAACACCAGAAGAGTTGGGCGACAAATTGATAGTAGAGCTGGGTGTGCTAGAGCAAATATCAGAGAAAGCATACTGATAAAATCGATAAAAAGAGTGATCTACTAGGCGTAGTTAATTCTTGAAATGATGGAGAAATAAAATGGAAACGATTAGAAGCCTGTTTATCCCGATAGAAAATGATAACTTATTGATACCAAATGCGGCTATAGCAGAGATTACTTCTAGTGTAGATCCTCGTCCATTGAAAGGGAGAAAAAAAATTCCCGCATGGCTTCTTGGAACTATTGATTGGCGTGAACAGATAGTGCCTGTTTTTTCATATGAAGCACTTGCTGGAGGAGAGATTCCTGCCCCAACAATTAATACGAGAGTAGCGGTATTAAAAGCGCATAATAACATAGATAAAATGCCATATATGGCGCTGATAACACAAAAAATTCCACGGCTGGTAACGGTTTATGATGAAAGTATTGAGCCACTTGGCGAAGATAAAAAGCTGAAGAAAACTGAAATAGCTCATGTTTTAGCTAACGGAGAGCCAGCAGTAATTCCAAATCTTGAAGAGATAGAAAAAATGTTACTTAAATATTACTTGTAGGTAGGAAAATATAATATTTCTACCGTACTAATTGGTACCATAAACTGCCATATGAACTTGAATTATTAGCCTTAGCAAACGTATAAGTCCAAAAAAAGATTGGATATTATTTCCAATTTATACTTTTTAGCTTTATTATTATTCCGTTTTAAATCTTTGAATAACTTTTTTAGGAGATTCGCGTTATGACTCGCATAGCGAATATCGTTTCTACTGGCTGTTATGTGCCAGAAAATGAAGTACCAAATTCAGTTCTAAATGAAAGATTTACTGAACTTGGAAAGCCAGATATCGTTGGTAAATTTCAAGAAAGAACTGGAATCAACACCCGTTGGTATGCCCCAGATGATTGGGCTACTTCAGATCTTGCTCTACCTGCATGTCAACAAGCACTGGAAAGAGCTGGCAAGAAGCCGGAAGATATTGATTTAATCATTTTGGGAACGGATTCTCCTGATTATATAACACCTGCAACATCAGTTGTGCTACAGAAGAAACTTGGCGCATCTAATGCTGGAACATTTGATATTGCTTGCGCATGTTCAACATTCCCAACAGGACTTGCTACTGCAGCTGGTCTTATCGCAGCTAATTCAAACATCAACACCGTACTTGTAGTAAGTGTGTACATGATGCGTAAACTAGCAGATCCAACAGATCCAATGGTATTTTTCTATGGTGACGGTGCCGGTGCAGCAGTTCTGGAAGCCGGTACAGAAACTGGTTATGTTGGAACATCTATGCTTGCAGATGGTTCGTACTACAAAGCTTGGGGTATTTTCTCAGGTGGTACAGCTGAACCAGCAACTATTGAGAGCGTTGAAGCAGGAAGAACAACTGTTAAAGTTTGTGATGATTATCCTGCTGAGATCAACCTCGTAGGTTGGCCAAAGCTAATCAGAGACCTTGCAGCAGCAGATGGTTTCTCGATGGATGATGTTGATCAAGTAATCTTTACTCAGGTTAATGGCGGAACTATCAGTACGGTGATGGAAGAAGTTGGTATACCTGTAGAAAAAGCACATATGGTAATGGATAAGTGGGGCTATACTGGTTCTGCATGTATCCCAATGTGTTTTGATGATGCTATTCAAGCTGGTAAGATTAAGAAAGGCGACCTAGTTCTATTCGTAGGGTCTGGCGTTGGTTATAACCAAGCAGCAGCAGCATTCAGAATCACTCATGATCTGAAAAAATAATTATCGCTTTATACGGTAATGAAAAAGGGAGCTTAAAGCTCCCTTTTTTTTATAACAATGAATGCTGGAGAATAAATGGGTATTATTTGCTCGTATCCCCTACCTTATTTCTCCTTGGTGGTGCTTTAGTAGGAGCTTCTTTTGCTGCTAACTTTGGCTTAGCTGTCGATTTTACAGAATCTTGTTTTGCTATTGATTTTGAAGCAATTACTCTAGTTGTTGTTTTATTAGCTTCTTTTAGCATAGCCTTTTTTTCTTCCTCGTATTTTTGCCTGGATAATACGATTGGAATATAGCGCAGGTAATCACCTTCACATGGTATAGCAACAGGGTACGATCCAAGCTCCTCATTGGCAATCCATGTGGTTTGATCTCCAGTCCAGCCTCCAGATTCAACCTCTTCGACAAAGTTGGCTATAATTTGGCAGCAAAGGTCAGGAATCTCAATGGTCATTGCATGTGCAACTTTTGGTACAAGTATCAGGCGGGAGTTTTTGATCTGGCGCCGAATAATTTCGTGCAGGTGCCTTGGGGTAAAGTTGTCAAATTCGCCATTCATGATTAATGTGGGACATTTGATCTGTGAGATCTCATCTGTTATCGAAGTAAAATCAGCTAGTTGCTCCATAACGTTTTGGATTCCATATACCTGCATGTCGGCAATAGCAATTCTTTTGGTAAAGTTGATTATATTGCTGTGTTCTTCTATCCAGCCACTGGTGAAGTTAAGTGGTAAAAGCTGATCAAGATAAAAACTAAAGCCGATCTGGGTTAATCCTCGGTGCAGGTTCGCTGATAGAAATTTGAACTGGCCATCCATCTCTGTGAAGGTACTGATCGGGATGATTCCCTTGCTTTTCTCCGGGTAGAGGTAGCCAAACTTCAAGGCTACAACCCCACCGTAAGATATGCCGGAAACATATGCACCGTCACACTTAATCTCATCAAGAATTAGTGATAGTACCTCAGCATTATTATCAAAGTTCATATCAAGAACAGGTTTTGAGGATGATCCTTGGCCAAGCATGTCATACACTAAAACTCTAAAGCCACTTGAGCAAAGGTTTTCAATCATTGGCATCCAATGCAAAGTACGCATCGATAAACCATTAATAAATGCGATTACTGGAGCATCAGCCTCACCGTAGGTTTGGTAGAAAACTTCATGAGAACCATAATTAAAAATTGGCATTTTAAGTCCTTGTTGCGATGCCTTAATTGAGGCTTGTTATTCTATAAATTACTTTATCCTGGGATCTTACAAGTTGCAGAAAGTAAGTCACAGAAGCAGCTTTGCACAACAGCTTGCTGTTTGGCTATAATGCTCTCCTTCTCTTTGGAAGAAAGAGGAATATCTATAGCTTTAAGCATCCTGATTTGAGCCTGAATTTGACGACCATTCTCCTCTTCAATTTCTTGTATTGCAGAAAGGAATGGAGTATTTAATGCTAATGTGTGTGGAAGGACCGGGAGTATTCTGACCTCTGCCATGAATGCGTGACTAAGAGCAAGATAGGTGTAAAAAACTTCGTCTACACTGAAAGCGCGTTGCATATATTGATTTATTTCAGCCATCTTCCACATTTTAAGGTTGAGTTGAGTGGCTTCCATATAAACAAAAGGATTTGTTGACCAACTTGTGGCTTTATTCAGTAAAGTTGATAACTCTACTTCTTTAAAGTATTGCTTATGTAGGCTTTTATAAGGTTCCCAGTCGAATGGTTGGAACTCAATTTTTGCTAATATTGAAGCATTTGTAGTTTTTATCGCCTGAATAAATAGCGAAATGCGAGTTTCTTGCTCAGAGCCTAAATCGTTTTTTGAAAAAAAGTCCTGCGCTAATAACTTCATCCGTTCCGCAGCATTTGGCATATTTATTTCCTTTATATGTTGGCGAGCTTCCTATTTATATTTCGCCTTATATACAGATTATTCTTTCACTGTTAGAGATTGTCAAACAAAACAGTGGAGCATATTTTCTAGTTGGGTGTTAAGGCTGCCTTTAACATTTGTTGTTAGGGACGTTTGTTGTCATAAGCATTTGAAAAACATTGTGTATATATTCAGGTTTATGTGAAAAATAAAAATATGGATTAAGTGTATTTATCTACCCATTCAAGTTTTATTGAGTATTTGGCTGCATTTGTTAATCGATGTATATGTGATCGGTTCTGCAGCTAGTTTGAGTGAATGGTTTGATTTATGCGTGGTGCAATGGGTAAGCAGTAGGTAAGGTTAATTAACTGTATAACAAATATTTATATCGGATGGTTATATCTAAGTAGAAAGTGGCATGTTAATATTTATTTACCAATAAAAATAATATATTGTCGGTTTTAATTAGAGCAGCACAGCAATATGATTAAAAAAATAATAATAGCTGATGATCATCCGTTATTTCGTTCGGCGTTAGTGCATGGCGTTTCTATGGAGTTTGAAGGTAGTGAAGTTATTGAGGTTGACTCATTTACTACTTTACAGGATTGCGTTAATAAAACCGGTGATTGTGACTTAGTACTATTAGACCTTTGTATGCCAGGGGTACATGGTTTTTCAGGTTTGATCTACCTGCGAGCGCAATTTCCACAAATTCCAGTCGTTATAATTTCAGGTACTGAGGATATTGCTACTGTACGTCAAGCCATTGATTTTGGAGCATCAGGTTTTATACCAAAATCATCATCTTTGCTTGATATTGCTTCTGCTTTGGGATGTGTTGCTAGTGGCGGATTTTATCTTCCTGATGACATGGTTGATGCAGTAAAAAATACTGCTTCAGTAAGTGATGACTTTGCATTATGCCTAGGCAGCTTAACCCCCAAACAGTTTACAGTGCTGACATATATGGCCGAGGGTATGCTGAATAAACAGATAGCTGCACAAATAGTAGTGTCTGAAGCGACTGTTAAAGCTCATGTTACAGCAATACTAAATAAACTTAATGTCTCTAGTAGAACGCAAGCGGTAATTGCTCTTAAAAGCTTGGATATTGCTGACAACCTTGGGTAGATAAATGATGAGGTTTCTTGGCATGTTTAGGTCCGCATTATTTAGACGCCTCCTAATATCAACACAACTTATAGTGTTATCTTTTGCTCTTGCTTCATATTTTCTTATAGCGCCGATCGTGCGAGATACAGTGCTTTCTCTAGAAGAGAACGCGGCTGATACTATTTTAAATAATGTTGATGCCATTGTAAGAGCTGAATCACTTTCAATAGATGGTTATTGGAAATCAGCTCTTTTATCTCATAAGCGGCAGTTAAAGTCTTTAGTGATTGCGCAGCAACAAATGATGTTAGGCTTGGTGGATCACTATCAGAAGCTAGCCTTATCTGAGCATGAGATAAGGGGTAAGTTGAAACAATACATTTTAAAATCAGACTCGAATGCACATAAATTGATATGGATGCTTGATAAGGATATGCGGGTTGCTATGCACCCAGAAAAGAGCTTTATTGGTAAAGACAGTGCAGCTATAACAGATGTTTATGATAATCAGATTTATGCGTCAATGCATAAAGAGCTTAAAAAAGATGATAGCGGTTACTTTACCTATTGGATTTCTGCGGATGACGCGAGTGAGCAGACACATAAACTTTCATACTTTCAGCGTTTTCCCCTGTGGAATTGGGTTATTGGTTTAGACGTTAATATTGATGAGATTGAGACTGAGGTGTCACAGCGTGAAGGTAAAATAGTTGCAAAGTTAAGAGGGATAACGAACTCTATAAGTTATAACCAGATGGGAGTTGTATTCTTATTTGATAGCGACTTGAATATTGTAATACACCCGGATAAGGGGCAAGAGGGCACAAAAATTGACTCGGTATTCGATTCTCAAAGCGGAGAACTCCTTGGCGAACATTTTATCAAAGTGGCTGAAACAGGTGATGTAGTTGAATATTACCAAAATACTACGGATGAGACGGGTTCAATAGAGACAAAAAATTTGGCTAGAGTGAGGTTTTTTAAGGGCTTTGACTGGTATTTGGTTTTTAGTGTTAGCGTGGATGAGCTTAATGCGAGTGTAGATAAATTACGTTCCCAAATATTTTGGATAACAATCGCGCTTTTTCTGCTCTTAAACGTTATTGCTATTCTCTTTTTACAACGAATTCTAGGCCCTGTTAATCAGCTTTCATCTTTGGCATTAAAAGCAAAAAATGGTGATTTAACTGTTAGCTGTGATGTTGGTGAGCGTAAGGATGAGCTGGGTATTTTGGCTCAGTCTTTTAATAGCATGATTACCAAAATAAATTCTAGAACCAAAGATTTACAAGTCGCAAAAGATGATGCGGAAAAAGCTAATAGTAGTAAAACAAGATTTGTTGCTGCCACAAGTCATGATCTTTCTCAGCCACTCCATGCCGCTCGGTTATTTGCTTCTGCTTTAGCCAGTAAAGTTACTGATAGTAAACAGGAAGAGATGGTGCATAATATTCAAAGATCTTTAGGTAGTGCTGAGGCTATGCTGCAGGAGATACTTGATATTAGTAAGCTTGAATCTGGATCGATTGCACCAAATGTCAGACCTGTAAAAGTAAGCGATATTTTTATTGAACTTGGTGTGCAGATATCTGCCTTAGCAGAAGAGAGAGATATTGAACTTAAGATTGTCCCATCGTCTGTTGTGGTTACCACCGATAGGGGAATGTTGCGCAGGATTATCCAGAACTTTCTAACTAATGCTATGCGTTATACCAGGGATGGAAAGGTTATCTTGGGGTGTAGAAGGCAAGAGGGGCATCTTCGTATAGAGGTTTGGGATACTGGTCCAGGGATAGCAGAAGATAAACAGAAAAAAATATTTGAGGAGTTTCTTCGTCTGGAGAATCATGATCCATATGGTGAGCGTTGCTTTGGTCTTGGTTTGGCTATTGTGGATAGAATGGCTAAGATCTTACAGCATAGGGTTACTTTGCGAACTTGGGAGAGTAAAGGGTCAGTTTTTTCAGTTAGTGTGCCTATATCTAAAGATACAAGAAAAGTAATGGAGCAAAGAAGTGTTCAAAGAGAGGGGGGTGGTGACATTTCAGGTTTAAATTTTTTATGCATAGATAATGAACGGGATTCTCTAAAGGGCATTGATGCACTGTTGCAAAGCTGGGGATGTAGTGCATCTCTGGTCCAGACTCTAGAGCAAACACTGGAGGTGATAGAAAACAATGCGCAAAAACCAGATCTGATTATTGCAGATTATCAATTAGACAATGAGCAAAATGGCCTTATGGCGATTGATCAGGTTAGGGATTATTATGAAGATAAAATTCCGTCGATAATTTTGACGGCAAATACCTCCCCAGAATTAAGAAACATAGTGCAAGAACACGACAGTTTTTTTCTTACTAAGCCAGTTAAACCTGCAGCTTTAAGGGCGTTAATAGCCAAGCTGGCAGGTTGAAAAACAATTGCTAGAATATTCAGCGATAAGATGAGATTATTGCGTTAGAAATTCAAGTTATTTTAGATAAACAGTAGAAGCAATAAATAGGAGCAAAGCATGGCAAGGGGTATTAATAAAGTAATCATTATCGGAAACTTAGGGAAAGATCCTGAAACCAGATATATGCCAAATGGCGGTGCAGTTACTAATATCACGGTTGCTACATCAGAATCATGGAAAGATAAGCAGTCAGGTCAGCAGCAAGAAAGAACAGAGTGGCATAATGTAGTGTTCTTTAACCGCTTGGCTGAGATTGCAGGTGAATACCTTAAGAAAGGTTCCAAGGTTTATTTAGAAGGCAGTCTTCGTACTAGAAAATGGCAGGATAAATCCGGTGCTGATAGATATACTACTGAGATCGTTGGTAGTGAGATGCAGATGCTTGATTCAAGAGCGGGCGGCACGGCTAATTTTGGAAATGAGCAGCAGCAGGGGCAAGGACAACAGCAAGGGCAGCAAAATTATGGCTCAATGGCAGCTCCAGCACAGCAGGCGCCAGCTCCAGCTGACCAAGATTTTGACGACGATATACCGTTTTAGAAAGTACTCAAGACTGTTTTAATTTGTAAGGGCGAAAAATATTTCGCCCTGTTTTTAGTAAGCCGAAAATATTGCAATCAACTTTGCAGGTAGGCATACAATGTTGCGCAAGATATCTTTAATTACCATTCTTCTTTTATTATCAAATGCTATTGCTGCTAAACCTTGGATATCCCCAAATGATATGTTTTTGCGAAGTGATATTCAGCTATTGAGTGATGCAGCTATCATAACCGTGCCAGTTACAACTTGGCCGTTGAATTGGGTGGGGATAAAACATGATCTTTTTGCAGCACGCAATAAACAATTAAACAAAACAGAAAATCAGGCGCGTCAAAGAGTGCTGCGTCGGTGTCAATTTGAGACTCGCGATGGTAAGAGAAGGTCATATTCGATTACAGGCTCCACAGGGGTTTCAATAGTAAACTCTTTTGGTGAAGAGTCGCATGATGGGCTGCAGCTGCGAGGGAATACCGATTGGTTGGGTAAACGTTATGCCCTCAATTTACAGGCAATGACAGTAGTTGATCCCGATGACGGTGACCAACTGCGCTTTGATGGTTCCTATGCTGCAATTGTGCTAGATAATTGGATCTTATCTATTGGGGCTGAGGAGCGCTGGTGGGGACCAGGTTGGAGTGATAGTCTGATACTTGGAAATAATTCGCGCCCATTGCCAGCTATATCTTTGCGCAGGAATAATTCTGCCGCTGCAGAAAACGATCTCTTCAAATGGCTTGGTCCTTGGCATTTTGATAGTTTTATCTCTCGTCTAGAATCAGAGCGAGAGGTTGCAAATGCTCTTATGTTTGGGATGCGATTTAACGTTAAGCCCATCTCAGCTCTTGAAGTTGGTCTTTCTCGGGTGTCCTTGTGGGGTGGCGAGGGGAAGTCAAAAAACCTTAGTGCCTTTTTCTCCGCTTTTCGAGGTGATAGCGACCTAGATGGTGAGGAGGGAGGTGTATATTCATTAGGTAGTGTAGATCTACGTTATGCTTTTAACGCAGATTTTGCGCTATATACTCAAATTGCTGAAACCGATGGTGGTGTAGGCGCGGGTCATTTGGGGTTGGTGGGAGTGGAATCTGCTTTGAGCAGGCTATGGCCTGATAGTAATGGCCGGATATATTTTGAGGTGGCTGATACCAATTTGGATGACGCCATTAGTAATAGTTACCGAGGGGTAAATTACCAAACAGGGTATTATTATAAGAACCGACCTCTTGGCACTTCATTTTTAGGACGCTCAATCACATTGGGGGGAGTGATGCCGTTATCGCAAGGTAGGCAACTATTTTTGGCAATGACCCATGCTCAAATCGAAGGTGGAGTAGATGAAGGAGAAGTAGCGAGTGATGCTGGGCTATCTGCAATTTCAGTTAACTACAATACAGTGTTACTTAACGGACAGCTTTCTTTGCAATTAGATGTTTACTCTGAAGAAATAACTATTAATGAAATTGGAAAAGGCTGGTATAGTGCAGCAGTTAATTGGAGTAGTCCTCTGTAATTTAAGTTTTATAAGTATTTACGCTATTTATTAGTGGAAAAACATTTTTCATCATATAGAATCAGCAATTAATTTAATCTATGGACAGAAATAGGAAAATCAATGGAACAATCGGTTCGTTCTAAGTTTATTACCTCATTTTTAGCAATCATATTCCCATTCTCTATCGCGGTTGCGCAGCCAACTGCAGATCAAATGCGCTTATTTCAATCACTTTCTCCGGCTCAGCAGCAAAAAGCACTGGAGATGTATAGTGCGGAAAAAGGCACCCCAAAGGCAACGAAGGGGCGACAGTTAGAAAGTAAAGAAACAGTAAAACTTGAAAATAATGATGGTGTTATTCCGCGTGACGCTGACTATGATGAGCAGGCTGAAGAGAATATAGCGGATTTAGCTGATGCGGTTCCAGAGGTTGAAGAGGAAAAAGAAGAGGTAGAATTCGAAGAGATTAAACAATTCGGATACGACCTATTTACCGGTATACCTACAACTTTCGCGCCAGTAGCCAATATTTCAGTGCCCTTATCCTATGTGATGGGACCAGATGATAATGTATTGATTCAGTTGTACGGAAAACAGAATGAAACTTATGACTTGATCGTTAGCAGGGATGGAACCTTACAGTTTCCTGGTATTGGTCCAATATCTGTGGCAGGTATGACATTTTCTGATATGCAGGAGATGCTTAAGGACACCATTGATAAACAATTGATTGGAGTGAGGGCGAGCATCACCTTAGGTGTTCTGCGTTCAATTAGAGTATTTGTATTAGGAGAGGTGGAGCGGCCAGGGTCTTTTACGGTGAGCTCACTTTCAACGATGACCAATGCACTTTTCGCTTCAGGGGGAATCAGAGGGATTGGTTCTCTAAGAAATATCCAGTTAAAACGAGCCGGGAAAATGGTTGCGCAGATGGATCTTTATGATTTGCTGTTGCAAGGTGATACCAGTGCAGATGCGATGTTAATGCCTGGGGATGTAATTTTTGTACCACCTGTTGGGAAAACTGTAGGCGTGATGGGTGAGGTGCGTAGACCAGCTATCTATGAGCTAAATAAAGAAAAAAATATGCAACAGCTGCTGCAGCTTGCTGGTGGATTGTTGCCTACGGCCTATAGCCGTATAGCATCGATACAAAGAATAACTGAGAAGGGTGAACGTACCTATAAAGATATTGATTTAAGGGTTGATGCAGCAAACGAGAAACTTTACGACGGTGACGTGCTTAAAGTGTTTTCTGTATTGGATAAGGTTGAGGATGTCGTGTTGTTACAAGGGCATGTGCGCAGAGAACTTGGGGTTTCTTGGTTTAAGGGAATGCGAGTAATTGATGCGATACCATCTGTAGATGTTCTGTTGCCAAATGTTGATCTATCCTATGTTCTTATTCAAAGAGAAGTTGAAACGGATAAATCGATCGAGATTCTCGGGGTTGATCTGCTGAAAATGTTTGCAGATCCAAAAGGTGAGGAGAATATAAAGCTTGCAAGCGGCGATAGAATCACAGTGTTCAAACTGGGAGAAGGGCGCGCAGAAGAATTAATAGAACTAGTTGAAGAGTTAAAACAGCAGGCTACACAATATAGTCCTGCGAAGATTGTCTCGATTGAGGGAAATGTACGCAGCCCTGGTGAATATCCGCTGCATAAAGGGATGACTCTTAAGGGGTTGATCTCTGTAGCATCTAACTTGTTACCAAGAACAGATCTAGATTATGTATTGATCAAGAGAGTTGATAGCAGCACTGGTGAGATAAAGGTTATTCAAACCTCTTTAAGCCAGCAGGGCCAAACTGACGATATCCAAATAGAGTCAGAAGATACGGTGTTTATATTTGATAAAGTTAGTGATCGCCAAGAATTGCTTGAGCCATTAATAGAGGAGTTATCAGGGAATACCGAAATAAGCACAACAGCTCCTATAGTCAATGTTCAAGGGCAGGTTCGTTTTCCTGGTGATTATCCTTATATGCAAGGGATGAGCGTAGATGATCTTGTGAAGGCTGCTGCTGGGTATCTGCAAAGTGTTTATCTGCAAGATGCGGAGATCACTAGGTTTGAAGTTAAGGATGCGATAAAAAGGCAGGTTGCTAATATAAAGATAAACCTGACCTCTGAAGCAGATAAGATCGAGATTAAACCCTACGATCGCTTGTTTGTACGTCAAATACCTGATTGGAACGAAGTTGAGACGGTAGAAATTTGGGGAGAGGTTAAATTTCCTGGTGTCTATACAGTATCTAAAAACGACACCCTATATCAATTAGTACAAAGAGCTGGTGGATTAACTGAGCATGCAGATTCAAATGCAGCGGTATTCTCTCGTAAGAGTTTAAAAGAGCGCGAAGAGCAACAGTTGCAGCGCTACAGACAGCAGCTGGATCAGATATTCGCCGGAAAGCAGCTAGAAAGTACTCAGGATAAAGAAAATTTAATCCCCGGGGCTGACAAGCTAGACCAGGACCTGGCAAATCGCCTCACCTCAGTAGAGGCAATAGGACGGCTGGTAATAGATTTTACTCAGCTAGTTGCTTCCGAAGGTAAGGATATCAATGTAAAACTTTTGGGTGGAGATAAGCTCTATATCCCGCGCGAGCAACAACAAGTGATGATTATGGGGGAGGTAAACTTCCCAACTTCGCATCTACACAAAAATGGATACTTGCTTGAAGATTATGTCTCAGAAAGCGGTGGGTTAACTGCTAAGGCAGATGAAGATAGAATTTATGTAATAAAGGCCAATGGCGCTGTATTGGCATCAGATAACTCTGCGTGGTTTAATCAAACAGGAATGGGGATTAATCCCGGTGATACAATCGTCGTTCCTTATGATGTAGATGCCGTAAGTCCAATGGTGCAGTGGAGCAGTGTTTCCAGAATACTATTTCAGTTAGCAACTACTGCTGCAACACTTAAGACGGTTGGGGTCTTTTAAGTGAAGAGATTAAATATCAAATCATTTAATTGTTATGATTGATAAGGTTAAAATTAAAGGCCTGCTTTCTGGTGGAGAGAGTGAGCAGATTGAGTTTAAGTCATCTTTCCAGAAAGAAGTGATTGAGAGTGTTGTAGCATTTGCAAATGCCAAAGGTGGAAAAATCCTTATAGGCATTTCTGATAGTGAAAATATTGCTGGCGTTACAATTACTGGTGAGACTTTAAAAGATTGGCTCAACCAGATAAAGATAAACACTTATCCAAGTGTGCTTCCTGATATTGAATCTGTTGTTATTGATGGCAAAGTCATGGTTGAAATTAGTGTGCCAGAGCAACCAATAAAGCCAATCGCGTATAAAAATAGATATTTCAAACGTATTAAAAATTCCAATCACTTAATGAATCTTGATGAGATAGCAAATGAACATCTAAAGACTATTAATTCGAGCTGGGATTATCATGTGGATCCACGGCATGATTTTGAAGATGTCTCGATGGGAAAAATCATCGGCTTTATAGAAAGAATAGAGAAACAAAACGACAAGAAATTCTATGAAGACCCATTATCGATTTTGCATAAATATGAGTTGATAAAAGAAGGTAAGCTAACATTTGCAGCATACCTACTTTTTGTTGATAACGTGTCAGCAATAACTTCAATGCAAATTGGACGTTTTAAAAGCGATACCAAGATAATTGATAATTTGGATCTAAATACAGATCTATTTACTCAGATTGAAAAGACAATAGAATTTATCCAAAAGCACTTGATGGTTGAGTATGTAATTACTGGTTCTCCGCAAAGGCAGGAAAGGTATGACTATCCTTTGGAGGCTATTCGCGAGATAGTTGTAAATATGATAGTTCATAGGGATTATAGAGATAGCGGAAACTCAATAATTAAGATTTTTGATGATCGAATAGAGTTTTTTAATCCAGGGAAATTATACGGTGATTTGACTATAGAATCATTGCTGAGTGGCGATTATTCATCTAGAGCTCGAAACAGAGCTATTGCCAATATGTTCAAAGAGTGTGGTATTGTTGAGCGCTATGGTTCAGGCATTAAAAGAATACTTAACGCTTGTAAGGTTCATGGAATAAAAGATCCTGTGTTTAAAGAATTTCAGCATGGATTTATGGCTACTCTTTATAAAACCGCCCAAGAAGCCACCCAAGAAACCACCCAAGAAACCACCCAAGAAATTGCTCAAGAAGATACAAAGCGGAGAATTATTGAACTTTTACAGCAAAATACGCATTATACACGACGTGATTTGGCAAATATTCTTGGAAAGGCTGATGCAACTATAAAAGAGCATTTAGCGGATCTGAAGAAGGCAGGGCTGTTGAAAAGGGTTGGTAGCACAAAGAGTGGTCATTGGAAGGTAGTATGATAAGCCTTGTTACCCTACGCTATTGTGGAAGTTATAAATTATCGAACAAGCAAGATACGTCATTCCCATGTAGGTGGGAATCTAGAAGAAATAATATGCAAATGGTTAAGCCTGAATATCAGGCTTGAATACTTTAAGATCCCTGAGCGTAGCCGAAGGGTCAAAAAGTTAATAAAACCAAGATCCCTGAGCCCTTCGGCTCCGCTCAGGATAAACCAAGGCCGAAGGGTCAAAACTCAAGAAGTAAGATACTGGAAATGAACCAAATAGAACAAAACATAAATACAGTGCAAGAAGACGAAATAGATCTTATAGAGCTCTTCAAAGTTTTCTGGGCGCACAAACTGATGTTCGTCATAATCACAGCAATATTCACTGCTGGATCCGTGGCCTATGCTTTGTATCTGCCAAATATTTATACTGCAGAAGTAACGCTTGCTCCAGTAAGTTCAGATGGTAACTCCATGGCTGGCGGTCTTGGTGCACTAGGAGGCTTGGCCTCCCTTGCCGGAATCTCAACTTCAAGTGGCGGTGATACAGCAGCGAATATAGCAGTGATTAAATCTCGCCTTTTTATAATGGGATTTATTAAGGAAAATGATCTGCTCCCAATTCTTTTTGCAGATATATGGGATGCAGAAAAAAAACAGTGGCTGGTTGAAGATAAAAATAAAATTCCAACTTTGCAAAAGGCATATGCTAAGTTCACTAAAAATATAATTAATATTGTAGAGAACAAAAAAACGGGGTTGATTACATTAAAAGCAAGCTGGTTAGATCCTGAACTGGCTGCAATTTGGGCAAACGAAATCGTTGAGAAAGCAAATCTATTTTTAAAGCAAAAAGCCATTGATGAAGCAAATCAAAGCATTGAATATCTTAAAGATCAGATACAAAACACCCGTGAAGTTGGCATTCAAGAGCTTTTGTATAAATTAACCGAGAAAGAACTACAAACAGTTAAGTTAGCGAGTGTTAGAAAAGATTATGCATTTAAGGTGCTTGATCCTGCATTAGTTCCAGAGGACAAAAGCAAGCCAAAGCGCTCATTGATTTGTGTGTTAGGGGCAATGTTAGGTGGTATGTTGGCCGTAATGCTGATATTTGTCAGACATTTTGTGTTGAATATGCGAAATAGCGCATTAAAAAATGAATCTTAACTTATCTGATGATCGATTATATATTGGCAAGCATAACCTGACCGGTTAATGATCGAATAACCGTTATATTTGAATAAATTCGTAAGAAATATTGCTCGTAGATACTAGTAGATACTAAAGGTATGTGGAAATTATTATGAATACTGTTTTGCCTCTAATCGGCCGCGAAAAAGAATTATTCTCAAATGATATAAAAAGTCATGAAAAAAAATTGGCTGAAATTGTATCTCAGTCTACATTTCTAGTTGTTGGTGGAGCAGGATCTATTGGTCAGGCGGTTACTAAAGAAATATTTAAACGTAACCCCAAAAAGCTGCATGTTGTTGATATTAGCGAAAATAATATGGTTGAGCTAGTTCGTGATGTACGAAGCTCTTTTGGTTATATTGATGGTGACTTTCAAACATTCGCTTTAGATATAGGTTCGATTGAATATGATGCATTTATTCATGCAGATGGGCAGTATGATTACGTGTTAAATCTTTCTGCTTTAAAACATGTAAGAAGTGAAAAAGATCCATTTACATTAATGCGTATGATTGATGTAAATATCTTTAATACAGAAAAAACATTGTTGCAGTCTGCTGCAAAAGGGGTGAAAAAATATTTTTGCGTATCAACGGATAAAGCTGCTAATCCTGTCAATATGATGGGAGCTTCAAAGCGTATAATGGAGATGTTTTTAATGCGTCGTAGTGCTGATATTACTATCTCTACAGCTCGTTTCGCTAATGTCGCATTTTCTGATGGTTCTCTTCTTCATGGATTTAACCAGCGTATTCAAAAACATCAACCAATCGTCGCCCCTATAGATATCAAGCGTTACTTTGTAACTCCTCAGGAGTCTGGCGAGCTTTGTCTTATGTCATGCATCTTTGGTGAAAATAGAGATATTTTTTTCCCGAAGTTAAGCGAGGCTCTACATTTAATTTCATTTGCTGATATCGCAGTAAAATACCTTAATCAATTAGGTTATGAACCCTACCTTTGTGATTCAGAGGATGAAGCCAGAGAATTAGCTAAAACGCTACCAAAACAGGGTAAATGGCCTTGTTTATTTACTGATAGCGATACTACCGGTGAAAAAGATTTCGAAGAATTCTTTACTGAAAAAGAAACGTTAGACATGCAGCGCTTTGAAAATTTGGGTGTTATTAAAAACGAACCCATATTTGATGCAGAATTAGTTTCTTTATTTGAGCAAGAAATTGGTGATATGAAGATCACTAAAGAGTGGAATAAAAAGCAAATTGTTAAGCTATTTTTTAAAATGATCCCTGACTTTGGTCACAAAGAAACGGGCAAATATCTCGACAGTAAAATGTAAGGCTGAGGTTATGAATAAAAAATTGATCAGTTTTGTTCGGGAAATTTATCAAACTAATGATTTTATTCCGTTGCATGCCCCTACATTTACTGGTAATGAAAAAAAATATGTTACAGATACTATTGATAGTACTTTTGTATCGAGTGTTGGCAAATATGTTGAAGATTTTGAAAAGCATATAGAAGCTTATACGGGAACGACTAAAGCTGTTGCAACAGTTAATGGTACGGCTGCATTACATACAGCACTGTATATGGCGGGTGTTAAGCCGGGTGATCTTGTTATTACTCAAGCACTGACTTTTGTGGCTACCTGTAATGCGCTTTACCATATGGGGGCTGAACCTATATTTGTCGATGTATCAAAAGTTAGCTTAGGTTTGTGCCCAAAGGCAACAGAAGAATATCTGGAGTTAAATGCAATACTAAATTCCGCTGGGGAGTGTATTCACAAAAGCACCAAGCAAAAAATCAAAGCTATTTTACCTATGCACACTTTTGGTCATCCAGTTGAGCTTGATGAATTACTATCTGTTTGTAAAAAATGGAATCTAATTTTAGTTGAAGATGCAGCGGAAAGTCTTGGCTCATTTTATAAAGGCAAGCATACAGGAACTATTGGTGATTTTGCGGCTCTTAGTTTTAACGGGAATAAGGTCATTACTACTGGTGGTGGTGGTATGGTGCTATGCAAAGATTTAGAGGCGGGAAAGCATACAAAACATGTTACTACGACAGCAAAAAGGCCACATCCTTATGAGTTTTATCATGATGAACCAGGTTTTAATTATCGTATGCCAAATCTAAATGCAGCATTAGGTTGCGCTCAAATGGAAGTGTTACCAATATTTTTGAAACAAAAAAGAGCACTTGCAGAGCGATACAAAACATTATTTTCAGGCTCTGATTTTGAATTTGTTGTTGAGCCTGAATATGCAAAATCAAACTATTGGTTAAATGCGATTATTTGCTCTGATGCTGAAAGTCGTAACCTGCTTTTAAAAGAAACCAATGAGCAAGGTGTGATGACTCGACCCATTTGGCAATTAATGCATCGCTTACCGATGTTTAAAAACTCATTGAAAGGTGATCTGGCAATATCCGAATGGATTGAAACGCATTTGATTAATTTACCGAGTTCTCCTGTAGATTGGTTGAAATAACAAAGGATAAATATGAAAGTATGTGTACTTGGTAGTGGACAAATGGGAACTGGAATTGCTTCTTTATTATTGCAGTCTTCAAAAGTGAATGAAGTTGTTTGGTGGGCAAGGTCAAGCTCTGCTCTAGATAAGTCATATATCAGAATAAAAAAGGAAATTAGACGGTTTGCAAAAAGTAGTAACTTTACTCAAGAAGAGCTATTAGATAAATTACACCCTACTTGTGAGTTGTCAGACATTAAAAATAGCAGGTTTTGTATTGAAACCGTCGTGGAAGATATTGAAATTAAAAGCAATTTACTGTCATTGGCATCAAACTATTTAGATGAAGAATGCGTCATTGCTACAAACACTTCTTCACTATCAATAACTGCGTTATCTATGCATGTAAATAATCCAGAAAATGTTATTGGGATGCATTTTTTTAATCCGACATCAATGATGGATCTTGTTGAAATAGTTAAAGGTTTAAATACTAAACAAGAAACAATTAACAAAGCAATGGATATTGCAGAGTCCGTAAGTAAAATGCCTGTTTTGGTTAATGAATCTCCAGGTTTTATTGTAAATAGAATGTTAATTCCAATGATTAATGAAGCTATTTCAGTTTATGCCGAAGGTGTTGCTTCAAAAGAAGATATTGATAAAGCTATGAAGCTTGGTGCAAATCACCCTTTAGGTCCTATCGCCCTTGCTGATTTAATTGGTACTGATGTTTGTTTATCCATCATGGAAACTTTGCATCTTGAAACTGGTGATCCAAAATATAGAGCGCATCCATTATTACGGCAATATGTAAGAGCTGGTTTTTTAGGCAGAAAAACTGGGAGAGGATTTTATGTCTATAAACGATAAAATTGAATATATTGATATTGCTGATAGTGAGCAGCTATCGTCTTATTTTGCACAAATTGCACAGTTATTTATGGAGTGTTTTGGAAAACCTCTCGATAAAGAATTATGGGAGTGGGCATACCAATTAAACCCTTCTGGTTCTCCCTTGGTTTCCATCGCGTTATGTGACGGAGTACTTGTTGGACATTATGCAGCAATCCCTGTTCCGCTTGAAAATGACCAAGGTAAAATATCGGGTTTTTTATCAATGACAACTATGGTTTCTTCTTCTTTTAGGCGTCATCGATTATTCCAAATATTAGCTACAAGAGTAAATAATGCTATAGAAACTATAGGGAAACCTGCTGTCATATTTGGCTTTCCCAATGATAACTCTGCTCCAGGTTTTAAAAAACGTTTAGGGTGGGTCATCTCTGAGAAATACAAAGTTGTAAAAGTGGATGCAGACAGTCATGCAAAGTGCGTAAATCTATTAAAGACTTCAATATCGAAAAGCTCCTATACATTAGAACTGGAAACAGATGCATTAATTAACTGGCGAACAAATAAACCCGCACAAGAATGGACCATTCAAAATGGTGTGGGACTAAAAGTATTTGATGGCGGTAGCGATTTAATGTATTTAAAAGAGCCAGATTTATTTGATAGTATAGAAGTTAAAGGGGAAATAAATGCAGTATTACCAGTTGGAGATTCTTCTGAGCTAACTCTAGCGTTTCCTTACAGATTCGGGTATAGAACATTTGGTTTCCCTGACGGTGATCAGCCCGATTTTTTTGTGCAAATGTGTATGTCGGATGTATTTTAATGAAAATACTTGCTCTTACATCTATTCGTTCAGAATATGATTTATTAAGCTCACTATTCTTTAAGCTCCATAATGACCCAGAGATTGACTTGCAACTTATGGTTGGAGGGGCACATAATTCCCCGTCATTTGGCCTAACTAAGAAGGATATTGAGTCAGATGGATTTGACGTTCTTATCAATATTGAGAGCTTATTAGATGCAGATTCTAAGTCATCTCGTTTAAAAAGTGCTTCAATCTTATTGCTGTCTGCAATCGATATTGTTAATCAGTATTCTCCCGATTTAATCATCTATGCAGGTGACCGTGAAGAGGTTATGGTTGGTGCCCTATTAGGGGGGTATTTATCTATTCCGACTTTACATTTTTTTGGTGGGGATCATGCCTCTGATGGGCATATTGATAACCCGTTACGCCATGCTGTTTCAAAACTATCAACTTGTCATTTTGTGAGTACAGATGAGCATGCGAGAAGGTTAGAATCATTAGGTGAGCCGCCTAAGCGTATACATACGATAGGTAGTGTTGCTTTAGATAAATTTTCAGATATTAACATTAACGGTGAAATAATAAATGAAATTGCAGGGAAGATAGTTGACGGCCCCTCAGCTTTATTTATTTTCCATCCTGTTGAAAGTGAAATGGGTATTGCATCAAAAGTAGTTTGTGATTCTCTTTCTGCTTTAATTGAAGAAGGCTTTCATGTTTTTGTGGGTAAACCTAATAGTGATCGTGGCAATACAAGTATTCGTCACTCAATTGAAGAAATGGAGAAGCAAACGCGGCATATAACTGCTTATGGAAATTTATCTAGAGAACTTTTTGTCCAACTATTTAAAGCGTGTAAATTGATTGTAGGAAACTCTTCGGCTGGGTTATTAGAAGCGGCAAGTATCCCAATTCCATGCATCAATATCGGTGAGAGGCAAAGGGGACGTTATTGTACAGATAATGTGATTTTTGTTGATACAGATAAACATGCGGTAATTGATGGAATTAGAAAAGTAAAAGAAAAAGAATTTTCAAAAATTATAGATAATGTAGTCAATCCATATGGCGACGGTCAAGCTTCAGAGCGGGCGTATAATTTAATTAGAACGTTAGATTTCCAATCATTGTTATTAAAAAAAGAGGATCCTTTGTTATATGGTAGCTAAAAGTATTTTAATTATTGCGCCTCATGCTGATGATGAAACTCTAGGTTGCGGTGGGACAATATTAAGAGCAATCAATGAAGGGCATAATGTGCATTGGTTATTGGTAACTGGAATGAGTATAGAGTCTGGGTTTAGTCATGAACAGATTAATACGAGAAAGAATGAGATTGATAAAGTTTCAAAGATGTATGGATTTACTTCAATCCATCAGTTAATGCTTCCTCCGGCTATGTTAGAGACCTTACCAAAAAGGGAAATAATAGGGCCTATATTGTCCATTGTTAATCAAATTAAGCCTGATGATATATATACAGTCTACCGAAATGATGCTCATAGTGACCATGAAATTGTATATGATGCAGTTATGTCAGCTAGTAAGTCATTTCGGTGCCCTTTTATCAAAAGGGTACTAGCTTATGAGACAATGTCTGAAACTGATTTTGGTATGAAACCCGAAGATGGTGGATTCAGGCCAAATGTTTATGTCAACATCACCCCACACTTAGATAACAAGTTAGATATCTTAGAAGAGTTTAAATCAGAGGTGGGTGAGTTTCCATTTCCGAGAAGTCGTAAGGCGCTTGAGTCTTTGGCATGCGTACGTGGAGTTCAAGCTAATTGTAATGCAGCTGAAGCTTTTATGTTACTTAAGGAAATCATATGATCGCGTTGATTATTGCTGAAGCTGGCGTCAATCATAATGGTAGTGAGCAACTTGCATTTGAGCTGGTTGACGCTGCATATAAGGTCGGAGTTGATATTGTTAAATTTCAAACCTTTAAAGCCAAAAACCTAGTTACAGCAACAGCCAAACAAGCTGATTACCAAATAGAAAATACAGGGAAAAAAGAATCTCAACTTTCTATGTTAAGCCGCTTAGAGCTTAGTTATGAGTTTCATCATGAATTAGTAGAATACTGTAATAAGCTTGGCATTGAGTTTTTATCAACGGCATTTGATTCAGAAAGTTTAGATTTTTTAGTGAATGATTTAGGTTTAAAGAGACTAAAAATACCGTCTGGCGAATTAACTAATGCGCCATTAGTACTTCAGCATGCTCAAACGGGCGCTGATTTAATCGTTTCTACTGGCATGGCTACATTGGCAGAAGTAGAAACGGCATTAGGTGTTATTGCTTTTGGTTATTTGGCGCAAGACGATATGCCACCTTCGCTTGATGCTTTTCAAACAGCCTATTTTTCGGAAGAAGGGCAAGCGTTGTTAAAGGCTAAAGTAACACTCCTTCATTGCACAACAGAATATCCAGCACCAATTAAAGATATTAACTTAATGGCGATGGATACACTTGCTCAAGCTTTTAAATTAGAAGTTGGTTATTCAGATCACAGCGCGGGTATTGGCGTACCAATTGCCGCTGTGGCAAGAGGTGCTAGAATCATCGAAAAACATTTCACATTAGATAAAAACATGGAAGGCCCTGATCATAAAGCCTCTTTAGAGCCTGACGAATTAGCTGATATGGTCGCCGGAATCCGCAATATTGAGTTAGCAATTGGTGATGGGGTAAAAGGTCCTCGCCCATCAGAAATAAAAAATAAATCAATTGCTAGAAAAAGTATAGTCGCAGCCAAGGATATTGATGTTGGTGAATTATTTAACACCGAAAACCTAGAAATAAAACGCCCAGGAAATGGCATGAGTCCATATCGGTATTGGGAACTATTAAATACGCAATCAACAAAATCTTACCGAGAAGGTGAGGTGATCCTTGTCTAAAAAAATTTATGTTTTAGGTGCGGGGGGGCATGCAAGTGTACTTGTCGACATTTTAAAACAAAATGAATTCGCAATATCAGGGCTCTTCAGTCCAGATATTGATTTTGAAAGAGAAGTTTTATCCGGCATCGCCATATTTGAAAATGAAGATGAAATCTTCAAAAGTAGTAATGATGCTATTCAGATAGTGAATGGTTTAGGTTCACTACCTGGATCAGAATTAAGAACAAAACTATATGATAAGTTCAGTGAGAAGGGATACTCTTTTCTTGAGGTTATTTCCAAACAAGCGATAATTTCGGAGTTTGCAACCTTGGGTAAAGGTGTTCAAGTGATGCCTGGTGCAATCATTCAAGCAGGTGCTGTTATTGGTGATAACTCCATTATTAATACAGGAGCAATTATTGAACATGATTGTATTATTGGCGCTCATAACCATATCGCACCCGGTGTGACATTAAGCGGTCAAGTGAAAACAGGTGATTTTGTGCATATAGGCACTGGTGCCAATGTTATACAGAGCGTTACTATTGGTGATAAGGCAATCATTTCAGTTGGGGCAAATGTCACCAAAGACATATCTTTAGAAGGTACTGTTTTTGGTGCTAAAGCTAAGATTAAAAATAATAGGTTAGATAAATGAGTCAGAAGTGGAAGAACACATTAATTTCTCCAAAGTTTACAATTAAAGAGGCACTTGTTGTAATTGACAAAGAAGCGCTCCGAGGTGCGATTGTTGTAGATAAAAGTAATAAATTATTAGGTATAGTTAGTGATGGCGATATCCGTAGAGGAATAATATCTGGTATTTCATTAGATGATTCCGTTTCTAAAGTAATGAATATTAAACCTACAATAGCTACTCCAGGGACTAGTAGACAGCAGTTAATCGAGATCATGGAGTCTAAAGAAATCCTATCAATTCCATTGATTGAAAACGGTATTGTTGTTGGTCTGCAGACCCTGCATGAATCTTTACATAAACCTCGATTAGAAAATCCTGTTTTTCTTATGGCTGGTGGCTTTGGTGCTCGTTTAAGGCCATTAACAAATAATTGTCCTAAGCCATTGTTAAAATTAGGTGATAAGCCAATTCTTGAAATCACATTGCTTAATTTTATTAAGTCAGGCTTTGTTAATTTCTATATTTCCACGCACTATATGCCAGAAATGATCATGGAGCATTTTGGTGATGGTTCTAAGTGGGGAGTAAATATCACCTATGTCCATGAAGAAACGCCTTTAGGCACTGGTGGTGCTTTGGGGTTATTGCCTGCTGATTTACCAAAGCTTCCATTAATCATGATGAATGGAGATATTTTAACCAATATTGATTTTCAAAAGTTATTAGACTTTCATAATAATGAATCTGTAGATGCTTCTATGTGCGTGCGCGAATATGAATATCAAATGCCTTACGGAGTTATCCAAGGAGAAAATGGGAAAATAACGAGTATGGTTGAAAAACCAACACAATTATTTCATATTAATGCAGGGATTTACGTTGTGAGTCCGGAAATTATCAGGCAGGTAAAGGTCAATGAAAAAGTAGATATGCCGGCACTGCTTGAGCGTAAAATATCAGAACAAGGAAATGTAATGATGTTTCCTATTCATGAATATTGGCTGGATATTGGCCGCATGGAAGATTATCGGCGGGCCCAAGAAGATGTTCATACTTTGGGGCTATAAATGAGAAAAGTAGCTGTTATTGGGCTTGGTAATATTGCTATACGCCACCGTAGAAATTTAAAGCAACTTTTCCCAGAGTCAATTTTGTACGCCATGTCCGCTAGCGGACGTATACCTGCTGAAGTTGTGACCGATAGTGATTATGTTGTTGCAAGTATTGACGAACTGATAAAACCCCAAATAGAGTTAGTGATTGTTGCATCACCTGCAACATTTCATGCAAAGCATGCTGTTCCATTAATTGAAGCAGGTATTCCTACTCTTATCGAAAAACCAGTCACTGCAGATGTAAAAGATATCGCGTTATTACGAGAAGCGATTAAAAAAACTCAAACACCAGTAACTGTTGGATACTGTCTTCGCTATCTTCCATCGGCTCTCAAAGTTAAAGAGTTATTAGAACAAAGGTTACTAGGAGAACTATACAATATTTATATCCAGACCGGGCAGTACTTACCTGACTGGCGTCCTAATAAAAATTATCGAGACTCTGTTTCTGCTAGTAAGCAACTAGGTGGAGGGGCGTTACTCGAATTAAGTCATGATCTCGATTATGCACAATGGCTTATTGGTGGCTGCACCATTGAACATGCAATATTACGTTCATCTGAAGAGCTTGCCTTAGATGTTGAAGATATAGCCGATATAATGTTGCGTTCAGATAATGGAGTAGTTGCTAATATCCACTTGGACTTTCTTCAGCGTTCAGTACAACGAAACTGCAGTTTAATTGGTAGTAAAGGAAGGTTAGATTGGGACTTGATCAACAATAGCGTTACCTTTTATAGTTCTCTCGGCAGTGAAATTATTTATTCGCAGCCTGAGTGGGATAAAAACAAGATGTATCTTGCTATGGTTGAAGATTTTGTCGCAATGATTAAAGGTCAGCCTAATCAATGTGTTGAATTATATGAGGCAGAAAAGACGATTCAATTGATAGAAACGATCAAAGTAAAAAACAAACTGGAATCATAAATGAAAAATATAAGTTATGCTTTTATTTTTGCTCGTGGGGGCTCGAAAGGGTTACCAGGTAAAAATATTAAGCCTCTTGCAGGAAAGCCTCTCATCCAGTACTCCATTGAGACGGCGTTCGCATCTCCTTCTATTACAAAAGTATTCGTATCTACAGACGATAATCAGATCGCTGAGGTTGCATTAGCTGCGGGGGCAATCATCATTGAGCGTCCTAATGAGCTAGCAACAGATAATAGCCCAGAGTGGCTTTCATGGCGCCATGCAATTAACTGGGTTATCGAAAAACAGGGCAATTTTGATAACTTTGTTAGCTTACCAGCTACAAGTCCACTGCGAAGTGTAGAAGATGTTGAATCGGCAATTACAAAGCGTATTGATGTCAAGGCTGATATTTGCATTTCAGTGACTCCCGCGAGCCGTAGTCCATATTTTAATATGGTTAAGCGTACAAATAATGAATTAGTAGAGTTACTTAATAAACCAGAGGGGGATGTTGCTCGTAGACAAGATGCCCCTGAAGTATTTGATATAACAACGGTTGTTTATGCCGCATCAACACAGTTTATATTGCAAAGTTATGGGATTTTTTCAGGAAAAGTTACCAGTATTACTATACCGAAGGTACGTGCGGTTGATATTGACGACATTTATGATTTTAAACTTGCGGAAGCGATTTTGTTAGCGGGAGAAGAGTCATGATTGAACAGTTAAAACAACAAAAAGTACTAATCGCAGGTGCTGGAGGATTGCTTGGTGCCAAATTAGTTAAGCAAGCCTTAGCTCAAGGCTCAGAGGTTATTGCCGCGGATATTAATATTGAGCTAATGAACGAAAAATTAATTAATCAATATGTCGATTTAGAGAATAGTCAACTTACACGGTTACATTTAGACGTAACTGATGAGCAAAATGTTAAGACTTTTTTTGCTAAGCAGGCGGGGCTTACTGGTGCCGTGAACTGCACATACCCACGTAATAGTACTTATGGTGCGCATTTTTTTGATGTTTCATTAGACAGTTTTAATGAAAATCTTGCGCTGCACTTAGGTAGTGCCTTTTTATTCACACAACAATGTGCTGCTTATTTTAAACTGCAGAAATCCTCTTTCTCATTAGTAAATATCTCTTCTATTTATGGTGTGATCGCGCCTAAATTTGAAGTTTACGATAATACTCCCATGACCATGCCTGTAGAGTATGCTGCGATTAAATCAGCCATACTTCACTTAAACAAATATGCGGTTGCCTATGTGAGCGATAGCCGTTTTCGTATCAATAGTGTTAGCCCTGGAGGCATCTTTGACCATCAGCCTGAAGACTTTCTTAAAGCCTATAAAAAGAATACACATGGAGAGGGAATGTTGGATGTTGGTGAGGTAATTGGTTCGGTTTTGTTTTTACTGTCTGAGCAATCAAAGTATGTGACAGGACAAAACATTATCGTTGACGATGGTTTTTCTCTGTGAATACCTAAATGAGTGCTTCTAATAAAAAGTTAAAAATTTTTTTCCACTTTAACGTCAATTATTAACTACGTTTTTTGCAAAGAATAATAATATGTTTATTAAAATAGTAAGTGTTTCGCTAAGATTACTTACGTTAGCAGTCAAGTTTATATTTGTGATTTTTATAGCTAAATTTATATCAACTAAAGATATGGCTAACTATGGATATATCATGGCTATAATAGGGTATATGATTTATGCAGTTGGATTTGAATTTTATACATATTCAAATAGGATACTAATATGTGCGAAAGAAGAAGAGTTATATAATTTAATTTGGAATCAACAAGTTTTTTATTTGATTGTATATATCGCAGTATTACCTTTGTTATTCTTTGCTATGTTGTCCTTCTCCTTTTCTCCATTTATGTCAGGATTAGTTTGTACGCTGGTATTCCTTGAACATATTTGTCAAGAATGGAACCGGATTTTGATATCCTTAGGAAAGAGTTTAGAGGCCAGTGTTGTTTTGTTCTTGAGGGGTGGGGCATGGTCGATTGCAGTAATATTGATAATGTTCCTATACGACTCCCTTCGTAACTTAGATGTCATACTTGTAGGTTGGATCATCGGGTTGATGTTGCCTCTTTACATTTGTTTATTAGAAACCCTGAAATTAAGAAAAAAAAGCAAAGGTATTTTTACAATCGATCTTTTGTGGATTAAAAAGGGGATTTTGGTATCGATCTCCTTATTTATTGCTAGTCTTGCAATAAAAGCTACTGTAACATTTGATAGATTTTTTATTGGAGATTTAGGTGGGGAAGAGGTAGTTGCTGCTTATGTAATATACATATCGATCTCTAACGCAATTTTGTCTTCGGTTGACGCTGCAGTAGTGTCTTTTATGTTTCCTAGTTTTATAAAAAGCGCCCATCAAAAAAATAAAACTGAGTTTGATCAAATATGTAAAATTTTTTTGATTCGCTGTATGGGGATTGCCCTTTTTTTTGCTGTAGGAGTTGCATTGCTCATAGAGCCGATGATGGATGTGTTCCAATTACAACAATATGTAGAGCATGTGGCGATGGTGAATTGGATTCTATTATATGTAGTAATCACAGTTGCCGCGTTGCCATTCCACCTTGGGTTATATTCGTTTAATGAAGATAAAATAATTATGAAAATAAGCATTTTAAGTGCAGTGGTGTTTTTTATAATGTCTGGGTATTTTATGATCAATAATATGCCACCAATAAGTATAATATATGCAGTAGTAATTGCGTCACTTATTGTTTTATCCCTTAAATATTATTACTTCAATAAGAGTTATAAAAAGTGGTTCCAATGATTCGACATCGAAATATCCTTATAAAGAAATATTTTTCCGTTTCCCTTGCATTATTTGGGGTGATCTTATGTTGGGCAAGTATAAATTCTTCTTTTTCAACATTTAATGTGTTTTCGGTATTTTTTGTCTTAATTGTGCTTTTAAATATCCCTAAATGTATTTTATCACCTATTAATGTTCTCTTTTCTTATTATGGAATTTGGTTTGTAATAGCGCCACTTTTTGCCTCTGGTTATACACAAGAGCAATTGCTCTCTTATGAATATAAAGTATCCATCGGGTTGGTCATGGCAACATTTGTTTTTGCTTTGTACTCTATAAAATTAGGAGAGTGGTTAGGGAATAAGGTACCAAGTGTTCAAAACCTAACTATTCTTAAAAAATCAGAGCTAAGGTATGGAATAGCTACTTTGTATTTTCTGAGCACTGCAATGGTGATTTTAATCGTGTACTCTTCAGGCGGGCCCGCAGTATGGCTGGATAATCCTGGTGATGCCTTTTTGAATCGAGGTGGATCTGGTCATTTTGTAATCCTTAGCCATTTTTCATCAATCTTATTAGCATTTTTTTGTGGTTATCATTCTTATAAAAGTCGCTCACTAGTATCGATCATTATATTTGTTTTTTGGTTGTTTCTTACTTCACCTGTTCATGGTAGTAAGTTTCAAATTATTTTGTTACTTATTATTTCTTTATTACCTTGGCTTAGAAATGTGAAAACCATAAGTCTGACTTCTGTATGTCTCGCGATCCTGTTCGTGTGTATTTTTCTATTGGGAATGGTTTTTAGAGGGTTGGATTACTCAAGTTTTGAAAGAGTCATAAGTGTTTTAAATTATTTTTCAACTTTGCATAACTTAGCAATTTCAGTTCGAGATTTTTCTCCAGGTGAGTTAATGACATTTTTTTATCCATTCCAGAAATTTTTAACACCATTCGGTTTAGCTGATCACTCTATGTATTATGATATGAATCATTTACTTACAGATATCTATTATCCAGAAGCATGGGAAATAAGAGCAACAGAGCAATGGCCTGTCGAAACTGACTTGTATCTGAATTTTTATTATATCGGTGGTTTACCATTTCTTTTTATATATATGTCGTTTATAGGATATTTTCATGCTTTCGCGTTAAAAATTAGTTCTATAGGGGGGGCTCTCGTTAGCTTGTTAATGACAGTGTTTATGATTTCACACTTGAGGGGAAGCCTTTATAATCATACTGACTTTTATATGCTTCCTTATTTTATTTTAATCTATTTTCTGCTTCGTCGTTATGGGATGAAAAGAGACTGTTATGGAAACTGAAGACTATATAAAGTCAGTTCGAAATGAAATATCTATCGATGAATACATGTATAGCCTTGCAAATATAAAGCCGGAAAATTATGGGTTTATACCTCGAGGACAAAAAATATCCACATTTCGCTTTCAATTTTTAATTGTTTTCTTTGCTAAAGCATTCAATTTTTTGTGGCCAATTTTAGCGATCTTTTATTTTTTTATTCTTTTTGTACTGGCATTGCTCAAAAAAAAAATTACAAGTAAGTGTACTCCTATAACAAAAGATGAATTAAAAGATAAAGGTATTATTATCCCTTCTTCTGAAGATGCTATAGAGAAAATAATTAGTGCAACTAAATCATCAAAAAATTATATATTATCAGTTCGTACGCAACCAAAAGATAGTAAATTCTTTGAATACATCGATGTATTTTCATTAATTTCTTATAAGACACTTTCGAAAGTTTTCTGGAAAAGTATAATTTGTACATATGCTTTAGCATATGACAAGCGATATAGTAAGATTAGCCAATGGAGGGTTCAAAGTTACACCGCTTTTAAGTGGTTTTTACTGGCGAGTGCGCTTGAAAATATACATTCTAATTTGTATATTGCGGATCATTTCGATAGATGGGCCATACTTGCTGATTTGCACGTTAATTCATCAAAAAAAAAGGGGCACAAGTCAACATTAACGATCGTTCAGCACGGTATAGTTAATATAACGAAAAGAAAGCTAGGGCTGCCGTTTAGGCTACCTTATCGATTAATATCTGTTGATAGGCTATATATTTTTGACAAAGAATCTTTAATGACCTTTAAGAATGAAATTATTGCAGAGAAATGTATTTTAAAAAGCTACAAGCTTTTTACCCCCAATTTAAAACTAACAGGAATTAGTGGTAATTTAAAAAAAGTATTATTTGTCGGAAATCCTGCCTGTGAAGAATTTCATTCTGCTGTGTTTAAAATGCTAAAAGTGTCTTGTAATGCAACAGAATTTATCTTTTTTTATAAGCCTCATCCAACTCAAATTGTCTCAAAATCAATAAAATCACTTGATTGGATTATATATAATGAACCTGAATGTTTTCCTGATGTAGACTATGTTGTATCATATCCATCCACGCTTGCTTTAGAGTATTCAATTTGCGGTAAGGTAGTTATAGAACACGCGATTACTGAAACTGTCTCTGAGGCTCCGAAAGTTGTCGCGAAAATTTTAAATAAGTGAGTTAAATTAATGAGTAAGTACCAAATTTGTAACACTTGTATCATGGATACTTCTGATCCGAATATTGCCTTTGGTAATGATGGAACGTGTGATTACTGTAATAATTTTCAAGCTAATATTTTACCGCTATGGACTAAAAAAAAAGAAAAAAATAGTGCGTTTTTTAAATTAATAGAAAAAATAAAGGTCTCTGGTAGAGATAAGCCGTTTGATTGTATTATTGGACTCAGTGGCGGATTGGATAGCTCTTACGTTGCATATCTTGCAAAAGAGAAGTTAGGTTTAAGGCCTTTACTTTTTCATGTGGATGCAGGCTGGAATACAGACCAAGCAGTTGGAAATATCGAGAAGTTAATTGATGGGTTAAATCTAGATCTATATACCGAAGTTATCGACTGGGAGGAGATGAAGCGCCTGCAAGTTGCTTTTTTGAAGTCTCAAATTGCAGATCAAGATCTACCTCAAGATGCCGCATTTTTTTCTGGTTTATACAAGTTTGCAAGAAAAAATAAGATAAAATATGTTCTGACTGGTGGGAATTTTTCTACAGAATGTTGTAGAGAACCAGAAGAGTGGGGGGGCTACCCTGGAATCGATTCGCGACTTTTTTCAGACATAATGAAGAAGTTTGATGGCGGGAAGCTTAAAAGTTTCCCTTTGATTGATGTATTTAAGTATAAAGTGTTATATCAGAAGGTGCTCGGTATGAAAATTATCAAGCCATTAGATCATCTTGATTATATTAAGAAAGAAGCAGAAAAAGAGCTTAATGATAAGTTTGGTTGGCAACCTTTTTTACATAAACATCATGAGTCTAGGTTTACTCGATTCTATGAAGACTACTGGATGCCTGAAAAATTTGGCTATGAAAAAAGAAGAGCTCATTACTCGAGCTTGATTATGACCGGTCAGATGGAAAGGAAAGAGGCTCTAAAATTAATAGATGGCCCACTTTTAGATAATAAGTTTTTAGAGAATGAATTCGCTTATATCGCTGAGAAGTTAGATCTTTCTAAAGAAGAATTAGAATTAATATTTAAAGGTGAAAATAAAACATACCATCATTACTCTAACAAAAGATGGATGATTGGCATTGCTACAACGATTATGCGTAGGTTAGGTTTAGATAAAAGGTATTTTAGGTGATAGGAATTATTGATTATGGTCTAGGGAACATTTCTGCTTTTTCAAATATTTATAAAAGCCTTGGTATAAAACATGTCTTTGTTAAAAAAGAAAGCGACTTTGAGGGGGTTGATCGAATTATCCTTCCTGGGGTTGGAGCTTTTGATCATGCAATGGATAGTTTAAACCAGTCGGGTTTACGAGAGCCTTTGGAGAAGCTTGTGATTGTTAATAAGCTTCCTATTTTAGGTGTGTGTGTTGGTATGCAAATGATGGCAAACAATAGTGATGAAGGCTCTATTGATGGTCTTGGTTGGATTGCTGGCAGTGTCAAAAAATTTACAGATGAAACTGTAGATATGGTGCCTCACATGGGTTGGAATGATGCAACTACTTGTACTGAAAGTGATTTGTTTGACGGTTTATTAAACCCTTCATTTTACTTTTTGCACTCATATTATTTTGAACCAAAATACTCAAGTAATACTTTAGCTAAAACAGAGTATGGTAATAACTTTGCGTGCTCCGTTTTTAATGAAAATATATTTGGTGTTCAGTTTCATCCTGAAAAAAGCCATTCTGATGGTATTACACTACTTAAAAACTTTTCGGAAATTTAAGAATGTTGAGATCTAGAATAATACCGTGTCTACTTATTCAAAATAAAGGGTTAGTAAAAACCGTAAAGTTTAAAGACTCTAAGTACGTTGGTGACCCCATTAATGCAGTACGTATCTTTAATGAAAAAGAGGTGGACGAATTAATGATCCTTGATATCGATGCTACAGTGGACGGTGTCGGACCAAATTTTGAAACGGTACGGAAACTAGCGCAAGAATGTCGAATGCCATTTTGTTATGGTGGTGGAGTAAAAACACCTGCTCAAGCAAATGAGCTTGTTCGTTTAGGAGCAGAAAAAGTTGCAATTAGCTCTGAAGCAATTAGTAACCCTAAAATAATTTCAGCCATTGCTGAAGAAATTGGCTCTCAAAGTGTTGTTATTGTATTAGATATCAAAAAAAAGAGGTTTAGTGCAAATTATCAAGTTTGGACCCATAACGGAACTGTTAATACAAAGCAATGTCCATTAGACCTAATTACTCTGTTTGAAGAGTTAGGGGCTGGAGAGGTGGTTATCAACTATATTGACTTAGATGGGATGATGACAGGGTATGAAATAGTTTATTCTAATAAAATCAGGAAACAGACACATTTACCCCTTACTATTTTAGGTGGTGCAGGTAGTTATGAACATTTTAAATCATTAGTTTCAAGCTTAGGGGTAATTGGTGCCGCGGCTGGTAGTTTTTTTGTATTTAAAGGCCCCTATAAAGCTGTATTGATAAGTTATTTGTCTAATGTGCAAAAAACGTCTTTATCATCAAATTCATCAAATTCGGATAAATAAATATGTTTGACAATAAAGTTTTATTAATAACTGGTGGAACAGGATCTTTTGGTAACGCTGTTTTAAAACGTTTTCTTAATACAGATATTAAAGAAATTCGAATATTCTCTCGTGATGAAAAAAAACAAGATGATATGCGCAAAGCATTTAACAATGAAAAATTAAAGTTTTATATTGGTGATGTGCGTGATCCTCAAAGTATCTCTACTGCGATGCGCGGTGTTGACTATGTATTTCATGCGGCTGCATTAAAACAAGTGCCTTCTTGTGAGTTTTATCCTTTAGAGGCCGTTAAAACTAATGTGCTAGGCACCGAGAATGTTTTAGAGTCAGCAATCTTCCATAACGTGAGTCGCGTTGTTTGTTTAAGCACAGATAAAGCGGTTTATCCAATTAATGCAATGGGTATTTCTAAAGCAATGATGGAAAAAGTGATTGTTGCGAAGAGCCGTAATTTAGAAGGCACGAATACGGTTATTTGTGGAACACGTTACGGTAATGTAATGGCTTCTCGCGGTTCTGTTATTCCATTATTTATTCGTCAAATCATTGAAGAATCACCTATTACGCTAACCGACCCATTAATGACTCGCTTTATGATGACGTTGGATGATGCAGTTGATCTTGTCTTACATGCCTTTACACATGGTCAAAATGGGGACATTTTTGTACAAAAAGCACCTGCTGCAACGATTGAAGTACTAACCAAAGCCATTCTTGAAATGATTGATAAACCGAGACATCAAGTGAATGTAATTGGCACACGTCATGGTGAAAAATTATTTGAAGCTTTGTGTAGCCGAGAAGAGATGTTTGTTGCGCAAGACCAAGGTAATTACTATCGTATTCCTGCTGATAACCGCGACTTAAATTATGCGCAATTTACAGAAGAGGGTGAAAAAGACCTGTCTACAATTGAGGATTATAACTCACACAATACTAAGCGTTTAGACGTTGAGGGTATGAAAATGCTGCTACGAAAACTTGATTTCATGCGTGAGATTGAAACTGGTAATATCTCTGTTCCAGAAGGTGTTTAAATGAACATTTTAGTCACTGGCGCCACGGGCTTTATTGGTCGAAATTTATGTGTGTTCTTAAACGAGGCTGGTTTTGAAAACATTGAGGAAATTACGCTTGCTGATAATACAGCCAGTATTGCTGATAAGGTAAAGTCTGCTGATTTTATCTATCACCTTGCAGGTATTAACCGCCCTAAAAATGATGAAGAATTTAAAAAAGGCAATACTGATTTAACGCAGCAAATTATCGATATATTAATTGAAGCTGAGCGTTTGACTCCTATTGTGCTAACCTCTTCAATTCAAGCTGAGTTAGACAACCCTTACGGGGCAAGCAAAGCTGGTGCAGAACGTGCTGTTGCTGAATATCAGCAAAAAACAGGTGCTGCGACTTATGTTTACCGGCTTCCTAACGTATTTGGTAAATGGTGCCTTCCTAATTATAACTCTGTGGTAGCTACCTTTTGTCATAACACTATAAACGATTTGCCTATCTCCATTCATAATCCAGGTGCTGTGCTTAACCTTGTGTATATTGATGATGTTTGCCAGTCGTTTGTTAGTCTGTTAACTGCTACACCTCAAACAACAGAAGCATATAGCTATGTTAAGCCTGTTTATCAAACCACAGTGGGTGAGGTAGCTGCGTTACTTGCTGAGTTTAAAGAAAGTCGCGAAAGTATGATCTCTGCTAAAGTGGGTGAAGGTTTTGTTCGTGCGCTTTATTCTACTTATATTAGTTATTTATCACCTGAACAATTTTCATATTCTGTAACGCGCCATAGCGATGAGCGCGGTACTTTTGTGGAGATGTTAAAAACTAAAGATACAGGCCAATTTTCTTTTTTCACCGCCCATCCTGGAATTACTCGAGGCGGTCATTATCATCATACTAAAACAGAGAAATTTCTAGTTATTAACGGTACAGCTTCATTTAAGTTCAGACATATTACGACGGGTGAATCTTATGAGCTAATTATTGACGGTGAAGAGTCCCGTATTGTTGAGACAGCCCCTGGTTGGTCGCATGATGTGACTAATATTGGTGACAATGAATTAGTTGTAATGTTATGGGCAAATGAAATATTTGATCGTGAAAAACCAGACACGATAAACTTTAAGGTTTAAGAATGAAAAAATTGCATGTAGTAAGTGTTGTTGGGACGCGTCCGGAAATTATTCGTTTGTCTCGCGTATTAGCTAAGTTAGATGAGCATTGTGAGCATACTATTGTGCACACTGGTCAAAACTACGATTATGAGCTGAATCAAATATTCTTTGATGACCTTGGTGTGCGTAAGCCTGACTATTTTTTAAATGCGGCAGGTAAAAATGCGTCAGAAACGATAGGTCAGATTATTATTGCTGTTGATGAGGTGCTGGAAAAAGAACAGCCGGAAGCACTACTTGTATTGGGTGATACAAACAGCTGTTTAGCCGCTATCCCAGCTAAGCGTCGTAAAATCCCAATTTTCCATATGGAGGCTGGTAATCGTTGCTTTGATATGAGGGTGCCTGAAGAAATCAACCGTCGTATTGTTGACCATACGGCAGACGTTAATCTTACATATAGTGATATTGCGCGTGAATACTTACTTGCAGAAGGTTTGCCTGCAGATCGTATTATTAAAACTGGTAGCCCAATGTGTGAAGTGCTAGCGTATTATGATGATGTTATTGAAGCTGCAGATATTTTATCGCGTTTAGAATTAGCTTCAGGTAAATACTTTGTTGTCAGTGCGCACCGTGAAGAGAATGTTGACTCAGAAGTAAACATCAAAAAATTGGCTCAATCACTTAATGCTGTAGCAGAGGCTTATGGCGAGCCAGTTATTGTGTCTACTCACCCTCGAACGCAAAAACGTATTGATGCATTTGGTATTGAGTTTCATTCGCGTGTTCAGTTATTAAAGCCTCTTGGCTTTAGTGATTACGTTAAACTACAAAAAGAAGCAAGAGCTGTACTTTCTGATAGTGGCACAATTAACGAAGAATCATCAATACTAAACTTCCCTGCCTTAAACTTGCGAGAGGCGCATGAGCGTCCTGAAGGGATGGAAGAGGCTTCAGTAATGATGGTTGGCCTTGAGCCTGAACGTATTATGCAAGCATTGAGGATATTAGAAACACAAGGTCGTGGAGAAGAGAGAACATTACGCCAAGTTGCTGATTACTCTATGCCTAATGTATCAGATAAAGTCGTTAGAATTATTCATTCTTATACTGATTACATTAATCGTGTTGTGTGGAAGAAATACTAAATGCGTATTGCTATTATTGGAGACGATAGTCTTCCTCATAGCACTTTAGTTCATGCAAAAATGTTGCATGAACTAGCTTTATATTACCAAAAAAATGGTCATATACCAGTAATCATATCTCCAGGTAAGGCAGCTCAAAATAATAAGTTAATTGTTGATGAAATCGATAATATTACATACTGGCGCTTTCGCTCGGGCAAGTTGCGTGGTCAGGGGAAACTAAAGAGAGCAATAAACGAAACCTTATTATCAGTTAAAGCTTGGTCTGCTATTCGAAAAGAAATAAAGCAACAAAAATTTGATGGTGTTGTTTATTATTCGCCATCGATATTTTTTGGTTACTTAGCGAATAGAATAAAAGTAACTAGTAAGTGTAATTCGTATTTAATTCTAAGAGATATGTTTCCGCAATGGGCTATTGATGAAGGATTAATAAAGAGAGGTTCGCTGGTTGAAAAGTACTTTCGGTTTTTTGAGCGTTTAAATTACTCTTCAGCAGATTGTATTGGCTTAATGTCACCAAAGAATTTGCAGTTATTTAAAAAATTTAATGGTGATCAATATAAGACTGAAGTTTTGTATAACTGGGCTGATGAAAATGCATTTCCTTATAAATCTAATACGTTAGGTTTGCGAGAAAAACTTAACTTGACCAATAAAGTTATCTTTTTTTATGGTGGTAATATCGGTCATGCCCAAGATATGGGGAATTTATTACGACTAGCGGAAGCAATGAAGCCAATTGTAAGTGCCCATTTTATTTTTCTTGGGCAAGGAGATGAAGTTAGCTTAGTTAAAAAAACGCTTGAAGATAAAGCGTTGCATAATTGCTCCTTTCTTCCTTCTGTTTCACAAGAAGATTATAAGCTTATATTGAATGAGATTGATGTCGGTTTATTTTCGTTATCAGCTAAACACACAGCTCATAATTTCCCAGGTAAACTGTTAGGTTACATGGTTCATTCTTTACCAATATTGGGAAGTGTAAATCAAGGAAATGATTTGATTGATGTTATACATGCAGCTAAAGCTGGATTTATTTCAGATAATGGTGATGATGATATTTTTTATGAATCAGCTAAAAAGCTGGCAACAAACGAAGAGCTTCGTAAAAAAACAGGTGAAAGTGCTAATGAGCTATTATTAAAGCAATTTTCTGTTGATTCTGCAGCCACTCAAATTTTAATATCGCTTACCAATAGGGAATAATATGACTTTACTTTTGACTGGAAGCTCTGGCTTTTTGGGAAAGCACTTACTAGATGTAATTATTTCAAAAGGTTATAATTTTAAATTATTGAATAGAAAGCTTTTAGATAGTGTAGTTGACGATAAGCAACTCTTAGTTAATGATTTTAGATCTATTGATGGCAACAATGGCAGTGCTTTTTCAGCTGTTGATAAAGTCATTCACTGTGCGGCTCGTGTTCATGTAATGAATGATAGCTCTGTTAATCCTCTTGAAGAGTTTAGGGAAGTAAATACTTACGGAACCCTTAATTTAGCGCAACAAGCGGCCAATGCTGGAGTGAAGCGTTTTATTTTTATCAGCTCAATTAAAGTAAATGGTGAATCGACTGAGATTGTTTTCCCCTTTAAACCCGATGATGAGTTTATACCGACAGACCCCTATGGTTTAAGTAAATATGAAGCGGAAGTGGGCTTACGTAAAATAGCGATTGAAACGGGAATGGAAGTTGTTATTATTCGTCCCCCATTAGTTTATGGGGCTGAAGTAAAAGCTAACTTTGCATCCATGATGAAATGGATAAATAAAGGGTTTCCACTACCTTTGGGTGGAATAAAAGAAAATAAACGTAGTTTGGTCTCGGTCGATAACTTAGTGGATTTAATCATTACCTGTATTGATCACCCTAATGCAGCAAATCAAACATTTTTGGTGTCTGATGATGACGATGTTTCTACAACTCAGTTATTAATTAATATGGCAACGGCATTAGGTGTCCCTAGTCGACTATTGGCGGTTCCTAGCTCATGGTTTACATTTGCTGTAAAATTAATAGCTAAGCCTACCATATCGCAACGTTTGTGTGGTTCTCTACAAGTTGATATCTCTAAAACCAAAGAGTTGTTAAATTGGAAGCCGCCATATAGCAGTGAAGAATGCATGAAAAAAACAGCTGATGCTTTCATTGAAAGCAATAAATAAATCTATTTAAATTAATAATAAGTGATAAACAGATGAACTCAATTTTAATCCGACTACTTGATTTTTTGATGGCTTTCTTCGGGCTAATTGTAACGTCTCCAATTTTATTGATTGTTACCATCATTGGTTACTTTGATACAGGCTCTCCTATTTTTATCCAGCAACGTGTTGGTAAGAATAAAAACTCGTTTAATTTAATTAAGTTCCGCACTATGTCGGTGGATACCAAATCTGTTGCCAGTCATCTTGCTAGTACAGCTTCTATTACTAAATTAGGGAGCTTTATGCGTAAAACTAAAATTGATGAATTGCCTCAATTGATTAATGTGTTGAAAGGTGAGATGAGCTTTGTTGGGCCGCGCCCTAACCTGTTTAACCAAGAAGAGCTGATTAATGAACGTCAAGATCGCGGTGTTTATAATGTCCTTCCTGGTATTACTGGTCTGGCGCAGGTTAAGTCTATTGATATGTCTACGCCGAAGCTGCTTGCAGAGGTTGATCAAGAAATGATTAACTCATTAACGATTAAAGATTATTTCAAATATATTATGATGACGGCAACTGGCAGTGGCTCTGGTGATCGTGTTAGTAATAAATAGTTATATGATTAATAAAAATTAAGTAGAGAAGAAAATGAAAATCGCTATCGCAGGAACTGGTTATGTTGGCTTATCAAATGCTGTATTACTTGCACAGCATAATGAAGTTGTAGCTGTTGATATTATTGAAGAAAAAGTAGCTTTAATAAACAGTAAAAAATCAACTGTTGCCGATGCTGAAATTGAAGACTATCTTGCTAATAAAAAGTTAAACCTTAAAGCTACATTGGATAAAAATGAGGGTTATAAAAATGCTGATTTTGTGGTAATTGCTACCCCAACTGATTACGACCCTGAGACGAACTATTTTAATACCAGCTCTGTTGAATTTGTAATTCGCGATGTTTTGGATATCAATCCAAATGCTGTAATGATTATTAAATCAACTGTACCAGTTGGGTATACCGAGAAAGTCAAAGCTAAATTTGGCTGCGAAAATATTATTTTTTCTCCTGAGTTTTTGCGTGAAGGTCGTGCGCTTTATGATAATTTATATCCATCACGAATTATAGTTGGAGAATGTTCTGAGCGGGCGCAGCAGTTTGTTGGTCTTTTAGCACAAGGAGCGATCAAACAAAATATTCCGGTTTTGTTTACCGATTCTACAGAGGCTGAAGCTGTCAAGTTATTCTCGAATACGTATCTTGCAATGCGGGTAGCCTATTTTAATGAGCTGGATACCTATGCTGAAAAGCATGGTTTGGATACACGTCAGATTATCGAGGGTGTTGGATTAGATCCTCGTATTGGTAATCATTATAATAACCCTTCTTTTGGTTATGGTGGATATTGTTTACCTAAAGATACTAAGCAATTGCTTGCAAACTACCGAGATGTTCCAAATAGTATTGTTCAGGCAATTGTGGATGCAAATACAACTAGAAAAGACCATATTGCTGATTCTATATTAAAGAAAAATCCAAAGGTGGTTGGAGTTTATCGATTGATTATGAAGGCAGGATCAGATAACTTCCGAGCATCTTCAATCCAAGGAATTATGAAGCGCATTAAGGCAAAAGGTATAGAGGTTGTTGTGTATGAGCCTGTGTTGCACGATGAGGAGTTCTATAATTCACGAGTGATTAAGGACTTGAATGAATTTAAACAGATTGCTGATGTTATTGTCTCAAACAGGCTTTCTGATGAAATTATTGATGTAAAAGATAAAGTTTATACTCGAGACTTGTTTGGAAGTGATTAATAGATTCTTTGCCAAAAATATAAATTGAAACATTGAATTGAGGGGAAAATGACTAAATTAACCTGTTTTAAATCTTATGATGTCAGGGGTAAGCTTGGTGAAGAGCTTGATTCTGATGTTGCTTATCGTATAGGACTAGCTTTTGCTGAATATATACAGCCTAAAGCTGTTGTGGTTGGTGGTGATGTACGTGCAACCAGTGAAGAATTGAAGCTGGCGCTAGCTGATGGATTGATGGATGCTGGTGTTGATGTGATTGACATAGGCATGGTTGGCACTGAAGAGATCTATTTTGCAACTAAACATCTTCAAGTAGATGGTGGTGTTGAAGTTACAGCTAGTCATAACCCTATCGATTATAATGGGATGAAGTTTGTTCGAGATGATTCAAAACCAATCAGTGGTGATACTGGTTTAAAAGAGATTCAGCTATTAGCAGAAAAGAATGATTTTTCTATTATGCCTGAGAATGAAAAAGGGAAACTCAAAAAACAATCGATTTTGAAGGAATATATTAATCACCTTCTGACATATATAGATACAAAAGAATTGCAACCGATGAAAATTGTTGTGAATTCAGGGAATGGCGCTGCCGGGCATGTGATTGATGAGATTGAGGCTCGGTTTGATGCGACAAATATCCCTGTTGAATTTGTTAAAGTCTTTCATGAGCCAGATGCGACTTTTCCAAATGGCATTCCAAATCCAATATTGTTGGAGAATCGTAAGACAACTTCAGATGCAGTTTTAAAACACAATGCTGATTTGGGCATAGCTTGGGATGGAGATTTTGATCGCTGTTTCTTTTTCGATGCAAATGGCGAATTTATTGAAGGTTATTATATTGTTGGGTTGTTGGCAGAGTCTTTCTTGAAAAAGTCTGCTGGTGAAAAGATTATTTATGACCCACGTTTGACTTGGAACACCATTGAAATCGTCACTAAATCTAATGGTATCCCGGTAATGTCTAAAACAGGTCACGCCTTTATCAAAGAACGCATGCGCAAAGAGAATGCAGTTTATGGCGGAGAGATGAGTGCCCACCACTATTTTCGTGATTTTGCTTATTGTGATAGCGGTATGATTCCTTGGTTGTTGATTGTTGAATTAATGTCAAAACAAAGAAAAACTCTTTCATCAATGGTTGAGGAACGAATCCGTTTGTTTCCTTCTTCTGGTGAGATTAATAGTAAGCTAGAACAGCCGCAAGAAGCCATTCAGCGTGTATTAAATGCTTATGAAGCTGAAGCTGTAAATATTGACCATACAGATGGCATTGCTCTGGAGTTTGCTGAATGGCGATTTAATTTGCGCAGTTCAAATACCGAACCAGTTGTCAGGTTGAATGTTGAGTCGCGTGCAGATATTGAATTAATGAATAGAAAGACGGCAGAAATTTTGAATATATTGCAGTTGAAGTAGGCGGCTCAAGTTAATGGGGTGGAATGAATTATTAGTCCCGTAAAAAGGCATAGCTTAATGCGAAGTATTTGCAGTGCCAGTCTTTTGGGGGCGATGTTAAGATTTTATTGCTGACCTTTATTAAAGTATTAAGGGGTGGTGGAGTGTCTCATTAGCTGTCGCTTGTTTGTAGATATAAAATTATGATGCTAGTTTACTATTGTAAATGAGAACAAGGTGCTAAAATTTAATATTAGCCTTTTATTTAAAGAGATATGGGAATGGATACTGTTTTAAATAGGATTTATATATGCCTTTAGTTGGTAAGTTGCGGAATTTGCCGCGAAGTTATAAAAGTTTATTGCTAGTGTTTAATGATCTGCTGTTATTACCTTTGTCGGTATATCTTGCGTGTTACCTTGGAACTGGAAACCTGGTGCTTTCTCATAGTATCTCGCCAGTAATATATTTATCGTTACCAGTGGTTACTGGTTTTGTTTTTCTTAAGTTTGGATTGTATCGAGCGATAGTAAGATTTCTCGGTTACAAAGTGATTTTTACCATTGGTTTAGCAGTTTCTTTTTCATCATTATTATTTATTGCGAGTGCACAAATATTTCATTTTCAAGGTCTTCCTGCGCGAGTGTATTTGATCAATTGGTTGTTATCTATTGTTTTTATTGGTGGTAGTAGGTTTGTTGCGCGACAACTAATGAATGCTCATAAGCTGATGCCGCTACATTCTGACGAGATAACAGGGGTAAGGAATGTTGCTGTTTATGGGACTGGTTCCATTGGTGTTCAGTTGGCAAAACATATTAGGGATGGCAAAGATTTTCAACAGATTGTTTTTATTGATGATGATATTCGATTAACTGGGCGTGAAATTGATGGTGTCCGGGTTGTTTTTCCTGATGATTTGCCAAAACTATGTAAAGAGTATGGAATTGAGGAAGTATATCTTGCTGTTCCAGGTGCGGATAATAATAAAAGAAGAAGCATATTGGAGAAATTATCGCGATGCTCGGTAAAGGTGCGAACAATACCTAGTTTTTCTGATCTTGTATCTGGAGTTGCCAGGGTTGATGAGTTGAGGGAAATAAATGTTGATGACCTATTGGGTCGCTCTTCTGTATTGCCCAAGAGGGGGTTGATTGAACAATGTGTTATTGGCAAGTCAGTTTTGGTTACAGGTGCGGGGGGGTCAATTGGTTCGGAACTGTGTAGGCAAATTATATCATTAAAACCGTCGATTTTGGTATTGTTTGAACTTTCGGAGTATGCACTATATAAAGTTGAAGCTGAATTGAATGGCCTAATTAAGGAGAGCTGTTCAAATATTGAGATAGTGGGGTTGCTGGGGTCGGTGCAACATAAAAAGCGGTTGCTGCAAGTTATGCGAGCATATGATATTCAGACTGTATATCATGCCGCCGCTTATAAGCATGTGCCGATTGTTGAGCATAATCCTATTGAAGGGGTGCGGAATAATATATTTGGAACTTTGAATGTGGTGTTGGCAGCAAATGAGTCTGGTGTAGAGACATTTACTCTGGTTTCGACTGATAAAGCGGTTAGACCAAAAAATGTAATGGGTGCAACCAAACGGTTTGCTGAGATGATATTGCAGGGGGTTTCGCAAACAAACACTAAAACTAAGTTTTGCATGGTTCGATTTGGCAATGTCTTAAATTCATCAGGTTCAGTCGTGCCATTATTTAGTAAGCAGATCGAGTCTAAAAAACCAATCACTTTGACTCACCCTGAAGTAACTCGTTATTTTATGACTATTCCAGAGGCTGCGCAGTTGGTATTGCAGGCGGGTACGTTGGCAAATGGTGGTGATGTATGTGTGCTAGATATGGGGGAGCCAGTTAGAATTATTGATCTTGCAAGAAAGATGATATCGCTGAGTGGATATAAAGAGAAAACAGCGGAATCTGATGGTGATGTTGAGATTAGGATAGTTGGTTTGCGTCCGGGGGAAAAACTATATGAAGAGTTGCTTATTGGTGACAATGTTTCTGGCACCGAGCATCCTTTGATAATGAGAGCTGAAGAATCTTGTCTTTCTTGGGTGGAGTTACAAAAAATAATCGAAAATCTTGATCAGTGTTGCCATGATACTGATGTTTATGGAGTAAGGGATATTTTATTATCAGTGGTTTCAGGGTATGTCCCTCAGTGTGATATCCAGGACAAAACCTGGCTTGCCGGGCTTAAAAAACAAGGTGGTCAAGAGAAGGTCATCCCTTTTGAGGCTTCTTCATAGGACTATAAATATGCTAGTTCCAATAATAATCTCTGGTGGTGCCGGTACGCGCCTTTGGCCAATCTCGCGAGAGTCGGATCCAAAGCCATTTATGTCTTTGCCTGACGGCGAATCAATAATAGGTAAAACTTTTTCTAGGGCTCTTGATCTTCCTGGAGTTGAATCTGTTCTAGCGGTTACTAATCGAGATTATTTTTTTAGAACTCGGGAAGAGTTTTTTACTGTTGCGCAGAAAGATAGCGTTGGTCTTGATTTCGTGCTTGAGCCATTTGGGAAAAACACTGCTCCAGCTATTGCCGCCGCCGCCTTAAGAGTAAAAGAGCAGTTTGGTGCTTCTGCGGTAATGTTGGTTTTGCCTGCGGATCATCTTATTCCTGAACAGGAGGTTTTTGCTGCTGCTGTTGAGAGTGCTAAACAGCTTGCGAATGATGGGATGCTGGTGACCTTTGGTATTGAGCCAAATGCACCTGAAACTGGATTTGGTTACATTAAAAAAGGCGATGCTATCGCAGATCAAGGTTTTTTAGTTTCAAAATTTGTAGAAAAGCCTAACCTTCAGAATGCGCAAGAATATTTAGAGTCTGGGGAATTTCTGTGGAACTCTGGGATGTTCTGTTTTCGTGCCGATACTTATCTCGACGCTCTTGAGAAAAATACTCCTGAGTTATATCAACAGATCTGTAAGTGTTGGGATTCTACCAATAAAGATAACTTGCCAATTGTATTGGATGAGGAGTCGTTAGCCGCGGTGGATGGAATATCTATCGATTATGCAGTTATGGAAAAGGCGGATAACGTTGCCGTTGTGTCTGCATCGTTTGAGTGGAATGATATTGGTTCTTGGACGGCACTTGCAGACGTTTATGATAAGGATAGTTCAGGAAATAGTGTTGATGGTGATGCCATTATTATTGATTCAGAAGAGTGCTTAGTTAAAAGTGATAGTTCTTTGACTGCTATTGTAGGATTAAAAGATATTGTAGTAGTAAATGATGCTGATGCGGTTTTGGTTGTGCATAAAAACAGTGTTCAAGATGTAAAGAAGGTGGTTGAATCCCTAAAGAAAGATAATCGTATAGAATGTTCTGAAAAGCTTACTGCTCGTCGCCCATGGGGTAGCTATACTAACCTTGTTGAAGCCAAAGGCTTTAAGGTAAAAAAGATAACCATATTCCCTGGGCAGTCTCTTTCTTTGCAAAAGCATATACATAGAAGTGAACATTGGACTATAGTTGCTGGTATCGCAGAAGTTGTAAATGGTGATCAGATCTTACAGTTAAATCCTGATCAATCTACCTATATTGAAAAAGAGGCAATTCATCGCCTGACAAACGTTGGCGAATCAGAATTGCAGCTTATTGAGGTTCAGTGTGGTGATTATCTTGGTGAAGATGATATTATTCGTTTAGAAGATATTTACGGACGATCATAGGTCTATGGTATTAATTTTTGATGAGCGCTAATTAGGTTGGCGCATGATGGAGGGCATTCAATGAAGGTTAGTGGGGTTGATTCAGTTGCAGTCATTGGTCTTGGCTATGTTGGGTTGCCATTGGCGTTGGCTTTTGGGCAAAAAATTAAGACGATTGGTTTTGAGATTAGTCAGGTCAAGGTTGATGCCTATAATGATGGTATTGATCCTACTGGAGAAATGGGTAGTAATGCCTTTGCGAAGGCAAAAGAAAATATTATCTATACAGCTGATGTAACGCAGATAAAAAAAGCTGATGTGGTTATCGTTGCGGTACCGACCCCCATCAATCATGCGAAACAACCTGATCTGACACCGGTTGAAAAAGCGAGTGTTACTGTAGGACAAAATCTTAAACCAGGCGCTATTGTTGTTTTTGAATCAACCGTATATCCCGGAGCTTCTGAAGAAGTATGTGTACCGATTCTAGAGAAAGAGTCGGGGTTAAAGTGGAAGAAAGATTTTAATATTGGGTATTCTCCAGAACGTATTAATCCAGGTGATAAAGTAAATACGCTGGAAAAGATCGTTAAGGTGGTTTCTGGTGATACACCAGAAGTGCTGGAAACGGTTGCGCAGGTATATGAGTTGGTTATTGAAGCTGGGGTGCATAGAGCGACTTCAATCAAGGTGGCTGAGGCTGCTAAGGTTATTGAAAACACTCAGCGTGATTTGAATATTGCCCTGATGAATGAATTAGCAGTGATATTTAATATCATGGATATCGATACCCTTGATGTGCTAGAAGCAGCTGGAACCAAGTGGAATTTTTTACCATTTAGACCTGGTTTGGTTGGTGGGCATTGTATAGGGGTTGATCCATATTACCTTACTTATAAGGCATCTGTACTTGGGTATCACCCAGAGGTTATTCTTGCTGGTAGGCGTATAAATGACAATATGGGTAAGTTCATCGCCGAGCAGACAGTAAAGAAGATGATTGCGCAGGATGCTCAAGTGAAGGGTGCTAAGGTGCTTATCATGGGACTTACCTTTAAAGAGAATTGTGCTGACTTGCGTAATACCCGTGTGGTTGATGTTATTGCTGAGCTGAAAATATATGGAGTTGAGGTTGTTATCTGGGATCCTGTTGCTGAGAATCATGAAGCGCAAGAAGAATATGGTATTAGCCTAACTGATATTGATGATGTAAAAGATATTGATGCGGTAATAGCTGCAGTTAGCCATGAGGATATTTTAAATCAGAATCTGAGTGAGCTTGCTGCAAAATGTAATGGTTCGGTTCCATTTGTGGATGTTAAGTCGGCATTTGGTAGAGATAAGATTACTGCAGCAGGTTTTAAAGGTTGGAGACTATGACAAAGATATTAGTAACTGGAACAGCTGGGTTTATAGGTTTTCATCTTGCTAAGCGCCTGATGGAACGTGGTGATGAGGTTGTTGGTCTTGATAATCTTAATGATTATTATGATGTTAATCTGAAGAAAGCTCGGTTAAAGCAGTTAACAGTGCATAAGAGTTTCAAAGAAGTGAATATGTCCCTAGAAGATAAAGCCGGGATAGAAAAACTTTTTGCGCAAGAGAAATTTGATAAGGTGGTTAACCTCGCTGCTCAGGCTGGTGTTAGATACTCTTTAGAGAATCCGCATGCCTATATCGATAGCAATATAAATGGCTTTATGAATATTCTGGAAGGTTGTCGCCATAATGATATTCAACATTTAGTTTATGCATCATCATCATCTGTTTATGGCGCCAACACAAATATGCCATTTTCTATACATGATAACGTTGATCACCCGCTATCACTTTACGCAGCGACAAAAAAATCTAATGAGTTGATGGCGCATACGTATTCTCATCTTTATAGAATGCCAACTACAGGACTTAGATTTTTTACCGTTTATGGTCCATGGGGGCGGCCTGATATGGCGATGTTCCTATTTACTAAGGCGATTCTTGAAGGGAGACCAATTGATGTATTTAATCATGGCAAGATGTTACGTGATTTTACCTATGTTGATGATATTGTTGAAGGTGTCATTCGGACCTTAGATAATACTGCAAAGCCAAATGCTAGGTGGAATGGTGATTTACCTGACCCAGGAACCAGTAAGGCTCCATACAAAATCTATAATATAGGTAATAATAATCCAGTTGAATTGATGTATCTGATTGAAACTATTGAAAATGCACTTGGTGTTAAAGCTGAGAAGAATATGATGCCGATTCAACCAGGTGATGTGCCTGCCACATATGCTAATGTTGATGATCTAGTAAAGGATGTTGGCTTTAAACCTTCAACCTCTATCGAAGATGGGGTAGGTAGATTTGTTGAGTGGTATAAAGGTTTTTACTGCTAAAAGCTATTGCGCTTGCTTTATCTTTGTTGCAAGTCATTAAAAAATGAATCGCATACAAATTCGTATGCTCAACATCTTTTTAATACCTTGCGCCTCGATAAACCTGCGCTCATAATGCTTTTGGTGATTTTGAAATACATTTCTATTTGCTTTTTATGCAAAACAAAAAAACAAGTCGGTTGAGCCTTTCGACTACGCTCAAGATAAACTAAAGTTGAAACCATCTTGTTTTTATTGAGTTTATTTCTACCTAACTTGATCTGGCAATCTAGAATGAGACTAAATAAACTGCGGTAAGAAAAATCCTATAGCTACGGAAGCACCAATGGCAATTATTGAAAACCCTAAGCTGGTGATAAGAATTTTGCGCTTTATCTTTTTATATTGCTGATTGAACATGTATTCAGCTGTCTCACGTGCAGTGTTATCAGCTACAGACTTTGCTGTAGATGCTGCGGCCTTTGATCCTGCTTGTTCTGCGACAGCTTCTGCCGTACTTTCAGCTGTTTGTCTGGAGATTTTTCTCGCTATGCCGTCAGCAACAGTTTCGGCTTCTGGTTGAGCGATTGCTTTGATTCTGGAGACTAGTTCATCCCCTTCAAGGAATTCAGTTAGGCACTTCGATAGCTCTGAACTGAGTGAGTCGCTCATGGATTTTTCAACGTTGAGGCTGATTCTGGTTAATGCTGATTCAGCCATCTCGTCAAGTATTTCACGGGTTACAATGCGAGCGATCTTGTCTGCAGTTTGTTCTGCAATTGCTTCTGCAGTCGCAGCAGAAGATTTTTCTGCAAGTGATATGATATTGTTTTCAATTTGCCCCAAGCTGTCTTCAATTGCCTTATGTGCTGTTATCTCTGCTTTACTGATGATTGTATTTTCTGCATATTGAGCGATAGTGTTTTGCGCGCATCTTTGGGCAATTTTCTCAATAAGGTCGGTATTAACTGCTTGGCTAGCTGTTGATTGATTGCTCTGCATCGTATTTGTTGAGTGCGTAGGTTGCATGGAGCTGGTATGTTCTGAAGTTGGTTGTTGTGTTTTTGCTTTATCAGAAAGTTTATTCACAGCGTTAATTAATTTATCAAGTACTGGCTGTGTGGTTGGTTTAGTAAGAAAACCTTTTGCGCCACATTCTCGGGCTCGCTTACGGTCCTCTTCAGTATCTTGTGAAGTACACATAACAACAGGTATATGGTTAAGTTCAGGATTAGAGCAGATCACCTTAGTGGTTTCATAGCCATCTACATCTGGCATCATATAATCCATAAAAATGATATCTGGAGACTCTTCTTTGGCTGCTGACATTGCCTCTGCGCTTGAGCCAGCCATAATTACATCGATATTGTGGGGGGCAAGTAATTTAGACAGTGCTATACGAGCTAGCCTGGAGTCATCTACAACCAGAGCTTTATTTATTGTCATACAATTTCTCCATGTGGTTAGCCCTACTAAGTCCATATAGTTGATGCTGTAAGTATCTGCCTGAATAAACAAGTATTAGAAAGATGGCTAGCAAAGCTATTGTAGCAGAATTCTATACTTGCTATATGAAATGATGCAATCTTAATAAAGGAAAAACTTTTCCAATTTATTCATGTCTTCCGATTGATGCTTGCTCATACCAGAATGCTGCTGCTTCTTTGTCTTGTGATAACCCACATAGCCCAGACTCTAAAGCTTGTCCCAGAAATTCTTGGGCGTCAATATTACCAGCCATGGCCGCTTTATAGAAGCAACATGCCGCTTCTGTTTCATCCTGTTGAGCTCCGCGCCCTTCAGCATACATTACCCCAAGGTTTAATTGAGCTCCTGAATGACCAGCTGAGGCTGATTTCTCAAACCAAGACAGTGCAATGGTTTCATTCTGAACCACGCCTCTACCTGTAGCATGCAAAAAACCAATACCATTTTGAGCTGGCGGGTACCCCATCATAGCTGCAGTGCGGTAACATTTAATCGCTTTCTCCATATTGTATGGAACCCCGCGGCCAGATTCATACTGAAAGCCCAGTTCATAGAACCTTCTGGCGCTTTCAAATTCATGGCTCGTATTCCAATATTTTTCGGAGTTTTCTATGTTATCCAATTTGTTATTTTTATCCACTTCCTAGTAGTCCTGTATTAAAGCGCATATGACCTAAGAATAACTGGCTATATTGCTTTAGGGTGTGAGCCCATTAACACTTTTATATGCTAATTAAATTAGTGCGTGGTGTTGTGACTTGATTCACAAAAAAATTAAGCAGATGGGGTCTGTTCACAGTCTTTCTCACCGGTATAAAGAAATAGATATTATTTAGGTCAAATTCGCTGCTATTAAAGCTTTATAGGGATAAATAAGCTGGCATACAGCGCAATATTTTGCTTAAATACGGCTTCAGATTGATTTTTCAATGTTTTCTATTCCGGTTTTTAAGGCATTCAGTGCTGAAAGACAGAAGAAAGGATAAGTGATGGCTCAAAATATTAAATACCCAGAATCAGGGGAAAAGATCGAAATTGTTGCTGGCAAGATGATGGTGCCAAATAATCCGATACTTGGATACGTTGAGGGTGATGGGATTGGACCTGATATTACTAATGCATGTTTGCGTGTATGGGATGCCGCAGTAGAAAAGGCATACAACGGCAAGAGGAAAGTGCATTGGTCTGAACTTTTCCTTGGTGAGAAAGCTGCTTCTTTATATGATGGCAATTATTTCCCAGATGAAACCATTGAGGCGATGAAAGATCTAGTGGTTTCAATTAAAGGCCCTCTTACTACACCTGTTGGCGGTGGGTTTCGTTCTTTAAATGTAGCTTTGCGCCAGACCCTTGATCTTTATGCCTGTGTACGTCCAGTACGTTATTTCAATGGTGTTCCATCACCTTTGAAGAAACCTGAAGAAGTTGATGTGGTTATCTTCAGAGAAAATACTGAAGATGTATACGCTGGGATCGAATACGAATCAGGTTCTGAAGAGAATAAAAAGCTTGCTGACTTTCTTCGCAATGAGATGGGAGCAAAGTTTTTTGATGATGCAGGTATAGGTATCAAACCAATTTCTGAATTTGGTACTAAAAGATTAGTTAGAAAAGCGATTCAATACGCAATTGATAACAAGCGTGAGAGTGTTACCTTGGTTCATAAAGGTAATATCATGAAGTTTACTGAAGGTGCTTTCAGAAACTGGGGTTATGAAGTTGCACGTGATGAGTTTTCAGAGCAAACAATCACAGAAGATGAGTTGTATGGAACTTATGGCGGTAAACAGCCAGAAGGCAAGATTGTAATTAAAGATAGAATTGCTGATATTATCTTTCAGTTGATGTTGCTTAGACCTAGTGAGTTCGATGTTTTGGCAACTATGAACTTAAATGGCGATTATCTATCCGATGCATGTGCTGCTGAGGTTGGTGGTGTTGGTATCGCTCCTGGGGCAAATATGGCAGATCACTTAGCCGTATTTGAAGCTACTCATGGTACTGCGCCAAAGTATGCCGGTCAGGATAAGGTTAATCCCGGATCATTGCTATTTAGCGGTGTAAATATGCTGGAATACATTGGATGGAGTGAAGCTTCAGACCTGATTGTTAAAGCGTATACCAATGTGGTTGAGAAGAAAGTTGTAACCTACGATTTTGCTCGTCAGATGGATGGTGCAACTGAGGTTTCAACTAGCCAGTTTGCTGATGCGTTGATCGATGAAATTGCCGGTGGCGGTATCTATATTGAACGTGTTAGATCTGAACGTATTGATGCTATTGAGAAAGATAGACAAGAGCGTGAAGACCGTCGTGTGATTAAGCCGCTTGAGGCGATGATCTCATCTGGCCGCATCCCGTCAATGGTTGGTGATTTGATGGTTCGTGATCCAATTTATGTTCCTGAGGCGAATACAGTTGAAGAAACTATGAGCTTGATGCGTAATAAGAGCATTAGTTCTGTGTTGACTGAGCCGGTTGCTGGTGGCGAATGGGGTATTATGACGCAAAGAGACGTTGTTACCCGTATCGTTTCGCAAAACCGTTCTCCAAAGAATACTACAGTTGGTGAAGTTGCAACCAAACCATTGGTTACTGTTCCTGTTGAAACTACTTTGCTTGAGTGTGCTGAAAAGATGCGCTCTGCTGATGTAAGTCGCATGGTTGTTATGGATGTTGATAATAAGCCAGTAGGAATTATCAGTGACATCGATATCTTTGCAGCAGTTGAGTATTTTGGTTGGGCAAACGAATAAGATCAATGATTTGATTTTATGATAAAGGGGCCTTGTGGCCCCTTTGTTTTAAGAGTCGTGTTGATGATTTGTGCGTATAAAGTGCGCTTAAGGCAAAGTAAAAATCATAAAGAACCCTGAGCCTCTCGACTACGCTCGAGATAAACCAAGGCCGAAGGGCTTCTTGTATAAAGATGGAAAATATTTTCTTGTTCCAAATGAGAGGAAAGAGATGAAAAAATTTACAAAAGAGTTTCTGGATCTGTCGATAGACTTGGGAATACTTAAGTTCGGTGAGTTTAAGCTTAAATCAGGTCGTTTAAGTCCATATTTCTTTAATGCCGGGTTGTTTAATACTGGAGAGGCTTTAGCTAAACTGGGAAAGTACTATGCTCAGGCAATCGTTGATTCTGGTGTTGAGTTTGATATGTTGTATGGTCCTGCATACAAGGGGATAACTCTTGCAGCAGCTACAGTGATCGCACTTGCAAACGATCATGGTCTTAATGTTCCTTATGCATATAATCGTAAAGAGGCAAAAGATCATGGAGAGGGTGGCGTAATAGTAGGAGCTGCCATCTCTGGCAAGGCTTTGATTATTGATGACGTTATCTCGGCAGGAACCTCAGTGCGTGAATCGGTTGAGATTATTCAAGAGAATGGGGGGGAAGTTGCAGGCGTTGTGATAGCCCTTGATCGACAGGAGCGTGGTGAGTCCGATAGTTCAGCAGTGCAAGAGGTTGAGCGCAGTTATGCAACTAAAGTGATTAGTATAGCTAAGTTAGAACAGTTGGTTGATTACTTAGGTGATGCTGATTTTGGCGGTGAGATTATCTCTGCTGTAAAAAAATATCGCGAGCAATATGCAGTTTGAGGCTTAATTTTTCAAGATCCCTGAGCCTTTCTGTGGAGTTTATATTGAGCCTTTCGACTGCGCTCAAGATAAACCAAGGACGAAACGCTCGGGATAAACTAAAACCGAAGGGTCAAGAAATAATAATAAAAACAAGGAGGCTTCGGCTGCGCTCAGCCAACTTGTTTTTCAGCCTTAAAGACCTTAGACAGAAGTGCGTCATTGCGGGAATGGCGCGGTTGTTATGCTTCGATGCTTACTGATTAAATCCAATGTCATCAATCACTGCCGAAATTTCATCGACTGTCTCTTCTGGCAGGTCAATTAGTTCAAACCCTGTATCATAAAGGTCTGGATTGACATCGTTTCTGCACCAGATGCTTCTAGCATCGAAATTTACAATTCTGGGCTCACGCCTGTCGTTGGTCGGGTTAAGATGTAGCGAAAGACTAAAGACCTTGTCAGTCTTAATAGGCTTTTCCGAGACTAGCATAACCCCTTTGGTGCTTATATCTCCAATGTATCCAATCTGTTTTTTAGTTTCGCTGTCGAAAACTCTGAGGTAAAAAATCAGATGTCTACGTGGGCACGTTCTTTGTTTGTCTGGTAGTGTATTTGGATCCATAAAATAACCTTATCAATCAAAAAAGATATATTAATATTTAATTGTTGATGTAGATTGACGATTATTCAAGGAAATAAGGGAAATAATTCTGCTAAATATAATAATATTTTATTAAATAGTTGCTCTGTAACTAGTTGTTTTTGGCTAACCAGTCAGCAAGGGCTGGGCCTGTGTCAACATCCCCGCGCTTTATTTGATCCTTAGTGAAATATTTGATTTCGGCAATTTTATGGTTAAGTTTGATTGTTCCAGTAGCGCGGAGGTGATATACGATAAATAGCTGGTTTTTATCTTTGAAGTTGTAGTGCCCACAAAAAGATATAATTTTACCATCTAGGTTGGTTTCTTCTTTGAGCTCCCTGATAACAGCTGTCTCTGGAGTTTCCCCCTTTTCCAAATAACCGGCAATCAATGCTAATTTGCCTTCATCCCACTCGCCATTACGCGCTAGCATCACTCTGCCATTATGTTCTACGATTGCAGCTACAACAGGAACAGAGTTGTTCCAGAGTACGAAGTCGCACTCTGAATTTATACAGCAAACCCTTACCTTTGAGTCGATCTCTTTTTCAATAAGACCGCACCGGCAGAGAGGGCAGAAACTATATTGCATTTATGAGTATTGACTCGTTTTTTCCTGTTTGCGGATTTTTTTGATTATTCCGCTAAATGTAAGCTCTGCAGCAGATGCAATTTTTTCTTTTAGTGATTGTTTTTGAATTTTTGTGATTTCATAAATGTCAGCTTCTTTGCTTTTAGCAAGAAGATAATCATCACTAGTTGAAATTTCATCTACAAGCAGTAGCTCTAGAGCCTTAATTCCAAACCAATGTTCTCCGGTTGCAACTTTAGCTATATCCAGATTAGGGCGGTATTTGCTGACAAAATCTTTGAAAAGAACATGAACTTCATCAATCTCTGTTTTGGCTTTCTTTCTTGCTTTGTCAGTGTTCTCACCAAATATGGTAAGTGTACGTTTAAATTCACCGCCAGTAATAGTCTCGTAATCAACATCATGCTTTTTCAGAAGACGGTTAAAGTTTGGTATCTGTAGTACAACTCCAATTGAGCCGATAATGGCAAAAGGAGCAGAGATAATCTTGTCTGCAATACACGCCATCATGTACCCGCCACTGGCAGCAACTTTATCTACGATCACTGTCAATGGGATATTTTGCTGTTTTATTCGATCTAGCTGTGAGGCGGCAAGCCCATATCCATGGACAACTCCTCCAGGACTCTCGAGGCATAAGGCAACTTCATCATCTTTTTCGGCTATAGATAGGATGGTGGTAACCTCTTCGCGTAGATTCTCAACCTGTGCGGCTTCGGTGTCTCCGTCAAAGTTCAAAACAAAAATCCTAGGCCTTTTTTCTTCACCACCTTTTTTTGCTTTCGCAGCTGCTTTTTCTTCAGCTTTTCGATCTTTGGCAATCTGCTTGAGCTCTTTTTTACTTAGAATTTCAACTTGTGCCATCTCTTTCATCTCATCAAATTTATCATTGATGTTTTTGACTGAAATGGTGTCCCTGCCCCTATCTTTGCCTTTGGCTGCAAGAGATATGAGTACTGCAGCAACGAAAATTATGGCAATAACTATAGTTACTGTTTCAGCAAGAAACAGGCCGTAGTCGCAAATGACTGAGATAAAATCGCTAGTGTTCGCTTCCAATTTATATTCCTACTTGTAAATCAATAATCCATGTTTTTAGCACATAATATCCACTGTCAGCCTTTTGCAATGGTTTTGGTGGGATCTGTGCAGAAGGATTTACTATAAATGCTTTTAGCTAAATTATAAAGCTCTATGCTATTAGATTCAGGTTACTGACAAAGTACCATACGTCATTCCATACAGCGCAAAGCGCGTGATACGGAATCCATAACATGTTGATAAACATGGATTCCCGCCTTCGCGGGAATGATAAAGAATTTAGACTTATGTTTTATTATAGGTTTGTCAATATTAGGGCTCTAAGCCATTAGGGTTTTACATTTTATCTGGCTTTTGTGGTTGTTTTTGTCGGTATGTTAATTGAGATATTTGTCAGTTTTTCAGGATAAACTTAATGTGCTATTATTCAGGGCAATTTTTGCAGTCTTTAGGGTAGGCCATATGGAAAGTTTGCTGCCAGATTTCACCAAGGGCAGGGTGTTGGTTGTTGGTGATGTGATGTTAGACCGATATTGGCATGGTAATACATCTAGAATATCGCCAGAAGCGCCAGTTCCAGTAGTTCATGTAGGTAATGAAGAACATCGCGCCGGTGGTGCGGGTAATGTTGCATTAAATATTGCGGCGCTTGGTGGAAATGTAACTCTCATCGGATTTGCCGGCGATGATGAAGCCGGGCAGGATTTAGAAAGTATTTTAGGAAAGGCGGGGGTAAATTGCTGTTTCTTCCGTCAAGATGGCTTTTCTACCATAACTAAATTGCGAGTTATAAGTCATCATCAACAGTTGATTCGCCTTGATTTTGAAGATGATTTTATTGATGCTGATTATAGTCAATTAGAAGAGCTCTTCATTGATGAGCTTGATAACCATGATGTTATTATTTTATCTGATTATGGCAAAGGTGCTTTGCAGAGTGTACAAAGCTTAATCAAAATTGCGAAAAAAGCTGGGAAAATGGTTTTGGTTGACCCCAAAGGGAGTGATTTCACCAAATATAGTGGCGCATCATTAATAACCCCCAATTTCTCTGAGTTTCAAGCGGTTGTTGGTAAGTGTGATCAAGAAGATGTATCTGCAAAAGGCTATAAGCTTATGACAGACTGCTCTCTTGACTCTCTACTTGTTACTCGTGGTGAGCATGGGATGATGCTCTTGCGCCAGAGCGATGATCAGTTAGATCTGCCAACTCATGCACGTGAAGTGTTTGATGTAACTGGTGCGGGGGATACAGTGATTTCAGTTCTAGGTGCCTCTTTGGCAGCAGGATCTTCGCTACCTGATTCTGTAAGACTTTCTAATATTGCAGCTGGAATTGTAGTTGCTAAGCTTGGAACAGCAACTGTATCTGTCACCGAGATAAGGTGTGCTTTACACACTTTAGGTGATAGCAACCAGAAAACACTTACAGAAGATCAGCTTCTTGCTTACGTTTCCAATGCCAAGGAAAGTGGCGAAAGCTTGGTCATGACCAATGGTTGTTTTGATATATTGCATGCAGGGCATGTTGAATATCTACAAAAGGCCAGCGAACTTGGAGATAAATTGATTGTTGCTGTTAATAGTGATGAGTCGGTGAAGATCCTTAAGGGTGAAAGTAGACCCGTTAACGAGCTTGCAAATCGCATGGCTGTATTGGCTGGATTACAGAGTGTAGATTGGGTGGTTCCATTTTCAGAAGAGACTCCTGAACGTCTGATTTCGGCTGTATTACCCCATGTGCTGGTTAAGGGCGGAGATTATAAGGTGGAAGAGATTGTTGGTGGCCGCCAAGTGCAAGAAAACGGCGGTAATGTTGTGATCTTGTCTTTTAAAGATGGCTGTTCAACAACAAATATTATTGATGCTATAAAGGCAAACTAGAGGGAAACTATAATGATTATCGTAACTGGTGGCGCAGGCTTTATTGGAAGTAATATCGTAAAGCAACTTAATGAACGTGGTTGCCGCGATGTTGTTGTAGTTGATGATCTGACCGAAGGTAGAAAATTCCGTAATATAGCTGATTGCGAGATTCTGGACTATCTAGATAAAGATGATTTTTTAAATCAGATTGAATCAGGAAAGTTTCCAGTTGGGCAAATAAAGGCAATATTGCATCAGGGGGCGTGCTCTACAACCACTGAGTGGGATGGGCGCTATATGATGCAGAATAATTTCGAGTATTCTAAAAAACTGCTACATTGTTGCTTGGAAAATACCATTCCATTTATATATGCATCATCTGCGGCAACCTATGGTGGTGGAAAGGTTTTTAAAGAAGATGTGCTTTTCGAAAAACCATTGAATGTCTACGGTTACTCTAAGTTGTTATTTGACCAATATGTCAGAAGGATAAAACCTAAGGCCGAAAGCCAAATAGTTGGACTGCGCTATTTTAATGTATATGGCCCAAGAGAAAATCATAAAGGCAGCATGGCTAGTGTCGCCATGCATTTTAATGATGAGTTGCAGAAAACAGGAAAGGTAAAACTTTTCGGTGGCTGTGATGGGTATGCTGATGGTGAACAACGTCGTGATTTTGTTTTTGTTGGTGATGTTGCGAATGTGAATTTATGGTTTATGGATAACCCGGATAAATCTGGAATCTTTAACCTTGGAACAGGTAATAGTGGTACCTTTAACCAGGTGGCTAATGCAGTGATTGATTGGCATAAAAAGGGTGAGATTGAATATGTTCCGTTTCCTGATCATCTGAAAGGTAGTTATCAGAGTTTTACTCAGGCAGATATATCTAACCTGCGACAAGCAGGATACAGTGATCCATTTACCTCGATTGAACAGGGGGTAGGCACTTATCTTGATTGGCTAAATTCAGCTAATAATAGATAGCGTCTAAGCTGCGAAGATGCTGATTATGTTCAATATTTTCAGTTGTTATAAGCGAAGCCGAAGGATACGGTAACTATTGATGAGCATCTCAAGGCTTTTCTATTCGATTATTCTTTATTTATTAACACCAGTTGTATTGCTGCGTCTGTTATTGCGCAGTATTAAGGCGCCGCAATATCGCAGGCGGATTTGTGAACGCTTTGGCTCCGTTAAAGATATCTCTTCAAATCAGGTAATTTGGATTCATGCTGTTTCAGTTGGAGAATTTATTGCCGCCATTCCTTTAATCAAAAGGATTAAGTCTGAGTTTCCTGAGTATAAGATCCTTATCACTACTACCACTCCTACTGGTTCAGAAAGGGTGAAAGCAACATTTGCTGACGAGGTTGAACATTTTTATCTTCCTTATGATTTGTCATTTGCCGTGAATAAATTTCTTCGCAGAGTAAACCCTTCGATTGCGCTAATTATGGAAACTGAAATCTGGCCTAACCTTTATAGCCAGATTAAAAGAAGGTCTATTCCATTACTTATCGCAAATGCCCGTCTTTCGGAAAAGTCTTTTAATGGGTATCAAAAATTTTCTAGACTGGTTAGAGAAGCTCTGGCAAACGTGGATGTGATTTGTGCGCGGGATAAGCTAGATGTTGAACGATTTAAAGTATTAGCAGCGCCCAATAATATAGAGAGAAATGTAGAGATATCTGCAATTGGAAATGTCAAATTTGACCTTGCTGTTGAGACTGAGCAAAAAGTGCTTGGGACTGAGTTTAAGAAAAAGTATCTGGGTGCAGATAGAAAAGTTTTGATAGCTGCTAGCACTCATGCAGGGGAAGAAGAGCTGGTTCTCGAGGCATATGTAAAGGTGCTGGAGAAGTTTCCTGAGCTGATATTAGTATTGGTTCCAAGGCATCCTGAACGATTTACCTCGGTTGCCGAGCTTTGTGAACAGTCCGGCTTTTCAGTAATTACGCGTAGTAGTGGACAGTCAATTTCAGAATACACTTCCATATATATTGGTGACAGCATGGGGGAGATGATGCTCTATTTTAGTGCGGCAGATATAGCTTATATTGGTGGAAGTTTAGTTCCGGTTGGCGGACACAATATGTTAGAGGCAATGGCCCTCGGAGTGCCGTGTATTTCTGGTTTTTATGTGCATAATTTTCAGGATATAGCCGAGCAAATGGAACAAAGAGGCGCTGGTTTTATTGTAAATGATCAAGCAGAGCTGGCAAATATGGTGGTAGAGATATTGGATTCTAATATTCTCAGCGACCAGGTTGCAGAAAATGCGCTAGATTTTATTAATGATAATCGCGGTGCTATAGATAAGATAATGGACAAGGTTAATGAGCTTATTCATTAGCCATCAATAAAAAGGAATGGTGTTGAGCATGGATATTAAACAACTAATAAGAATCGAAAAAGACTATATCATTGCAATTCGCCGTAAGTTGCATCGTTTCCCTGAGGGCGGATTAAAAGAGTTTAAGACCTCACAGATTATTAAGGATGAGCTCCAAAGTTTTGGAATTGAATATCAGCCAATTGCCGGCACAGGTGTAATTGCCAATATTGTAGGGCAAGGTGAAATATCGGGCTCTGATATCTCGAGGATAGTTGCTTTACGTGCAGATATTGATGCAGTGAATGTTCAGGAGTTAAATGAGATTGAATATCGCTCGGAGCATGACGGATATTGCCACGCCTGTGGTCATGATGCGCATATGGCTGCATTGCTTGGGGCAGCAAAAGTATTATCAGCAAATAAGAAGAATTTTAGTGGCACTGTTCGCTTGTTGTTCCAGCCAGCTGAAGAGCTACTTGCCGGGGCAAAGAAGATAATTGCAGAGGGAGGGCTGGATGGCGTTAGTGAAATTTTTGGCATTCATCTTCTTCCTGATGTTCCTGCTGGGCAGGTTGCTGTTGCTGCAGGCCCCAGAATGTCATCCGCAGATTTTTTTGAGATAGAGGTGAAAGGGCCAGGTGGTCATGGTGGATTCCCTCATATGACCATAGATACTGTTGTAGCAGCTTCAGCAGTGGTAATGAATTTACAGCATATAGTTAGTCGCGAAGTATCACCGATGGATCCTCTGGTAATAACGGTAGGTAAGATAAATGGGGGGACAAAAGGTAACGTAGTTCCAAGCAGTGTGATTCTTGAGGGGACGACACGGTGCTTTTCTGCAGAGGTTAGAGGCTCTTTGCCTGAGAAGATGGAAAGAGTAGTAGAAAATACAGTTAAATCATACAGGGCAAATTACGATTTTAAGTATCATAATCGTGTGCCTCCAATGGTTAATGACCCTGTATGTTCAGCAAGAGTTGAGAAAATTGCCAAGCAACTGTATAGCGATGAAGTTATTTTCCCTTTAGATAAGATCACCGGTGCAGAGGATTTTGCATTCTACGTGCAAGAGAAACCAGGTGTATTTGCCTTTGTCGGGTCAAGCAATAAAGAGAAAGGGATAGATTATCCTTTGCATAGTGACAGATATAATATCGATGAAGATGCTTTAGAGATGGCGGCTGCTCTTTATGCTCAATACGCACTGGATTTTCTGGCCTAGATTTTCTGGCTTAGGCTTAAAATTAGAATAAATTTGGTTATGAGTTGAATAAACGTTTTGCCCAACGTCAGGCGGTTGGGTTAATTGGGGTGGTAGTTAGCTATTTTCCAAAATAGGCGTGGTATGTCGCATTTGTGAATCCAGTCCTGAACATATAAATATTACTATTGATGCATTTGTGAGCTTAGCTATAAAAAAACCGCTTTGCGCTGCGCTGCAGCATATATTCTTTAGTAAATAGCGACTTAAGTTGCATTGAAAATGCCATGTGGGTCACAAATATCCCTGTCACCAGCAAAAAAGCAATAAAATATTTTAAAAAAGTTATTAACTCCCCTTGTTGCGATGCATCGTTTTATAAGGCGCTGAAAAATAAAAGTATAAAAATAAATTGCTGTATTGCAATATGCTAATATATGGCGTAAGTATTTGATAGGTAGTGGATAGTCTTGTGCGATGCACACAAAAAAGTGTGATGCAGTTCCGTTTTTTTTGCGGGCCATTAGACAGTATGGGTGCACGTACAAAATAAATGACAAAACATAATACGTTTATAGAGATATAAGAAGAGTGGTAAAACCACTACCGGATAATAAAATAATAATTAACCGCGACAAAAAGTCTCGGGGGAGTGTAGAAAGATGAAAAAAACAGCAATCTCATTAGCATGCGCAGCAATCGCAACAGTAGGTATGACCTCAGTAGCAATGGCTGGATCTTGGAAAACAGAAGCTGCAGGTGGATTTAGCTCTGTACATACATATACCCCTGATACTATTTCACCTGTCGGAGATGGCAGATCATTATTAATTGTTCTTCACGGCTGCACCCAGTCAAATGGTGCTTTTAAAACTGCAAACCTAGATAAGGTTGCTGAAGAATATGGAATGGTTGTTGCTGCTCCAGATGCAAAATATAAAGAGGGTTTTTCTTGTTGGGGTTATTGGACGGGAAGTAAAAGCAGAAGCTCTGGTGATTACAAAAATGTGATTGGATTAGCCAATGCATACATAGATAACTCAAGCATGGATATCGATCCTAAACAGGTTTATGTAGCAGGTCTTTCATCTGGTGGTGCATTTGCAATGACTGTCGGTTGTTTGGCTCCTGATATCTTTGCAGGTATGGGGCTTGATGCTGCTCCATCTACTGGTACTTCTTCTAACGGTGCATTCTCTCAAGAATCTTCAGCTTCACAAACAGCATCAAGATGTAAAGGCTATGCTGGAAGCAACTCATCTGAATTTGAAACACAAATAACTTCTACTGCATATGGCACAAGCGATTACACTGTTCCTCAGGGTTATGGCACCCAAAACGCTGAAGCAATGGCTAGTATCTATGGCGTATCAAAACTATCTGGTACTAATAGCATAGAAGGAAAGGCGACTGAAACTCTATATGACGGCGATAACGGAGCCAACAGAGTTTCTACAGTTAGTTTGAGTGGTGTAAGTCATGCATGGCCTGGTGGTTCAGGTGCATCTGGTAGCTACGTTGATGGATCAAGTATCAACTATGGTATGTATCTTGCTGAATACTTTGCAAACAACAATCAGCGCGTATCTGGTGAGGTGGTTACACCATATCAAGCTAAGATTGAAGGCGTGAATGTTAATGCTGCAGAAGGTGGAAGCACAGCTACGGTAACAGCATCTGTAGCAGTTCCTACAGCATCTACACTAAGATCGATTGAAGTTACTGTAGATGGGGAAACACAAAGCACAACAGCAACATCTATTAATGAAGCATTTAATGTAAGCCAAGGTGATCATACAGTTGCGATAGTAGTAACAGTTGATGGTGATGACGGCCAAGAGTATGTAACAGAGTATGAAGGAACATTCTCAAATGAGAAAGAGATAGAAGTTAAGCCTGAAGTTCCATCATGGTGTGTATACATCCCCGCAGCATACTGGCATTACGTACCAGCTTGCGCAGCAGGTCTATAGAGTTAGGAGAGCCTCTACTAACAATAAAAATAATATCTAGAGGATGGTCGCCCGGAACGAAAGTTTCGGGCGATTTTTTTTGCGAAATAAAAATATTAAGAGCGTGTTAGCTGGTTATTTTTCATGGTTGGTATGGTGAAATGCACTGCTATTTTGTTGGTTGATTGGTTTTTTCAAACAAAAGGCGGTGCCTCAATAATCTTTCTGTAAGCAGTTGAAATCAAGGTGGAAAAACCATTGGTGCAGCGCGCTATTTAGAAAGTGGTTAATATCTAAATATCTGATATTAAAAGAGTTTATTGTTTATTTTTAGGTGTAAATAGATCAAGTTGTGATTTGGGTCACGTTTTATATGTGAAAAAGATCTAAATTAACTCCAAGAGCATAAAAAAGCTCAAAGTGTCTCTCTAAACTGGATGTTAGGAGTTTAAGTGGGAGGGAGATAAATAATAATTTTTGAGGAGAATATGATAATGGTGTCAAAAATAAGATATCTAATAATAGGCGCAGTACTAAGTCTTGTTTCAATAAGTGTGAATGCTGGTTCGTGGACTATAGAGTCTGCAGGTGGCTTTTCGCAAGTAAACCTGTATGTACCAACAGCACAATCACCAATAGGAGAGGGAAAATCATTATTGATTGTATTGCATGGATGTGTGCAGCATATTAATGAATTTAAGACGGCAAACCTTGAGGCTGCAGCTGAAGAGCATGGAATGGTAATTGCTGTTCCAGATGCAATGAATAAGGCAGGATTTTCATGTTGGGATTATTGGGGCGCGACTAAAAGTAGGTTGTCTGGGGATTATAAAAACTTAATAAATCTAGCCGAAGAGTATATGGCAAGTTCTACTTTAGATATTGATTCAAGCAAAGTATATATAACGGGCTTATCTTCTGGTGGAACATTTGCGATGACAACCTGGTGCTTGGCTCCAGATATTTTTTCTGGCACTGCAGCTGTTGGTTCACCTCCTGTGGGATCATCTGGTGAATTTGGGGTTGGAATTCCTGTGACACCGGAAGATACGGCAATGAAATGTAGAGCATATGCGGGTGATTATGCAGAATATTTTGTTGATCAAAAAGTATCAATAGCCTTTGGAACAGATGATTTGACTGTAGACCAGGCTAATGGACCTCATAATGCTAAAGCAATGGCAATTGTTCTAGGGCTTGGGGATGAAGCTACAGCAATAAATATAAACGGTATAGCTGAAGAGACCATATGGAGTGGCGCGGAAGAATTAAGCCAAGTTTCATTGCTTAAACTCTTTAATGTTGATCATGCATGGCCAGGAGGGGAAGGGGCTACTGGAAGCTATATTGACGGTACAAATATGAATTATGCAATGTATCTAGGGGAGTTTTTCAGCGGTAAAAGAGATGAGCCTGAGCAGTGTAATATTGATATAAGTGGTTTTGAGGTTGCTGACCCATTCGTCCCAGAAGAGGATGGTCTAGTAACAATTGCTGGGACCGTTGAGATTACAGGTTCCTGCGTATTAAACTCTATAAATGTAAATTTAGATGGTGAAAATAGAAGTGTAAACGGCCCATTTATTAGTGAAGAATTTGCTATTGAGTCCGGAGAACATGCGTTTACCTTAGAAGTAGATGTAATGGAGGAAGATGGAAATAGCTATGTAACCACATGGAATATGAGTTTTACTTCTGAATCTCCGGTACCTGTTATACCTTCATGGTGCCACTACTACCCAGAGTTTTATTGGATATGGTTTCCATCTTGCGCAGCAGGTTTGTAGATAACAAACCCATAGAAATATCTTTTAAGAAATTTGTGCCCAGTATATAAAATGCTGGGCATTTTTTTGCTGCGTAATAAGATGGATATTAAGCAATGGCTTATGTGCAGCGTGCTATTGCGGTTATACGCTATTCTAGCGTTATACTGGATTGGTGATTAAAATATTGAATAGTTGAAAATTGAAGAGTTTGTATGCAGTTAAATAAAATAGATATAGGTATTTTAGGGTATAAAAAAACCGAAATGAATCGGCTTTTTTGGAGTTGATAAATTAATTTAGTTAAACAATGAAGCTCATAGGGGAGTTGCTGTATTTTCCAATGCGAGTGCATTCAGCTTTACGGTTTGTTCTATACGTGATTTTTCCAACCATAATATTTATGAAGTTATCTCGAGAAATAAAAGGTATGAATGGTTTTCTGCGAGTATCAAGGCGTGAATTTAACTTTTTAAGCTGGCTGTTCTTCGGATCTAATTTAATCCCTTTCTGGATTGCATCAATAGCATTGCTGCGTTTATTTAATTGCAACTCCGCTAAAGCTAAATTACACATATTTTCAATTTGTGGTGTGTTTGTCGCTGCAGATTTTCTGCATAAAGAGATCCCTTCTTTTTCACCGAGGAGTACTTGGCAAAGACCAGTGTATGATTGGTAGCGGTCAAATTGAGGATCATTGTTATCTGCGTCATCAAGCAAAATGGTGAAGTGATCAAGAGCTTGAGAATAATTCTGTAAACGTAGTTCTTCCTGTCCAAGTTTATAGGCTTTACTTGTGTTAAATGGGGAATTTCTATGCATTTTAATGTATCTCCGGGGGCTTATGATTTTTTTTAGTATTCTATTTACTTAAGGCAAAAAACAGTCCAGAAAATGTCCAAATAATTAATGTATGAATTGATCTTAGCGTAATGGGTCTAGGCGTAATGTGATCTACTTCTCACTTTTTGTGTGACGAGCGCATTAAGGGCGCATCAAGCTAGTTGCAAAAAAGATGCGCTTTAAGTTGTTGAATTTGCAGGATAAAATCCTGCGTGATTATCTTGTCTTGTTGTTGCTGTGCAGCAAAGGTGGTGGAGTTAATGCTTTGTTATTGTGTTAGCGGTAAGGTGGTGCCATCCTTGTGACGCGGCGTAATTATTTTGTATTATTAAATAATAATTGGTGATTTGAATGCGGTTGAATTAGTAAGTTATTGCTTTGAAAGCTTTTGTTATATTTTGTTGTGTGAAGAATGAAAACGGCACTAATAAAAGTTAGTGCCGTTTTCATTAAATATCTTAAAGTGGAAGCTCTGTTTCAGCCTTGATTTCATATAGGCCGCTTTTGAAGTAATCGGTTACGAATAAGCTTTCTTCGCCAAAAATCCCATCGCGATCATATATTATACTGCTTGGCTCATAAATTTTATCAGCTGCAATCTGCTGTACGACATCACCTGTCTCTTTATCAAGCAGAATTACATGTCCTGTTACGCTGCTTCCAGAGGTGCTGGTTGGATACTTGATTTCAGATATGGCGATATAATCAGGGGTGATTGCCAGGTCATCAATCAGGTTTGCGGTGGTAGTGGTGTAAAAATCGTTAACGACGCCAGCTGTGCCGTCAGAATTTATTTTAACAGTGCGAACCTTGTAATGGTCTGCGTAATACATGGTGTCGCCTTCGATTTGAATTCCATTCGGAAATTTGATTACATATGATTTATCTAGCCAATCAGCTGCATCAAATTCAAATGTATTTTCATCGGTTACCACAACTTTTATTATTGGTGATTTTGATGAGTAGAGTGATTTGGCTCCGCTATCAGATATATAAATGTCACCATTAGCGTCGACAGCCATTCCGTTTGATTGAGTTAATCCAGAAATGGTTTTGTAAATAACATCTAATCCAGTATCGGAAACTTGTAATCTATACAGATATGTCTCTGATGTAGATTGGCAGGTTGCATAAATAGTGTTTCCAGTTCCGGTTAAACCAGTGAACATGCAGTTGTTGGTTGCGTCGACAACAGGAGTTGCATCATAGTTTCCTGCTCCATCAGTAGTTATTTCATAAATGTTACCGCCATTAACCGCACTTGCTACAAAGAATCTACCATTGTCGGTAAATGCTCCATTCTCTGTGTGAGGAATTTGACCTTCGGTAAGAATGGAGGCAGCTTCTTCTTCGTACTGAACTCTGTTATCAGCTTCTGAAACTGAAATATCAAGATAAGCATTATTATTTGCAAGATTTGTATCACCTGCAGTATTAACGTTGAAGTCAATATCAATTTCGCCAACGTGAGTTGCTAAGGCGGTAACTGTTATGTCGATATTAGAGCCAGCGGTAACTCCTGTTGCTTCACAGTCTAATGTAGAATTATTTGCTGTGCATGTGGCTGTGCTGGAGTTAACCGATAGGATTGAAATATCTCCACCACCCATGCAGTCTACCTCTTCACCGCAATCTATATGTAGGATTTGAGCAGATATATTTGCTGTTGATGAGTCAATTGTGCCGATATTTGCAACTGAAATGTCAAAGGTGAGCGTTTCTTGATTGGTTACGTTGATAGCTTCATTTGAAAGACTTATGGCAAGATCAATTTCCTGAATTATTGCGCAATTTTTTGGATCATCAATATATCCGAGCTCATCAGCTCCGATAAATACTTCTGCTTTGGTTGTTGCTTTGAGCCATGAATATCCAAGTCTCTCACTGTCACCTGTTGTGCAAACATAGTATGTATCGCAACCTTCAGCTAACCCATTATCGATTAAAGTGGCAAGAGTCTGTTCAGTAGCGTCACAGCTGCCTGGTTCCTCAATTATGCATTCTTGTGGCTGTGTTTTATAACCAAGGTTAGACTCTCCTGTGTATAGCGTTGTTTCAACGCTGGAGCTTCCCCAAGAGTAGCCAAGCACTTCCTGGTCTCCTGTAGAGCATACATAGTAATAGTTGCATAGTTCAGCTAGACCAGTTTCCATGTGTTGCTGATTGGTTGCAGTCACTTCAACGCAGTTACTTGGGCTGGTTGCCAAAGCAGTAGCTGAAATGGATAAAAATGTGATAGCAGATGCTACAGCCGTGAGCTGTATCCCTTTTTTCGTGGTCAACATAAATCCTCCGATACACGTATTTATTTATTATTAGAATCTTATTTTATAGTTAAAACTTTCGTTTCGTAGACTCTACAGCAGTTAGCTAATTCGGGGCAATACGACTTTGGTCTAACATGAGCTGTTAAATCGTTTTGATTACCGATATTAATTGCTTGAAATGCGGATGGTGGAAAAGCTGAAAATAAATTTTAACACTATATGTTGTATGTTAATGTATTTTAAACTACTATCTGTAGTACCTTAACAATTTCAAAGGAATGGGATAGATGGCCGTACGTTATGAACCAAGTATCTTGTATAAGAACTTTGATATAACCCCTATCATAAGAATTTTTGATGATGGCTCAGAAAGCGCCGCTCAATATATAATTACTGATGTTGAAGGGGATGATATTGGTGACCCAGTTGATTCTTTAGGCGAAGCTTGTAGCCTAATCGATAGCCTAAATGAGATGCTTGAATTGGATGACGACATTGAGATTCCACTTTCATCGTCAAACAAGCGTAGAGCATAAAAACTATTAGCTGCTAGTTTTTAAAACTTGAAAGTGCAAAGTATTAGTTTATCTGGCAGTCTTTCAAAAAAGCTGGGCCACTTTAATTTGGTCTCGGCACCTCTTTCTCTCTGAAATTCTCCTCTATGACCTGAATGCTCAGGCTGTTTTCTATTCTAAAATATAACTTCCTTGCTACAAATAAAAGCGCTATAAAAATAGCGCTGGCCATAAGTATTAAAGTTGCAGCTATATAACCAAATATGTTTGGCGCCTGCATAATCATGCTCATTAACGATTCATCATAGTAAAAGAACCATTTATGTCCGGCAGGAAAAATGATGATGTGTAGTGTATAAAAGATCTCCACAGGGCCGTATAGAAATATTATTAGGCCGGCTGTCGCAATTGTGCATGTTGCGATACTGCAAGTTACTAAAATTTTAGGGGGAGCTATGTATAGAAATAGCATAAGGATTGAAATTGGTATGAGGGTTGCAATAGCTATATAGCTGGAAAAATTAAATATCTTAATCAGAGAGTGCACATCATTGAGATGCGTGATCTCATCTGGAGTTAGCATCTGAGCTGAGGATCCTGTTACCTTATATCTTATTTGCCGGAGATTCTCTGGTTTGTTGGTCGTTGCAGCAACTATCTCGGAAAATAGCCTGCTATGCTGCTTTTTATCCGTATAAATAAAACCTTTATGTTGTGGGTTTTTAGGCGCATAAAAATCAATTGTAGATTTTATACTTAATTGCTCGTACCAAAAGTCGTAATTAAAATTAACTTTAACCAGAGCGGTCCAAGAGATAAAAATACAAATTAACAATAAGCATAAGCACCAAATTGATTTAATAGTTATCGCAAAAGTTAGCCATCCATAGCTTTTTTTCATAAGAACTCGTTTAGCGTAGTGAAATTATTTGCCACTGTTTTTCTAGTGCGTGTTGCATCAGGGTTTGATCGGCATCAACTGCTACTGGGTAGGTGACTTTATCTAATAATGGAATGTCATTAGCTGAATCACTGTAAAAATAGCTTCCCTCTAGCTGTTCATCGTTTTTTGTCATCCATTCTTGCAGAGCCGTAACTTTTCCAGCCCCCATTGTCGGTATGCCAGTATATTTACCGGTGAATTTATTATTTATCATCTCTGGCTCAGTAGCAAGAAGGTGTGGGATTTTAAAAATCTTAGCAATTGGGTCAGTAAGAAAACGGTTTGTTGCTGTGATAATCATCAGAATGTCACCATTGCAGCGATGCTCTTCCACAAGGTCGATAGCTTTAGGTAAAACAATTTCTTTTATGTGAGCATCAATAAATTCTTGGCGCCATTGTTCTAATGTTTCAACCGGGAACATGGAAAGAGGTTCGAGAGTGAATTTGAGAAACTCGGCAACATTAAGGCAGCCAGCTACATAATCAGCGTAATGTTTTTTCCCAATAGCCACCCGCTTTTCTTTGTCTAGGTTAGCGCGCTCTGCAAAGAAGTCTCCCCAAAGTTGATCACTATCTCCACCAAGTAGGGTGTTGTCTAAGTCAAAAATGGCTAAGGTCACAGAGCTTTCTCCTAATTAAATTTACATATTGGTTTGGGCGGTAAAATCGTAATTTAGAAAGAGTATTATGCCCGATTCATCAGTTTTAATCATGCTTAATGCGGCACTAAATATGAGCTGCGGTGTCCTATCAATCACGCCCCATTGGGCTTTGGGTAAAATAGTGCTGCTCTGGAACGGGTTGAATGTCATTATTTGACTAGTTGTAAATAAGAGGTGGACTCTTATGGTTATGGGGTTTTTTATCGTTTAATTAGATGGTTATGAGATAAATTGTGAGTCTTTTATCTCGCATGTTGGAAATATAATCTAGGAGCACAAAAGCAAAATGTTCAGTAGTATTATACAATATGTATATGTATATGTTTCATGTGATGTTGAATAGGTCGGAAAGTGATTGACTCTGATGGTTATAGGCCTAATGTAGGTATTGTTCTACTGAATAAGGATAATCATGTCTTATGGGCGCGCCGTATTGGGCAGAATTCCTGGCAGTTTCCTCAAGGAGGAATTCGCAAACACGAGTCTCCAGAAGATGCTTTATTTCGAGAGTTAAAAGAGGAGATTGGTCTAGATAAAGAGTGTGTGCAAATTCTTACTAGAACCGATGGTTGGTTAAAATATGACCTTCCGCAGAACCTTATAAGGCAACATCAATTCCCATTATGTATTGGGCAAAAACAGGTTTGGTTTCTACTCAGATTATTAACTGATGATCTGGATATTAAAATTGATACAACAGACTCTCCCGAGTTTGATGGTTGGCGCTGGGTAGATTACTGGCACCCACTTAAAGAGGTGGTTTCTTTTAAGAAGAATGTTTACACCCAAGCACTAGATTTTTTCGCTAAAAATGTAATGACGCAATATTTCGAATAGATACTGTAAATTGTAGTTTCAATAATATGGTTGATTGAATGCTTAAATCACTAGATAGAATAATAAATGAAGCTGATGCGGTTGATGACCTTTCTGCAGGGTTAAACATTATCGTTACTAGGGTAGCTGAACTTTTAGAAGTTGACGTTAGCTCAATCTATCTGAGGCAGCCTGATACCGAAAACTTTGTCCTTATGGCCTCTGTGGGGCTAAACCCAGGAGCTGTAGGCAAGGCCTGCCTTGCTGATGATGAGGGGTTGGTAAGTGTAGTTGCCAAAAGGTCTGAGCCAATAAATCTCTCGGATGCCGTTGACCACCCTAATTTTAGATATATCCCAGGTACGGGGGAGGAGCAGTTTCGCTCATTTCTAGGGGTTCCAATTGTTCATCATCGTAAATCGGTGGGTGTGGCCGTTGTTCAGAATGAGCGGACGCGTATTTTTACTGAAGATGAGGTTTCCCTGCTCATCACTCTGATGGCTCAATTGGCAAATGTGATCTCCTTAAGTGAGATAAGCAGTAGCATCAAGGAGTTGCAGAAGGGAAGGAAGGCTCGTGTCTTGGCGATGCGTGGTGTGGCAGGCGGAACTGGAATAGTTATTGGCACTGCGGTTATATCTCAAGTAGCAATAAGCCTTAAAGGTATCACTGATAGAGAGGTTAAAAATCAGCAGGATGAGATCGATGCCATTATGGCAGCGATCAGTGCTGCGCGTGATGAGATTAGTGAGATAAGTAAAAAGATGACCGGGCATCTTGCTGATGACGATAGGTTGGTATTTGATGCCTATGTTGGGATGTTGGAAACTGGAAGTTTAATCGATGATACCATCAATAGAATCAAGCATGGTAACAAGTGGGCTGGAGCTGCATTCCGTGACACTATTCTGGAGCATGTGCGAGCATTTGAAGATATGGATGACCCATATCTGCGTGAAAGATCAAGTGATGTAAAAGGGCTCGGCAAACGAGTGCTGATGCACCTTCTTGATGACGTTAAGGTTAAACCTAAATACCCTAAGGGAACAATTCTTGTTGGCGAGGACATAACTCCGGCCCAGTTAGCTGAGATTCCGCGTAATAAACTATCTGGAGTTGTTTGTACTAAGGGTTCTGTAACATCTCATGTTGCTATTCTGGCTCGAGCCCTTGGTGTACCTTCGGTTATGGGTGTTAGCGAGCTGCCATTGAATCTTGTCGATGGCAGGCGCATGATTGTTGATGGCTATAGTGGCCGGTGTTATCTCGATCCACCAAGAACAGTTGTGCGTGAGTACAATAGGTTAATAAAAGAAGAGGAAGAGCTCTCTTTAAGTCTTGGTGAATTAAAAGACCTACAGGCTGAAAGCTCTGATGGCTCTAGGGTAAAGCTTTATTCAAATACAGGATTGATTTCTGATATTAACTACGCTCTTGAGAGTGGTTCAGAGGGTATTGGCCTGCACCGTACCGAATTCCCATTTATGACACGTGATAGGTTTCCTGGCGAAAGGGAGCAAACAGAGCTATATCGAGAGATATTAGAACCGTGTTATCCACACCAGGTTGTTTTAAGAACGTTAGATATTGGTGGAGATAAGGCATTGCCTTATTTTCCAATTGTTGAGGATAACCCCTTTCTTGGTTGGCGTGGAATTAGAGTTACATTAGATCACCCTGAGATTTTTGCTACCCAATTGCGCTCTATGCTTTTAGCAAATGTCGGTTTGGGCAATCTGCATATATTATTTCCAATGGTTAGTTGTTTGTCAGAACTTGATGAGTCTATAGCGCTTCTTGATCGTGTTACCAAAGAGCTGCAGGATGAAAGTGTCTCTGTGATCAAACCTAAGGTCGGGGTTATGATCGAAGTCCCATCGGCTGTATATCTTGCTGATGCAATGGCGCGCCGGGTAGATTTTTTATCTATCGGCAGTAATGATCTTACTCAGTACTTGATGGCAGTAGATAGAAATAATTCTCGGGTTGCTGATCTTTATGATGAGTTGCATCCAGCAGTTTTGCGCGCAATTTTGCAAGTTGCAGATGCCGGCCAAAGGGCAGGTAAACCTGTCTGTGTCTGTGGAACTATGGCTTCAGATCCAGCCGCAGCGGTTTTGTTGTTTGCTATGGGTATAGATGGTTTGAGCATGGCGTCATCAAGCATTAATCGTATTAAATGGGTTATTCGTACCATCTCTAAAGCAAGGGCAGAGGATCTGTTGGATAAGGCTCTATTGCTTGATAGTCCAGGCGAGATTAGAAAACTACTGCAAAATGCCTTGGAAGAGGCTGGACTAGGCGGCCTTCTGCGTGCCGGCAAATAAATTCTAGTTTATTTTTCCTAATACTGCGTTATAGCTCCAGGCTTATTCAGTCACATACTAAAGTATGCTCTCTCATAAGGCTTCGCTACGCCTTGTCTTAGAAAAAATATCCTGCGAATTACACCGGAAGTTGTATTGCAGATTCAGATTCGGTTCCTGAGCCCTTCGACTTCGCTCAGGATAAACCAAGGTCGAAGGGCGGTCATTTACTATTCGTGAACTCTCTTACAAATCTTTACTGCGCCTTGTCTTTAAGCAAATATTTTGCAAATTTGATATTGAAGCTAACGCATGCTTCATCATAAGGTTTTGGCTACGCTCAGCCAACTTGTTTTTCAGCTCTAAATATTCCGGACAGCTGTGCGCTTTCGCTGGAATGACGGATTGAGGTTTGGTACAAATATTGATCGATTTTCTTATGCTGTTCCAGATTGATTGGCGATATCCACATAGATCTTCAGACGTTGACCAGGTTGAAGATACTTTTTAGAGCGCGCTTTGCTGTTCCAACTTCGAATATCCTTTACTGACACCTTAAATTTGCGCGCGATGCGGTCTAATGAATCACCTCTGCGTACTGTATAGGTGACCTTTTTGGTGATTGATCCTGGGGTTCCGCTTAGGTATTGTCTTGGGGTTTTTGCCCCGGGTTTAATCGCTAGTTTTTGTCCCTTTTTCAGGGTGTCTCGTGGAGAGATCTTATTTAAGCGGGTGATGCTGCCAACTGACACTTTGTATTTTTGCGCGATATCCCAAAGAGTATCACCATGTTTGATTATATGAACTAATGATGAGCGACTACGAGCTCTGTTGATAACACCTTTTTTGCGCTGGCTAGTGCTGTAGGTGTATTCTTTGTCAGATTTAAGGGATACGGGGATTACTAAATGCTTTCCTGCGCGGATATTATTGCCGAGGATATTGTTGGCCTTGCGTATGACATTAACAGTGGTGTCATATTTTTTGGCAATATTCAGTAGAGCCTCGCCAGATTTAATTTTATGTCTTACCCAGCGCACATGCTTTTCTTTTGGAAGTTCACCGAGTTTTTTATTGAAATTGTCAATTTTATCTACAGGTAGAGCTAACCTATGTGGACCATTCGGTGGTGTTGCCCAGCGGTTGTAACCAGGATTTAGTTTATACATCTTGGCAGTGGAGATTCCTGCAAGATCAGCAGCTAATGAAAGATCTATCTGAGTTTTTAGGTTAACAGCAGAAAAATAAGGTTTGTTATTAAGGCTGTCTAAAGTGGCGTCATATTTTTTTGGGTTGTCGATTAGCATACAAAAGGCGATTAATCTCGGGACATATGCTTCTGTCTCTTTAGGTAGAGATAGGTTCCAATAGTCGGTTGCCAACCCTTTTTTCTTATTGCGGCGAATAGCTTTGTTAACAGTTCCTCCGCCAGAATTGTAAGCAGCTAATGCTAGTAGCCAATCGCCATCAAATCTTTTTGCGAGTCTTTCTAGGTAGGTTAAAGCGGCATCGGTGGATGCAATTATGTCGCGTCTACCGTCATACCACCAGTTTTGTTCAAGTCCATAGACTTTTCCTGTTGAGGGTATGAATTGCCATATTCCTGAGGCGCGTCCATGTGAGTATGCAAAAGGTTGAAATGCACTTTCAACTACTGGAAGTAATGCTAGCTCCAGTGGGATGTTGCGTTTTTCAGCTTCTTCGACGATATGATAAAGATACATGTCGGCACGTTTGGAGATTCTGCTGATGTAGCTTTTGTGACGTTTATAGTAGCGCAGCTCTGCCATTACGCGGTTGTTTATAGGGTGTTTGAGGTTGAATCCCTTTCTGACTCGCTCCCAAAGATCAGTTGGCTTAACTACGATCTGTATCGGTTTTGCTGCAAACTTATTAAAAGCTGTAGTTTGGGGCTGGGACTTTAATATTGTTTTTTTAAAGGAAATATTCTGGAAATTGCGCTGTTGTAGAATTGATTTTGGTATCGTTGGTCCGATCAAGGCCGGTTTGGCACCAATGGAGATGGCATAAGATTCTGTTTGTTTTGGTTCTTTTGCTTTAAATCCAGGTTGGGTTAAAGTGCATGAGCTAACAGTTATCGCCATAATAATTAGGCTGGCAATGGTGGTGACTGATTTGAAATATGGAATTTTGATTTTATGCACTGTAAACATCCTGTACTTTTTCATCATGAAAAGTGGTTCTAAGAGCGTTATACCACTATTTGTCCCTGTTTTAGCTTGAACTGTCATATGCAATCAAGATTAGTACAGATAATGTATATTTTATTATATATATGAATCTATTGCTAATTACTGTGCGGATTCTCATGCCTATTTTTTAAATGGTATGAAAACGATGGTTTTTCAGATAGTCGGAGTGGGGAGAAGTTCAATAAGAATAAGCTGTACGCAATTGCATGCGTACAGCTATATGTGTCTTTAGAGTGTGATTGTTTTATGTTTCGTCAGAGGCATGTGCTCCACGACGCTCTTTTGCTTGATGAGGCAAGCGCTCATCCTCTCGGCCTTTTCTGCGATCATCGTCAGCATCAAGGGCTCCAAACATCTCTCTTAGAGTTGTTTTACTGATTTTCCCTGCGGCTGTTTTAGGCAGCTCATCAGTGAAGAAAACTCTGTGTGGTATCTTGTAATGAGCAATGCTAGATGCGATCCAGTCAATAAGATCTTTCTCTGACGGGGCTTTTTCATCAGGTTTTAAGGCAACGACTGCACGACCAACCTCGCCCCACTTTCTATGGGGTACGCCAAATACTGCAGCTTCGGCAATACTTGGGTGGGTGTGTAATTGGCTTTCAATCTCAAGAGGATACACATTCTCGCCACCGGAGATATACATCTCTTTCTTACGACCAACTACATAATAACAGCCATCTTCATCTCGGCTTGCAAGGTCGCCAGTGTGCAACCATCCTTCCGAATCAATTGCATCTTCAGTAGCCTGTGGGTTGTTCCTATAACCTGGGGTTCTATGTGGGCCGCGAATCCATAATTCACCGTGAATACCTGGATCATCAATCTCTAACCCATTTCTATCTACAAGCCTTATTTCAACATGCATTAGTGGGAATCCGACGCTACCGGGTTTACTTTGAACTAGGTCTCTTGGGAGCCAGAATGTATTTGGACCAGCCTCTGTCAGTCCATATCCGGTTTTAAAATCTACACCTTTATCCCAGAATCTTTCACAGACAGGGAGGGGGCATGGTGCTCCGCCGCAGATAATGAATTTTAGATGGTCGAACTCAGCTTCTTTCCAGCGCGGATGGTTTTGCATCATCACAAACATGGTGGGAACACCGAAGAAAACAGTGGCTTTCTTTTCTGCAACTAGGTCAAATGTTTGTTCAACATCAAATGCTTTACAAATAATCGACGCTCCGCTGGAGTAGATTAATGGGGTAGTGAAAACATGTAATCCTCCAGTGTGGAATAGTGGAGCATTCAAAATTGCACAATCTTGTGAATGCAATTCCCATGAGGTGATCGTATTAACTGCGTTGGCAACTACATTGGCATAGGTGTGTATAGCTGCTTTGGGTAATCCTGTTGTGCCACCTGTGTAGCATAAAAGCCATGGGTGTTGATCGCTAATAGCAGGCGCATCTGGTGTTGTGTCGCGGAATGCATTGCGCTCAAAAAAGTTATGGTCGGTATCCTGCGCCTTCTCTTCAAAGGCCACATAGTTCTCAATACTTATATCACCACGCTTTTTAAGCTTTTGCACCTGTTCGATGAAATCATTGCTGTAGAGCAGGGCTTTTGGTTTAACATCTTTTATGATGTGCTCAAGTTCAGGAACCGCAAGTCTCCAGTTTAGATTTTGCAGAATAGTACCGAGTTTATTGCATGAGTACAGTACATCAAGGTATTCAACACAATTACTGGATAAAATAGCAATTCGGTCGCCTTTCTGTAGGCCAAGTTTATCACGGAGAAAGTGTGCAGTTTGGTTAACCTGCTTATTCCACTCTTTGTAGGTGATCTCTTTGCCAATGTCGTTTACGTAATCTATTAAAGCGACATTATTCGGAGAAAGTTGGGATCTCTTCTCAAGCCAGTCAATTGCGGTAGTCATGATTATTCCTCAAAAATTACTTTTCTATACTGCATAGTATGAAATTTAGATTAATCTTGGGCGTTTCTCCACCTGGGTTTTTCAAAATGTCTATTGGATAACATTTGTTAATTTTTTTTGCGATTGCTTGTTATGTCATAAATTAGTGATAAATGAGACGTAAGTTTAAACTGCAATTCAAATATTAGAGATTGATAAAGTTACTCTATGTGTTATATTGGTGGACTAGGAGAAATGTAGCTGTATATATGTGTAAAGCATTGTGTGCAAATACAATTTTCCTGAATATAAAATATACTTATAAAAAGAATAATAAGCTGGCTTTAGAGGTTGGACATCTTAAACCTTGCCAGTAATAAAAAATAATATTGATTTGAGGGAAAAATGACTTCAAGCAAAAAGATAGTTGATAGCAGCCTCGTAGCTGAGAACGTCGCATTTTCACATGACCGTCGTGCCGTAGTCTCTTTTGGAGGTCTGTCACGAAAAGTGCTCTTGGTTGACCTATCCAATAAGTTTTCTGATGGTTTTATTGCTGGGATGGCATGTTTTAATTTTGCAGTTGAAACTGTTTTTGATATAAACGCGCTTATGTATCAATTAGAAGAGGAACAGTATGCTGCCGTTGTAGTAAAAATAAATGATCAGACCGATATTTCTGATGTCTCCAAAGTTATTCAAGGTAATGCATCAACACTTCCTCCAGTTGTGTTTTTGTCATCTTCCACAAATCTAAAAACAAGAATAAAAGCCTTGCGTGCTGGTGGTGAAGCATTCTTCCCGGTTCCGCTTGATTACGAACTGTTTTCGCACACAATCTCTAAGCTAGTTATTGATACACGGAGAGAGATTGGACGTGTGTTAATAGTTGAAGATGATATGCGTCGTGATGCTAGTGAGTATGCAGATAAATTAAATGCTTTAGGGATCGATGTTAAGGTTTGTGGTTCTGAAGCTGCTGTTGAGATGGTGAATGAGTGGCATCCAAATATGATGGTATTTGAGATGGAGCTAGATCTCTGTAGCGGAGTTGAGATGGCTGCGATTATTCGCCAGCAGATCGGTTTTGCAGCAGGTATCCCCATGCTATTTCTTTGTGAGAGTGACTCGCAGCATGCTCCGTTAAGCAAAGTAAATTTCTCTGTCGATAAGTTTTTATTGAAGCCAATTTGTGAACATAGAATTGTAAACTCTTGCCGTGTTTTATTGCGCCGTTCCAAGCTTTCACGCCAATACCAGGCTCCACAAGAGCGAAAAGATAAGCTTACCGGACTGCCGGATAGAGAGTTCTTCCTTAGTGAACTTGAGCATGCTGGTTCTGTGTTTAAAAGTGGTAAGTCCGAAGTCGCTGTATCTTTAATATACATTGATGGTTATGAAAAAATGCAAGGCGAGTTGGAACCATTTGAACTCGATTATCTGCTAAAAGAGGTAGCATTTATTCTTGCAGACAAACTTAGTTCGCAGGATATTCTGGCTCGATATAGCGATAAATCTTTTTCATTGATCTCTTATGGGCGTAATGAAGAGGAGTTAGCAGAATTCTTTAAACTATTACAAAGCGCAGTTGCTCAGCACGATGTATTAATAAGTAGTAGAGTGATTCGCAATACACTAAGTATTGGAGCGTGCTTTTTTGTTGAGGGTATAACGCCAGCAACAATATTGTCTCAGGCCGATATGATTGCTAGTGATATATCATCTAATTCTGGGAATCTGTATCAGATTCAAAGCCCAAAGATCCGCTTGCAGAAGTTCCGTGCTAAGCAGAAAAAATGGCAGGAAACTATAGCAAACGGTGAATTTAGAATCGTTTATCAACCAGTAGTTCCGCTACATGGTGAAGCAAATCCACAATATGAAGTGCTATTCAGGATGCGCCGCAGTGAGACCCTGCCGGAACAATTTTTGCAGACAGCAAATGAGCTGGGGATTATCGAAAAGATCGATATTGAGATGACCCGTAGAGTAATTGATATTGCGCACCGTAAACATAAAGATGGCAAGGCAGTAAGTTTAACTCTAAATATTTCTGGCAAAACTCTTAAACGAGGAGCTTTTGTAACCTGGTTAAAGGATAAATTAACCATGTTGGAGCTGCCGGCTAATACCATATCCTTTGCAATTGAAGAGAATGATGTCGCTTCAAACCTAAAGCACGCAATCCGTTTTTCTGAGGTGATTAAACAGCTTAAGCAGCGGATAGTTTTAAAACAAAATGATGCCGACAGCTGTACCCAAGTTATGCGTTTGATGCGTGAGGTGTCAGGAGATTTTCTAAAACTTGATCGTCTGTTTATGCACCGATTAGTTGAAGATCAACGTTATCATATGCAGCTCAAGACGCTGACTCAATATGGAGCAGATATTGGTTATAAGGTTATTGGCGCATATGTAGATGATGCATCTGCTTTGGCACTACTTTGGCAAAATGGTGTTCACTATGCGCAGGGTTATTTTATCCAAAAGCCGGAGTTTTCTATGACTTATGACTTCAACAAAAATTAATTTTTGATTAAAGCTATTGCGCTTGCTTTACCTTTGTTGCAAGGTTTTAAAAAATGAGTCACGCACTACTCGTGCGCTCAACATGTTTTTCACACCTTGCGCCTCGATTAAGCTGCGCTCATAACGCTTTAATATCTTAGAGATGTTTTCAAAGTATTTTTGCAATTTCAGGTTTAAGATCCCTGAGCGTAGCCGAAGGGTCAAGAAAAATTAAGTAAAAACAATGAGGATTCGGCTACGCTCAGCCATCTTGATTTTACATCTGAATTTTAAAGATCCAGCAGCATATTCCTCTCTTGCTCTGATGGCTGAAACCCCCGTTTTTCATAATGCTCAAAGATGGCTTGAGTAACATCTTTTGGATCATCCACTACCTTAAATAGATCAAGGTCCTCTTCGTTTATCATCCCTTCGTTTAGAAGATTTTGTTTAAACCATTCAAGTATTCCGTTCCAAAAAGGACTATGCACCAAAATTATGGGAATCTTGGGGGTTTTTCCAGTTTGTACCAGCGTGAGAATCTCAGCCAGTTCATCTAGGGTGCCGAAGCCTCCTGGAAGAACAACGTAGGCAGATGCGTGCTTTACAAACATCACCTTGCGCGAGAAGAAATGGCGGAAATTTAATGAGATATCCTGGTAATCATTGCCGCTTTGTTCATGAGGTAACTGAATATTAAGCCCAATCGATGGTGATTTGCCTTTTTGCGCACCTTTATTGGCGGCTTCCATTATTCCTGGTCCACCACCGCTGACAACGGCAAAGCCAGAATCTGATAGTTCATGCGCGATCCGTTCTGTCAGTTGATAGTAGAGATGCTCAGGGGCGATTCGAGCTGAACCGAATATAGTTACCGAAGGTTTTATATGTGCAAGCCTTTCAAAGCCCTCGACAAATTCGGCCATGATCTGGAATATTTTCCAAGATTCCCTGGCAAGTTGTGAATCATCTGGTCTTGTTCCGTGGTGGTTAATCTGGTTGATTTTATTTAGCATACCTGCTCCATGGGAAACGCAAATTTTTTCAAATGTAATTAAATTATAGCTACAAAATATTAGCTGAGTAGATATATAAATCTCTATTTTTTAAATCTGTGAAACCGAGTAGAATTGATCGATTCAAATCAGTCGCGATATTAAAGGAACAGAAATGCCGCAGCAGCAACCACCACTAATTTTGGTCGACGGTTCATCCTATCTATATAGGGCTTTTCATGCCATGCCACCACTAACCAGTCCAAGTGGAGATCCAACCGGGGCGGTCTATGGTGTGATTAATATGATAAAAAAGTTGCTGCAGGAATATAAACCCAAGCAGATGGCGGTGGTGTTTGATGCTAAGGGCAAAACCTTTCGTGATGATATGTATGAGGAATACAAGGCGAATCGTCCCTCTATGCCGGATGATCTTAGGCCGCAGGTTGAGCCAATTCATCAGATAATCGCAGCTATGGGGCTTCCTGTAGTGGTGATATCAGGGGTTGAGGCGGATGACGTGATTGGAAGTTTGGCACAAGAAGCAGCTAACCAAGGGGTGCAAACTCTTATCTCTACTGGAGATAAAGATATGGCACAACTGGTTAATGACAAGGTGACTCTGCTGAATACCATGACTGACACCAGTATGGATATAGATGGAGTTAAGGCAAAATTTGGTGTGACTCCTGAACAAATAATCGATTATCTAGCCCTAATGGGGGATAAATCTGACAATGTACCAGGTGTAGAAAGTGTTGGCCCTAAGACAGCAGTTAAATGGTTAGAGCAACATGGAACCGTCGAAGAGGTTATTGCCAATGCTGACCAGGTCAAGGGAAAGGTGGGGGAGAAATTACGCGCTGGGATCGAGATGCTTAAACTCTCCAAGCAGTTGGTAACTATTAAACTGGATGTCGGTACCGAAGAAGGTTTGGATCGAGATGTTTCTAAACTGCATCTGCAATCACCAGATAATGCTGCGCTTAAAGATTTATATACCAGAATGGGATTCTCCACTTGGTTAAAGCAGGTAACAAATTTAGAGGCAGCAGCGGGTAAAAGTGTTGCCGCATCGGATGCTGGTGGTGGCGCTGTTGCTAAAGGTTCTGCAGCAGTTATAGATGCGGTTAGTTTGGCAACTCCAGTTGAAATAGCTAAAAACTATGAAACTATTTTTACCATTGAGCAGCTGCAAATATGGGTGAAAAAGCTTGAGGGTGCAGAGCTGGTTTCATTCGATCTGGAGACCACCAGTGTTGATTATACGGTGGCACAGATAGTTGGGTTTTCTTTCTCGATAAAAGAGGGTGAGGCTGCTTACCTGCCAGTAGCGCACGATTATCCTGGTGCTCCTGAGCAGATAGAGCTCGAGGTGGCATTAGAGAAACTACGCCCAGTTTTGGAAAACACTAAGATCCCCAAGGTTGGGCATCATATGAAATACGATATGAATGTGTTGGCTAATTATGGAGTAACGCTGGCGAATGTAGAGTTTGACTCGATGATGGAATCTTATGTGTTTAATAGCACTGCAACCAGGCATGACATGGATTCTGTTGCAGCAAAGTATCTTGGTTATGAAACCATTCACTATGAAGATGTTGCCGGCAAAGGTGCAAAGCAGATTGGTTTTAACCAGGTAGCAATCGAGGATGCATCACCTTATGCCGCAGAGGATGCTGATATCTCATTGCGTATTCATAACCATCTTTTCCCGCAGTTGCAGGAGCAACCAAAACCACTTTCAGTATTAAAAGATATGGAGATGCGTTTAGTGCCAATTCTCTCCCGTATTGAATGCACTGGCGTTTTGATCGATAGCAATATGCTGGGAGTGCAGAGCAGAGAACTGGCAGAGAAGATGCTAGAGATTGAAAAGAAGGCGCATGAATCTGCCGGACAGCCATTTAATCTAGCATCTCCAAAGCAGTTGCAAGAGATCTTGTTTGAACAGCAGGGGTTGCCGGTAATCAAAAAGACCCCGAAAGGAGTTCCATCTACAGCAGAAGCAGTGTTAATTGAATTAGCTCAAGATTACGAGCTTCCTGCATTGCTACTTGAGCATCGCTCAATGAGTAAACTCAAATCAACCTATACAGATAAACTACCTCTGCAGATCAACAGAAAGACTAACAGGGTGCATACATCTTACCATCAGGCGGTAACCGCTACTGGAAGATTGTCATCATCAGATCCAAATCTACAAAATATCCCAATAAGATCGGAAGAAGGTAGGAGAGTAAGGCAGGCATTTATCGCTGAGCCAGGAAATAAAATAGTTGCAGCCGATTACTCTCAGATTGAGTTGCGCATCATGGCGCATATCTCTCAGGATGATGGTTTACTGTATGCCTTTAATAATGGCATCGATATCCATAAGGCAACAGCAGCAGAGATCACCGCAACTGAACTTGAAGAGGTGACATCCGAGCAAAGACGTAGAGCCAAGGCGGTTAATTTCGGTCTGATTTATGGTATGTCAGCATTTGGTCTCGCTAAGCAATTGGATGTCAGCAGAGGTGAGGCGCAGGATTATATAAACATTTACTTCGAGCGCTACCCCAAGGTAAAAGAGTATATGGAAAACACTCGTGTCTCCGCCAAAGAAACTGGTTATGTTGAGACTTTATTGGGTAGAAGGCTTTACATTGACGATATAAATTCGCGCAATGGTCAGCGTCGTCAATATGCTGAACGCAGTGCGATTAATGCCCCAATGCAGGGAACCGCCGCCGATATTATCAAGGTAGCGATGATAAAAATTGGCGAGTATCTGGCTGACCAGGATGAAATTAAGATGATTATGCAGGTACACGATGAACTGGTATTCGAGGTGCCAGAAGCAAAGGTGGAAGAGTTTACCGCTAAAGCTAAAGAGCTGATGGAAAGTGCTGCAGAGTTAAGTGTTCCGCTGATTGTTGATATTGGTGTTGGTGATAATTGGGATGAGGCGCACTAATATTAAATCTTAGCTTTTTTAACATTTTCCACTCGAGTGGAAAATTCAGATGCAGCATCTTTAGTAGACTTTGTTAACTTCTGTTGGATGTAAAAAAGCCGTTAATGCTTTGATTTTTAGCATGAACGGCTTTGTAGTCTTTATGAATAGTTAGATAGAATTTATTTATCTTGCAACTGGGTCAGCATCTACATAATTTTCAACGACATTATCACCTAATGTTGCTGAGCTAACACCAAACATGTTTCTGTAAATTATCCCGTATGCAATTAAACACATTGGAAGTGTCCAGATAAGACCAATTCCAAGAGGGATCATTGAGATAAACACGATAATTGATATTAATATACAAAATAGGAGCATAGTGAACCATCGTTTAGTAATTGCTTTGCGTGATGTCTCCATAGCTTCCCATATGCCTATATTTTTTTCAGCCATTAGTGGTATTGCCATCACATAGGCAATTGTTAGATAGATGCCTGGCAGTATTAAAAGTAGATAGCCAATCATTATTATAATATTCAGTAGTATCATGGCACCAAAAAGTTTTAGTGCCTTTTTGAAGTGCCCAAAAACACTTGTTGCCTGTATTGGAATATCAATAGACCGTTTTATGCCTAGAATAAACATCCCAGCGCATATTGGTAAAATCATGAGGTTCATTATGATCTGCATGACGATTGATCCAATGCCAACAAGGTCAAGGGCTGCAAATATAGATATTGTAACGACTGCTATTACGATTAAAGAAAAATACGCCATGATAAAGGCTAAGAAAAAGGTTCCTTTGGCTCCCTTGGTTTTATTCCATGCTTCTGAAATTACCTCCCCTATCTCAAATTTATAGTTGCCAGCTATAGCATCCTCAATAGATCCGTATTCAGAATTATCGTAATCAGATTGTTTTACTAGGTCAGATTCTGGTGTTTCGTATACGTCACTCATATAAATTCCATTCCCATTTTTTTTAAATTATGATTTCTTAAGTGGACTAAAAAAGTTTAAATCTACTTAAGGTTAAAATTCCTGCTCGGTAGATTAGCTGGAAAATTTGGAGATTACCACTTTTAGTGTTTGTCAGGGAAGGGGGGGATGAAAAGATATAAGACGATAAAAAACGCCCGCAGAAGCGGGCGTTTTAGATTTAGTCAAAAAACTAAACTTTACAATGGCAGTTCGCTTGAACCCATTAGGTATTTATCAACTGCATGAGCAGCCATTCTACCTTCACGAATAGCCCAAACAATCAGAGACTGTCCACGGCGCATATCGCCAGCAGTAAATACCTTAGGTATTGAGGTCTCAAAATCATCCATAGTTGCTTTTACATTGCCAACCTTGTCAATTTCAAGTCCTAGCTGTTCGATCATCCCTTCGTGAGTTGGGTGAACAAAACCCATAGCAAGTGTTACCAGGTCAGCTTTGATCTGGAATTCGCTACCAGCTACTTCACTCATGTTCCAACGACCGTCTCCATCCTGAGTCCACTCAACCTTAATTGCGTTGACTGCCGTGATTTTGCCGTTTTCACCTTCGAATGATTTGGTCGCAACGCTCCACATACGCTCACAACCCTCTTCATGTGAAGATGATGTGCGTAAACGGTTTGGCCACTCTGGCCATACACCTTCCTGATATTCAGGAGGTTTAGGCATGATCTCTAGCTGTGTGATTTTAGCCGCATTATGACGTATAGATGTTCCAATACAGTCAGATCCAGTATCACCACCGCCAATAACAACAACGTGCTTGTCTGTAGCTAAGATCTCTTCACCTTCGATCTTCTCTCCACCAACACGTTTGTTGTTTTGTGCTAGGAATTCCATTGCAAAGTGAACACCCTTAAGATTACGCCCTGTAATAGGAAGGTCTCTTGGCTTTTCAGATCCACCAGTTAGAACTACAGCATCAAATTGATCTGTAAGTCTAGTAGCAGGAATATCTACACCGATGTGGGTATTTGGATGAAATTCAACACCCTCTGCCTTCATCTGTGATATACGACGGTCGATAATTGCTTTGTTTAGTTTGAAATCTGGGATTCCGAAACGAGCAAGTCCACCCATCTGGCTGCTTTTTTCATACACCACAACTGAGTGACCAGCGCGCGCAAGTTGCTGCGCACATGCCATACCAGAAGGGCCAGAACCAACGATAGCAACTGATTTTTTAGTTTTATGACTGGAGATTTGTGGCTTAATCCAGCCTTTCTCCCAGCCTTTATCTACGATCGCGCACTCAATGGTACGGATCGATACAGGCATGCGGTCGATGTTTAGTGTGCAACCTTCCTGACATGGAGCAGGGCATACGCGTCCTGTGATCTCAGGGAAGTTATTGGTAGAGTGCAGAGCGCGGCAAGCTTTTTCCCATTGGTTTCTGTAAACAAGATCGTTCCAGTCAGGGATATTGTTGCTAACCGGGCAGCTGTTATGACAGAACGGTGTTCCGCAATCCATGCAGCGGGCGCTTTGCTCGTTCATCTCTTCTGCTGTTAGAGGAATCATAAACTCGTTAGAGCATTTGACTCTATCTTCAACAGGAGCATATTCACGGTCTTTGCGTTCGAACTCTAAAAATCCGGTAGGCTTACCCATCTTATTGATCTCCTTTGTCTGTTTCTGCCTCTTTCTGCATTTGAGTCAAAGCTTTCTTGTAGTCAGTAGGCATAACTTTTACAAACTTGGCGCGGTATGTCGCCCAGTCGTCGAGGATCTTCTTCGCTACAGAACTTTTGGTGTTCTCATAGTGATTTCTGATTAGATCTTTAAGGCGTAGCGCGTCGTATTGTAGTAGGTCTACGTATGGATCGATGTGTTCGCTCTCTTCGATCTCTTCCACTTCTTCTAGCTCAACTTGGGCTAGGTTGCAGTGTTTCTCGAAGTCACCTTTATCATCAAGTACGTATGCAATACCACCACTCATGCCAGCAGCAAAGTTTCTTCCAACAGAGCCAAGTACTACTACGATACCTCCAGTCATGTATTCACAACAGTGATCTCCAACGCCTTCAACAACTGCTTTGGCACCTGAGTTTCTTACTGCGAATCTTTCACCAGCAATACCTCTGAAGTAACACTCACCGCTAGTTGCTCCATAAAGTAGAGTATTACCAACGATTATATTTTCTTCAGGTACGATTTTTGAACTAGCTTGTGGGTAAACGATGATCTTACCGCCACTTAGGCCTTTACCAACGTAGTCGTTAGCTTCGCCTGCAAGTTCAAGTGTCACGCCGTTTGCTAGGAATGCGCCGAAACTTTGTCCTGCTGTTCCAGTCATTTTGATTTTGACTGTATCAGTTGGAAGTCCTGCGTATCCGTAGCGCATTGCTATTTCACCAGAAAGCATGGTACCAACGGTACGATTTTCGTTGCAAATAGGCATCTCAATCTCAACCTTCTCTTTCTTCTCAAGAGCTGGTTGTGCAAGTTCGATAATCTTGTTGTCTAGTGCTTTTTCCAGACCGTGATCTTGCTTTTCACAGTTGTATAGAGCAACGCTGTCGTCAACTTCTGGACGGTAGAAGATCTTGGTGAAATCCAATCCTCTGGCTTTCCAATGATCTATTGCTTTACGCTTGTTTAGTTTGTCAGAACGTCCGATCATCTCGTTTATAGTTCTGAAACCAAGCTTGGCCATGATCTCACGTAGTTCGCTAGCTACCATGATGAAGTAGTTGATTACGTGCTCTGGCTTACCGGTGAAGCGTTTTCTTAGCTCAGGGTTCTGAGTGGCAATACCAACAGGGCAGGTGTTTTGGTTACACTTCCTCATCATTACGCAACCCTCTGCAATAAGGGGAGCGGTTGAGAATGAGTATTCATCAGCACCAAGAAGTGCAGCAACAGCAACATCACGACCAGTTTTCATGCCGCCATCAACCTGTACGCATACACGGCCTCTTAGGTGGTTTAGAACTAGTGTTTGATGTGTTTCTGCTAGACCGATCTCCCAGTAGGAGCCAGCGTGCTTCATAGATGTTAGAGGCGTAGCTGCGGTTCCACCGTCCTGACCGGAGATGGTGATGTGATCAGCGTGAGCCTTCGATACACCAGCTGCAACAGTTCCAACACCAACCTCTGATACCAGCTTAACGCTGATGCGAGATTTTGGATTTACGTTCTTCAGATCGTGAATCAGCTGTGCCAAATCCTCAATCGAGTAGATGTCGTGATGAGGAGGAGGTGATATCAGTGCAACACCAGGTGTTGAGTGACGTACGCGGCCAATGGTTTTATCAACCTTGTGACCAGGTAATTGTCCACCTTCACCAGGCTTAGCGCCCTGAGCCATTTTAATCTGAATGTCGTCAGCGTTTACCAAGTATTCGTTGGTTACGCCAAAACGCCCTGAAGCAACCTGCTTAACAGCTGATCTGGTTGAATCGCCGTTTGCAAGTGGCTTGTAACGCTCAGCCATTTCGCCACCTTCACCTGTATTTGATTGGCCGCCTAAACGGTTCATCGCAATAGCAAGTGTTGAGTGAGCTTCATATGAAAGCGCACCGAATGACATTGGACCAGTTGAGAATCGTTTAACGATTGTCTCAATTGATTCAACCTCTTCTAGAGGGATAGAGATGTCTGCATAGTTGAAGCCGAACAGACCACGGAAGTTGGTTAGAACTTTGTTCTGTTCGTTAACTAGCTTGGCGTACTCTTTGTAAGAGTTAGGGTCATTTTGTCTGGTAGCCTTTTGCAGAGTGGTTATTACTTCAGGTGTCCAGGCGTGATCTTCACCCCTTTCTCTATAGGCGTAGTCACCGCCAACATCTAGAATGTCTTTGTAGATTGGGTTGTTGCCATAGGCATTTCTATGCCATCTGGTAGACTCTTCCGCAACCTCTTGCAGGCCAACACCTTCTATGGTGGTAGCTGTGCCAGTGAAGAATTGCTCTACGAAACTGCTGGATAGACCAACTGCATCAAAGATCTGCGCTCCACAGTAAGATTGATAGGTAGAGATACCCATCTTCGACATAACTTTAAGTAACCCTTTGCCGATAGCCTTGACGTAACGCTGGTGCGCATCTTCCAGAGAAAGTTCTGTGGAGAAGTAACCTTCGTTGTTCATGGTCTGCAGTGTATCAAGAGCAAGGTATGGGTTGATTGCCTCAGCTCCATAACCAGCAAGCATTGCGTAGTCGTGAACCTCTTTTGCAGCACCAGTTTCAATAACCAGGCCAGCTTCGGTTCTAAGACCACTGCGGATTAGGTGATGGTGAACTGCTGATGTAGCAAGAAGTGCAGGAATTGGCATATGATCTGTATCAACATCTCTGTCAGAAAGAATTAGGATGTTATTACCATTCTCAACCGCGCGTTTTGCATTTTTAAGTAGCTCATGCAGAGCATGATCCATGCCAGTAGAGCCTTGGTCTGCAGGGTAACAGATACTTAGGGTGCAGGTTTTGAATGCGCCGGCAGAGTGATCTTCAATCTGACGGATTCTTTCGATATCTGTATTGGTAAGTAGTGGTTGGTTAACCTCAAGACGCATTAGAGAGCCAGCACCATCTGGGTCTAGAATGTTTGGTCTTGGTCCGATCAAGGAGATCAGAGACATAACCACTTCTTCACGAATCGGATCGATTGGTGGGTTGGTTACCTGAGCAAAGTTCTGTTTGAAGTAGTTAAACAGTGGTCTTGCTTTGTTTGAAAGTACTGCAGGTGGGTTATCACCACCCATTGCACCAGTTGCTTCCATACCGGTATTAACCATTGGGGCCAGGATCACTTTTAGATCTTCCTGGGTATAACCAAATGCTTGTTGACGGTTTAGAAGAGTGCCTTCATCAGGGATCATAGGAGCTGGACAGCTTGGAAGCTGGCTTAACTTGATTTGAGTTTCATCTAACCATTCTTGATATGGACGAGAAGTGCATAGATCTTGTTTAAGTTCTGCGTCATCAATGATGCGACCTTGCTCAAGATCAGCTAGGAACATTTTGCCTGGTTGTAGACGCCACTTTTTAACGATTCTCTCTTCTGGAATATCCAGAACACCCATCTCAGATGCCATGATGATCTTGTCATCATCAGTGATGATGTAACGTGCAGGTCTTAAGCCATTTCTGTCTAGAGTAGCACCGATCTGTTTGCCATCGGTGAATGCAACAGCGGCAGGACCATCCCATGGCTCCATGAGGGCTGCATGATACTCGTAGAATGCACGACGATCATCGTCCATAAGGTTGTTGCCATCCCAAGATTCAGGGATAAGCATCATCATTGCATGACCCATTGAGTAACCACTCATGGTTAATAGCTCAAGGGCATTATCGAAACATGCTGAGTCAGATTGACCTTCGTTGATTAGTGGCCAGATCTTTTCAAGATCATCACCAAATAATTTTGAAGACATTGAGCGTAGACGTGCTCTCATCCAGTTAACGTTACCGCGTACGGTATTGATCTCACCATTGTGGGCAATCATTCTGAATGGGTGTGCAAGCTCCCATTTAGGGAAGGTGTTGGTGGAGAATCTTTGGTGCACAAGTGCGATCGCAGAGATCATGCGCTCATCTAATAGGTCTGGATAGTATTTATCCACCTGGTTAGAAAGTAGCATCCCTTTATAGTTAACGGTGCTAGATGACATTGATGGTACGTAGAATGTTTCTTTGCCACGAGCATCAAGGTTGCCGATTTTATTGGCAGCCTGCTTTCTGATTAAATATAGCTTTCTTTCAAATGCATCTTGGTCTTCACAGTTTTCACCTTGCTCGATGAAAAGTTGCCTGATAACCGGCTCACAAGCGATTACAGATTTGCCGAGGCCTTTATTGACCGTTGGAACGTCACGCCAGCCAAGAAACTTTTGCCCTTCCTGCTCAATAAACTCAAGGAAGATCTTTTCACATGCCGCGCGTGTCTCATCATCTTGAGGAAGAAATAACATGCCGACGCCATATTTGCCCTCTTCTGGAAGATTAAAACCAATTCTTTTGGTCTCTTCGCGGAAGAATGCGTCAGGAATTTGGATTAGTATGCCAGCGCCATCACCTACAAGTGGGTCAGCTCCAAGAGCTCCCCTGTGGGCGATTCTTGCAAGGATCTGAAGGCCTTGCGCGACTATATCGTGGCTTTTTCTCCCTTTGATATCAGCGATAAAGCCAACACCACAGGCGTCATGTTCATTAATTGGATCGTAAAGACCCTGTTTGGGCGGTAAAGTCCCTGGGATCATTGTAGACCTCCATATATTTATTTACGCGAGTTGTGCAGTAAGAAACTGTGCAACGAGAAACTTTATTTCAGCTCTGACCTATTTAAATGGAAGCTTCTTGTCAGCTACTTCCGGAAGATCAAGCAATTCAACGCATCTGCGTGATAAAATGCCGATAATCTTTGGCTTAATGTTTTTAAAGCGCAAAATCGGATGCAACATTATATAGATAAATGGGTTAATTAAAAGCTATTGCGCTAAAAAAAGGGGTGGTGGTGGTGTTAAATGAGAAATGAACTATGTTTTTCAAGTGGTTATAGGGTTTTTGCCATTATTTGTGTGTGTGATGGTTGTGCTATCTAGGTTGGAGTAAAAAAGATATACTGCTGTTGTTTTTTGATTAGCAATTTTAAGGGTTTTATATGTCAAATAAGATTGGTTTTGTAAGTCTCGGTTGTCCTAAGAATCTAGTTGATTCTGAAAGGATAATGACTCGCCTTTGTGCTGAAGGTTATGAAATAGTCGGAACTTACGATCAGGCTAATCTGGTGATTATCAATACTTGTGGTTTTATCAACTCTTCAATAGGTGAGTCATGTGAGGTGATTGATGAGGCGCTGGAGCAAAACGGCAAGGTTATTGTTACCGGTTGTTTAGGCGCTAGGGCAGAATTCGTTAGTAACAAATACCCCGATTTATTGGCTGTGACTGGCCCGCATGCATATGAGGAAGTTTTAGCTGCCGTACATAAAGTTATAGAAGCCCCGCATCAAAGAGACTTTAGTTTGTTACCCCCACAAGGTATTAGGCTGACACCATCTCATTATTCATATTTGAAGATCGCGGAAGGGTGTAGCCACAGATGCTCTTTCTGTATTATCCCGCAACTACGTGGAGATATGATCAGTAGAGATCCTGTAGAGATAATTGCCGAGGCAGAAACCTTGGTTGAAAATGGGGTGCAGGAGTTGATGGTGGTTGCGCAGGATACCAGCGCTTATGGATTGGATCTGAAAAAGCAGGGGATAGAAACCAATATCCATCAGCTTTGTGATGACCTTGGGGATCTTGGCGTTTGGGTAAGAGTACATTATCTTTATCCATATAAAACAGTGGATAGCATTATTGAATTGATGGCTGACGGCAAGGTCCTTCCATATTTAGATATACCGTTTCAACATAGTAACCCAAGAATTTTAGAGCAAATGCGTCGTCCAGCTCATGCTGAAGATGTTTTGCGCCGAATCGAACGTTGGCGTGAAATATGTCCTGAGATCGCAATTCGCTCAAGTTTTATCGCAGGATTCCCTGGTGAAACTGAGCAGGAATTTGCGGATTTGATGCAGTTTTTAGGTGAGGCTAGATTAGATCGTGTCGGTTGCTTTGCATACTCGCCGGTTGATGGTGCTCCAGCTAATGATCTACCAAATCCTGTAGATGAAGAGGAGAAACAGGATCGAGTTGAGCGCTTGATGATGCAGCAGGAACAGATTAGTAGAGAGAAACTGGAAGAGAGGGTTGGTCAGGTCACCGATGTAATAATTGATGAGATCACTGAAGATCAGCTTATCTGTCGTTCCAAATGGGATGCACCAGAGATTGATGGGCAGGTATTTGTGGATAGAGTTGATGGTGTTCAGGTTGGCGATATTGTTCCGGTATTGATAGATACATCAGATGAGCATGATCTCTGGGGTAAAGTTAGCGAGGAAAGCTAACCAATATTCTTACATGGAATTGGGGATAACATGGGCAAAATAATTGGTGCAATTCTTTCACTATTACCGCTATCTGTTTTTGGTAGCGTTAAAAATATTGATCTATCAGTGATAGAAGTTCAAATTCAGCAGGATGTAGAACTTGTTAAACGCTACCGCAATGGGCTTAAACTAACCCTTAGTTATATGGACTCATTGTCGGATATCTTTCCTGTAGAAAAAGAGAAAGAAAAGAAACTTTTCTCGCAAGAGCAAAGGCAGGAGATGCGCCAGATATGGAGTAATTATCTCGATTACCATCTGCGCTTGGAACAGATAAGCCATCGGTATAGCGATTATGATCAACTACCTTACGATTCTAAGCTTTTCACCAAGAAGAGATTCAAGCAGGTCAAAAATCAGGCCTTTAAATTATATCGATCTGCTTTTTCAGTACAGTACCGTTATGCAATGGAGTTTTTTATTCGTGCAAATAGAAATCGCCAAGCAGATAAGATCCTCAATGAAGAATCGCCTTCTTTAGGGTTAAAGCAAGATAGTTATGCTGAAATTAAATATGATTTTTTAAATGTTAAGGCAGCGACAAAGTTTGCAGCTATCGAAACAATTAATCGACTTTGGGCAAAACCAGATCGGTTTGGATTGGATTTTGCCAATGATGATGTGGCAGCTATTTGGGATATAGGTAAAGGCAAGGGTGAGTTACTGACCCTAAAAAATGCGGTTACTATCGTTAAACGCAAAAGTAAATCTACGATTATGCCAGCACAGGCAGGAATCTCTGAATGGATGGGCGATACCAAGCTATATCGCAGTCACCAGTCCTTAATATCGCAAGAGCAGATCGCGCAGATGAGAGAGAAGTTATTGCCCGGGGATATATTGCTCGAGCGCCGCGAGTGGTATTTGTCTAATATTGGCTTGCCAGGTTATTGGTCTCATGTAACTCTCTATATAGGTTCTCCAGAGGAGAGGGAAAAGTTTTTTACTGATTCAGAAGTAAAACAGTGGCTAGTATCAGAGGGTATTGCAGATGCTGATCTTGAAAAACTACTGCAGCAAAAACAACCACAGGCATATAAAGCAAGCAAAGAGGAATGGCATAACGATCAGCCTGCTTTGATTGAAGCGATAAGTGACGGCGTGGTTTTCACCTCTCTGGAATATTCTGCTGCAGCAGATTCAGTGGCGGTGTTAAGGCCAAGGTTGGGTAAGGTTGAAAAGGCAAAGGCTATTTTACATGCCTTTAGTTTGAGTGGAAAACCATATGATTTTAGCTTTGATTTTCAACGCGATTCAGCTCTAGTTTGTACCGAACTGGTTTATAAGGCATACGAAGGGCGCTTGAAATTTGATATTCCCAAGATGATGGGGCACTTCGTTTTACCTGCAAATGATTTCGCTAAACAGTTTGCTCAAAGTTATAAAACTGAGCAACAGCAATTTGATTTTGTCTTATTTGTTGACGGTAATGAATTTAGTAAATTGGCAGTTGTTTCTGATCTTGATGCTTTTTTAGAAAGTTGGCAGCGGCCTAAGTGGCATATCTTGATGAATAAATAGGGTGAGATTTTCTTCTGTGTCTATTTAGATTTTAGTGCAATAAAGTTTAAGCTTGTTTTAAGCCATTAAGCGTTACCTTAAGTTTATTGCAGTAACGTTTTGCCCAGTAAGATATGAATAATAGGTATTTAAACTTTAGAAAACCTCTCTTAAGCATATTTACTGAGTTACCTTTTTTCCAGGTTACTGTTTCCATATTTGTAAGATCCCACTTTGCTAGAGAATTTGATTTTCTCCACTTTTTTCCTGTATCAATAACGATGGCATCTTCATTTGGTTTGCCATAATAGACAAATTTTGGTTGTGGATAGGTTTCTGTATTACCTGTATCTCTGAATTGTTTTTCAGGGTCTTTGGATGTATCGAATCTGTTTAATAACCCTTTGATGTAGTTTGATTTGAAAAAAGAAGGGTTTAAACTTAAGCCGTCACTGCAAGCAAAGTTATCGGATTTAAATTTTGAATTTGAAGTTAAATTTAGTCGGACACTCACAACTTCTTGGCTGTTTAAAGCATCGTCAATAAAAGAAATATCTATTTTTCTTTTCAAACACCAGTCATCTTCTAAATGGAAGAAAAAATCACTTTCTACTTGATTCCAACACCATTTTACCGCTTCCGAGAACGATGGAACTGATGGCGTGCGGCAGATAACTTCATCAAAGTATTGTTTGCAAATATCAATGATATCTTGCTGTGAGAATCCATCTGTTTCGCCTATTGGATCAATATTAACAATTAATCGAGTGTTGAAATTTTTCAGCAAGTTTTGTTTGAAAGAGCTTAGGGTGATTTTAATAATATCTGGGCGCACTACACCAATGAAAACCACATCAAGTTGTTTGTCTGTTAAAAGCATAAGTACTCCTTGAAAGTTGGTTTAGTTGTTAGATATTAAATGTTTTATGCGATGGTATTTGGCGGGGGTGTGGTATTTTGGCTTTTTTGATGACACATAAAACATGCTAAGAGTATTGCTGTCAAAATTCCATGCTCATGATGTAATGTAGTATTTACAAACCCTATAGAAATAGTGGTAATAAATGCAGAGCTTGCCGCTCCCCAAAAAAGCCATTTGTCAGCCGTCCCATTTTCCCCTGGAAAATACTTGGCTAAAGTCAGAGCGCATGCGCATAAAAAGGCAAAAAGGCTTAATAGCCCTACCAGACCCTTTTCAGCAGCAGTGTTTATATAAAGGTTGTGAGCGTGAGATATATAAAGGTGTTCTTGCTCATTATATTCATCCCCCATCTCTTCTGACCAAACCTTGATTTTATCCAGCGTAATAAGACTGTAGTTTTTCATGCCTACTCCGAATACAGGGTGCTTTTTCCATGCCGTATATCCAGTGTTTCGTATTCGTTCTCTTGGTGTCATCTGGGTAAAATGCTTTGAGTTAGATATGTGTTTTTGAAGTACAGTAGGTTTTGTCAGGAGGGTAAGGCCAATGGCAAGTATTATTATACTAATGATAGTTATCGAGATCTTTTTGCTTTTAGGTATATAGGCAAAAGCAAAAACAGTTGAGATAATAAAAACTCCGCCAGCAGCAGCTCTACTATGAGTGATGTAACAGGTTATCGCAAATAAAGCTGTAGTAGCTATTAGTGCAAACTTCGATAGTTTTGAACTTTTATTCCAATATGCAAATAGATAAGCTGCAGAGGCTCCGAAGGCTAAAAGCACGTAAATTGCGCTATGATTTACGTGGCCAACTGATTTAAGTTCAAACGCACAATTTAAACAATCTTTAGCTAAGTGTAATTGGACATGTCCATAAATTACAGCAATGGTTGTTGATGAGATAATTGCTATTAAGATGGTCTTTAGTTGCTTATTATTGTAATTGCTGCGGTAGATGAAGGTTAGAATTATCCCTATTAACAATAGGTTATTTGGCCCGCTCCATTCTTTGCCATGTAGTTCGGTAAAAAATGCAGTGATATAGCCGCTTGATGTAAGCAAAAGAATTGAGATGTCTAAGCTGGTTATTTTTCCACCAAAGTTACGGTTTTTAATCCTATTAAAAATCCATAGTAGAATGAAAAAAGCTAGAGTAATGTTTTTTGGCGCCTCAAATAAAGGAAGGAAGAAAATACCGCTAAGCAGTAGATAAAATTCAGCCTTTTCACTTTTTGAAGTTATTCCCATAAGAACTTACCCTTTCTTGATGTGACAATTAAAATATTTAAAAATTAGTGCGTACCATTGTTAGAAAGGTGAAAAATTTCACCCATCCGATCTAGCATTAGTTCTTTGCTAAAGTTTTTTTGAGCGAAGAGGTATCCTGCTTCTGCTAGCTCACTGGCTTTTTCTTGGTTGTCGATAAGATCTGTCAAAGCTTGTGCTAGAGCTTCTGTATTTTCTGGTTGAATTATAATCCCTGTTCTCCCATCTTCTATTATTTCTGTAATGCTTCCAACAGGTGTTGATATTACCGGAAGTTTGGTTAGCATTGCTTGCATTAGCCCCTGCGGTACACCTTCATTGGCATATGATGGTAGAGTGAAGATATCCATAGCTTGCAACCATATGTTTGGACTTTTCTGGTTGCCCGGCATGGTGGTGATACTTTCAATGCCAATGGTTTTTATTTGTTCAGCTAGAGCTTCTTTTTGTGGCCCATCTCCAACTATGAGTAAGTGGATATCATTGCGTTCAAGTTTTGCCACAGCATCAACAAGATATCGGTGTCCTTTCCAGCTCCTTAGAGTTGCGAGGATACCAATTATGATTTTATCTTCGGGTAGATTTAGTTCTTTTCTAGCTGCGACCTTATCTCCAGGTTTGAAAATTTCGGTATCAATTCCTGTGGGCACAGAAGTTATCATGTTAGCTGGGTAATCATTGTCCCTGACTAGAGTTTCTTTGAGTTTAACTCCAGTGGTTACAATGTGCGCTGCAGCTTTGGTGTACAGCCATTTTGTTGAGAAGTGGTTGTTTACAGGAGCGGAAACATGCCTTGTACGCACAATAGTGAATTTGTTGGTGCAAAATAGCTTGGCTAAGGCCACCATCCAGCTATCGGTAGAGCTATGAGTGTTAACGATATCAACAGGGGTTTTCTTCAGATAATTAATGGTTGCCAGCAATCCTTTGAAAGTTTTTTTTGTTATTGGCAGGTGGCTGACTGGAATTTCCCTCTCTTTTGCCTCTGCATATATAGGTGCATGAGATGGGCAAAGAATTGATACGTCATGACCACGTTCAATCATACCTTTTGCTTCGGTAAGGATGCGGATCTCCTGCCCCCCCCAGCCACATGAGGATTCTGTATGTATTATCTTTAATTTCTTTTCAGTCATGGTTTTTAATTTTCTTGGGTTTTTGGTTTATATTTTGGGGTTGCTATCGATTAGATCAGTATAAAGTTCTGTAAGTTTTTTGCTCATATTTTCAGTGGAAAACATTTTAGACTTTTCTAAAGCTGCAATACTCATTTTGTGTAAAAGATTTTTATCTTGTAATTCCCGCATAAATTCAGCAATAGAATCCGTATCAAGGGAGTCGCAAACAAAGCCATCTTTTCCATGTTCAATAACCTCTGCAGCCCCACATTTTGTACTGGTTATTGTCGGAAGTCCAGTGGCTAATGCCTCGATAATTACATTTGGAAATGGATCGTACAGCGTTGGGAAGATAAAGGCATCTGCAGCTCCGTAATATGGAGTTACATCTTGCTGTACACCTTGGAAAACAACCCTGTCCGCAACTTGTAGATCAGAACTTAGGCGTTGGTATTTTTTAATCTTCTTGTCTTTACCGATCACGATAAGTTTGGTTTTTTCAGTCTTCGCTAAGGCTTTAATTGCTGCGGCAAGCCCTTTACGTTCAAAACCAGAACCAACAAATAGGAATGTGGTTTCATCTTCTGAAATTCCAAGTTCTTCCCTTATTCTACCTCGGTGAAGTTTAAGATCAGGGTTGAAAACGGAAAAGTCGACACTGGAATAGATTACATGGATCTTTTCTGCAGCTGTTGGGAAATATTTGGTAATCTCATCTTTAACCATTTTGGAATTGCAGATGATTGCTTTTAGCTGAGAACTGTTAAACAGCTTTTCTTCAGCATTAAGAGTATATTTATGAAATGGTGTGATCCTGGTTACTATTCGTGCGGCAGCAGATATAACTCGGTTACGCTGTTTTAACCATTCTCTATGGACACCATCTCCAGCTCGATATATATCGCAGCATGCTATTCTTTCATGTGATTGAATTAGGTCAAACTTATGGTTGTTGATCTGCTCACAAACTACTCTGGCAAACCCTTTCTCACGGGATACTCTACCCCATTTTGCCGGGTTACACCTGACTACTTTTACGCCATCCTGTTTTTGCCACTTGCGCGTGAATATGGTTAGCTCAACATCCTCTTTTAGTGCTTCTATAGCGCGTGCCAGGAAACGTTCGGCACCACCATCGGGACGATATTTTTGCCGGATAAGAGCTAGTTTTATGCTGCTCATAGGTTCTCGTTGTTTAGAAGTTTTTCGCAGGCTGAGAAGACCCCTTCTACAGTTATGCTTGTTAGGCAGTCACTAATCTTACTGCTGGCGCATCCATCTTGTCCGCATGGGCGGCAGGTATGATTGCTTTTTATTATTATGCTATTGCTGCTCCAAGGGCCCCACTCTTGATCCCCGCTGGGACCAAAAAGTGCAACGCATGGCGTTTTGAATGCTGCTGCCATATGCATTGGTACTGAGTCAACGCCTACAAAAAGTTTGGCTTTTTCAATAAAAGCAGCTAATTGTTTAAGTGATAATTTACCGCTTAGATTAATAATATCTGCACCACTATTAGCTGTGATATCGTCAATCATCCTTGATTCACTTTTGCTGGGAGCAGCAGTGATTACTATTTTTATATCTTTTTCACTTAGCTTATCAATCAGTGCAGAGAACTTTGTATTTTCCCAGCATTTAAATAGCCAACGAGATGTTGGGTGAATTAGGATGTAGTCATCGACTCTATTTTCTTCAAGAATTCTTTCGCGATGTTGTTCCGCTTCATTTCCTGGAATTAGAGTGAGATCTCTTTCAAGTTGGTTTGGATTTATTCCTATTCTTCTTAGTGCATCTAAGTGACGTTCAACTGTATGGCGAGGTTTTTGCGGGATAGGATAGTGGTGAGTAAATGTTTTTTTCCAAAACTCGCTGTTACGGCGAGAATACTTAGCTGATACAGCATATTTGACTCCAGTAAAACGTTTTATCAGAGCGCCGCGCCAGTGTTCGGTAAGGTGGATTATTAGATCGTATTGCTCTGATTTAAGTTGCTTTAGTAGACTGTATTCTGCTTCGAACTGTTTCTTTAATCCCAGTTTTTTCCAATTTCTATCTATAGTATGGATCTGGTTGATTGCTGGGTGCAGAGAAAGCATCTCTTTTGTATCTTGATAAACCAGCGCATCAGTTTGAATGTGTGGGTGATGGTTTTTTATCACTTGGAAAACTGGTGAGGATAATAATACATCGCCATGATGACGCAGTTTGATCACTAATATTTTATTAATAGCGTTAAAGTCAATGGCGTCACTGATTCCGTACATGTTAATTTGCCGCTCCTGTATTGATCACTTTCGTGAGTTGCTCCATAACCTCTCCAACCTTTATTAGTTCCATCGCTCTTGTATCGTGCACCCTGGTTTTCCAAGGGGTATTTTGTGGATCTTTTTGTAAAAACTGCTCAACTGCTTGAGGGAATTTATCAATTGTAAGACGTTTTGAAAAGTATGGGCCGGATAATTCTGCAGATGCAACTGCATAAAGACCAATTACATCGGTTTTAACCGCTGATGCGATATGAACTGCCGCAGTATCTGGTGAAACTAAACAATCAACTTGTTTAAGAAGTGCTGCTAATTGTTTTAGATTCAGTTTTCCAGCGGTGTTTATTATCGAGCCTTTGCTTTTAGTCAGGGAAAGGATTGCGTCAATAGATGCTAATTCTTGGGTGCTTGCCCCACCAGTAATAATTACTGAACAATCATATTTTGTAATAATCGCATCAATCAGTTGTGCATATCTATCCAGCGGCCAGTTGCGCTCCTGCTTACTGGTGATAGGGTTGATTGCTACTAAGTATTTGGTTTTGGTGGCAGATAAGAAATTAGATGCCACGTTAGTATCCTCTTCTGCCAAAGGGATTTCCCATTCAAGGGAATCTGCTGGAACCTGAACGCCAAGCTTTTCTGCAAAAGATAAAAAACTATCGAGTAGGTGCTGTTTTTTAAACCCAATCTTTTCGTTGGTAAACAGGGTTTGTAAGTCGCGTGCCCTTTGTTTATCAAAGCCAATCTTGCGTAGCGCCTTAATAGCAGGGTAGATAAGGTTAACGCGCATATTGGCCTGAGTAGCTAGTAATACATCAAACTTATATTGACGTAATAGTTTATATAATTTGCGGTAATCAGATAGTGATGTTGGTTTGTCGATAACTATAAACTCAATCCCGGGCATCCCTTGCACTAATTGGTAAGCTGGATTACTAATCACCCAGGTTAGTTTTGTATCTGGTAGTTGTTTTTGTAGTAGTTTAGTCAGCGGGATCATTAAGCATACATCGCCGATGGCTGATAGCCTGACGATGCATATGCTCTTTGTTTGCATTGGTTTGTTATCCATAACCTGCTTCAGTGTCCGATTGATTAAGGTTGGTTACGAGTCAAACTGGGCATTGTGCAGTTTGAAATAATACCCTTGCTTATTGATGAGATCTTTATGTGCTCCCTCTTCAACGATCTTACCTTTCTCAAGAACAATGATGCGATCTGCATTTTCAATGGTAGATAATCTGTGGGCGATAACCAGGGTTGTTCTACCTTGCTGTAAATTTTCCAGTGCTGCCTGTACCTTAAATTCTGACTCAGTATCAAGAGCTGATGTCGCCTCATCTAGAATCAAAATCGGCGCATCTTTAAGAATTGCACGAGCAATAGCAAGGCGTTGACGTTGTCCTCCAGATATCTTTGCTCCATTTTCGCCGATTAATGTGTCGATTCCATTAGGCATCTTCTTGATAAATTCCATTGCATTTGCCGCCGCAGCAGCTGATACCACTTGATCTCTTTTAACCTCTTTGCGTGGCCCATAGGCAATGTTTGCCGCTACGGTGTCATTGAATAGAACTACGTCTTGGCTTACAAGAGCAATATTACTGCGCAAGTCTTTTAAATCTAGATCTGCAGTATCCATCCCATCAATTGAAATTGATCCGCTTTGTACGTCAAAAAAGCGTGGTAGCAGACTAGCAATGGTGGTTTTTCCACTTCCGGATTGACCAACTAGGGCAACGGTTTCTCCTGCCTTTATTGAAAAGGAAACTTTATCAACAGCCTTGCCTTCAGCTCCTTTATAGCTAAACTCTAAATCCTTGAATTCTATGTCACCCTTGACTGGGGTCTCTATTTGTCTGCCAATCTCATATTCTGGTGTGACATCAATAAGGTTGAATATGCTCTCAGAGGCTGCAAGACCGCGCTGCAGATTCTCGTTGATCTTCGTCAGTCGTTTTATGGGGGAGAATAGTAGTCCCATAGCGGTAAAGAATGCAGAGAACTGTCCAGCGGTGAAATTCCCTTCATTAATGGCATCTTTTGCTGCAACGAACACAATGAGAGCTAGCGCCATAGCTGTTATAAACTGCACGAATGATACGCTGGCGGTTGATGTCATTTTTACTTTGTTGGTATAACGCCTTATCCAGTTGGAAACATTATCAAAGCGTTGCTTCTCATAATCATGCCCTCCAAAGATTTTAACTACCTTATGACCAATAACAGACTCCTCAAGGACATGAGTCATATCACCCATTGAATCTTGCAAATCAGTATTTAGTTGCCTCATTCTTTTGCTAACCATTTTGACTGCAATGGCGATGACCGGGAATGATATAAAAGAGATTAGGGTCAATTCCCAGTTGTAATGCAGCATCAATGCTACAAGAAACATTATGGTAAATGTATCGCGAATAATAGTTACGAAGGTTTCGGTAGCGGCGGCAGTAACCTGGCTTACATCGAAAATTATTTTAGAGATTAGATTGCCGCTGCTGTGATCGTTATAAAACTGCATAGGTAGATGGAGTAAACGCTCGAACATCATCTGGCGCAGATCCATTACTACTTTATTCGCAACCCAGCTTATAGAGATAACACCACTAAAATTCATTAAGCCGCGGATTATAGAGATCAGAACTAGAGCAGCCGGAATCGCATACATGTAGAACTGGTCTTTTGCGACAAAAATCTTGTCTATCATCTTCTCAAGCACTGCGGCGAATGCGGCTTCAGCAGATGATAGAATAAGAAGACTAATTACAGAGATAGCTAAAATTTTCCAATAAGGAACGACATGTTTAAGCAATCTAATATAAAGTGTTTTGCTGTTTGTTTTTTTCTTAGTTGCCAATTTTTCTCGCCTACTTTCCAAGAATGATTTCGCAGTGGTTAAGCTTAGATAGGTTAATAGAAACTTGATTCATTATTGGGTCTATCTTTATACCTGCGGTGTGACCAAAGGTATTGTTCTGGGCACGATTTTACATGATCTTCGATTAAATTGTTTACTCTATCGGTATCTTTTTGGATATCTTTGGTGGGGAAGTTTTCTAACGGAGGTAGAATTGTTAATTCATAGCCTGAATTGTCACTTTTCCTTTGGGAGAAAAATGGTATCACTTTGGCATTGCTTATCCGCGCAAATCTGGATGTCGCAGTATTGGTTGCCGCTGGCACGCCAAAGAATGGGGAAAAAACGCTGTTTTTTAAACCAAAATTTTGATCAGGGGCGTACCAGACGGTGTTTCCTGTTTTTAGGGATTTAAGCATGGTTTTAACATCATCCCTTTTTATTGCAAGGCTAAAACGTTTCTCTCGGCTTTTACGCATAACTTTTTCAAGAATTGGATTTTCATGTGGACGGTACATAACAAAAAATGGAGCATGTGCAGCCAAAAGCCTGCCAGCAATTTCTAGATTGGTGAAATGAGCGCTAAGTAGAATTACACCATCACCATCTTTTTGCGCTTTTAATAGGTGTTCAAGACCGTTGATATGCACGAGCTTTTCTAATTTGCTATTTTCAGCCCACCAACAATTTGGAATCTCGATAAGGCTAATGCCGAGTGAAATAAAGTGGTTTTTTACAATCTGTAGGCGTTCAGAATCGGTTAGATTGGAAAAAGCAAGATCGATATTTATTTGAGCAATATGCCGCCGTCTTTTGGCGAAAATAAATAAAATTTTACCAAGGCATGTGCCAAGAAAAATTTGCAATGGAAATGGAAGCTTGGAGATACTCCAGCCGAGTAGCAGTATGGCCTTTGTAATAAAAGCTTTTGGTTTAGATATGGAGCGCTGAATAGTCATAGATAAGACATTATAGTTAACTTACATGAAGAATGAAAATAGATAGTTTGTGCAAACAAAGTCACGCTTCTTTAATAATTTTATAAGTTATGTGGAAATAGCTATATGCATGTACCATAGTTAGGATGTATAAGGGGTGCGAGCCGATAAATTTTAAAGATGCTAAAAAGCACCCACGGTTGTTATCAAAATGGAGAATTAATAAACATGACACTACCTGTTCTGGTCGTAGATGATTCAGGAATGTCGCGTAAGCTAACCATAAGAGCCCTGCCGAAGGATTGGGATATTGAAATATCGCAGGCGGCAGATGGTTTTGAGGCATTGGAAGCGTATCATCAAGGTAAAGCACATCTGATGTTTTTGGATTTAACCATGCCTGGTATGGATGGTTTTGAGGTGTTGGAAGCTCTGCAAAAAGAAGGTCTTGACTGTTTTGTTATAGTTGTGTCAGCCGATGTTCAGCCTCAAGCCGAGGTGCGCGCTAAAGATTTAGGTGCTATGGCCTTTATAAGAAAACCCATTAACATAGAAATTGTAACCAAAATTTTGATGGAGTTCGGAATATTATGAGCATTCAGCCTTATAATGAGGATCAGCGCGATGCATTGCAGGAGATAACAAATATTGCAATGGGGCAGGCTGGATCATCATTGGCACAGTTACTGGACGTGTTTGTAATATTGTCAGTTCCTCGCGTAAGCATTGTTGGGGTAGAGGATGTGCCAGCGGCTGTTGGGGAGATGGTAGATGACCCTGAGCAAGTGACAGCTGTAAGACAGGCATTTTATAACAAATTGCGTGGAGAGACCGTAGTAATATTTGGGCGCAAAGGGTGTAGCGATCTAAGTGACCTTATGGGTTACGATGATGAAGTTGAGAGTGATGAAGGGGAGGAGGAAGAGCTTCTTCTTGATGTTACCAATATACTTGTTGGGGCTGTATTGAATGGCATCGGTGAACAGATTGAAGTTAAATTTGGCTTTTCACCTCCAGCTATCATGGCAATGAACACACCTATTGAGAAAGTGCTGCGAAGTGATGAACTAGGGTGGAGTCACGCTCTATTGATAGAGGTTAATTTTAGTTTGGAAGAGAGAGGCTTCAAATGCTATCTCATTATGCTGATGCCTGAAGAGTCAATTGATATGATGCGTGTATCACTTGATCATATATTGGAATCATTTTAATGAATGATGGATTAGATCCGCTATCTTTTTTAAGATTTATAGTTGATAGGGTAAATGTTGGTATTATTGTGGTTGATAGAGAGATGGAAGTTCTCTTATGGAACCACTTTATGGCAGTAAATAGCGGTAGAGAAGCGCATGAATTGCTCGGTAATAATTTATTCGATAGCTTTTCTGGATTGCCAGAAAAATGGCTTAGAAAAAAAATAAACAGCGTATTTATTCTCAAGAACTTTGCTTTCACTGGTTGGGAGCAACGTCCATATCTGTTCCAATTTCGTCATAATCGTCCAGTGACGGGTAGTACGGACTTTATGATGCAAAACTGCACTTTTTTACCGATAATGGGTGAAAGTGGTGAGGTTCAGGCTGTATGTATTACTGTGTTTGATGTGACCGATATTAGTATCTATCAAAATCAGCTTAAAGATGCGATGGTTAAGCTGGAAGATATGAGTATCAAGGATGGCTTGACGGAGATTTATAACCGCCGTTATATAGAGACTCAGCTGGCAGCAGAGTTTGATCGCTGTAGACGTTATGATGGAACCATGTCTACAATTCTTTTCGATTTAGACCATTTTAAAAATGTAAATGATACATATGGACATCTTGCAGGTGATGAAGTGCTGCGCAAAGTTAGTAAAGCTCTAGTTGATGTATTGCGCACATCTGATATTGCAGGAAGGTATGGTGGTGAAGAGTTTACGGTAATCCTGCCAAATACTTCGCTTGAAGGAGGCATGAAATCTGCCGAGAGGATTAGATCAGCGATAGAAGAGTTGCATGTAGAGTTTGAAGGGCAACATATTCCTGTCACAGTCAGTATAGGTGTGACCGAATTTCGTAAAGATACTGGTTCTCATGAGGCTATGTTACAAGAGGCTGATAATGCTCTATACGTATGTAAAGAGAATGGAAGAAACCAATCTCGTGCTTTTGATCCTCAATAGCTTTCAAAATAAGCAGGCTGCTTATAAAAGCATAATAACTTTGGTCCTTATAAAGAAGTTACTTTCCCTAATCAAAATCCTTAGTGTTCAGAAGGTTATTGTCTTGTTTTTATTAAAAATGAGACTGCAGTTAGTGTTTAAAATTTCAATAATAGTATAATTGCAAGCTAGTATAAGTAAAAGCTAAGATAATTATATGAGTATGAATCAGCTAACAGGCACCTCTTCATATGGAGAGACTGCTAATATGCCAACGGCTCAGGGGGTTTTGAACCCTAGTGCAGCGGTTGCTGATGCTCAAAATAAGCTAGTCACTGTTCCTGAGTTTAAAACAGCTCAGGAAAGTAGAAAAGCTGCCGCAAAAGTTGAAGCTGAAACACCGTTAATTAAAACAGATTCCACTCAAACTGCCAAAGCCAATAAGCAAATTCCGCTTCAAGACAAAGAAAATAGCCTTAAATCTCCGCAAGAAGGTCAAGAGTACAAAGACCTCACTGACCAAGATAAGAAAATGATTAATGAGTTGCGTGTTCGTGATCGAGAAGTACGTGCTCATGAGCAAGCGCATAAGTCAGTTGCCGGTAATTTAGCAAAAGGTGGAGTTAACTATTCTTATCAAACCGGACCTGATGGTAAAAAATATGCTATTGGCGGCGAAGTAAGTATTGATACATCTGCTGTTCCGCAGAACCCTGAGGCTACAGCAAGAAAAGCAGAAAAAATTATAAGGGCTTCTTATGCTGCTGCCGAACCATCTTCGCAGGATAGAAGAGTTGCAGCACAAGCTACGCAGATGCTAGTTCAAGCCAGGCAGGATTTACGTAGTCAAGAGATTCAAGAACAGAGTATAGACCAAGGATTAAGAGCGGAAAGATCTAAAGAAGTAAGAGAGAAAGTTGAAGATGAGACTGAAGTTGTTGAGTCTGATGAGCAGGTAGATTTTTTTGAGAATGTGAGCTTGATAGAAAATGGAGGCGCTGATGTTCTTAATTTAGTGCAAGTTGGAAATGATCAAAACAAAGGTGATTTGCCAGAATTTTTTGCAGATTCAGTGCTTGCATTTGAAGGCTCAAAAATTATGATTGATCAATTTTTGTCCACTCAAGAAATGATTAGTACCGATGGTTTCATGAGTGTTGGCGGTCGTATGGATCTTTATGCGTAAATCATATGTTGGAAAAACAATAGAAAAAAGCGATAAAAAGCGGCTATAATAGATTGAAAAATATTCCCCCGTAATCAATAAATAAATAATTAGTAGTATAAAAATATGTCATTTGAACAAGCTTTTCCGATAGGTCTTATTGTCAGCTTCACCTTCTTTGCAATATTTAGATATTTTCAGGCAACCTGCCTGAGAGACTTTCAAGGTCTTTCTGGCGGAAAGAAGACGATGCTGGATGTGGTTTCCGTATTTGGATTGGTATTTGAATTATCTCTCCTCGGATATTATGCATATATTCTTTATCCCGCTTGGTATTATGCCGTAGCACTTTTTGCAATAGCTTTTGTTATCAAAAATGCTCTGTTTTGGTTAGCAGCAAAAAACAAAAGTGGCAAGATGATAACTGCGGTGGCTATGCTTGGTTTTATTGGTATACCGTTGTCTTTATTGGGAGTGGTTTATTTCTTCATAGAGATATATAAAGGAATGGGGCTAGAAATCTAAATTCTAGTCTATCTTCCCAGCATCTTCGTTGCAACGGATTAAAAAAGAGTCGTTTACTAAATCGTAAACCCAACATCTTTTTAATAAATTACGCTTCGATCTTGGAAAAATATTCTCAGAATTACACTCTTTTTTTGTTGGGTGGCAATTACGTTTATCAAGCTCAGCTCGTAAGCTGGATCGAATGGTGGGCAGTGCCCACCACCTATGCCGCTAGCCTTTCAACCCATCTAATCTTTGTTGTGCTATAGCAACCTGTCGCAATACTTGTGTTGGTGATGTGCCACCAGTGTGGTTTCTGGCATTAACTGAACCTTCTAAGCTCAGAACTTCAAAAATATCGTCTTCGATTTTACCAGAGAATTGTTGAAGTTGTTTTAGGCTCATTTCACTTAGGTCCATTTTGTTATCGACGCCAAAGCGAACAGCTTTTCCAACCACCTCATGTGAGTCTCTGAATGGAATCCCTTTGCGAACCAGGTAATCGGCAAGGTCTGTGGCAGTTGCGAACCCTTGGATTGCCGCCTTAAGCATCACTTCTTTTTTGGGTTCAATTGCAGGGATCATGTCTGCAAATGCGCGTAAGCATCCCTTTATGGTGTCAACAGCATCAAATAATGGCTCTTTGTCTTCCTGGTTGTCTTTGTTGTAGGCCAAAGGTTGTGCCTTCATTAAAGTCAGTAACGATATTAGGTGCCCGTTAACTCGGCCGGTTTTACCACGTACCAGTTCTGGTACATCAGGGTTTTTTTTCTGCGGCATGATTGATGAACCAGTGCAGAAACGGTCTGGTAGATCAATAAAGTTAAACTGCGCCGAAGACCAAATGATTAGTTCTTCTGAGCAGCGGGATAGATGGGTCAAAGTTATGGCTGCTGCAGCACAAAACTCGATGGCGAAATCTCTATCGCTAACCGCATCTAAGGAGTTATATGATGGACGTTCAAACCCAAGTAGTTCGCAAGTATAGTCTCTATCGATAGGGTAAGTTGTACCTGCAAGAGCCGCAGATCCAAGTGGCATGATGTTAACTCTTTTGCGGCAATCTACCAAACGCTCGTAATCCCTTGAAAGCATCTCGTGCCAAGCTAGCATATGATGCCCATAGGTGATTGGTTGAGCAACCTGTAAATGGGTGAAGCCGGGCATGATGGTATCAGCATGTTTTTTAGCTTGGTCAATCAGGCCCTGCTGCAAGCGAATAACTTCTTCAAGGATAAAATCGATCTCTGCGCGCATGAATAGACGAATATCAGTGGCGACTTGGTCGTTACGTGATCTACCTGTATGAAGTTTCTTTCCCGCATCTCCGATTAGCTGAGTTAAACGGGATTCAATATTCATATGTACATCTTCAAGGGCAATAGACCAGTTAAAACTACCATCCTCTATCTCTTGCTGAATGGTGTTCAAACCATCGATGATGCTGTTTCTATCCTCTTTGCTGAGGATGCCAACCTTTTTCAGCATTTTTGCGTGAGCTATAGAGCCTTGGATATCATATTTATATAGGCGCTGGTCAAACTGAACCGAGGCAGTAAAAGCTTGCACAAATGCATCAGTAGATTCGGTAAAACGACCGTTCCACATAGTGGATGAACTATTATCATTGCTCATATAAAATTTTAAACCTTCTATCTGTTAGCTCTAATTTTTCCCGATAATCATACAGTCATGTCTTAAGGTGCAAAATATTGCTCTCTAAGCTTGATAGGGGAAAACCAAGATGAATATGTATTTTAACCTAGAATAATTTATTGAAAAGTAGTTTGTTTGCATGAATGAAGATTAAGCAACAGAGTGAATTGTATTCTAATTTCACCATTTTAGTGCTTTTATCAAGTATTCAAGCTAAATTTAAGGGGAATACATACGTATATATGGAGCTAATACAGTTGCACGAAAAAGATGAACAGCTTTTTTTGCCCAACTTAGGGGGGGTGAAAAATGTATTAACGTTAATTGTTGTAGGTGAGCTGCTGGCAATTTTGCTGGTGTTGGCTGACACCTGGGACCCTGATTTTGTGCAACAACTTAGCATGAAATCTCTTTTTGTTCAGTGGACGGTTTTAGGAAGTGCGGGTGCTATTGTAGCTCTGAGGACAGTTCTGAAAAATAGTTCAGTAACAGTAATTGCCTGTGTAAGTTATATAGTGATTATTTTAGTTACATTTGCCACAAGTGAAATTGCATATCAGCTTCTATATGCGGTTAAGGCAAAAGGTAATGGGCACATTGTTTTTTTGATTAAAAATATAGCAATTGCTGCGATAGTCGCAATAATTGCTTTGCGTTATTTGTATCTACAGCACCAGGTTCGGCGTAGATTATTGGCTGAGAGTAGAGCAAGGGTGCAGGCGCTGCAATCACGAATCAGGCCCCATTTTTTATTTAATAGCATGAATACTATTGCAGCTCTGGTGAAAAGTCAGCCAGGTGTTGCAGAACAGACAATTGAAGATCTTGCTGATCTATTTCGTATGAGCCTTTCGGGCGCTGATAAAAAACATACCTTAGGACAAGAGTTAGAGATGGCAAAACGCTATCTTAGAATTGAGCAGCTTCGACTCGGAGATAGGGTGGAACTGAAGTGGGATATAGCTGAGGCCCCTTTAGGAGCTCTAATCCCTCCAGTTATATTGCAACCTTTATTGGAAAACGCCGTCTACCATGGGATAGAACCACAGGTGAACGGTGGTGTAATCCAATTTTCTGCTCGTCTCAGAGATGGTGAAGTAGTAATATTGGTGAGTAACTCAATGCCAGATGAAGCAGAGAAAAAGAACACGCGTAAAGGGCATCAGATCGCAATAAAAAATATTCAGGAGCGGTTAGAATTGTCGTACAACCCACCTGGGAAATTAAAGATGACGGACGATGGCAGCTACTTTACGGTAGAGGTAAGAATTCCATATCAGAGAATTAATAGATGAAAGTATTAATAGTAGATGATGAAGTGTTGGCTAGGGCTAGACTAAAAGAGTTGTTAGCAAATATTAATGGCGTAGAAATTATTGGGGAGGCTTCAAATGGTTTAGAGGCCTTTAACTTATGTGCACGGCTTGCTCCAGATATCGTGTTAATGGATATAAGAATGCCGGGGATGGACGGAATTCAGGCAGCAAGACAGATGGCAATACTCGATTTAGCCCCGTCAGTTATTTTTACTACTGCTTTTGGTGAATATGCTTTAGAGGCATTTGAAGCTAATGCTGTTGATTATTTGCTAAAGCCAATTCGTATTGATCGCTTGGAGCGCGCGTTAGAAAAAGCAAATAAGCTTACGCCAAAACAGCTTGAGGCTATAGATACGATAAGTGAGTTAGATTTAGATGCCCGCACAGAAATTCTTTGTAGAGTGCGTGGAAACTTAGAGCTAATACCAGTTAGTGAAATCCTTTATTTTCATGCAGATCAGAAATACGTCACTATTAAATATTATGGTGGTGAAGTATTGATTGAGGAGTCGCTAAAGTCCTTAGAAGAGGAGTTTGGGAAAAAGTTTTTAAGGGTTCATCGCAGCACATTAATAGCTTCAAAATTTATTATAGGTTTGGAGAAAACTGAGCCTAGCCGCTATCATGCTACCTTGAGGCATTGTGATGATAGCCTTGAGGTTAGTAGAAGACATGTTTCAGATGTCAGAAAGTTTTTGCGTGAGCGTGGTGACCAGTAGTAAACCTAATTAAAAATTAGAATGCTGCTAAGGACCACTGCTGAAAGGAAATAAAATGTCACGAAAGAAAAACCAGCAAGAAAATAAAGATAAAAATGGGGTAGAGGACTCAACTTCTGCACCTGCATTAGTGGAAGGGGCTTTGGAGCAAGGTTCAGATGACCTTTTTGAAAAGGCTACTGAGCATGAGCCTGGTGAATGTACTGGTGCCGATTATCTTGTTGAAAATGCTGAAACAATGGTTGAAACTGAAGAGGATTTCGCTGAAGCAACAGAGACCATTTCAACAACCTCTCAGGTTACGGTAGTTAAAAGCAAATTTGCGATTTTCCTAAGCCTAGTATCTATAGTCATGATTCTTGCGGTTGCTTATGGTGGCTACTACCTATGGCAACAGCAAGAAAACCTGAAAAAGGGACAGGAAAAACTAGCAGTAGTTACACAGAAAATTGACTACGGAACAAGTATTTCCGCTATACGTAAAAACCTTGATGCTCAAGCAGAAGAGTTTGCAGGTATAAGTAGCGCAATAGATACCAAGGTTAACAGTATTGCCAAGGCCGGAACCAACAAGCTTGGTAAAGAGGTGGTAAGGCTTGAGCAAGAGCTGGATAAAGGCAGGGCTGAGCGCAAAGGCCTAGCTAGAGATATTGATCGCTTGATGGATATAGCCGCTAAAAATAAGCTCGATTGGGTATTAGCAGAGGTTCATTACCTGGTAACCATCGCAAACAATCGTTTGATATTTAATAAGGATATAAAAACAGCAATTGCCGCACTTGAGACTGCAAATGAAAAAATACGGATGCAGCGAGATCAGCGCCTGTATGGTTTAAGGCAAAGAATAGCTGATGATATAAACTTTTTGCGCGCAGTAAAGGTGCCACCATTGGTACAGATAGCTGCGATGTTAAATGATATAGAGATGAAGATAAGAGAGCTGCCAGTACCGGAACCTAAAATTGACTTAGAAAATACTCCAAAGTCATCGGCACAAGCAAAGGTTGTAGATGCTAAAAATGATAAATCTGGAGATGAAAAGGAAGAGATCCCAGTATGGCGCCGTCGAGTTAATCGCGCATACAGTACTTTCAAAGATACTCTAAAAGAGTATGTTGTGGTTAACTACGATAGCGAAGATATTGCTCCAATCATGTCTGCAGATAGTAGAGAGTATCTAAACCAGAATTTGGAATTGAAAATACAAACTATGCGTATCTCTTTAGCGAACAGAGATCAGGATCTGTTTAGTAATAATCTTGAGATAATAGAAAGCTGGGTGAACCGTTATTTCGATAAGAATGACTCAAAGGTGTTGGAAACAGTGAAGATGATTTGGGAGCTAAAAAAGATTAAATTGAATCCTGAATTGCCAAATGTCAGTAAGACAATAGATGTAATACTTGCTGAAAAGGCATCTATACAAAGAGCAGCAGAGAAAGCTGCAGCATCTCAGATAAAGGCGCAGATCAAATGAAGCGGATTTTATTTATATTAGCAATTTTGGCTTTAAGCATGGCCTTTGGTTATTTCGTTAAAGAATATAATGGTTATGTTCTGATTCATGTGGCTAAAACAAAAATTGAAATGACCTTGGCATTTGCTGCTGTAATATCAGTGCTGGCTCTTGGGTTGACGGTTGTCTTATTGCTAATAATTAAGGCACTGCTAGGTTCGCCATGGCAGGTATCTCACTGGTTTTCTGGAAGAAAGAAGGCTGATGCGCGTAAAAAGTTTTTCCAGGGGATAACCTTTTTAGCGGAAGGGTGTTATGCAGAAGCAGAGAAAAAGCTACTGGCAGAGATAAAAAATAGTGAGCGTCCACAGCTGAACTATATCGGTGCAGCAATTGCTGCTCACTGTCAGGGGGGCTTCTCTAAGAGTGACGAGTATTTTGCTAGGGCAGCCATTGGTAAAAATAGACCAGAGCTCGCTATTGGTTTTGTGCAGTCTTTATTGCATATGGAACGAGGAAATAGTGAATCAGCAATAGCAAAGCTTGGGCACCTAAATAAGATAAAACCAAATCATGAGCCAGTTATTTTACGTTTAATAGAAAGCTATGAAAATGCAGGTGATTGGCAGTCCCTTAGTGCAATTGTTCCAGTAGCAAAAAAACGCAAGATGATAGATGAGAAAACAGCACTGGATTATGAGATAAAATTAAATGTTTCCTTGTTGCAAACAGCCCAGAATAGCGGAATAGATGTACTAAACAGTACCTGGAATCAGTTGCCAAAAACAATAAAGCTGAATGCAGAAGTTATTGTGCAGTATGCTCAAGGACTTATTAGTAATGGCGCTCCAAATGAAGCAGAAAAAGTTTTGCGTGAATCGCTGAAAAAGAACTGGAGTTCACAGTTGGTTGAACTATATGGAACAATAAAAACATCCCAACCGGAGAAAATGTTGGCAAAGACAGAAGAGTGGCTAAAAACACATCCAAGTGATGCGCAACTGCTTTTAGCAGCAGGTAGATTAGCGGAGAGAGCTCAGATCTGGACTCGGGCAAAGGAATATATGCAGGCGAGTATAGATAAGCAGCCAACAAAAGAAGCACTGAAAACCCTTGGGCTATTACTGGAACACCTTGAAGGTCCTGAAGCAGCAATAGATTGTTATCGGATGGCAGTAACCCTGTAAAATTTTTTAAGACGATGATAAACTGCATAAAAATAGTCGTATAAATAATTACGATCATTGAATAAAACTTGAATATACATGTTGATGTGAGATATGCGGGCTAAGCATAATAATAACTATAAAATGACCGTGCCTGCTGGCAGTAAAGGCTGCTTGCCAAAGCGATGCATAAAAATAAATACAGCAATGGCTGTATTTCTTATAATGGTTTTTTTCTTATTCCCCCCCAAAGAAGCTCAAGCTATTGAGATTATTGCCAATAGTAATGTTTTACAACAAACCATCTCAACGAATCAGTTGTTAGCAATCTATCTTGGTAGAAGAAGAACATGGCCTGGAGGAGTGGGGATAAAAGTAGTGATGTTAAAACAACGAAATAGCCTACATAATAAATTTTGCCGAGATGTATTACATATAACGCCACGCAAGGTTAAGCACTCATGGGATAGAGTTGTGTTTTCCGGAACAGGCCGAGGAGCGACAGAGGTTAAGACGCAGCAGGAGATGTTGCAAGTAATAAAAGATACTCCGGGTGCAGTTGGTTATATTGATAGGAGCGCAGCAGTTTTTGAAGAGGAGGTTGGCATAAATGTTCTTACGCTGGAATAAAACTCTTGTCCTATTAATTTTGCTATTAGCTACAAACCTATCTCAGGCAATTGAAATAGGTGATTTGGAGCTGCATGGATTTATCAGTCAGAGCTTCATGAAAACTAATGGCAATAAATTCATTCTCACGGATAGTGAAAGTGGAAGTTTTGATTTTACCGAAGCTGGATTAAGTATGCACTATCAGCCATGGTCACGTGTATTTTTATCGACTATGCTACTTTCTAGGAATTTTGGTGATACAGAAACCAACGAAGAAAATCTCACTGTAGATCATCTTCTTGTTGGGTTTAATCTGTATTCAGATGAAAACTCAGAATTCAATCTTCGTCTCGGAAGGTTAAAAAATCCTTATGGATTATACAATGAAACTCGCGACTTCCCCTTTAGTCGCAGTGGAGTGGTATTGCCGCAAAGCATGTACTTTGAAGATGGTAGAAACCTATCTCTGCGCACAGAGGGGATTGAGTTAGAAGTGTCAACAAATGGGGTGTTTGGTGGGCTTACATTAAACTGGTTGTATGGAAAATCAACTGAGGATGGAGGGTGTCTTCCTAGGTATGAAACATGTACCACAGATACTGAAGCTAGAAATATTGTAAGGCTGATATATGACTTTCCTGGGAATAAATTGAAATTTGGAACCTCATATTTTAAGGTCAATGCTGAGGCAGAAGGTGGATATACATTTCTTCAGGCCGGCAATCAAGCTATATGGGTAAATGATAGTGTTTTTGCTGAGAACAGATTTATAATATATTCGTTGCAGTATGAAGGTGATGATTGGGTGGTTTCTAGTGAATATACTCACCCCGTATCTCATTGGGCTCATGTGCAAACCATTTTATTGCAGGATTTAGGTGCCGGCACCTCTTCTGTATTATCTGAAGGCGAGATGTCAGGACGCTATGATAAAGCGCGGCATTTTTATTTAGAGTTGCAATATCATTTTAACCATAAATATTCTGGTTTTTTGCGCCACGGTATCTACTATCCAAATAAAGATGATAAGGAAGGGGAACCTTTGTCACTAGGTGGGAATCCAAGATATAATTACCATGAGGCTTATATTGCAGGAGCTACCTGGAATATAACTGATGATATGCTTTTGCGTGGGGAGTACCATTATATTGAGGGCGCTGCTCATGCAGTTAATGAAGTTAACGTTGATTATGATCGATACTGGGGAATGTTTTTGATGCAGTTTTGTTTAAGATTTTAATTCGATTTTGAGAACTGTTCCTTAAAAAAGTAAATTCACTTTTTTTTTTATTGAAATGTGCTAAAAGAACATGCGACTATTGCAATCCTAATCCGAACATCAATACATTAAGGGTTGGTAAAGTTAGAAAGTACTCAAATGATGTAACCTTTGAGTACTCCCGCAAAGCTAGGAACTGGGCGCTCTAACTTTTTAATTAATTACTAATGGAATGAAAATACCCGACAGGGGCAGTTGACAATTTGCTACGCAGATTCAGTGAACTTTATTGCATTCTATAACGCGAAATAGTAAAGCGAGGAGGAGTTATGTTAAGTGAAGAGAGGGTGCCGCTGAGTTCTGCCCAAAGAAAGCGCAAAGAGCGCGATGGTTGGAAATCTTCTGGTGGAAGCTATAAAGAGATCAAATTCACCCAAGTTGGTTTAGATCTTCTTGAAAAAGGAAAAGCTCATGAAGGTTTAAGTTATAACTGGGAGTTTATAGATTTCTTATTAAGGCGTTATAAAAGAAAGTTAAGATAACAATAATCTTAATAGTGCTAAAGGCAGGTTTATTAACCTGTCTTTAAGCGCTGCAAACAAGCTAAGGTCTAATGGCATTCATTATGGCCTTTGCATCAGGCATCACATCGCGCCAAATACAAAATGATTCAGCTGCTTGTCCGATAAGCATGCCTAGCCCGTCAGCGGTAATAGCTGCACCACCATCTTGCGCCCATGTCACAAATGCAGTAGGTTCATCGCTATAGACCATGTCATAGCAGCAGCAGTTAGCTCCAATAATTGATGTAGGTATTGGCGGGACTTCTCCATTCAAACCTGCTGAAGTGCCATTAATTATCACATCAAACTGTTTCCCCTCTAACTGGTCATATCCACAGGCGTAGATATTAGTTTTAGAGGCAAATGTTGCTGCAAGATCTATAGCCTTTGCGACTGTGCGATTGGCAATAGTTATTTCATTTGGAGATTCTTTAATTATTGGAAGAAGTACTCCGCGAACGGCCCCTCCTGCTCCAAGAAGCAATACTTTTTTGTTTGTAAAATCCATCTTAAGATTTTGAGTTATATCTGCAACCAGTCCAGCTCCATCGGTATTGTCGCCAGTGATGGAGCCATCGCTGTTAAAGATCAGGGTGTTTACCGCTCCGGCAAGTTGGGCTCTATCAGAAAGGTTGTCTGCAAGGTTCCATGCTTTCTCTTTGAAAGGGACGGTTACATTCATCCCTTTGCCGCCAGATTCTTGAAAAGAGCGTATGGTCTTTATAAAAGCGTCTACTTCAGAAAATATGGCTTCATAGCTGATCTCCTGCCCTGTTTGTTGTGCAAACAGGGTATGGATTTTGGGGGATTTACTATGATTAATCGGGTTTCCAATTACGCCATATTTGTCAGTCATTTAGCTAAACATCCCTTTAAACATAAAGAAGAATAGAATGGATAAAATTGCGCCAGCAGGAAGCGTTACAATCCAAGATACAAAGATTCTTCCAACAACCCCAAGGTTAAGGGCGCCGATACCGCGGGCAAAACCAACTCCAAGAACAGCACCCACTAAAGTGTGAGTGGTTGATATTGGAATGCCAGTACCAGAGGCAATCACAACTGTGGTAGCTGCTGCAAGTACGCATGCAAAACCACGACTTGGGGTTAGTTCGGTAATCCCAGTTCCAACAGTTGCAATAACCTTGTGGCCAAACATAGCTAAGCCAGCAACAATGCCTGCACCACCAAGAAGTAGTATCCATGGTGAAATGGCGCTTTTTGCTGCAATTTCACCACCGCTGCTGACAAAACTAAATATTGCAGCAACAGGGCCAATCGCATTGGCAACGTCATTAGAACCATGGGCAAATGCCATTGCACATGCAGTAATGACCATCGGAATAGCAAAGATTTTTTCAACGTTGGTAAAGTGGAATTGCTTGTCTGCTTCTGGATCTATCTTGATTTTACTGATATATACCTTTGCCAAAAGAGCGATAACAACTCCGCCTGCAATTGCTATAAGTATGTTGTGTAGGGTAGATAACTCAAGTCCGATATGTTTTAACCCTTTGAACAGGGTAACCAAAGACATAAAGAAGCCAGTAAGGAAGGCATACATTGGCGCATATTTTCTCGAGTTTTCGATAGGTTCTTTAGTGTCGAGAATCAACCTTTGTACACTCCGGAATATCAGGAATGCGATTATTCCGGCCATGACTGGAGATATAACCCATGTGGCTACGATGACTCCAATTTTACTCCATTTGACAGAGTCTGGACCGATACCAACTACGGCAAAACCAACGATAGCACCAACAATAGTGTGTGTGGTTGAAACCGGCCACCCCATTTTTGTGGCTGCGAAAAGCCATATCCCGGCGGCTAGAAGTGCCGCTAGCATCCCGTAAACAAGATATTCAGGATTGTTGCTAAGTAATGTCGGGTCGATAATTCCTTTGCGGATGGTTGAGGTAACCTCGCCACCAGCAAGAACTGCTCCTGAGAACTCAAAGATCGCCGCGACAATAATTGCCTGTTTAATTGTCAACGCTTTTGAGCCAACCGATGTTGCCATTGCATTTGCAACGTCATTTGCTCCGATACCCCAGGCCATGAAAAGACCGAAGACACCAGCGAGAACCAAGTAAATTTGCATTTGGTCCATTATCAATTCCTCTATTAAGTTATTTAGCAAGCATTAGTTGAAGGCGGTTACCTACTCTTTGAGCTAGGTCAGCTATGTCTCCAGTCCAGTCGATGATCTTGTATATAAAGATTACATCTACAGGGTTTAGATCCTTCTCCATCTCAAATAGAGTGCCCCTGACTTTTATTTGTAGGTCATCATTTTCGCTTTCTAACTGACCAAGTTCCTTAATTCGGGTTTGTACAAAATCAACTTCGTTACCACTGAAGCCGGTTTCTACCAACTCATCAAGTTGATTTACGGTTTTTAGTGCTTGTTTTGAGGTCTCAACACTTTGGGTGACATATTCAATAAATGCCTCATTAAGTGGTGAAGGAAACTTCATCTTTCTGCCCAAGATGATTCCAGCGATATCTTTTGATTTGTTCGCGATCTTATCTTGAGTTTTAAGTACAGCGAGAAGATCTCTGCGATCAACCGGCATAAATAGACTTTTTGGCAGGTGTAACTGTAGTTCTTTTTTGAGTACATCTGCATCATGCTCAAGGTCAGAAATTAGCTCCTGAATTTTTGCAACCTCTTCAAAGTCTTCTTTACCAACAGCCTCAAAAAAAGGTATTAGTTGTTTACTGCATTCATAGACTTTATACATGTGCTTTTGCAGGGGCTTTACGGGAGAACTCCCGAAGATTTGAGAAAAAATATTACCTGTAATCATGTCCTTGACTCCTGGGAAAGAACGACTGTTGGTGATAATTTCCGATAGTATATGAAGCGAGTTTTGCTAATGCTAGGGATTTAAAAAATATTTATTTAATTGCTGTTAGCGTTATGAGTACCTTGTTGATTTTTCAGAATAAAAAATAATATTTATTTTCGGAACATTGTGATTTTATGGCAAGAAATGCAGTGATATTGCAAGTTAAAAATTCTGCTATTGCCACTCTTCAGGTTAAAATGATCCAGCCGTGGAGAGAAGAGATATGACTGAATATATAACGCCCCCAAAAAAGTTCTTACGTTATGTGGGTAGAGCGATAGCCGATTTCGAGATGATCAAGGATGGCGACCGCATATTGATGGGGCTTTCTGGTGGCAAAGACTCAATGGCAATGCTGCATACCCTGATCCATTTTCAGCGTTATGCGCCAATTAATTTTGAGTTAGGGGTTGCCACCGTTGATCCAATGGTGGATGAATATGATCTATCGTCTTTGGTTGATTATGTGGCAGGTCTGGATATCCCATATTTTGTAGAAAAGTTCTCTATATTTGAGCAAGCCAAGATCTCAATGAAAAATGATTCTTACTGCTCATTTTGCTCTCGAATCAGAAGAGGAATGCTTTATTCAGCGGCTCGCCGTGAAGGGTATAATGTTCTTGCTCTTGGGCAACACCTTGATGATCTGGCGGAAAGCTTTTTGATGTCAGCTTTCTATACTGGCAAACTCGAGACCATGAAAGCGCACTATGTAAATGATGTGGGTGATCTTCGAGTTATTCGGCCCTTTGTCTATATAAGAGAGCGGCAGATTACAGATTTCTCTAATGCTGCACAGCTACCCTTGGTTGTGGATAACTGCCCCGGAGCAGTTTCACAAAAGCAACGGCCGTATATGAAAGGGTTGCTTGCAAGGGAAGAGAAGGTCAACCCCAATATGTTCCTGAGTTTACGCAATGCTTTAAAACCACTAATGGGTGATACAAATTATGCCAGAGCTGCCAGAAGTAGAGACGACGTGTAACGGCATCAGGCCACATATCAACGACAAGATAATAGATGGTGCCGAGATAAGAAACTCAAGCCTGCGCTGGCCGGTTCCTGTAGATCTTTCCGAATTAATTAAAGGTCAGAAGGTTAAAGGTGTAAACAGAAGAGGCAAATACATCATTATTCAACTGCAGTCAGGGGCGTTGATAATCCACCTTGGAATGTCTGGTGGTGTAAGAGTGGTTAATAAGCAGCAAGAGTTAAAAAAGCACGACCACGTCGATATTGATTTCGTTAACGGTACGGTCTTGCGTTATCACGATCCACGGCGTTTTGGTTGTATTCTCTGGACCGATAAAGATCCTAATGAGCATAAGCTGATATCAACACTTGGTATCGAACCATTAGATGAAGAGTTCGATGGACAATTTCTATTTGATAAATCTCAAGGAAAATCACGAGCGATAAAAATATTTCTGATGGATAGCCATATTGTGGTTGGAGTTGGAAATATCTATGCCAATGAAGCGTTGTTCTTATCGCACATTGATCCGCAAACTGCAGTCAAAGATATATCACTGGATAAATTTGATCTTTTGGTGCAGAACATAAAACAAGTGCTGAAAAAAGCGATAGAATCAGGTGGTACTACGTTACGTGATTTTACCAATAGTGAAGGAAAACCCGGTTATTTCCAACAGCAATTAAATGTATATGGTAGAACTGGGGAGAGTTGTGTGCGCTGCAAAGGGACAATTAAGCAGATTCGCCAAGGGCAACGCTCGACGTTTTATTGCCCAGAGTGTCAGAAGTAAATGACAGCGTCATTCCCGCGCAGGCGCACTGCTGTCAGTAATAAAAAACTATGTTTGATTAAAATGGTTGCAGGACATATGTTTAAAAGATATATAATTTATTTGGCACTTAAATTTTTCAAGATTCCTGAGCCTCTCGGCTACGCTCGAGATAAACCAAGGCCGAAGGGTCAAGAAAAATTAATTTAAACAAGGACGCTTCGGTTACGCTCAGCCAACTTGTTTTTTAATTTTAAATATCCCGGACAGTAGTGCGCATAGGGGAACGTGTTATTTTTTTTCGTATTGGTGCACCAGTTTATCAATATCCTGGCGAATACTTCTTTTATCAATCTCTGGATCAAATCTATAGGCGTAATAAGCGCAAAGTATTTTTCTCAGATTATTGCTTTTATCGCCTGTAAGCAAAGGTCTGCAGCGTGCCAACCAATCAAACAGAGTGTCGTGCTCGCGGCGCTCAATAGTTTGTTTCTCGATATGGATAAAGAAATCTTGCCAAGGGTTGTCGATAGCAAACGGATTCAAATTTTGGGTATTTGTGCTCTTATATTTCTGTTGGCGCCGCTTACGCAAACGCCAAGACAAAAACATGCCTAATATAAAAGCCAAAATATAGATGTATGAATCTGGCAGAACCTCTTTGGTTTCCATGCGCCATTTACTATAGGTAAATCTAGCCCAAGAGAGCAGGTTATATATGGATAAAAATATATCATCTTCTGTTTTATCCTCGTCTAACCAAATTGGAGGGGTATTGTCTACATTAGTCCATCTGCCATCAATATATGCCAATGCCCATGCATGGGCGTGGTATTCACGTGCAACCCAAGCATCTTCAATATCACTATATTCTTGTATGGAAAACCCAGTGGCATAACGAGCTGGTATGCCGGCATTGCGTAGTAATAATACGGTGGCAGAGGCAAAATACTCGCAATGTCCAGACTTTGTATTCAACAGAAAATCCATTATTGCTGGAAGATCGTTATCTTCAATGTTTAGGTCAAGGGAGTAGCTATAGTTATCATGGAAAAAATTCTTCAGTGCAAAAATCAGCTCAGCTGGATTTTTTTGCTGTAGCTGTAGTTTATTTGAAAACGGACTTAATTTTTGCCGATAAAAATCTGAAATATGTAAGTCACGCTCTTTTGGCGGGAAGTTTGCCTCCCCATTTATTGAATTGTAGGTTGAATATGTAGCTTCATAAGAGATCATGCCGGGAATGTTGCTCGCCTTGATGGTCCCTAGTTTAGTCTGTTCAACCTTCTCTGCCGGAAGATTGTTTATCCTAGTGGTGCCAATTGGTGTGGCGATAATGGCATTATCATCAAAATAACCACTGATTATTGCATGCCCATCTTTTACGAGTTTTACTGTAGGCTCTATATAGTGGTTTATTTTCCAATCCATTAAATTATCCCTTTTTAGAGGATAAAAGGTGATGTCACTTGCATTCCATGTGTTGCCAATAAGGGTGTCAAAACTCCCATCGCGAATCAGTTTTGGTGGCTTTTCATCTTTTTTGGTTTTAATTCGGTAGATGATTCTTCCAGATCCTTTTAATGAACCAATGGAGCCAATTCTTGTGTCGCGTCTAAATGGATCATTTTTACTGTCGAACCAATCTAAAAACCACTGCCCAATATTCTCCTCCATATATAGTTGGGAGCGAATGATGCCTGCATCGATAATAAAACCGCTAACTCCTGCTAAAGGAAAACAAATGATAAGTGGCCATATAGAGTAAAATTTACCGCGTAATTTCAAGGCCGCAATCAAAAATAATCCACAGATGGATAGGTAGAAAAATAGCGGGGTAATATTGGAAGAGCTTGCGGCGACAATTACTGCAGCTAAGTAAAGAAAGCTGATATCAATTGATCTATCTGTTTGTTCGGCCTTTCTTGCTTTGAGTGAAATAGCGGTTAACGGAATCTTTTTCCATGCAGAACTATAGCGCTGTACCAATATCATAGGAAAGAGAACAGCGGGTAACCACAGAACCAGAAGAAATATTGCTCTTGAACCACTTGACGATACTAATCCATAAACAAGTAAGCCGGCAAAAAAGATGGCGCACATATCAAAGAGAATATTTAGTTCTTTGCGTGATATGTCGATTCTGGTTTTTATTAGAGTGGCGCATTCAGCCAGGATAGCCATGGGAATTGCGGCCCATAGAACCTGTTGCTGCCAGCCCCAAAGGAGTAGGCTGCATCCAATCAAAAGTTTTGGTGCGCTAGATGTCATAATTGACTCAACCCTTCCTGTATATTGCCTGGATTAAGGGTGATTACATCTTTGGGTTTATTCTCAATTTCACCTGTAGTTATCACCAAGGTCAGTACCTTGATTTTTGCTTGTATTAAGCTCGCATGTAATGCGCGGCGCTGTTCATCAAAATCACAAAGGACCAAAATACAGCCGCTAAAAAGGGCAGAGTTTTTCAATACTGCGCAGGCAAGTGCATTAAAACTCTTATCAGAAGCCATCTTCGCACAAGCTAATACCTTCATCATTGAGGATGGTGTGCCCAACCCACGCCCCATACTAAAATTATATGGTTTATCGCCAACAAAAATCAGATCAAGTAGGCTTTCTTGGGTGTCAATTTTGCAAAGGAATGATGTAGCCACGGAGACCGCTTCTTCAAAGATTTCATGCTTTTCTGGGTTAACGATTGTATCCAGTATCAGAGCATTGCGGATAAAAAACTCAGGGTGAGTTTCTTTTACTATTGGTTTTCCGGTTTTGGCCCAGCTCTTCCAATGTATGCCGCGAAACGAGTCTCCAGGGCGATATTCACGTAATGAAGAAAATTCATCAGACTCACCAATAGATGATGAAAATGGAATTCCGCCAGGTTGATGGATTGGTGAGCTACCAGGAAGATTAATGCGCGGAACATCATACCTTTTCGGTAGAACCAGAAGTGAATCACTACAGCTAATGGTTTTAGTTGCAAAGCATAGTCCAAAAGGGTCTGGGCGAAAAAGTTTTATTCCCGAAAGATATATCATCCCTCTTCTGGTAGGGGTGAATGAAAGTTTTACGTTGCAACTTTTAATCTGAGCTGTGGTATCAAGTTCACGGCGTATCGAATCCCCTCCGCGCAGATAGCGCAGCATCCATATCCATTTATAATAACCAACAGAGCGGTCAAAAAAATTTGAGCTCAGGTTATCAGGAGCATATCCATGTTTAAATTCAGTAAAATTGGGGAAAGGTTGTTTGAGTTGGTCACAAATTAAAAGACCGCGCACATTTTTATGTTTATCCGTATTGAGCTTAATAGTGTAGAAGAACTTTTCCCCTACAGTGACAAACTCGGGCAGATCCCTTTTGATAGATACTTTTGGGCGAAAAAAAAGGCAGAATAAAAAAGAGAGCAAGAAAATCGAGCATGCAAGAGATAAGATTAGGCTGCTTAAGTTGGATTTTGCATCCAAGCCAATAATCGCTGTGAAAAAAGCGCAGTAGAAGATGGTTGTGCCAAAACTAGAAAAATGACAGCGGAACCACACCCCTCCACTATAAAGAGGGCGAAACATAAGAAACAATGCGCGTAGCAACATGGTTTAACCTGGGGCTTGAATGCTATTCAAAATATCGCCGACAACTGATTCTGCCGTAATTCCGCTAAATGTAGCCTGAGGATCAATAGATAGGCGGTGCGAAATAGCTGGAATACAAACTTGCTTGATATGATCTGGAGTTACAAACTCAGAGCCCTCAAATAATGCTAGTGCTTTAGCCACCTTCATCAAAGTTATAGATGCCCTGGGGCTAGCGCCAAGCTGAATGTGTTCAGCGGATCTTGTCGCTGTGATGATATCAACGATATAACCTTTAAGATCATCGCTTATTCTGATGTCGGAGCAATGTTTGCGTAATAGCACAACGTCTTCACGGGTAACGCATGGTGATAGCGATTCAATATTTGCGAGTGAGGTAATATCTGAAAGAATCTGTATCTCCTCCTCGCGGGAGATATACCCCAAGCTGAACTTTAAAGAGAAACGATCCATCTGTGCTTCAGGTAGTGGATAAGTTCCGTGCGAATCAATATTATTTTGTGTAGCAACCACAAAAAAGAAATCATTAAGCGGGTGTTGATCTCGATCCAAGGTTACATGTCCCTCTGCCATCGCTTCCAGCAAAGCTGATTGTGTGCGCGGTGATGCGCGGTTGATCTCATCTGCAAGTAAGATATCCGTAAACACAGGCCCGCGATGCAGAATAAAATCATGGGAGTTTGGGTCAAAGATATTAACCCCGAGGATATCAGATGGTAAAAGGTCAGGAGTAAATTGAATGCGCTGGAAGTGTAAGTCAATTGATTTGGCAAAGGCCTTGGCTAATGTAGTTTTCCCTGTGCCAGGAACATCCTCCAATAAGACATGCCCTCCGCATAAAAAGGAGCAGGCCAGAAGTTTGATTTTGTCATCCTGCCCGTGAATTACCTTAGATATATTGTCAGCAATGGAGCGGATGGAGGTGTGTGCAGCAGAAAAATCCATAAAATTAGCCCAGTCAAAAACCCAGAATAGAAAAGTTATAGTAAAAGTATAGACAGTTCAACGGCATAAAAATGGCATCTAGTATAAACAAATTAGTTGTAAATAGGTGTTATGGGGGAAAAGCGACTTGGTTAGCAAAAGTAAAATTCAATGAATCATAGTGTAGATGTGTTAAAAGCAGGCTACTAATATTGGTTTATATAGAAAGGATAAAACAATGTTGGAAATAAAATGCTGTGGCGCCACAAAGTAAATGTTCGGGATTTGAAATATCAAATTCATATGTGTCAGAGGGTTAGCGGTTACTAGATAAATAATTCAAAAAAAGGGACGAATAATATTTGACGTAATGGGTGTAGGGT